>JAZSJJ010000009.1:0-161051 GCA_045534225.1 Clostridia bacterium
ATAATCTATATATCTACCTAGTTTCACAAAGGAGAAGACACTTACACAAGCTTCGAAATACAAATTATGTACAAGTTCAAATCTTCCAGCAAATATTAGTATCATATTTATAAAGCTATATATAAAGCTCGAAATAACACCTATAGTTACTAGAGTATCCATATTAGGCATTGTTTTAATAAATCTCTTTACACCGCTTATTATTATGTCCAATCCATATACCAAACTAAGTATTGCAAATATACACAATACAAGCGAATACCAAATTGCATGGTATTCCATATTTAAGAATGGTATTTGTGGCCAGCCAAACATATTTCCCATAGAAATATATATAGTTATTACTGTTAATATAAAAGATGCTAATAATAAATACTTGCTTATATTCTTTTTATTTTCTTTCTTAGGATTATATATACCTAAAGATTCAAAACCAGCTTCTTTTATGTATTCTTCTATCTTTTCTACATCTAGCTTAGTATCATCATATTCCACTAAAGCCTGAGCAAGCACCAGATTCACTGATGCTTTTATACCTTCTTGTTTATTCAAATATTTTTCTAAGCCAGAAGAACAAGCGCTACAGCTCATACCACCTATACTTAAAATCACTTTTTTCATATATTATTATCCCTTTAAATTAATCTATTACATCAAAGCCCAACGCTTCAATTTTATCTTTAAGTATCTTAGTTATATCCTTAGCCATTTCAACTGTTACAGTTTTGGTTTTGTGACTTGCAACAATAGAATTAACACCTTCTATATCTTTTAAGGCACAGTTTATTCTGTTTTCACAACCGCCACACATTATACCTTCTACTTTAAATGTAACCGTCATATTTACCTCCTAGATAAATTTCTTACAAAAACTTCTTCTATGTGCTTTACAAAGTCCATACTTTAATATTGCATCTGTATGTTCTTTTGTTCCATATCCTTTATTTTTAGCAAAACCGTACTCTGGATATTCTTTGTCTAGTTCAACAATCATATGATCCCTTGTAACCTTAGCTATTATTGACGCTGCTGCGATAGATTCACTTAACGCATCACCTTTTATTATTGGAGAATACGGTATATCTATTGGTACTTTCTTTTCTGCATCAACTAATGCATAGTCTGGTTTTACGCTTAAGCCTTCAACAGCTTTTTTCATAGCTAATCTTGTTGCTTCTAATATATTTATTCTATCTATTGTTTCTTCATCTACTATACCAACAGACCAAGCTACAGCTCTTTCTTTTACTATCTCAAATAATTCTTCTCTTTTCTTTTCTGTAAGTTTCTTAGAATCGTTTACACCTTCAATATGATCATCTTTTTTTAGAATAACTGCAGCTGCTACAACTGGTCCACATAATGGTCCACGTCCCGCTTCATCTATTCCACACACAAACTCATATCCTTTAGCGTATAACGCTCTTTCGTATTCTAACATTTTATCTAATCTAAGTTGTTCTTTTTCTGTCATTTAAACACACTCCATATACACTTCGTTCTTTGTTTTTCCTCTTTCTTTCGCCACTTTCTTAATTGCTTCCTTTTTGTCTACACCTTGTCCTACATAGTATTCGACAAGTTCTCTATCTGTCATTTTATCTATTCCGAGTTTTTCGTTTTCTTCTTCTCTTCTTTGTTCTTCGCCTTCTTTATTTCCTTCAATAATTAAAACGATTTCACCTTTAATACCATTTGTCTCAATTTCTTCTATTTGTTCTGTAAGTGTAGAATATCTACATTCTTCATGAAGCTTAGTAAGTTCTCTTGCTATACATATTCTTCTTTCACCTAAGTGTTTTAATATATCTTTTAATGTATATAAAATCTTATGTGGTGCTTCATAGAATACCATTGTTCTTGTTTCATATTTAAGACTTTCTAATCTTTCACGACGTCTAGTAGGTCTCATTGGTAAGAAACCTTCAAATGTAAATGTATCTGAATCAAAATTCGTGTATGCTATTGCTGTTGTAAGAGCAGTAACACCAGGTATAACTTCTATTTTATACCCTTCATCTATTAACGTTTCTACTAACGCTTCACCAGGATCAGATATTCTTGGCATCCCCGCATCTGAAACAAGTGCAATTTGTTTTCCTTCGTCTAAAAGTCTTCTAACTTCATCTATTTTATCTTTTTCGTTATGTCTATGATAACTAATTTGTGGTTTAGATATTTCTAGGTGATTTAATAACTTTAATGTTTGTCTTGTATCTTCTGCTAAAATTAAATCCACTTCTTTTAATGTATCTATTGCACGTAAAGTAATATCTCTTAAATTACCTATTGGTGTACCTACCAAATATAGCTTCCCAGCTATTTCTTCTTTTTTACTCATTATTCCTCCACATTATCCATACCATATATTTCATATACAGTATTAGTATAATTTCCATTCTCATCATATTCTATTATGCTAGGTAGCACTGTACATTCATTGCCGCCACCTAGTACATATTCACAAAGTACTATACTAGGTTTCTTTGTAACACTAGGTTGTAAAAACTGTAGTTCTTTTATCTCTAGGTTATACTTTCTACCTAATGTTATTAAATCTGCTATTCTTTCTGGTTTATGTACAATATATAACTTACCCTTAAATCTTAATAACTTAGATGCAGTCTTAAATATATCTTCTAGCACACACATAACTTCATGTCTTGCTATATATTTTTCATCTATATCATTAACCGTTCCTGTTCCCGCTTTTTTATATGGGGGATTAGATATTACCACATCTACTTTATCTTTTCCAGTTATTTCGACAATTTTTTCACGTATTTTTTCCACATTCTTAAGATTTTCCTTAACAACATATAACTTATTTTGCAGTTCATTAAGCTCAATATTTTTAAGCGCCAGATTATACATCTTATCTTGAAGCTCTACTCCAATTATTTTATTACACTTAACTTTCTCAGAAATAATTACAGGCATAACCGCTGAACCCGTTCCTAAATCTAATATATTTGTATCTTTATTTGTTTTCTTAACCATATTAGCAAGAAGCACAGAATCCATACCGAATAAAAAGAGGTCTGTATCTTGCACTATCTTCTTCCCATTAAGGTTTAAATCATCTATTCTTTCCATAAAAAATCCTCGGATATATTTTATCATAAAAATAATAAAAAGAAAAGAATAAACAAAAAGGAAAAACATAACAGTTACCTGTTATGTTTTCTTTTATTATTTAATTTGTTTACTGATTTAATTATTCTGCTACATAGTTATAATGCATAGTTGCATTTGTAAAGGACACATTACCCATTGTATCTAATGATAGATTTGACCATTCTGTTTCTGTACCAGCATAATATACATCTGTTAAATTGTCTGCATATCCAAATACCCACACACCAAGTGTTGTAAATGTTTTCGGCAATACTATCTTCTCTAATGATTTACATACCATAAACGCACCATAATTTATATTTGTAACACCTTCTGGTATTACTATTTCTTTTATATTTACACATAACGCAAATGCATTATTGTCAATTGTTACCAATGTATCCGGTAATACTATTTCTGTAAATTGCGATTGATCATCAAGCGCTGGGTTTAGCGAACCTGCTGTACTAGATGAAAACGCTCCCGCTTTTATTGAAGTTACTGTATATGTCTCACCATCAGGTCCAGTTACTGTTGATGGAATTGCAACTCTTGTTACAGTATTTCCTTCATCATCCTTTATTGCTGTTGTATAAGGATATTTATCTGTTCTATCATTATAGTATCCTGTTACCGCATACTTCTCTTGCACGCCTTTTAATGCTGCCGTCATATTTGTCGTATCATAATCATATGTATAATAGTCAAATGGTTCGATTGGTCCTTCACCTTTTTTATTTACTTCTACACCTTTGTCTGATACATCTATATCATAATCATCAGTATAATCTTTCATTTGATCTAAAACATAATCTTTTAATTGATTGCCTCTAAGAGCATCCATATATCCATCAGCCCACGTTAATGTAGCTAATTGTTGTACTTGTTGCAAATTAGTTGCATCTGTCGCTTCGCTTGCTTTATTTATTATCCCTGTATTACTTAAAGTAATTACTACTGAAGCTGCTAAGATTATCATAACTATTATTGTTATTACTAGTACTATTAGCGATATACCTTGTTTTCTTTTCATTTGTTTTCCCCCTTTATATCTTCATAAATCAATACTATAATATATTTTATGTTTTTTCAATATTTATATAAAAATTAAGGACATAATATTTTACTATCATGCCCTATTATATACGTTTTACTCTAATCCGCTATTGAATATTGAGTATCACATATTACTATTTTTTCTTCAAATTCTTTTCCTTCATATGACCATTGAGCGTCAAATACTATATTTGAATATTGTGCTTGTGTGCCTGAATAACCTATTACATCTAATTCATTCCAATAACTAAACGCTTGATAGCCCACTGTAGTTAAGCTCTTTGGTAATATTAATTTAGTAGTTTTATTCCAACTAAAGAATGCATATTCTCCTATTGTTACTATTGTTTCAGGTAATATTAAGCTTGTAAAACTTGGTTGAGTGGTTGCTGTTATTCTATATGGCACTGAAAATGCATTGTTTGCTATTGCTGTTATAGTATATTCTTTATTATCTGCTGGATTTACTACCTTAGATGGTATTATTATGTCTGTGATTCTAGCTCCATTATCATCTATTATTGCTTTAGGATATGGATATGGCGATGGCAAACTATAATGTTCGTAGTATCCAACTTCTTGATATATATCTTTTATCTTCTTTAGTGTAGCTGTCATTGTTGTTGAATCATAAGTAAATTCAAAGAATTTTGTATCTAATGCTGTGTAATTTTCTGGTGCAATATTAGATTCAGGTTTAAATACTTTCTTAGCAGTCTTTCCGTTAAATGCAACCGCTTCAAATGTAGTCTCGCCTACACTTATCATATTAATTTCAACCGTTTCTCCAGACATTACTGTTACAGTTTTTCCATTTGCTCCTTTAATTAAAATTTCTCCATCTTGTAATTCTGCTAAATCATAATACTTTTTAGTTTCAACCGCTTTCATTACTATTAATAATTTTTCTTTTGTCATATAATTTACTTGATATGATTCATTATAATTTGCAAGAAGTTGATCCATATTATTTATATCTGAAATTCCCATGTCGCATTCTACAAACTCTTCAAAAGTACTAGCATTCTTAAGGTCAGTTAAATTCCACCAATCTTCATATTCAGCTAAAGCAATTCTACCTTCCATATATATTTCTTCATATGTTTTTGTAGTATTTTTTAGTTCATTTTCAGCAAACGCTATATAACCATCTCCGTAATATCCTTCTGGTTTAACAGCCTCGAAAGACATAGCTAAATCTCTCAAGCTTTCAAACTCATAATATTCAATCATACCTGCCAAAGTAGTGTAAGCACCGCTGTCATATATTAAAGCCCATGTTGCGACTAATTGATTTATGTTTTGATACATTGGTTCCATATAGCCCTGTTCTGCATTCCAATAATTATTTCCATCTACAAATATTTGTTCAAGTTCTGTATCAGAAACAGTTGCTAAAATCGCTTCTGCGTATTCTTCGTATGAAGAATATGTTTCACCTGTTGAGCCATCTTCTTTTTCCCAACCTTCAATTATTGGTGTAACATATACTTTATATGGTATAGATGTAACTGGCGAATTATATGTTATGGCAAGTGTTAGTTCATTTTTCTTGCCTTGTTCATTAACGCCTATAGTTATAGACAAATCATCTCCAACTATAATTACATATTTCCCATCTGCTGTTATTATTCTATCTCCGTTTTTAGTACTTCCTTTAAAATGTTGATGTAATTTTTCTAGTAACAGTGCTTTGGTTAATCTTAAATTTCTATCAGAACCAGTATGTATATTACCCAACTCTAATGCTTTTACAACATCCGCTTCTTGCTGTAATGATTTCATATCTGTCATTGTTGTTGCATCTGAGGCCTTTCCTATTATCCCTGTATTACTTAGCGTCATTACTACGCTTGCTGCTAGTATTATCATAACTATTATTGTTATTACTAATACTATTAACGATATACCTTTTTTGTTATTCTTCATTCGTTTTCCTCCATATTTATACACAAAAATATTATAATATATTTTTTATTTTGGCAATACATTTTTTGAATATTCATACATATTTTTTTGTTCTTCAAGAAACATATTAATGTACATTTCTTCCATTCTGTTTGCATCTTTGTTTTTTATACATAAAACAACCTTTTCATTATTATTAACTATATACTCCGCAAATTTATCTACATACTCATTATTATCTATATTCTTTAATATGTTGTCTGCCATTCTATTTAACATCATAGCAAATCCAGGATTTATAGTTAGCTTTTCTTTTGAAATAGTATTATATATATACTCTAAACTTTTACCATTTAATTTTGCATAATCTAAACTATATATTACATCATAGATACAGCCTCTGTATTTACCGTCATCTTCCAACTCGCTTATTTTTACTAAAGCCTCATTATATTTTTCTTGTTTAATATACTCATTACTTACATCTACTATTTTATCTTTTTCGTTTACTAGTGCATATGTACTTACCCCTAGCAATATAACTAAACTACTTATTACTGTACAAGATATATTTATAACTAGATTTAATTTGTTTGTTAAATTCGTTTCTTTACTTTTATTTTCATTTTCATTTTCTTCATTGTTACAAGTTATTAAAGCAAATATTGATATCCAAACAACATTCACTACAAAGAATGACATATTAAAGTCTACCAACGAATGTATATTAAGTAATATAAACGCTGCATCTAATAAATTAAAATGTTTTTTCTTAATAATTACAAATACTACATAGCCTACAATAACTATTAAAAGTATTCCTGATGCTATACCATTATCTATTGTTAATTGTAGTATGTGGCTATGCGGTTCTGATGCACTGTACATATATTCTTGTACAATAGTATAATTATATTTCCAGCCATTCGCCCCGCTACCTGTTAATGGATTATTTTTAATTATCTTTAGTGCATCTTTATGGTATACAAATCTCTCCCACAAACTTTTATTATTTAACGTAAAACTTTCTATTTTTTCTACTAAATTTATTGGTAAATATGCATAACTTAATCCTTTTGTTTTTCCGTTTATATTTACGCTATTTATTCTCAACCCATCTTGCAAATATTCATTATTGCTCTTAAAGAATATTACTATAGCTACAGTACTATCCATTGTCTTAAACTTAATTTCTTTATTTCCTTTAAATGTACTAAAGTCTATACTATGTGTTTCTATAGTATCATAATACTTATTTTCTTCAGTTATCTCTATAGTATATACACCGTCAATATTCTTTAACGTTTTTGCATCTATATCTAAAGAAATCGTGTAATCTGTATTTGACTGTATATCATATAACTTATAACGTACTTCTTCACTATTTCCACCATTTACAAATATATTAAGTGGTGTTATTAATTTTAATCCAACTATATATGCTAAAAGTATAAATACTACAAGACCAAGCATTAAACATATACATGTTGTTAATTTTATATTTGCTAATTTATTTTTTATCTTATTAAGAAGATTTGTTATAAGCGCACTAACTCCCGCAAAACCTACTACACTTAACCACGCAAATATATAGATTTTTTCAGGTATAAATAGATTTAAGATTTTTATTCCTATAAAAGATAATATAATATTTATCAATAACACACATGCGTTATATACTCTATCTTTATTAAATAAAAAATACATTCCAAACACTAAAACTGTAATAAGCCATACACTTCGTGAGTATGTCATTATTAAAGCTAAAGTAAATATATACATTAAACTTGCATACACGTACCACAACATATCTTTTTTATTATTATCTTTATTATTGTTAGTCTCTATATTATTAATCTTATTTAATTTATCTAAAACTAAAAATATACCTATTGCCATAAGCACAGCAAATGTATTGGCATAGCATAATACAGAAAACATTCTAGCTTCATAATTTACTACATTAGGTATTCCAATATATTTCATATATCTATATACTGTTCTACCCAACATTTCATCAAATCCAAAGAAAGATAATATTAAAAGTCCAGCAAGCAATATATTAATTATCTTTTCTTTACCACTGCTACTTTTATTCAATTTATCTTTTAACATTAAATATATATTAAATAACGCTATGTTTTTGGTTAACGCTATTAATGTATCTTCTAAATTAGCATAAGAATTAAACAAAAGCGGTATTAATGGAGTTAAGTAAAATAACATAACAAATATATCTATTTTGCTTGTAAATAATTTCTCTTTTTTTACTATTTTATATATTCCTAATATTATTCCTATCCCTATTATACACATACTAAATACCAGTGTATTTTCTTTAAGCGGTGTTCCCACTAGAACAAAGGATATTAAAAGAATTAGCATAAATATATATTCTGTTCCTTTTGTTACTACATTCTTTAGCATATATGTTTTATTCCTTTCATCTTATTTTCATTATTATATACTATATTGTTTAATAAAAAAAGGACCATGAATTATTTATCATCGTCCTTTTATTCTTAATATTTAATTATTGACATATATATTATATGTTCCAGGTGTTTTTTGACTTTCGCTTAAAATCACATTATCTGCCAATGTTACAACCGCTCTTACTTCATATTCCGGCGAGTTGCCATAATGCCACGAAATATACACATCGTCATCAAAAACCTCACCGTTTCTTAAACTTCTAATACCAAAACGAACATGATCTGTACGAACATTTATAAACTTAGAATTTAGCCAATATGTTTCAACCGTATTATATGGAGCAGATCTGCTTTGGAATATCATACTATATGCAGGCAATGTTGTATCCATATAATCCGCACCAACATAGCCATAATAATCATTTGTTATTTTAGTTATTTCAGTTGGTGTTGTTGTAAAATATGATGTTTTCCAAGAAGAAGTTGCTTTATCATAATATCTAAAACCGCTATCTTTATGTGAACGACTGAAATTACCAGTCACACTACCATTTGTATATTTAGGATAGTCTGATCCATCCCATTCTATCGTTACAGTTGTATTGTATTCATTTATTAAGCCAACATTAAATGTTGTTTTATCATATCCAGTTAAAGCATCTATATCTTCTACTTTTATACTTCTAGAGCTAATTCCCATTACTCCGTCTGCATAAGATGCAGCTGCAGTGTCAAGAATCGTTTCGGCATTTACCCAACCATCTCTTATATATAGTTCAACTTTATCTTCTGTAACACCCGCATTAGATAAAATTAAAAGTCTTCCATTGGCATCAGCGCCCATTATCTTCCAACCTTCAGTATAGTTAGTATCTCCAACTCCGCCAGGCATATAATCTATAGTAGCACCTACATTTAGTTCTACTGTACCGTTTGTTACAACGGCTTTAGTAACCTTTCCTGAAGTTTTAGTGATTTTTAGTTCCCACGGCCCTACAAGTAATGTTCCTGCTTTTTCCTTATCTATTACTGTTACACCTTTATCTGTAACTGTAATATTATAATCATAAGGATTTACTCCACCCTCTCTTAGTGTTTCATAGACCTTATCTCTTAAATCTGCTCCTCTATATTTTTCCAAAAACGCTTCCGACCACGCAATCGAAGCTATTTGCTCTACTTGTTTTATATTAGTTTTATCTACTGCATCACCTGCTCTATCTATAATATTAGCATTACTAAGTGTTACTACTACCGCAGATGCTAGTATTATCATAACAATTATTGTTATAACCAACACTATTAATGATATACCTTGTCTCTTTTTCATTTGTTCCTCCGTAATTTATATATAAATATTATTATATTTTTATTTTTTATTCAACATTTTTAATTAACTTTTCTCTTATTTATAATTCTTAAAAAGATTACAGATATAGTCCTAAAAACTATTTTTATATCTAATCCTAATGAAATGTTTTCTACATAATATAATTCCATTTTCATACGTTCTTCATATGTTGTATTTTCATCAGAAAACGCACACCAATATCCAGTTATACCTGGTCTTACACTAAGCAGCTTTTCTTTGTCTTCTTTATATCTTTCAACTTCATCTAAAACAACCGGCCTTGGCCCTATTAAAGATAAATCCCCTTTTAATACATTTACTAGTTGTGGGAGTTCATCTAATCCACTTTTTCTTAAAAACTTCCCAACTTTAGTTATTCTTGGATCGTTATTAAGTTTGTAATTTATCTTGTATTCTTCTAATTGTTCTTTAGAAAATTCTTCTAGTCTTTTATCTGCATCATGTACCATTGTTCTAAATTTAATTATGTTAAACTTTTTACCATCCTTCTTTATACGTTCTTGTAAATAAAAAACTTTTCCTTTAGAATCTAGTTTTATTACAAGTGCTATCAAAAGAAATATTGGTAATAACAATATTATTCCAATTAAAGATATTAATATATCTAGTACCCTCTTTATTACTTTATATACTTTCTTCACTTTTTCTTCCTTTATACTCCTTAAATATATCTAATATATTATCCTTAAACACAAAAATTGTAAACAGAAATAATGCTATTGATAGATACCAATTTACCATTAATGTAGCAGTACTAAACAATATATATGCTAGCAACAGCAACACTGTTTTAACATTATTTATCCTTACTTTAACGTATTTTCTTGCAAATATTAAGCTAGTTATTAACATTGTTAATGCTCCTGAAAATTGTGCTAAAACTACTCCTAATACCCCAACTCTTCTAATACTTAAAAACATTACCATTATTGTAACTACTACTCCAATTAATGTTGCAAGTAGGCTATATTTATTCTTGCTATATTTCTTAAATACGGTAGAAATATGATTTACAAGTGTTAAAAATATAAAATACAAAATAAGTAATGGTACATACTTCTTAGACTCATAATACTTTGTTTTCTCTATTATTTTATACACTGTCATTATTAACGGCATTGCAATTATTCCTAAAGTTATATAACCATTTGTAAGTTTATTTGTTACATTAGCAAACTCTTTATTAAATTTATCTTTTGAAAGAGTTAACATTTCTTCTGATATTGCCGCACCTAATATCGTAGATATAAATGTTATAATTATTGTAAATTTATGTGCAAAAGAATATATTCCATTTGCCTCATCACTTATATAATTTTGTATAACAAACTTACTTAGTCCTGTTATTCCCCATGTTAAAATAGCAGCTATAACAAGCGGCATAGAATATTTAATCATGTTATTTAACATAGATAAATCTATGTTATTTTTCTTAATATACGCTAAAATATGTTCCTTAAACTCTATTATACATATACTTGTAATTGTTCCAAGTAAGCTAGAAACAAACAATGCAACAAGTTGTAATCTAAAGCATACAACCATAATAACCACTGAAACTATACTTACTACATTTCCAATTACGCTAGATTTAACATACACATCATATTTGTTAAGTATCTTTAGATAATGTTGCCACATTATTCTAATACCATCTATCACAAATGTTAAAGTTACAAAGGTTGGTATTAAAATACCAGAATTATTAAAACAAAAATATGTTATGCATACTATAGTAAGTATAACAGCCATACCTAATGTAAATATTGCGCTTGTACCAATTACTTTTTGCTTATTTACTTTTTCATCTAATCCAAACTTTAATATTGCTTCCCATATACTTAAGAAAGAAAACGGGACAACTATATTTATTAAAGATTGAACATATTCATAATCTCCAAAATTGTCTGGAGATATGTAAAAGGCATAAAGAATCACTAAACAAAAGGAAAAAACTTTTGTTAATGCATTAGATATAAAATACGAATTTACTCTTTTAAGTAATCTAGCCTTTTCCACTATTTATACTCCTTTGCTCCTTTTAACATATTTTTTAATGCAAGTCTAAAACTTACACTCTTTTTATACATCGGATATTTTCTAATTACATATTGTAATATCCAAAACAAATACCACTTCTTTGTTAATCTTTTATATACCTTGCCTTGTATATAGAAATAATTTTCATCGTAATCTTTTAACCATGTACTTTCTGTTTGATCAATATCTGCAATCTTTTTATTAACAAATACTACATTAAGATTCTTTCTTAAAGCCTCATAAATTAATATTTGTTCTTCACCCCTATTGTTAGGTGCCCCTATGCCAAAATCTTCGTCAAATCTAATTTTAGCTCTCTCAAATGATGCTTTTTTTATACTCATCTCTGCAGATATTATTTTCATAGCGTTTATATATCCAAGCTTACCTGTTCTAATTCTCTTTGTTTTTCTTTTGTTATTTGTACTTTCTACATAAAAGCAAATCATATCCGCTTTAGGATGTTCTAAATAGGCATCTAATACTATCTCAGAATAGTTGTCTAAATATTTAACATCATCATCTGTAAAAAGAATTACATCTGACTTGCAATTATCTAATGCTGTATTTCTACTTTTACTTAATCCCCTCTCGAACCTTGTAACTACATTTTCATTAGATATATTTATATTATCTTTATCCGTTTGATTTACTATTAAATAATCTGATGTAATCTTCATTTTATTAATAATGTTATTTACATCTTCATCGTTTTTTAGATGCATTGTAGACAATGCTACAGATAAAGTATTATCTTTTCTAACACTGTATTTTCCACCACGTTTTTTCACAGCATTAAACATATAATGCATAAAGCAATATATACTCTTAAAGATGTTTAGTTTCTCTATCTTTCTATATAACTTCCATCTAAAATATGCACTTTTAATCTTATTTCCACTTCTTGATTTTTCTGTTATTCTACAATATGCAAGCGTTTTATTTAAGCCATAAGCACTGTATCCATTTTTTAATATTTTCCACCAAGTAGCCATATCTTCATGTTTGAAACGGGGCATATAACACAAATACTTAGGAATCTTTTGTAAATCTATTAATGCTGTTATTGTTAGAATTCTAGTATTTAGAAGCGCGGTATCATAGTCCAACTCAAATGGGACTTCTATCTTTTTGCTTATCTTGCTTCCATCATCTGTAATATACTTAAACGCAGAGTATGTAAAAGCATAGTTATTTCCTTTAGCGAATTTTATCTGTTCTTCAAGTCTATGTGGAAGCCATAAATCATCTGAATCTAAAAAAGCAATATAACGTCCACTTGCTTTTCTTATACCAATATTTCTTGCAAAAGAGACGCCCATATTTCTCCTAAGCTTAATTAGTGTGAACTTAGCATTATTCTTTGTGTATTCTTCAAGTATACTAATACTAGCATCTGTAGATGCATCATCTACAAATATTACCTCGTAGTTTGTATATGTTTGATTAAGAATACTTTGTAGTGTTTCTTTTATATATTTTTCTCTATTGTATACAGGAACTATTATCGTGACTAAATCTTCGTTTTTCATATATACATATACCCTCTCTTGTTGCAAATTGTATCACAAAGATACAAAAAAGAAAAGAAATTTATTTTGAACATCTAACAATTCAAGGCACTCTTACATAAAATATACAAAAACTATTTTTATGAGGTGTATTATGAATAACATTAATAACTCTAACTTGATAAACAAACTCCTGTGTTGTCTAAATCCTCGTTTTAGACTGCCTTGTAATCATTATGTATGTGGTTGCAATCTAGCTTTATTCTCTTCAATCGCTCAAGTAGAAAATTGTTTAACTAGTGCTACTAACAGTTGCAAATGTTTAATTGCAAATAACAAAAAGTGTTTAAGAGAATCTAAAGATAGAATAGATACTATGGAAAATCCTAACGAAAATACACAATAAATATACATATATATGTGCTCTTTTGTGGGTTGTATTTTAGTTCCTTTTGTGCTATACTGTCCTTGACAGAAGATAAAAAATATTGCTAAAAATATTTTAAGGGGGATTTTTTAGTGGAAAAAATAATAGTTAATGGGCCTTGTCGCCTTGAAGGTGAAGTTACAATTTCTGGTGCAAAAAATGCAGCAGTTGCAATACTTCCAGCTACGTTACTAGTTGCTGGCAAATGTCATTTAGAGAACGTACCTAACATTTCAGATATACGTGCTTTCGTTAAAATATTAGAAAGCTTAGGTTCTAAAATAGAATACGTTTCTGAACATGAAATGATAATAGATAACACAAATATACATACAACAGTAGCTCCATATGATTTAACAAGTAAATTTAGAGCGTCATACTACCTACTTGGAGCTCTTTTAAGCCGTTTTGGTAATGCTCAAATAAGCCTACCTGGCGGATGTAATATTGGTGCAAGACCAATAGATCAACATATTAAAGCATTTGAAACTTTAGGTGCAGAAGTTGAAGTTAAAAGAGGAAATGTTTATGCTACTTCTAAAAAATTAGAAGCATCTTCTATCTTCTTTGATGTTGTTACAGTTGGAGGAACAATTAATGCAATACTTGCAGCTACTTTAGTTCCTGGTACAACAACAATAGAAAACTGTGCTAAAGAACCACACATAGTTGACGTAGCTAACTTCTTAAACTCTGTTGGTGCTAACATAAAAGGTGCTGGTACAGATGTTATTAAAGTTACAGGTGTTAAAAGCTTAAAACAAACTTCAAGCTATGCAATCATACCAGACCAAATTGAAGCTGGTACATTTATGGTTGCTGCCGCAGCTACTCGTGGTGATGTTTTAATTAAAAACTGTATTCCAAAACATATGGAACCAATATCTGCAAAACTAGAAGAATCTGGTGCAGAAGTTATAGAATACGAAGATAGTATTAGAGTTAGAATGAACAAAGCGCCAAAAGCCATAAACATTAAAACTCTACCATACCCAGGCTTCCCTACAGATATGCAACCACAATTTGGTACATATTTAACACTTGCAACTGGAAGTTCAATGATAGTTGAAAGTATTTGGGAATCTCGTTTCCAATATACTGCTGAACTTGTTAAAATGGGTGCTACTATCTCTTACCATGATAGAACAGCAATGTTTACTGGTGTAAAAGAACTTTATGGTTCTCCAGTTAAAGCAATGGACTTAAGAGCTGGTGCTGCTATGATAATTGCAGGTCTTACTGCTCATGGTGCAACAGAAATATATGACATACACCACATTGAACGTGGTTACGAAAATATCGTAGATAAATTCAAAGCACTTGGTGCTAATATTGAATACGAAATTACAAACGACTAATAAGAAACGGAGCGTATTATGCTAAAACTATATCCATTATATAGTGGCAGTTCAGGTAATATGTATTTAATTAGATCCCCAAAGGCTACTGTAATAGTAGACATTGGGGTTTCTTTTAAGTCACTTACAGAATCTTTAGATACCCTTGGTATCAACATTTCTGAAATTGACGCCCTATTTATTACCCATGAACATATAGATCACACAAAAGGTGTTGCCACTTTAATTAACAAAACAGATATACCAATATATACATCTAACGGAACTAAAACATATCTTTTAGATAAACATAAAGACAAGCTAAAAAAAGAGCCCGTATTTGTTACTGTAAGCCAAAATAACGAGTTTTATCTTAAAGACATAATAATTACACCATTTAGAATTTCACACGATGCTAAAGAACCGCTAGGCTTTACATTTGCAAATGAGGAATCTATACTAACAATAGCTACAGACTTAGGTTATGTTTCAGATGATGTATATAAACATCTTTCAGATTCAACATTTACAGTCCTAGAGTGTAACTATGATAGAAACCTACTTATGTATGGTCCTTACTCTTACCCACTTAAATGTAGAATACAAAGCGATATTGGTCACTTATCTAATGATGACACATCTGACACAATACTATGCCTTGCTAAAGAAGGAAAACGAAATTTCCTTTTAGGACACATTAGTGAAAACAATAATGAACCCGAACAAGCACTATTTGCTGTTAACCAAACATTACAAAACAATGGTTTTGATTTAAATGAGTTTAACATCCACTGTGCTACTAGAGATGTTTCATACGAGGAGTACGTTTTATGATAAATATAAAGATAATATGTATAGGAGATTTAAAAGAAAAATATTTAAGAGAATATGAAGCAGAATATGTAAAAAGACTTTCTAAATATTGCAAGTTAGAAATAATATGCTTAAAGGATGAAAAGCTCCCTACTACACTTAATGAAAGTAACATTAATATTGTTAAAGAAAAAGAAGGACAAGCAATACTTCAAAAATTAAATAATATAAACAACTCATTTAATTTTGTGTTAGATGAACATGGAAAAGAATTTACTTCTGTGGAACTTAGCGAAAAATTAGCTAAGATTCCTACCGAAGGTAACTCCACTATTACATTTGTTATTGGTGGAAGTTTAGGTTTAAGTGAAAATGTTAAGAAAAGCGCGAATGTATTACTTTCGTTTTCAAAATTTACTTTCCCTCATCAAATGATTAGAATATTCCTTCTAGAGCAGATATTTAGGGCGTTTAAGATAAATTCAGGTGAAACATATCACCACTAGAATATAAAAAAATACTTGTATTTATTTTACAGCTATGGTATTATCTTATCGAGGTGTAAAATTATGAAATCAACAGGAATAGTTAGAAAAGTAGATGAATTAGGAAGAATCGTACTTCCAATGGAACTTAGAAGAACTTTAGGTGTAGATACAAAAGATGCTTTAGAAATCTATGTAGAAGGCGAATCTATAATTCTTAAAAAATATGCTCCTTGCTGCATATTCTGTGGTGAAGGAAATGACGTTACAGTATTTAAAGATAAAAACGTTTGTGCAAAATGCAAAAAAGAACTTGCTAAATAATCTAACAAAACATATAAAATTAACCCTTGACTAAGTCAAGGGCTCTTTTTTTAGCTGTTTT
The DNA here is from genome assembly GCA_045534225.1 of Clostridia bacterium. Lineage (GTDB taxonomy): Bacteria > Bacillota > Clostridia > TANB77 > CAG-465 > UMGS1649. The sequence continues at coordinate 16,887 of JAZSJJ010000009.1, forward strand.
TTAACTCATTTATTAAATCTCTTAATACTGCTGCTTTTTCAAACTCATATTTTCTAGCATACTCAAACATTTCTTTAGTAAGTCTATCTATAGTTTCTTCTAATGTTTCACCTTTTTCTTGTTCTATTACAGGTGCTTCTTCATCATTAAATACAGCTTTAACACTGTCTCTAACATCTTTAACAATACTCTTTGGAACAATACCATGTTTTTTGTTATATTCTTCTTGTATCTTTCTTCTTCTATTTGTTTCTCTTATTGCATTTTCCATGGAGTCTGTAAGTTCATCTGCATACATTATTACTTGCCCTTCAGAGTTTCTTGCTGCTCTACCTATTGTTTGTATTAGTGAACGCTCACTTCTTAAGAAGCCCTCTTTATCCGCATCAAGTATAGCTACTAAAGATACTTCTGGGATATCTAATCCTTCTCTTAAAAGGTTAATTCCAACTAGCACATCAAACTTGCCTAGTCTTAGTTCACGAATTATTTCAAGTCTATCTAGTGCTTTTATGTCTGAGTGCATATATCTTACCTTGATACCTTTTTCTTCAAGATAACTAGTAAGTTCCTCTGCCATCTTTTTAGTTAAAGTAGTAACTAAAACTCTTTCCTTCTTGGCAACTCTTTCATTAATGTTTTGTATTAAGTCTTCTATTTGCCCATCAGTTTCTTTAACTGTAATCTTAGGATCTAAAAGTCCTGTTGGTCTTATTATTTGTTCTACTACTTGAGTAGAATTATTCTTTTCATAATCTCCAGGAGTAGCGCTTACAAATATTAATTGTCTTGTTTTTTCTTCCCATTCCTTAAAAGATAATGGTCTATTATCCATAGCAGATGGAAGTCTAAATCCATAATCTACAAGAGCTTGTTTTCTTGCTCTATCTCCGTTATACATACCACCTATTTGAGGTATTGTTACATGAGATTCATCTATTACTGTTAAATAGTCTTCTCCCATAAAGTCGAAAAGACAATATGGTGTACTTCCACGTTCTCTATCTGCCATATACACAGAATAGTTTTCTATTCCTTGACAAAAGCCTGTTTCTTGAAGCATTTCTATATCAAAATTAACACGTTGTTCCAAGCGATACGCTTCTACTATTTTTTCTTCTGCTCTTAGTTCGGCAAGTCTTTCATCTAATTCTTCTTTAATTCTAGCTATTGCTTTATTTACTTTGTCTCTAGATGTTACATAGTGAGATTTTGGATATATTAATTCATGATCAATTCTTGCTATTGTCTTACCGGAGATAGGTTCAATAAATGTAAGTTTATCTATTTCATCTCCAAAGAATTCTATACGAAGTGCATGTTCATTGTTACCTACTTCATATACATCTATAATGTCTCCCTTAACTCTAAATGTACCACGTAAGAATTCCATATCCGAACGTGTATATTGCATCTCAATTAATTTTTCCATTACTTGTTCACGAGATTTTTGCATTCCAGGTCTAACAGATAATGTATGGTCCCTATATTCTTCTGGTGAACCTAATGCATATATAGCTGAAACAGAAGCGATTATTATTATATCTTTTCTTTCAAAGACAGCTGCTGTAGCGCTATGTCTCATTCTATCTATTTCATCATTTATACTACTATCTTTTTCTATATATGTATCCGTTGCTGCAATATATGCTTCTGGTTGGAAGTAATCGTAATAGCTAATAAAATACTCAACTGCATTTTCAGGGAAGAACTCCTTGAATTCCGAATACAATTGTCCTGCTAGTGTTTTGTTATGTGCCATTATTATAGTAGGTTTATTTACCTCAGCTATAACATTAGCAACCGTAAAAGTCTTACCACTACCTGTTACACCAAGTAGTGTTTGTCCTCTATCTCCTCTTTTTATTCCTTCCACCAAAGCTTTAATTGCTTCTGGTTGGTCTCCTGTTGGTTCAAAATTTGATACTAATTTAAACATGTCTTCTCCTTTTTCAGCTTGTACAAAATATACAACAACTGAATTTATATATTATATCTAATCTATTTGTTTTGCATGTAACACTATCCTATATGCGTTATTATCTGCACAAGTAGATAATGTTAATATGTTATCTTGTTCATCTATTTCTGTTCCAAAATCTTTTATGCTTCTATCTTTTAGTGTATTTATAAATTGCTCAAATTCGTTTTCTTTAAACTCAGTATCTATATAATAATCTTCCGTCTTTATTTTATATACTGAAAATACTTTGTACTTTTTCTCTTCTTTTTCTGTTGTTAAATTTATTATATAATTTTCTTCATTGTTATACCATTCTTCTTTTAATATGTTTTTTAATGTTCCAAACATTGAATCATTTTTCATATTATGTCCATATATTACAATGTTTTTATCCGTTCCATCTAGTTTGTTTTTATAGTCCATAAATATTGAACCGCCAACATTATATTTTTTATCTAAGCTTTTTCTTAAATAATAACTATTATCTTTTGCTTGCACTACTGCATATTCTATTTTTGTTCCATTTACCTTTAAGTATGCTACTATTTGATTATTTATTTCTTTTAACTTAACAAAATCTACTTTATACTCTACTTCTTCGTCTTTGCTTTCGTTAATTTCTATTATAGCCTCCAATACTTTATCTGATATCTCTTTGTTTTCTTTGTTATCCATAAACCACTTAGCAGTACAACCAATAGAAATTATTAATATTATTATAAATAACAGTATTAATATGTTTAGAAATATTTCTTTTACGCTTCTATTTTTTATTCTCTGTTCTTCCATAAAACACTCCCTATAAAAAACGAACTAGCTTTCACTAGTTCATTATATCATATGTTAATTGTTTTTTATAGCTTTTTTAGCTCTTATTGTTATTATTAAACCTACGCTAGATACAAAAGCTAACATTAAATATAGCATTATATTATCTCCTGTTGGTGGATTATTTGAAATTTCGACAGTTACAGTGCTAATATTTCCTGCTTTATCTGTTGCTACTATTTTATAAGTACCAAGATTAGTTTTCTTAAGAGTTATTTTATTTGTTACTTCTTCTCCGTTTAATGTTACTTTATCTAGGTTCTCATCAGATATTGTAATTGTTTTTGTAGAATTATATATTTTTCCATCTTCAACTCCACTTATCTTAGGAGCTACTGTATCAAATACTAGTCCGTTAGTAGATAATAGTGCCGTGTTATTAGCTTTATCTGTAATTCTTACATAGTAAATTAACTTATTGTTTTCTGCTTTTAAGTTGAGTTTTCCATCAATAACTGTTTCCCACTTTTCATCTTCTAGCAAATTAGCATCTATTATTTCTTCACTTCTATAGTATTCTATTTTATCTACTCCAGATAAATTATCATTAACAGATATTTGTAATATTTGATCTGTATTAAAGAATAATTCAAATGTAATAGGTTCAACTATTTGATTCCAATTAGCACTAGCTATTCCATTTATGCTAACTGTTCCCACAGGCGCTATTGTATCGGCTACGACAACATTTACTTTTCCTTCAACTGTGTTATAGTTATTATCTTCTGGAGTAAAAACATATTCTACTTCATTGTTTCCATATACTATTGTTTGGCCATCTTTAATTTTTAGAATTCCTTTTAATGTTGTGTTAGTTCTACTTAGAACAACTTGAGAAATATCTGTTGTATTATTAAGCACTTGTGCAGTTACTTCACCAATATCTGTATTTGCCTTAGAAATACTAACGGTAATAAACTGTTTAGTACTGTCTAAATGATTAGCGTCTCCTTTTACATAGTACCAAACTGTATATTCTCCCGCATTTTTTGCCTTTGGAATGTTTTCACTATACGTTCCATTTTCTTCAAGACTATACATTAATGTACCTTCTGTACTAGTCCCTTTATTTACAAGTTCTTGTTGTTTCTCATTATATGTTAATGTCTTTGCCGTAGGAGCAGTATAAGTTGCTTCTGGCTTTAATTCTGTTGCTATTGTTATAGTAACTGGTCTTTCAATTGAATTTACATTTACTTTTCCGTCTTGCTCTGAATAATTTGTACCATAGCTTGCAGATATGCTTTTTACTTTATATCTGCTATCTGTAATAGTATAATTTATACTTGTATTTCCACCATAAGTTACTGCATATTTATTATTGTTTATAGCCGTACTTTGTGAAACAGTATAACTTACGCCATCTCCAGCATTTACAGTAACAATTGGTTTAAATATAGCACTTAAGTAATATGTACCTTTCCACAAGTCTTCTTTATATACACTCATAGATCCAGCAGCATAATATTTTCCTGATACTACTTTTTCATCAGCATTTCTTTCAAAGTAATTTAAATCATCATCGTATTTTGGATTTGCTTTATCACTAGTTACAACTCCTGCTCCTAGTTGACTACCTTTATACCAAGTACGCCAACCATCAAAATACCAATTACTGCTATCATAAGAAGGTATTTCAAAAATTGCCATATTATCATTAATTTCATATTTAATAGTGTCCGAAACATTAGGTGTACTATATACCAAAATTGTAGAATCATAACCACCTTCAAAAGTACCTGTTATTATATCTGTTAGAACATGTCCTTCCGCTCCAGGTACAGACGTATTTACCGCACTAACTGTCACTGGTAATATGCTTAAAAGCATACTTATGCACAAGAAAATTATCAATGTTCTTTTTAATATGTTCTTATTTTTCATAAACCTTCTTCCTTTCATACGTTAACCTCTTAAATCGTCTTATATAATTTACAATATATTTATCACATTTCTTGTTTTTTCACAATATTTTTTATATTATTTACAATTCTTTTATGTGATATGCATCTTTACATATCTACTTAAACTATTTTGCACTATTAAAACATATATTTTTTATTTTGCATTATTAAATTCTAATATCTCTTTTGAATTTTCTGTTACAAGATAATATATAACATCTTTTTGCATTTTGTTATTTATATATATATAATTCTTACATTCTAGTTCTTTACCATTTGTTTCAAATATCACATTATTATTTTCATCTACTATCTTAAAACCATTTAAATTATTAATAATTGCATATGGCGTTTTTGTAGCCTCTAATGTCTTTTGATAATTTGTTGTTAAGAAAAACTTATCTGAATTTTGTGCTAAAATTATTTCACCTTCTAAAGTTATTGGCTTTGTTATATGAGCATATGTTTCTATGTTATATGCATACACTTCTATTTTAGAATTATTTACACTAAATTCTCTAGATTGTATACCATTATCTCCCACCTTCATATACATACTACTATTTGCTATGTCTATTTTCCCCATTATATCTAATGCATCACCATTAACATCAATATTAATATTACTCTTATCTACAAGTAATTTGCCTTTTTCTTCATCACTTACAATATTTAGTGCGTCGTCATCACCTGAAATATTTAAATTAGATGATTTAATTATTATATTTTCTGCTTCTATTCCTTCGTAACAGTTTTTTATATCTATGTTGCATTCTTCCAAAATTATTTCTGTATCTGAATTTATAGTATCATCGTTTGTATTCATTATGCCATTTGTTTTATGCATATTAATAGTTTTCTTTGCGTTAATTGTATCATCTATACTATCTATATCTAAATTAGATTCAATTACATTTAATGTTTCTTCTATATTCATTCCTTTACTCGAAACAGCAAGAGAATATAGCTTATTATATTCTTCAAGATCTGATTTTGCCACCTTTATATATCTATTATTTATATAAGCATATCTGCCACTTTCGTTATCTTCAATATACGTTCCGTTTGTTTTAATTTTAATATCTACTTTATTTAATCCAAGTGCTTTTGCTTCTATTGCGTCAGAAGTAGAACTAATATTTAAATTAGCTTCTTCTACTTGCAACTCTCCATCTGTCTTAATTCCCTCATATGCATCTATATTTAGTTTTCCTGTACCTTTTATATTTATATCACATTTACTATATATACCTACTCCTTCTATAGACGAAATAGTGTTGTCTCCAATAACTTCTATAGTAATATCTTTTGCGTTTAGTATATTAATAGCATCTTTACCTCTTTCCAAAGAAAGGTTGTCTAATACAAGTTTAACCGATTTATTTGTATCTATTCTTACTTCATAATCTTTTGCAAGACCACTTAATATATATTTCCCACCTTGTGATATATATATAACATTATCTTTTAATGTAACATTATCTGATATATTAACACTCGTATTGTTAAAAGTAATATTAAATTCTTTTTCATCCTGAATAAAAAATACACCTAACAAAATTACAATTATAATAATTATACCTATTAGTATTTTCTTCATTAGCATCTTTTCTTTTTCCGTCATATGTTCCACCTAAAATCTTATACTAATTCTTTTCTATCATATCTAAATAATGTAACTATAAATAGTATTAAAGATAATGTTACTGTTACAACTATCATAATAGGGTTTATACAAACTTCTGTCATTACATTACGTATATCTGCTAGTGTAAATGCAGATGTATACTTTAAGAATTCTAATTTTTCTCCCATAGTAGACAAGACTTGTAGCACATAACTTAGCATTACTATTCCTAAACTTATTCCTAATGTCTTCTTAGTCTTATGTGTAAATGTAGATAAAAACATACATAAAAAGTATATTACTATTGCTGGTAATAATGGTGTTATACTAAGCAATAGTAGAAGTTTTTCATCAAATTCTTCTGTTATACTTAATCCTATGAAGTTAAATATTCCAAGTAATGCTACCATTAAAACTATGTATATTAATCCTGCAAATACTTTACTTATAACAATCTTTGTTCTACTTACAGGTAAGCTATTTAAGTATTCTATTGTTTTATCACTTTCCTCTTTAAGTAGTATATTAGAACCTAATACTCCAGCATAGCATCCTATTATTAAAAGTATCATAACAAAGCCTTCAGATTTAAGCCAACCAAAAGCCGTATTAATTGAAGATATATCCATATTAAATGCTTTTAACAAGTCTTCTGGAAACATCTTAAGCATTTCATCCATCATTTCTGCGCTTTCACCTGCTATTACATTAGGATAAATAACAAGTATTAAGAAAAACATACCAACAAGTATTGCTGTCCAAATTAAAAATCCTTTTAGGTTTATTTTCATTTCTCTCTTAAACATATTATTGCCTCCTATTCATAATAATGTAGGAAGATATCTTCTAGACTTGCTTCCTCTATTAAAATATCATCTATATCATATTTAGATATAACTTTTATTAACTCATTTGCAGGTAATACGTTTTTGAACTTAACAGTATTCTTTTCCTTCTCTATGGCTTCTACTTTAAGTTCGGATAAAATAGCAGATACCTCTTTAGATTCAATTGTAACTAAATCTAAATTCTTCTTAAGAAGTTCTCCTATTTTTTCTACCTTTAAAAGCTTTCCATTTTTAATAATACCAACTCTATCACAAATCTTAGATATTTCACTTAATATGTGTGTAGAATAGAAAATTGTTGTTCCTTTTTTCTTTTCCTCTACAAGTAATTTATAAAACTCTTGTTGCATAATAGGATCTAGTCCACTTGTTGGTTCGTCTAATATTAAAAGCTTTGGTTCATGCATAAACGCAAGAACAATTCCTAGCTTTTTAGAATTCCCTAAAGATAAATCTTCTACCTTTTTGCTCTCATCTAATTTTAATCTTTCTACTAGTTCGCATCTTCTTTTATGTATGTCTTTGTTATAAAAAGATTCATGGTAATCTAGCATTTGCTTAACTGTTAAATCTTCATAAAGATTAACTTCACTTGGAAGATATCCAATCATCTCTTTTATACTGGTATCATTTCTATTAAACTCTTTACCATTAACTAAAACGGTTCCCGCTGTTTTGTTTATTAAATGCATTATAGAACGAATAGTAGTACTTTTACCTGCACCATTAGGTCCAATAAAGCCAAAGACTTCACCTTCATTTAAAGATAAAGATAAGTCTTCTACACCTAATATTTTCCCATAATACTTAGTTAATCCTTTTATTTCTAACATTATGTTTTTCATATATACCTCCATTTATTAACTTTCTAAATATCTAACTGTCTTTCCTGTGTTTTCTGCATAAGCTATTTCAGACTTTGTACTTTCACCAATGTAACCACCAACATTTATAACAAATATTTCATCTGCCATATCTATCTTTCTTTTATGCATATCATCTAACATTTCTTTAGTTTTAGTAAGAGTTCCTTCATCCATACTCTCCCAAACTTCATTATCTCCAGAATGTCCAAACAGTCCTACAGAAACTACTATATTACCATCTAATGTTAACCTTTTTTGTTCTCTTAAAAACTCATCCTTAAATTTAGTAGAACCACATAATGTTATTACTTTATATTTTCCAACCATATATTGTTTACCTCTTTTATTTGTTTTAATTATTACTTCTTATCTTTATATTGTTTCAAATAGTTTTTCATTAAATCATATGAAGGATTTATTGAAGGTACTACTATTCCTTTTTCTATCATATTATCAAATTCTTCCATAGTTACTAGTTTAGCATCTGCTACTTCCTCTTCTTGGAATACTAACTCATCTACATTTACTTCCTGTTCTACAAGCCATACATCTACTATGTCTCTTGTACGTGTGTAACTTCCAACATAGTACATATTATTTTCTTCTACAGTTAGATTTAATTCTTCCATACATTCTTTAATAACTGTTTCTTTGCTTGTATCTCCTGCTACTACTCCGCCACCCACTTGAGCCCACATACCAGGGAATTTATCTTCCTGTTCTGAACGTTTAAGTACAAGAATTCTTCCTTCTAAATCCCTTACCCAAATGTGTGTAGAAATTCTGTATTCTCCAGATTCTACTTCTTTTCTTCCTTTAGTTATGCCTGTACATTCTCTAAATCTGTTGTAGATATCCACCTTTTCCATAGAAAACCCTCCTTTAATATCTTATTTTAATTTTATTTTATTAAACTATATTAGTGATGATGGTGGTGATGATGACCATGTGAGTGTTCTTCTTTATGCTCTATCTCGCATCCATCATGTTCACACTTGTTATATTCTATTTCTATAGTAGAATGTGTAAGATTATATTTTTCTAATACTTCTCTTATTTTATGTTTTGCGTGTTCTATATCTTTGTTTTCTTCATCTAATACCGCATGAAGTGTTATATAATGGTGTATATTATCCATAGTCCATATATGCATATGATGTACATCTTTTATTTCTTCTAATTCATTTAATTCATGTGTTAGTTTTTCCATATCTACGTCACTTGGAGCCTTTTCTAGTAGCACTTCAAATACCTCTTTAATATTTCTATATACGTGATAAAGAATGTACATTGTTATACCAATAGATAGTATTGGATCTATTATATATAACCCTGTAAACTTAATTACTACACTTCCTGCTAGAACTGCCACCCATCCTAATACATCTTCAATTAAATGAAGATTAATAGCTTTCTCATTTAAATTATGGCTATGTGATGTTCTTGCTGCTGCAATTAGATTTACTACTACACCTAGTATACCTAGAATTATCATACCAGTATGATTTACTTCAGTTGGATTCATTAATCTTGGCACTGCGTTTATTATTACAAATATTGCTCCAACAAGTAATATTACTGATGTAAGTAACGCACTTAATAATGAATATCTAAGATATCCATATGTATATTTAGTATCTGGCTTTTTATTAGATTTCTTCTCTAAGAAAAATGCCATTCCTATACTTAACGCATCTCCAAAATCATGAACAGAGTCTGATACTATAGAGATACTATTTGTCACAAATCCACCTATAAGCTCAACTATTGCAAATAGCAAGTTTAATATAAACGCTATAAATATATTTTTTTCAGATTTCATATTACCCCCATTAAAATCTTTGTTTCTTTTATAATAATTTACTTTGTAATTATATAACAAGGTATAAAAAAATAAAAGGTCATAACGACCTTTTATTTACAATCTTCTACAAATTTTAATTTAGAAACTATATCTTTTCCAAGATAGCTCCTAGCAAATTTTATCATTTCTTTATGACTTCTTATTTGTCCTCTAAAATGTGCATCTATACCATATATTACTGGCACATCATATTCTGATACAATTCTCCAGAACTCTCTATTTGGATATTCTATATTTTGTTTCTTTCCACACATATGCTTAAATATATCCATAAGATTTATCTCAAGTATTATATTATGCTTTTCTGCAAGTTTAGCTATCTTTCTTGCTATCTTTTCTTCAAACTCACCAAATTCTTTTCTTACGCACATATACATATCTGGATGAACAATAATTTTTACTAAATCATGTTCTACAGCTTCTTTCATATATTCATAATGTTCCATTATTTCATCATTTGAAAATTCTGGCCTTATTTTTTCGTTAAACACTTTTACTTCGTTATTTTTTCTATCATATGTATAATGTTGACCTAATACTAAAAAATCGCATTCTTCTTTTAGTTCTTTAAGTTCTTCCAAATGCTCTGGTAGATATTCTATTTCAAAGCCTACTTTTATACTTATTTTATCTTTATACTTTTCTTTAAGAGTTCTAACACTATTTAAATAGTCTTCTTTTTCGCTATAATCCATTCTCATGCGTTTTCTTGTATCAATGACATTCTTTTGTGGTGCATGATCTGTAAAGGCTATTTCTTTAAATCCAGCCTTTATATATTCTTTTACATAATCTTCATCTGTTACCGTATCATCTGCATGACGACATCTATATGTATGCGAGTGGTAATTCGTTAATTGCTTTATACCTGTATTCTTTACTGGTTCATCTTTCTTTACAAGTTTTTCTAAAACCTTAAGCATGCCTTGTATTGTTCTTTCATACATGGCAAACTCTTTTAATAGGTGCACTACAGCGTTTATTCCTTGTTTTGCTTGTTCCTCATCTTTAGATTTACCTCTGTCTAAACTGTACTTAAGCCAAGAAAACTTACCGTAAAGTGTCATATAAAGTACATCTTCGAAATTATCTAATGAGTAATGATACTTAAGATAATTTGCCATAAATAGTTCATAACGTTTTAAGTCTATTTTACCATTCTTTGTACACCATACATATGCGTATTCGTTTGCTGCACACATATGGTTTACATATCCTACTGCATCAAAGTCTATAAAGTATGGATTAAATTTATCCCATAAAACATTATCTAATTTAAGGTCATTATGACTTATTACCTCTTTAGATTTCAAAGAAGCTATTGCATTATTTATTTTGCTTTGTAATTTTTCTATTAACTCTTTATTTTCTCTTAATGTAACATTCATCTTGTTGTTTAGGTTATATAGCCTAATGTATTTATCTACATCAATATTAAATTTCTCTTTTTTGCTTTTTAACACTGGAACATCTACATTAACATTATGCATTTTAGCTACAAAGTTACTTATAGCTAAAATATGTTCTTCTGTTATTTCTTCTTTAGTAATACTCTTCATTTTTACTTTAGGATATATTACAAAGTATGGATTATCTCCTTGTATGTATCTATCTTTAAACATTAAAGGAAGTACCATAGGTACTCCTTTATCCTTAAAGACTTCTGCAACCATTTCTTTTAGCTCACGTAAGTTTTTTTCGCTCTCACTATTTACTGCGTCTTTACTAAATACTTTAAGTACATATTTACCATTAACATCATATGTTTCATTTTGAGAACCAATTGTCATCTTTGTGATTTCAGGTTTCTTAATACCTAAATATTTTTGTATTATTTTTTTCATTTTTCCTCTTACTTATATTTTTTCTTTAGATTATTGTTTTAATAATTTTTGATCAAAAAAATCTCTTTTGTTAAAGCCTGCTGTCATAAATCTCCAAGCAGCTTTAGAACTTGTTAACCATTCTATCTTAGCATCGTTTTTTGTATTCTTTAACATTCCTTCTACTAAAAACTTAGCAACAACATCTGGATAATCTCCTAGTATATTGTATACCTTTTTAGTTTTATCTGAAAGGTTAATTGCTTCACCGTTACCAAGTGCGTTAGTTATAAAGTCTGTTATCATAATACCAGGACTAAGTTTTCCAACAATAACACCTGTATTTCTCTCAGCAGATTCTTTCGCTAATGCTTCTGTAAAATATGTAACAGCTCTTTTACTTGTTCCATATATAGATAAGCCTAACATTTTAGCATCATTGCTACCATAACCTTCAATGTTATATATAGCTCCACCACCATTTTTAGTCATATCTAACATAGCATACTTAGAGCCTATTATAGCACCCTTTAGATCTACACTTAAAACAGTATCTATATCTTTAGTATCTAGTTCCCATATAGCTCTTTCTGGTTGGTTTACACCAGCGTTATTTATCCATATATCTATTCTGCCAAATGTTTTATTTGCATGAGCAATTAAATCTAAAATTTGTTCTTCGTTTGTTACATTACAAACTGCATATGACACTTTAGATTCGCTTTCAATTTCATCTAATAATTTTTTAGCTTTCTTTAGATTTTCTTCCTTTAAATCGCTTATTACAACATTAACATTGTTTCTCTTAAATACCTTTGCCATTTCAAACCCAAGCCCTCTTGCGCTTCCAGTTATTACGACCGTCTTCATATGTTTTACCTCCTAAGATACTTAACCTAAATCTATGTATAAGTATCCACTATACTATTATACAAATATATGTTATCACAAAGATTTTTCAAATGCTATATGTTTTTTGTTATTTTTTTAGTTTTTATAAAACACTAAGACTACGTTCTATATTAAAACGTAGTCTTATTTATTATACCTTATTATTTATATATTCTTCTGTTGCATTTTCTCTTGGAATAATTCTACCAGGATTTCCAATTACTATAGAATGATCTGGTACATCAAAATTAACATATGTAAGAGGTGCAATTAAAACATCTTCTCCTATTGTTATATTACCAACAATAACGGCATTAGTACCAATCCATACATTATCTTTAATAGTAGGAGTACCTTTTCTTTTTCCTCTATTTTCTTGTCCTATTGTAACACCGGTTGCAATGTTTATATTTTTACCTAAAACTGCATTATGGTTAATAATAATTCTACCACAGTGGCCTATATAGAAGCCCTCTCGTATTTTAGTCTTTGGAGATATTCTAATATGTGTTATTCTAGATAATTTATCTAATCTTTTTTCATACCACCATTTCTTAATACCTTTAGATTCTTGGCATTTACGAAAATAATATATATATTTTATTTCATTACCACGATTACGTTTTTCTTTTCTACTTTCACCTTGTTCTCCATAGTAACGATATATGTCTTTTTCAAATACAGATTTCATAATCTTCTCCTTTGCACACATATATTCTACTACAGATTAGTTGTTTTTGCAAATTAGTTAACTTATGTAAGCAGAACTTGTTCTTCTGACATTTTTTCTAGCATATCAATTATTTCCGAATTTGACTTTTCGTCATCTGCTTTAATCGTTTTAGAAATTGTAGTTACCAATTCTTCTATTTTTTCTACATGCCCATAATTGTGTTCGCGTGAATAATGCTTATATCTGTTTAATTCTTCCATCAAATAATCCATTATTTTTTGATATATTTCAAATTTATCGCGCTTATTTTTTGCTGTTTTCAATTGATGTGAAAGTAGTTTATATTTTTCTTTATCTATTCTTAACGAACCACTTCTATTATCTGTATTTAATTCAATATAATTTACGATATCATCAATGTAATCTTTCACAATTTTAACTTCATATTCATCATTGTTATATATGTATTCTTTAAGATTCAAAAGCTTTTGATATGCTCTATCCCTCACCCATCTTGATACATTTGCTCTAAAAATAACATGTTTTAATGCTATAAATATTTCTGCTGGACTACTTAATTCTTCAATATTGTTTTTTAAGTAATTTAATCTGCTTAATACGATATTATCATATTCTCTATCCCTCATTCTTCTTACTTCTTTTAGTTCATCTATAATATCTTTATTAGCACTTCCTTGTTCCAAGTTTTTATTACAAGCTTCTGCAAAACCATCTGCTGTATATAAAAGTAATAAGTGTCCTGTTTCATTATAAAACTCATTTAACAATTCGCTTCTTCCACCTAAAGTCTTACCATTCATCCTGCTGAACCAATCCTCTTTTGCGTCATCAGTTACAAATATAATATCTTTTTCTTCTTGTTTGGCTTTTTTTATAAATGCATAATAAATATAATAATCCCCGTTTTCCGGCTTGCTGCTATCTTTATAGCCCGGAGGAATTTCTTCACTTACCCTACGTTTTCCTTCGGCTTTTATGGTTTTATATTCTTCTCCTGTTATTTCTTCTCCTATTGAATCATTAAATAAATCAATTATTTCTTTTCCTATTTTTTCACCCAGAATTTCAGGCTTTTTAGTGCTTTGTTCTTTAGTCAATATATCCTTTATTCTATCTTGACTCTCAACCAAAATTCTAATTATTTCTTCTTTACATTTTAATTGTGTATTCTTTTTAGATTCCACAGCACCTTTTGCTTCTTTTATCTTATCGCTTATTGTTCCTAACAATGATTTATATTCATTATATGAATCATACATTACTTTATTTTTATTCTTAAAATACTCTTTTCCTACATAATAAGGAATCCATAGTCTATCCTTTTGTTTTTTTAATATCTCATAAATACTTTTTCTTGTATCCTCAGAATACCTATAAAAATTCAATAAGATATTAGTATCTACTACTATTATTCCATTACTCCAAATTCTTTTATATTCTTCTTTTGAGTAATCAGCATAACCCTTGAATAATTCTTTCATATTAGCCATATTTTTCCTTCTCCCTCCTCGATAATTGTATTTATAATATCAATATATTTTGTCGTATTATGTAGAAAATTGAAGTAATATTATGACTCTATGTGATAAAAATGTGTAAATTTTACATTTACACATTTTATTGGTTTTCAAAGCAAAAAAGAATACAGCCAAAAATATTTGTCTGCATTCTTCGTGTTATCTGCCGATGGAATAGTATTCAACTCCAACTTTTGACATTGCTTTCAGTTCCGATAACGATACGCTTAACCTGAAGCGTATCCCTTACAGCAGTTCCCTGTACAAGGAACTCGGGGTTACTTGCAACCTCAACTTTGACATCATGCACAAGGCAGCTTTAATGAACTGTTCAACTTTGTCATTAGTACCAATAAGCACTGTAGATTTTACAACAATACAGTCCTTTTCAACCGTTTCTGCAATCTGTCTTGAAACCTCCGCTGCATAGTTCATATTTGCAGCAGCGCCAGGCGAAGCACCTAATTTTACTATATATTTTTAATTATTTATTTCTCATTTTTATTATTTCTAAGAATTTTACACCTAAATATACAAATAATACTCCTACCGTTACTCCGCTGCTATCTATTATTACATCTCTCAATTCCCCACATCTACCCGGAACTAACAATTGGTGGATTTCATCAGTTACTGCATACATAGCACCGAATAGTATAGATAACGTTTTTGTATACACTACTTTTTCTTTAAATTGTATTGTTAAATTGTATATTAACATTCCACCCAATACATAAAGTATAAAATGTGCTAACTTTCTTGTTATTGGCTGAAGCAGTATTACTAATTCTTCTAGTTTAGCTTTTGTAATATTTTTATTAAATAAAGTTATTAGCCACCTAATTGTATTGCCACTTGTTCTATCTGAAACATCTGCCACTTCGGCAGAAAGAAAAAAAACAATTAACATCCATAATATTAAAAGAATTATACTAACACTTATATATATTATTTTTTTATAATTTACTTTACTCATATTATTATTTATATAACTCCATGTTTTCATTAAATATTCTTGATATTTCCTCTTTGTTTCTAATATCTACTCTATACAATGTATAGTTTAAATTGTCTAAAAACTCATTGATATTATTTTCTTTTATAGAAGGATTATAGAAATCGCAAAAATTATCTATTGCAATTACTTTATTTCCTTCATTTAACAGTCTCTCTGTTACGCTAGAACCAATAAGTCCAGCTTCACCTGTTACTAAATATGTTTTCACATTTTTCTCCACTTAAATATATTTCTTGCATTTTATTTGCTACCTTAGTAATATCATACTCATTAAGTCTTATATCATTTATATCTTCTCTTTTCATGTCTATATTACTTAATCTTTCGGACCATACCTCACTTGAGTTATTCAAATCTTCAAAAATTACATTTCCAGTTACATCTGTATTAACATCTATAGTATTTGATGTTAATACTTT
Source organism: Clostridia bacterium (assembly GCA_045534225.1). Classification (GTDB taxonomy): domain Bacteria; phylum Bacillota; class Clostridia; order TANB77; family CAG-465; genus UMGS1649. Next base: position 33,149 of record JAZSJJ010000009.1, read on the forward strand.
TAAACCGTTGCATTGTGCTTCAATTGCTGTAACACTTAGCCCTTCATACAAAGATGGAAGTAGAACAATATCCATAACAGAATATAATCTATATACATCTGTCCTGAGTCCTAAAAATTTAACTTTGTTTTGGAGTTTAAAACTTTCTACTTTATCTATAATTGTTTGTTTTAATTCTCCATCTCCAATTAATAATAAAACTGCATCATGTGTCTTTTGATATTCATTAAATATATCAACCAAAAACTCATGATTCTTTTGTTTACAAAATCTGCCAACGTGTCCTATAACTGTAGTATCATCTGAAACATCTAGTTCTTTTCTTAGTTCAACTCTAGTTTTCTTATCAAATCTAAATTTTTCAATATTAATTCCATTATTTATAACTATGGCCTTGTCACTTTCTTTAGTATATAGCCATTTCGCAGCTTGTTCACCACATGCTAGTTTCACAGTAGTATTTTTATTTATTTTACTTTGCAAATATTTTTTATATATCTTAGCAACAATATTGTTGGAATTTCTTGTATTATGGCTATGAGAAATAATGTTTTTTACTCCACATTTTTTTGCTGTCTCAACAATTATACCACTTACTTGATCAATATGTGAATGAACGGTTTTATACTCTGGATGTTTACTAAAGAATTTTTTCAACTCTTTTCCATATTTAACCTGTCCTACTTCTGTCAAATATGGAATTTTATATATTTTTCCACCTAAACGCTTTATTTCTTCATCATAATTTCCATTATCACTAACCAAAAAATCGAATTGCACTTTATCTCTATCAATATTCCTATAAACATTCATAATAAATGTCTCTGCGCCCCCAAAGCCCATCGCTCTTATAATCTGTAAAACCCTAATCTTTTCCATTTATTCTACCTCTATGTCTTATTAGTTTTTATAAATTTCCTTCATATTCTCTGAAATAGCGCTCTTAGTATACTTTACAGTATCTACACTTGCATTTATTTCGTTATTAAATATAACTTTTTTTATTTTTTCTATTAATCCCTGCTCGTCTCCAAGTTCAACTATATAACCATTTACACCATCTTGTATTAAATCTCTATTTCCTCTACAGTTAGTTGCAATTATAGGTAAACCCGCTATCATTGATTCCATAATATTTACTGGTAGACCTTCCTGTTTAGAAGTAGATACTGATAAATTAGATATCTTTAATAATTTTGGAATATCATCTCTAAAACCAAGAAATTTAACATGTTGTGTAATATTTAGAGCTTCTGCTAATTGTTGATATTTGCCATTAAGTGAATCTCTCCCCGGTAGTAATAGTTTTATTTTTACATTCTCATTAATTAACGACGCAACTGCTCTTATTAACATGCCTTGATTTTTTCTTTCACTCAACTCAGCTGTATAAATTATAATAAAATCTTCTTCTTCTATTTCTAATTCTTTCTTCAAGCTATTTTTATCTTGTTCTGCTACTTCAAAATTAAATCTATTTTCATCAACTCCTATACCATTAACAAACTCCACTTTTTTTGCATGGAATTTAGATTTTGCTATGTTGTAATCTTCTTTATTAATCGTAATTAACGTGTCAGTATATTTAGAAAGCCATTTTTCTATAGGATAAAAAACCAGCCAATTCATCAGAGGTGCCCCCTTGAAAAAATGGAACCCGTGAGCAGTATAGAACACTCTTGTTCCATTTTTCTTTGCTTTCCTTGCTGCAAGTCTCGTTAAAACTCCCCCCATAGGCGAATGACAATGTATAAGGTCATAATCCCCCTCAGCTATAATTTGTTTTACTTGTTTATACGCTTTTATATTTGTTAGTAAATATGGTGAACGTTGTATATCGAATGGATGCCTTATTATCTCCAATTCATCAAGCGCTTCAGTAGCATCATCAAAATTAGCAGCACAATGTATTTCATACCCTAATCCTTTTAATACTTCTATATTTCCTCTTTCAAATAATGTAAATTGTCTGCTTACTGTAGATACTATTAAACATTTTTTCAATTTTTATTCCCCCATACATGATATATACTATTATAGTGTGAAACTCTGTAACCACAAGAGATATAAAAGTTTTGTGCCGTTATATTCTGTAGTTGTGTTCCTACTTCTAATTTTTCAATTTCTCTATTATTTACATACCACTCAAAAGATGTCATCATTTTTCTTCCAATGCCTTTTTGGGAATGCTCCTTATCCACAGCTATTAACTCAATTGTTGCTACGCTTTTTTGTTCGTCGAGACTGAATAGTAAAAATCCCAACTCTACCCCATTCTCTTTATAGATACAAATATACTTGTCCTCTCTATTGAACGAGTTCTTTAACCTGTTATAATACATATCTTTAGATTTCTCAATGTCTAGATTAGAATCATTGAAAAACCTTGAATATACAAACGAATTCTTACTTATCTGTAATAATAAATCATTTGCTGGAATATTGTTGCCAATTTCAACATTTTCATCTCTAATATTTCTATTACACTGTTTAACTAATTGCACATTAACATCTCTTAACACTGCATTTCTAATTTTAGCAATATATTCATTGTTTATATTTGAATTGTTATGATTCATTATTGTCACATAATCATAACTAACAATTCTATTTTTTATTTCTTCATAATCTTGCTCACATATATCTCCTAACAAATCAACTCTTCCGCTAGTAACACCAAAATATTCTGTATCCCAATCTAAATCTCTTATTTTATATTTTTCGCTATCCAACTTAATTTTCTCCCTCTTCTTTAGTTTCATTTATATAAACATTCTCTAGTCTAACTAAAATAGATATTGTTTTTAAAACAACTTTAACATCTAGTAGAAATGACATATTATCTATATAATAAATATCATTTTTTATTCTATCTTTCCATTCTACAGAATTTCTGTAATAAGCTTGATTATATCCTGTTATTCCTGGTAAAACTTCCAATTTTCTTTTTTCGCTGTCAGTATATAATTTCATATGCTCGGGCAAATCAGGTCTTGGCCCTATAAAACTCATATTTCCTATAAGTACATTAATTATTTGTGGTAATTCATCTATGCTGGTTTTTCTAATAAATTTACCTACTCTAGTTAATCTAGGATCGTCTTCACCGTTATATGTAGAACCATCCGCATTTCTAATATCTTCAGCATTTACTTTCATCGAACGAAATTTATACATCTTGTATATTTTACCATCTTTACCAAGCCTTAAGACATTATAAAATACCGGTCCTCTATCATCTATTTTTATAGCTATAGCTACAAACATATATACGATAACAAATGGAATCACCATAACACAAGCCATGATAAAGTCCAATACTCTCTTTACTATTTTTTTATACATATCTTTCACCTATTTTAAACAATGTTGTACATTTTCTATAATGTATTCTATTTCTTCTTCCGTAAGTAATGTATGTAATGGTAATGTTACTTCGTTTTTATACATTTCATACGCATTAGGATAATCATTAATACTAAATCCCATATTTTTATATGCAGTCATCATAGGAAGTGGCTTATAATTAACATTCGTAGCAATACCCTTCTCGGCAAGTTTTACAATAATATCATTTCTTTGTTCTTCTGTAATTCCATTGACTCTTAACAAATATAAATGACCGCTAGACTTTTTGTCTTCTGTAATATGCACTGGACATTTTACATTATAATCTTTTAATCCAGCAGTATATTTTTGTATAACTTCTTGTCTTCTTTCTAATAAAGCATCGTATCTTTCTAGTTGCGCTAATCCTATTCCGGCCATTATATCTGTCATATTGCATTTATATGCAGGATATACAATATCGTATTCCCATGCTCTTAATTTATTTTTAGCTAGAGCATCTTTTGATTGTCCATGCAAAGATAAAAGCATAAATTCTTTGTAAAGTTTTTCATTATCTAAGCCCTCTATCGTTTTCCATGTTAAAGCCCCACCTTCTGCTGTTGTTAAATTTTTTACAGCATGAAATGAAAAACTTGTAAAATCTGCTACGTTGCCCGTTTTTTTTCCTTTATATTCAGCACCAAAAGAATGTGCGCCGTCAGCAACAACAACAACTCTTCCATATAAAGACTGAATATCATTATTAGATTCAAATAAATCCTTTTTCTTATATACTATATTAAATATTTTTTCATAATCACAAGGTACTCCTGCAATATCTATCGGAATTATCGCTTTTGTTTTATTAGTTATTGCTTTTTCTAAAGCTTCATAATCCATTTCAAATGAATCCTTAGCAACATCTACTAATATTAATTTTGCACCTATATGTTCAACCACACTTGCTGACGCCGTATAAGTATAAGCTGATGTGATAACCTCATCACCTTTACCTATCCCTAATACTCTTAGTATTAATTCTAAGCAAGCCGTTGCTGAATTTAAACAAACTACTTTTTCAACATTGCAATACTCCGCAATTTTTTGTTCAAATAATTTTGTTTTAGGTCCGGTTGTAATCCAACCAGATTTTAATACTTCCACAACATTTTCTATTTCTCTTTCAGATATATCGGGCTGCGAAAATTTTATATTCATATATTTTCCTTCTTTCTTAATTCGATTCGCTTTTCCATTCTTTGGGTTTTCTTTCGATTTCGTTTGTACCACTCTTATTATCTATGGTCACAATATATCTTCTGTTTCTACAAATGTTGGTACAATTTTCTTTATAATGCTTTTTACTTTTATTCTATCTATTGCATCATTTGAATCAATTAATGTTCTTAATGTATCCAAATCCTTATTTACTGCTTTAGGATCAAAATCCATTATCTTAGTAACCATTATCTTTTCGTGTATAGTTTTAGATAATCCTTCTTCTTCTACTAACAATTCTTCATATAGTTTTTCACCAGGTCTTAAACCAGTAATTTTTATTGGTATATCTACATTTGGTTCATAACCACTAAGCTTAATTAATTTATATGCTAAATCATAAATCTTAACCGGGCTTCCCATATCTAATACAAATATTTCTCCACCTTCTGCAAAAGTAATTGCTTGAAGTATTAATCCTACTGCTTCTGGTATGGTCATAAAGTATCTTGTTATATCTTTATGCGTAACTGTTACAGGTCCCCCCGCTTCTATTTGGTTCTTAAATATTGGTATTACTGAGCCATGACTTCCAAGTACATTACCAAATCTTACTGCAACATAATTTGTTTTAGTTTTTTCGTTTTGCATTTGGATAATCATCTCACAAATTCTTTTTGTGGCTCCCATTACACTTGTAGGGTTAACCGCTTTATCTGTGGATACAAGTATAAACTTGTCCACGTTACATTTATCTGCGGCTTTAGCTACATTATATGTCCCAAACACATTGTTTTTTATCGCCTCTATTGGGCTTGTCTCCATTAATGGCACATGTTTATGCGCTGCTGCGTGGAATACTATCTCCGGTTTATATTTAGCAAATAGTTCATTTATTCTCTTACTATCTCTTACACTAGCTATTATTGCTGTTAAGTTAAGTTCTGGATACTTCTTTCTTATTTCCAGTTCTGTTTCATATAATGTGTTTTCATAAATATCTACCATAAGTAATTCTTTAGCTCCAAAACCAGCTATTTGTCTACATAGTTCTGAACCAATTGAGCCACCACCACCAGTTACAAGTACAACTTTACCATGAATAAATTTCTTTATGTCATTGTCTTCTAGTCTTATTGGCTCTCTGCCTAATAAGTCTTCTATTTGAACATCCTTAAAAGCTTTTATTTCTATAGGTTTATCGCTTAGCATTAATTCCTTCATGTCTGGTATTACTTTTACTTTAGCTTTTGTTTCATTACAAATATTTAGTATCTCTGCTTTTTGCACTTTATCTATATTAGAAATTGCAAAAAGAATAACATCAACATTTTCCTTTTCACAAATTGAAATTATCTTATCTCTGCCACCAACTATTTTTATTCCATTTATTATGCTATTAATTTTAGCCTCGTTATCGTCTATTATTCCAACTACTTTATATTTTTTATCTATTTTAGGAAGTAGATCTCTTATGATTTGTACACCTGCACTACCTGCTCCAATAATAAGAAGTTTTTCAACGCCAACTCTAGTTAACTTTAAGTTCTCATAAAAAGCTAATGAGAATCTTATCATAACCCTTGCGCCTATCATTAAACCTGCAACAAAAAAAGAAGTTAATATGTTTTCTCTTATAGAATACACATCATAAGGTGTCAATTCTGTTAATCCACAAACTACTATCCCTGCAAATACAGAAACTGCCGCATATATAACATATTCTCTAGCTCCCGTGTATTCAGTTATACTTCTATATACTCTTGCAAGTAAATACACAGGAATATATATTGCAATAGCAACTAAATATGTTTGATATGTTCCTTTTAATAGTTCTCCTGTTCCCGTGAAAAAGTTCATTAATGCAAACGCAACGATTACTAGCATAGCATCCATTGCAATCAATAATCCTTTTCTGCATATTTTATTTTCTAATATATATTTCCCTTTCAATATACTTATATCCTCACTATTTTTCCCCGACAAATCGTCTCATATATATTATCACAAAGTATGTACATTTTCAATGATTTTATGTCGTTTAATTATGTTTCCGTCGTTTGGTTATGTACATTAAAGAAGTAGGCTATAAACCTACTTCTTTATGCCATCTTTACTGCTAAAATTTATTTATTTTTTATCTCTTGTAGTTGTTGTACTAGCTTTCTAAACTGTAATTTTATACTTTTATCATTTATTAATAATGCTACTTCCTTAAACATTGGAATACTTTTATTTGCACTAGTAATTCCTAATTTAGAATATATATTTGCTGTCTTCACGAATGTATCTGTTACTATACATTCACGAGTTTCATTAAACTCATATTCTTTATTAGATTTTTCTTTTTCAAGTTCCACAGTCTTTTCTATGCTTATTAATATATTTTATTATAGTTGTAAAACTCTTGCTTGTTAGACTTTTAACACTTGCTTTAGTTGAGGCTACATTAAGTTTTTCACCTTGTTCTTCTTTTATCTCTTTATATAAAGTAGTTTCTAAATTTCCTAAATAATCTATAACTTCTTCTATTACATAATTTTACTACATATAATTCAACCGGTCAACTAAAGAATTCTTTTTAATGTAACAAAAAACATAGCGTGTTTATACATTCTATGTTTTTTATAATAATATAATAATTAATACTATTAGCTGTTTATTATACAATAATTTACTGGTTATTTATTTTTACTGTATACATCTTCTTAGACCTTAATAATTTGTAATTTGAATATACAAAATCTACAAATATTATTCCAAACAATAAATATATTGCAAATATTAATGTTGGACCTTTAGCTAAATAAAAGAATCTCGTTAACGCAGGAAGTAAATATTTAATATATAACACTCCTAGTGTTCCCCAAATCACAGAAAATTCCAAGCAGACTTTTTCATCTAATTTAAATGTCATATCCGAATAATCCCAAAGTTTAAGTCCATACATATCTCTTAAAAGAATATATGTTACATACTCCATTAGTGTAAGAACTGCCGCAGATAGCAAAAACAATATAGCAGGATTTGTTGTTATCCTAGATATTATGGTTGAAAGTACAACAGTACCTAATCCATATAATATGCAAAACGGAGTGTTTAATATTCCCGGACTTTTATCTAAATGTCCTGCCACATATCTAAAAGCACATTCTAAAAGCCAACCTGCAAACGCTCCAATAATAAAAAAATATATACATTCTAACATAATCGTCACCTGTATATATTTTTTACCAATATTTAGTTTTTATACTGAATATACTGTTATTTACTTTTATTTTGTATATTCTCTATCTACTCTTTTACCAATTGTAGTTATTACTTCATAATGAATTGTATTTGTTAAAGCCGCTATTTCTTCTAATTTAATTCCATCATAATCAAAAATTATGGCTTCATCACCCAGGCTAACATCTATACCTGTTACGTCTATCATACAAGTATCCATGCATATTCTACCTATAATTGGTGCCTCTTTTCCATTTACTATAACTTTGAATTTATTAGACAAAGCTCTTGTTAAACCATCCGCATATCCTATTTGAAGAACAGCTATTTTAGTTTCCTTATCTGTAGTATATGTAGCACCATAACTTACACTATGACCTGTTCCAACCGTACGTATATTGCATACTGGTGCTGTTAATTTAAATATACCTTTTAAATCCGCTTCACCTTTAAACATAGCATCTGGGAAATAGCCATATAGCGAAATACCAAGTCTCACAATATTATATTTCTCTAAATTGTATTTCATTATACCAGCGCTATTATCTATATGTTTATTTGGAATAACTATACCATTTTCTTCTAATATTTTTACACTTTCTTCAAATGTTTCCATTTGTTTTTTTGTAAAATCTTCTTTACCTTTAACATCTGCACACGAGAAATGTGTATATATTCCGTCAACTTCAATATTTACTAAAGACTTTAATACGTTTGCAAGTTCCACTAATTCTTCTTTAGCAAATCCAAGTCTAGTCATACCAGTATCTATAGCAAGTTCTACTTTAATTTTTCCACTTGCTTTTTCATTTAGTTCTTTTAATATCTCTATATTTGATACGCTATATATAGCATCTACATTTACCGCTTCTTCTACTTCGTATGGAAGTAATCCTGAAAACACAACTATTTTCCCTTTAATACCATTACTTCTTAGTTTCTTTGCTTCTTTTAGATAAGCAACACCAAAGTTTTTTATGCCGTTTGACTCTAAATATTTAGTGGACTCTACAAGGCCTGAACCATACGCATCAGCTTTAACCATTGCAAGTATTTCTTGACCATTATGTAATTTTGTTTTTATACTTTCTATATTATGTTTTAAATTAGAAAGATTAACCGTAAGTCTTGCTGGCATTATGCTTCACCTCCAATATATCCACTGTACATAAGTATTGCCGCTGCTACACCAACATTAAGTGATTCTTGTATACTTTCCATCGGTATTTTTACAAACGAATCACAAATCTCTTTTATTTCTTCGCTCATACCATTTGCTTCGTTTCCTAATACATATACTGTTTTATTATTAGGTTCTATTTCGTTTAAATATTTAGTAGCTTTAAGGTCTGTTCCACATAAATCATAGCCATTTAATGTTAAAGCATCTTTAACATCTTTCATTTCATCTAAATTTACATAGAATATATTTGTTTTATATATTGCTCCCATTGTACTGCGTATTACCTTAGAAGAATATACATCTACACTACCTTTTAGACATATTATATTATTTATTCCAAAAGCTACTGCTGTACGAATTATAGTACCCATATTTCCTGCATCTTGAATTTTATCTAGTACTATAATCTTCTCACTATTATTTATATTATTAATTAAATCTTTTAATTCGCATTTTTTCTTTTCTAATACTACCAAAACACCCTGTGGAGTTTCTGTATCAGATAAATACTCAAACACTTTATTATCTACTTCTAATACATTACTTAAGTCTTTAAGATTTTCGTATAACTCCTTGCCGCCTTGATGTGCTTCAAGAAGTTCCCTAGAGATAACAATAAACTCAAGGGTATTATCCCCTGAGCTTATGTGTTCATTTACTAGTTTAATACCTTCCAAAATATATTTGTTATATTTGTCTCTGTATTTTTTATCTTTTAGACTATTAATGTATTTGATTTTTTCGTTACTTTTACTAACTATTATCATATACACTATCTTCTTTTCTTTAATTATTTTGTTTCAGTAGTTTCATCTTCATGAATGATTCCTAATTCAGTATCTATTCTTAAAGATAATTCTTTAACTGCTTCTAATTCTTTTTTGCTTGTTTCATCAGCTGGATCAAACACTTCACTTATTCTATCTGAAATGTATGCATTTATGAAGTATGAAAGTTCAGTTTCATCTGTAAGTCTTCCATTCTTTTCAATGCTATCTAATTTTACGATATGATATCCGTATTCTGTTTCAACAATTTTAGCTGCAACTTGACCTGCTTTTAATTTAGTAACTGCTTCTCTATATTCTTTTACAACTGAAGCGTTGTTAACCATATCAAATTGTCCACCATTTTGAGCCGAACCATCATCAGAATATTCTGCTGCAAGTTTTGCAAAATCATCACCTTTTTTAACTTTTGCTAAAACATCATTAGCTTCTTTTAATAATTTAGCTTTATCTGCATCTGTCATATCTGCTTTAAATGCAAATAATATGTGTCTTGTTTTATAAATGTTAAGGTCAGCATCTTCGCCTTCTTCTTGAGTTATGAATTTCTTCATTTCTTCTGTAGTTATTTTTTCTTGTTTTGCATCAAGATAAGCTGTTATAACTGAGTTTTTCTCAAAGAATACTTTTAATTCGTCTACGTCAACACCTTGTGCTACTAGACCTTCAACATTTTCTTTATCTGCGAATTGATCATTTATTGATTTTTGATCTTCGTCAGTAATTTTAAATCCTGCTTCTACAGCTTCTTTATATAAAACTTCGTTTAATAATATTTCATCTACTACTAATTCTGGTGCTGCATCTGGATTATATCCATAGTATGCTAATGTTGGCGCCCAGTATCTATACACAGCTTCGTAAGTTCCTCTAGTAACTTCTCCACCTTTGTAGTGTATTACTACTTCACTGTTTACTCCCCAGAATACATAGCCTACAATTGCTGCTGTAAGTACAAGTACAACTGCTATAACAATTCCTATTATTAAAGAATCTTTGCTACCTGGTTTTTTTACTTTTTGTTCTTTTTCCATTTTTTCTACCCCTATTCTTTCCTATTTACTCATGGTTTGTTCAAGTATACCAATCGAGCTATTTACAAAGCTCAATATATCACTTTTTGAGCTATTTGTCAACCTATATTTTATGTGATTTTTTGTATTATCCATAAAGTATAAAAAGTCTCCCATAACTTTTACTTCTTTTATACCTAACTTCCTACATTTGTTTCTTAATTTAACTATTTCAATTAAATTCATAGTTTCCTTTGGAATTTCACCAAATCTATCTATAAATTCATCAATTACATCTTCAATATCTTCTTCCGTATCAGCATTTGAAAGTTTACCATACATCTCAATCTTAAGCATACTGTTTTTAATATAATCGCTTGGAATATTAGCAGATACATCTAATGTAATCTTAACATCTTCGGAAATTTTTTCACCCGATGCATCATTATCTATCTTAAGTTTTTCTTTTTCTATAGCTTTGTTTAACATTGATGCATACATATCATAACCTACCATCATCATATGGCCAGACTGCTCTGCACCTAAAAGGTTACCTGCTCCTCTTATTTCAAGATCCCTTAAAGCTATCTTAAATCCACTTCCAAATTCACTATAGTCTTTAATTGCACCTAAACGTTTAGAAGCTTCTTCTGTTAGTATACTTCCTCTATTATATGTCACATACGCATAAGCAAGTCTATTTGAACGACCAACTCTTCCGCGTATTTGGTAAAGTTGTGCTAAACCTAACTTGTCTGCGTTTTCTATAATTATCGTATTTGCATTTGGTATATCTATACCAGACTCTAGGATCGTTGTACAAACCAAAATATCTGATTCATGGTTCATATACTCTACCATCGTATCTTCAATTTGATTTGGTGTCATCTTACCGTGCGCATAAGCAACTCTTGCTGTTGGTGCTAGACTTCTAACTTTAGCAACTATGCTTTCAATGTTTTCTACTCTATTACTTAAATAGAATACTTGACCATCACGAGCAAGTTCTTTCTCTATTCCCTCAGCAACCATTGCTGCATTATATTCTGATACATATGTATGCACTGGCAATCTTTCTTGTGGTGGTTCTGTTATTACAGAGACATCACGTATTCCTATCATAGACATATGTAATGTTCTTGGTATTGGTGTTGCTGTCATAGAAAGTACATCTATATTGTTTTTATACTTCTTAATCTTCTCTTTATCTTCAACACCAAATCTATGCTCTTCATCTATTATTAACAATCCTAAATCCTTAAACTTAACATCTTTAGAAAGTATTCTATGAGTTCCTACTACTACATCTATTTCTCCACTTGCAAGTTTAGCTATTATTTCTTGCTGTTGTTTTGCCGTTCTAAAACGGCTAAGCATTTCTACCTTAACACCAAACTTTTCCATACGGTTTTTAAATGTATTAAATTGTTGCAAAGATAGTACTGTTGTTGGAACTAGATATGCAACTTGCTTAGAATCCATAACTGCTTTAAAAGCGCCACGAATCGCCACTTCAGTTTTAACATAACCAACATCACCACATAAAAGTCTGTCCATTGGTTTTTGGTTCTCCATATCTTTTTTCATTTCCATTATGGCTCTTTTTTGGTCATTAGTTAATTCATACTCAAAGTCTGCTTCAAACTCTCTTTGCCATGGTGTATCTTTAGAGAACGCAAATCCTTTCGCTTGAGCTCTTTTTGCATAAAGTAATGTTAACTCTTTTGCCACATCGCTAACATGTTTAGTAACCTTAGCTTTAGTATTTTCCCATTCCTTAGTACCAAGTTTGTTCATTTTAGGAGCAAAACCGTCTTCACAGACGTACTTCTTAATACTGTCTAAACTTGTGATTGGAATGTATAGTGTTCCTCCATCTTTATATTCTAACTTGATGTAGTCTTTTACCACACCTGCCGTATCTATTGTTTCAATACCTAAATATTTACCTATACCGTGATTTACATGTACTACATAATCTCCAACCTTTAAGTCTTCATAAGAATTTAGCATATCTCCCATAAAAGCTTTTGAAGATTTAATTTCTTTCTTAGAAGTACCCGCTACATTTTCAGATACTACAACAAGATCAAATTCATCATAAGCAAATCCGGCTGAAATCAATCCTTGTGTAATATATATAGTGTTATTATCTAAATCATCTATCATAGATATATCTTGTATAAACTTAGTTTTTACACCATTGTCTTCCATAGCATTTTTTACAGTTTCAACTTTTTGAAGTGTAGAAAATACCATTAATATTATTTTTCTTTCGTCTTTATATCTCTTGATGTCCTTAATAAGTAGATCCATTGTGCTACGAAAAAAGTTGACCTCCCTACAGCTAAAGCTGTACTCTTTTCTTTTCGCATGCATAACTCTATCTTGTCCTAGTTTACTCATATATACTGTAGATAGGCTTTTTAGTTTAAGTTCTATTTCCTCAAAACTAACGTATTTGAATGCATATTTAGAATATACATTACCACTCATTGTTATTACTTTTATCGCTTCGTTATTTTCGTATTTAATGGCCTCTGCTCTACTAATTTCCCTTGCAGTTTCATCCATAAAGATTGCATAGTTAGATTCTAAATAATCTAGTAATGTAACTCTTTCCGGAACAAACAGTTCATAATATCTATCTATTAGTCCAGAAATATTACCTTCTTCCATTCTCTCTATGTCTGCTTTAATACTTTTTTTGACATCTAAAGAAATATCTTCATCAAGAACACTCTTAAGTTTATTAATAGCGTTATCTTTAGTATCTATTGATACAACATGTTCCGTAGAAAATGTTATATAGAAATCATGGACAGTATCCATACTTCTTTGTGTTTCAGTATCAAAAGTTCTGATGTTATCCACTTCAGTACCAAACAGTTCAACTCTATATGGCATCTTAGCATCAGTTGGGAATATATCTATTATTCCACCTCTTACAGAAAATTGTCCTTTAGCAAGAACAACATCCTCGCGACTATACCCAAGTCTATCTAATTTTAATATAACATCGTCTAAATCCAATTCTTGTCCCAAAGATATTGTCATATTAAGGTTTTCATATTCCTTTTTAGGTAACATTGGTTGAAGTAGTGCATCAATTGTAGTAACAAGTATCATATCTTTGTTTTCTACAAGTTTAGATATAGCCTGTACTCTTGCATTATTTGTATCTCTACTTTGTGCGTCTATATCATAATATATAATTTCACGCGCAGGCATAAATACAATGTCCTTTTCTGCATAAAACTTAATATCTTGCATAAATCTTTTTGCAGAACTTACATTTGGGCACACAACAACTGGGCGCACGCCACTATAATTGTACAAACTATATATGACGTGTGCCTTAGTTGCATCTGTTAGTCCCGTTATACTTAAATTTGTTTCACCATCTTTAATGCACTTTAGAAGTTCCTTAAACTTACTGTGCTTTGGCAGTTCTTTAACTAGCGGATTCATCTTATCTCCTTTATATGTTTAATACTATATATGCTTATTAGTTATATAATATTTTTATTCTTTTTACTGTGTAGTCTATTTTTCTATCTACAAATTCCATAAAGCCATCCATAATATAATGCGGATTAAACATATATTCTGTATCTTTAGAAACAGTTACTCTTGTAGCATCGTTTATTTGTATGTCCCAACTCATTATTGCTGGTTTAATATCTATTCTTTCACTTCTGTCTAGCGATTTAACTAATACTAAAATATTAGGTTCAGATAAATATGTTTTCATTTGGTATCTGTACCACGCTCTTAAATCGTCATATTCACGATTTGTCATTTTAGAAACATCCCCGAGTTTTGGTGTTATTTCATATGTTACTGCGTATGCGCTTTTATCTATTTGTGGTTCAAAATCTCCAATCTGTTCCACAGTAAGCACAACTATTCCCGATGGCAATTCTCTGTTTAAGCTCTTTACAATGTATGTAACATCTATTGGTTCTTTAAGCACAACATCGCAAATCTCCGCTGTACTTTCAATACCTAAAGCAATGTTGTCTGCGAATGTAATATCCGGAATATTGTCCTTTGTATATGCAACATACACACCAGCTCTTATCATAGCAGATTCAAGTATTCTTCTTAATTCACTAGATGGTATATATATTGCTTCTTTAGATTTTGTATAAGTTATTCTTACAATATACATGACTTTCTCCTTATATCTCGAAATTATATCACAAAGCACGCTAAATCTCAACATTTAGAGTACATTTAACAAAAGAAAAAAGACATACATTTTCACGTATATCTTTTGTTCATCATTATTATTTCTTTGTTTCCTTTTTTGCTGGTGCTTTTTTAGTTGTTGCCGCAGCTTTTTTAGTAGTCGTAGTTTTCTTAGCTGGGGCTTTTTTAGCAACTGGCTTCTTTACTTCTTTTTTAGGTTCTACTTTAGCTTTAGATTCCACTTTTTTAGCAGCCGACTTTTTAGTTGTTGTGGAAGTTTTTTTAGTAGTTGTAGTTTTCTTAGCTGGGGCTTTTTTTGTTTCTTTCTTCGCTTCAACTTTTTCTACTGTCTTTTCTTCCTTTTTAGGCTCTGCTTTTACTTCTTTTTTTACTGGTTTATTAGCTTTATCATAAACTTGTTTTAATTGAGTATCTGTTACATTTTCTTGAGATATGTACATTCTAAATAGATTATTACCTAAAATTCTTCTTACAGTATCTTTAACCTCTTCTTTATTTAGTTTATCATCTTTTAGTTTAAGAACTACATTATATACAAATGCATTCTTTTTGTTTTTATACATTTCTATTTCTCTGCCAAGCCAAACTTTTTCTACTGAAGGGATAGTCTCAAAATATTCGTTTATATCTTTTTCTATCTCTGTCATCTCTTCAGAAGGTGCATAAGAACCTTGTAACACAGTTACATCTTTTAACAATTCGTTATGTTCTTTTATTGCATTATAGTAGTATATATCACTTGCTGGTAAATCTAATGCTACATCTCCTATTATTTTTAATCCAGTTATAGCACCATGAGCCGCATCCATCATTGTAACATAATCGCTAAAATCAAAAACAGATACATAAGTTTTTTCTAAATCTGCTTCTAAATCATTAACTATTCTATCTGCATCTACAAATAAATAATATTTTCCTTTTACTCCGTCTTCTGTTATAAATACAACTCTATCTTTATTTACGATGTAGTTTCCAATACTATCAGTTTCACCTGTTGGGAATACTGGAGTATAGAATTTTGCATGATTAACAAATTCATCTAAGAATTTATTTAATAATTCTTCTCTTTTTTCTTCAGATTCTTCTTTTTGTGCATCTAGATATACTTCTAATAATTTCTTACTAGTAACTTGTGTATTAACTTCTGCTAAACTCATAGCTCTGCATTTAAAGTCAGCATCAACATCTAAATGTAATGGATAGCTTGCATCTGCATAATATTTTTCCCTATATAATTTAGAAATTTGTGGCGCTGTCAATGTTAAAGATTCCGAACTTGGATTAATTAATATATATCCAACGTTATTTACATTAACATTTTCATAAATATCATCAAAAGACATTTCTGTAATATCATATTTTTCTTTAACTTCAGGATCAATATCTACATCATGTGTATAAACACATAATACAGTAGTTCCAGTTTCAGATTGTAATAATCTTAATGCATTGCCTTTATTATATTTTTTTGTTGCAACATAGAATTTAGTATCAAATACCATTGTTCTTAATAATACGTTTTCGTTGTCCAAATTTGGACTTGCTGAATATACAGCACATAGTTCCTTAAAATCTTTTGTTTTCATATTTCCGCTCCTTATAATTACTTTCATTCTATAACATAATAAAAATTTTTTCAACACTATTTTGCAAGTATTTTTAGATATTTTTATTTTCTTTTTCCACTTGATTTATGTAAACAAGTATGGTATAATATACGCAGGTCAATTTTCAAGCCACAAAAATTTTTGGAGGTATAAGCATGAGTAATTTTGAAAAAATTTTACCGGAAGCATGTTATCCTCTCGCTAACATGACTTTCAAAGACGTTGAAAAAGCATTTAAAGAGAACATGACCGTTGTAGGTTACGTAGAAGCAATTAGCCAAGCAAACCAAACCCTTTCTATCCGGTTAGGCGATGAAGTTGTCGCCTATTTGCCTTTTGACGAGGCAACAATGTATCCTTTGACATATTCCCAAAACAATCCGGAATTTCCCTTTCCTCTCCAGGTAGGATGTCTTAAGGAAAAAAATATCTGTGCGAAAATTAAAAACATTAAAGGTCACAGAATTACATTGTCTAGAAAGGATAACATGCTTGAAGTCCTAGAGCTCATTAGGGATGCAACCACGCTCCCGTTTAATGTCACAGCCACCAGAACTAAAATTGTATTTGGTGATGTAGGTCAAGGAGTTCAAGCAAGAATCAGCGTTCCTGATCTTTGCAAAGCACGAATTCGTTCAACTGCTGAAATTTGCAAGAAAGGAGATTCTTTCTTTGTAAAGGTGATAAACTTGGACGATCTCGGTCGCTTTAACGTATCGTACAAAGATACATTCCCGGAATACAATCCTGAGTCATACACTCCCGGCGAAATGATAACCGGCGTAATCAACGAGCCCGTTGATTCTAATTTTTCAGGTTTCTTCGTGAATGTGTCCCCGCAAGTAGCAGGTATTTTGGATTACCAGACCTGGCATCCTATTCTGCACTATGGTGATACCGTTGAATGTGTTATTTCTAGCGCATCTAAAAAAGGACTTCATTTGAAACTTTCAAAGGTAGTCTCAAAACAACCAAGATAATGAAAAGCCCCGACAAACGGGGCTTTTTCATTTTTTCTTTTCATTTATATAGTTTATATTTTTACCATCTATTTTCTCTAAACAAATACATGTCCTTTATATGATACTTTTTAGAAACATCCTTTAACATTTTTGCGCCTATCATAGATTGAACTATTCCATTACAGCCAACACTTAAATTTAAATATACATTAGGTTTATCTTCTATTTCATCTATTATTGGTAAATTGTCTTTTGTCTCAATATACATTCCATAAAAGCACTTGTCTATCTTAGGAGCTTCTACCAATGGTATCATTCTATTTAATGCATAATATAGTTTTTTGTACTTACCTTTTTCTAGATAGTTAAAATATTTTTTATCCTTCATTCTATCCGTTTCTTTTGTAATCTCTCCACTTAAAATAATCCTTTTATCTTCTGTAAAAGTAACAATGCTACTTCCACTATTTATGTTTTTTGCAATTACAGCTGTAGCGTTTACATCTAATGTTTTAACTGGTTCTGTGACTATAGTAAATATCTTGTATATATCCAAATCTTTATTTTCTATGTAATTTAAAGTGTGTATACCTGTAGTTAATATTACACATTTAGAATATATCTTAAACCTATTACTTGTTACACTCTCTACTCTATCCTCTGTTGGATTTATTTTTTCGACAAATGTATTTTCATATATTTCTACATTTTCTTTTTTAGATAAATACATATATATTAAACATGTTAAGACATATGGATTTAATACTACACCATATTTAGGTATTAATATACCACATCTTAAATTAAGAATAGGATCTTCTTCTAAGTATTCTATCTTGTTATTCTTAGCGCCTAACTTTTCAAATTGTTTATACATAAAATATTTGTTAGTAACTTTGTTTGTATAATACATCAAATCCATTTGCTTTAGTCCAAGTTCAGCTATATATTTTTTGCAATCTTCATCTTCAGATATTTCGCTAATTATATTCAAAATATCCTCTACTGCGATAGAACATAATTTATTATATTTCTCTATTTTCTTTTCATCCGTCTCTTTTGCTTTCAAATCCATACATTTAAGCAGTGTACCATCTGTTTTAAGCGTTGTCCCATATCCTAATATATTTTTATCCACAACAATAACATTTGCACCAGATTTAGCTTGCATATATGCCGTGAGAGCTCCGCCGATTCCTCCGCCTATTACTAGCGTGTCGCATTTTCTATCTTTTGCTAGATATTCATACTTTTTAATAATTCCTGTTTTGCTGTTCCAAAGAAAGTTCCCTTCTTTTATATTCATTTGTTCCACCTCATGTATATTATTTGAGACAAAATAAAATATATACATTTTTTAGAAATTTAGTTCTAAAAATACAAGCTTGTACATAAATATATATTGGAGGTAATTTACATGGAAAAACTAAAGAAAATATTTTTAGCTACAATCATACTATTTTTTCTTAGCGTAACGTTATTAATCACAAAAGTTTCTGCAATATCTGTTACAAACTATGCGCCTAAATATGGCACTGTAACAACAACTGTAAATTTTAGAGCTACTGCTTCTACTAAAAAAGGAAAACTTGGAACATTAAAGAAAAACACATCTGTTAAAATACTGGCTACAACTGGCGAATTTTACGTTGTGCAAACTAGTAACAATGAGATTGGGGTGGTTAGCAAAAGCTACGTTAAAACAAGTTCTAGCGCGCCTAAAGGGGCAAAAACTTATACAATGGTTACTAAAAAAGTGGGAACTACAACTGGAAACATTGTTTTACGCGGTGGTCCTGGAACAAACTTTTCTAAACGAATGACTTTAGATAAAGGAACAAAAGTGACCGTTGTTGGTTACATATCTAATTGGTATGTAGTTATAACTGATGGTGGAAATGTAGGGTGCATTAGAAAAGATCTTCTAAAAACATCTAATGTAACAGCCAGCAACACAAACACTTCATCTAACACTAATACTACCACTACTACAACCAAAGTTTCTATGAGCGAAAACGAACAAATTATTTTTAACTTAATAAACAACGCTAGAACTAAAAAAGGATTAAGCAAATTAACCGCTGGTGTAAGTTTAACCAAACTTGCAGGATTAAAATCTGATGATATGGTAAATAAAGAATATTTCTCTCATACTTCCCCAACATATGGTGATCCGTTTAAGATGCTTACTAATAACAAAGTAGAATACAAAGTAGCAGGTGAAAACATTGCAGGTAATCCTAGTTTAGAAGATGCCGTAAACTCGTGGTTAAACTCTGAAACTCATAAGGCTAATATTCTTTCTAATTCCTACAACTATGTTGGAGTTGGTGTAACTAAAAGTGATATATATGGTTATGTTATATCTGTAATGTTTATAGGGCAATAAAGAAGTTCACTGGTTTTGTTCCAGTGAACTTTCTTTTATATATGAAACTTAGCTAAAATTATTCTTCCGAATTTCTTTGTGTTTAGAAACAATTTAACATTCTCTTTTATTCCCGCTTTTATTGCTCCTCTTACAGCTTTAGCTACCTTTCTTTTATCCTTCTTTTTCATTTTTATATTAGTCGGATACATCTACCAAATCATTCCCTTCTATCCTTACAGATATATTTCTTTCTTTTAATAATTCCTTAAATTTATTTTCTACTAGATTTTCTTTAAGTATAGTTGAAAATGTAACAACTATATCGTTTTCATAAGATACTATACCACATTTAATCTTTTCTGCCCAATCCGGTGAAAGTATTACAAAATATCCTTTTATATATTCTTTGTAATCCCCCTCTACATTTACAACGCCTATGTTAGAAAAAGAAGTAGTAAACTTTCTTTTAACTTGCATAGAACCTATTCTAAACGCTAGTTTCTTAAGAACTAATGGTACTATTCTTACAAATATATTATTTGTACTTCCCGCATCTTTTGTTATTGTAGAAAGTATTTTATCTAGTATTAATTTCTTTTCAAATTCCTTTTTTACAAGAATTAATATATCATCAAAAGTATATACCTTTTCTTCTTTTAGTGCAACGCTTACTTGCATATATGAAAAGAAATTAGATATTGTTTCTGTTTTAATATATTTTTTAAGATTAATAGGAACAGAAATATTTATCGGTCTTTTACCATTATATATTCTGTAATTTGTTTCATATATTGAATAAGCTATTAAAGATACTAGATATTCTGAAAGGCTACATCCAACACTTCTTGCATACTCTTTTAATTCTTTTAGATTAATAATTTCATGAGTTATGCCATATTCTCCTTTTTCTAATTCTTCGCCTTGAAGCATATATGCTTTTTTTATTTTTTTCGTTTTTACTCTTTTCTTTACATAGCTTTTCTTATATGCATCTTCTGTGTCTTCAGACATCTTTCTAAATTCTTTTTTGTGTTCAGAAATTTTATCTGGATATTTCATTTCAAGATATCTATATACTACTTCATTTAAGAATAATATGGCGCCATTACCATCTGTTAAAGCATGAAACACTTCTAGATTAATTTTGTTATGAAAATATGTAATCTTAAACAGGTATTCATTATTAGCTTTATCATTTACCTTCTTAAATGGATAGTCTACTTCTTCTGACACAACTGGCATTAATTCATTTTCTTCAAAATAATACCAAAACAAGCCAGATTTTAGCTTTACCTTGAAAGCTCTATACTTCTTAATAGCAAGTTCAACAGATTGTTGCAACAAATCTTTATCTATATTTTCATTGAGTAAAACGGATAATCTATATATTGAACTATACTTTTTATTTGAAGCTAAAGTAAACACCTTTGCTTGATCGTCTAATTTTCTCCAATATGCCTTTTTTATTATTTTTTTCTTCATTATTATATTACTTTTATTCCCTTTAATGCGAGTATTATATAATAAAAAAACATAATTAGCAACTGGTGCTAATTATGTTTATCATTTATTTTTTATTTCTTCCTTATTTCTTTTTCTATATAACTGTTATACTTATTACTATTTGCGTGACATATTGCTATTGCTAAAGCGTCTGTAGTATCGTCAATTTTAGGCATTTTATCTAGTTTTAATATATCTTTTACCATATATTCTACCTGATCTTTTTTTGCTCTTCCGTACCCAACTAACGCTTGCTTTACTTGAAGTGGTGTATATTCACTTATCTTTATACCATGCTTTTCTAACGTACAAAGGACAACACCTCTTGCTTCTGCAACTTGTATACCTGTTGTTATGTTTTGGTTGAAAAATAAATCTTCTATTGATGCTTCATCTATTTTATTTCTAGATAAAACTTCTTCTAAATCTTCTTCTATTTTCTTAAGTCTTAAAGATAATCTTTCTTTAGCAGGAGTAGTAATACATCCATATTCTACTGTTCTAAACTTATTATTTCTATATTCTATTATTCCATAACCTAGTCTTCCAAACCCAGGATCTATTCCTAATATGTACATTTACTCTCCTCCTTTTTTTCTTAAGTTAACATATCAAAAGCACGAATAAGCTCTGCATTTGTCATGGCAGAAACTGTATTACCAATAGCCTTTTTAGTCTTTTCATTATATTTATATTTAACCGTTCCAACTGTATTTTTACCTATCTCTTGGAATGCATCTTTAACTAGATTATATGCTAGTTTTTGGCTTGCACGTGTTACACCCATTTGTCTTAAATTTGCTTTTAAGAAATGTACTAATAAATGTGGATAAACATACCCATCATATCTTGGTGAATTTATTTCACCAAGTCTCATTCCTAAAGCTGTATATAGCTTCTTAAATGTAGTATCCATAAGTTTCATGCTTACGTTGCCATCATGTATTACCTTGTATGATAAACTAAGTGCAAAAAGCATATCTACTGTTGCATAAGATTCTGCGTCTTTTTCATATTTAAGAACTGCTTTTTCTTCATCCCAAAATTCTTCTACAATTTTGTATTTTACATTTTCCGAAACATTATATATGTATTCTGAGTTTTCTCCAAACTTATCTGCTAAGTCTACATATATTCTAAGTGCATTATACCACAAAGCATTTAACTTGATATATTTCTTTCCATCTACAACTAATAGGTTGTCTTTCTCGTCCGCATACATATTTTCTAATCTTCTATTTAATAATTCATATATATTATCTCTAATAAACGAATAAAAGTCTTTTATTTCCTCTTTAGGCGACTCTGTAATAGCAACATATCTATTTAATGCTTCTATATATAATAGTATGGCTTCACATCTATCTATATCTTCTAATTTGTATGTTGTATCTTTTAGCTTTATCATCATACTTTCAAGAATCTTGTGTGCTTCTTTATATCTTCCAAGCAACAGATAATTTCCTTCTATAGAAACTATCATATTCTTTACATATTCTTTAGAATCATAAATTGGTGGCATAGATTCTAAGAGTACAAATTGTCTTTTTTCTTTATCTATATATTGCAGCGAATATGCTGTTTTAGCTAAAGATTTAAGTTCATAATACATTTCATCAATTGAATGATAACGCATATCATCTCTATCTTTAATGTCCATTTCCATATTCATAGATTCACACATTTGTACGTTTATATCTTCCGTAGACACAAATACTAAAAATGTTGATGTATTCATATTCTTAACGTGTGCTTCAAATACACCAGGTATAAACAAATCTTCTACATATGTTTTAATATTTCCAAAACCATCTTCGTAGTCTGAGTTTACTCCAGATAAATATGTTTCTTTTTTATCATAACGCATATTAGGAGATTTAATATATAGATTTAATCTATCCGTAATACTTAAAGCTACTTTTGCTGCTGTCGGTGCATACTGACTAGTAAACTTCATATCACTCTTACGTTTAAGTGTAACTAATGATCTTTTAGTCACACATGGCATTGCAAAGAATTTTACCATCTTTCCAGTATTATTTGTTACTGCATAATCTATGCATAAAAGCTTGCTGTTTGGATCTAGTTTATATTTTTTAACTATTCTACAACCATGTATATTGTATGTATATGTTGGTACTGGTTCATTTGTAAATTCTTCTAAGTACTCTACTCCGCCATAATTTTCTTCACTAGTCTTAACATCCATTATGTCATATCTTTCATGGTCTATTATTACGTATTCTATCATTTTAGATAAGTATATATCGTTACCTTTTGGTGTTTGGTTTATATATAAACCATGATAGGGTGCAAAATTTGCACCCGTAACTGAAGTATTTATATATATTCCTTGATTGTTTGATTCTACGTATTCTACCCTTGTGTCATCAGTCAAGGTTTTATTTGTTCTTTTATATATCATGTAATTTTCCTCTCATTTTAGGAATTATGTTCTTCTTCCGTTCTTTTTCTTCTTTCTAACTCTGCGTTAATTATTTTTTCTTTCGTTTCAGGACTAATTCTGCTAACTACTTTTTTCTTTTTCTTAGAATTCTTTCTTTTTAACAAATTCAAAGAGCCAATTCCTTTAGTTTTAGCAATTTCTATAATTATTTCAGCCACTCTTAAATTATCATGTAAGATAGAGTTTGGAGCTGTAATAACTAAGTCCTCTTCAATAACAGATATTGTTCTGTTTTTAATATTTTCTAAATCTATTGTTACTGGAGTTGAAGCTCCTTGGTTAAAGTCTAATATCATATCCTCTGTAATTTCGCCGTTATTGCTTATTACATAATCTAAAACTTGTTTTCCTAGATATCTTTCAACTTCATTAACATGTTTTGCAAGTGTATAACCAGTAGTTTCACCTGGTTCATTCATTATGTTTGAAATCATAACCTTTTTAGCTTTACTTTGTATTATTGTTTTACTTACATCATTTACAAGTAAGTTGCAAATAACACTTGAGTAAAGGCTTCCTGGTCCGATTACTATAACATCTGCTTCTTTTAGTGCTTCTAGCACACCTGGTGCTGGATCTGCTTCTGTATCTTTTAAGAATATTTGTTTAATTCTGCTCTTAGACTCTAAAGCTCTTGGTCTAATATTGTCTTCACCAACAACGAGTTCACCATTTTCTAAGCTTGCACAAAGTTTAGCTTTATCTAAAGATACAGGTAGTATTTTCCCTTTAACTCTAAATATTTCAGCTATTTTTTGCACAGCTGGTGCAAAACCACCCATAACTTCTGTCATAGCAACTATCATTAAGTTACCTAAAGAATGGTTATCTATTTTACCATCTTTAAATCTATAACTTAGAAGTTTTTCCATACAAGGTTCAACTTCAGATAATGCTATTATACTTCTACGAATATCTCCAGGAGGTAATGTATCTATTTGTTGCATTATTCTTCCTGTAGAACCACCATCATCAAAAGTTGCTACAATTGATGTGATGTTTGATGTAAATTCTTTAAGACCACTTAATATGTTAGATAGGCCTTTTCCGCCACCTATTATAACAACTTTAGGTCCTTTTTTTAGCATAGATTCTGTAAATAACAATTTACGGATATCTCCATTTTTCTCTTTGTATGCCATATTCTTTAATGTTATTTTAAGAATACTTCTTTGAGCTAGTATAAACGAGTATACTGTTGTAAATAGCGATATAGTGATTAACGCTATATATGCTATTATTCTTTCTTTACCGTGGCCTTGTTCACCAAAACATTTATATGTTGTATATCCTAATAATACAACAGATAAAATTTGTAATATAACATAACGTTTTACTTTTATTCCTGGTTTTAACCACTCTAAAAATGCTTTCATTTTTTCTCTTAAACTTCCTCTCCAAGTATTATTATTTCTTCTTCTAGTTTAACTTTGTTTGCCTCAAATACTTTTTCTTTGATGTAATCTATTAAATCTTTTACATCTTTTGCTTTAGCATGATCTACATTTACTATAAAGCCAGAATGTTTAGTAGAAACTTCAGCTCCACCAATTCTATGACCTTTTAGTCCTAAATCATCTATAAGCTTTCCAACAAAATATCCTTCTGGTCTTTTGAAAGTACTTCCTGCATTTGGATACTCTAAAGGTTGTTTAGCTTTTCTAGAATCGTTATTTTCTTTCATCTTAGCTTCAATTTCTTCTTTATTACCTTTAGCTAATTTAAATTTAGCTTGAAGGATTATATTGCCTTCTTCTTTATGATTCTTGAAATAACTTTTTCTATATCCAAATTCTAATTCATCTTTAGCTAGAGTTTTAACTTCGTTATTTTTATCTAAATATGTAACTTCTTCTATTACATTAGCCATTTCTCCGCCATATGCTCCAGCGTTCATAAATACTCCGCCACCAAGATAACCTGGAATTCCTGCTGCAAATTCTAAGCCAGCAAGCTCATTATCTTTGGCAATTATTGCAAGACGAGGCATACTAAGTCCTGACTCTGCTGTAATATATTCTCCGTTTACTTCTACATTAGAGAATTTACTTCCTAACTTTATTACTAATCCTCTAATTCCACCATCTAGTACAAGTAGTTTGCTACCGTTACCTATAACTGTAACTGGCACATCGTATTTTTTAGCAAATTCCATTGCATCAATTACATCTTGTACATTATCTGGTAAAACTAGTATGTCTGCTGGTCCACCAACTTTTAATGTTGTGTGTTTCTCCATTGGCTCGTTAAATCTAACCTTTGATTCATCTATATATTCTTTAATTTTATTATATTCTACTTTCATAAATCCACCCTTTTATATTTTATTAGGACTTTAAGAATTATATCACAATATGAATATTATTTCAACTATAGACATCTTTTCTACAGTCCAATTAACTACAATAAATATTAATAAAATAATTGTAATTTCTTGCTAAAAATGTTATAATTAAATTAGTGGTTATAGCACGGATCCCAAATAAATTTGGAGGTAAAAATATGGCACTTGTAGTAAAGAATGTCGATGAACGCACAATTCGTAGAATGGCAAGTGAGTACCTCTCTGGTTCTTACGTTTCATTAAAAACCATTGCTACGAAGTACCGGACAACCGCAACAACTATTTCCAACATTCTCTGGCGAGGAATCGCTGAAGATATTATCGACTTTAGAGTAGCGAAATGCATCTATAACAAAGTTGTAGATAAGCCCTCTATCGGTTGGTATCAACGGAAAATGCGGTGGGATGAAGCTTTTGACAGACGAGACGAGTTTATCAAAGAAAAAGAACGTGAAGCAAAAATTCAAGAAGAACTTCTTAATCTCGAGGCCCTTAAAGAGTATTACGAGCATGCAATCGCAAGCTACGATAGCTACTTTACAAACGAAGACGATGGCCCTTCTAAAGAAGAACTTCAAGATAAACTTGATGAAGTCATAAGAAAAATCGAAGCCCTGTCCTAACAAAAGGATTTAAGCCTGATTGCAAATATGCAGTCAGGCCTTTCCTTTTTACCCTATTTATTAATATAAAATTTGTGTTTTTATGTTAAGTGTGATATAATATATGCGTTATTAAAAATGGTACCACAAATAAATTTGGAGGTTAAAGCGGAAAATGAAATCGAAAGATGTTGACCGAAGGTCAATCTGGTTACTTGCAAAAGAGTACCTGTCTAGCCCTTATGTAACATTTGAATGTGTCGGTGCGAATCACGACATTTCAGGAAGAATGGTATCTAACATTCTTTGGCGCGGCATTGCCGAAAACATTCTCTCAACGACAATTGCAGAAGCAGTATACTCTAAGATCATTCACAGTTCATATAGAGGTCGTTCAGCTCGGGCTAATCGTTGGGACGATGCTTTTGATAGGCGCCAAGAAACCAGAGAAAAATTAAACAAGAAGCTTGCTATGTTCAAAGAATGGGAAAACTTACTTGCTTATAGAGTAGAACATTACGATGAATATGTAGCATCTTGTGATTCCCCATCATCTCTTGAAGAAATTAACGAACGGCTTAACAAATTGCGTGAAATAATTCCGCACTATGTTTCAGCTTTACGCTAATTTCCTTACGGTATAGCCAACAGGTTATACCGTTTTTCTTTATTTTTACCATTTTATTTTATTTTTCACTTTACATTTTATTTTCTTTTTGTTATAATAAATATCGTAGCTGATGTGCGATTAGCTCAGTTGGTAGAGCAGTAGACTCTTAATCTATTGGTCCGGGGTTCGAGTCCCCGATCGCGCACCAAATAAAACCGTTAAGATTTTTCTTAACGGTTTTATTTTATGCTCTTTTCTCTATTAATTAAATTCTCTACTCTAGGCCTATTAAATCTTTGTATTAATATAAACTGCGCATCAAACAACATTGCTAATATACATGTTACTAAGAATATTGCAAACTCTCCCCATATAAACGCAAATAACAATGTAGATAAAGATATAAGTTCATTTATCCAATGATCAAGTTCGGATTTAAGCATTGTTTGTAGCACTTGTTCTTTTGTATTCTTTTTAAGATTAAAAGCATCCGGATCATATGTTAATGCTTTAGACTTCCACTTCTTTACTTTAAGAATTTTGTATAATTTTTGTTCAAACTTTCTTTCCTTAAATAAAAATTGTTTAGTGCTTAATTTTTCCTTAAATTTCGTTGTTATAACCCCAAACTCTAGCCTTAATCCTAATTGATATACTATTGTAAATGCAGTAACGCCTAAATATAGCACTACATCATTTTTGAAATACCCAGTGTAATATAACAAAAAGCACGCTATCATTATAAATACACATATTTCTATTATTATATCTATTAAAAGAGCTGCTCCACTCTTCTTTTGCTTTTTCATATTATTCCCTCTTTAATATGTTTTAACATATTCACATTATACCATAAAACGATAAAAAGCAACACAAGTTTTGTGCCGCTTTTTCTGTTTACATGTTTTTATTATTATTTATCACTCATCTGGATTAATATGTACAACTGCATCATATACATCATCGTTTCTACATACTAACTCTCTTATCATACCTGCTATCTTATGGCTTTCTCTTACTGTCATATCTGGATTTACAGATACCTTTATTATCATCATATGAAGAGTTCCTGTTGGTTTAGACTTAATGCTATCTATATGATTTACACCTGGAAGTTCTTCTATGTTTTTTCTCATTTCATCTACTTTATCTGCATCAATACACTTATCTATTAATACATCGTAAGCTTCTTTTATTATCATAAGACCTGTTACAACAATAACACCAGATATTGCTATGCCAACTAAGCCGTCTATATATGTATATCCTAGTTTACTTGCTATTATTCCAACAAGTACACCTAAAGATAAAAGAATATCATTTCTATGGTCTTTTGCATTTGCTTCTAATAGCAAAGAATTATTTGTTTTAGCTAGTTTTTTACAATACATTAAAAGTAATCCTTTTACTAGTATTGTTACCACTGGAACAATTAACAATATAACAGAGAATATTAAACTTTGTTTATTTATTATTGAATCAAAACCACTTCTTATTGTTTTGAAACTTACAAATACCATAAATATTCCAATTAACAGAGATGCTACAAACTCTGCTTTACCATGACCAAATTCATGATCATCATCTGCAGGTTTAGAAGATATCTTTCCTCCCACAAATGTTACTATTGAAGAAAAGACATCTCCAAAACTATTTATTGCATCTGCTATTAATCCTTGAGATTTAAATACAAATCCCACTATAAATTTTATTACAAGCAAAAAGAGATTAGCTATTACACCAATAGCTCCTACTCTCTTTACTTCATTACTTTTATTATTTGTCATAAACACCTCTATTTACTAGCTTTTTTAGCCGTAGTTTTCTTAGTAGTTTTTGTTGCTGTTTTTTTAGCAGTTGTCTTTTTAGCAGCTTTTTTTACAAACTTTTTCTCAGGTGCTCCTGGCTTGTTCCAAGATATATAATCACATTTTTTATTTTCATCATTTGTATTATTTTCACAAACATAGAATGTTTTCTTTGCTTTGCTCTTACGTATTAAAACTTTGCCACCACAATGTGGACAAGGTTCTTTAATACTATTTACTATAGGCTTAGCATTCTTACATTCTGGATACCCCGGACAAGCTAGGAATTCTCCAAATTTACCATGTTTAATTACCATATTTCTTCCACAAAGTTCACAGATGACATCTGTTTCTTTTTCTTGAAGTTTTACATGTTCTATACTTCCTTCTACCTTTTCTAGATTTTTAATAAATGGTTCATAGAAATTAGTAAGCATTGCTACATAATCTGTTGTACCTTCAGCAACACCATCTAATTTAGATTCCATATCTGCTGTAAATGTAATGTCTACTATATCTTCAAAGTGTTCAACCATTATTTTATTTACCACTTCTCCAAGTTCTGTTGGTACTAACATTCTTCCGTCTTTTTCTACATATAATCTATCTATTAAAGTAGAAATTGTTGGAGCGTATGTACTTGGTCTTCCTATACCTTTTTCCTCCATTACTTTAACTAGCGTTGCTTCACTATATCTTGAAGGTGGTTCGGTAAACTTTTGTGCAAAGTTTAATTTATTTTCTGTAAGTACATCTCCAATTTCAAGTTTTGGAAGTTCTTTAGATTCTTCATCTAAATCTCCTTCTTCTACTTTCTTATTATCCTCTTTAGACTCCTTATATAATGCCATAAATCCATCAAATTTAATAACTGAGCCTGTTGCATGGAATATATAATCTTTTACATTAAGTGTAACTTTAGTAAAGTCATATACACAAGCTTCCATTCTACTTGCAACAAATCTATTAAATATTAACGCATAAAGTCTTGCTTCATCTTTCCCTAGTTCAGCTTCTACTTGAGACAAGCTACCTAAATGAGTAGGGCGTATAGCCTCGTGAGCATCTTGTGCACCCTCTTTAGTCTTGTAGTTTCTATTTAAGTAATATTTCTCACCATATGTTTTACAAATATATGCTTTTGCCATTTTAATTGCATCATCTGAAACTCTTGTAGAGTCTGTTCTCATATATGTAATAAATCCGGCTTCATATAACTTTTGTGCAACCATCATTGTTTTCTTAACTGGGAAGCCTAATCTTCTTGATGCATCTTGTTGAAGTGATGAAGTTGTAAATGGTGGCGGTGGACTCTTTCTTTTTTCTGTCACTTTAATGTCCGTAACAGTGTATTTGCCGCCTTTTATAACGTCAACGATATCTTTTACCTGTTTTTCTTCTTTAAGCTCTATTTTGCCGTTTACATCGCCGTAGAACTTAGCATATACAAGTCTTGGTTCACCGTCTTTTTCAAGTATTACATCAAGTAGCCAATATTCTTCTGGAACAAAATCTCTTATCTCTTGTTCTCTGTCCATTATTATTCTAAGTGTTACCGATTGAACACGACCTGCACTTAATCCTCTTTTTACTTTTTTCCATAAAAGCGGACTAATTTTATACCCAACTAGTCTATCTAATATTCTTCTAGCTTGTTGAGCATCCACAGTATTCATATCTATAGTTCTTGGATTTTTAACGGCTGCAGTTACTGCAGTTTCAGTTATTTCATGAAATTCTATTCTACACTTATCCGTGTCTTTTATTTTAAGTTCATTTCTTAAATGCCATGCTATTGCTTCTCCCTCACGGTCAGGGTCGGTTGCAAGAAATACTTTTTCTTTACCTTTAGCTGTATCTTTTATATCTTTTATTAATTTTGCTTTTCCCTTCATTTTAATATATTCAGGTTTAAAGCCATTTTCTGTGTCTACACCCATTCTACTTGCAGGTAAATCTATAATATGGCCTTGAGAAGCGATTACATCATAATCGCTTCCTAGGTATTTTTTTATAGTTTTTGCTTTTGATGGTGATTCCACTATTACTAATTTGTTAGCCATTAAGCTGTATACCTCCCACGTAATACTGCCACTAATTCTTTTGCATGAGCTATATTTTCCTCTGTGTTATCTTTTCTTAAAGTTAAATCCATAGCTTCTGCAAGTATTTTCATATCTGTTTCCTTTAATCCCTTAGTTGTAACCGCAGCTGTTCCTACACGAATACCACTTGTTACAGTTGGTTTCTCTGGATCATTTGGTACAGAGTTTTTATTTACTGTTATTCCAACATTATCTAACCATTCTGTAGCTTCTTTACCAGTTATTCCTTTATTTCTTAAATCTATAAGCATCAAATGATTATCTGTTCCATTAGATACTAAATTAAATCCGTATCCTATTAATGCATCTGCTAATGCTTTTGCATTAAGTATTATATTATGTGCATATTCCTTAAACTCAGGTTTTAACGCTTCACCAAAGCACACTGCTTTACCAGCAATAACGTGTTCTAATGGTCCACCTTGTATTCCTGGGAATATTGTTTTATCTAATTTTTTAGCATATTCTTTTTTGCAAAGTATTAATCCTGCACGAGGACCTCTTAAAGTTTTATGTGTTGTAGTTGTAACAAAGTCTGCATATGGAACTGGTGACATATGTTCACCCGCTGCTACAAGACCTGCAATGTGTGCCATATCTACCATTAGATATGCGTGTACTTTATCTGCTATTTCTCTAAATTTTGCAAAATCTATACTTCTTGGGTATGCGCTTGCACCTGCAACTATCATCTTAGGTTTAAATTCTAATGCTTTAGATAGAACATCTTCATAGTCTATATATCCATTTTCATTTATACCATATGCCACAAAGTTATATAACTTTCCTGAAAAGTTAACTTTACTTCCGTGTGTTAGATGTCCTCCATTAGATAAGTCCATTCCAAGAACTGTATCTCCTGGCTCTAACACTGACATATATACTGCCATATTAGCTTGCGAGCCGCTATGTGGTTGTACATTTACATGTTCTGCACCAAATAATTCTTTAGCCCTAGATATTGCTAAAGCTTCTATTTCGTCTATATTATGGCATCCGCCGTAATATCTAGCATTTGGATAGCCCTCTGCATATTTATTTGTTAAAATGCTTCCTACAGCTTCTAAAACAGCTGGGCTAACAAAGTTTTCTGATGCTATTAGCTCAATATTTTCACTTTGTCTTTTCTCTTCTTTTTTTATTATATCAAATATCTCTTTATCCATTTTTTCTAAATTACTATACATAAACCATCCTCCTACGCTCACCATATTATATACAATTGTTTGTGTAAAGTCAATGTGAAAGTTATGAACAATATACTAGCATAATCCCTTTAGATATATTGACAAGTGTATTTTAGGATGTTATACTTTATTTATATGAGAGAGCTATCCGTTAATAAGTCACTACGTGGCTTCGATAGTTCTAACATATCTAAGAGTTGGCAATGTCTGGGAATTGGACCCTTTCATTGAAATCCATCTCTTTTTTTATACACTAATTCCAATTTACTTAGCTTAACATATTCATTAATATTTTTCTTACCGTATATTGATTTTATTTGATTCTCTTTTATCATTATATTATTATATATTCCCCTACCATCTACCTGTATAGGAATTATTATATTATTGTTTTCGTTATCTTTTATGTTTGTTATTATGACAAAATTGTCATTAGCATTTGCCCTGCTAATATTTTTATATATTGCTATTGGATTTTCTAAATCTTTTATACCTCTTAAAAATAATTCTTTACCCAGTCCATGATAATGAGTTTTGTTATCTAGTGGTAGATTTAATGTTCTTGCTTGTTCTAAATTAAAAATTGCAGTTCTTATATGGCGTTGCGTAATTAGCATAGGTAAATTCTTTATACCATTTTCTACTAAAATTTTTGGTGTATCTTCCCTTATCATAATTTGATTGTTTGTCGGTAATTTATTCGTTAAAACTAAATCTATTTGTTTAGATAAATATTTCATATACATACTTTTCTTTTCTGACATAAACTCTCCTTCGAATAAAAAATTAGAATAAATTTCTTTGATTAAAATAATATAATTATATTAACATCCAAGCGCCTAATTTGCAAGAAAAATCGACCGCGTAATTCGACAGAAAATTTTATCTTGTAGCTTTTTAACAAAAATAATTCCTAGTATAACTTCTATGTTATATTAGGAATTATTATTTATTTCAAATACTCTGTTATTAAATTGCAAACACTTTCTGTGTTGTTTATATTATGTGTTTCAACATATTTGTCTCTAAAAGCTTCTAAAGATTTAAAGTCATAATTACCATTTTCAATAATATTTAATATATCCTTAAATTCTTTAAATGTACTTGTCTTTAATTCTTCTGTAAGGTTTACATTTAGTCCTCTAATTTCACTATAATTATCTAAATCGTAAACATACAAGAATAATGGTTTGTTAAGTACACTTGCTTCTATCGCTGTTGCAGAATAATCTGTTATTATATAGTCTGCAAACTTCATCATATCGTATGTAGTGAAATTTCCTTTTACAAGATATTTGTCATCTACAACTGTATTATCTAACGGATGTAATTTTATTACTAAATTATATTTATTTATATCTACTAATTTTATAATGTCTTCTGTGTAAACAGTATCATTTTTTCTAAATGTAGGAATGTATAATATTGTTTTTTTGCCATTATATTCTGGATTTGCATCTAATATTTCAGTATCTCTATTATCTCCTAAAATATCATCTACTCTAGGCATACCAACAACTTTTACTTTGCTTATATCTGTATTAAATGCTTCTGCAAAGAACTTTGCTGTAACTTTACTAGATGTAGTTACCGCATCATAGTTATTGTGCATTTTCATTGTATATGCAACATCAGATGAACTACCTTCTTTTTTACCAATTACTTGATATCCAAATTGTTTTATTGCTCCTAATGCATGCCAGATTTGCACAACTCTTAAACTCTTTTTATGTTTAAGAACACTAACAGGTATTATATATGTATCTATTACAACTACTTTAGATGTTGCTATATGATACATTTGTACAAAAGTATGTAATCCATACTTTAGTTTTCCTATTATTCCTTTTCTTATTTTTTTAGTAAGCATTACTTGTACTAAATCGCTATCTAATTCTTTCATTTTGTTATATAACAAGGTAAAGTCTATAGATGGTGTATCTGATTGTCTGCTTATATATGTTAATTTATGTTTTGTTTTTAGACACTTAAATGGTAGATACATTACATTTAATACAAATATTGCTATTTTAATAACTAGCTTCTTTATATTAAACACCAGCCTTATCGTCCATTAAATGTAATTCAGATTTAATTTGTGTTGAGCTTATACCTTCTGTTCTTGGAAGATAGTATACATCGCAGTATTGTCTTAATGCTTCAAATTTTTCATTGCCTTCCCAGTCGCTTCCCATAACAACTTCATCAGCACCATATTTTGCAATGTCTCCTGGTTTTTGACCCCATTCGCATTCCGGTATAACTTCATCAACATATTTAATTGCTTCTAGCATTTCTTTTCTTGTTTCATAATCATAGTATGATTTTTTACCTTTTATGGCATTAAACTCATCTGTAGAAATACCAACTATTAAATAATCTCCTCTTTCCTTTGCTCTTCTTAATAGGTTTATGTGTCCTCTATGAAGAACATCATATGTTCCATACGTTAATATTTTTCTCATATAATTACTCCTTTTATATTATTTATTCTTGAAACTTTCTTTTATTGCTTCTATTATTCTTATGCTTGCATTGCCGTCTCCATAAGGATTGCATGCACCGCTCATTTTGTCATAGCTTGATTTATTTTCTAATAATTCTTTAGCTTCGTTATATATAACTTCTTCATCAGTTCCAACAAGTTTAAGAGTTCCTGCATCTATTCCTTCTGGTCTTTCTGTAGTATCTCTTAATACTAAAACTGGTTTTCCAAGTGATGGAGCTTCTTCTTGTATACCACCACTATCTGTCATTATTAGGTAAGATTTATTTATGAAATTGTGGAAATCTAAAACCTCTAGAGGTTCTATTAGTCTTATTCTATCGTTTCCTTGTAAAACTTCATTTGCAACTTCTCTAACTTTAGGATTTAAGTGTATTGGATATACCACTTTGATATCTTCAAATGTTTCAGTAAGCCTTCTAATAGCTTTAAATATATTTCTCATTGGATCGCCAAGATTTTCTCTTCTGTGTGCTGTAAGGAGAATCATTCTATCATTTCCAACCCAATCTATAACTTCATTTGAGTATTCTTCTCTTACAGTTGTTTTTAATGCATCTATTGCAGTATTACCTGTTATATATATTTTAGATCCATCAACATTTTCTTTAAGTAGGTTTGATTTACTTAATTCTGTTGGTGCAAAATATAAATCTCCAATAGCATCTATTATTTTTCTATTCGCTTCTTCTGGATATGGTGAATATTTATTAAAAGTTCTAAGTCCAGCTTCTACATGTCCTATTGTTTTTTGATTGTAGAATGCTGCTAGCGCTCCAACCATTGCAGTTGATGTATCACCATGAACTAGAACTACATCTGGATTGCATTCTTTTATTACTCCGTCAAGTCCATTTAATGCTCTTGTTGTAATATCTGATAATGTTTGTCCTTGTTGCATTATATTAAGATCATAATCTGGTACTATGTTAAATGCATTTAATACTTGATCTAACATTTCTCTATGTTGCGCTGTAACACAAACTATTGATTCAATATCTTTATCTTTCTTTAACTCTAGCACAAGTGGTGCCATTTTTATAGCTTCTGGTCTTGTCCCAAAAATACTTAAAACTTTTATCATAACATCCCCCTATTTTAATACTTTTAATTTAATTAATTCTTCTATTAATCTTTCTCCATTTTTACCATCATGGAATTCATTTATTTTTCTATATCTTTCTTCATATTCTTTGTCCATCACATAGTTTTTAGCTATTGCATTTTTAACTTCTTTAACTAATTCTTCTGGGCTATATACCGGAACACCGTCACAATTTGTTTCATTTAGTGCTGGTATTGCTTGATATTGTTCTATTAAATATTCTTTATCTGCCCAGTAGTATAGTATGTACGCTCCTCTGTAGTGAGCATCATATGATGCAGATGAATAATCTGTTATGAATACTTTAGATTCTGCTAAACCTGCTGTTAAATCTGGTTGTAGTATTTCCTTGTATTCTGGTGCAGATTTTACCATACATTCTGCCACTTTTGGATGACAAGATACTCTAAACTTATCTAGCATACCCGCTTTTTCAAAAGCCTTAATTACTTCCATATTAGACTTATAATATGTTGTTTCTTTTATTTTATCTTCATCACCTAATGCGGCTTCTTCCCAATATCTATATGTTTGCATAAATAGTATCTTATCTGCATCTTCATTCATAAAGCTTGTATCAAATTTAGTTAATCCACATTTTATAAGGTCATTATCCTCATATCCCATTTTATAGAATTGTGTTGCTTCTAAATCTGAAGAAATTACATTCTTCCAAATGTTTATTTGTGATTTCCCTTTATGGAATCCAAGTGCCGCAGGGTTGTCTACTGGTTTTGCAAACATTATTCCATGTTGTAAAAACACTAATGGTTTTTTATTTATTTCATCATTTAAAGATTTAATATAAAATCTTGCGCTAACTATGTGGCTAGAAAGTTCAGATGAAACAAAATATTTACTTAGATATATGTATAAATAATATCTAAATGAGAATTTCTCTAATATATATTTCCCATGTTTTTCTTTAATAGATTTGTACGCTTTTGCATTTTTATCTATTACAAAATAAGTTTTTGTTTTCTTAAATTTTCTATCTTGTATTTTTTCAAATATATAGTAACCAGATTCCTCTGCTCTTTTAGTTTCTTTTTCAAACATTAATACAATGTTCTTTTTACCAATAACTTTAGAAATCAGTCTAGCTACTGTATTCTTGAATAAATTTATCTTTTTGTACTCGGGTTGCATTGGTACTCCAGTTATTCTAACATTTGAAGAATTTGGTGTAGTCCTAATCAAAATATACTTATTACCAATATTTTTATGGCTATAATATTGAGAACCCTTTTTTACTGTTTTAATTTTTCTTAATGGCACTGCAATTCTTTCGGAATTTCCAACTCTAACCATATTATTAAACATTCCTGAATCTAATACATTTTTCATTGGAACTTTAACTATAGCAACATCTTTTAGTCCTATTTTCTTCAACGGTCTGTTAACAGTTCCTACTTTATCGTCATTAAAGTATATATTATCAAAAGTTGCTTTTTTTCTATTTTTGTCTGATAATATGCCATAAAACAAAATATTCTTCTTTGTCATACAAGATAGCAAATACATTTTCATAGGTAATATGTTTCTTACTATATTTGTTAATATAAGTTTTCCAGATTTGTCTCTTCCTAAATATAAAATTTTATAGTTTATATCTAGCGAATCTATTATTGTATTTGATTCTTCCGTATGTTTTTTATCATCTAAAACCATAATCTTCTTTTCTAATAGTTCTGGTATAGATATTTCCATGTTAATTTTCTTGTATTTTACTTCTACTCTATCGCCTTCTAATAACTTCAAGTACCCCATTTTTATCCCCTTTACTACTTCTATTTGAATATTTTTTCTATTACTCTCTTGCTACAATCTCCACTATCTAAATAAGTGAATCTATTTGTAAATGCTGTATATTTATCGTTATACTTTTTATCATAATCTTTAATATTTAATATTTCATTTTCAAGTTCATCTTGAGTTTTTACAATTGGTCCTGGAAGTTCCTCTAGTCCAAAGTAGAAATCTCTAAGTTTTCCTTGGTATTCGTCAAGATCATACATATAGAATAACATTGGTCTCTTTAAGTTTGCGTAATCAAAGAATACGCTTGAGTAGTCTGTTATTATAATGTCACTTAGTATATAACATTCGTTAACATCATCATGACTAGACATATTAAATATAAATCCTTTGTATTTATCAAAATTAAACTGACTTGCAACAAAATAATGTGTTCTAAATATTATTACATATTCGTCACTTATTTTTTCTCTTAATCTATCAAAATCTAAATTTAGATCATATGTATAGCCTACACCTGCTTGGTGTTGGTTGTCTCTCCAAGTTGGAGCATATAGTATAACTTTTTTATCCAGTGGAATACCTAATTCATTTTTAAGTTTTACTACATCTTCTTCTGTATGATTAAATAAATAATCATTTCTTGGATATCCAAGTTCAACTAATACATCTTCTTTCTTTAATTTTTTAAGATTAAATGCTGATGCAAATTTTTCAGTACAGAATGCTGATGGAGATAACATATAATCATATCTCTTAGCATCATCTTCATACTTCTCTTTTATTTCTTTTAATGTATTAAGTGCATTTCCACCTTCAACTTCAATATCAAAACCAAGTCTTTTAAGTGGTGTACCATGCCAGCATTGTATATATTTTTGAGATTTTTTCTTTATTAAATATTCTGGTAATCTTGAATTTGTAATCCACCATTTAGCTTTAGCCATATATTTCATAAAGTCTTTAGAACCATATTTAACAACCTTAGTGTTTTTATTTTCTTCTAAATATTTATAATTTGCTTCATCCTTAAAAGCCCATACAAACGTATAGTCCTTAAAGAAATCATCTTTTACCATTTCTTTATATAATGCCTTTTGGCTATCTGAGAATGCTCTTCCCATAAAGCTTTCAAATACTATAGTTTTATCGTCTACTTTATTTGTTAAATAATATCTAAAATATCTTAACGTTCTATATGCCTTTAATCCTTTTTTTGTTACTACTCTTAATGCTACATTCTTTTTCGCTGCATCCATTACTTTATTCTTTAATTTACCCATATATTAACCCCTTTATACTTAATCTAAATTTCTCATATATTCTTCGTATTTTGGTATTATATCCTCTGGAGTACCTTGATCCATTATAACACCATCGTTTAGCCAAATTATTTCATTACATAGTTCTTTTAGTGCATTCATACTATGAGATACTATAACAACGGTTCTATCCTCTTTAGATATTAATTCTTTCATCTTGTTATAGCTCTTCTCTTTAAACTTAATATCTCCAACACTAAATACTTCGTCTATTAGAAGTATATCTGTTTCAAGTATTGCAGTTATTGAGAAAGCAAGTTTAGAATACATACCACTTGAATAAGCTCTAACTGGTTTATGTATTGCTTTACCAAGTTCAGAAAACTCTATAATACTATCTACTTTTTCTTTTATCTCTTCTTCAGTAAATCCTAAAAGCATGCCAGATAAGAATATATTTTCATATCCAGTAAGTTTTGGTTGGAATCCAACACCTATAGATAAAAGTGAAATTGTATTATCATATAATTTAATTGTTCCTTTATCTGCTGAGAATATTCCAGCTATAGCCTTAAGCATAGTAGATTTACCGCTGCCATTTTTACCAACTATACCAACTATCTTTCCTTGTTCTATATCAAAGCTTACACCTTTAACCGCTTCAAAGTATTCTACCTTTGGTTGTTTCTTTAAGAAAGCTTTTCTTATAGATGTCTTTTTAATATTTCTATAGCATATGTGTAAGTTCTTTACAGATATTGCGTATTTCTTTTTTTCTTCCACAGCTATCACCCATTCATTACCTTTACATAGTCATTTTCGTTTTTATATATTAGTCTTACACCCCAAGCTGAAATTGCTAGTCCAATTACTAACCAAATTACAAACCATTCAATACTCATATGAGTACCTCTAAGTAAAACATCTCTAGATTGTTCTATTAAAAATGCTGCTGGATTTACTCTAGCAAGTATTGGTCCATATGGTGCTTTAATTCTTGTAGATACTGAATAGAATATACCTGAGAAATAGAATGTAAACTTAAGTAATATGTTTACAATATTTACTAAATCTTCAAAGAATACTCCATAGTTAGATAATATTACACACACTCCAAATGTTAATATAAATAGCAATATTAATATTGGTACCATTTCTAACATAGTAAATGCTATTGGGACTCTGTATATTAACATTATTCCTGCAACTATTAGTAATGATATTATCAACTTGAAGAAATTCACTAGTAGTTTAACTATTACTAGTATAAACTTAGGTAGATAAACCTTAGTTACTATGTTCTTGTTTGAAGATATCGTTTTTACAGATGCTGTCATACATTTATTGATAAATGTCCATATTGTGTTTCCTATAAACACAAACGCTAACATATATTGTTCTTTAGCATTAAATATGTACGTACATAAAAATGCATATATTAGCATAAAGCAGAATGGTTCTAAAAACCACCACATCCATCCTAGGTATGAACCTGCAACTTCAGATTTTAATTCTGCTTTTGCAGCATATATTGTATATTTATAATATTTCTTTATATCGTTTATAAATCGTTTCATTTTTCCTCCGAAAACGTCATACAATTAGGCGCAATAAGGCCTATAATTATACACTATTTAATTATACTATATTTCGACCGTTATTGCAAGGAAAATGGCATAAAAAAAGCGCCCTTAAAAGGCGCAAAAAAGGGCTAGCATTAGCTAACCCTTTCTCACTCTATTTTTAGAGAGTAATGTCCTTAGCGAGAACTCTTGCAAGATGCACTCCAGAAATGGATGCTTGCATAAGTCCACGCGTAAGACCACCACCGTCTCCAATAGAATACAGACCCTTTACGCTGGTTTCAAAATTATTATCAGTGATAATTTCATTGGAATAGAATTTGATTTCCGGCGAATAAAGGAGATTGTCTGAGCTTGCAAAACCAGGAACAACATTGTCCACCATGCGGATGAACTCCAAAATGTTAGTCATAGTTCTATAGCCCAAAGCTTGTGTTACATCGCCTGCAACTGCAGTTTGTAACGTAGGAACGACACTGTTCTTCTTAAGCCAATACTCATGTGTTCTGTGACCACTTAAGATATCTCCAAGCCTTTGTACCAGTACCTGTCCATTTGCCAGCAGATTGGAGTTTTTGGCAATGTTTCTTCCATAAAGAAGAGGCTGGTCAAAGGGATAACTGAAGTGATGAGAACAAAGAATGGCAAGATTGGTGTTGTTGCTCTTCTTTTCTTTGTACGAGTGTCCATTAACAAGGGTAAGTCCGCCATCATACACCTCTGCGGACACAAATCCGCTAGGATTCTGACAGAAAGTTCTTACCTTGTCTTCGTACGGCTTAGGCCTTGCAACAAACTTCGCTTCGTACATTGCTTTGTTGACTTCAGCCATAATGTGATCAGGAAGCTCATAGCGAATACCGATGTCTACAACTCCAGAACGGTTTTTGATGTTGTGTTTTGCACACATCTCAGAAAGCCACTTAGCGCCCTTGCGTCCTACAGCGATAGCAACCTTATCTCCATAATAGGTTTCCTTGAAAGTGTCAATCACAGCACTGTGTACATACACGCCTGTCACTACACCTTCCTTTACCATTAGGTCTTCTACTACAGTTTCCATAAGGATATCTACACCAAGTCTTTCAAGTTCACCTTGCATAGCCTTATACAGTTCATGAGACTTTTCTGTTCCTAAATGCCTAATAGGAATAGAAATGAGGTCAACGCCATACTTTCTTGCACGTTCTTTGTATGCCGCGATAACGTCCAAATCAGATACGCCCTCAAGTCTTGTATCTGCACCAAAGTCCAGATAAATACCATCTGTATAGTCTATAAGTTCCTTGGTATACTCTACCCCAAGATATTCCTGAACGGAACCACCAACGCGGATTTCTTCATCCTCGTGGTCATAAAGACTGAGCTTTCCATCTGAAAATGCTCCTGCACCAGAAAAGCCATTTGTGATATGGCAAAACGGCTTACATTTTACGCACTTACCTCCACTTGATACAGGGCATACTCTTTTTTCTACCCGTCTACCTTGATCAATCAAGAGAACCTTTGAATCAGGCTTTCTTTTCATGAGTTCGTAGCAAAGGAAGATTCCGGAAGGCCCTGCGCCTACAACGATTAAATCATACCTTTTCATCTATATGTCTCCTTTTGTCTTGTAATAATTTAGTATATATAAATAGGTTTCCCTAGTAACTCCTATCTAGCAAGTTTGCTAGATATGCTCCAAATCTGCCGTTAGAATTATACACCACGGTTTTTCTTATGTCAAGTTGATACTAATTTGTCTATTAACGAACATAAAAAAGAGAGTATCTCTACTCTCTTTATATACTTTCTCTATATTCACACTTTTTACAAAGTTCTTCAACACATTTATTGTCTTTAAAACCTTGTAATATATCCTGCGCTCTTTTGCTATTTAATATATTTTCTAAAGAATCATTAAATATATTTCCTAAAGGAATATCTCCATTATTATCTACGCAACACGGTACTACAGTTCCATCTACAAGTATTGCTATTTGTGCTTTAAGTCCATAACATGTCCCTTTTTCGTTCTCTTTTTCTTTCTTTAAATCCGGCCACTCAAAAGGAGTTTTTATGCTTAAAAAAACATTTTCTCTTAGCTTCTTATCTCTTTCATATGGTTCATTTACAAGATTTGTACCATATACCTTTTCTAGATACTCTAATATTTCTTTATTTGAACTCTTTGTTTGATTCCATAATTTATATCTAATTATTGTTCCTTGGCTAGCAAGTTCATTAGAAATACTAACTACATTTTCTATATAGTTGTTCAATCTTTCTAATTCTTCTTCACTAGTGTTTTCATCTTTCTCAAAACTATGTAAAGACAAGTTTAATTGGCGTATATTCGCATTCTTAATTATATCTTTTTTACTTTCTAGCATTGTTCCATTAGTAGATATATTTATCTTAAGATCATATTTATTACAAATATTTAATATATCTTCTAGTTCTTTATGTATTAGCGGTTCGCCTTTAACATGTAAATATACATAATCTGTATATTTTATTATTTCGCGAGCAATATGTTCAAATTT
Organism: Clostridia bacterium; assembly: GCA_045534225.1. Lineage (GTDB taxonomy): Bacteria > Bacillota > Clostridia > TANB77 > CAG-465 > UMGS1649. Next base: position 76,432 of record JAZSJJ010000009.1, read on the forward strand.
ATCTTTAGACATAAAAGCCTTTGCCCTGGCTGTTTCAGGGCAAAAGCTACAATGCATATTACAAATATTTGTTATTTCCACATATATCTTTCTAAATCTTTTCATCATAATATATACATCCTATATGTTATTTTTCATTGCTTGTGCCATTTTAAGCTTAGCATCTCTTTCTTTTATGCTTTCACGTTTATCATATAGTTTTTTACCTTTACATAGAGCTAGTTCTACCTTAACATATCCGTGTTCAAATCCCATTTTGTATGGAACTAATGTAAAACCACCTTGTGTTACTTTTCCTAAAAGTCTAGAGATTTCTTCTTTATGCATAAGAAGTTTTCTATTTCTCATTTCATCTACATTATTTCTATTTCCTTGTTCATAATGAGCAATGTATACATTCTTAAGCCACACTTCACCTTTTTCTATAAGTGCAAATCCATCTTTAAGATTTACTTTTGCTTGTCTTATAGATTTAACTTCTGTTCCTTTTAGCTCTATTCCACAAGTATATGTTTCTAACACTTCGTATTTAAAGTTTAGTTCTCTATTTGTTGCTAATACTTTCATTCCTACTCCTTAAATAATTACAATTTATTCTTTATGTTTTATTCTAGTTAAATATATTCTCCTTAATTCTTCTGTAGTTGTATTTGTTTTAATATTATCCCATGGTAATAAAAGTTTATCGTTTTGTTCTTCAAGATATTTTTTAAGTTCTATTCCATTTTTAGTAAGTCCAACTTGCCAATTCTCTTTATCAAAAGCAGCAGACATCATATCAAATCTTGCCCCTTGTTTCCAAGCCTCATATATTACCTGACCTACTTCTCTTCCACCACGAGCCAGTAATGTAGATATTTCCGTTTGCTTTCCATCTTCATTATTAATTACTACATCTTGGTTTTTATTTTTTTCTAAAATATATTTTGTTTTTATCTCTATTTTTTCAGATGAATTTACGGCACACCACTGCGATGGAGTATGTGGCTTTACATTAAAGTTTGTAAGCTTGATTTCCACAATATACTTATCCGGAGATTTTGCATACACTTCTTTATACACATCACACACTTTGTTTGCTGTGTCTAACATCACTTTGAAATCTTCATAGTTTTCACCTGGTATGCCCAGAATATATTCTAAACGGACTTTATCAAAATCCGATTTGAATATTTCTCTTGCCACATCAAGTATATCCGCTTCATTCATTCCAAAGCCTATTTTTTCTCTTAAAGCTTCAGTTGGCGCACCCGCCATTATTGTTGGATAATTGCCTTTAATATCTAAATATTTTAATGCCCACAAATTATCTTTATCTAATCTCATATCAGAAAAAGATATTGTTTTTATTTTAGGCTTTTCTATGTCTTTTAGTCTATATATAACTTCCGGATAACCAGTATAATCCATATGACAATTAGAATATAACTTTACATCCAAATTACCCGTTGTATCCATTAGTTTCTGCGCCTTTATTACTGCTTTGTCTACACTAATATTTTGCATTTCTCCATATATGTATCTATTAGCGCAGTTTATACAATTTCTGTTACAACCCTTTGTTAAAGTTATTTTAGATTTGTTGTCCATTACTGGTATAGATGGTATAACATAGTTTTTAATATATTGTTCTTCATTAACATTTTCATAAACCATATTAACAATTTGATCATCATCTGTTACATCTGGAATGTATACTCCGGGAATATATTTCATAGATTCAAGCATATCTTTTTTAGTTACATTAATTCCCTCTTTACCATGTTTGTATGCATCCATAACTTCGTTTATTACCTTGTTAGGTTCGCCAATTATGTATAAATCCGCAAAATCTTCCATCGGTTTAGGATTTAACACAGCACTACCTGTTAATACTACGAGTGGGAAGCCCTCTTTTCTTCTTTCTCTTAAACATGGTACCCCGCCCATATTTAACATATTAAGTATATTTGTATACATTAATTCGTTTGATACAAGAAATATTATTACATCCATATCCCTTAACGATGTTTTAGATTCTAGAGTCGCAAGTTTCTCATCTTTATTTCTTATAAGAGATTCGTAGTCTATAACTGGCGCAAAAACCCTCTCAGCCCAAACATCTCTTCTCAAATTTAACGTATAGTATAACTTGTTAAAATCGTTGTCTGAAAACCCCAATTCGTACATAGTAGGGACAGCGAGCGCAACCCTACTTGTTACTTGATATTTGTTTTTTATTACACTTCTTGCTTCTCCGCCCGTATATCTAGCTGGTGTATCTACATATTTTAATTCGTTTAATCCTACCACTTTTTCCTCCGTTATTCCCAAGCTAAAGTTTCATTTTTTCTAACAGACTCAAATGAACTGTTTAATACTCTAATTATTAAGTTCATTTTAGACTTAATATTTTCTCCTTCGTTAAAGAATGTCTCCATTTTATTAGCAGTCATCATTTCTGCAAACGTTTCTGCTCTATCCTCTTTTTCTGAATACTTAGCATATGCAGTTACAAAGTGCGCTCCACTTTGTCCGCTATATACATACTTTGTAGTCAAAGAATTTACATTGTTTGTATACTTAAATCCATGTGGATTGTATTTATTCCACATAGCATATCTTTCTGCCGTTTCAAGTTTTATGTAATAATCTAATATATGATAAAACTCATGGTGAAACGCTCTTTGTATTTCTATGCCGTTGCTTATATATATATTAAAATGTCCAATTGAGTTCCTATTTGCTAGCGCCTCAATATTATTAGTAAACTTGTCCACCAAATGTATACTTACCATATATCCTTTAGACTCTATCTCTCTTATAATATCCTCTGGATATTTAGTAAGCGCACTTGTTATTGCTCTTAACATAGAGAATATTTCAGACTTATCTGTTATGTTAGTAGCATTTACACTTGCTGCATTTACTCCTTCGCCATAATATATATCCACACCATATTGTTCCTCAATAGTATTAGAAATAGCTAGATTCATTCTATTAATATCTAGATTAGTATTTTGCTCTATTATATCTATATTTTCTAAATCTACTCTAGTATTGTTTGCAGTTATTACAAAGAATAATCTCACACCACCAACTATTGTTACTATCGTAAAGAATATACATAGTGAAACGATAGCGGCATATTCTCTAGGCATTTTCTTTTCTTTCTTTTCCATAGCCACCTCGTTACTCATCCAAATCTTCTATATTAAATCCACCTTCAATATATTCAGGTGTTATTAACTTAAAATTATCTTTAGATATATATAAACTTGTATTATTTAATGTTATAACTACTTCATGTACATCATATTCTAATGTTAACAAACGATTTAATACTGTAGCAATTTCTTTGTATACAGTTTCTGTATCCTCTGCGTCTAATACTATTTCTATCATTAACGCATCTGGTTTAACTCCTACTTTTGTATATTCATATTTATAACTAACATTTTTGCCAGTTATGTATGTCATATTAGCAGTTGCTGTCCCTATATCTGCATTTGTTTGCCACTTAAAGTTTTCATTAATTTCATCTAATCTTTCTTGTTGGTTTAAATCCTTAAACGTTCCAACAAAACTTGGTAATAGCTGAACTTCTTCTCCATCTATTTCCACAACAAAGGCATATTTCCCTATGTATTTTCTATTATATATAGCATTCTTAAATTTATATTCTACTCCATATGTTTTTTCTATATATTTGTCTACAGTTGATTTCGCTTTAAGATATGCAAACAAGTCTCCTTCTAAGAAACTTAATGTTACACATGAAACTATAAAGAATATTGTAAGGACCGTTATTAATAATGCTTTTACTCTTTTTCTTAAATACTTAACTAACCTATATTCAAGTATAAACTGGAATATTCCTTTTGAAGTAAGCATTCCTAGTACTATTTGTATTACTGCATTGGCTGTTACAAGCAATGTTTCTACTCCCATTCCATGCGTCATAAGACTTGCCATAAACACAGTAAATGTTCCTATTATTCCTGTTAATGTTTTATCTACTTCTCTTAAGCTTATAAAACAACTAAATAAGAATAACCATGGTATAAAATTAAAATAAAACGGGCCCGTAACTGTTAAATCAGCGACAAGAAACAACACAAGAACGTATATTAATGATCTTGTGAATATTGTTTTTCTTTCAATTTTAGTTAAATATATATCGCCCATTTTACCCCTTCTTCCTTTTGTTAATTATATCTTAATAAGTATATATAAGTCAATTATTTCGCGCTTTTTTCTAGCTCATAACATCATTTTGAAATATACCTTTCAAACTTAACAAAACATAGTCTTTTATATTCTTTTTTCTCACATTACATTTAGCATACAAATCTTTTGAATGTATTAGTTCCTCCCCTATATACAACTCTACCTTTCCTATATATTTTCCTTTAATCAACGGCGCGTTTATATTAGATATCGTCTCCTTTTTTATACATATTTTTTCCAATTCTCCCTCTTTAAGCGGGATGTTCATTTTTATATTCCCTTCTTCTATATACGAATCACAAACCCCTTTTGTTATACCAACCTCTATGTGGTAATTAGTTATATTTGTAACATCTAACATTGTATAATTCTCTATTCCATACTTAAGGAGCTCTTTTCCTTCCTTAAAACGTATATCTGTTGTGTTAGCTCCAAGGATAACCGCAACTATTTCTAAGTTATCTCTTTTTGCAGTTGCGACCAGGCATCTATTAGCTATAGCTGTATATCCTGTTTTACCACCATTACAATATTCATATGTAAAAAGTAGCCTATTTGTATTAGCTAAAAATTTCGGTACATTTCCAAAATTTACAGTTGTACTTTCTGTGTTCATAATTTTAGATATAATATCTATATTCTTTGCATAACAAGTTATTTTAGCTATATCATAAGCAGTAGAATAATTATCTTCCGTATCTAACCCGTGCGGATTTGTACAACGTGTGTCTTTTGCGCCTATATTATAGGCCTTCTTATTCATCATATTTACAAATTCTTCTACACTTCCGCAAGTACCTTCTGCAAGTGCAACAGCGCAATCATTTCCGCTTTTAAGAAGTAGTCCATATAACAAGCTTTTAACCGTAACTGTCTTTCCAGCTACAAGTCCTACAGTTGAACCACCTGTTGATGCTGCTTTTTTAGATATAACAACCGTGGCATCTAAATCTATATTTTCTACTACAACAATGGCAGTCAGTATTTTCGTTGTACTTGCTATTTTCAACTTTTCTTTGCTATTCTTTTCCCACAATACTCTTCCCGTGCTCTGTTCCATCACAATTCCTGCTTTAGATGTTATTTTTAGTTCTTCTTTATCCACAGCAAACACACTAATATTACTAAATATTACGATTAATATTAAAAAAACTACACTAATATATTTTATTCTATTTAACAATATCATCACCTGTTAAATTATATCTATTTAAGCAACACTTTATGATTTGCTATAATATATATTCTGTGATATACTCTTCTACGAGGTAAACACAATGAACGATTTAGAAAGTAAATACTGTAGAATACCTAATTCTAGCAGAATATATATTATAGAAAAAACATCTGGGAAGAAAGTTCAATTAAGATTTGAGAATTCTGTAATAACTACAGATATATCTAATATTGAGTTTGTAAATGAAAATGAAGTTGCAAAAAAGAAATCTACTCATACTATTACTCTTGAAACAACTGACGTGCCTGGAGAAATAACATTAAGGCATATGCATAAAGAACCCGCTATTTCAGATTTAGATAAATATATTGATCAAGCAATACTTGCAAAATTAGGTCGCGTAAGAATTATACACGGTCGTCACGGCGGAGTGTTAAGAGAAGCTGTTCACGAATATTTATCAAACCATCCATATGTTAAAGAATTTAGCATAGCAGATTACACCGAAGGCGGCCTTGGAGTTACCGTTGCGATTCTTGGGAAAAATAGCAAAATACTAAAATAGTAGAAATTCGAATAATAAAAAAGATGTAAATAAAGGTCTTGGTTTTACCCAAGACCTTTATTTATTCGCTAAGAAATTTGACAAACCACCGTCTCATGTTTAAGATGAAATCCGTTTTGTAGATTTCAAGTCCCACCATTTCCCAATCCGCTTTTTGTCTTTCGAAATTAGGAATCTCTGTTGTTGAGTTGATGACAACCGGTACTTTTACATCGAAATCTTCAAGATCATATATAAGATGAACTCCTTCGAGAAGATTGGTTACCAATTCGCCATCAAATATAGGAAGTCCGAGGTCCATGATAATCACATCTACCTCATTTGCCCTTTTGTGCAAATAGCGTTTCGCAGAGGTTATACTCTTTACGATTTCATATTCGAACTTTATCTTGTCCTTTTCAAGCAACCGCAGCAGCATCTCCACCTTTAATTCAGGTTGATCCTCTACTATCAAAATCTTTTTCATTTTCATACTCCTTTAAATAATTATTTTTTCGCATGTAATTCTGACTCTGTTATTATACCATAGTTATGTTAAGTTTTCCATATTTTAATTCCTATTTATTTGTATTCTTCAATTCTTTGTGATATAATACCGCAAAGAAAATATGTTAGTCCTAAAAAACTTTATAAGGAGTCCTCATGAAACGTTTTATATCTCTTATTCTCTTAGCTTCTATCGTACTTATTCTTTCATCGTGTAATAGCGACTATGTTCCAAAAGAGCAACCCGTTTCTTACTCTAAAGATATTCAAGTTGTAATTACAGATTTGGATAAAAAACAATGGTTCGCAGGTACAGCGCAACGGGAAGTAAAGGTAACTGTATACTCTGAAGAATATAACCTTACCGGCAAAGATACCATAAGATACGTAGGTATGTTTGGAAACATGCCACTATGGGAAGCTAAAGAAGGTGATACTGTAAAAGCTCGCATGATTGTTTTCTATATGAAAAGTACCGGCGAAGTTACTAACAGATATATCGACAAAGTATACTCATAAAAAAGCACTCTAACAAGAGTGCTTTTTATGTTATCCAATACCGTATAAACCTCTTCAAATTTGCTATTTAACCGTTTTTGTGATATAATATTTGTATGTACAATCATTTGTTTCAATTAATAATTTAAGAGGAATAACGAAGGAGGTTTCTCTTCGGATTGGTCATTTGATTTAGCACAAAAAATATTTTTTATAGCACTAAGGAGAAAAAATCATGAAATTTTTTAGCAAACTGTTTGGAAGAAAGAATCGCACTACTACCCCCGTTCGCACTTACACCCCTGAAGAACCCGAGTTCCTCAAAGAGTATTGGGTATACATCGGTACAAGAAGTTGTACTACTGTGTTCGCAAGATCTGCTGAAGAGGCTAAGGCACAAGTTTTAAGCGACATCAGAAACGATGTTCCTTATTACGATTCCACTTACTACACCAGTAAGAACCCCGGTCCCAAGGAGCAGTACAGAGCTTATCCCCGCGGCGAAGTATACGCTGTTTTCAAACGCACAAGCAATTTAAGAAATCCTGCATATCGCGGATAACTTAAATCTCTCCCCTAGCAAAAAGGAGCCGGTGAAATCACCGGCTCTTTACTTGTTTGTTTTAATACTTAAAAATTACATTTATTTTTTAGTTATTTCAACACCTATATCTGTTACTTTTATGTTCCATTTTTCTTCTGTTATTCCATCTTTAGCTAATTCAGTTTTTACTTTATTTTCTAAAGCTTTTCCTGTTAATCCATCCATATAAGCTTCTGCCCATATTAAAGATGCAAGACTTTCTGCTTGTGCAAGATCTGTTACTTCTACTACTTGATTCGCTTTATCTATAATAGGATCACTAGCTCCTCCATTTTCTTTCTTTTGAACTGCTGCAGAACCATTAGCGCTTATTGTTAGCTCATATCCTTCTGGAATTTCATATTTATCTGATTTTTCATCTACTTCTGGAACTATAGCTTTGTAATATGCTTCTACATTTGCGTATTTTTTACCTTCAACAGTGATGTTCTTTAATGAAGTAAAATCTTCAACTGTTCTGTATTCCAATTTTAAATCAACATACGCTAGTGTTAAATTATCATTCATATTGGCAACATTTGTAGCCACTACTGCTTCATTTGCTTTATCTATAATTTCTTGATTGTAGCTGTTATATAATTCAATTAGTTCTCCTAATTTACCATCTTCTAATTTAGCCGCAAGTCCCATTATATCAAATAATGATAATTCATTGAAGTTTTTGACTTTAGAAGCATCTACTTCATCTATTGCCTCTATTTCTTTATTTACAATTTCTATGTTTAATGCGCATTTACCAACTTCAGCTATATCCATAGCCATTTTTATTATATCCATTGTTTCGCTTTTAATAACTTCTAGTTTTGCTGATACAACATCTTTGTTTTCAGATTTTATATTTAATGTTGATTCTACATCGTTTAATGCGTATACTAGTTCAAATTCGTTATTATATACTTTAACTGTAGTACTTACTGGTTTTAAGAATAAGCTTAATACCATTCTTACTTCTATGTTATATTCTTCCATAATTTCTACATCTAAAGCATCATATATCTTATCTAAAGAATCTTTTATATCTTCTGGATTTTCATAACAATTTAAGAACTCTTCATTTATTTTTAATGCTGCAATTGCTTTTTTTAGATTTTCTGCAAGCTTAATGTTTGTAGTTCTTAATACTTGTGCCCCTTCTTCTTTAGTACACATATCTTCAGTAATAATTGAAGATAATTCTGCTTTTAGTATTCTTTCAGCTTTTGCCATAGCTGCCTTATCTACTACCACTTCTTCCTCAGGAACTTCTGTTGGCTTTTCTTCTTCTACAAATTCAAATTCTATGTAGTTATCTATAAAGTCCTTCGCATATATATATGCCTTTGATTCTTCAAGATTCAAAAATATTGAAGCTTCTAATAATTTTTCATTTTCATATTTAGATTTTAGATGTACCACAGATTTATTTGTTTCTAAATCTGTTTGCACATTAAAAGATACTGTCGTGTCTTTTAGTGTTTTTATTAGCGGTATCTTGTATAAATCTTTATCTACTAAATCTAAATCGCAATCGATACTCATATCTACACTTGATTTAGTTTTATTAACTGGATTTTGTGTTTCAAATACACTATTTACCGCACCTGTTACTATTTTTCTATATACATTTATAGAATTTGTTGCTGTTGTATAAAAATACCCACCAACTGCAACAGCTAATAGTAATACAAATATTGCTATTACCAATATAATTTTTGTGTTTAACTTTTTTTGTGTGTTTTCCATATATTCTCCCCCTTATTTATACTATATATACTAACCTAAAAATAAATGATTTGTCAATTAAATACAGTAAATAACATATAAAAAAAGAACACCTAAAAGGTGTTCATATTTGGCTGGGATGGCTGGATTCGAACCAACGAATGCCACAGTCAAAGTGTGGTGCCTTACCACTTGGCGACATCCCAATATATTGTTTTGTGGGGTGAATAATGGGAGTCGAACCCATGACCTCCAGGGCCACAACCTGGCGCTCTAACCAACTGAGCTATATCCACCGAACACAAAATATTTTATATTATTAAACGCTATTTGTCAAGCGTTTTTATTATTTTGATACTTTTTTCTAATATTTTAGCCTTAAATCTATTAGTGTGTATTATTTCGCCGTCTATGCTTAGAGGCACTTTTTTATATGAAACAATGTTAATTTCTTTACCTTCTAGCATATGCACAACAGGTAGTCCTTCATGCTTGCCCTTCATAAGTTTTGGTAAAAAATTTAGTTTTTGTAGCATTGTTGTTGCATCTATTATACACACTTCAAGTATTCCATTAGACATATCTGCATTAGGTAAAATCTTAATTCCACCACCATAATATTTACTATTTCCTATAGCAACAAGTGTAAATTTACCTTTATATACATTACCATCTACTCTTATCTTTAATCTATATTGTTTAGCTCTAAATAATGTATATACAATAGCTAATTTGTATTTCATACTACCAGATAAAAATGTCCATTTTCTAAACAAATTCATATTATCTGCAATAGCAGCATCCAGTCCTGTATTTAGCACATTGATACAAATCCTATCTTTGTTTACTAAAATGCTATCTACCATTTCAGGTTCATTTTCAAGGCTTCTACGGATTATTTTACGCATTCCAGTATATTCGTTTAACATTCTAGAAAAATCGTTTCCTGTACCCTTTGGAATTGCTACAATAGAAATATTTGGTACATTTATACAAGCCGTAGCAACTTCACCTAAAGTTCCATCTCCACCAACAACATATACCACTATTTCCTCTTTAGCATATTTTTTAATGTATTCCCTAACAATTACAGTTGCATCGCCTACACCTTTTGTTAATTCAAATACAACTTCATCATTTGGTATTAATCCATCTTTTTTAATATTCTCAAATACCTTTTTTATTCCCTTTAAGTATCTCTCACCTTTTGCGTTACCACAAACGGGATTTACTACAACTAGTCTTAACATATTACCACCTAGTGACGATATTATATATGAATTTGTCGAAAAAAGCAAATAAAGTAATAACTAAATTAAAGTTATTACTTTATCCATTATTTATATTACTTTATTATTGTTCCACACTTACCTATTACTTTTTCCTTCTTAATATATTCTACACCATAATCATCTAAAAGACTAATTGTTATCTTGTTATTCTTAAGCGCTTCTTCTACTGTTATCATATCCCCATTATTAAAAAATACTACAACATATTTTGTTTTTTTACTGTCATAATAGTATTCATACTTTTCATCCTCAAAAAATTTATATTCACCTTTTTGTATATTAGTAGTCGATTTAGGTTCTACAACTGTAAAATCTACTATTTTAGGCAAGTTGCTTTCTTCTTTTTTCTCTATTATATTGTCATCATCTACTTTAAGTGCAAAATATGGTTTGTCTGTTTTTCCCTCGCTCATAAATATTACGAACGTGTCTGTATAATAAAAATATCTATTCCCCGCACTTAAATATTCCGTTGCCATACTTAACGAACTCTTTAAATTACAACCTTTTTCATTTAGATAGAAATTAACCTTTTGTACAACATCATACATAATTAATCCATTTGTATCTTTTATTGTTTTTCCATAAAGTTCATTATACTTTATTAAGCCATTTACTTTTACATATGGCATCAATATTTCATCATCATTTGTGAATTTCTTACTACCTTTATATTGCTCCGCTTTTTGTTTCATTACGTTATATATTTCATCAAAAGATTTATCTGATTTTGTCTTATATAATATAATTTCATCGCCTTCTTTTGTCTGTAATTTAACTGCAAATTCTTTATTCTCATTACCTTCTTCATCATAGAATAAAACTTGTACATTTTTATTTAGTTTTTCTTTACTTGCGTTATTTATACCAAACCATTTTACATTTTCTGTGCCTTTACCAAATGGCTTATCTTCTTCATCAGTAAGATTATCAAAAGACTCTATAAATGTAAGTGTCTTATTTAGTTCTGCTTCTATTTTATATCCATTCATATCTGTTTTTGTTACATTTACAACATAATCTTCTTTATCTAAATTTTCTTTTTCAAACGAACTATTATTAAGAGATTCTACTATATCTATATTTTCTTCAAATTCAATCTTTTCTTTTCCTAGAATATCTTTTAATTCACTCCAAGCTAGATCTAATGTTCCTACCCATAGATTATTAGCTGTATTTTTGTCTATAGTGCTTTCAAAAGTAGGGTTCATTGATACTTTATAATTAGTATTAAACATTTTGTATATCTTAATTCCTGCAAAGACTGCACCTGTCATACACAGTGTAATTAATAATGCAATAATAAATATTTTTACTACTTTATTCATATTATCTAATCCTTTCTTAAGCAGGATTGTTCTTAACTTATTTTTACCCCTATGTATAAGAGTTTTAGTATTAGTTAGGGTTTGTCCAAGAATTTCAGCAGTTTGTTCATAAGACATTTTTTCTATATATACAAGATATATTGCATTCTTATATTTTTCTTCTAGTTCATCTATTGCACTTAACACGTTTTCTTTGTTTTCTAAAGTGGAAATTGCTTCTAGCAATTCTTCCTCTGGTACTTCTTCAATACTATTAAAATATTGTTCAACAATCTCTTTTCTTCTGTTTTCTTTGTTTATATAATTAAACGCTTTACTTTTAGCAACTAAATATATGTAATACTTAAAAGGAACATCTTCTTTCTTTTTATGTTCCATTACATATATAAATGTATCATGTACAATATCTTCTGCCTTTTCATAATCTTTAACGATGTTATTTACAAAGTATACAAGCTTGTTTTTATACATTGCATATAGTTTTTCTAACGCATCGTTATTTCCATTTAAATATTCGATATATATCTTTTCATCTGAATTCTTTTCCATAATTACCTGCTTTCATATATACATAACAGTAATATTAAATAAAGTTGCAAAAAGAGGTTAAAGCTTAGCTCTAACCTCTTTTTTAAGTTCCAATTTAATGGCTGGAATCACCGCTTTTTTATACTAACTTACCAGCAAGCTTAGTTCCACCTAATATGTGGAAGTGTATATGCTTAACTGTTTGTCCACCATTTTCACCGATGTTAGTTATTACTCTATAGCCATCTTCTAATCCCAATTCTTTTGCTATTACTGGTATTGCTTCAAATACTTTAGCAACATTTACTGAATTAGTTTCATCTATGCTATTTGCAGATTCTATATGCTCTTTAGGTATAACTATTACATGTACTGGTGCCATAGGATTTATATCATGAAATGCATAAACAAATTCATCTTCATAAACTTTTTTACTTGGAATATCACCATTTAATATTTTACAAAATATACAATCCATAATTTACTCCTATTCTAGAATAGCTTTTATTCTTCTTACTCCTGCTGAACTTGCTTCTTCTTTCTTTATTACAAATTTACCAAGTTCACTTGTATTTTTAACGTGAGGGCCTCCACATAATTCTTTAGAAACATCTCCTATTGTATAAACTGTTACAACGTCTGGATATTTTTCTATAAACATACATTCTGCTCCAGATTTAATAGCTTCATCTTTTGGCATTTCTTCTACTACTACATCTATGCTAGCTGCTATCCATTCATTTACTAATCTTTCTGCTTCGTTCTTTTCTTCATCAGATAATTTGTGATCACATGAGAAGTCGAAACGCATTCTTTCAGCTGTTATGTTTGAACCTTTTTGATGTACATCTGGTCCAACTACTCTCTTAAGTGCTGCATTTAATAAGTGAGTTGCTGTGTGGTATTTAGTTTCCATTTCACCATTACCAGCTAGTCCACCTTTAAACTTAGCTTCAGAACCAGCTCTACTCTTTTCTTGGTGTTCTTTGAATTTTTCTTTAAATCCTTCTTCATCAACAGTTATACCTTTTTCACTTGCTAGTTCTACTGTTAATTCTAGTGGGAATCCAAAAGTATCATATAGTCTAAATGCCATATCTTTGTTTATTACATTTCCTTCAAGTCTAGACACTTCTTTTTCAAATTCTTTAAGACCATTTTCAAGAGTTTTGTTAAACTTAGTTTTTTCTACTCTTAATACTTCAAGTACTACACTTCTATTTTGTTTAATTTCACCGTAGTATTCTTCGTATTTATCCATTATTAGATTTGCAAGCACTTCTTCCCAATTAGAATTTACATCTATTTCTAGACCTCTTACATATCTAATAACTCTTCTAATTAATCTTCTTAAAATGTATCCTTGATCTGTGTTAGATGGTTTTATTCCAGATGGATCTGCAGATATAAATATTGCACATCTTAAGTGGTCAGCTATAATTCTCATAGCCTTTTCATTACCTGCATAAGGTTTACCTGCTATTTCTTCAATCTTAGCTATAACATCTTTCCATATAGAAGATAAGTAGTTATCTGTAACGCCTTCTAGTATTGCAGTTGTTCTTTCCATACCCATACCAGTATCTACATTTTTGCTTGGTAGTTCTGTAAAGCTTCCATCTTCTTCATGCATATATTGCATAAATACGTTGTTCCATATTTCTACCCATCTATCGTCTGAAGGATCAAAGTTTACAGGAACTTCGTCTGTACTTCTCCAGTAGAATATTTCTGTATCTGGTCCACATAGTCCAGTAAGTTCCATACTTGGCCACCAGTTATCTTCTTCACCCATATATGCAATTCTGCATTCAGGGATTCCACATTCCATCCAATAACCTGCTGTTTCAGTGTCTCTTTCTACAAAATCGTTTCCTCTAAATACTGTTACTGCTAACTTTTCTACAGGTATATTTAGAACTTTTGTTAAAAACTCAAAACTCCAATTTACTGCATCTTTTTTGAAGTAGTCTCCTAAAGACCAGTTACCTAACATTTCAAAAAATGTATGGTGAGTTGTATCTCCTATTGCATCTAAGTCATTTGTTCTAACACATTTTTGGTAATCGCAAAGTCTAGTTCCCTTTGGATGTGGTTGTCCTTTTAGATATGGTACTAAAGGTTGCATACCAGCTGTATTAAATAATACTGATGGATCATTTTCTGGCACTACTGGTGCTGAAGGTATTTTTACATGTCCTTTTGATTCAAAAAATGATATATATTTATCTCTTAAATTAATTCCTTCCATTGTTTTCACTCCTAAAATTACTCTAGTATTATATATGAATTTATGTATAAAAGCAATATTTGGAAGGTATAAATACCTTCCAAATACAATATTATATTCTATTTTTCTTAACTTTTTGCTTTATTTTTCTTTACTCTCTTTTTCTTTATATTTTTTAGCTTATCCATATTTACTTTTTCGCTTAAATATTCTATTCCATTTACACTTAGTATTAGCATAAACAACAATATGTTTAATAGGAATCTAGATCTTGTTTCCCATATAAGCATAAAAATAAACATTCCAAATACAGTTATTACTAGTACATTCTGTATATTATTCATATCCTTATTATTAATACTTTTTATGATTGCAATTATTATACATATTAACATCCCAAAATGCATTGTTTGTGGAATGTATTTATATACATTAACATACTTACCGTTTTCAAGTACTATTTCATGTAATGTTCCGTGATTAAGCACACCTTTTGCTAGCTTAATTGGCACCCAATATGTACCATCATGCCAAACGAAAATTATTTTAGAATACAGACGCTTTGCATGAGAAAGAAAACTTTTGGAAGCTATTCTTCTTCCTATTTCTTCTCTTACTTTTTCTTGTCTTGTATCATAATCTCTATATTTTAATGAATATACATAATCTCCAAAATTCCAATTTCCATTTCCATTTAGCCCCATCATTACCCAATGTTCTACAGGCATTTTTGCTTTATTACTTAACTCTTTACTTGTAATTTTATTAGTTATACACACGTTGAATAATATGCTTAATACAAGTACTATTGGAAGTACAAGGCACAGACTTTTTAACATATCTTTTCTTTTGCCAACAGATAGTTCATATACTACTATTGCTATGAATATAAATATAGACAAGACTTTTATCTTTATTCCTAAAAACACAAGTAGTCCTAATAATATGTTTAATATTAATTTAGTTAGGCTTTTTTCTTTATCTCTAATTACAAGCCATAACAATAATATTCCCACACCTACTGGCAATGAAAATGTATCTGTGTAATATATAGCCGAATAAAGAAATAACGGGCTTGTTAATACACATAATATTATGTGCATAAGCGCATTCTTTCTTCCAAACATTTTATTTGCAGCATAGTATGATAATATAACTGCAAGAGATACACACATTGCATTAAACATTGTTATCACTGTTACATTATCCGTAATACCTACCGCATTAGATAGTACTAAAATTGCTATTTCTATTAATGCTTGCATTGTATTGTTTGGAAATGTTGCTAAATACACAGTCTCTTTTATGCTTCCGACATTTAGATATCTTTCAGCTATATTAAATACATTTCCCATATCCCACGTTGCTTTTACCTTAAAATACAGTCCGCTAAATATTGCAAGGAATATGAATATTACAAAAAACAAATATTCTATACATTTTATTTTTTCTATCCACGGTAACACTTTTTTATATAATAATATTATAAAAGCAAGATATACTATAACGCATATTATTAATATTACTTGATTAAAACTAAATATTACATGACTGTTATACACAACCCCTGTACTAACTATTAATGTTAATATAGAAACTAGTATATATGCAATTATGCTCATAAATATATTACCTATCTTCTCCTTCATACATCTATATCCTTCTCCCTCTTACTTTTTAGCCTTTTCACATATATTTTTCATCGCCACAACACTTAATGAAAAAATTGTTATTAACAATAATCTATACGTAAAGCCTGCATGTATATAGCTATGATTTTTAACTAAAAAATACCACACAAACGGAGAAAGTGATACTAATATGTATTGATAAGCACTTTTATCCATTTTAGTTTTTACAATGCAAAATTTATATGCAAAAGACGCTGCCAATATACCTATACAAATAATTAACGGCAACTCTATACAATAGATATTTGTTATAATTATTTTCATTATACTTGCTGTAACTTCTTCCTTACTTACTGTGTATAACAATACTTTGTTTATAGCATCTTTTATTGCTCCTACTCCGTAAAATATATCCATTAAAAGCCATTTAGATATCCAAACAAAAGCATAGCCTAATCCCCATGATAGTAATATTTTAATACTATTCATTATCGTATATTTTTCTTTATCCGTTGTATATATCCAAAATACCATTGGTATACCTAAAGTTAAAATAGGTGTTGTAAACAAATCAAAGAATGATGTTAGCATTCCTATTACAAAAAATAACATTGCTCCATCTTTTATCATGCCTTTTCTAGCTACAATATATATTGATGCTAAAAGAGTAATAACAAACACCGACACATATTGCATAGATAATCCTATTGCCCAGAAATTAGATGCCAAAAGCATTAATATAGTTGCTAACGCTAATATCTTATCTACTTTTTTGTATGTTAAAAATACAAGGATTATAGCCAGCATTGTAATAACTACAACTAATATTACTCTTATTTCAGAATAATTAAAAAACACTAATAGCGGTCTTAAAAATATCATATAACCATGCCAATATCTAAAGTATTCAAAATAACTTGTATTAGTTTCAGATATATTTGCTTCTAGATTATCTATAGGTATATCTGGTGTATCTATACTATTTAATGTTAAGTTAGCCCCTGCTCTATATCCTCGTCTCATAAACATCGTAGACTCTAGTAGATTATTACTATCCATAGAATATGCGGTGTCTAGCATTATGGCATCTGTATAATTATCTAACAAAAATCTGTATGCCACTTTTGCTGGCGGAGAATGTCCCTCAACCAACAATACTTCTATTGAATCTTCAACATTATTCTTTATATATTTTTTAGGAATTGTATTAACAATTATTAAACTAAGTATTAATACTAAGAAAATTATTAGTACTATACTACTCTTTTTTATAAAGTTCTTCATTTTATTTTTCCTCATTTTATTCAACTTTTGGAATAACAGCTGAATAATATTTAAATGTTGTTATATCAAATTTAGATTTATCAAATCTATCTAATTCAGAATTATGAACTATATAATTTGCTGTATTATCTATTTCTTTAGGTAAATAGAATATGTAATTTCCAAAACTTTTAGCCATCTTAAATTCATAATCACTTTCATAAAACTTAACCGTATTCATATAGTCAAGCGTATTATGTTTTGTATAGAACAATACAAGCATATAATTACCATTTACTTTTGTAGTTACATATGTAGTCGCATCACTATTTCCATTTTCGTTCATATAAACTGCAGCATCGCCAAATGTTTCGAAATAATATATTTCTGCGTTCTCGTTAAATTTAGTTGTATAATATGAAATAAATAAACCAAATTGTATAGCAAACATTATTAATACTATAGCCAGTAATTTATTACTTCTTTCTCCCAACCATTCTAAACCTTTTAGAATAAATACTAATATTGGTATGTATATAATATGTATTCTGTTTATATTAACTCCAATCATTAATGTAAATATTGTTGACGCTACAAATATACACATCACTATATAATCATAATTAAATTCCTTTTTTCTACATTTAACAATCGCAGATATTAGTCCAATTGTAGACAACACCATTGAAAACAAATAATATGTGCCAAAATCCCAAGCTGCATTAGTAAGTCTACCATCTGCTTTAAGAAAAATAGCTAAATTAAAGAAATCTATTAAACTTTCAAACCACGTTTCTATTCCACCTCTTGAAAAGTTAAATGCCGATTCAGATCTTAAAGCAGATAATTTAGGAATAGAAAAATATTTAGTTGTTATTTCCTCTAAATCTAAGAAATTTATAATCCAAAATGTTCCTAGTGGAATTGCAATTAATACAAATACTATTCCACTTATTATTACTTGCTTTAACGTTATTTTTTTCTTTACTAATAAATATACAATACTAAATAGCAAGAATAACGGTACAATTATATAGGCTGAAGCATAAGCGTATAGCGAAATTGAATACATTCCCGCAGATAGTGCATATAGCCATGTGCTTTTTTTATCTATTGCGTAAATTAATAATGTCGTAGCTATTAAGAATAGCAATGGCAATGGATTTGCATCAAGTCCCCATCTAGATAGCATTATATTCCATGGAGATATTGCTAATACAAACATTCCCATTAACGCATACTTTGTCTTAAACATTTTATTTAGCATAAAATATGCACAAGCTAACGCAATAACCGAAAGTATTGCATTACCTAATCTAAATGCAAACACAGTTGGTCCTAATAACTTCATAAATATCATAGAAAAATACATATAAAATGGTCCGTGTCCACCACCCCATGCTACTGGATATACTGGATAAATATAACCATTTCTATCATAACCATTTTCTAATAAAGAATAGGCATCATATGCTATTGATGCCTCATCTTGATTAAATCCTGCAGGTAATTTATCTAATCCAATTAATCTTACACCTGCGCCTAATAATAGTATTATCGCAAATATCAGCCATTTGTATTTTACTTCTTCATGTGTCTTAGCTTCTTTTACCTCTTTATCCATTGCTTTATATGCTATAAACACCATAAGAAGAATAAATAAAAAATTAATTGCTATTATCATTCTTTACCTCTTTCTTTTCGTGGTATTCTTTTTCTGTGTTTACATTCCAAATATTATCTCTAGTTTCTACACCAGATTTAATATTCTTTGCAGCTTCCATAGCTGTAACCATTGAGTGATCCATATTGTTATATCTATGTTGACCGTTTCTTCCTACGCAATATAAATTGTTAAATGTATTTAGATATGAAATAAGTTCATCCATGTTTTCATATGTATCAAAATATGCAGGATATGCTTTTTTCACTCTTTCTAGGTGCGAATCAATAACATCCTCTTTATTTACTATTTTCATCTTAACAAGTTCAGATATAGCAAAATCTGCAAATTCCTTCTCAGGCATATTCCAGTATTCATCACCTTCGTTACAGAAATACTCTAATCCCATCCATACTGTATCTTCAGGTTTTTCCACCATATATGGTGACCAGTTATTGAACACTTGTATTCTACCAATTTTAACACCTGGTTCTTGAACATAAATCCAACAATCTGGAACTATGTTGCCAAGCGTTTTTATCTTTGTTTTATTCTTTAAGTTTATCTTTTTAACCAATAAACCTACTGTCATAAAGTCTCTGTATGGTAGACCTGTTGCTATTCTTAGCATTTCTTCAGGTACTTTATCCCCTTTCATACCACTTACCAAATCTTTTATTGGCATTGAAGAAATAAATATATCTCCTGTTAATGTTTCTAAATTTCCATTATGCTCTAAATCTACAGAAACAATTTTTCCATTAGCTGTATTTATGTTCTTAACAGAACATTCCATTCTAATCTTTCCGCCTTTTTCTATTACTCTAGCAGCTAATGTTTCCCAAAGTTGTCCAGGACCATATTTAGGATACCAGAATTCCTCTATTAAAGAAGTTTCTGTATTACCTTTTTTCTTTCTATGGAACAATTTATTGAACATATCTTTTAATACTTCTTTTATAGAAAGGCCCTTAACTCTTTGAGCTCCCCAATCTGCCGAAATTTTAGAAGGATGTCTTCCCCATAATTTTTCAGTATATTTTTCAAAGAACATGCTATATAGTTTTTTACCAAATCTATTAATATAGAAATTCTCTAAAGACGTTTCTTCTTTCTTTATCATCATAGATTTAAGGTAGCTAAATCCCGCAGCTATAGTTCTAAAAAGTCCCATGTTAGTAAAAGTTTTTACTTTTAGAGATATTGGATAATCGAAAAACTTTTTAAGATAGTATATTCTAGAAACTCTGTTTCTAACTAGCATTACTTCATCTGTCTTTTCGGGATTTGGTCCACCTTTTTCTAAAGTTTTTTCTCTTCCTAATATTTTATCGTCTATAGATGGTTCCCCTTGAATAGGCATAAGTTCACTCCAGAATCTCATTACATTTTCATCTTTTGAAAAGAATCTATGTCCACCTATATCCATTCTATTTCCGTTATATCTTACTGTTTTAGAGATACCACCAACTTGTGTATTTTCTTCAAGTATTATTACTTCATATTCTTCATTATTATCCTTAAGCAGTTCATATGCAGCTGTAAGACCAGCTGGTCCTGCACCAATTATTATTACTTTTTTCATATATCATTACCCCTTGTAATGTGTATTATATCAGCTCATAAATAGGTTGTCAATTAAAGCGACTAGATAAGCATCTAGTCGCTTTAATCATATTTATTTAATTACAAATAACACTCCATTATCTATATTAGATGCCGTTATATCGTAACCTAATATATTTACTGTTTTCTTAACAATTGAAAGACCTAATCCCGATTGTCCTTTTTCGCCTTTAACATATGGTAAAAAGATTGTGTCTAATACTTTTTCTTTTATTCTTTCACCATCATTAAAGAATGTGATTTCTCCTTTAGCTATTTTTACCGTTATATTTGTTTTTGCATAACGTATAAAATTACCTAATATATTATCTACAACAGATTCCCATAAATCCTCTGTACCAACAAATAGTTTTTCCTTTTCTTTTAACTCATCGTCTATTTCTAAAATATATTGTATATCTGAACGTATTAATTTATGCTTTTCTATACTAGCTATTATTATTTTAGTTATATCTGTTTTGCTATTTTTGTATTTCTCACTATCTTTCATATAATCTATTTTATTTATCTGAAGAATTGTTTTAACTTGTTTAGATAATGTATTTGTTTCTTCTTCAATTATCTTTAACGCTTCTTCTTTTTCTATAACGCCATCGTTTACGCCTTCTATATAGCTTTGGATTACAGATATAGGTGTCTTTAATTCATGAGATAAGTTTTGAAACATCATATTCTTATATTCATCTTTTTGTTTCAATTTCACTTTAACTTGTTCTATTGTAGAGTTAAGTTCATTTAGCTCATCATCTACAACAAATTCACGTCCTTCTACTACATCGTTTGTTATTATTGCTTTTGTCTTTTTTTCTAGTTTTTTTATCTTAGATAAAACATACTGTGACCATAATACAAGTAATATAATTGTTGTTGCAATTGTAATTAACAGTGTTGGGAGTATTATTCCTAATAATCTATCCTCTTGCACTGTTAAATAACTATCTGGCATAATTATTAAGTTTTTAGAAACTTTTCTTTCTCCCCACAAATAATAATATGTAGTCCCATTATTTTCAAACTTGCCTTTAGTATCTGTTGCTCTGTTTACTATTTCTATAGCAGATAAACCTGGTACTTTTTCACTCAAATTATCTGAAGAATATAACGCTCCGCTTTTCATTTGTATTACAAAAGCAATATCTTCGCCCATTTTATTAGTTCCGGGTTCAATATACTTTGCTGGTTGCTCTAAATGTTCGTATATATTCATCTCATAATACGGCTTAAGTATACTTGGAAGTATTATTCCCATAGTAACAAGGCATATTAAAAGTGCAACTAGTGTTACTAACACTAGTTGTTTTGATAAACTCATATTTTCTATTCTTTTAATCTTCATACTCATACTACGATAACCTATACCCATATCCATAAATTGTGTTTATATTTAATTTTGGCATTTTACCTCTAAGCCTACGAATTAAATCATCTACAACTCTATCACTACCAAAATATTCTGTTCCCCAAACATTGTTTAATATTTCATCACGAGAGAAAGATTTGTTCATATTTTCTAAGAACATCATAAGTAGGTCAAATTCAAGCGCAGTTAACTTAATTTCCTCTTTTCCTTCGCTTACCGTTCTTTTATCCTTATTAATTAAATATTCCTCATAAACGACTTTTGAAGCATCTGTCTTATATACTCTCTTTATGATATTTGCAATTCTTAGCATTAATTCTTTTGGCGAATATGGTTTAGTGATATAATCGTCACTTCCCATTTCAAGACCAATTATTTTATCTAATTCTTGGTCACGAGCAGATGTAAATATTACAGGAACAAGGGAATCTTTTTCCCTTATTCTCTTTATTACATCATAACCACTTATTTCATCACCAAGCATTATATCTAAAATCCAAAGATGAACTTTATCTTGTACTTCCAAAGCTTGTTTACCATTAAAGCATTGAATTACTGTATAGCCTTCTTTTTCTAAATATGTTTTTACTAAATTGTTTAAGTTTTTTTCATCTTCAACTAAACAAATATTATACATTGATTACCACCTATCTTTATTCTGCTAAAGCAAGTGTTACAGTAACTGTCTTGTATTCTCCATCTCTATATAACTTAACAGTTAGCTTATCTCCTACTTTTTTCTTGTTTTTTATTACGTTTATTTCTGCAACTGTTGAAACTTTTGTTCCATCTACTTCAGTTATAACATCACCTTGACGTATACCTGCTAGTTCTGCAGCAGATTTAATATCCACTGTTTGAACATAAACACCTGGAACTAGGTTATATCTCTTTGCATCGTATTCATCTATTTCTACACCGCCAATACCTATGTATGGTCTAGCAATTTTTTTGTTTGTTATTAATTCTTCTACTATTGGCAATACTTCATTAATTGGAATTGAGAATCCCATTCCTTCTACACCAGTTGCTGCTATTTTAGCTGTATTTATTCCTATAACTTTACCACTAGAAGATACAAGTGGTCCGCCACTATTACCAGAATTTATTGCAGCATCTGTTTGTATTAGGTTATACGTTGTACCTTCAGCTGTCATAGTTCTATTTACTGCTGAAATATATCCAACTGTAACTGAACCCGCAAATTCTTGTCCTAACGGATTTCCTATAGCAACTGCAAGTTCACCAACTTCTACTCCATCGCTATCTCCAAATTCCGCCGCCATTAATTTACCAGCTTCAACTTTTACTACAGCTATATCTGTAACTTCATCTCCACCTACAACTGTAGCCTCTAAAGTTCCACCTGTAGATAACAATACTTCTACTTTTGCTTTATTGCTTTTTATAGCTTCTTCAACAACATGATAATTCGTTATTATATATCCTTCTTTTGAATACACAATTCCTGAACCTTCACCTTCTGCTTCAGTTGAGCCAAAGAATGTTTGTGCTTGGTATGTTACCTTTATTCCAACAACAGATGGTCCAACTTGTTTAGATATTGCTACAACTGGATTTTCTACTGTTGCAAAATTATATGATGTTATTATAGAGTTTGTTGTTCCTCCATCACCTTGTACATTAGTTTGTATTTTATCTATACCCTTTGCATCCAAAACTAATGATGTAGCAATTATTCCACCAACAACGCCACCTGTTAATCCTAATAGCAAAGTCCCTATTTGTTTACCACCATTAGAACTTTTCTTTTCTACAAAATATTTTGTTTCCATTTTTGGTTTCTCTTCCTTTTCTTTCGCTTCTTTATTTCCACCTTCAAAAACTATTTTCATTTTATCCTCCTGTTTTTCAAATATATTATATAATATATTTATCACATAATTAACTAAAACGAATGTTAAATTATGTGATTTTTCTATATTATATATCTCTGTCATTAATATTACAAGAAAAAAGATAATACAAAAATGTATTATCTTTCAAAATTCTATCTTGTTGTTAAATTTAATGTTGTTTCTGCTCTATTACCATTTGCATCAACAAGTACAATATTTGCGTTATATGATGTTAGAGATGCAAGGTCTGTAAAAGTATATGAATTACTTGTACCACTTGTTAATACAACTTGTTTCTTAAAAGAATACGCTTCCACAGGCGCCGTTGTTTTCTTTATATAATACTCTACTGTAATTGGATAGTCTGTTTCTTCTAATTTACTAAATGTTAAATTTACAGTAGCTGTTGTATTTGTATATGTCATAGATGAACTAGCAATTCTTGGTGCTACAAAATCTGTAGAAACAAAGACTTCATCTTCAGTAACTATAACATTATACACACTTGTATCTATATTATTTTCTACTATGGCATTATTTACTGCATTTTCTAAATCTTCTAATGTTACTAACGATTTAGAATTAGCATTATTCCATGCAATTTTTACTATTTCTTTTACCTGATCTAAATTGTTTGCTTTAGTATTCTTCCTAGCTCTATTTATTATATCTGTATCTTCTAGAAATGCTATTGCTGTAGCTGCTAGTATTGCCATAACAAGAATTGTTATACTTAACACTATCATGCTCACGCCTCTTTTTTTGTTCATTATTCCACCTCTAAATTATATAAATATATATTATTGTATAATTGAGGATTTGTCAAATAAAAAGAATGGTTAAAACCGTCCAATATGCATTTTATCTATCATTTTATTGCGTAATAACATAATTATATATTTTAGTTGCCGATTTCAAAGAATTAGTCCAATAGCCTTGTATGTTTATATTATTCCATTGTTCTTCTGTACCGGTATAGTATACCGTTGTTATATTCATACATTCATCAAATGCATAATCATCGATTAATGTTACATTAGTGCCTATTGTTACCGTTTTAAGTCCCGTACATCCTTTAAACGTCTCATAATTAATCTGTTTCATAGTCATTGGAATAAATACGCTCTCTAATTTTGAACAGTTAAAAAATGCACCATCCATTATGTCGACAACAGAACCATCAGTTGGTATCTTACTATTATTGCTTCCTAGAACAATAGTTTTAGTAGCTCTATCCACTAAGCAATCATCAACACTATAGTACACGGTATTATTAGGATTCACAAATATCCTATCAACTCCACTACCATAAAAAGCTCCTAAAACATTTGTAATATTCTCAGATAACTCTACTCGTTTTAAACTTGTGCAAAACCCGAAAGCATAAGCACCAAGTTCAGTTAATGAATCAGGCAATTTAACATCTGTTAATTTTGTACACCCTGCAAATCCTACATTACCTGTACCGCTTACTATATTATACCCTATCGACTTTATGCTTCCATCATTAGGTAGTACTAAATCACCATCTAATATATCTGAACTAGAATTTTCTCCTGTATCCATATCCATATTTGTATAAATTTCCCCCGCCTCTGATATATGAATTATTTCCTCGTTTATTAAATCTTGCCATGTCTTTTTTAATATTTGATAATTTGAATCCGTTTCATACAATCCGGCTTCAACACTCGCAACCTTATCACTCATGATTATACCGCTATTTGTAATCAATATATTCCAATAATCTATATTTATTCCTTGTTCTTTCAATCTTCTTTCTACTTCTATTTTTAATGCTTCTCCTCTAAATTTATCTGCATAAGTTTCAGCCCATATAACATCTGATATTTGTTGTACTTGCTTTTTATCCGAAATAACTACAGCTTCATTTGCTCTTTCTATTATTCCTGTGTTTGTTAATGTTATTACAACAGTTGCTGCAAGTATTATCATTACTATTATTGTAATAACCAATACTATTAAAGATATTCCTTTTTTCATTTGTTCCTCCTATATTTATCTACCCTTTATATATTCCATAATTTTAGGTATTATTTGTTTCTTTCTAGAAAGTATTCCTTCTAGATATATTCCTTGATATATTTCTTTTAATCCCAATGCTTCTTTTATTCTTTCTTCATTATATGGATCATATAATATGTATGAACCGTTTGCAATTATATCTGTTAAGCACATAATTCCCATTGAGTATCTTCTATCTTTTAATATTTCCTCAAATGCGGCTATATATTCATCTTTCTTATCTAGTATTTCTTCAGAGTTTAATGTAATAACTTGAGATACTGCAACTTTCTCCTTCTCTATAGGGAATATTTTCATATCTGATGTTATTACTTCTTCTATTGTCTTACCATCAAGTCTTGTTCCAGCTTTAAACATTCTTGTAGCATAGGTATCTATGTCTAGTTCTGCTATTCTAGCAAGATCTATTGCTGCAGCTTTATCTCTTTCTGTTGTGGTTGGAGATGTAAATTTAAGCGTATCTGAAATTATACCAGATAACATTAAGCCTGCCATGTCCATTGGTATTTCTGTATTTGTTTCTAAATACATATTGTATATTATTGTACTCGTACTACCAACATTCATATTTCTAAAGTTAATTGGTACATTTGTACTTAAATCTCCTATTTTATGATGGTCTACAATTTCTACTATTTCTGCTTCTTTAAGTCCGATTGCACTTTGGTCTAACTCATTATGATCTACAAGAATAACTTTCTTTCTATTTATTTGTTTAATATCTGTTACCCTTATTAATCCTAAGCATTTATTTTTAGAATTAACAACTGGATAGTTGTTGTATCCTTGTTTACTACTTAATTCCATAAACGAATCTAAATAATCTGTATCTTTTATTCTTTCTATTCTTGCCCTAGTAAGCAGGCTTTTAACATAGCTGCTTAAACCTATCATTTTTGTTGTATGGAATGTATCTAATGGTGTACTAATAATGTTTACATTGTTCTTCTTAGCCATTTCTAAGTGTTTCGGTTTTATTTCTCTATTACCTACTATTATTAATAACTTAACTTTATTTTCTATTGCGTATTCTATAACACTGTGTCTATCTCCAACTATAACAATATGGTTGTTATTTAGTTCAACTGAATTTAATATTGTTGTGCTTCTAAATGCTGCTGCATAAATCTCACCATGTATTTCATCATCAAATCTTAAAACTTCTTTACCTTCTAGTGTTTCAAGTAGATTGTTATATGATGTTGTAAGATTTGTGAAGTCTCCTGATATAAGCTCATGCGCTATCATCTTCATTGTAATAAGCCCTAATAATTGTTGTCTCTTATTTACAATTGGTATACCTGTTATGCTTTGTTTAATTATTTCTTCATACGCCTTTTTTATGCTGTCTGTGTCTTCTACAAAACAATCTTTATAGTAATCTATATCTTCTATTCTTAATTTAACATCGTTTAAGAATTCTGGTTCTTTTATATTAAAATAATCTAATACAAACTCTGACTCTTTGTTTAAATGATCTAGTATTACTGGTGTTGTATTATGCCCTCTTGTGTTCTTTAGATAAGATAATGCTATTGATGCCGCTACCGAATCTGTATCTGGTCTTCTGTGACCAAAAACATATGTTGTGTTTCTCATTAAATTTCTCCTTCTACGTAAATTTACAAGTATATTCTACTATATTATATATTTTTTTGTCAATAAAAAGCACACCCTAAGGTGTGCACTACTATTAATAGTTTTCTGCTTTTAGTTCAAAATATGCTTTTGGATGGTCACATACTGGACATACTTCAGGAGCTTTTAATCCTACGTGGATGTGTCCACAGTTTCTACATTTCCAAACTTTGATATCTCCGTATTCGAATACTTTTCCTTCTTCTATATTAGCTAGAAGTTTTTTGTATCTTTCTTCGTGTTCTTTTTCTATTTTACCAACAGCTTCAAAAAGATAAGCAATTCTTGTGAAACCTTCTTCTCTTGCAGTTTCAGCAAAAGATGCATACATATCTGTCCATTCATAATTTTCACCAGCAGCTGCATCTTTAAGGTTAGTCATTGTATCTGGAACTGAACCGTCATGTAATAACTTGAACCACATTTTAGCGTGTTCTTTTTCATTATCTGCAGTTTCAGTAAATATAGCTGCGATTTGTTCATATCCTTCTTTTTTTGCTTTAGAAGCGTAGTATGTGTACTTGTTTCTTGCTTGAGACTCACCAGCAAATGCTGCCATTAAATTAGCCTCTGTTTTTGATCCTTTTAAATCCATTTTAATATCCTCCTTAATTTAAGCAATCCTTACAAATTCCAGTGAGCGATAAATCTATATCCGTCACTTTATTCCCATCGAATTCTTCCACTACTTTTAACATATTCTCTGGTAGGTCAATTATATTACTACATTTAGTACATATAAAGTGAGCATGTTTATCTTTATTATGGTCATATCTATATTTAGATTCATCCACCTTAATCTTTCTAATTAGCTTTTCATTTACTAATGTATTAAGATTACGATAAACAGTACCTAGAGAAATATTTGGAATAGTCTTTTTAGACATTTCATAAACTTCTTCAGCAGTTGGATGAGAGTAGCTAGAGTTTACTATCTCTTCTACCAAATCTCTTTGTTTAGAACTTCTCAAGATTACCTCCTAAATAGTAACAATTACTATTTATTACACACATAGTATATCATATATTTAGAATTTAGCAAGAGATTTTTTAAATATTTGAATTTTTTTGCAACGAAAAAGCGGGAAATTTCTTCCCGCTTTGTATTTTCTTTTAATCTAAAGCATACACGTCTACTACTACAGGTTCTTTTCCTTCTTCCCTTATGGTTTCAACCCAGTAAAGTTTGAAGTCATAACTTACCACTTTTACCTGATAAGATTTCTTTGGATTTCCTTCGTAGTTCCTTTCAGTATAAGACTGAATGATTCTACCAGACCGTGCTACTTTTGTCTTCTCATCTTTAGTTAAGAATTTCATGCTATTTACCTCTCTTGGTATGATTTAAAGATATTGTTATATCTTTATTACTATATTATTCTTAACTATTATACCACATATATTATATTTTTCAAATGGTTTAATTAACATAGCGAAAGCGGGATTTCTCCCGCTTTCATTTTGTTTCTTGTTTTGGTTACTTCTTAGGCTTTTTCTTTGCTTCTCTAATCCAAGTTTCAAAGCGAACCTTGTTTCTTTCAAGCTCTTTTTCATCAAGAAGAATAAGCTTTGCAAACGCATAGTATGCTACCTTGGTTATGGTATATTCGTGATTTTGAGTACGCACAACGAAGTAATATTCTCCGTTAAACTTATGTTTTGCCATAAATTTATACAGTGTTACTCCATCATCTTTGTATACCAAAGGTCTTACAGCAATTGGTTCATGCTTCTTGTATTCTTCATCGAAGTACGCTTTTTTCTCAGCTTCAATTTCATCTCTTGCAGCTTTAATCCAAGCATCAAAGATTTCTTTGTTTTTGAGATATTCCTCAGAAGTTCTTGTAATTTTTACAAGGCTAGCACGATGTCCTAAGAATACTACTTTTGTAAAATAGATTCTGTTATACCTGCTTAAGAGAAGAAAATAATATGAATCTTCCAGTTGATTTTTCCCTACAAGAACATATCTTGAAAGTTCTTTTCTTTCCTTATCCAAAGCAATTGTAATCTCGGTTCCAACATGCCAAACACTGTAATATGTTGTTATCTCCCGCTTTCTTCTTTCAATAGCTTTTTTCTTAGCTATTGTAATCCGTTTGTTTTTATCCATAGATGTCTTTCTTTTCTCCTTTTTTCTTTGTTTCCAAAATCCACTCTTCGAACTCTTCCTTGTGATCCGCAAACTCTTTTTCTGTAAGAAGTGCTGCTCGGATATATCCGTCAACCCAAACAAGCTTGGTTACAATGAGATTGTTCTTAGAACGCTCAAGAATGAAGTAATATTTTCCGCCTACTTCTTTCTTGCCTACAAACTTTACGAGGTCTTTTTTGCCATTCTCGTCAACGAGAGCAACATATTCTCTCGGGTTAACGAAGTTTACACCGTTACTGTGATATACCTGGCCGTGAGCATCGTAAAAATCTCTGATGTCTCTTGCGCGTCTGTTTTTTACTTCTCTGATCCAGCCATCAAAAACGGTCTTGTTCTTTTGATACTTCTTGCTTGTCTTAGCAAGCTTGATTACACCGGCGCAGCCGTCATATACAATCTTGCCAAGGAAAATTCCACCATATGCATTTCCAAGCACATAGTAATATTCTCCGTCAAGTTCATGGTACTGAAGGACATATGCCCATTCCGGATTTCTTGCACTACGCTCGGTCATAAGATAAACCTTAGAACCAATACCGTAAGCATTGAAATATGCCTTTACTCTTCCTTTCCGCTGATTTGCCATTTTTTCTTTTGTTTCGTAACTCATTCTCATGCCATAGTTCTCCTTTACAATTATGTTTGTGATAAAATGGTTTTACGTAAACAATTGTAACACAATTTAGGCTATTTTGCAATAAAAAGGAAGCATCTAACGATGCTCCCTTTAAGTATTCTACTTTATTAATGAATATCCACCTTCAACCTCTTTAGCAGGTATACTTGATTTCAAACAAACAACAGGTCTTACTTTTACTGAGATATTATAATATTGACTGATCAAGCAACCATTCATAGCATATAGACAATATCCTCCTATAATACTAGGTCCATCTTCTAAAGCTGATGGCGATACAACTACATATTCCGAAGATAAATATGAAAGCGAACTATCTGCTACATCCCCTGCTTTATTTATAAAGTATCCGTGTATTCCTTTTGACATATAATATGTTGTTCCATCCATCTCAAGAGGATCTTCATAGTCCAAATCTATTACCGGTGCCTTTGGAGTTAATGTTGGATTCGCTTTATTCCATGCTGCCGTTAACAATTCAAGTGTTGGTCCACCAATAGCACCCACTACATTAGAGCCATATTCTAATGTATTAGCATATTTAGAAAAGCCTCCAACTAAATCTTGAATTGTAGAAGCTGAATTTCCGACGTATAAACTCATCACTACCTAATTTGAAAATTTTATATAAATTTTCTTCAGCAGCTGTAAATGTATAGCTGTCTATACTAACATCATTATTTAGTTCTCCTATACTATCTTTAGCCATCAAAAATACATATCCGTTAACTTCGTCTTCATAATATACTTGCCATTCATCAACTCCATTTGCAGAATAATCTACCATTTTACCATAATCTGTTTCTGGATTAGATATAAGCTCACCCAAGGTTGGCGTTTTACTTACACTTATCCCACTATCTGTTACAGTAATAATGTAATCTGTTGTATAATCCTCTAATTTATCTAAAACAGCCTCTTTTAACATTTCGCCTCTTTTGCCGGCCATAAATTCATCCGCCCACACTAATGCAGCTAAATCTTGAACTTGTCTTTCGTTTGTTAAGTCTACTGCTTGACTAGCTTTATTAATTACACCTGTATTAGATAATGTAATAACTACACTTGCTGCTAAGATTATCATCACTATTATAGTTATTACTAATACTATTAAAGATATTCCTTTTTTCATCCTTTGTTTTCTCCTTTTCTTATATACTTATATAATATTATATATACATTCCTTTTACAATATATATACACTTAAAAATACACAGAGCAACATTGTTAATGCTCTGTGTCTAAATATATTATTTGTAATTTATTTTAATTTATACAAATTATTATCCATTTTTTCTTTTATTTAATTCTTCCATTATTAGCTTATTAACTATTCCTGGATTTGCTTTACCTTTAGATGCTTTCATTGTTTGTCCAACTATGAATCCAACTGCTTTATCTTTACCATTTATAAAGTCTTGTACAGATTGTTCATTTTCGTTTATTACTGAAATTACTAAATCTCTAATTGCAGATTCATCTGTTATTTGAACAAGTCCTTTAGATTCTACTATCTTAGCTGGTGCATCTCCTGTTTCAAACATTTCCTCAAATACTTTTTTAGCAATTGCAGAAGATATTGTTCCTTTATCTATTAATGTAATAAGGTCTCCTAAATCTTCAGCTGTGAATTTAATGTTATCTATTTCCATTTCAGCTTCGTTTAGTTTTCTTGAAACATCACTCATTAACCAGTTAGAAACAAGTTTAGCATTTCCGCATTTAGCAACTGCTTTATCGAAAAACTCTGCCATTTTCTTAGAGTTTGTTATTTGAGTTGCATCATATTCTGGAAGTCCCAATTCTGTTATGTATCTTTCACGTCTTACATTTGGCATTTCTGGAAGAGCTGCTTCTATTCCGTTTACATAGTCATCTGAAAGAACTATTGGAGCTAGGTCTGGTTCTGGGAAGTATCTGTAATCATGAGCATCCTCTTTAGTTCTCATTGCATAACCGATACCCTTATCGTCATCCCATCTTCTTGTTTCTTGATAAATAGTTCCACCATTTTCAAGTTCTTTTATTTGTCTGTCTATTTCGAATTCTATAGCTCTACCAATTGCTTTAAATGAGTTAAGGTTCTTAGTTTCAGTTCTTGTACCAAACTTAGTTTCACCTTTCTTTCTTACAGATAGGTTAACGTCACATCTTAAAGATCCTTCTTGCATTTTACAGTCACAGATTTCTAAATATTCTAGTATAGATTTTAATGTTTGCATATATTCTATAGCTTCATCTTTAGAACGAATGTCTGGTTCAGAAACTATTTCTATTAGCGGTACACCACAACGATTTAGGTCTACTAATGTATCTCCAGTATATGGATCGTGTATTAATTTACCTGCATCTTCTTCAATATGTATTCTTGTTATACCAACTGTTTTAGGAACTCCATTTACTTTAAAGTCTACGTGTCCTTCATAACACAATGGTAAATCATATTGTGATGTTTGATATGCTTTTGGAAGGTCAGGATAGAAGTAATTTTTTCTATCTTGTTTTGAGAATCTTGCTATTTTACAATTTGTTGCAAGTCCCATTTTTACCGCATACTCAACAACTTTTT
Organism: Clostridia bacterium; assembly: GCA_045534225.1. Classification (GTDB taxonomy): domain Bacteria; phylum Bacillota; class Clostridia; order TANB77; family CAG-465; genus UMGS1649. The sequence continues at coordinate 109,497 of JAZSJJ010000009.1, forward strand.
CATTTAATACTGGAAGTACTCCTGGCATACCAGTACATATTGGACAGCAGTGAGTATTTGGATCAGAACCAAATTCTGTTGAACAAGAACAGTATATTTTTGTTTTTGTTGCAAGCTCTGCGTGTACTTCAAGTCCTATTATAACTTCATAATCTTCTCTCATTTTATACTTCCCATCCTTTCATCTTTGTATCTATATATTCATATATTTTATCCATATCTACTAAAGTAGCCTCTTCGTCACCTAAGCATTTAACTTCATACTTGCTGTTTTCTAGATTTCTTCCACTTACTACTATTCTTATTGGAGCACCAATAAGGTCAGAATCTGCAAATTTAACACCTGCGCTCTTTGCTCTATCATCTAGTAGAACTTCATATCCAAGTCCTTCAAGTTTAGCGTAAAGTTCATCTGTTATTTCTTTAACTTGTTCGTTCTTAGTGTAGTCTAATGGACAAATGTGAATGTTAAATGGTGCAATAGCTGCTGGCCAATTAACTCTTCTTTCATCTGCTTTAGCTTCAAGAACAGAAGCCATAAGTCTTCCTACACCTATTCCATAACATCCCATTATTGGAGTTTGTGCCTTACCATTTTCATCTAGATATGTCATACCCATTGCAGAAGTATATTTTTTACCTAGTTTAAATATGTTACCAACTTCTATACCATTAGATATTTTAAGTGTTGGTTTACCACATTTAACACAAGTGTCATTTGCACTTACTTTTGCAACGTCTACAAATTCTCCTACTTTAACATCTCTCTTAAAGTTTACACCTGTTAGGTGATAATCTTTCTTATTAGCTCCAGCTATTAATGATGCTTCATTTTCTAGAGATTTATCGTAAACAAATACTGTTTTAATGTTTGATGTAAAACCTACTGGTCCAATAAATCCATAGCAAATTCCATCATCTTCTTCAGCTTTTGGAACTAGATGTTCGTCATCTACTTTAAGAATATTTCTTAATTTAGTTTCATTAACTTCTTTATCTGCACGAATAAATACAACAACTACTTCTTCTGTATCTATTCTGTAATATACAACTGCTTTTGCAAGGTTTGTAGCAGGTACATTTAAGAAGTTTGTTAAGTCTTCTATTGTTTTTGTATCTGGTGTGTGAACTTCTGCAAGTTCTTTCATTTCAGTTGTAGCAGGTGTAGTTTCACGTGCCTTAGCAACATCCATGTTCGCACTATAATCACAAGAATCACATGTAACTATTTTGTCTTCCCCAGCATCGCATAATAACATGTATTCATGAGCGCCGCTTCCACCCATCATTCCTGTATCTGATGCTACAGCAATAACTTCTGGAATACCAACGCGTGCAAATATCTTGTTATATGCATCGTAGTATTTATCATAAACTTCGTTTAGAGATTCTTCTGAAGTGTGGAAAGAATATGCATCTTTCATTGTGAACTCTCTTACACGAATTAGTCCACCTCTGCTTCTTGCTTCGTCTCTAAATTTAGTTTGTATTTGATAAATTGAGAAAGGATATTTAGTATATGATGCTGCTTCATTTAATACGCTAAATACTGCTGCTTCTTCGTGAGTCATAGATAATACCATATCTGCCCCAGTTCTATCTTTGAAACGTAAAAGTTCAGAACCTATAGCATCATATCTGCCCGCACCATCCCAAAGTTTTTTAGTTGCAACAAGTGGCATTAAAACTTCTTCGGCATCTATTCTATTCATTTCTTCTCTTATTATATTTTCTATTTTAGCTGATACTCTTTTACCAAGTGGCATAAGTGTAAATATTCCACTTGCCATTTGTTTTATATATCCGCCTTTAAGAAGCAACCCGTGACTTTTTAGAGTCGCTTCGTTAGGCCATTCTTTCTTTGTATCTCCTATTAATTTTGATTGTAACATATTTACTCCTATATTCTATTTATACATTTGGTCTAGCTTTATGATGCTCTGTGTTTTGTTCATAAGCATAAGACACCTTTAATAATGTTTGTTCATCAAACACTTTACCGATGAATTGTATACCTATCGGAAGGTTCTTAGAATCAAAACCACACGGCACAGATATACCAGGAAGACCTGCTATGTTTACAGGAACTGTGAATATATCTTCTAAGTACATTTCAACTGGGTTGTTAGATTTTTCACCAAATTTAAATGTTGTATTTGGAGCTGTTGGAAGTGCTATAACATCAACATCAGCAAAAGCTTTATCAAAGTCTTCTTTTATTAATGTTCTAACTTGACCAGCACGTTTGTAATATGCATCGTAGTATCCAGAAGATAATACGTATGTTCCAAGCATTATTCTTCTCTTTACTTCATCTCCAAAACCTTCAGTTCTAGAGTTAGCATATATATCTTCAAGATTATCAAAGTTAGCTGTTCTATATCCATATTTAATACCATCATATCTAGCAAGGTTTGAGGATGCCTCTGCTGGAGCTATGATGTAGTATACAGGAAGTGCATACTTAGCATAATCTAAAGATATTTCTTTTATTTCTGCTCCTAATTCTTTTAATTTTTCTATAGCTTCATCGAAAGCTTTTTTAACTTCTGGATTTAATCCATCTTTAATAAATTCTGTAGGTATACCTATTTTTAATCCCTTAACATCGTTATCTAATGCTTTTTCATAGTCTGGTACTTCCATTTCCACAGAAGTTGTATCCATTTTATCGTAACCTGCTATTGCATTAAGCATTATAGCTGAGTCTCTAACATCCTTAGTAAATGGTCCTATTTGATCTAGAGATGATGCGAATGCAATAAGTCCAAATCTAGATACTAAACCATAAGTTGGTTTAAGGCCTACTACTGAACAGTATGATGCTGGTTGACGAATTGATCCACCTGTGTCTGAGCCAAGTGATGCAATAGCCATATCTGCTGCAACACAGGCTGCGCTACCACCTGAAGAACCACCAGGAACTCTTTCAGTGTCCCAAGGGTTTGTTGTTTTCTTATGTGCTGAAGTTGCTGTAGAAGAACCCATTGCAAATTCATCCATATTTGTTTTACCAACAATTATTGCTCCTGCTTCTTCTAATTTAGTTACTACTGTTCCGCTATATGGGCTAACAAAATTAGATAGCATTTTAGAAGAACATGTAGTTAATGTATCTTTCATACACATGTTGTCTTTTATAGCTACTGGCACACCACCAAGTATACCAATGTTCTCACCATTATCTAGCTTAGCTTGTAATTCTTCCGCTCTTTTATATGCATATTCTTTATTTAATGTAACAAAAGCTTCTACCTTTGGTTCTAAAGCTTCAATTCTGTTAAATACATCATCTACTACTTCTTTTATTGTTACTTCTTTATTCTTAATTTTATCTCTTAATTCATGTATTGTTAATTTCTCGTACATAGTATCCTCCTATTATTCTACAACCTTAGGTACACTTATGCAGCCAGCTTCTTTGCTTGGTGCGTTTTTAAGTATAGCTTCTCTGTTATATGAATCTTTAAGTTCATCTGCTCTAAATACATTGTATTTATCTACAGCGTGAGCAGTAGGATTTACTCCTGTTACGTCTACTTCGTTTAATTTTTCCACAAATTCTGCAATTCCGCCTAAATCTTTAGCGTACTTTTCCACTTCTTCCTCGCTTAGACTTAATTTTGCAAGCTTTGCAATGTGTTTTACTTCTTCATGCGTAATCTTCATTTTATCTCCTCCATATTAATCCATAATATCGTGTACTATTATATAACAAAAGTCTTCTATTTGCAAATATTTGAGGCTATTTCTTTTACCATATTTTAATTATTTTTTACACTTCTAAAAACTATATAAAAACACATCTTAAAAACGAGTAAAGCACAGGGTTTTAACCTGTGCTCTTAAGATGAAAATTACACTTGTTCGTATACTGTGTACCTAATTTCCATCTGCAACTCTTTTTCGCAGTTTTTCATTACCTCTATGACATCTTTCTTTGTAACAATTTTGTTAGCGTAAATGGTATACTGGATTCTGTAGCCTTTCTCTCTATGAAGAATTAATCCTTCCGTGCTCGATACTTCTGCAAGCTCCTTATCTAGCATTGACTTGATATACTCCATAAGATCCTTTTCAAGATCCCTCTTTTTATTTACAGCTATGACTACAAAAAAGACATATGCCGCAAAGAAAAGAAGTGCAAAAAGTTTAGGGATAATACCACCACTTCCAATACAAAGAAATGCAAGTGCTATAGTTACAACACCCATCACTAAAGAGATTGTCCGTGCTGTAGCTTCCTGCTTAATTTTTTCTACCAAATTCATAGTAGACCTCCATAATAAAATTATTTTCTATGTGACTTTCATCAACACTTTAATTATATCATTTTCACAGTATTATGTCAATTTGTCACAGCGATATACTTTAACACAAAAGAAAAGAAGGAGTTTTAGCTCCTTCTTTCTAGTTTATGCTGCTTGCTGGTTTTCTAAGAAGTCTATGCTCCATCTTAACTCCAGTCTCTTCCTTAAACCTACGCATAAACAGTTCAAAATCTTCTTTGTTAACATACCCGTTTACATAGATACAAAAACTTACTGCTATTTTCTTTTTTCTTTCTAAGATAAATCTTAATAACGAATTCTTGCTCTTAAAATACTCTTTTAACCTCTTGTGCAAGTAACTTTTAAGCAGTCTCTCAAAAGTCTTTTTCCGTTTGATTGCAATAACTACTAAAACAACGCTGCTTAATACAAAGAAAATTCCATAGAAAATTTCTTTCCATCCGCTACATGTTAGTAATCCACAACCAACAACAAACATCACAATAGCTATGATCAAAGATGCTTTATATTCCGTATTGTTTTGCTTAATCTCGTATACTTCGTGCATAACTTCCTCCATAAATTTAATTATATCTTTATTTATTATTTGCATAGACTAGAATTATACCACCATACTCGTTTTATGTCAAATAAAAAGTGTATACAATATTGTATACACTTAATTTATTATTAAAAACTCAATTGTTCCGTATATAATCTGTCTGCAACTTTTTCTAATTCTTTTTCTGCTTTTTTATCTATTTTGAATGAATATACCTTTTTAGAATCGCTCGCTAATATATAGTATATTGCATAAAAGGCTGCTTGACCAAGCTTTACATACCAACCACTTTTTAATTTTTCTTCATTTTCTTTAGACAATTTAGTATAACAACTGCCACATAATACACTATTAGTATTAAAAGAATAGTAATATCCTTTATCTTCTTTTTCTACCATACTGCTATTACATTTACTACATTTTGTTATGCTCGGACTATATCCTAAAAGCGCTAACATTTTAAGCTTAAAAACACTTTTTACATAGTTAAAATCTAAATCTTTTTTAGCTATTATAAATAACGTATTTAAGAATAATGATAATATTCCTTCCGCCTCTATATTTTCATATACAAGATTGTTTAATATTTTAGTTACTTCACACGCTTTTTCGTATTTATCTAAATCTATACGGAAATCGTAAAAAGTCTCAATGCTCTCTGCTGAATTTATGTGATAAAAGGTTGTTCCTTTATATAGCACAAATTCACTATATACTAAAAGTTGACATGGTGCAAGAAGAGCGCTAGTTGTTTTTTTAGCACCTTTGGCCATACAAGAGATTTTACCTAATTCGTCTGTAAGTAACGTTATTATTTTATCGTTATCTTTATAGGCTGTCTCTTTTATTACTACTCCCTTCACCTTCAGTAATTTCATCATTTCCCCCAACTTCTATTTCTGCTGCTTTACATATATCTTTATATCTTAAATAATCTTCAATACTACCAGTTTGTTCAAATTTATCCCAATACTCTTCCATTTAAATCACCTAGTAATATTTTATGTAGTTTTAGTTTCGTTATACTACCTATTTTGTCATAAACTAGCTTATTTTGTTCTTAAATTGTCCAAGATAACTATCGTTATCATCCCAATCTTTTCTAACTTTAACCCAAAGTTTCAAATGAACTCTAGCATCTAACATTTTTTCAATATCTTTTCTTGCGGCTGTTCCAATGCGTTTTAGCATTTCACCATCTTTACCGATTATTATTCCCTTGTGTGATGATTTTTTGCAAATTATATTTGCTTCAATATCATAAACAAGATTGTCGTTTTCAGTAACTCTATCTTTCATTTTTTCAACTTGTATAGAAAGTCCATGTGGAATTTCTTCATCAAGATATTTAAGAGCTTTTTCTCTTATATATTCTTCTACAAGCTCTCTTTCTGTTACATCTGTAATTTCGTCTTCTTCAAAGATATAATCACCTTCTGGAAGTGCATTTTCAATACACTTAACAAGAGTTTCTAAGCCATCTTTTTTATATACAGATATTGGCACTATATCTTCAAAACTTCCACCAATAGATAATATGTATTTGTTATACTCTTCTATTATTCTTAATATATTTTCTTTCTTAATCTTGTCTACCTTGTTAATAACAAGAAGTACCTTTTTCTTAGTCTCAACAATTTGTTCCATTATTTTTTTATTTGCATCATCTAAAACTGGTTTTGCACCATCTACTAGATAAATAATGGCATCAACATTATCTACGGCAAGTCCTACACCTTTCATCATATATTCACCTAATTTATTCTTAGGATTATGCACTCCAGGCGTATCTATAAATATTATTTGTGAAGTTTCAGTTGTTCTTATTCCCTTAATGTTAAATCTAGTTGTTTGTGGCTTTGGTGTTATTATTGCTACATCAAAACCAACTAAATTATTTACCATACTAGATTTACCCGCATTAGGTTTACCTACAACTGCTACAAATCCTGATTTCATACTAATTCTCCTCGTCATTCATATACTCGTAAATTGATCTTTTTACTTTTAAATTCTTGTTATAAAATTCTATTGCTCCTGTGTTATATCCCCAAACAGTTAGTTCTAAAGAACGAATGTTATTTTCTTTAACAAAGTTTTTCATATGATTTAGCATAGCCGTTCCTATACCGTGTCTCTTATACTCATCACTAACAATAATGTATTCTATAAAAAGAATATCTCTAATTTTTGTTATCTCATCATCGCCAATATGTTTAATTTCGGCAACGCATGTTCCAATAACTTTATTATCGTCTTTAGCTACTATCATATGATAATCTTTATTATCCATTCTATCCATTAGATTACTTTCCCAATTTTCATAATTAGGAACAAATATGTCTGGTCTTTTATCTAAAGTATAGTCTGCTAAAGATGCGACAAGCTTAGCCGCCTCTTTAACATCACTCTTTTCTAATTTTGATATAACTATATTTTTCATTAAAATGATATAACTCCTCTAAATTCATCCATTAATTCATTTAGTCTTTCCTCTGTTGTTGCTTCAAATCTCATACCTACATCTGGTCCTGTTTGAGTTGCTCTAATTAGCATCCAAGCATCATCAAATTCCACTCTCACGCCATCTATTTCGCAAATTTCATATCCTTTAGCTTTAGCATATTCTCTTACTTTTTCTACTAATTCATATTTACCTGTTTCTGTAGATTTAACTTTTATTTCTGGTGTTGAATGATATCTAACTACACCATCTAAAAGTTCGGAAGCTTTCTTATTAGAATTAGATAATAACTCTATATATCTTAAAGCAGCATAAATACCATCATCAAAACCTGGCCATCTGTCTCTAAAGAAGATATGTCCAGATAGCTCTCCACCAAGCATAAAGTCGCCTTCTCTCATTTTTGCTTTAATATATGAATTACCAACTCTATATCTGCATACACATCCACCTAGTTTTTTCATTTCATCCGCTATGGCTTTTGTACATTTAACATCGTGAAGAACACATTTATTATCCACTTTATTTATAATATCTCTCCATAAAGCAATTAAGTACATATCTGGAGCTATATAGTCTCCTTTTTCGTCTATTATACCAACTCTATCACAGTCTCCATCAAATGCAACGCCAATGTCTGCGTTAAGTTCAAACACTTTATCTCTTAACATTGTTAAATTAGCAACTACACTTGGATCAGCTTCATGATTTGGAAATGTTCCGTCTGATTCATCACATATATATGTAACATCTAAATCCTTAAACATTGAAAATACTTCTTTCATTACTGTAGTAGCAGCACCATTACCACCATCTACAACAACTTTTAGTTTTCTATCTCCAAAATTAGTTCTTTCTTTTATTAAATTTAGATATCCCTCTTTAACATCTGCTGTTGTTAAAGTTCCTTTTCCTACTTTAAATTCACCTTTTTCTATATATTCTCTAAATTCTTGAATCTTTTCTCCATAAGCATTTCCAGATTCATCAAAAGCAAATTTAAATCCGTTATATTCCTTTGGATTATGACTTGCTGTTACCATCATGCCAGAAGGTATTCCTAAATGTATCCAAGAATAATAGTACATAGGTGTTGTAACTAAACCTATATTTACTACATCTATACCTGTAGATAAAATTCCATCTATCAACGCTTTTTGCATAGATTCAGAATGTGTTCTGTTATCTCTACCAACTATAGCTTTAGTTTTTCCAAGTTCAGATATATATGATCCAAAACCTTGTCCAACTTTATATGCTACCTCTTCATTTAAATCATTTCCATATATTCCACGGATATCGTATCCTCTAAATATGTGCTTTGCTATTTCCATTATTTCCTCCTATAATAAAATAAACTATTTTTGTTCATTTTACGCTATTTGTATATTATCACATATGGGGTTAAAAATCAAGAAAATGAAAAAGTAGATACTAGCTTGTTTAGTATCTACTTTATATTTATTATTATCTTTTTTTCTCATTATCTTTGTTTTCTGTCACTGCTTCCTCTAACTTCTTCCAAAGTTTCTTTTCTTCCTTAGATTCTTCATGTGCTGGATTAGAAAGCATTGTATCTTTTAACACTTCTCTTAAATTATCTGCACATATTTCAAATGACGCAAACGTACTGCTTCCACATATAACACTACTAACAATTGGCACCATTGCTTTTGCTGCTGAAGTTATAAAGGATTTTGCCATTCTTTCTTCAAACCATTCCGCAGCATCATCTGCTTCTTTATCTATAACTCCTTCTGTAAGAAGTTTCTTCATTGCTCTTTTCTTAGCTCCGTTATATTGTGCTTTAGCTATTACTTTTATTGCCGCTACAGTCCCTTCTACTTCATTCATTATTCCTAAACAAATTGTAAATAGATTTATAGTTGCTTCATCAAATGTATTGTTTTTTTCTGTTACATTTATTTCAGGGAAACCATATAAATATAGCATCTTTTGTGCAATTCTTAACAAATACACATGATATTGAATTATATCTGCTGGTACAGCTGCAATTAATCCTATTCCTCCTTGAGTACCTAGTGTAGCGGATATTCCAGCAACAAAATTCCTTTCTGTTTTAATCACTTCATTTGCTATTTCATCTATTTCTATCATGCTTATACTTGCTTTTAATGGGTTCTTTTTTATAGCTAGAGCTATAGTTTCTTCTCCATATTTTTCTTCAAAAACTTTTCTAAAGAACTCTTCTCTATCCACTTTTGAGCCAGGAGTTCTAAGAGCTGCAATTATTATATCTTCAATATCTGCTTCCCCATCTCTGTTAGCGTCCAATGTTTCTACTATTACATCCGCAGATTTATCTACGACCTTTTTAGTAGCATCTGTTACATTCTCTACCGTCTCTATTGCGCCCAAAGCTATTTTTCTTAAAGTCTTATTTACTTTTCTTTTATCTATTAGCATAAAATACTCCTTGTAAATTGCTATTTATTATTATTTGCATTTATTGCTGTTATTGCAGCATTTTTAACCGTTTTTACTACTTTTGCAGCTTTTTTCCCTTTAGGAATTGGAACTTTTTTTACTGCTAATGTAACTACTGTTTTTACAGCCTTTGACGTTGCGCCATCACCTAACGTTTCATCTACACTTTCTCTTGCTTTCTTAACTTTATCCATCGCTCTTTTTACTTTGGTTGTGCCTGTAGCCGCATCAACAACCATTGATGCAAATTTAGTTGCATCTTTTTTATTTAGAAACTTAATTACAATATTTTCTTCTATTGTTTGAACATCTACACATTCATTTTTTTGTTTAACTTGCAACTTATCTGAGTAAGTTTTAATATGACTTAACTCTATGACATCCAACATTTTCTTAAATTCTTGTTTCTTTATTAATCCTTTTACTATCTTTTGTTCAAATAATATTCTTTTAGAAGTTAACGTTAAATGTAAATCTCCTTTTATATCTTCTCTTGTAACAACATTTTCTAGTATTATTACCTCATCTGCTTCTAATGTTTGCTCTTGTTTACTCATAAATATTCCCCCTAATATATACTTTGTAAATTACGCGAATTCCTTCATGGTTAAATACTAACACAGTTTGTATTTATTTTCAATCATTATTTAATACAATTAGACAATAAAAAACTCCCACTTTCGTGAGAGAAAAGATAAACTTTTTTTACTTGGAAATTACCAAGCTTGTGTTTTGACTGCGCGTACGATAGTACCAACATCTCCTATCTGGATCCATACCAGAATGGTAAGATCTCCATGCTGAATAGCGAGGATGGTATAACCATCACTTCTCGTATTCACTTCGATAGGTTGCATTCTACAAACACTCTCGAGAGAGATAACCTCCTTCTTAAAGTGATTGTCGATTGCCTTCTTTACGAGTTTTGCAGTGCTAATGTCCAACATTTTTTTGACCTCCAATAAAATTATTTTGTTTTTATGCCTGGACTATGTAGAAACTGGAGTAAAATAGTTTCAACATACATATATTATACCACATTATGTTAACTTTTTCAAGGCTATATAAAAAGCAGGCACCTTTAAGTACCTGCTAAATTTGGTGACCCATACGGGAATCGAACCCATGATTCGGCCTTGAGAGGGCCGCGTCTTAACCGCTTGACCAATGGGCCTCAAACATGGTTATATTATACTCACTTTGAGTTTTATTGTCAAGAAAAACGAGAAAGAATTATCCTCTTTCTCGTTTTATTTCAATATATAATTATACTAAAGTTTTAGGTTCTACCGTAAATCTAATTCCTGTTTTTTCCGCTCCATCTATTGTTACTTCTGTAAATGATGGTGAACATACTATGTCCATTCCTGATTGAACCATAAATCCTCTAGCGATTGTTACCGCTTTAACTGTTTGATTTACTGCTCCTGCTCCTATAGCTTGTACTTCAACTTTACCGTTTTCTTTTACCAATCCTGCAATTGCACCTGCTACTCCATTAGGACTAGACTTTGCTGATACTTTTAATATTTCCATATATTCCTCCTTTGTACCTCGTATTTACTACACTTTTATTATATCTAATAAGATTTTTTTATTCAATAGATATTGTCGGAAAATGTAGAAATATTTTATATGTTGTATCTCTTTATACTAATTGCTTTATGAGTGCTATCATCTGTCTCTACTATGATGCTGTGAAGTGTTGCGTTATTAGTACTGCACTCATACTTTATCTTTTCTCCAGTAACAAATCTTGCTACTGCTATATCTGTTCTAAGACCTAATACGCTATCATCTGGTCCTGTCATACCAACATCTGTTATATATGCCATACCTGTATCAAAGATTCTTTCATCTGCTGTTTGTACATGTGTATGCGTTCCAAACACACATGTTACATCATTCTTTAAGTAATTTCCCATAGCTATCTTTTCTGCTGTTGCCTCTGCATGAAAATCTAAGAATATATAATCTACATTTTCATTCTTTAGACCATCTACTAATTCTCTTGCAGTCTTAAATGGATCTGCTACAAACTCATTATTTATTTCGCCTAAATGCACTTTTCCTAAAAGATTCATCACGCCAACTTTAACACCGTTCTTATTTATTACTACAGAACCTTTACCTTCAAGATTTGTTACATTACCTGGTATTAAAAGTCTCTTTTCATGTTTATATAATTCTCTTGCTTCTTTTCTATAATATATATGATTTCCCATTGTTACAACGTCTGCACCAACAGCGTAAAGTTCATTTAATTCTTTATCTTTTATCCCTCTACCACCTGTAGAGTTTTCTCCATTTATTATTATAAAATCTATTCCTTCGTTCTTTACTATATCTGGAACATGCTTTTTTAGTGCATTAACACCACTTGCTCCAACTATATCTCCTATTATTAAAAACTTCATTTTAATTCTCCTTCGTAGATATTGTAATACAAGTAGTTATGTTTGTCAAATAAAGCATTGCAATTTAGGTTGGTATTTTTTATAAAAAGCGTGACTTTTAGGTGTTTGTGTGATATAATGTTACCATAAGTTTTGAAACCACCTAACAATTAATATTTAAGGAGAATTAAAAATGATTGAATTTTTTGTCTTTTTCGTAATTGGTTTTATGGCATTTGCATTCTACAAGTATGGCATCAAACCCCTATTCGGCGGCAAGTCTATCAAGGAAGAATTTCAGGAAAAAGTTGAGATATTTTCATATGACTTCAAAGTATTCAAGTTAAGAAAAGAATACGCAGAAGCACATCATATAGGTTACACTACACCATTTGAGTTTAAGTATTATGATGATAAATTTCGTATCGAAACTGAAAGCATGACACAGCTTGACTTCCTCAACAAGCTTACTAATCTTGAGCACAGAATAGAACCTATGCTTAGCAGACTTGACAACACCTACAAAACCACTGAACCCGGCTTATCTTACGTGAATGTATTCTACTCATTAAAAGAGCAGTTAAGAGAAGCTAATCCCTATGCGAACTAACGCAAAACAAGATGGAGTTAATCCATCTTGTTTTTTATTTGTTCTAATTCGTTTTTCATATCTTGTACTGCAGATGCTAACATATCACTTGAAATTTGCATACTATGTTTTTCTATAATTGGTATATATTTTTCATAAAGCGCTCTCACAGATTCTAAAGCCACTTTATTTACTGGCCCTATATTTTCTATTCTTTTAGTTAGCTTTATTGCGTATCCGACATAAAACACATATGCTACTTCTTTATCCTTAAAGTTATAATGATATATGTTTGAAAAATCTAAATAATTCTCAAAATAACATCTTGCCGCCATTTCTAAAGCATATTTATTATAATATTCATATTCAATTAAACTATCTATCGCTTCTTTTTCTTTAGCTAAATAGTTATATATTTCATTTTTTAATGTTTCTCTTTCCTGATTTTCTCCTGTTGTTATATATACATTATTAAGTAAGTATATATGGTTTTTGTATTCATTTATTAAATCTGAGATATATGCCGCATTGTGTTTATCTAGTTTAACTTTATTCTCTAAAAGTCCAACTCTTTCATATGATAGGCTCAATTCTTCATCCGCTTCCTGTGGAAGTATTATCATACTAGCTTTATACATATTAAATGAATGGATTGTCACTACAATAAGTGCCATAAAACTCATTGAAAGTACTCCTATTTTTACAAGTCCCAAATCCGATTTATTGTCTAATTCATACTCATCATCTTTAGTAATATACTTTGTTTTATATTCGTTTACTATAATTCCAATAATTATTCCATAAATGTTTATCATAATACCATATGAGAAAACTAAATCAAACAATGATGTAATATTGTATATTGTAAACATCAATAAGTATGCCACTGCATTTTCACATTTGCCTTTTAGTAGTTTGAATATTATTATATATGTAGCGACCATCATTGTAACATATATAATAAATCCTATTATTCCCGCTTCTACAAGCATTTGAATTGGCACGCTATGACATTCGGAAGACACGTAGTATTTAGTCTGAACTTCCTGGTACCTCGCCTTAAATCCTTCTCCACCATGTCCGAAGATTGGAGATTTTATAAATAGCCTTAATGAGTCTTTATAATATTCTAATCTAAGTAGATTATTAGAGTCCTTAGTTAATGTGTCTTTAATTCTAAATACTAAGTTGTCTGGCAAGAATAAATAAGATAACGTAATCTTTTGGTCACCTATTCTAAAATCATTAATTTTAACTTTTGCATTAGTTGCTTTTATCATAATCTGCAATCTTTGTACATTTTCAGATACGTTAATTGTGTTTGTATATTTACCATCCTTAACTCTATTATGATCTAAATATTTGATTCTTGTCTTGTTAAAATCTTCATCTATTTCATATAGCATTATGTGATATGCTCCATCACCTTCAAAATCTATATCAAATGATATATCATATTTACCTTCAAAGTCTCCATATATATTTCTATTAATTTCTATTGCTTTGTCTTTTTTACTGTTAAGTGTTAAATCGCATGGAAGTGTAGTAATTCCAAGTACAACTACACCTAATAATACTAACGTTATTACTGCTGGTATGCTTAATTTTTTCTTTAACTTTATTTTATCTAAGTTAATGTGTACTCTACCATTTAATGCATCTAATACTGCTATATATATTACACTTAATACAAATATTAATGCATATAACAAAGCTACCTTTATATATTCTTGAGATAATATATATCCATCTATTTTAGCTACAAGTACAAACGCTGATGCTACTATTAAAAGTATTGTTGGAATATTCTTGTATTCCTTCTTTTGGGTTAAATATCCTATGTATATTGCTCCTAATAATACTAGCATTAATATATTCATTCTAGAACCTGTAAGTATTACAGTTGTAGCTAAGAATATACTACCAAACAATTCAAATACATTAAGGATCCTAAGTCCTACAGACTCGTTTGTTTTCATGCAATTTATGTTTCTTATTAACTTGTTTTGTAATACTCCACTTCCAATTAAAAATACTAGTGCTGTTATATTTGCATATTGTAACGTTGAAGAAATTCTGTTATTGGTTTCTTCCAAGTAGCCCATAGAATATCTGTTTAAGAAATCTTCAAAACCTCTAAATGTTATTTCATCAATTCCAAGTATTGCAACTACCGTTGCCATAAGTACAAAAGAATTTACATATATTTTAGGTTTTTTACTAGATCTAGCTATGAAGTATACTATTGTTAAATTAACATATCTGGTAAGTTCAAATATAGCGGACTCTGCACTTGCTTTTGTATTAAATAGTATAGGCATAAAGTATGCTATTGGCATTGCAATCATTGTTATATCTATCAAAGTTCCAAGTTTACTCTTTATAATAACCTTGTTATCCCTTATATTTAGCACTAGCTTTACGCCTAAACACACTAACCCCAAAGCACATAAAACAAGATTAATAAACAAGGAATCTATCTTGTAAAATCCACCTTTATATAGCGAAGAGATACAAAGAAGCAAGCATATTAGAATATCTAATACACCTGTTATTTTTATCATAAGCTTGTTTGTTCTTGTGTTTTCCATTAAGCCCCCTGTACCCTTTAATGCCTAGATTATACAATATTTTAGCCATCTTTGCAATATTACAGTCCCCCATATTTATTGCACAATTTAAGATTTTGTTGTATAATATTGTCTATGAGAAGTTTTAAGATAAAAGAAAAATATAATAATAAAGATATTACATACGTGTTAAAGAAAGAATTTCCACGTTTAAGTAATTCTTCATTAAACAAAGTATTTAGAGTTAAAGATGTTAAAGTAAATGGTATTCGTGTAGCTAAAGACTACCTTGTAACACCTGGTGAAGAAGTTCAAGTTTACCTTACGGATAACATATTATTTGGTATGGATACAAACATCTTCTATGCTTATGAAGACGAAAATATATTAGTTGCATACAAACCTAAAGGCGTTGTTTCTACTCTAGGTAAAGATAAACGTGAAGTTTCTAAAGTATACTTTGATGAAATTGTAAAAAAAGAAAAGCCTGGTTCAGTTATATGTCATAGGCTAGATACAAATACAGAAGGTCTAGTCATTTTTGCTAAGACAAAAGAATCACATGAAGAACTGCTTGAAGCATTCAAAAATAACAACATACATAAGGAATACTTAACGCTTGTATACGGAAAACCCGCAAAAGATTCAGCTAAACTTTCACACTATATTACTGAAGCTAATGGTTATTCTAAAGTACTTACTAAAAATGTTCCTGGTAGTAAATCATGTGTTACAGAATATTCTTTAGTAGAATACAATAAAAAGTTAAATGCAAGTATTTTATCTGTTAAGTTATACACAGGAAGAACACATCAAATACGTGCACATATGAAGTTTTTAGACTGTCCTGTTATAGGTGATTCTAAGTATTCTACTAACGAAATAAACGCTAAATTTAAGCTATATACACAAGTACTTTATGCATCAAAATATACATTTAGTTTACCTAAAGAGTCTCCTCTTTACTATCTAAATAACATTACAATAGATATTAAAGATACTGTATTAGATAAAATACACGAGTTGTTAAAACACTAAAAACAAAATAAAAATTTATAATACATTAATAGATATAAAAATCACCTTACAGCATAAAATGTTGTAGGGTGATTTTATATGATAACATGCGCAATTGTTGGTGCTACCGGTCTTGTTGGTAGTACATTTCTAAAGGTACTTGAAGAAAAAAATCTAGCAATAGATGAATACTATCTATTTGCTTCTAAAAACTCAAAAGGCAAAAAAATCAAGTTTATGGATAAAGAATATGTCGTAGAAGAATTAACGCCTGAAATCCCGTCACAGGGCTTCACTTATGCTCTATTCTCAGCTGGTTCAGATATTTCTAAAGAATATGCTAAAGAATTTACTAAATACGGTACAATTGTTATAGATAATAGTAGCGCATTTAGAATGGATGAAGATGTTCCTTTAGTTGTTCCAGAAATAAACTTTGACAGTATTAAAGACTCTAAGCTTATTGCTAATCCAAACTGCTCTACTATACAAGCAATGTTACCACTTGCTGTACTAGAGAGAAACTATGGAATAAAAAGAATTGTATATTCTACTTACCAAGCAGTATCTGGAGCAGGCAAAAAAGGTATAGATGATTTAATGCATACTTCTTATGGTTTCAAAGAAGAAAAATTTCCTCATAAAATATATGGCAACTGTATTCCTCATATAGACACATTCCTCGAAAATGCCTATACTAAAGAAGAAATGAAAATGATAAATGAAACACGAAAAATATTAGGTAACAAAGATTTAGATATAACCGCAACATGTGTTAGAGTTCCTGTTATGAATTGCCACTCTGAATCAATAAATATTGAACTAAAAAAAGATTTCGAACTAACAACACTACTCCAACAATTCTCTGCTATGGAAAACTTAGTTGTATTAGATGATACTAGATTTAACATTTATCCACTAAATGGCTTTGCAAACGATAAAGATGAAGTATTTGTTGGCAGAATACGTAGAGACTACTCTGTTCCTTATGGCCTAAACATATGGGTTGTTGCAGATAATATTAGAAAAGGCGCTGCATCTAATGCTGTACAAATACTTGAAAGGCTGTTAAACAGATGTAATTAATGCTATGTAAATTTAAATTAATTAATAATAAAAATAAGAACAAGACAACTTGTTCTTATTTTTATATTCTGCAATCTATATTATTTGTTTGTCTAATAAAATCGTACTCTGAAAATATTTATTCATTTACTATGTAATATATATCTTCCACTTCATCCTTTTCTAATGTTGTTCCCTCAGCTAATGTTACTACTGCACGAGCTGGTAAGTCGCCAACCCATGTGTTTTGACCATAAGAAGACCATTGATTATCTCCATATATCATACCATTAACCACCGCACGTACTCCATATGCTACAACACCTAAGAAATAACTTGTAAAGTTATTTGCTAACCAATACTTACTTGGAGTATTTCCATCACTCTCCAAAAATAGCATTTTAAAAGCATTGCTTGTTTGAGCATATTCTAATAAAGCATGATATACATGCGTATCATTTCGTATTGTTGCTATATCACCTGGAGTTGTTGTAAACGGTACTGTTACAAATTTTTTTGCTTCTGTATCGTAATATGTAAATCCCTTATTCTTATGACTAGTTTGTAAATGTCCTGTATAAGTTTTCCCATCAAGCGCATACGTATATTTAGGAAATTCTGTTCCATCCCATGAATATGTTACATCTAAATTAATATTTGTAACTCCTATTTCCTCCATAGAAGAAAATCCCAACTCAGCTAAAATCTCTTCTTGTGTCATAGCATTACCATTTTTTGCAGAAAGTTCAATTGCCATTTCTATATACTTTTCACCATTAAATTCATCTGGAATATATCCTGTAACTTTATCTATATCTGAAACATTTATACTTCTAGCATCTATTCCCAATACTCCATCTTTGTATTCTCCTGCCATTGTATTTAACAGAGTAGGCCCATTAATAAAGCCATCACTACCATATAATTCTATCAACGAACCGGTTATAGTTGTAGCTGACATTATTAACAATCTTCCCTCATCATCCACTCCAAGAAGCTTCCAGCCACCTGTATAATTAGTTGGTCCTACTCCATCTGGCATATAATTTACAACTGTACCAATTTCATATGATACCGCACCATCAGTTACAACCGCTTTTGTTATTAAGCCTTCCTCATCGTATTCTCGTTCTATTCTCCATCCTAATTCATCATTAGGTGTAACAGTTACCCCATGATTTGATACTATAAAAGTATAATCATTTGTATAGTTCTTCAATCTATCTAGCACTGCAGTTTTCAAAGTTTCTCCGCGTTTGCCTTCCAAGTATTCTTCTGCCCAAGTTATTGAAGCTAGCTGTTCTACTTCCTTTAAATTTGTCTTCTTTACAGCATCGTTAGCTTTATTTATTATTCCTGCATTGTTTAAACTTATTATTACACTCGCAGCCAATATTATCATAACTATTATTGTAATAATTAAAACTATTAATGATATCCCTTGCTTTCTTTTCATTAGTTTTCTCCTTATTTTTATATGTTTTATTTTATAATATATTTACAGTAGTGTCTAGTATTAGACATAAAAATAGCGAGTTCACTCGCTATTTATTATTCAACTATAACATTTGGACTATATGTTTTTGATTTAAGTTTAGTTGCAACCATTTCTGATGCATCACCTGGTTTTAATATATCTAAAGATTTAACTGTTAGTTTATATTTATTGTTTTCAGCATCGAATTCAAAAACACTTATAGATTTTTCTAATGTTTCTTCTAGTTGTTGAAGATCTGTTGTAAAGTACATATCTTCGTCTTTTATATTGAATCCTATTTTCTTTGCTATTCTAAATATTTCTGCATTGTGGTTTACATCTTCACCAACAAATACTATTTGTGGTGGTTCATAAAAGCCTGCATCATTTTTGGCAAAGTTTTCATAGAAATCTGCGTATAGTTGTAATTTTTCTGCAAGCATGTTTTGCCAATCTTCATTTCTTCTTACAACTTCAAATACATAATTAACCTCATTACCATCAGCCTCAAGTCTAACTGTTCCGCCTGTTGGTTTAAATTTAACATTATATCTCTTAGAGAATAATAATAAATTTGGATCAGCTTCTTTGAATGCACCAACTTTTGTCATATATGCTATAACAACTTGGTTACCAGCTAGTTTTCTTTTTAATGCATATGCTGGTTTTGTATTATCTGTTGGTTGCCAGTTAGTTACTATATTTCTTTGTTTAAGAATATATGTAGCTATTTTTTCTAGTGCATATACTCTGTATGAGCTTCTTCCTGAAGCTGTTTCAAATGCATATCTAGAAAGTACTTTAGATTTTGTTAAATCTTCTAGCCATTTAGCAACTTTATCTTGTCTTTTTTCTTTTTCTAAATCGTCAAGTTTTCCTCTTGATTCTAATACTTGTGTAACTTGTCTTGATGTTACAAATCCGTATTCATTTACTACTTCTAGTGCTTTTATGTGACTTTCGTTAATGTATCCTTGGTCCATCTTAAACACTACTTGGTTTATTGATGCAAATCCTTCTTTACCATCAAAAACCTTAATTTCATTTTCCCTTACTGCGAAAGGAGATACCTTAGTTTTTACTTCTGTATCATTAATCATTTTTTATTCCTCCATATTAAAATTTTAATACTGTTTGGCTTTAAGCCTAATATTATTGAAACATACTTAGTCTCAACATATTTATTATACCACACACTAGAAATTAATTCTAGTAGTTAATACCTAATAAAATTGTACTGAAAGTACTATTAACATTCCTACTACTTGAATCATAAAGCACAATAACGCAAGCATCATTTCTGAAACTTTTTTATTCTTACGTGAAATTAATACAAGCATTGAGAATACCAACATTGTAATAGCTGCAACAATATAATATACTATTTCAACATATTCATAATTTCTTATTTTCAAGAACCATTCATATGTAATAGATATATCTTTAAGTGCTGCTAAATTTAATGGTATGCTAACAAATTCTAAAAAAGCTCCTAAGTACCATAAGAATGATATACCTATTGATTTTAATTTATTCATATTATCTACCTACCCGATTATTTCTACTTTTATTTTTTCTTTTTCTATATTTATTTTCTTTATATATACTAATACTTTTTGACCATATTCTATTCCGCTCACATGATCTGCCATAGCTACAAGGTTATTTTTTAATTCTACAAGAAGTCCTGTTTTAGTTCTACTTCTAACTATACCGTCTTCTACTTCTCCTTCTTTTAGCGATTTAACTCTTTCAGCAAATCCACCTAAAGCATCTTTTAGAGACATTTCTATTCTTCCTGTATCTCTATCATATTTTTTAACTACTGCTTGTATCCTTTGACCTAATTTTAATTTATCTGATGCTTTTTGAATTCTTACAGCAGATATATCTTCTACCTTAAGTAAAGCTGTTACTCCACCACCAACATCAATAAATGCTGCATAATCTGTAAGACCTCTTACAACGCCTTTTAGTTTCATTCCAGGTTTAAGATTCATATACATCCATTTTCTAACTTTAAGTTCTAGTTCACGTCTAGATAAAATAACTCTTTTAATAACTTCTTCCTCAGCAATAATTTCCTTTATGCACACTTGCATTATTTTACCTTTTTTCTTAGTACATAAATTTGCATCAACTTTACCATCATCTTCTACTACTGTTGAAACTTCCTCACGTGGAACTATTCCTTTAATATCATTTGCAAATATGCAATGTAAATTGTATTCACCATCTACATCTTCAACATAAGCTTCAAAAGCTTGTTTCGTTTTCATAGCCTCTTGTAATTCAGCAAGAGTATATTGTTTTTTAGCCATCTTTTTCTCCTTTATATAATTATACTTATTTACGATATGATTTTATCAAATAAAAATAAAAAAGTCCATATAATATGGACTTTTTTATCTTAATTAATATTCATAATTTGAATAAGTTGAATAACCTAATAATACTTTTCTGCCGTCTACTTCTCTATATTTAATTTGTAGTGTATATATAACGTCTTCTTCGTTATATTCTGTTTTGTTTAATAATGAAGACTGATCATTTGGCGATGTATATTCTAGACAATCTATGTCTGTTATAGTTACGCCTGTTGCATTATTTAAATTTCTTTGCTTAAATTTATATATAACCGCATCTCCACCTTGAGAATTTAAGTCAATCTCTATTTTACCATCTACTATTTCATATCCAGCATCTTTAATATTTGCATTAGCTATTCCAAATATTAAATTAATATTTTCTTTAAGTTTATTTGCGTTTATTGTTCCTTTATCTGTAAGTTCATTATATGAAGCGTATTCATTATTTGTATCTAAATATACAGTATAGGAATATGCAAATTTTATCATTTCATCTAGTTCAAATGTTGTGTCTGAATTAATATTGTCTGAAGCTGTTAAATATTTTTGCATTTCTTTTATCAAGTATTGCATTTGTTCTTCATTTAATTTAGCTTCAACTAGTTTTTGTTCTGTATTATTTTTAGGTGTCATAAACAAAACTGTAACAGCAATTAACACAACACCTACTACTACTAGAAGTAATCCTAAATTTTTATTCATATATCTAACTCCTTCTTACCATCCGCCGATACTCTTTACTTTTTGTATGTCTACAAATGATACTATATTTGTAAGACTCGTAAATGAAGATCTAGTAGTTCCAGAATATGTTTTTATAGAAACTTTAGTGTTGCTATATCCTCCTGAACCAGTATTTCCTTCAATTGCAGTAATAGATATTACATCTCCATGTGCATTTTTTTGAACCGACTTACATATACCAGTATGGTTTCTTGCTACATGGCTACTTGCATTTGGCCATCTAAACAATAGTATATCTCCTGGTTTTATCTCGTTCCAATTTGCCACTCTATGTGCAGAAGAACTTGTTATATAGCTTTGGTGGTTTGAGGCAACTATGTCATAGAAACCTGTTTTATTCTTATAGTTTGCCCAGAATGTAGAGCAACCATAGAATTTTGGAACTCCAACGTTTGCTTTCTTCATAACAAATGAAACAAACATTGCACACCATTCATCATTTAAGAATGTATTAGTATCGTCTATACTTTTCATGTATGCTAACTTCTTACCATCAAATTGTTCAGCATATTTTACAACCGAAGCATTTATTGGTCCAGCCTCGTCAAAGTTTTCTGCTGAAGCACCTGCAAACAAGCCGAATGTATTAGAATAATAACCATTTATTACATCTACCGCTAGTGCAGCATCTTCTGCCGTAAAGTAGTCTGTATTTGTAGCATTTGGATACCTTTGTGCTTTAGCTTTTTCGGCTTCATCAATCTTATTTAATATCCATGCATATCTATTATTTGAGCCTTCTGTCTCTGGCGTTTTACCGAACATTTCCATCTTAGAGCTTGATGTTGGAATAAGTGAATGTTGTGTTATGGTGTGTCTTTCATTATATTTAACTGCACCCTGTGCTCGTATTGCCATATCCCATGAATCCGACTCTATTGTTTCTGTTCCTATCTTGTTCCCTTCAGCATCATAAACATCCCTAGTTACTTCATATCTTAATTCTATATGACCACTTGCAGGATATCTCTTACTTGCACCAATAGAAGGTGTCTTTTCTACTACAGCTGGTCTTTCAACTTCATATTCGTCAATTCCCATTCTATAGTAGTTTTCTACCATGTACTCATAGGACGCTCCCTTTTCTACAACAGTAACATATTCTTTTTTAATAGTAACATCAAAACCAAATAATGCTTTTACTTCTTCCCATAAAGTATTAACCGCTGTAATTACCTCATTTATGAACGATACAACCGCATTTCTTATTGCATCACCAATTTTTTGCCACCATTTTCTTTTTGCTTGTATAGCAGATTTAATACTATTAAATCCAGCTTCTCCAATATCTCTATTATCCCATGAACCATCAGGATTTGTTTGGTTATACACTATTGTACTTACAGGTGTATTTCCTGGGCCATCGCCCCATCTATGGACTTTATCTACTGTAAACTTTTCATATGTTACAAGTCTAAGTTCTAATGGTTTACCTTTTCTCATATTATCTACATAATAATCATAAACCTTATCTGCACGTTTATAATCTCCTGTAGCGGCATATGTAGCATATATTTCAATAAATGATGGTATATATTCATCTGTAAGTGCTATTGCTTGATCAAGCGTAACAGCACATTTAAATAAATTTCCAATTGCTGTACCAGGTATTCTTAAATAACCTGTTGTTAAATTAAAATCTATACCCGTCTTCCACTGTGTCGTGTCATAATATGTTCTTCTTAAATATTCAGACGGATCTACTTCAATAATTCCAAGAGCGATTCTATCTACTGTAGAATTAAATAAATCAACTAATGGTCCTTCACTTACTTTATGTACAGTTACTGAACCCCATTCAATTTGGTTAAAGATTTTCTTTTCCATCTTACACCATTTGAATAGATACCAACCTTCTGTTATGAAGTCGTTTATTTTATCTAGTATTCCTAGTGGATCTAAGAAGAATATCAATACTTCTTTCATCTTTTCTAGTACACTATTTTTATTTTCATTTAAGAAATCATAGTTAGAAACACTTTCCATCGAATCCTTCAAGGAATGTTCTACACCATTTTCTCCAAATACTAAGAATTCTACTCCCAAATATTCAGCTACAAACATTGCTATTGCAAAGTCTGTTTTCTTGATAAGCGGTGAATCAGTATTAATAAGGAAATAACGACCAAATCTACTCGCCAAAATACCATCATCAAACAATAAATTTGAACCATAGAAGTCTACACATTTATTACTTGCTTTAGTATACCCTGAACCACCATTTTTTTCAAAGCACTCTAGTGCATCAATCATAAATTGTGTTCTATCTGCAGTTTCTGCTTGCATTAATAATGCTATCAATACTACAACTAGCACTATAATAGCAATTGGCATAAGAATTGGAGAAATCAGCATTAATCTACGAATTCCTTTGGAATCTATTCCCTTTTCCTCCATTTTCTTATCGAATTTCTTTTGCATTTTATACAAACCTATCATCAATAAGATTGCTGCTTCAATTGCTAATGCAATCCAACCTGCAACCGGGATAGCAGCTTGCGCTGCTACCGCTCCACCTGCTGCCGCTACTGTTCCTGCTGTTGCAGCTGCTGTTCCTGCTGTTGCAGCCGCAGTTGTTCCTGCTGCTGCTGCTGTTGTTCCTGCTGCTGCTGCGGTTGTTCCCGCCGCCGCGGTTGTTCCCGCCGCTGCAGTTGTTCCTGCTGCTGCAGTTGTTCCCGCTGTACCAGCTGTAGTAGCTGCTTGTGTACCACCTTGGACGGCCGCTTGTCCACCTTTTTGAACTGCTTGTTGTCCGCCTTTTTGAGCTGCCTGCTGTCCGCCTTTTTCGGCTCCCTTCTCAGCACCTTTTTCAGCGCCTTTTTCAGCACCTTTCTCTGCTCCATCAGGTTTCTTTTTACCATGGGCTTCATCATATTTTTCTTTTGCTTTATTTTTAGCCTTTTTGAGTTCTTCTCTACCATCATCCTCTTGGCCTTGGGTAGTTTCTTCTTCTTCATCGTAATTTGAGCTCACAATCATCCCCCCTTTTTGCAGTTCAATTTATTAATATAAGTAATACTCTAATCCAACTTCTCCATCTGTACCATTAAATGTTGTACCATTTAATACTAAAACATTATATGTCATATAATCTGTTATTTTTGACATATTGTATGTTACTTCTATTTCTCTAGCCATACCCGATGGTATTTCTAAAGATTGATTAGCTATAGTACACATTGATGCATATTTCACTGCTTCTGTCATTGATGAAACGAATGGAATTGCATTGTTTTCTTTAGCTGCATTTAATGTTATTGTGTCTTTGTAATTGTTTGTAATTCTTAATTTACATACCATGGATGTAGTATATCTTGCCATTTTTGTTATTTTTAGATTTACACTATTAGATGTACCTTCATATACATGTTCCTTGTAATCTATAAAATTATCAAAAGAAATTGTATATTGCTCTGGAGCATATTCTCTTACAACTATAGTCATTGAATAAACTTCACCATCTGGTTTTAGAGTCAATGCATATACATTGTTATAACCTGTTATTGCATATAAAGCTCCATTTTCAAGCGATAAAGATTTTCCTAATAAATTTGAATCTGTTAACATTGTTTTAACATCTTCTCTTGTTTTACCTGTGTAAGTATAGTAGTCTGGGCTTACTAAATCTGCAAGTCCATCTATATCAGAATTTTCAAATTTTGTTTTTAATCTAATATAATATTCATTAAGCAAATCATCATCGTTTAATGTAATCATTTCAACTTCGCCAACTTTATATACTTTCTCTTTTTCTGGTGTTGGTTTCCAAATAAGTACAAGGGCTCCCAACGCTAATATAATTGTTAGAATTATTCCAAGTATACACACAATTATTAATTGTCTTTGTTTATCATAACTTAACATATACACGCCCTCCTACTTCGCAATAGCAAACTCGTAGCTTGATGATTTTGAATCAAAACTCATAAGCATTGTTTTTGTTTGCCCATTAAGATCATATTCTACTATAAACAGACCATCTTTTTCGTATACTGCCTTTATAGAATATTCAGCTCCGTTTACGCCGAACTCTTTAAGTTCAGCGTAAACAGCTTCTTTTGAAATTGCTTTTTTATAATCTTTCATATGTATTTCATATAATTCATTATATAAGCCTCTTCTAGCTCCTTCTACTAAATTATCCAAACAATCACTTACAAAGTAGAAAGTTGAATAGTTTGTTACTAGATTTTCCTCTATCATATATAGAGCCATTTCGTCTTTTGTTAATAACTCTGGTTCTTTGAATATATTAATGATTAATGCAAATACTCCGTATACTACTCCAATTATAACAATTGCACTAATTATAGCAGTTAATATTTTTCTTGTTTTTTCTATCATTTCTTCACATCCTTATCATTATTCGTTATCTAAATCTCTATCGATTTCACGCATTTCTCTTCTTACTTGGTTACCGAAAACTTCTCCAAGTCCACGGAATTCTTTCTTAAGATCTGCACTTAACTTAGCAACGTCAAATGTTAATGCTGCTTCAACAGTAGATTTTTCTCTTCTTGTATCAGATACTTTGTATCCAAGTTCATCTCCGGCTCTCTTTTCCTTTGCATATAAAGATTCTCTATCTCTATCTCCAGCTCTACGTCCTACACCTTCAGATAACTTGTCTAGACCGCTTGTAATCATACCGCCCTTGAATAATGCATCTCCGATGTCATCATCCATACCAATACCAATACCGATACCAGCTGCAAGGTTTGCAGGTCCCATGATTCTTGCGAATCTTGCAGATTTTTCTTCTGATCTTGCTTGAGCTTCTGCTTGAGTTAACATATCTATCTTTTGTTGATCTGTCGTTGGTTCCTTGTGTCCTTCTAGCACTGATTGTAAGTAATCCTTGCTTCCGCCACCTGAACCAGAGCCACCGCCTGAGCCAGAACCGCCGCCAGTGCCACCTGCACCACCAGCACCTCCGCCGTAGTTGTTGTATATACGTGTATTTCCTGTGCTTCCGTTTGCTTTAGCTTCTTTACGAGCGTCTGCAGCAATCTTCATTTGTCTTCTATATTCGTCCATGTTACCATTTGCTTTAGCTTCCTTAGCAGATTGGAACGCAGTTCTTTCTTTTAAGTGAGCTTTTTCCGCAGCAAATGCTTGTCTTCTTTGTTTTGCAGCCATTTCTTTTGGTCTGTTATCTCCAAGAGATTTAGCAGCAGCAGCAAGACCTGCAACAGCACCCATTGCTTTCTTCATGCTCTTCTTTCCATCCGCAAGGCTTCCACCCATTGAATCGCCAAATCCAAACATTCCTTTTAGCATTTTTTCCATCTTTACAAGACCTGTTGTTAATGTAACAACTATGATAGATGCTAATGTTGATGAAACGTGACTGATACCTGTTACTCTATTCATTAATCTAAATGCAACAACCATATATGCTGCATGGAAAGATTGTGTAAATACTGTAAATATAAAATTCTTTAACCAGCTCTTGAATATTTGTGATTGTCCACCAGATACTGCAACAATTGTATCAGTTGCAACCATTAATGGAGATATAACTCCTAATAATAGACACATAAACAATCTCTTGAAATATGAGCCTAATACAACTGAAGCTTGACCAACTATTACAAATCCAACAATTGATGCTACGATATCTCCTGTGAATCCTTCAAATAAGCTAAATAGTATTAATCCAAAGTAACCTGGAACAGGTATACCTCTACTACCTGTTATGAATTCTGTTACACCACCTATTACTTCAGAAAGTAACTTACCTATGATAGGTATTGGAAGTGTTGGAACGACTCTTATACTAAAGTCTGATGCTTTTGCAATTCTTGCAAATTGAGCAACTAATGTTTCGTTAATTAGGAATACACCTGCTAATATCCATCTTAAAGCTAATAGAATAATGAAGCCTGTTAACCATTTCATAGCAACTTGTTTATATTGAGCTCTTTTTGCGGCTATTGTAGATAAAGCTATCTTTAATCCTGTTACCATTGCTGCAATAATGAACACTGTAATTGCTATTGTTTGTAATGACATAAACAGGTCACCTATGAAATCTCCACCTATTTTATATATTAATGAATTTGTATGTGGATTAACAAAGTTTGCATCCAAAACTGGAATTTTGTTAAACACTATATTATCTGGTAATGGTGGAATATGTTCCCCAAAACCAGTAGAGAATATTGTAAATAATACTGTTATTATTACAATTGCTAATCCATTTATTAATGGTGTTATAAATGAGAATACACCTGAAATAGCAAATCCAAGAATATCTCCAAGTAGGCCTAACACTTCATCTGCTAGTGTTGCTCCTATACTTCTAGTTGTCTCTAATGATACTGTTGCGCTTGTTCCAGAACCAGATACTTTGGTTACGGCTGCTTCTACAGTAGTTAGCATTACTGCTGCTAATAATATAACTAACGATAATGCTATAATTTTTTTCTTATTTTTTACTTTCACCCTTTATCACTCTCTTTTCTTTATGATTTATTCATTTCGGCAAGCTTAGATAAGTTTGTCTCAACGAATTGGAATTCTTTTTGTGTAGGTCTAATTGCAATAACTGCTGATTCTTGTCCAATCTTTAATAGACCTTCTCCGTCTTACACAAGTAAGTAGGAAGTCTGTTTCACCTTCACTAAGTTTGAATACTTCTTTTAAGTAAGCTATTTCAGATTTATCTTGTGCTAGGAATAGCTTAATTTCTGAAGAAGTAAGGATTGCTTGTGCTTCCTTCTTTTCATAGAAGTCTTGGAACTTTTGTGATACAACCGCTAGCGATACGTTTCTTTTTCTGGCACGTCTTGCCATTGTATTTAAGAATACAACCGCTTCAGGATAATCTAGAAGCATCCAAGCTTCATCTACAAGAACTCTCTTCTTTCTTGCCTTTCCTTTGTTTTCACTATTTTTCTTAACATATTTTTCCCAAACCCATGTTAGAAGTACTTGTTGTGCAAGCGGTCTTGCAAACTTTTCTTCAAGTTGAGATATATCTATGTTTATAAATAATGAACCATCTAATAAATCGAATGTTGATTGACCATCGAAATATGCCATTTGTCCGTCATATTTTCTACAATACTGTTTCATAACCTTAGTCAAATAACTGTAGTGATATTGGTAATCCACATTGTCGTTTTCTGCTGCTTTAACTAGCAGTCTTTCATACCAACTACCTATTGTTGGTAGTAACTTTCTCTTTCTTCCTAGTGAAGCATCTCCTGAATCTCCAAATGAAGTTCCTTCATCTTCAAACAAGCTGTCTGGATTTGATGTTATACCAACTGCTTGATATTCTTCGGAAACGATTTCACCGATTATTTGTTTTGTTAATTCGTTAACTTCTGTACTTCTTGTAGAACCTCTTGCCATTGTAAGAAGAGCTTGTGTAACGTCTTCTACTTTGTTTTCTACATTAACTACTTGTCTTTCACGACCTGTTATTTCATCTTTTACAACTTCGGCATCTATATCAAATATGTTTATTATCTTATCACTTGTTGGGCTTATTGTTACGTTAAATCCACAAAGTGATTCGGCAACGACAACATATTCTCCTTCGGCGTCTATTACTAGACTTTCGATTCCCATTAGAACCGCACTTCTTGCCATTATTGTTTTGATTGTTACGGATTTACCAGAACCAGATTTTCCAAAGATAACCATGTTATAGTTTGTTAGTGTTCTATGGAAGTTATCAAATATTATTGGTAATCCTGTTTGTTTATTTATTCCTATTGGAACACCTGTATCATGTCCAACATCTGAAGTTACGAATGGGAATACTGTTGCCATCGAACCTCTATCAAAAGTATGTTTTCTCTTAACTGAATTATTGTTAAGTGGTAGGTTAGATTGGAAAGCTTCTTCTTGGATTGCCCAAGCTGCTTTCATACCTATCATACTCTTTGAAGCTTCCATTGCTAAAAGTTCTGACATCTTATCTAATTCTGCTTTTGAGTAAGCGAATAATGTAGATATCATTGTTGCTTCGAATAATTTGTTGTAACCTGAAGCTATTTGGTCTCTTAGCGCTTCTGCTTCTGCTTGTTTAATTGCAAGTACTGATTCTCTGTTGATATCTCCTCTATCTTGTGCAACCAATCTTTCAGATTGTAGTTCAACGATAGTTCTATTAAGATCTGTTTGAGAAACAGTTTCTGGTATTGGAGTTATATATACTGATGTATTTATATCCCCGAAATTATATATATCCGTTAGGAAATATGGGAAAGTTGCTTGTCTTGGAAGTGTTGTTACATAGAATGTACGTGCAAAACGAGATATTTTTGAAAATATTTCAAGATAATCGTAATGCGATGCGTCTATTCCAGATGGAGATATCAAATCTTTTAAGCTAGATTTATTTATGTTTAAGACATCTTGTTCTTCTTCGCTAGCTTGTATCATCTCTTCTTTTACTGGTTTATCCTTCATTTGTACTCTCTCCTTCCTTTGTTCCTATTATCATATCATCATCTTCTTCATCATCTAGAAGATCATCCATTCCAGCAAGTGGTGAGAATGGTTGTGGTGCCGCTTGCGTTTCAGCAACATTTTCTACAACTGTTTCTTCTACTACTGGTGTTTCTATAATTGGCTCGTTAACATCTGTTATAGGCTGTTCTTGAACCAACGGTTCTTCTTCAACCTCAACTACTGGTTCTTGAACTATTGTTTCTTGAACCGGCATTACAGGTTCTGATGGTGTTTGTTGTACTGTTTCAGCCCTCGCTTCCGCATCAGTTCCCATTTCTTCTGTCTCTTCAGATAAAACATCATTTGCAGTTAAAACAGATTCTTGCATTACAACATTTTTCTTTTCTGAACCTTCAGTTCTACCTAAAGCTTCATTCATCTTTTTAACACGTTCTCTTCTGTTATCTTTTATAACATCTTTCAATGTGTCCTTTACTTTTTCATCAACTTCTGATTGATCAATTATTTTAATAGCTCTTTTATCTATTTCTTTTTGAACTGCTTCTTCGCTTTCTGCTTCTGTTACTAACATTCCTTTAGCTCTTGCTTGTTCTACAACTTGTTCAACACGTTTCATGCCTTCTTTTTGTAGTTCAGCATCAAGCATTTCTCTCTTCTTCTTAAGAACATCTTCACTTGAAGTGTATAATCTAAATAATCCAGCTTCTAATGCATCTTTAATGTTCATTAATTTTTCATCGTCTTTGTTTAGAGAAGAATAAATTAATTGTGCAACTTCATTAGATGTTAAAACTCTACTTGTTACTGAACATGTTGCTAAAGAACTCATTATAGCTTGTGCTCTTGTATACAATTCTCTGTAACACATATCTTCATATTCTTCTTTAGTGAATTTTTCCATTGTTGCTAATTCATTCTTGTTGTATGAGAATATGATGTAGAAGTTTCTTTGTAACATGTGTTTATTAAGCGCCATTCTTTCAACATATCTTGTTATGTCTGATACATATTCCGCTATATTTGTATATTTTAATTTTTCTTTTCTCATATAGCTTATTTCTTCGTTTGTTGAATCAACATCATCTTCAACTTCTGCACATTTAGCTGAAACTTCATTTTGTTTGTCTACAAAACCTTTAACTCTATCTTTGTATGTTTTAATGTTTTCTGATAAATCTACTGATCTTGTTTGAACATATAATTGAATTGGGAATTTTAATGTATTTAAGAACATTATGAAACCTTCTTCAACTGCCATTTGTTCGATTTCTGACATTAGGTGATAGTTAACACCTTTACATTGTAAAACCATTGAGTATCTTTCACCGTTGTTTTGATAAATCATATCATTGGCTATTTTATCAAATTTTATAAAACCACTCATGTCATGTTTATCTACTGGTTTTTCTACCCTTTTTACTTTTTTAGCTTCGACCGGTGCTGCTGGCTGTCCATTTCCACCTATCGTTTCTGATGGCCCGGGTTGTGATTTACCTTTTGATAGCATAAATATAAATCCTGCTACAACAAGTACTGTACCCAGAGCAATCATTATGATTACTTCTTGTCCCATAGTTTTTTACCCTCCTTACGATATACGTAAATCTTTTTTCTTTTGCTAAAAGTAAGTGTGCGAATCAATATATCGCTTAGTTGCTCTCCACCAGCTCTCCTGAATTTACCCATTATTGGAGAATCAGGTATCTTTAATGTCATTATTCCATATCCTAAAGCAGCAAAACAAACTACAACTATTATTCCTGCTGTCTTTTGATCTACTTTCGCTAATATGTTATATGGTATAAGACCTATAGCACCCATAATAGCTGTTGCTATTAACGATTTTACAGTGAATATATATAGTATTCTTGATTCACCTTTTGCACTTCTAGGAACCCCATAAGTATTTCCCATTTTTAACCTCCTATTTATCCCTTAAAGAATATCATAAAGAGCGATAAAACACAACATTTCTGCCGTTTTCTATCGCTCTTTTTTTTACTTTTAAATATTTCTGTATTTTGTTTGAAATATTTGTGAAATATTTGATTTTTTCACATATATTTTTTATATAATATTGTCTCCCGCATCAATGATAAATTGTACAACATTTGTAGCTAAGAATGTAAATAACACACCTATTACAGCTCCTGCCATACTAACTTTCATTGTTGCTTTACCTTCAGCAGATGCAATCATGTATCTAATACCTAGATATACTAATCCTGCTAATGCTAAATATTTAACAATATAGTTTATTAATCCTATTGTTGCGCTTGCTATAGTACCCCAACTTGTTGTTCCTGCTCCAGCATTTTTTATCATAGTGTTTATGCTACTAAATCCTGTAAATGATGATGTGCTTCCAAGTAAGAAGTCTATAAGCGGTTCTGCTAAATAGAAGAATATTACCGCTAACACAAAACCTGGTAATGCTTCTTGAACTTCAGATTTTCCTTCAGCGCTTGACCAAATAAACTTAACACCAAGTATTACAGTAACAGCTGCAAATATTAATGTTCCTATACTAAATACAGCTGGTTTTATATCATCCAAAATTATAGTTTTTATAGAGCTTCCTATTGCTTCAGTTCTATGATTTTTTACAAAATTTGTTCCTTGTCCTATAATGCTATTTAACATTCCCGCATTTACAAGAACATGTGGAGTTATTAATAATACAAATAACATCACACTAATTAATACTTTTTTTAACATTTTTTCTCACCTCATACAAAATGCACTTATCTCTTGTACACTTAACAAATTATATTATATAATCGCCGGCTCTAACAATAAATCTTGCTACTGTAGCCGCTGCAAATACAAATACAGCACCTATTGCTAGATATGACAATCCTCTCTTTATGTCTGCTCTTTTTTCAGCTGAAGCATACATATATCTAACACCAGCAAACACAACTGCTGCAACAGCTATAACTTGTACAACTATGCTTACTGTATTCCAAGTCTTACCAACAACTCCTGTTAATGTAGATGATGCTGAAGAACCATTTGGGAAACTTGCGGTTACTGCGTAAGTAGTAACAAATATACCAGCTAAAACTACGATACATGCAACTACTAAACTAGCTATTATTTTCTTACTCATATCTTTTTCTCCTTATCTCTTATTTGAATTCTATCATTTTATTTTTGTATATGCAACAAAATTCAAGTTACAAAAACGTTTTGTAATTTTTTTGTAATAATATGTTGTTTATCTTATAACTTGGTTTGCTGAAGTAACAACAAATTTAATTATTGTTGTTGCGCCGAATACTAGTGCTGCACCTATAGCCAATGTTCCCAAGCTTCTTTTTATATCTGCTTTTTGATCTGCAGATGCCACCATATATCTTATACCCGCAAAAACAACTGATGCAACTGCAAGTATTTGAACTATTGTTATAACTGTAGCCCATACTTTACCTGTAGCAGTCTTTATTGTAGTTGATGCTGCTCCTGATGCACCATTTGGAATATCTATGTTTGTGTTAACCGCAGCAAAAACTGAAGTAACAACAAAGCATACCATTAATACAACAGGTAATATTTTTACTAATCTCTTTGCTAATTTTTTCATATTTTTTTACCTCTTTCATTTCTATAATTGCATTTTACCATTTAGCAAGCGTTTTTGCAAGAATTTTTATTCACATACTAATTTTGTAATGTTTTTGTAACATTATATACCAACATTCTCCATTTAAATATAAAAAAACAAGAGCATTTGCTTGCCCTTGTTAATTTCATTTTCTTATTATCTAATAATTTGGTTAGTTGCAGTAGATACAAATTTGATTACTGTAGTAGCACCGAATACTAGAACAGCACCAATTGCTAATGTTCCCATGCTCTTTTTGATATCTGCTTTTTGATCAGCTGATGCGAACATGTATCTTAAACCTGCAAATACTACTGCAGCAACTGCTAGTATTTGAACTATTGTTACAACTGTAGCCCATGCTCTACCTGAAGCTTGAGTTATTGTAGTAGCTCCAGCTTGTCCTTGAGTTAGGTTGTTAAGGTTCATGTTTATAGCAAATACAGAAGTAAATGCTAAGCATACTAACATCATAACTGGTAATACTTTCATTAATTTTTTCATAATTTTTCCTCCTTATTTATGATATACCTGTATTCTACCACGCGATTTTAATTTATGCAACTATTTTTTTCATTTGTAATATTAATGTAATATTTTATTTAGTAAATCACTACATAATTCGACTATTTTTCTAATTTGACATCGTTTATTTGGCGTGCTATTATTCTTACATGAAAAATAAATATACAATTTTTATATTACTTTTTACAATCTTAATGTCTTTGTTTTCTTCCAATTCAAATACTAATCTATCTTTCCCTATTACAAACAAAAAATATACAATAACCTCAAAATATGGTTATAGAACTCTTAATTACTATCATTTCCATAACGGTATAGATATTGCTTTAGTTGAAGGTACAAAACTTTATGCAATGTCTGATGGTGTTGTGTCTTTTATCGGATATTCTAAAGGATATGGTAATAATGTTATTATTACCTACTCAAATGGATATAAATCTATGTATGGACATATTTCTTCAAATTTTGTTGTTAAGAAAGGGCAATCTGTAAAAGCAGGTGAACTTGTTGCTTATGTAGGTCCTAAATATCTAAAAAACGGCAAACTTAATGGTATGACAACAGGCCCACACCTTCACTTTACGCTATATAAAAACAGTAAACATATAGATCCACTAAGTATAAAATATAGCACTTAGTTTTCACTAAGTGCTTTTTTCCGTAAATTATTTCTCTAGTCTTCTTTTTTATATTCTTCAAATTTAGAAACAGATACTTCGTATGCAACTCTTTTTTCTGCTGTTCCGTCTTCATATTTCTTTTCATATTCTCTAGCTTGGATTCTTCCTTCTAATTTTACATTAGTTCCTATAGCTAAGTTTTGGCAGAATTTTGCGTTTCTTCCCCATAATATACAAGGAATGTAATCTGATTTGTTATATGCTCTGTTTACTGCTACAAGTACATCTGCAATATCTCTTCCTAAAGGTGTTTTTCTGTATATTGGTGGTTTACAAATACAACCTATTAATGTTAAAGAATTTTCCATTTTTGTCTTTTCATCTAAATCTTCTGTTTTAATATCTTTTACAAATACTGATAGTATTAATTTAGATTTACCATTTTCTAATACTTGGTTGTATGATCTGTATTGGCCTTCGATTTTTATTAATTTGCCAATTTCAAAATTGTTTACATCTATTAGTCTTTCAGATATGATTGCTGGTATTTTGTCTGCCATACCACTTAATCTATCTACTTCTATATAGAATCTGTAGAACTTTTCACCATATATTTCATGGCTTTCTTCTAATGTTGATGCTACCGTACCACCTAAAGTAACAAAATTGTTTTCACTGTATATTTCCACTTTCTTTCCTCCTTATGTGCTTTTATACTTATTCTTATGTATTTTAGACCGAAATAATTCCTAAATACAATAAAATTATATCACAAGGCACATTAAAAGTAAAGGAAATATGTTAAAATTATGTTAACACGAACATTATTGCTAGTGAATAAAGTAAGATGTGCTGTAATGGGAAAGTTAAATAGTAACCATATTTTAATATTTTAGACTTATTTCCTCTCTCACCATTGTATAGTGCTATTGGTATTATAGCGAGTATTACGGGTATTGGATATGGTTCTGCGGGTGCTAAAGCGACTAATGCAAGCGTTAAAGCTAAGATATACACTATGCGTACTAGCTTAGAATCATCTAACTTAGCCATTCTTATTAATTGCCTAATCTTCTCTGTCGATACCATATATTTTGTTTTATATTTCTCTATAAAGTAGAATAAAACAGATAGTAATAATCCAATATATGAATAATCCATAGGTACTAACACACCTACTGAAACTAGAACTATTGCTGAAATTATTCTTACGCTTAAGTTTTTAGTATAATCCCACTTTTTTATTATTATTCTCTCATGAAACAACTTTAATACTATTAAAGCTATCGTATATGTGAATAATACATTTAAGCTATTACAAACCTGTGGATAATACATTTCAGTCATCCTGAAACCTATATATCCCACAAGACTAGTACTTGCTTGTGTTATAACAGCAAGTACAAACATTCTACCTACATATTTTTTGAAATCTTTGGTATAAAAGAAACCTTGCACTACTAAATATGTATATATAGGCATTGCCATTCTGCCCAACCACCTTAACGCTAGTAATACTCCATAGTCTAGTTCACTGGCAAAATAATATCCAATGTGATCTAATACCATAGTTATTAAAGCTATTAATTTTAATGTATTACCAGTTATACCGGTCTTAAATATGTTTTTCATTATACTATCCTTAATCTCTTTTTAACATCTCACGCATTCTTCTCTTGTATTCTTCAACACCTGGTTGATCAAATGGATTTAC
Organism: Clostridia bacterium; assembly: GCA_045534225.1. Taxonomy (GTDB): domain Bacteria; phylum Bacillota; class Clostridia; order TANB77; family CAG-465; genus UMGS1649. The sequence continues at coordinate 146,365 of JAZSJJ010000009.1, forward strand.
CCCTAACATATATCCGCTTATTGCACAAGCTTTTTCAAAGAAGTATATTAATTGTCCTACACTATATGCATTAAGTTCTTTTACATTTATTTCTATAATTGGTACTCCACCTTCCATATGAGCCATGCATGTTGCTTTTTCTGCTACTTTGTTTAGTTCAGATATAGTCTTTCCAGCTATATAATCTAGATTATCCATACTGTTCTCTATCTCAGGAACTTTTATAAAGCTCTTATCTACATCAATGTTTATAACTGTTTCAAATAGATTTCTCTTACCATCTTGTAATAATTGCCCCATAGAATGTAAATCTGCTGTAAATGTAACTCCAGCTGGGAATATTCCTTTACCATCTTTACCTTCGCTTTCACCAAATAATTGTTTATACCACTCAATAAAATATTGTAAAGTTGGATCATATGTTGCCATTACTTCAATATCTTTACCTTTTCTATGTAATATATTTCTTGCAGCTGCATATTTGTAACAATCATTATCTTCTAGTTTACGCACATTAAACATATGTCTTGCAAATAACGCACCGTCTAAAATGTCTTCAAAGTTTATTCCTGCTACTGCAATTGGTAATAGCCCAACTGGAGATAATACTGAATATCTTCCGCCTACATCATGTGGTATTATAAATGTTTCATAGCCTTCTTTTATAGCTATTTCTCTAAGTAGTCCTTTTTCAGCATCTGTAGTTACATATATTCTTTCTGCAGCACCACTTATACCATACTTTTCTTCCATAAATAGTTTTAATATTCTAAAAGCAACTGCTGGTTCTAATGTAGTACCAGATTTAGATATAACATTTACTGCTACATCTTTATCTTCAATATATTCAATTACACTTCTTAAATATTTACCACTTAAATTATTACCTATAAATATAACTTGTGGGCCATTTCTCTTACTATTTGGTTGCATATTATATAACGGATCAGATAGCATATCTATAACTGCTTTTGCACCTAGATATGATCCACCAGTTCCTATTACAACAAGCACTTCAGCTTGAGTTCTTATCTTATCCGCCGCTTCTTTTATTTTGGCGATTTCTTCTTCTGTAATTCTTTCAGGCAAGTCTTTCCATCCTAGCATGCTTCTTCCTGCGCCTGTTCTTTCTTCTAACATATCATGAGCTGCTAAAACTGCAGACTCCATTTGCTTCATTTCTTCATCTTCTATATAATATATTAGTCCTTCAAAATTTAGTGAAACTTCTTTCATATTATAGTCTCCCCCTTACATATAGCCATTATATATTAAGTAATTTTCAAAAGCAAGTTAAGAGTAAAATATGTACAAAAAAATTAAGAAGAGCTCTACAAATGTAGAACTCTTCTTTAATAGTTGTGTTAAAGTGTAACATTAATCTCTGTTACATTAACCGCCCTGTCATAGAAAGGCCCTCTGTCATAATAACGAATAAGGATGTTTCCATCTCCGTCTTTTACAACATAGTCTCCCTCAAGCATAGATACCGAAAGAGTCTCCGGAAGAACGACATCATAGTAAAAGCAGTCAAATTCCCCTTCTACCTGAACACCTATCTTCTTGTATATTTCCAAGAGATATTCTTCTTTATCATATACCTTAGAATACTTTTCCGGCACCACATTGGCATAATAAATAGGAAGATGTGTTTTTCTGTTTGTACTGCCTTTCAAAAATTCCGTACTTTGGTCAATCGCCTCATCGTTAGGCATTCCAGACATTGCACCCATAAGAGCCATCATTCCTGCAAGCTCAGTTGTGGTATTTCTAGGCTTCTCCTCGCCTTTCTTTTCCCTAAGATATGCCTTGTAATGACTCTTGAAACCATATTCATATTGCGGTGTGTCTTTAGCATACAGAGCAAGGAAAAAGTTGATACGTTCCTCGTTAAGGGGAATATCTCTTATAGAATAACCATCGTTGATTACCGCTGCCTGCCAGAATTTTACCTTTCCTCTTCCTTGCATTTCTGCTTCCATTTCAAGTGCCTTTTCACTAAAAGAGCGAATGTTTTCTACGCTCTCGTTAATTAAGGTTATAAGAAAGTTAGTAGTAAGAACCTCATCTGGAATATCTTCCATCACAGGAGTATGATTCCTTAAGCAGAGTGCAAAGTAGTATTCAGGCGTTCTGTATTCTTCAGGTGTAATAGCAAGGAATTTGTTTACATCGCCACGCCTTTCTGCAAAACAGCGGGCTCCAAGAATGTACAAGTCCTGTGTGAGAACTTCAGGCTTTCTTCTGTAAACAGAATAGAACCAATCATCACAGTCACCACGTCTTTCTGCATAACGCATGTTGATTGCTCTGAACATAGCACATGCCACCATCTCTTCATCGATATATTCAAGTGGCATATACTCAAAGTCATTTAACTCAAACTCAAGACCGTAATATTCTGTCGCTATATGATCTTTGAAGAACTGCTTATCGAACTCATCAGGATTGCTCTTAACATATTGAACAAGGTCTTCATATGCACCAGATAATGCGTGTAAAAAGAACTCTCTTGTTCTAAAATTATAAGGTACCTCCCAAAACTTGATTTTGGAATACTCTATCGCATACACGTAATGTCCTGGTGTTATGTCTGCTGGTGTGTAACTTACATTATCCCAACAGTATATGGGCATATCGTCTTTTACACCTTCTGTATAGCCTTTGGCTTCAAACCATTCTCTTAACCGTATGTAAGCTGGTAATTCTGTTATTTTCATTTTGTTCCTCCTAGTTTATTTGTTAAAGATTAAATCCAAGTAAGTGCAACTTTGCATATTCGTGAGCTTCTTTATGCATCTTATTGTATCCTTTACGATAACATACGACTCCTACTACCACTCCTCCAATTACCGCTCCTATAAGGGCAGCAATTAAAATAATCGTTAAACTAACTCCAAACATTATTATTCCTCCTGTTAGATATAAAATTACACTTGTTTTTCTTCAGGAATTACTCTGATGTAGAAATCTACAAAATCTGCATCAAAGACTATTTGTTCATCCTGATACAACCATTGTCCAACTAAACACTTTGTATAGTCTAAATAGAACTCCGTTCCAGAGCCTTCACTTTCAGATGTCCACCTTGAACCATGTCTTGCAAAAACATCTGCACCATACATATTAAAGATCATACTTGAATCGTAATTGTAATGCAGTTTTCTAAAAACTCTTACAATACAATTTGCGTTTGCAGGAGCAACTCTTTCGACTTTTGAAAACCCATTTGCTAAGATTCGTACAATAACATCTTCTAGTATTTCGTAAGTACATGGAATCTTAAATTTGACTTCTTTCCAACAAGATTGTTCTTTGTTCTTTTTTCCTTTTGGAACTAACTTTCGTACGATTGCTACACCTTTCTTTTCCTCAGTAGCTAATTCGTAGATATGTATCTTCCGTAATTTTTCTTTTTGTTCTTTTGAAAGCATTAGCTATCCTCCTTAAAATAATTATTTTGAATTTGATGATTATATCACCTAAAAGGATCTATAAATATACTGCAATAAGTATACACTAATTTACATAATAAATCAAGATACCACCTATCTACTGCAATATAATAAAAAAACACCAACTATTTCTAGTTGATGTCTTATTTGGTGGAGGTGATGGGAATTGAACCCATGTCCGAAAATTTCTATACATACCTGCTTCTCCGAGTGCAGTATCTATTTATTGTTTCCCAGATACTTGTAATAGATACAAAACTTATATCTAGTAGCCATTTAGTTACCCATTATCTTAGTGGCAAAGATAACTTTGTTTTCCGTATAATTGATGCCCATATAATCCCTACGGCGAAAACTATATGAACAGGCGCTTACATTAAGCAGCCATTGCTAATCTATTATCAGCGTTTAAATTTAAATTTCGCTTTTTTATAGTGGCCGAAGCGACCATCCACTACTCGCTACCTGTACTTTAAAATAGCCGTCAAAACCAGTACACCCCCGTACTTTTAATATTATACTATATTTTTTTGCTTTTGCCAATAGAAAAAATAAAAGAGGCTAATTAAATAACCTCTTCTTCCAATTCATTTTCTAATCTATTACTTCAATATATGCCGATTCCGCATATGGTTGTACATTAGTATCATCCGTATTTGTATCTGGAGTTGCATTCATATTACGATATGCCATTCCCATTCCTAGTACTATAAATCCTATTCCTAGTATTATTACAGCTATTCCCATTAATTTATTTCCACCCATAATTATTCTCCTTTGTTTTTCTTCAATTCTATTACATATTGATTTGCAACTTCTTCAAATCCAATGTCTGCAATTCTTCCAGTTATATTTTTTATTAAATATATTTGTGTTTTATTTAATAAGTAAGATTTATCGCTACTTAATGAAATGTACCACGCTGTATCGTTTTCGCGCATATTTAATATAATTTTATCTCCATTTTCAGATTTTTCAATTAACTTATGAACTATCTCACAAAGTATAAATATTACATCATCGATAGCTCCGTATACATATGAATCAGGTTTTAACGCTATGTTTTCTTCAAAAATTGCACATTTACTTCTCATTTCATTTGCTGTCATTAATTTTAATGTTTCAATAATATCTCTAACTGTAAGCCCTACCTTCGCACTACCTTCATCTGTTTGATTTATTATTGTTTTACAAATCTTATCTATTCTTTCTATTTGGCTCTTACTATTTAGGTAAGCTGCATTTAGCTTGCCATAAGCTTCATCACCCGTATCAGACTTTATGCTATCTACAAGCATTTTTGTAGCTTCCATACTAGCCCCTATAGATAATAACGGAGTCTTTAATTCTTCTGCTATTCCTTTAACTAGTTTTCCCATAGCATTTATTCTGTATCTAGAAAGTTCTATTAAGTTTTGTTGATTAAATATTCTTACAGCTGATGTTACTTGTAATAATAACTTTTCTACTCCATCAGATTTATCATGATAATTTTGTATATTAAGTCTTTTTAATGTTTCTTCTGGTGGCTGTTGTCCAGCAAATCCAGTTTGTAATATTATTATGACTCTATCGTTAAACTCACGTATTTTATTTACTACATCTTCTCCTGTAAGTTCAGGCATATAATAGTCTAACAATATAATATGGAAATTACCGCTACTTACCTTATTTATTGCATCTGATCCACTTGTTGCTATATCTACATTATACCCTTTTGTTTTTAAGAAAAAGGCTGTTACTTGTATGTAGTCTAAATCATCGTCTACTAATAATATGTTTACATGTTTTTTTAGTTCTTCATAATTTTCCATATTTATCCCCTCTTTATCTTTTATGATTATATTACATATTTTTTCAAAATGGAATAGTTTTTGAAAATAAAAAAGAATAACAACTGTTGTTGTTATCCTTTTTGCATATCCTTCATTTATATTATATACATTATTTTATCTTCTTGTATATACTTGCTGTATCATCTGTATAAATACATTCATAATCTTCTTTATCATCTAACATTCTAGAAGTCAATGAGTTAGTCTGTACTAAATATGTATTAAAATTGTATTTCTCCATTGCATCTTTATATCCTTCTTGTAACATTTGAATCTTAGCAAAATCTTTTGCCACAGTTATTCCTTCGTTATATTCTTCAGTATATAAATCTGCTCTTGAATCTATAAACACCTTGACATCATTTAGTATTAAATATCCTCCCCAAATGTACTCGTTATATAATACTGTATCTTCGTCTATATTTTCCTTTAATACTTCAACAGCTTTTACGGGTGCTACCGCATCTTCTAAATAATCTAAATTTCTAGTAGAAAGCATATCCACTCCTAGTACTAACATCACCATTATACTAGTTACAACAAAAGTTATCTTGTCTACTTTTTCTAAATCCATAGTCTTTATTATGCTTAATATGTATTTTACTATTACCGCACTACATATTATAAACAAACTTGTATATCTGTATGCTGTAAAATGCATAAATAATGTACCAAATATTAAAAGCATATCCTTTAGTTCTATTTTAGCTTTACTTACCATAAATACAAATATTACAAATATTATATAAAATACGTGTAGCATAGTAATACTATCTCTCATTGAGAATGGTTGGAATTCATCTATATACATATTTATAAAATCATTTCCAAGAGTTTTGAAAGAGTACATCACTCCATCAATTCCATACGGATTAACAAACAATAATAAAATTCCAATTACACCTAAAAGTATTAATTTCTTAAATCTTTTAGCATCTGGTTTTGTATTTGTATTTAACCATAAAAACTTTATATTTAGCGCGTCTAGTCCATATACTCCTAAAAGTATAAAGTAAAATGGTGCAACTCCCATATGGAAATTTGTAAGTAATAGCGGAATTATTCCAAGACCTATATAATATTTAAGCTTATCTTGTTTCCTGCTTTTTTCTAATAATAGCAGTTCTATAGCAAATAACATATAACTTATCATTTGTGCTCTTACGGAAATGAACATTGTCATTAATACCATTTGCACACAAAGCATTGAATAAGATAGCTTTTTACTTCCACATAGCTCCATGTTTAGTAAATACATAAGCCACGCTAGCCCAAGTGCCATTAATACTTCTAATATATAAAGTCCTGTAAATTCACCTATCGCATAAACAAAATATATTACTACATCTGTAAAGAAATGATGTGCTACATATTTTAAGCCCTCATGCATAGAAAATGTATCAATATCCCATGTCCACTCTTTAACAAGTTTTTCACCCACTTTAATACTCCAAAAAGTATCGTTTTGCATAGGTTTAGGACATAATATTATAATACTTATTACCATTGCAAGAGTAAGTAATATTGGTGCTATATTTTTCTTTATATTAATTTTAATTTTATCCATATAACACCTACTTATCTAAATTATATTTATCTCTAATAATATATTCTGGTCTCTTTCTTGCTTCATCATATATTCTAGAAATGTATTCTGCAAGAATCCATATAGCTATAAATAGCATACCAAACATAAATGTCATTGTTACCATTATTGATGTCCACCCTGGCATTAATGTATTTAATTCAAATATATATGAACATAATGCATATACTAAAATTGCAAAAGATAATATTATATTAAATATTCCAAGTCCTGCAATTATTTTAAGTGGCTTTGTTGAAAAGCTTATCATACCATCAAGTGCTAGTTTAAGCATCTTTTTAAGTGGATATTTAGTCTTTCCAGCTGCTCTTTGTTTTCTATCATATTCATATGGTGTTTGCTTAAAGCCAACCCAGCTTCCAAGTCCCCTTAAGAATTTGTTATGCTCTGGCATAGCGCATATTACATCTACAACTTTTCTATCTATTAATCTAAAATCTCCAGTATCTAACGGAATATATACATCAGATAATTTATTAAGAAATCTATAGAAAGCTTTAGCTGTCATAAGCTTAAATTTACTTTCACCCTCACGACTTCTTCTTACTGCATATACAACATCATTTCCTTCTTTCCAAAGATTAACCATGTCACCAATAGTCTCTGGTGGATCTTGTAAATCTACATCTATTATTACTACAGCATCTCCACTACTATTTCTCATTCCAGCAGTAACTGCAGCTTGGTGTCCAAAGTTTCTAGAGAAAGATACTACTTTAACATTTTCATCTTTGTTAGATAATTCTACTAACATATCTAATGTATTATCTTTACTTCCATCATTTACGAATACCATTTCATAATCGTAATCTGTGAATTCCTTTAATACAGCAGACATTCTTTCATAAAATTTATCTACAACTTCCTCTTCATTATAGCAAGGTGCTATTACCGATATTTTTTGCTTCATTTATATACCCCCCTATTAAACAATAAAGCTTGGCTTTACATACGGTTATTATATCATAACCATATGTATATGTCCAAGCTTTATAAATATTTTATATATTATTGTAATTAGATATCAAATCTATTTCCAAAGTATGATTCAAGTTCATCAATTTTTACTCTTAATTGTTCCATAGTATCTCTATCTCTTACTGTTACTGTACCATCTTCTAATGTATCGAAGTCTACTGTAATACAGTATGGCGTACCAATTTCATCTTGTCTTCTATATCTCTTACCGATACTTCCTGATTCATCGTAATCACACATATATTTCATTCTTAACATGTCATATACTTCATTAGCTTTTTCAGATAATTTCTTAGATAAAGGAAGAACCGCTACTTTAATAGGAGCTATTCTTGGACTTAAGTGTAATACTACTCTTTCGTCACCTTCACCTAATTGTTGTACTTCATAAGCTTCACACATTACTGCTAGAACTGTTCTATCTAGACCATATGTAGATTCAATGATATATGGAATATATCTTTCATTAGTTTCAAGATCAATATATTCTTGTCTTGTACCACTATATTCTTGGTGTCTTGTTAAGTCGTAATTTGTTCTGTTGTGTGTACCGTTTATTTCACCCCAACCAAATGGGAATAAGTATTCTATATCACACGCAGCTTTAGCATAGAATGCTAATTTTTCGTGATCATGGTATCTTAATTTATCCTCTGGTAAACCTAAATCCATGAAATATTTTTTACCATATTCTTTGAAGTATGCATATAATTCTTCATCTTGACCTTCTTTACAGAAAGTTTGGAATTCCATTTGTTCGAATTCTATTGTTCTAAATGTAAAGTTACCTGGTGTTATTTCATTTCTAAACGCTTTACCAATTTGACCAATACTAAATGGTAGTTTAGCTCTCATTGTTCTTTGAACATTTAAGAAGTTAACATATTCACCTTGAGCATTTTCTGGTCTTAAATATATTGTTAATTGGTTGTCTGCAGTAACACCTCTTTGTGTTGCAAACATTAAGTTAAATTCTCTAATACCTGTAAAGTTTGAGCTACCACATTTAGGACATGGTATTTTGTGTTCAGTAATGTATTCTACCATTTGTTCTTTAGTCATACCATCTGCATGAGCATTTTCATCAAAATCATTTATTAGATTATCTGCTCTAAGTCTCATTTTACATTCTTTACAGTCTAGAAGTGGATCTGAGAAACTTGCTACGTGACCACTTGCTTCCCATACTCTTGGATGCATTAATATATCTGCATCTACTTCAAAGCTGTTTTTTCTTTCTTGGATAAATCTTTTTCTCCAAGTATCTTTAATGTTGTTTTTTAGTCTTGTACCTAAAGGACCATAATCCCAAGTATTTGCAAGACCACCATATATTTCTGAACCAGGATATATAAATCCTCTGTTTTTGCATAATGCAACTATATCTTTAATTGTAAATTCACTCATTTTATTTTCCTCTTTTCTTTTCAATATTTTCTAACCTTTTGGCGTTCACCTTTTGTTCATCAATATTTAAAGAATTGTCTAGTGTAGGAACAAAATCATAACCGTAGTCTTCTTCTTTTATTCTGTTTGTTTCTTTATCCACAGTTTGTTTTGTTTCTTTTAATTTTAATTTCTTTTTATCCACATAATCACCTAATATAATTATGTGTAAATAACTATTCTTCTACAACAAAAGGCTCTTCTTTTAATTCATCTTTTCCAACTAGTACATTTATTTTCTTTTCTGCTGTATCTAGTTTGCTTTCACATTCTTTAGAAAGCTTTATGCCTGCTTCAAATTTAGCTATTGCATCATCAAGGCTTAAATCACCTTTTTCAAGTTCTAATACTACTTGTTCTAATTCTTTTATGCTTTGTTCAAAAGTCTTTTCCATATTTCCTCCTTAAGCCTCTACGCTTTCTACTCTTGTTTTTATTTTTCCATCCATTACTTTAACTATTAGGCTTTCACCGCGACTTAACATCTCCAGTTTTATTTACTAACTTGCCACTTTCATTTGTAGCAACTGAGTATCCTCTAGCCATTGTCTTTAATGGACTTAATGAATCTAATAATGCCACTTGTTTTTCAAAAGCTGCTCTACATTTAGTTTGTACTTTTACTACACCCGCTTCTAAATGTTTAACATAGTTATCTGTCATCATTCTATATTTTGCAATAATATCCATAGGACGTTTTTCAAGTCTACCTTTTGTTAAGGCTGTTAAATATTGTTTATATCTTGCATGTTTGTTTAACACTGCTGTTCTCATACGGATATTTAACGAATCTAGTTTAGACTTAATTTCTGCTTCTGACGGATATACAAGCTCTGCTGCCGCACTTGGTGTTGGAGCTCTTAAATCCGAAACAAAATCACAAATAGTGAAGTCTGTTTCATGCCCTACTGCAGATACTATTGGTATTCTTGATGCAAATATTGCTCTTGCTAAGTTTTCATCATTAAATCCAAATAGATCTTCAAAAGAGCCGCCGTCCTCTAGCTATAATTATTACATCTATATCATCTCTACTATTAAATGTCTTTATTCCTTCAATCACAGTCGATGCAACATCTGCACCTTGAACTGCTGCTGGATATAATAACAAATTAACATTTGTAAAACGTCTTGTGCTTACATTTATTATATCTCTAATAACTGCACCTGTACTTGAAGTTATTACACCAACACGACTTGGCATGTATGGTATTTTCTTTTTATATGCTGGGCTAAATAAACCTTCAGCCTCAAGCTTTGCTTTTAGTGCTTCATATTTTTGGTAAAGCTCACCAACACCGTCTAAAGATATGCTCTTTACATATACTTGGTAAGTACCTCCAACATCATAAACACTAACTGTTCCTGTTACAACTACAGACGCACCATCAGATAATTTTATATTTAGATTTTGCGCTGCGTTTCTAAACATTACACATTTTATTGTTGAAGTTTCATCTTTAAGTGTAAAGTACAAATGTCCTGATTGATGTGCCTTAAAGTTTGTTATCTCACCTTTTATGGCCACATATGACAAAAACGGGTCCTTATCGAACACCATTTTTATGTACTTATTCACATTAGAAACTGTAAATACTTTTCTTTCTTCCATTATACTTCCCTGTCTTTTAAAATCTCTCTAAGTACTCCATTGACAAAGTTTGAAGAAGCATCATTTCCATATTTTTTAGCTAATTCTACCGCTTCATTTACTGCTACCTTTGGTGGAATACCTTCTGTGAATGCGATTTCATAAACTGCTAATCTAAGTATTGCAAGATCTATTTTAAATATTCTTTCAATGCTCCAGTTTTTTAATTTCGCAAGTATCATATTATCTATTTCTTTTTCATGTTCAGATATACCGCACGATGGCAGCATCAAAATATGCTTTTTCTTCTGCATCTAAAGTTTTCATATCTTCTTCAGATACTGTTATAATGCTTTCTAATGTATCTTCCATTTCGCAATTCCCATAAAGCGTTGCATATACATATTTAAAACTTACGTCTCTTGCCTTTCTTCTTCCCATTTTTTACTCCTCATCATCATCTTTTACTGTGTATTTTATTTCTTCTTTTCTTCTTTTAAATGCTCTAGATATATATTCGTTATCTTCTTGGATACGTTTACCTATATATATAGCACCTACTAATAAAGCTACTGTTATTAATGCTTCAACTAAAAATTTTACTATTCCAGTAAATACTAGAAATAAAACAATAGTTACGCACAAAATAACCCATCTATTTTTAATTATATAATCTAAAAAACTTTCTTTTTTCATAGTTACTCCCTTCCGAAAATTAAACTTCTTTATTTTCGTTTGGTGTGTATACTCCCTTAACTCTTACATTAACATTTTCTACTGCAACTGTTGTTTGTTTAAGAACAGTATCTTTAATATCCGCTTGGATTTTAGATGTAATATCTGTTATTACTGTATCTTGTAATACATAAACATATAAATCTACACCTACACCAGTTTCTCTTAATTTAATATTTACCTTTGCTGTTTTTATTCCATTATATTTTTTAGCAACATTCATTACTATACTTTCAAATGTTTGTGTAGAAATATGTACATCACCTATTTTAAGTTCTAATACAACTCCACTCTTAACATCATCATTTAGATTACCACTTAATGCAACTGAAAGTACACCAAATAATCCATATACTGCAAGTACTACTAGAGATGTTATTTGTAGTGCCTTGTTTCCTATAATATATTCTAAAATTCTAGCGAATCTTATAACATTGCCATTACCTGAAACCGCAAGTAATAAGCAACCTGCAGTAACAACTGCAAATACGCCTAAAATTACTAACATTGTTCTTAAAAAGTTTTTCATATTAATCCCTCCAAAAATTCAGTATAATTATATCACATAATATAAAAAATGCCACTATTTTTAGTGACATTTTTGTAATTTATGTTTATTTTACTAAACTAAAATCTGTTGTTGTTCCAACTGTTGCTGGTATTGATGCTTTTAGGCATACTACTGGACGAATGCCGTAAGCGGTAAAGTATGCATTTGTTCCGCCAACATGATCAAAACCAACATAACATGTAAGATGACTTTCTCTATGTGGAGATGCTAACCAAATAGCTGCATTATATTCGTTATTCCAAATATATAAATCATCCGTACTTGTTATTTCTATTTCATGTGTTCCATTTACAGCATATCCACCTGTTTGAGTTGTTAAATTCAATTCTACATTGTATATTTCTTCGTTTCCTATGGCTTCTCTTTTAGAGTTCCAACTTGCTACAAACATTTCTGCTGTTGGTGTTCCTATTGCGCCTACCACATATGATTTGTAATTTTCTGTTGCATTCTTAAATACACTCCAATAAGTTTCATCTAAAAAATATGAAACACATCTCCCATTTGGATTAGTTGAATAATTGCTCCAATTAGCCATCCATAATGTCGGATTTTGTATTGTTCCAGTAGTTGTTGGGCCATGATTTTCTTCCCAACATATATTTCCCACATCTTTAGTTTCATTATCTATTGTTAGACTAACTTTAGCTATTGTCGCTTCTGGTATAGTAGTTGGAACTTTATCATACTCCAATTTTTCGCTTGCTATTAAATATACATATTCATTTGTATGATAAAAAACTTTCCAATCAGTAACTCCATTTGCTTCATAATCTACGGTTTTACCATAATCTGCTGCACTTGTTATAAGCTCTCCTAATGTTAAATTATTCTTATTCTTTACGCTTACTCCCGTATCTGTTACAGTTATATTCCACTTATCTGATGTTACTCCTTGTTCAGATAATTTTGTTGTCACTTCTGTTTCTAATGCACTTCCTCTTTTTCCATCCATAAATGCATCTGACCAAATTAACGCAGCTAAATCTTGTACTTGTCTTTCATTAGATAAATCTACAGCTTCGCTAGCTCTATTTATTATTCCTGTATTACTAAGTGTAATAACTACACTTGCTGCTAGTATTATCATGACAATTATTGTAATAACTAATACTATTAAAGATATACCTTTTTTCATTTGTTCCTCCTTTTTATATAAAAAGCAAGGCATAAATATTGTGTTTTACCTTGCTTGTATATCGTTATCTTACATTCCTTCCATAAGGAATCCACCCATGTATACATCCATAAGCGGAACCATAACTACTATTACGAAGAATATTAGTACGATACCAACAAATACGTATGTTACATCTGGTAATACTTTTATTGTTTTTTGTATTGACTCATCTATTTCTTGACGAATATACTCTTCAACCTTGTCCATCATTTCTACAAGGTCGGATTGCATTCCTATCTTAAGCATTTCTATAGCCATTACCGGGAATGCTTTATCTGCTTCAAATGGATCTATCCATGAACCACCGGCTTGTAATTGGTTCTTACCGGTTTCAACCAACGATAGGAAATAATAGTTGGTTGTTACAGATTTAGCACTTTCCAAGCTTTCCTGTATTCTCTGTCCATTTCTTAAATTTAGAAGCATCGCTTTAAAAAACTTGCTTGCTATAATATTTAAGTTTAATGTTCCTATTACAGGGAGTTTAATCTTCATTTTATCCCATTCATATCTACCTATAGATGTAGATAGATAAACCTTAAATATTCCATATATAGCAGCTCCTAACATTACTACTATATACCAGTACTTAACAATTGCTTTAGATAAATTAAGCGCCCACATTGTTGCTGGTGGCAATGCTTTTTGCACACCAAACATATCGTATACATTTTGAATTAACGGTACACCATATAACAACGCTGCTATCATGGCTATCCATATACCTAAAAACATTAATACTTTTGGTAATAATATACCTTTTATTTGTTTCTTTAGGTTTATTTCACTTTCCATGAAGTCTCTAGCGTGTAGTAGTGCCATATCTAGAGAGCCCGAGTTTTCTCCAACTCTAATGAAGTTTATATATAGCGGTGGAAATATTTTTGGATATTGCGCCATCATTTCATGTATTGATGCACCACCTTCTACACCTATTAATATATTCTCTATTGTTTCTTTTAATTTCTTATTTTGAGTACTATTATATAACGATTCTAATGTTGCTATATTGTTAAACTTAGCTTTTTTTAGAACGTACATACTGTTAGTCATTACAAGTATGTCCTTAGGTTTAGGCATTTGAAAATCTATTTCAATTCCTAATTTAGAAGCAGCAGTTTGCTTTTGTTTAATTTCTGCCTTTTTCTTAATATCTGCTATTCTTTGTCTCTCTAAATCTTTTTGAATTTTATCTAGCTTAGAGTGATCTACCTTCTTCTTAGATTCAGATATTAATTTTTCTCTCATTGCTTTTACTTCAATTGGCTGTATTCAAGTCGGAGGCCAAGC
>JAZSJJ010000001.1:0-137788 GCA_045534225.1 Clostridia bacterium
CGGGAAAATAGGGGGTCGCCAATTTTTATATATTCCTCAATAGCTCAGTCGGTAGAGCGCTCGGCTGTTAACCGATAGGTCGTTGGTTCGAGTCCAACTTGAGGAGCCAAATTAGCAGGTAGTAATACCTGCTTTTTGTTGTGTTTAGTGAGTTTTTGTGATATAATCCAGTAGAGATAAAAAATAATCTATATAATAATTTGGAGGGTACTTATGGCGTTTTTTAATGTTATTAAATGTGCATTTTGCTTTAGAAGATCTTGTCCAAAAAGATATCAAATAGGTAATCGGACATATTATTCACATCTTGGGTTTGTAAGAACAGAATGTCCAAAAAAGGTGGGACAACATTCATATCTTACTATGGATGAAATAAAAGAAAGAGCAGAAAAAAAGAAACTTGATAAAAACGAGGAATAATTCCTCGTTTTTGTTTTGAAAATTTATGTTAAGTGTGATATAATATATGCAGTGTTTTATAGAGGTCCTTTAAGAGTTTAGAGACACAAAATTTTAATAAATATAGGAGCGAAAATATGGATATTCAAAACGATTACTTGAAAAACAGATTTACAGATCGGTACAACAAAGCAGTTAATGGAGTACGGCTTTTCAAAGCATGTATAGATATGTTAGAAGGCATTAATGAAGAGGATAGCTCTGAAAAGGTAGTAGGAGAGTTCCTTGAAAGTTTGCCGGGTTTTAATGTTTGCGAGGAAGATATGAATGAAACCAAACAGATTTTTGATGAATTCATTTCCAAGCAAATGTCTAAAACAGAAACGGTGGCATATTTCAATTATCTTCATGACACAGCGTATTCTAAGGCGCATAATATGTTGTTAATACAAGACATATTTAAGTGCTGTTTCTAAACCTGAATAAGGTAAAATTAAACCACGTTAATTTTTATTAACGTGGTTTTGCTTTTATGTGTACGTGATTATTTCTTTGCTTTAACATCAAAAGGAATAGCTTGTTCGCTAATTACTTTCTTTACATAGATGTTTAACGCGTCAGATGCGGAAAGGCCCATTGCTTCACATGTTTTTTCAAACTGTTTCTTAACATCTTCATTGATGCGAAAACTAAGAGTAGTAGTTTTGTTGCTCATTTTGTCTTTTTTCTCCTTGTTAATTATATTTTGGTCAGCTTATTAAATTACGCTAATATTATATCACATGTTTACATAAAACACAAGTTGGGAACCGCCTGCCTTTTTTTGACATTGCAATTAATAGATGTTTAGTATATAATGAGGGAAAAGATAGGTTAGCCCAAATAAATTTATGTAAGGAGAGAGTGCTATGAAAAAACTTGTTATTATGTGCGTAAAAGATGCTACCATTAGCACAGAACTTGTACGGGGGTTACTTTCAAATCTAAAGGAGGCAATGCATCTTAAGCAGTATACTACAGATAAAGATGCAAGTGAAATCTTTGAAATTGTACCAAGCAGAACTTTCTTTGATATGCTTGAGGAATGCAAATTCTTAGAGTATCACGATGAAGGTGGAGTATTCTATGGAACTCCATATGATCGTTCTGAAAAAGGCGAAGGCATTACGCTTATGCTTAACAGCGTGGATGTTGCTTTGGAAATCAAAAAGTATAATTCAAAGGCCATGACGTTTTATGTTTTACCAAGCGAAGAAAGAGAAGAATTTCTTAATTCTAAGCTTAGGTGGAATGATCCGAAGACAAAAAACAAGCTTTTAGATTTTCTTGTAACGTATGATACAGTAGAAGAAGCTGTAGAAAAAATTACAGAAATCGTTAAGTTCATGATTGAGAATGCAATTTTCGCCAATATGACTTAATTTGTGAGCGCGGAACAATTTGTTCCGTGCTTTTACTTGTCAATTTTTAATATATATAATATACTGAATATATATAATTTTAAGAGGTTAATATGTTTGATGAAAGTATAAAATTCAAATATTCTTGGAGACCTTACCAAGCAAAAGTTTTAGAAAAAGCAGATAGGTTTCTAAAAGACGGAAGAATAAATATAGTTGCAGCACCTGGTTCTGGTAAAACGGTACTAGGGCTTGAGCTTGCACGCAGATTAAATAATCCGGTGTTAATATTGTCTCCAACAGTAACAATAAAGAATCAATGGATAGATAGATTTGTAACATTATTTATGCCAGAAGGAAGTAAAACTCCAGAATGGATAAGTGACAATGTCTACTATTTGAATAAATTTACATCTGTAACATACCAAGGGCTTCATTATGCATATAAACGTACTAAAATGACTAACAAAAGGGACCTTGAAGAAACAGATGATGATGTGGAATTAGAAAAACAAGAAACTACAATAGACATTAAGGCCTATGATATAGTAGCAGAAATAAAGAAAAATAACATTAAAACAATAGTACTTGATGAAGCGCACCACTTAAAAACAGAATGGTGGCAAAGTTTAACTAACATATTATCTGAACTTAAGGATGTAAAAATTGTATCTTTAACAGCAACTCCGCCTTATGATACAGATTATGTAGAATGGCAAAGATATGTTAAGCTTTGTGGAGATATAGACATGGAGATATCTGTGCCAGAACTTGTACAAGCTAAGAATCTATGCCCACACCAAGATTTTGTATACTTTAGTTATCCAACTAAGGAAGAAAGAGATAAGATACAAGAACATAAAGATAATATTAATAAAGTAGTAGAAGAAATCAAGCTTAATAAAGCGTTTGCACAAATGCTACTTGAGCATCCATATATAGATGTAACTTCTAGATATCTATCTGATGTTTTAGATAATGCGGAATTCTATAGCAGCATGCTTGTTTTCTTAAATTCTGTTAATGCTCCAATAAAGAAAGATAAAGTGGAAATATTAGGACATAGCAAACAAATACCATCACTTGACCTTAAATGGATGGAGAGATTGTTGCAATACATTTTATTTGGAGAAATGCCATATTTTGCCCAAGACAAATGTATAGAAATAGTAAAAGAAGTAGAAGCTAAATTAAACAAAATAGGCGTTATAGAAAAGA
This sequence comes from Clostridia bacterium, assembly GCA_045534225.1. Lineage (GTDB taxonomy): Bacteria > Bacillota > Clostridia > TANB77 > CAG-465 > UMGS1649. The sequence continues at coordinate 3,018 of JAZSJJ010000001.1, forward strand.
AAAAAGTAATCCTTACTAACAGTGAAAGTATTAAAAAATACTTCACAACAAGTGTTAGTAAACTAGATAGCATAAACCAAATTGTAAAAGGGGAATATGCAAATTTAGGATATAATCTAAGAATGGTAATACTTACAGACTTCTTAAGAAAAGAATATCTTTTTGAAGATAATATAGAACAAAAGAAGATAGGTGTGTTTCCAATTCTATTAAATCTAATAGAACAAAATCCATCTATGAGTATGGCGGTTTTAACAGGAAGTATATTTATGATACCTAGAAGTAAGAAAGAACTGCTTGTTAAAGATTTAGAACAAAGAGGAATTAGCAAGGAAGATGTTTCGTTTGTAGATGTTATTAAAACACCAGATTATGTTATAGTGAAACCAGCTGGGAAATATAGAAGTACTACAATGAAAGGTATTTCTAAGCTGTTTGCAGATGGTGAAATTAATATAATAATAGGTACTAAGTCCTTACTTGGTGAAGGTTGGGATGAACCAAGTATAAATAGCTTAATACTTGCAAGCTTTGTTGGTTCATTTGTATTATCTAACCAAATGAGAGGTAGAGCAATTAGGACAAATGATAATCCAAGAAAAACAGCTAATATATGGCATTTAGTATCTGTTTTAGATGCACCGATACTTACAATGGAAGGTACAGATGGAACGGATAATCCAGATTTCAAAATGCTACAAAGGAGATTTGATTCTTTTGTAGGGATAGGACAAACATTAAATATTATAGAAAGTGGAATAGATAGATTAGATATTCTTCCAAAGAGATTTTCTAAACCGGATATAGATAGGCACAATAAAGAGGCGCTAAGAATAAGTGGCGACAGAGAAAGAATGTACGATAGATGGTTTGAAATGGGAGATAGATTTGGTGGCTCTAACATGCGAATGGTAACTAAAGTTACTACAAAACGTAAGTTTATGGTGCGTAAGTTTAGTTCAATAGACTATGTTGCTATTGCTAAAATGTTAATAGTTTTCCTAGTTCTAATGATGGTAGCTGTTGCAGTAGACTTTTTCTTTGATACTGAAAAACTAGTATATAATCTAACAGGTCTTAAATTAACAGAACCGCTTATACGTTATACAGTAGTAATACTACTTACAGCAATATTACAGTTTAGAACAATTAGAAGTTTGTTTAGAGCATTATATATGCATATGCCTAGAAACCAATTAAAAATTGCGGCGGTAGTTGTTGTAAACTCACTATGTGAAGCAAATATAGTTAAAACACCAAGAAGTAAGATTGTAATAAAAACAGAAGCTGATGATGAAGAAGAAACAATTACATTAACAATAAAAGGTGTTACTCTTCAAGAGAATAATGAGATAATAAAAGCAGTTACTGAAATATTTGATGATGTGCGTAACCAAAAATATATAATCGAATGTAGAAACAGCGTGTTCCCAGTATATTATTCTGCACCAGAAATTCTTGCGGTAAATAAAACGCTATGTTCTAACTTCTTTAAGCATTGGAAGATGTATATTGGAAATAGCAAGTTAATATCCACAAGATCTGAAGCAGGGCGTAGAAAGCTTCTAGAAGCAAGAAAACAAACATTTAATTATGAGACTCCAAGTAAATTCAAAACTAAAAAGAAACCAATTTCAGATTGGCAGTAATAACTTTACATAATATTGAAATTAGTTCTAATGTGTAGTATAATATATACACATTGGAACTTTTTCTATTAATAATTATTAAAAGGAGATAGCACTATGAATGGTATGATGGTAATTTTATCTGGACCTAGTGGAGCAGGAAAAGGCAGACTTGGAGAAGAACTTGTTAAGCGGATGAACATGCGCAAGGTCTTGTCTGTTACAACAAGAGCAAAGAGAGAAGAGGATAAGGTAAAAAATAATTACACATTCCTTACTGAAGAAGCTTTTCTCGAGCTCAAGGAACATGGTAAGTTTTTTGAAACAAACTACTATGATGGACATTGGTATGGGACGCTTAGAATTCCTCAAGAGGAACTTCACATTCACGATTTGCTCTTTGATAAGGATGTAAATGGAGCTCTTGCAATCAAAGCGGTATATCCTTTTGCACTTACTTTTTATATTATGCCAAAGGATAAGGAAACACTACTTGAGCGTAGAGGTAATCGTGGTGAGGGAAGAAAAGCTATTGCGCTTGAAGAGGTGCCTAAAGCTAAGGAGTTGGACTTTCTCATCGTAAACGATGACCTTGAAGAAGCGGTGGGAGAAATCATGGACATTATCGAATGTATGAGAAAATGCTCTATGAGAAATCCAAAGGCTCAAGAGTTCATGGATGAGTTCTATCAAGAGGATAGAGAATAACCTTTTTACAAAAGGCGCGTAAGATTAAAATCTTGCGCGTTTTTTCTGTTTTTATTGAGTTATTTGTATTGCACTATTTTTTACTATTTGATATACTTAAACTGTATAGTTGTAGGAGTAGATGAAGAATAATGGAGAAATTTGAACTAACATATCCAGAAAGAAATATTTGGCTTGTTGAAACGTTTTATGACAAGCAATTAATTAATATTATATCTGGTTCTTTTGTAATTAAAAGAGACTTTAATCTGGATTTAGCAGAAAAAATGGTAAACAAGTACGTAGAGCTAAATGATGCTATGAGACTTAGAATAGATTTAGAAGGTGGCATACCTAAACAGTATGTTAGTTCTTATGTGTCTTTTGAAGCGGATAAAATTGATGTACAAGGAAAATCTGAAGAAGAAATAGAAAACATAAAAGATGAGTACATTAAAAAACAAATATATGTATTAGAAGATCCATTAGCTTCTTTTTTATTAATAGATAGAGGTAATGGTTTAGGAGAAGTGTTTGTTAAAGTACACCATTTAGTTGGGGATGCTTGGACAATTTCTAAAATGGGAAGTGTATTTTCTGAAATATATGAAGCATTACTTGTAGGTGAAGAATATACCAAAGAATTTCCAAGTTACATAGACTTCATTAAAGCTGAACAAGAATATTTAGTAGATGATAGATATACATCTGATTCGGAGTTCTGGAAAGAATATTTAACTGGGTTAGAAGAACCGGTTGGACTTAAAGATAGCGGAATAATTAAAGATACTAGAGCTAAGAGATATACAGTAGTTCTAGATGATAATTATCAAGCAATGTTAGATAATTATTGTAAACAAAATAGACTGTCTCCATATACAGTGTTTTTAACAGCGCTTGCTGTGTATATGGAAAGAACAACTGGTAAACAAGATTTTGTAATTGGTACACCGGTACTTAATAGATCGAATTTCAAAGAAAAGAATATGGCAGGTATGTTTATATCTACTATGCCAGTTAGATTTAACATAGATGAATCAAAAACGTTCTTAGATATGTGTAAAGAAGCTGGAAGTGATTCTTTAACACTATTTAGACATCAAAAGCATCCATATGTTAAGATATCTGAAATATACAAAAAGCTATCAGGTGTTACAGATAACATGTATAAAGTAATGTTATCTTACCAAAATGCTAGAGCATCAGTTGCGGTTGAGGATAAATATGAACTTAAATGGAGATTTAGTGGTCATATACAAGATGAACTAGAAATCCACATTTCAGACCTAAATGCCACAGGTAATTTGGAAGTGCATCTAGATTATTTAACATCTTTATTTGAAGATGTAGAAGTAGAATACCTTGCAGAAAGACTACTAGAAATAATTAAAGATGGAATAGCAAATAACCCTACAATTGAAACGATAAAAATAATGACAGATGAGGAAAGAAATAAAATACTTGGTGAATTTAATGATACAACAAGACCTTATCCAAAAGAAAAGACCGTTATAGAATTGTTTGATGAGCAAGTAAATTCTTATCCGCAAAATATTGCACTTAAATTAGAAGATAAGTCTATGACATATAAAGAATTAGACATTGCTTCTAACAAGTTAGCAAATATGTTAGTTAAAAAAGGTGTAGTAATAGGCGATGCAATAGGTATAGATATAGACAAATCATTTGAATTAATTGTAGCTATACTTGCAGTTCTTAAAACTGGCGCCTACTATTTACCAGTAGAAATAAACATAGCACATGATAAAAAAGAGTATATGTTTAAGGATGCAAATGTAAAATTTGTTTTAGAAGATCACATAGAAAATTATGACGATATAGAGGAAGTATTTTTAGAGGAATTAGACTTTAGTAAAATGGAAGATACTAAAGTAACTTTAAGTAAAGATTATACATCTGTAAGTCCAGCGTGTATATTATATACATCTGGAACTACTGGAAATCCTAAAGGTGCTTTAATTACTAATATGAACATTGTTAAGCTTGTAAAAAATCCGGATTATATGGAACTTAAATCTAGTGATACAATAATACAAGCTGCATCTACAAGCTTTGATGTATCGTTATTTGAGTTCTTTGGAACACTTCTAAATGGTGGTACATGTGCATTAATTACTAAAGAAAATCTTTTAGATTTTGAGTACTTAAATAAATATATTAAAGAATCTGGCGTTACAATCGCTTGGATTACATCAGCGTTATTTAACCAAATAATAGATGCTAAGATAGAAGTGTTTGAAACTTTACATACTGTTTTAAGTGGTGGAGATGTAATGTCTCTAAAACATGTAAACAAGTTAAGAGAAACATATAAAGACCTAACAATAATAAATTGCTATGGACCAACAGAATGTGTAACATTTACTAATACATTTAGAGTAGATGAAACTCGTACTGTTAAGGTACCGTTAGGTAGGGCAATATCTAATACATATGGCTATGTAATAGATAAAAAGTTTAGACTACTTCCATTATATGTTGAAGGCGAATATATAATTGGTGGAGATAGTGTAGGACTTAAATATATTAATAATGAAGAATTAACAAAACAAAGATTTGTTGAAGATAAAGTAACAAACAAAGGCAGAATGTACAAAACAGGCGATGTGGTACGTATGCTTGAAGGTGGTTATATAGACTTCGTTGGAAGAAGAGATAATCAAGTTAAAGTTAGAGGATATAGAATTGAACTTGATGAAATAAAACACGCTATATACTCTTCTAAGAAGGTTGAAGACCTATCTGTGTTTATATATGAAGATTATAACAAAACAAAGAAGATAGCAGCTATATATACAACAAATGAAGACTTTCTACCACAAGATATGAAGATATTCTTAAAAGATAAATTAACTTCATACAAGATACCTTCATACATAGAAAGAATGGACAAGTTACCATTAAACCAAAATGGTAAAGTTAATGTTAAGGAACTAATAAAACACATTCTAGATAAATCTCAAGATGCAGATGAAGAATTTATACCAGAGTATGAAGGGATTGCAAAAACAATTTATGATATGTTTAAAGATGTTTTAGGACGCGAAGATATTCATCCTGAAGATAGTTTCTTTGAAATAGGCGGAGATTCACTTCTTGCTATTAGACTTACAACAGAAGCGCTAGAACATAATATAAAGATTACATTTGCGGATTTATACAAATATCCTTCTATTAAGGAATTAACAGAATTATTAACATTAGACAATAAGAAAGCGTCAATATCTGAACCATTAAAATCTAAAGATTTTGAAGCTATACATGAGCTTCTTAAAACAAATGTAATAGAGGAGACTGTTAAAGAGGATGTTAATAAAAAAGATATATTACTTGCAGGAGCAACAGGATTTCTAGGTTCACATATATTAGAAGAATTGTTAGTGAACACAGATAGCACAATTTATTGTTTAATTAGAAAAATTAAAAATAGCGATAAAACTCCTGAAGATAGACTTAAAGAAAAAGTTAATTTCTTCTTTGGGAATAAATATGACGAGTTAATTAATACAAGAGTAAAATGTGTTGAAGGTGATATAATCCTTGATGAATTAATCGTAGAAGAAAGCGATAGAAAAGAAGTTTCTAAGAATGTTTCTATGATAATTAACTCTGCTGCCCATGTAAAACATTATGGAGATATTAATCTATTTACTAAGATTAATGCAAAAGGCGTAGAAAATCTAGCTAAATTTGCATTAGAAAATAATATGAGATTAATACATATATCTACATTAAGTGTTTCTGGAAACATATTAGAAGTTGGTCAACTTGATCAAGTGGATATAGTAAAAGGTACTATATATAATGAAACAAATTTATATATAGGTCAAAACTTAGACAATGTATATGCGTATACTAAATTCCTAGGTGAAGAGGTTGTATATAATTATATATTAAAAGGACTTGATGCTAAAGTTATGAGAATGGGTAATTTAACAAGCAGAATGTCTGATGGTAAATTCCAACCAAATGTTGAAGAAAACGCATTTGCAAATAGACTTAAAACATTTGTAGATATTGGAATAATGCCTAGTAATTTAATGGACTTTAATGTTGAGTTTACACCAATAGATTTAGCAGCTAAAGCAATTAGAATATTAGCAAATACAGATAAAAAATATAATACTTATCACATATTTAATGACAACCATATTGTAATGTATAGGTTAGATGAGATATTATATAAATTAGGATATGAATTAAAACATATTACAAAAGAACAAATGACAGAACTTATTGAATTTTATTCTAAACAAGACAATGGTTATGAAAGAATACAAGGTATAGTACAAGATGTAAATAGGAATAAAGAGATAGATTATAACCCTAATACAGTTATTAAATCAGACTTTACTAAAGACGCTTTATCTAAACTTGGATTTGAGTGGCCTGAAATTGATGAAGAATATATAACTAAATATATAGAATATTTAGAGAAAATAGGTTTCTTAAAAGGAGATAACAAATGACATCAACATATACAGTATTTTTAGTCTTACTCGGAGTATTCGTAATGCTAATGGCACTTATGGATTCTTTAGTTAAGATAAAAAATAAAACAAATTTACATAAACACTTTGTAACGTTAGTATCTTTATTTAGTATACATATATTAGGATTGCTATTACAAATACTAATGTCAGGTACAGGTATTAAATCGATATATTTTGAGTATATAACATATATTGGCGCAATGTACTTTGGAGTAGAGATATTCTTAATAAGTGTTTTATATAAAGATAAGAACAAAGATATAAGCAAACTTAAATGGTTGTATATAATACCAACAATATTGCTTGGCATTTTATGGACAAATGATTGGCATAGTCTGTTCTATGTGAAATATTCTACAGAATTTGCAGATACAGTATTTGGTCCAGCGTTATATGTATTTATGGTATATTCTTATGGATTAATAATTACATCATTTATATCAATGGTAAGAGTATCAATAAAGCAATCAGGATTCTTCTCACCACAATCAGCATTAATTATACTTGGGGCGTTAGTTCCTCTTGTATCTAATGCGATGGGAGCTTTAAGAATAGTAGAGAGCAATGTTTATGTTATGCCAATCACATTCTCGGTAACAGCAATGTTATATTACATAGCAATATTCCATCTTAAAGCTTTGAATATGATACCTGTATCATTTAAGACAATAGTGGACAGTATGTCAGATTCGTTCGTTGTTGTTAGCGATGATGGTACTATAGTAGACTTAAACAAAACATTTATAGATAACTTTAAGAAGTTTGGTGAAGTCCATGATAAAGATAATCTTTATGAATGGATGAAACAAAAAGGTTTTGTAGATTTAAAATCTGTTAAAAAAGATATAGCGGAAGCAAGAAAAACAAGAGATGTAATTACTAAAGAATATCACATTAAGCAAGATGAATATGATAAATACTTTGAAGTAGAGTATCAACCAATAAAAGCTAAACATAGCAATGAATTTGTTGCAACTCTTATCCTTTTAAGAGATGTAACAACTCTTAAAAAAGATACAGAGATAATGCTTAAGAATGAGTCTTTAGTAATGTTAGGAGAACTAGCAGGTGGTGTGGCACATGATATTAATACGCCGATATCTGCCATAAAGAGTGGCCTTTTAATGTTAAAAGAAACTGTTAAGAGTGAAGATGAAAAAATGCTTGTAGAAAGAATGGATAGTTGTGCTACAAAGATAGTTACTCTTACAAACAGCTTAAGAAACCAAATAAGAAATATTGGTAGTGATGAAGTTATGGATGTAAATATAACTACAGTAGTAAATGATATGGCTACAATTATTCATAATGATTTAACTAAACATAGAGTTAAATTAAATATAGATATTAAAGAGGATATAATAGTAAAAGGAAATCCAGCCAAATTATCTCAAGTAGTTACAAACATAGTTGTAAATGCTATACAAGCATATGAAGATAAAGGCGGAGAAATAAACCTTAAGGTATATAAAAATACTAAAGAGGTTGTTATATCAGTAGAAGATTTTGCAGGAGGAATCCCAGAGCATATACGTGAAAGCATAGGAAAGAACATCCTTACTACAAAAGGAGTTTCAGGAACTGGTTTTGGACTTTATCTTGCATATTCAGTAATAAAAGGTGCTTTTGGTGGAGAAATAAGATTTGATACGGAAGTTGGAAAAGGAACAACATTCTATATTACAATACCAAGAGGGAAATAGGAGGAACAAATGAAAAACAATAAAGGAATAAGTTTAATTGTTTTAGTTATAACTATTATAGTTATGATTGTTCTTGCAAGCGCAGTTATAGTTACCCTAAGCAACAGTGGTATCATAAACAATGCTAGCGAGGCGACTGAACTAACAAATTTAAAACAAGTAGAACAATTAGCAAATTTAGCATGGTCTGAAGCATATTTAAATATGGCAAAAACAGATGCTGAATTTGAAGAAATGGTATTAGATGAGTTAGATAAAAATGGTGTCAATACAGATGATTATATAATAGAAGTAGATAAAAACGGAGTAACAGTAAATTTAAGGCCTCAACTAAATGAGTATGGCTTTTATTACAAACAGCTATACTATAGCGAGAGCGCTGGCATGGGCTTTATATTCTATCCAGGCGGAGAAATTTCTGTGGTGCGAATGCTAGTGATGGATGAAACATATCCGTTATCTTCTAGGTTGGTGGTTATGCCGGCAACCTTAATGGGTGAGTCACCAGTTGTGACATATTCAAATAAATCAATTTCGTTAGACGGAACATTAATAATGGTTTCAGAAGACGGAAAAGCTGTAATATTACCTGACGGAAGCCAAATGGTATGCAATTTTGAAAAAGTACATTATACATATAAAAATTGTAATTATGTAACTGAATATAATGGGGATGAAGTAAAAGTTACTATAGATGCTAAAGGCAACATGACTATGTATATAGCAGGTGCTTCATATTTAGAATTTGCCAAGGAGGCTATAATTGATGCAGATAGGCATATGGCAGCTGTTTTTGGTTCGGGGACTGGTTGGTATACGACAGTAGATGGAAACTATATTGCAGCTATACTTGGAGCAGATATAATTCTTTGTAAGAGAGAGACAACAAAAACAAATCCTACTGTTTCGAATGAAATATTTACTGGAACATGGGAGACTAAAAAAGAATTTAGTGGCAATAAAATGTCTAAAGCTGTTGTAACAAATGGAACTAAAGAAATAGAATTAGGAACATTAATAAATTATATGCCAAACGGTGTAGGGCCTACTTCTTATAGAGGAAATTGGATGCTATTTGGCGCAGATGAGCAAGGAAGACTATTAATAGCATCAGTTGGAATATTAGAAGAACTTGCTGTAACTGGAAAAAATGGGTATGATACAATAATTTCGACATTAGAACAAAAAGCTAAAAATTACAAAGATGGTACAATAGGAATAGCTGCACGATCTATAAAAATGCAAGATTTAGTAGATTTATTAGAATTTGATCCATATAAATCATCATATTACAGTCCATATTATGGAGATACTGCTACATATAGTTGGAGTGGCACAAATGGCGGTGTTAAATTGTCATATGTAAAAGATGGAAAAACACAAACGTCTAATTTGAACGAAAAATTTACTAACGGTTTCACATATAGAGATGAAACAACTAATAAATGGATAACAGTACCGTTTGTAGAAGGAAATACTAATGATATAGTAACAATGACACATACTGCTGCGACTATGGATCACAGTTATATAGCGGTTGGAGTAAAATTAAAGAGCTTCTTAATGTATAATGGTGAGATGTTAGATAGTTCGACAAATCGAGCTTCAAGATTAGTTGCAGACGTTTTTCAAGACGCATATTCGTGGGGACCTGATTATGGAGTATATGGATTTACAGATGGATTAGATACTTTAGGGTTAACTTTAGCATCTGGAGGCGGCCAGGAATATACTGTATATGGTACACCATGTGCAATAGTAACATTATCTCCAAATGTTAAATTAAAAGAAAGTTCAACAATAGCAGGTGGATACGATTTAAGTATATAAAATCATTTCTAAAAATAATAAGAGACAAACCAAAAGGTTTGTCTCTTATATTTTTAGTTTTGATCAAAATCTGGTTCCATAGAATACTCAACATTGTGAGCTCTTTTGAGAATTTCATTGTAAGACATCTCGATAACATATCTTTTGTTACGAAGCTTGAACTTACCTGGTCCTACGAAGATTACTTCGAAATCATGAAGATACATCTTGTTTCCACGTATAACCAACTGAACAGGATTATAGCCGCCGAGCATTCCGCGATGAGTAAGATACAGATCGTGAATTTCGTCTACAGAGTGTACCATCCAAGATTTATCTTCCATTTTCTTCTTGCGGAGTTCATCATCAAAAATGAGAGAGTAGATGGGCTCGTTGTGTGCGTTTGCTTTTGCAATGATAGAAGCGTCATCAAGCTGAATAAATTTTTCTCTTGTAAGGCTAATAGCTTCTTTCTTGTGGTGCACATACTGCATACCGCTTTGCCAATCCAAGATGCATTTTGCATCTGCTTCGGAAATGGTTAAGTCGTAAAGGAAACGTTCCAAGTCTTCCTTGGACATAATTTCTTCTATTTCATCATCGCTCTTAAAGTCTGAGTATCTGAACTCAGCACAAAGAGCCTCGCCGTTTTCTGTTCTTACGAAGTAGAGGAAGGTAAGTGTATAGCAATCTTCCATAGAATATCCGCGCCCCATGTTGCGGTAACTTGTGAATTTTGCATACAGCTTGTCGTACTCAAAAAGATGAGTTGCGTGGTCTTTAGATGACGGCATATTTTTATATGGCATCTTTTTTCTGATAGGATCGGCAAGGTAGCGGTGGATAGTAGTGTCTCCGTCACGCAAATAGATAAAACCATCAGAAGATAGGATTACCTGAGATGGTGCGTTGGAAAACATTATCTGAACCTTTCCGTCTACACAATACTTTTTCCGGATTCTTGTAATTTCCATACTATATTTCTCCTTTAAATTATTATTTAGATTTATGAAAAACTGAAAATATTATACCATAAACTACAATATATTACAACCAAGCACGCAAGAAGATAACATAATTACACATATAAAATACGCACATAAATATATGTGCGTATTTTTTAGATTATTCTTTTATAATCATATGCTCAAATGTGAAGTCGCCTTTGGCAAGTTTAGTTTTAATAAATGCAGGGCGGAAGTCTACATTCTCAAGTTTAGATAATTCGATCCATTCGAAGTTGTGATCTTTCATTTCGCCTTTGTCGTTTTCCTTTGTTGAATAGTTCTCTAAAGGAATATTATCATAGTTAACAGGTTCAACAATGTAGTAGAAGCTTATTTCATGAGTAGACAAACCATTTTTGTCTGTATAGAAGCTTTCTACAATAGCCAGTTCGCTTGAAATAGTAGCCTCGGAATTTAACTCTTCTTTCATTTCGCGAATAACAGCTGTGTGAGTATCTTCACCGAGTTCAGCATGCCCTCCGGGTAAACAAAATGAAGTTCCGTTCTTCATTTTAATTGTTAAAAGTTTGCCGTTTTTAATCACAATTCCGTTAACTCTATATTTAAACTTGTGAGTTTCGGTAGTGATTTTGATATCTGTTGCCATAGTTACGTACCTCCTTATATAAATTTGCAATATATTATCACAAAAGATATAAAAAAGCAATTTATGTTATACTAATATCTTTATGTTGTAATGTGTAAGCCACATATTTATTTGTATAAGGTATGCTAAAGTTTGTGGGTAAGTCATAAGTTGACCGAACCAATTTTCTTTAAGATTAGCTCCATGAGTAGATAATAATTCATATAAAAATTCTACATTAATTATTTCAAGTAGTGGAGAAGTAGAGGTGTTAATAATATTTTTAATTTCTTTTTCTAGTAATTCTAAATATTTAGGATCATATGTTTTAGGGAATGGAGACTTCTTTCTATACACAATACTTTCTGGCAACACATCTTCAAAAGCTTTACGAAGAATATATTTTTCTATAGGAGTATCACTTGTTTCTAATCCTACTTTTCTTTTAGCAGATATATTATAGACATATTCAAAAAGTTTGTAATCTGCAAATGGCGTTCTAACGTCTATTCCTACATAATCTGCTATTCTTTCGGTTCTTTCTACTAAGCATGCCATAAACCATTTAATTGTGTTATAGCAATTAATATCAAAAACATGTTCAAAGTCTAAATTGCTATCTTGTGCATTAAAGATATTGTTTTTAATATATTCTTCTAAATATTCTTTAGGTACAATATTTGTATTTAATATGTTTTCTCTAAGTTCTAAAGATTTAGCCCAAGGGAAAGGGTAAGAGTGCATTAGATTCTCTTTGTAATACCAAGGATAACCGCCAAATATTTCATCAGAGCATTCACCGGATAATATGGTGTTAATACCATCTTTCTTAATAGATTTTAGAAATAGCAACATAGATGAGTCTACATCTGCCATCCCTGGCATTTCTCTTGCAAGCATTGCTTCGTAAAGAGCATTAAATAATTCTTTGGATGTAAAAGAAAAAATGGTGTGGTTAGTACCAAGCTCATCTGACATGATTTTAACAAAATCTTTATCTTGAGTTGGCTGGTAAGAAGAACCTTGGAAATTTATATTGTTGTTTTCATAGTCTATTGAATAGGTTTTGAGGCTCTTTGTTCCCTTGGCAGCTAGAGATACTAGAATGCTTGAATCTAAACCGCCTGAAAGCATACACGCGCTACCTAAAGAGTAATCTCTATTAAACGAAGATATAACTAAATCTTTTGCTTTAGATATATTTTCTTCTAACGTATCTGTATTAGTTTCTTTTTCTAAATCCCAATAACAATATTCCTTAAATCCAGAACTATTTAATATGCCATAATGACCGGGCTTAATCTGTAATATGTCCTTAAAATATGTTTTCCCTGGAGTGTGTGCTGGCCCAAAACCAAATATTTCACAAATCTCATCTTTAGAGATACAAGGAGTAATAGCCGAGTTAGATAAAATATCTTTAATACTGTTCGCAAATACAAATTCTGTATCTGTAGCAGCATAATATATGGGTTTAGTGCCAAGTCTATCTCTAGCAATAAAGATTTCACCTGCCTTTAAATCTATAATTACTAAACTAAAACTGCCATCTATATGGTTTAATAAATCTGCGCCAAAGGTAGTGTAAAGAGTTAATATGGTTTTAGCGGTCTCAGACTCAATTAAATGCGTTTCTTTATTACAAATGTTAAATAACCTGCCTGAAAAGAAAACTATGTAATTTTCGGTTTTGAAAGCTTGCCCGTTATAATTAACACCGCTAGGTGTTATATTGTATTCTAAAATATGACCAAAATATTTCATACGTACCTCCTAAATATATTAATATATATTAGAACTTTATTAAAAATATGCAATATTAAGTTATAGTTATACTTGCAAAAAAATATTTGTTGATGTAGTATATACGTATATTAGGAGGAAGATATATGGGACTTACAACAAGTACAGAAATGTTTAAGAAAGCCTACGAAGGAGGATATGCTGTAGGAGCTTTTAACGTAAATAATATGGAAATAATTCAAGGAATTATGGATGCGGCTACAGAAGCAAATTCGCCAGTAATATTACAAGTATCTAGCGGTGCTAGAAAATATGCAAATGCAATATACTTAAGAAAATTAGTAGAAGCGGCTATAGAAGATGCTAAAGCTAAAGGAAAGGATATAGATGTAGTACTTCATTTGGATCATGGAGATACTTTTGAACTATGTAAAGATTGTATAGACAGTGGATTTACATCAGTTATGATAGATGGTTCTAAATATTCTTTTGAAGAAAATGTAGAATTGACTAAAAAAGTAGTAGAATATGCACATCCAAGAGGTGTAGTGGTTGAAGCGGAACTTGGTAAACTTGCTGGAATAGAAGATGATGTAAATGTATCAGAAGAAGATGCTAAATTTACATCACCAGATGAAGCGGTAAAATTTGTTGAACTTACTGGCTGTGATTCTTTAGCAATAGCTATTGGAACAAGCCATGGAGCATACAAATTTAAAGGCGAACCAAAACTTAGAATAGATATATTAAAGGAAATAACAGATAGACTTCCAGGATTCCCACTTGTGTTACATGGAGCATCATCTGTACCACAAGAATTTGTAGAAATGTGTAATAAATATGGCGGAAATATCCCAGGTGCTAAAGGTGTTCCCGAGGAATTATTAAGAGAAGCAGCTAAATATGGTGTGTGTAAAATTAACATAGATTCAGACATACGTTTAGCAATGACAGCTAACATTAGAGAATGTTTCGCCGAATCTCCAGAAGTATTTGATCCAAGAACATATCTTGGTAAAGCAAGAACTGCTGTAAAAGATATGGTAAAACATAAAATAGTAAATGTTTTAGGTAGTGAAAATAAAATGTAATTAAAAGAGCGTAATTTACGCTCTTTTTTCTAGTTATATATATTTTACTTTTTTCTTGAAAAGTACTAAATGTATGTGATATAATATGCTCGTAAATTTCAAATAAATTGAAGGGAGAATAATAAATGAAAATATTAGTATTAAATTGTGGAAGCTCATCATTTAAATACCAATTAATAAATATGGATAATGATGAAGTTATATGTAAAGGAAATTATGAAAGAATAGGTATGGAAGGTTCATTTTTAACTCACAAATTCGGTGATGAAAAGAAAGTATATGAACAACCTGCTAAAAATCACGAAGAAGCTATTAAGTTTACAATGTCTAAATTCGTAGAACCAGGTATAGCTGTTATATCTTCTTTAGATGAAATTGATGCTATGGGACATAGAATAGTTCATGGTGGTGAAAGATTTACATCATCAGTAATAATAGATGATAGTGTAATTGAAGGAATAAAGGATGCAGTTAAATTTGCACCACTTCATAACCCAGCACACTTACAAGGTATAGACGCATGTATGAAAGCTCTTCCTGGTAAACCAAATGTTGCTGTGTTTGATACAGCATTCCATCAAACAATGCCAAAAGAATCATATATTTATCCAATACCATATGAATATTATGAAAAATATGGTGTAAGAAAATATGGTGCTCATGGTACATCACACAAATATGTAACTGGAAGAATAGCAGAAATAATGGGACGTGACGATCTTAAAGTAATAAGCTGTCACATCGGTCAAGGAGCTAGTATTTCAGCAGTTAAAGATGGTAAATGCGTAGATACAAGCATGGGGCTTACACCACTTGCTGGTATACCAATGGGATCTCGTTCTGGAGATTTAGATCCTTCAGTAGTTACATATATTATGGATAAAGAAAATCTTTCTCCTAAGGAAATGGAAACTATATTAAATAAAAAATCTGGTCTTTTAGGAATGTCTTGTGTATCTGCAGATAACAGAGATATTGAAGCAGCAATACACAATGGAGACGAAAAAGCTGAACTTGCTATGAAACATTATACGTACAAAATAGCAGGATATATAGCTAATATGGCAACTGCAATGAATGGTGCAGATGTAATCGTATTTACAGCTGGTGTTGGTGAAAGAGGCGAAAAAGAAAGATGGTTAATCTGTGAAAGATTAGGATTTATGGGAGTTGAGCTAGATAAAGAACTAAATAAAACAAGAGCAGAAGAAAAAGAAATTTCTAGTGCAAATTCTAAAGTTAAAGTTTGGATAGTTCCAACAGAAGAAGAATTAATGATAGCTAGAGAAACAATGGCTTTAATTAAATAATTAGGAGGAAATATATATATGAAGATATTAGTGTTAAACTGTGGTAGTTCATCTTTGAAATACCAATTAATAGATATGGAAACAGTAAATGTTTTAGCAAAAGGAAATTATGAAAGGATAGGCGAAGACGAAGCCTTCCTTACACATAAAGTAGGAGGAGAAAAACTTGTAATAAATAAGGGAGTAAAAACTCACGACCAAGCGCTAAACGAGATTATTTCATGTTTATTAAGACCACAGTTTAGCACTATTTCTAGTTTAGATGAGATTTCTGGCGTAGGACATAGAATAGTTCACGGTGGCGAAATATTCAAAGGTTCTGTATTAATAGATGATAAAGTTATAGAAGACATTAAAGCTTGTGCAGTATTTGCACCTTTACACAATCCTGCGGCAGTTCAAGGCATTCTTGCATGTAAAGAACTAATGCCAAGAGTACCAATGGTTGCAACTTTTGATACGGCATTCCATCAAACTATGCCAAAAGAATCATATATGTATCCAATACCTAAAGAATACTATGAAAAATATGGTATAAGAAAATATGGTGCCCATGGAACATCACATAAATATGTAGCATATAGACTTGCAGAGCTTATAGCTAAACCTATTGAAGAATTAAAAATCGTAACTTGTCATTTAGGTCAAGGAGCAAGTATTTCTGCAGTAGATGGTGGAAAATGTATAGATACAAGTATGGGATTAACACCGCTTGGTGGTATAGCAATGGTAACGCGTTCTGGAGATTTAGATCCTTCAGTAGTTACATATATTATGGATAAAGAAAACATATCTCCTAAAGACATGGAAAGTATATTAAATAAAAAATCTGGACTTTCTGGAATGACTGGTCTTGCTCCAGACTTTAGATATATAGAATCTGTATCTAACGAAAATACAGAAGCAGCTCTTGCAGTAGATGTATTTACTTCTAAAGTTGCAGAATATGTAGCAAGATACGCAGCTAAAATGTCTGGAATAGATGCCATAGTATTTACAGGTGGAATTGGTGAAAACCAAATAAACGTACGTACTAAAGTCTGTGAAAGATTAGGATTTATGGGACTTACTATAGATAAAGAATTAAATAACGTTAAATCTGAAGAAAGAAAAATATCTACAGAAGATTCTAAAGTTTTAGCATATATAATTCCAACAGAAGAAGAGTATATGATAGCTAAAGATACAGTAGAATGTATAAATGTTAAATAAGGAGAGATTATGAATTACGAACAAGCGCATGAGTTATTAAAAAAATATAATCAGTTACATTTGTTAGTTTCGTACAATGATCTAACAGATGATGAAAAAACAGAATTATTACAAAGTATATCTGAAATAGATTTTGAACAAGCTGTAAATTTAATAAACACATCTAAAGAACAAGTAAATTTAGGTGAAATTGCTCCAGTAGATAGCGTGACTGAAACGGATTTTACAGACAATGAAAGAGAAGAGATAAGAAAAACAGGTAGAGATATAATCTCTAGAGGTGAATACGCTGTAATAACAATGGCGGGAGGACAAGGAACAAGACTTGGACATTCTGGACCTAAAGGTACATTTATGTTAAACCTTAATACAGGAGATAAATATATATTTGAGATATTTGTAGAAAATCTTTTAGAAGCATATAAAAAGTATGGAGTATACATTAATTGGTATGTTATGACTAGCGTAGCAAATCATGAGGAAACAGAAATATTTTTTGAAGAACATAATTATTTTAATTATCCTAAAGACAAAATAATATTCTTTAGTCAAGGAGAACTTCCAATAACAGATGCAGAAGGAAATCTCGTACTAGAGTCTAAGGAAAAAGTATTTAAAGCGGCAGATGGTAATGGCGGAATATTTAACGCTATGTCTAGACACGGAATAACAGATAAGCTTAAAGCTGATGGTGTAAAATGGGTGTTAATCACAGGAGTAGATAATATTCTTGTAAATATGGCGGATGAAATGTATATAGGTCTTACTGCTAAAAGTAATAAATTTAATGGAGTAAAATCTATAGAAAAAATTATTCCCGAAGAAAAAGTGGGATTATTCTGCAAAAGAGGTGGAAAACCAAGTATAATAGAGTATTCTGAAATGGAAGAAGATATGAGAAATGCTAAAGCAGAAGACGGAAGCCTTTTATACAAAGATGCAAATATGGTAAACCATTTATTAAGTATTGAACTTTTAGAAAAAATACAAGATGAAAGATTACCAATACATAGAGCGCATAAAAGCTTAAATTATATAGATAGAGATGGTAATTTTGTAATAGCAACAGATCCAAATCTATACAAATATGAAGCGTTCATATTTGATTACTTTAACATGGTAGATGATGTGATGATTTATAGGGTAGATAGAAACAAAGAGTTTGCTCCTATAAAAAACAAAGAAGGTGGCTCTAGTCCAGCTACAGCAACTGCTTTGTATAATGCATTACATTAATACATAAATATACAAAAAAGAAAGAGGTAAAATATGAGTAAATTAGAAGAAATTAAAACAAAACTTGCTACTTATGGTCAAGAACACCTAGTGGCTTTTGTAGGTGAATTAAGCGATTCTGAAAGAGAAAGTCTTTTAACAAGACTAGAAACTTTAGATCTTGAACTTGCAAAGAAACTTTATGATGGGAGAAACGATATATCTACAGGGGATGACAAGATAGAACCAATGGCATATGTAGATAGATTAAAACTATCTGATGAAGAAAATGCTAAATATATAGCTATAGGTGAGGAAATTTTAAGCGCAGGTAAATTTGCGAGTGTTACTATGGCGGGAGGACAAGGAACAAGACTTGGACATTCTGGACCTAAAGGAACATATATGGTAGAAGTTGGAGAAACTAAATCTTTATTTGAAATTACTTGTGAAACATTAAAAAGAGCGTATGCAAAATATAATGCATACATTCCTTGGTATATTATGACTAGCCGTGAAAATAACGATGATACAGTTAATTTCTTTGAAGCTAACAATTACTTTGGATATCCAAAAGAATATGTATCATTCTTCAAACAAGGCGAACTTCCAATGATAAGAGAAGATGGTAAAATACTTCTTGAAACGAAATCTATGGTAAGAGAAGCAGCCGATGGACATGGCGGAATATTTGAAGCTATGAATAAGAATGACATAGTTAAAGATATGGCTAAACGTGGAATAGAATGGATATTCATTGGAGGAATAGATAACATATTATTAAATGTAGTTGATCCATTGTTTATTGGTATGGCAGCGGATAAAGGCGTAAAAGCAGCTTCTAAAACAATAGTTAAAGCAAACCCATCAGAAAAAGTTGGTGTGTTCTGTAAGAGAAATGGAAGACCAAGTGTTATAGAGTATTCTGAAATATCTGAAGAAATGGCTAACTTAAGAGATGAAAATGGAGAGCTTTTATATGGAGAATCACACATACTATGTAACCTATTTAACATAGATGCTCTAGAACTTATAGGTCATGAAAAACTTCCTTATCACGCGGCACATAAAAAGAGTAACTACATAGCAGAAGATGGCTCGGAATTCGTTCCAGAAGCTCCTAATGCATATAAATTTGAAGCGTTCATATTCGATGCATTTAGCAAAGTAGAAGATATGTTACTATTAAGAAGTCTAAGAGAACATGAATTTGCTCCAATAAAGAATAAAGAGGGAGTAGATAGTCCTGAAACAGCAGTTGCTTTATACAAAGCACATTGGAATATATAATTAAAATTAATAAGTATTAATTAAAACTTAACAGCATAACATTAATTTGTTATGCTGTTTAATATTATCGTGAGGGTATGTGTACAGCAGTTACAATTTGGTACACATATTTTTATTGGCAAACCTATATATATTCTTCTAATTATATATATAGTTCCATTGTTTATACTTATTACAATAGAATTTGTTTCTACATTTAGTACATTTATGTAGTATCCATTTTGTAGTGATATGTATGTGTTATTTTGATTCAGAATATCTGTTATCATTTTATTACACGTTTTGCATTTACAACATAGACAATCGTTGATACTAATGTTTATATTTTTGTTTTCCATAACGCCTCCTAAACTAACGCACAGCATCTACTTGAGGCGAATAGTTGTACTTTGAAAGTTCCGCTATCCAATGGTAAATCTATAAGTATTGTCTCACCGTTGTTTATTGTAAATGTAAGATTAAGATTTAAGGTAGAGTTGTTAATAAGTATAGTTAATGAATCGTTAGATGCACTTTGTATATTTATTGTGTAACCATAATATAAATCTATTATTGTAGTATTTGAAAGGTTTGTATATACCTTTTCTGAGACTAATGGCACGCCACTTTGACATACCTTAAATTTAACAGCTAAAAAATAACAAACATTTTCCATGTTATCACCACACTATATATATTACAGTATATGTTTAATATTGCTAAATGTTTACCTTTGTGATAGTATAACTGTATATTAGAGGTGGGATATGACAAAAGAATATGTTAATTCTAGAGGAAAGAAATTTATTGGCCATTTGGTATTAAATCCAAATGGAGATAACGCGTTACCATATATATTAGTTGTGCCAAAAGATTTAGACAATGGTAAAAATGTAGTATTAGAGAGCGTTAATTATGAAGGTACGAATGATCCTATGAGAATTGCAGATAGAGTAATTGAGGGTTTAAGAGGCACCGTAGAGGTTGTGGATAATGCACCGATATTAATACCGTTTGTGCCAGATGTAAAAGGCGGAAGACCATATTACCAACAACTATCTAGAGAATGTTTTGAAGGAGATTATCCTATAGATTTCGATAGAGTAGATTTGCGTGTCTTAGATACATTAAAAGAAGCAAGAGAGTTAATTGAACAAGAATACCAAAGAACTACAGAAGAGAAAGTTTTTCTTAATGGTTATTCTTCGTCAGGAGTATTTGCGCAAAGATTTGCAATGCTACACCCAGAAGTTGTAGATAGAGCGTTAATTGGAGGGGCAGCAGGAACTATTCCAATTCCAACAGATGAATTAGAGTATCCATTTGGAACAAAGGATTTTAAGAGGTTGTTTGGTAAAGAATTTAATTTAGAAGCATACAAACAAATTGAGTTTGCATATTATGTTGCGGAACTTGAGGCAAACAAGGGAGCATGGGAGTTTGATACCGAAGGTAGAGTAGTAAAAAGAGATGAAAAAGGAAATCCTACAGATAAAACACAAGTTATTGCGCCGATGCATGATATGTCATATTTAGTAAGAGCAACAGGTGTTAAACAAGGTAGAGAACAAAGAGCTATATGGGGAAAAGATTTAGCAGATAGATATGAAAATTGTTTAGTGTATTATACTGCAAATGGATATAATATAAGCAGCAAGATATATAAAGGTTCTTCACATGGTGGAATATATAGCTCTTCTAATCCATCAAGATTAGGAGTGTTAAGGGATATCATAGGCTTTTATAAACATCATAAACCATTAGAACAAGATGAATACAGCGCAGAAAGAATTTCTATGGATAAGCAAAGAGAACGTGAAAGAATTGCGAAAAGCTATGAGGAAAGATAAATGAGAAAGAGAACAAAAAGAAAGTTAATTAAAATTTGTCTTTTTATACTTTTAATTATTCTAGCTATTGTTATAATTAAAAGTAATAACAAAAATGAAGTGGTAAAAAGCGAAGAGGATATTAAGTTAGAAAAAGAGTTGGTGCAGGTAAAAAAACAAGCACAAGAATTAAAAGTTAAAGCTCTTTCGATAGGAAAAAAAGATCTTGTAGATATTCTAGAGTTTGTTATCAAATCGCTACAGAATGAAGGAATAGATACAAGCAAATATTGGATTACTAATTACAATAAAGATGTAGTGGTAGCACTGAAACATAAAGGCCTTTTAGTAGATGCAGGATATTATAAATCTGGAACTAATTTTAATGAAATTATACACAAATGGGATGTGTTATATAATAAAAGAATAATAAATTATGTAGATGAAAGATTAGAACACTTGAAAGAGCCAGGAGATAAGATAGATGTTGTTATATCTTCAGATATTGCTGAAATAAAAAATAGAGTTTTTGAAGATAATATGTCAGTTGGAACGGTTGTAATTCCATCTAGTGTAAATAAAATAGATAAGAAAGCTTTTAACAATGTTGAATTTAGCGAAATAGTGTTTAATGCTACTGTAGATAAGATAGATGGGTTATTTACAGAAAATACAAAATTAGAGAAAATAACATTTAATCAAAATATAAGTAGTATCTTTGGTAATGCATTTAAGAATGCAAAGATTAAAGAGGTAAACTATATCGGAACATTAGATAAGTTTTTTAATATATATTATAACATGCTTTATGATGTCCCTAGTCATAGTGGCGAATGTAAACTGCTTCTAAATGGCAGCGAAATAGAAGAAATTACAGTGCCTGAAGGTATAAAAAATATACATGATTATGCATTATACAATTACAAAAATATTAAGAAAATATATTTGCCATCAACAATAGAAAGTATAGGTATATTTGCAATTATTGGTACAAGTATAGCAGAAGTAGAATATAACGGAACACTTGAAATGTGGAATAAAGTAGAAAAAGCAGAAGATTGGATTATAGGTGAAGTTAATTGTGTTGTGCAATGCTCAAATGGAAAAGTAGAATACAAAGCTAAATAATTATTGACAAAATAAAATTAAAGTATATAATGAATATAGAATTAAATAATAACCTTATTAAGAGTGATGGAGGGAACAGGCCCTATGAAGTCCAGCAACCTATTAAGTTAGGTGCTAAATCCTGCGGTTTAACCGAAAGATGAGGAAATAGACACTCTAGGTTAAACTAGGGTGTTTTATTTTAATTATATAAATATAATAAAGGAGGAAATATTATGAAATTATTTACATCAGAATCAGTAACAGAAGGTCATCCAGATAAGGTTTGTGACCAAATAAGTGATGCAGTACTAGATGCATATTTTAGTGGAGATCCAAATTCAAGAGTAGCTTGTGAATGTTCTGTGTCTAATAGAAGATTATTAATAATGGGAGAAATAACAAGTAAAGCAAATGTAGACATAGAAAAAGTAGCAAGAGAAAAGATATTAGAAATAGGTTATGATAAAGATGAATATCTATTTAACGGAAACAATGTAGATATATTAATAGATGTGCATAACCAAAGCGCGGACATAGCTTTAGGGGTAGATAATGCCAAAGAAAGCAAAGAAAATACAATGGAAGATACATTAGGTGCAGGAGACCAAGGAATGATGTTTGGCTATGCAACAAACGAAATAGAAGAAGTATTAATGCCAGCTGCTATATATTATGCCCACAAGCTTGCTAGAAGGCTAACCGAGGTAAGAAAAACTAAAGTGGTAGATTATTTAAGACCAGATGGCAAAACTCAAATAACAGCCAAATATGACGATAATAACAAGTTTATAGGAATAGATACCATAGTTGTATCTACGCAACATGATGATAATATCCCTCATGCTAGAATAGAAAAAGATGTTATAGAACATGTAATTAAACCAATTATACCTGCAGAGCTAATGGATGAAAACACAAAGATATATATTAATCCAACGGGTAATTTTGTAATAGGTGGACCGGTCGGAGACAGCGGTCTTACAGGAAGAAAAATAATAGTAGATACTTATGGTGGTTATGCACCACATGGCGGCGGAGCGTTCTCTGGCAAGGATCCAACTAAAGTGGATAGAAGCGCAGCGTATTATGCTAGATATGTTGCAAAGCATATAGTAGCAGCTGGGCTTGCAGATAAATGCGAAATACAAGTTGCTTATGCAATAGGTGTTGCAAAACCTGTATCTATAAACGTAAATACATTTGGAACAAATAAAATAGAGGAAGATAAAATATTAGAATTAATAGATAATGTTTTTGATTTTAGACCAGCAAACATAATTAAGGAATTAGGTTTAAGATCACCAATATATGGTAAAACTGCTGCATATGGTCATTTTGGGCATAATGAATACAATTGGGAAAAACTAAACAAGTTAGAAGAATGTAAAAAATATATAAAAGAAATATAAATGTTTACATAATATTGAAAAACAAACTACTCTTATGTTATAATATAGGAGTAGTTTATATTTTAGCACTAAAAATAATTTGGAGGTAGAATATGAGAAAAAGACGCAAATATATAAAAAGAGACTACACAAAACTTAGCACGATGGACGTCTACAATCTGGTTCGGGATAGGGAACTTAAGAAATTTCCTAACAACTACTTAGATAAGGACACCATCAAAGAAATCGTGCGGCACGTATTCCTTAAAGAACTCAAACTTACGCGCAAAGACATAATTAGATTAGACCACAAATTCTTCATGGAGCTCAATATGGGAGGCTTTAGAAAGTTTTTTGACATGAAAGAATACAAGCTCTTAAGTTATTGTTTCCCTGAAATGGACATAAGAGCATGGGAACTAAGAAAGGTTGAACCGCAGTTTTGGGAGGATAAGGAAAACCAGAAAGAGTTTATTCTCTGGGCTATGGCCAAAGAAGGTATTGATCCATACTCGAAGGAAGACTTAAGACGGTTTACTGCGCGCTCAATTATCAAGCACGGAGGTTCTAGGATTCTCAAAGCTGAAGATGACATCTATACTATCATAGCTCCTGTTATTGAGTACAGATTTAAAGAATGGGAGATTATGAAAGTAAGGGCGTGGAAAGAGGAAAAAATCATTGCCGCTGTTAAGTGGCTCGTAGAAGAAAAGATGCACTATACAATGGAACAAGCTTGTACCTTAAAAGTAAGCGATTTCAAGAGATATAATCTTGATGGAATGCTTCAGAAAGGTTGTAACCATAGTATTATGTATGCATTGAATCTGACCTACGGAGATATCTTTACACGCGACAGCATCAGAGGAATGAGACTCAAAACGAGTTGCTAAATAAAGGCACTCTTGTACTATTGTACAAGGGTGCTTTTATTTAGCTAAAATAATATTATTAAAAACACGATTATTAGTTGAAAAAACACAGTCTCGGTTGTATAATATAGAAAAAGTTAGGAGGGGTGTGTATGGAATATTCAGATAAGAATGCAATGTCCAGAAAAGAATATTTGAAGAGTAAACAAAAAGGTAAATTTGGAATTAGAACCATTAAATATATGCTAATTGTTGTTGTAATAGTTCTTTTATCTATTTATCTTTGGAAACAGTTAAACATATATAATAATGTTACAAAAATTGCAAATCAAGTGCTAGAAGAAACAGCGTTAGCCAGAACTCTTAAAATGTATTACATATCTGAAGGATATACAAAAGATGCCCCTAATTCTGTTATGCTATATAAAGCAACAGATGAATCTAGAACAAAAATAGAAGGCACAGAAAACTTTACTAACATTAAACTTGTTGAAGATAGTTTATATGGTTTGGTTAAAAATAAACTTTATTCAATAAATACAGAAACTTTAGAAAAAGTAGATTATTCTTTAAGTGATGTATACGAATATATAGTTAGAGGAAATAAAATATATTATTATTCTGTAAATAAAAAGGCCGAAAAAACAGGTATATATGTTTATGATATAGATACTAAAAAATCAGTTCAATTAATTAATGCTGAAGTAACTCAATTTGTTATGGATGATATGTATATATTTGTTGTAACAAAAGGAAAAACAGCTAAGAGTATAGTAAGATATAATATTAATGGAAGTGGAAGAACAGTTTTAACAAATAAGGAAATTGTTTCACACGTTATGTTAAATGGTTCAAGTGTATATTTTGTGGCAGATGAGATGCTGTACAAGATGAACAAGAGCGGTAAAGATATAACTAAACTCACAGATAATAAAGTGTACTTAGATGCAGATGTTAAAGCGGGATATTCATTAGAAAACATGGTGGCTGTTAAAAATCATTTAGTATACTATATAAATAAGAATGAAAAAAACATATTATATGTAATAGATATGAATAAAAAAGAGGAGCAAGCTCTTACTAAAAAAGCTGTAGAAAGCCTAAAAATAGTTGATCACATACTATACTTTAAATTGAACTCTGATTTAGCTTTTTACAAAGTGAATTTAGAAACTGGTAAGATGGAACAAATAACAAGTATACGCGGAAGCGAATATATTTGTATAAACTAATTGTTTGTGATTAAAATTTAGCATTTAATATTTTGAATAAATAATAACACCGTTACTTTTGGTAACGGTGTTATTTTATATAATTTAATCATTATTAATCATCAAGATTTAATCTATCCCTTTTAGTGTATTGTTCGGGTCTTAAACCTATACGTGTTTGCATGTAATTTAATACAATTATTAATGCTACGCTAAATACAAATCCAGATAATGTATATACAAGTCCTATTGGTACTGTGTCTAGTAATCCGCTTATTAACACTAACATTATTGCTGAACCAAAGTTTTCTGCTAGGTAGTATATAGACATTAATTTACTTCTTATAGATGAAGTAGTGAAGTTACTTACGTAATTTTTAACTATAATTCTATATGCGCCTCTTTCAAACATTTGGAATAGGTAGACGGCTATACCTGTTACTAATAATATGCTGTAGTTTGTAGTAAGTGTTGCTATAACCCCTATAAAAACAAAGCTTGCTGCATAAGATAAAGACATTACAGTTAATGTTTGGTTTCTAAATTTCTTGCTTATCTTTTCTTGTACTAATGAACCTATTGAAGCAGTTATTGATGCTGCTGCAAATATATATCCAAATGTAGTAGAGTCTACATTAATGAATGTCAAGAATGTTTTGTAATATGTCGCTGCTACAGATAATATTCCATAGAACAAACAAGCAAATACTAGAAGTGCATGCAGTCTTTTAGATTTAAATATAAACTTAAATCCGGAGAACAATTCGTCTTTCTTTTCTTTAGCAGTAGCGTTTACGTTTTTTAGATTTTTAATTGGTTTTGTAAAATATGCAAGCACCATTGCTGCTAACGCGCAGATACAAGAGAAGATAAGTGGTAAGTACACGTTTACTTTATATAAATAACCTGCTGCAACACAAGCCAATGCTTCTACTATAAAATATAGAGAAGAACCTTTTCCTTCAATTTTTGAGAAATCTGAAAGCCTGTTTAATTTCTTAAGTGACGAATATAAGAAAGGCGATTCGGATGTCCCTTTAAGTGCAAATCCAAAAGCTAATAAAAAATCACCAATTGCTAATGTTGCAAAACTTGGTGCGATTAAGTAATCTATGCCCCAAAGTAGACAAAACATATTTCCTAAGATCATTGAGTTTCTAAGACCAATTTTGTCTGTTATTAATGCTGACGGTATTTGAAGTAGTATAGCTGAAGCAGAGTAAACACTGTTAAGTATCGCTATTTCAGCTAAGCTTAAGCCTTTGACACCTGTTAAGAATAGTATGGATATTGCATAGTAAAATAGAATATCATACGAAAATAATTTATAAACTGGAAATATTTTTGTATTTTTTTCCATGATTTTTCTCCTTTGTATACATTATAATTTCATATTATATTATACAACTAACAAAAATAAAAGCAATAACATTATGGTTATTTTTAGATTAAAAATATGTTACAAAATTAAATTGTAAAAAAGTCCTAAAAAGCTTTACTTTAGGCAGTATTTAAGGT
The DNA here is from genome assembly GCA_045534225.1 of Clostridia bacterium. Taxonomy (GTDB): domain Bacteria; phylum Bacillota; class Clostridia; order TANB77; family CAG-465; genus UMGS1649. The sequence goes on from JAZSJJ010000001.1 coordinate 30,720, forward strand.
AAAATATATTAGATAAAGAAGGTGTAAAAATGTCTAAAAAAATTGTAGCAATAGTAGGAAGACCAAACGTTGGGAAATCAACGTTTTTTAATGTGTTAGCAGGCGAAGCTTTATCTATAGTATCAGATATGCCTGGAGTAACACGTGACAGAATATATGCAGACTGTGAATGGAGAGGCACTTCATTTCAAATTATAGATACAGGTGGAATAGAACCTAAAACAGATGATGTTATATATAAAGGTATGAGAAGACAAGCAGAACTTGCAATGGATATGGCGGATGTTATAGTGTTTGTTGTAGATATAAGAGCTGGACTTGTAAATCAAGACTTAGAAGTAGCAGAAATGTTAAGAAGAACTAAAAAACCAGTTATACTTGTTTGTAACAAGGTAGATAATGTAGGTGCACCGCCAGAAGATATATATGATTTCTATAATCTAGGATTAGGTGAGCCGATGGCAATATCTGCAAAAGCAAAACTTGGTATAGGTGATGTTTTAGATGCAATATATGATGCATTTGGAACAATCGGTGAAGTTGATGATGACGATGAGAGCATTAAAGTTGCAATTATAGGTAAACCTAATGCTGGTAAGTCATCGCTTGTAAATAAAATTCTAAATGAAGAAAGATCTATAGTAAGTGATGTTGCAGGAACAACTCGAGATGCAGTAGATAGCAAATTTAGCAACAAATTTGGTAATTATGTATTTATAGATACAGCTGGTATTAGAAAGAAAAATAAAGTTTATGATGAAATAGAAAAGTACAGCATAGTTAAAGCTATGGCTGCTATAGATAGAGCGGACGTTGCAATAATTATGGTGGATGCTAAAGAAGGTGTTACAGACCAAGATGAAAAGATAGCAGGATATGCGCATGAAAAAGGCAAGGCTATGATAATTGCTGTAAACAAATGGGATTTAATCGACCACGATGAAATGACTCCAGCTAAATATGTTAAAGAAGTGAGAAAGAGTTTCAAATTTATGGGATATGCTCCTGTAATAACTATTTCTGCTTTAACAGGTCAAAGAGTAACAGGCCTTTTTGAGATGATAAACAAAGTACATGCAGCCAACAACCTAAGAGTGTCTACAAGCGTTCTTAATGAAGTAATAATGGAAGCGGTGGCAATGACACCACCTCCAACAGACAAAGGTAGAAGACTTAAAATATTCTATGGTACTGAGGTTAAAGCTAAACCACCAACATTTGTACTTTTTGTAAACGACAAAGAATTAGCACATTTCTCATATTTAAGACATTTAGAAAATGTGTTTAGAAAGTATTTTGATTTAGAAGGAACACCAATAAATATTGTTGTAAGAGAAAGAGGGGAAAAAGAATAATATGTTTAGTGTATTTAATATATTTGTATTTGTAATTTGCTACTTAGTAGCAGCAATAAGCCCATCAATAATTTTATGTAAGAAAATTAAAAATGTAGATATACGTACTGTAGGCAGTGGAAACGCTGGAACAACAAACTCTATAAGAGCTATGGGTAAAGGATGGGGTGCTGTTGTATTTGTACTAGACCTATTAAAGGTGGTAGTGTCATACGGTATAGTATTTCTAGCGGCTAGAATATTCAAGCAAGAATTTGGAGATATAGGTAAATCAATATACATGTTAGCGTCAATAGTTGGACATTCATATCCAGTATATTATGGATTTAAAGGCGGAAAAGGTGTTGCAGTATTTTTAATGTCAGCGCTTATGGTAGACTATAAAGCGGCGTTAGTATGTATAACTGTTGGAGTAATTACAATAGCTATTTCTAGAATGGTTTCTTTAGGTAGTATGGTAGGAGCGGCACTTTTAGTAATAGTTGTACTGTTTATGGAAACAAACTTTAATATATGGCTAACTATACTTTTAACAGCAATTATAATATTTAATCACAGAGCAAATATTAAAAGAATAATTGAAGGAAAAGAAAACAAGTTATTTTAATGAAATAACAGCAAGTTAATATAATGTGCAAAAGAAATTAGGAGAATAAACAATGGTAAAAATAATGGATATAATAAAAAACAGAGCTAAAGAAGATGTTAAAAAAATAGTTCTTCCAGAGGCGATGGATATAAGAGTTTTAACAGCTGCCGCTGAGGCGCAAACTGAAGGAATAGCTAAAATAGTTCTTCTAGGAGATATAGATAGAATTGAAGAAATGGCTGCAGAACACGGCTTAGATATAACAGGAATCGAGCTAATTAATCCTGTAAAATCTGATAGATATAACGAATATGTAAACGGACTTTACGAGTTAAGAAAAGAAAAAGGTATGACAATAGAGAAAGCAACCGAACTTGTAAAAGATGAAGTGTATTATGGTGTATTAATGGTTAAATTCGGACATGCCGATGGTTTGGTATGTGGAGCAATACACTCTACGGCAGATACTTTAAGACCTGCGCTTCAAATCGTTAAAACAAGACCGGGAGCAAAATGTGTATCTTCATGTGTACTTCTTGAGGTCCCAGATTCAAGATATGAAAAAGAATATATATTTGCAGATTGTGGTCTTATACAAAAACCAACGGCGGAAGAATTGTCTGAAATAGCAATTGCATCAAATGATACATATAAACAGCTAGTAGGCGAGACACCTAAACTTGCAATGCTATCTTATTCTACATACGGAAGTGCTAAAGCAGAAGAAATAGATACTGTAACTACAGCATTAAGCCTAGTAAAAGAAAAGAGAAAAGATATAATAATAGACGGCGAGCTTCAATTAGATGCGGCTTTAGACAAAAATGTTGCGAAACTAAAAGCACCAACTTCTAAAGTGGCAGGGGAAGCAAATGTATTAATTTTCCCTAATTTAGAAGCAGGAAATATTGGATATAAATTAGTTGAACGCTTAGGCAATGGAACGGCGTATGGACCAATTACCCAAGGATTAGCAAAACCAATTAACGATTTATCTAGAGGATGTAAGGCTAAAGATATAGTTGGAGCGATTGCAATCACGGCTGTTCAAGCTAGCGGGAAATAACCTAAAATAAGTTGAAAAAACACCCGATATGTGATAAAATATATGCAGTAAATTTTAACAAAGGAGTAAGTTAAATGGAATTAATGAATTATGAAAGACGCCCTAAGAAAAAATCAAAAGCAGGACTGCTTAGTTTTGTTGTTTTTTCATGTGTGGGAACAGCGTCTGTGTTTTATTTAATGAAAAATGAACCGGAAGCAAAGGTGTTAGCACAAGATTTGTTTGTGCCAGTTGGTTCAGTGAGCATTTATGATGATGAACCTATTGAACCACCTAAGGTAGATATCTATTCAGAAGAATACTTAGATAAAATTGAATATAAGATAGGAAAAGATACACATAAAACAACTAAAGGTAACTTTAAACAAAATTTATCAGTTCCAGTTATAAAAATAAATGATGTGACTTTAGCTGATGTAAATAATACAATTCTAAATAAATTCATGGAAAGATATGAAGCGGTTAAAGAACAATCAGCAAGCTTAGAAAATAAATTTACATATAAAGTTACATACAATACTTACGAAAGCAAGATAGAAGGGAAACGTCTATTATCTTTTACATTCTATGAAAGAATAGTTGACGATTTAGCCGGACGTGATATGACATATAAACTTTACGGTGTAACTATAGATTTAGCAACTGGTAAAATTGTTGCTCAAGAAGATGTAGCGCCTATTATATTAGGTAATAATTTCAAAACTACTATAAAAGATACTGTTAAAGATTATGCAATATCTAAAAAACTATTTACGGAGTCAACATACACATATACAATGACAGGATTAGAAGAGTTCTATGTAAAGGATGGACAACTACATGTAATGTTTAATCCTAAAGAACTTGGAGAAAATAAAGATTATATAGATATTGAAATAAAAAACAAATAATAAATAAGTTAAATAATAAAAAATTAAATAGAAAAGGGGTTGTAATATGAAAAGAGATAGCATATGGTTGAAAATACTAGTATGGATTTTAATTGGAGGAAGCATACTTGGAGTATTCTCAGCATTATTTGTAGCAATGATGTAATAGGAGGTAGAGATGGAAAGTATATCAGCAAACTTCATGGAATTAGTTCTTAATCTAAAACAAGCTTTTGATATATCTAGTCCAGAAAGAGTAATACTTTTAATATTAGATGTAGCAATAGTTGCAGTTATAGCATACTATATATACAGACTTGTGGTTCAAACAAGAGCGGGACAAATATTTAAAGGCTTCTTTATAATAGTACTTGTACAAGGATTAGCTAGAATGTTAGATCTACCTATATTAACATTCCTTTCAGAAACATTTGTAATTCATGGAATAACACTTATTATAGTTGTTTTCCAACCAGAACTTAGAAGTGCATTAGAAAAGATAGGAAGAAAAAACATATCTTTAATTTGGGATTTTGACGACAAATTAAGAGATAAACAAGTAGTATCTGAGATAGTTAAAGCAGTTGAAATAATGTCACTAAAAAAGATAGGTGCATTAATAGTAATAGAACAAAGTACTAAAATAAATGATATTATTCGTGAGGGGGTAGATCTTTCAGCAAAAGTATCATCAGAATTAATACAAACAATATTTAATCCAAGAACACCACTTCATGATGGAGCAATAATAATTAAAAACAACGAAATAAAAGCAGCTAAATGTGTACTTCCTTTAGCATCAGAAAATTTAGTACCGGCAGATGTGGGAACAAGACATAGAGCAGCTATAGGAATGAGTGAGGTTTCAGATGCATTGGTAATAGTTGTATCTGAAGAAACAGGAATAATATCTTTTGTTGAAGATGGAAAAATGAAACGTAATTTAACAGGAGATAAATTAACAAGTATACTTGTTAGAACATTAGATAATAATAGAGAAAGAGTAAGCGTAGCTAAAGCAAAAGATAAACTTAAACTTTCAAAACAAGACAAACACCAAGAATAATAGTAATATAAAAATATAATTTTCATATATATTATTTAGGTGATATATATGAATTTTATTTTACTTGATGTTAAAGTGCAAAATAAAGAAATAATAGAAAAAGAATATAAAATATTAGAAACAAAATTTGTTAAAGAAATAACATTGTCTAAAGATAAACTAAATAAAATAGCTAATCTAAAAACAAAGTTAAAGCAAGGTATATTAGATAAAATAAAAATAAAATTATTCGAAAATAAAATAATTAAAACCATAGGTACAAACAAGACTATATATTTACTAGCAAACAATATAAACGTTACAGACAAACATATTAATTACTTAAAAGAGTTGTTAAACAAATTAGATATAAGTAAATTAATTCTACAAGATGAGATGAATATAAATTATACTGAGCATATAGAAGAATATGTAGCAAATAATAACCTTATAAAAGAAAATATTAAAATGTTATTTGTATATAAAGAAAGTATAAATATAGATTTTAACGTTATTAAACAGGCAGCTGGTGAGTATAGAAAAGTAAACATTTATATAAAAGAGAGTATAACGAAAGATATATTAGATAGAATAGAGAATATAAATGATACAGATGGTACAACGATTGAGATAATTAAATATAATAAGAAAGCATTTGTAGACTATGATGTTATATATTATGTAGATGATTATAGATTAAATTATCCACGAATGAGGTTAAACAAAAAGGCTTGCGTAATAGATTTAGAAACATCTTTTACAGACAAGTTTAATACAAACATAATATTATTAAATAAAATAGAAAAAGAAATAACTGAAATAGATTATTTAAAGGAAAGGTACGGAATATTACCTGTTGCGTGTATGTTAAAATACATAACTCTTGACAAACACTATGATATAGGGTAAACTATACCAGGCAAAATAGGAGGAAAATAAAATGGAAGAAAACAAGGTACTTCTTACACAAGAAGGATATAATAAATTACAAGAAGAGCTAGCATATCTAAAAGGGCCAAAGAAGATGGAAGTAGCTGCTAAAATAAAAGAAGCAAAGGAATTTGGAGATTTATCTGAAAATTCAGAATACGATGAAGCTAAAAATGAACAAGCATTACTAGAAGCTAAAATAGCTGAACTAGAAGTAATGGTAAGAAATGCTGAAATCGTAGACAATATTTCAACTAAAGAAGTTGGTATTGGTACATTAGTTAAACTTTATGATTATGAATTTGAAGAAGAAATAGAATATCATATAGTTGGATCTACTGAAATAGATTTAGCAAGTGGTAAAATATCTGTAGAATCACCAGTTGGTAAAGCTTTATTTGGGCATAAAAAAGGCGATGAAGTTGAAGTTGAAGTTCCAGATGGAGTTGCTAAATATAAAATATTAGAAATAAGTAAAAGTATGTAGTTTTTACTACATACTACTTAGCATATTAAGGAGGGTAAAAAGATGCAAGAAGAAAATGTAAATGAGTCTTTACAAACAGAAGAAGACATCGACAAGTTAGTTCAAGTTAGAATGGACAAGTTAAAGGAGTTAACAGAAAAAGGTAAAAATCCTTTCGAAGTAACTAAATATGAAAGAACACATACAAGCAAAGACATTAAAGAAAATTTCGATGAATTAAACGAAAAAGATGTCGTTGTTGCTGGTAGAATAATGGGAAAGAGAATAATGGGAAAAGCTTCTTTTTGCCATATTCAAGATATGTATGGAAGACTACAATGCTATATTAGCATAAACGATTTAGGCGAAGAAGCCTATACAGAATTTAAGACATATGATATCGGAGATATTATAGGTGTTAAAGGATTTGTATTCAAAACAAGAACAGAGGAAATCTCTATTCATGCTAAAGAAGTTAAGCTATTAACAAAATCTTTAAGACCACTTCCTGAAAAATATCATGGATTAAAGGATGTGGATTTAAGATATAGACAAAGATATGTAGATATGATAATGAATCCAGAAGTTAAGGATACATTCATAACTAGAAGTGCTATAATTAAAGAATTAAGAAGAATATTAGATGAAAAGGGATATCTTGAAGTTGAAACTCCAATACTTACTACAGTAGCTACTGGAGACGCTGCAAGACCATTCGTTACTCATCACAATACACTTAACCTAGATATGTACTTAAGAATAGCTCCAGAATTAAACTTAAAGAGAATAATTGCTGGTGGTATTGAAAAAGTATATGAAATTGGTAGAAACTTTAGAAACGAAGGAATGGATATTAAACACAATCCAGAGTTTACTAATATAGAATTATATGCTGCATATGAAGACTATAACGATATGATGGATATTGCAGAAGAAATAATCTCTACAATAGCTAAAAACGTTCTAGGAACAATGCAAATAAACTATCAAGGAACAGATATAGACTTAACACCAGGTTGGAAGAGACTTCCTATGATAGAAGCTATCAAAAATGAAACAGGAATAGACTTTAATACTATTAAAACTGATGCTGAGGCACAAGCTCTAGCTAAAGAAAAAGGTCTTGAAGTTGATCCTATAAAGAATACAAGAGGACACATTATAAACATGTTCTTTGAAGAATTTGTAGAAGATACATTAATTCAACCAACATTTATAATAGACTACCCAGTAGAAGTTTCTCCTTTAACAAAGAGAAAACCATCAGATCCTACACTTGTTGAAAGATTTGAATTATTCATTGGTGGACGTGAATATGGTAACGCATACTCAGAATTAAATGATCCAATCGATCAATATGAAAGATTTGTAAAACAAGCAGAAGCTAAAGCTTTAGGTGATGAAGAAGCTGGTGGAATGGATGAAGATTTCGTTAACTGTCTAGAAATAGGTTTACCACCAACTGGAGGTCTTGGAATAGGATTAGATAGACTTATTATGCTACTTACAAACAGCTATTCAATAAGAGATATCTTATTCTTCCCAACAATGAAACCTTTGAATAAAGATTAATATATGTAAACATTCTAACATTTTCGTTAGGATGTTTATTTTATGCTTGCAAATAAACAATATATGTAATAATATAGATATATAATTAAATAAGGGGAGAAAACATATGAAAAAGAAAGAAACAGAATCTAAAAAGATGAACCCAATATGGGTAATATTAGTATTTGTTGTACTTGCTGTCGTGCTGGTGTATAAAATAAATATAACTAATGAAAATAATACGTATAAATTAGAAGAGATATACCAAGCACATATGAAGGATGTAGATTCAGCAACGCAAAAACTATTAAATCATCCAGGCTTTTCGGGATTAAGCAAAGCAGAACAAGTTGCAGATATGGGGAAATTACTTGCTATATATGAACAAACTGGTGTTATAACAAATTTATTTTACTCTGGCGACAATAACATGTATACATTTACATATAATTTAGAACCAATATCTGGTGCGCTTGGCGGAGTTTCATTAAAAGAATGGAATCCATATATGAACTAATTAATAGTACAATATGATGTAATGTAAAAGAAGAACTTATGACTAGTTTGTCATAAGTTCTATTATTTTGCCATATAAATCATCTGCGTTTTCTTTCCAATTATTAGAGATGTTTTTAGCTGTCTCTTTATCTCCGGCGTAAATAGTTAAGTTAATCAATTCATCATTGCCATCTTTAATATAACAACTAACTTTATATTCATCTTCTTTAATTGGAAGAATCATAGTATCTATTTCGTAATTTTGTTTGTAATCTTCGAAAGAATTTTTCAAAATGTTTTTTATATTTAACAGGTTAATTCCAGGAACTAATTCAAGAAGTTCCCCTAAAATTTCTTCTCCGGCAGGTGAAAGGGAATAGAAAGTTCTAGTACCATCAAATGTTTCGTCTAGATAGCCGCTGTTTCTTAATGAGTCTATAAACATACATACATCTATATATGTTATATCTTCAAATTCAGAACATAGATTAGAAATTTGTTCTGCAGAAAGTTCATGGCCAGCTTCTCTTAAAAGAAGAAGGACAAGAAGTCTTTTATCAAAAATATCAGTGTTTTGCATGCGATGCACCCCTTTACTTTAACCCAAATATATGATAACATATTTCGAGATAAAAATAAAGGGGTGTAACAAAGATGGGATACAAAATTACCATAGATGGACCTGCTGGTACAGGTAAAGGAACACTAGCAAAAAGCTTATCAGAAATATTAAATATAGTAAATGTAGATTCTGGCTCATTATATAGAACATTAGGGCTATACGCAATAAGAACAGGACTAGAACCAACAAACATTAAAGAGCTAGAAAAAGTATTAGGCAAAATAGACATAGAACTAAAGGAAGTTGACGGCAAATTGCAACCACATTTGGACGGTGAAAATGTTGCTGGATATATAAGAACTGAAGATGTAGCAAGAGTAACATCTAAATTTGCAAGTATAAAAATTGTAAGAGAATATATGGCAGAAAGACAAAGAAGACTTGCAAAAGATAGAAATATTATTATAGAAGGAAGAGATCTTGGCAGCTCTGTGTTTCCTGATGCAGAACTTAAAATTTTCTTAAATGCAGATGTTAAGGAAAGAGCGAACAGAAGATATAAACAATTATTAGAAAAAGGTGAAGATATAACTTTTGAAAAAGCTTTAGAAATGATAGAAACAAGAGATCATGCAGACAGTACAAGAGAAGTATCACCTTTAATAAAAACAGAAGATATGGAAGAAATAGATTCAACAAATATGTCTATAGAGCAAGTTGTTGAAAGAGCTATGGAATTAGTAAAAATGAAAGGATTAATATAACATGAATTTAAGAGGATTGCTAGATTTTGTTCTATGCAAAACATTTTTTAGAGTAAAATTTGAGGGTAGAGAAAATGTAGACTTTTCTAAAAGATATGTGTTTGTAGCAAATCATGTAAGTGCAATAGATGCAATGCTTATATATACGGATATACAAGATTTAGGAATAATGGCAAAAGCAGAACTTTTTAAGAACAAATTATTCGCTAAAGTTTTAAGTTCACAAGGTGTGTTCCCAATAGAAAGAGGAAAGAAAGATTTTGGACATGTATATCATGCGGTAAAAATAATAACTAAACACGATAAAAACCTTTTAATTTTCCCCGAAGGAACTCGTAAGGCTAAAAATAAAGGCGTTAAAGCTAAACACGGAGCAGTATATATAGCAGCTACTGCGGATGTTCAAATAGTGCCAATGCATATTACAGAGAAGATAAAACTATTTAGAAAAATAAGAATAGTATATGGTAAGCCAATAGACTTAAAAGTGGACAAAGAAAATATAAAAGACAAAAAACTTCTTGCAGAAGAAACAGAAAGAATAATGGATATTGTATATAGTATGGGTGATGAAAATGGTAGATAACAACAAGATAGAACAAATAAGAATAAAAGCAAGAGAAAATCATGTACCAATATTGCAAGATGCATCATTAGAGTTTATAGAAATAATGTTAGAGCTTGCAAAACCAAAAACAATATTAGAGGTTGGTACTGCTGTTGGATATTCTGCACTATGCTTTTCTAGACATTTACAAGATGGTGGCAAAATAGTTACTATGGAACTAAATGAAGAAATGGTTAAAATAGCTAGAGAAAATATAAAAGACAATGGAATGGAAGATGTAATTGAAGTTATACATGGTGATGCATATGAACACATGAAAACATTAGATGAAAAATTTGATGTAGTGTTTATAGATGCGGCAAAAGGTCAATATATGAAATACCTAGAAGAAGCCATGAGATTAACTCATTCTGGTTCGGTAATAATAGCAGACAATGTTCTGTTCAAAGGAAGAGTTTTAGGAGAATATAATGAACATAAACATAGAACTGCTGTAAATAGACTTAGAGAATATCTAAAGAAAATAAAAGAAGATGAAAGATTAGAGTCTAGCATTGTAGACATTGGAGATGGAATTGCTATTTCCGTGGTAAAGTAACAAAGAAGAATATTAGACATATAATACACTGAAGGTATAAAACCGGAGGTGTATTTTTTTATGAGTATTGGTCTTGCGCTGTCTGGTGGTGGTGCGAAGGGATTTGCACATATAGGAGTATTGGAAGCGTTAAAGGATTATGGAATAAATATAGATTATATATCAGGAACAAGTAGCGGAAGTTTAATAGCAAGCCTTTATGCTGCCGGATATACGCCTAACGAGATGTTAAGAATAATTAATAGATATAAAGATGGAATAATAGATATAGATAAAGGAATAGGAATTAAATTGTTTGGTTCTGTGCTTAAGAAAAGAGTGAGTATAAAAGGATTTGTAAAAGGAATAAAGCTTGAGAAAATGTTGGAATACATATTAAAAGATAAAGGAATTGAAGATATATCTGACGTTTCTTTTCCTATTGCAATACCAACAGTTAATCTTAAGACTGGTGAAATTACATATTTTAGCAATGTAGATATAGATAATAACGATACATATAGTAATAGGTGGTGCTTAATAGAAGAAAATACAAATTATGAAGATAAACCTAAATATATAAAAGGAGGTAAACTTTCAAGTATTGTAAGAGCAAGTTGTAGTTTACCTGGTATATTTGTCCCTAAAAGAATACGCGATGAGGTGTATATAGATGGTGGGGTTAGAGTAAATTCACCAATAGATGTACTAAGAAAAATGGGAGCAGATAAAATAATTGTTGTAACATTTAATTGCAATAAAGGAAATCATTTGGGTATAGAAAATGTAATAGGAATATCTTCGCAAGCGTTTAATATAATGTCTCACGAATCTAATAAAGATAAAGTAGAGCTTGCAGATGTAAATGTTAAACTTTGCTTAAATAACGTATCGTTATTAGATTTTTCTAACTCAACAGATATAGCGCATAGAGGATATAACATAATAGCAAGGAACATAGATAGAATAAAAAAAAGTTTAAATATAAAAGAAGAACAAGGGGATTTTTAATTACCTTGTTCTTTATGTTTGAATTATTGTTTTTATTTATACAAAATATAATAGCACTGCAAAGAAGTGACATATTGAACCACCAAGTACAAATAAATGGAATACCGAGTGGAAATATTTTACCTTCTTAAACACATAAAATATTACACCTGCTGTATAAGCTATACCACCTGCTAAAAGGAAGTATAGAGTAGACATTGCTTCTAATGCTTTAAGGACTGCTATTAAGTCTTTCATAAGGAATAGCACACTCCAACCCATTGAAACATATAAAATAATATGTAATATTTTAAGTTTCTTTGGAAAGCATGCATAAAGCACAATTCCAAGTATTGCTGCAAGCCATATTAATACAATTAGTAAAGTAGACTTCCATCCAAGCGAACGCATACAAGAAAGACACATTGGTGTAAATGTTCCTGCTATTAGTAAATATATAGAACAGTGATCTAACACTTTAAATACTTTTTTAGCAGTTTCGTTTGTAAGCGAATGATATAATGTAGAGATTGTGTAAAGGACAATTAATGATGCTCCATATATACAAACACCCACCACATCTAATGCATCTCCGTTTATTGCTGCAAATACTATTAAAAGCACAAGCGCTGCTATTCCAAGTAAAGCGCCAACGCCATGTGAAACTGAACTAAATATTTCTTCTCCTAATGTGTAACCACATATATTTTTCTTAGCCATTGTAAACCTCCAAGCAATATATATTTTACCACAATTATTGGAAAAATACAGCAAAACAGAAGAAATAACCACATTATCACATAAAATCTATTTACATAAGTTTGCAAATAATATGTATATATGTTAAAATATATATGTTGAAACAAACGAGGAGAAATAAAATGAGTGATAATAAAGTTAAACCAAGAACACTAGCTGGATTTGTGGAATTACTTCCAAAAGATCAAATTTTATTTAATGAAATGTATGATAAAATACGCGCATCTTACGAAAAATTCGGATTTGCACCATTAGATACACCAATACTTGAGTATTCAGAAGTATTGCTTGCAAAAGCTGGTGGAGAAACAGAAAAACAAATATATAGATTTAACAAAGGCGATACAGATATATCTATGAGATTCGATTTAACTGTACCGTTAGCTAAGTATGTAGCTATGCACCAAGGAGAATTAGCTTTCCCATTTAGAAGATACCAAATAGGAAAAGTATTTAGAGGTGAAAGAACTCAAAAAGGTAGATTTAGAGAGTTCTATCAATGTGATATAGATGTTATAGGGGATGAAACATTACCTCTTATGACAGATGCAGAAATTCCTGCTATTATATATGAAACATTTACTTCTTTAGGTTTTTCAGACTTTACTATAAGAATTAACAATAGAAAAGTATTAAATGGATTCTTTGAAAGTCTAGAATTAACAGAAAAAGCAGCAGATGTATTAAGAATAATAGACAAGATAGATAAAATAGGAAGAGAAGCTGTTAAAGAGGAACTTATTAAGTTAGAAATGGCCGAAAATGTGGCAGACAAGATATTAGAATTTATTGAAATTAAAGGTGCTACAGATGAAGTGTTAGAAGCTTTAACAAAACTAAACATAGATAAAGAAGCTTTTGTAACTGGTGTAAATGAGTTAAAAGAGGTTGTTAAAGGTATTAGAGGATTTGGAGTTCCAGACAGCAATTTTAGAATAGATTTAACAATAGCAAGAGGATTAGACTATTATACAGGAACAGTATATGAAACAATACTTAATGAATATCCTTCTATGGGAAGTGTATGTTCTGGTGGTAGATATGATAATCTTGCAGAATTCTATACAAATAAAAAGCTTCCAGGTGTAGGTATTTCAATTGGTCTTTCAAGACTATTCTATAAACTACAAGAAGCTGGAATAATAGAATCATCTAAAGCAACTACAGCAGATGTTATGATACTTCCAATGAATGAAGATTTAACATATGCATTAAATACTGCAAAAGTATTAAGAGATGCTAATATTAACACAGAAGTAAATTATTCTAAAAAGAGTGTAAAATCTATGATGAATTATGCTAATAGAATAAAAGTGCCATATGTAATAATAATCGGTGAAGATGAAGAAAAACAAAACAAAGTAACATTAAAGAATATGACAACAGGAGAACAAAGCAAATTAACAGCCAACGAAGTTGTAGAAATATTAAAATAAATATTAGATAAGTACAAATATTATGTAAAAAGGATAGTCGATTTTAATTTGACTATTCCTTTATTTTATAGTATAATATTAATGTTGGTAAACATAATGCTTATTAAAATATATAAGTGGAGGACGAAAAATGAACTTCTTGAAAGCAGACTGTGTTCGGATAAGAAAACACTACAAAGACCGTGTTGAAGAAACTTCAGCCTACACCATGTACGACATGGAACAGCAACTTTATGTAGATATGAAAAGCGGTAAGGGTGTGCAGCGTTATGAGCTCGTTATTTGTTATGATTCAGATAACCCTGCTCCTAAAAAGGTTAGCCTTAGCGCAAACCAATACACCATGAAGCCTTTTGCTATCTATATTTCGTTGTATAAGAAATATGCAAGAAAGCCGTATAACAGAATCAAAATGGGTGAACTCAGAAGTATCTTTGATGTAGAAGATGGAACGAACAAAATTGTTCTGGAATTTACTACCGAAGAAGCTGGCGGCCATTTTGCGGATGTTAAGCTCGTTGCAAACTATGTGAAGTTCTAAAACATGAGAAAAACGCTAGATAATAATCTGGCGTTTTTCTTGCATTTATATATGTCTGTGATATAATCATAAAAGAAAAAGAGGTATAAACATGACTGAAGATAGAGTAATAATGCCTGAATATAATTTAGATGAAGACGAAAGAATAGAAACAAGCTTACGTCCTAGGGATTTTACAGAATATATCGGGCAAACTAAAGTAAAAGAAAATATGAAGATATATATTGGTGCAGCAAGAAAAAGAAATGAAGCTTTGGACCATGTTTTGTTATATGGACCACCAGGACTTGGTAAAACAACTCTTGCAAACATTATAGCAACAGAACTTGGAGTAAACATTAAAGTTACATCAGGTCCAGCTATAGAAAAACCAGGAGACCTTGCTGCTATATTAACAAATCTAGAAGAAAACGATTTGTTGTTTATAGATGAGATACATAGATTAAAGAAAACAATAGAGGAAGTTCTTTATCCAGCATTAGAAGACTTTAATCTAGATATTATGATAGGTAAAGGACCTTCTGCAAGAAGTATCAGAATTGACCTACCTAAATTTACATTAGTTGGTGCTACAACAAAAGCGGGGGCATTATCCGGACCGTTAAGAGATAGATTTGGAATAATACATAGACTAGAACTTTATTCCGTAAAAGAGCTTGCTACAATAGTAGAAAAGAATGCAGAAAAATTGGGAATTGGAATAACTGAAGAAGCGGCTTTAGAAATTGGTTCTAGAAGTAGAGGAACTCCGAGAATTGCAAACAGATTCTTAAAAAGAGTTAGAGACTTTGCAGAAGTTGAAGATAAAGATGTAATAGACTATACAGTTGCAAAAGCCACATTAGATAAGCTAGAAGTGGATGAAAATGGTCTTGATGAAGTAGATAGAAGAATACTAGAGACTATGATAACTAAGTTTAATGGCAAACCAGTTGGACTTGACGCTTTAGCTGCTGCAACAGGTGAAGATAAAGATACAATAGAAGACGTATATGAACCATACTTAATGCAGATAGGATATATAAACAGAACACCAAGAGGAAGAATAGCAACCAAGCTTGCATATGAACACATGGGGGTAAAATATGAAGGATAAACTACTAATACATGCGTGCTGTGCACCGTGTTTAGTTGCCGTTTTTGATGATGTAAACGAAAATTTAAAAAAGTATAATTTAGATAATTTAGAAGATTTTGACGTTATTTGGTATAACATAAATATACATCCAAAAGCGGAATATGAAAGAAGAAAAGAAACATTAAAAGAATATTTAGCTATGAACAATAAGGAAGGTATATTTCTAGATGAATATAACCTTTTAAGTTGGGCAAAACATGCTGTAAACCACAAAGAAGAAGGATATAATATGCGCTGCGAATATTGTTACACTTCAAGACTTGAGAAGGTTTTTGAGTACGCTAAAGATAATGGGTATACCGCAGTGACAACTACGCTTTTAATTAGCCCTTATCAAAAACACGATGTAATAATTTCTGTTTGTGAAAAATTAGCGGCTAAATATGGCGTTAAATTCGCCTACGAAGATTTTAGACCTTTGTTTTGGCCAGGACAACACAAAGCTAAGGACATGGGGTTATATAGACAAAAATATTGTGGATGTATTTTTTCTATTGACGAAGGAGGAAAATAAATGAGAAAAGTAAGCAAAACAAGAAAACTAATACCAGTATTTATAGCTTTGTTTATAGTTATCATTGTAGTTTGTATATCTTTTTTAATATATATGTTTAGTGGAAACTATATAATATACTCTAAAGAATATAAATCTAACAAAAAAATTTCAGACACAATGGTTAAAGAAAGTAATGTAATAATATATAACGGTATATTACTTGGCGCAAGTAAAGATGGTAGTTGGATAGATGCAGATAGATATTACGCAGTAAATCCAATTGCTAATAAGCTTGAAGTTAATTTGTATTCTAGCGAAAATTTATATGGCACATTTTCGACTGCTAGTGTTCGCAAACATAGCGAAGGATTAATATATACAACTATTGGGAAAGACACATTGCCAATGGGGTATCTAGCAATATCTAGTAACATATCTAAAAGTTTAACTTTCCCAACAAAATTGGAACCGACCGAACAGGATAAAAAATATGTAAAAGAAGCTATTGGATCATACAATATATTAAATGGTGGGGTTAAAATAACAGAAATATATGCAACTAATATTGAAGAAGTTAGCGATAGAATAATATGTGCAACAGCAGAAAAAGCCAACCTATTTGGTGTATATAGCGCGGTTGTATATGTTACAAATAACAAGCCATATTTAGTTAAATATGCGTATGTAAGAGATACAGATAACGCAGATAGTTGGCCGGTATATTCGGTAAAACACATAAAAGATTTAAACGGAGATAATAAACCAGAATTAATATTAGAAGAAGTAACTGGTAATTTTGTAAATTATACAGTTCAAGAGCTAAGAGATAATCATACATTTTATCAAGTGCTAAAGGTAGCGATAGGATTATAGTATAAATAACAATAAATAAAAACAAAAAATACAAAAACTATTTAAATTACATAAAATATATAGTATAATATAATTTGTAAGCGATGAAGGGACGAGTAAACTTGTAAAACGCAAAAGAGAGGAACAGTCGTGGCTGAAAGCTGTTCTTGAAGGTTAACATTTTGAAGACTACCCCGGAGCTTGTGATGAAAGTCACCGTTAAGATTTACGACTTAAATCTATGAATTAAGTAAAATATAGGGTGGAACCGTGTAATATATATTATTTGCACCCCTATAGGTAAAATGCCTATAGGAGTGCATTTTATTATGCTTAATTACTGTTAATTAAAGGAGGTAAAGTTTATGATTAAAATAATTAATAATGATGGAAGCATAAATGAAGTTGAATATAACGAATATATTCACGTTGCTAGACATACAGCATCACATGTTCTAGCAGAAGCAATTAAAAGAGTATACAAAGATGCAAAGCTTGCAATTGGACCTTCAACAGACTCTGGGTTCTACTATGATTTCGATAACATAGAAATAACAAACGAAGGTTTAAGAAAAATTGAGAATATTATGAAAAACATAATAGCTCAGAATGCAGAAATGAAAACATATGTATTGTCTAAAGAAGAAGCTTTAGAAAAAATGAAAGATGAACCTTACAAGGTAGAATTAATAAATGAACTACCAGAAGGTGAAAAGATTTCTTTTTATGATAACGGATCTTTTGTAGATATGTGTAGAGGACCTCACGTATTAAATCTTAAAGATATTGGAGCAGTAAAATTAATATCTGTAACAGGTGCATACTGGAGAGGTTCAGAAAAGAACAAGATGTTAACTAGAATATACGGAACTTGCTTTAAGACTGAAGCGGAAGTAGAAGAACATCTAGCAAAATTAGAAGATGCAAAAAACAGAGATCATAACAAACTAGGAAGAGAAATGGAATTCTTTACAACTGTAGATTACATTGGTCAAGGATTACCAATATTACTTCCAAAGGGTGCTAAAGTAATTCAATTATTACAAAGATTTGTTGAAGACACTGAAGCGAGAATGGGATGGCAATTAACTAAAACTCCATTCATGGCTAAATCTGACCTATACAAAATATCTGGTCACTGGGATCATTACAAAGATGGAATGTTTGTATTAGGAGATGAGGAAAAGGATGATGAAGTGTTTGCGCTAAGACCAATGACTTGTCCTTTCCAATATCAAGTATTCTTAAATAGAGGAAGAAGCTATAGAGATCTTCCAATGCGTCTTAATGAAACTTCTACACTATTTAGAAACGAAGCTTCAGGAGAAATGCATGGACTTATCCGTGTAAGACAATTTACAATATCTGAAGGACACTTAATGTGTACTCCAGAACAACTAGAAGGCGAATTCAAACACTGTCTAGAACTAGCAAACTATATGTTAAAATGCTTAGGATTATATGAAGATGTATCATACAGATTCTCTAAATGGGATCCGGAAAACAAAGAAAAATATATAGGAACAGTTGAGCAATGGGATGAAGCTCAAGGAATAATGGCTAAAATATTAGACAACCTTGGAATAGAATATAAAGAAGGAATAGGCGAAGCTGCATTCTATGGACCAAAACTAGACATCCAAATTAAGAATGTATTTGGTAAGGAAGATACTTTAATAACTATTCAAATAGACCAATTACTATCTGAAAAATTTGGAATGGAATATGTAGATCGTGATGGCGCTAAAAAACATCCATACATCATACATAGAACTTCTATTGGATGCTATGAAAGAACACTAGCATTATTAATAGAGAAATATGCAGGAGCATTACCATTATGGATTGCGCCAACTCAAATTAAACTTCTAACTATTGCAGATGCGCATATAGATTATGCAAACAGAGTTAAGAGAGATTTTGAATCTGCTGGATTTAGAGTAGAAATAGATAGCTCTAATGAAAAGATTGGGTACAAGATTAGAAATGCAAGACTTGAAAAAGTTCCATACTTTGCTGTTATTGGAGATAACGAAATGAACGATGAAACTTTATCTGTAACTGCTCGTGGTGGCGAAAAAGTTGGAACACTTAGATATGAAGAAATGTTGATTAAAATGGATAATGAAATATTAGAAGCAACTAAATGGAGATAAGAATTAAAGCGGTTAGCAAAAGCTAGCTGCTTTTCTTAACTTGACATAATACTAGTAGGATGTTAAAATATATGAAGTAGTCCTGAAATCTAAAAATAAATATTTAAGGAGAAAGAAATGAAGCGGGAATATGGAATAATTGAAGTAACTCACTATAGAGTGTTGGTACGCGGCCAAACATATTATTATACCAAACTTATAGAAATTGGTGATGGCTATGCCAAAGTCATGAAGAACGATAAGTGGGGTGTAATAAACAATAAGGGCGATAGAGTTTGTCCGTTAAACTACAAGTACATCGGTGACTTGGTAAACGGTATGATGGTTATCTATGATGGATATCGTTATGGATATTTTTCAAAGGAAACCGGTACTACTTGGCCGTGCATTTTCGAAATGGCTTATCCTTTTGAAGGTGAAACAGCCAAAGTAATCTTTGAAGGAAAAGAAAGAGTTGTTAACAAAAACGGAAAATTTGCAGATGAGCTAGGAGAAAGCAAAAATGAGAAAAAATAATAACTATGAACTTACACAAATCCGTTACAAACGGGATGGAAAAATCATCGAGTACTTTCGTGTTGATGCAGATGGAAAAACCACGTATTACACTAAGTATGAAGAAATTGGTGATGGTTTTGCCAAGGTGCTTAAAAATGGGAAGTGGGGAATCTTAAATCCCTATGGAAACGTTTGGGGCAGAACGGAGTTTTCAAAAATTGGAGATAGCTTCCACGAAGATATGATTCATGTATACCAAAATGGAAAAGTTGGGTATGCAGATAGAGAAACAGGAAGATTTATCGGATGTATTTTTGATTCTGCAGAAGACTTCAAGGATGGTGTTGCAAAGGTACGGTATAAAGGTGAAGACCGCACTATCAACACTGTAGGGAAATTCATTGACTAGAAAATAAAAGCGTTAGATTAATTTCTAACGCTTTTTCTCTTTACAATATCTTAAATATGTAATAGTATGAATATATGGAAAAAGTAAAAGATAAAAAATTAACAATAAGAAAAATAATATTAATGTGGGGCTTTTTTATCATTTTAAGTCCCATTATAGGTTGTATGCTTCAATTAGTATTTTCAGCTGTATGCTATGCAGGAGCGTCTGTTATGAGCTTATGGGATGAAGACATAAAACAAGATATGCAGAGCATAGAATGGAATATATTTAACAAAGATGAAATTAAAGTGGTAGAATCTAAAAAAGTATCTATGTATAAAGGTGTAATGGTATTTAGAATACCAGGAAATAGGGCAGGCTCGTTTTTAGGTATATTTTTAACAGATTACGAGAGAAGTGCGACACCAAATAGCATAAGTGCAGTACATCACGAGTATGGACATAATATACAGCAACTACTTATAGGACCAGTAAATTATCTATTATATATAGGTCTACCATCATGGAGGCAGTGGAGTGAAAGAAGCTATTACGATAGACCGTGGGAGGTAACAGCAGAGTCTTTTGGTGGTGTTAGAACAAGACAGCATGAAGCAGATGCATTAAAACGTGGCAACAATTACTTATTAACAACGTTATTTGGACGGACCACTATCACTACTATTCCTACCAGGTGAATTTAATTTGTAATTATAAATTAATTAAGTAAATAAAAAATATAACCTACCAGATTATGTCTGGTAGGTTTAATTTATATATTATTATTTTTTTCTTCAATTTCAACTACATTTTTAGAATATATTTTATATGCACAAGATAGAAGAACGGTTTTTAATAAATATTGGTATTCGTTAGTAGAAACTTTATCTATATAATCTTTTTTGTTATACGCACAATCTAATGCTTCTTCAAACAATGTGCAGAACTTGTTATATGATACTTGTATATCGGACTTAAGAGCCATTTTAAGAAGTTTTTTTATATCCTGCATAGAATATACTTGTTTTAATACACAAATAGCAAATAACTTGGCTACTTGAGATTTAGAGTATTGTTTTTTCACAGGAGCTTCTATAATTTCGTGTTTAACATAGTTGTTTATCATAGTCTTAGTTAAAAGTTCATTTTCCTCTTTAGCATCCGAACTAATAAAGACATATGGCGCAAGATGATTGTTAATTAAAGTAACAACTTGTTCTAGAAATAGATCTATGTTAGGAAGTTCCTCCCATCTAGGAATATGAAATTTAGATATATCTAGGTTATTTACATTTTTTACTTTTTCTTTTTCGTCATTCATGATATAATTACCTCGTAAAATATAATAACATTTTTAAATAATTAAGTCAAACACTTGATATAATTTTATGAATGTGATAATCTAGTATGGCGAACTACATGGAGGTAATATATGAAAAGCGTAGTTAAAAAAGACGTAACAGATTTTAAGGATATAAAAGGGGTTATATATAATTCAGCAAAGAAATTTGCTAATAATGTAGCTTTTAGAATAAAAGAAAAAGTAGGAAAAGAAACTAAATATAAAGACGTAACATATGCACAAATGCTAAAAGATGTAAACAACTTTGGAACAGGGCTATATAACAAAGGACTTAAAGGTAAAAGAGTTGCAATAATAGGAAAAAATAGATATGAATGGGCATTAACATATGTAACAAATCTACTAGGAGGAATTATAGCAGTTCCTTTAGATAAAGAACTTCAATATAATGAACTAGAAAATTCATTAATAAGAAGTAAAGCAGAAGCAATAGTATTTGATCCTAAGTTAAAGGATTCAATACTAGAGATAAAGAAAAATGGAAAAACTTCATTAAAACATTTTATCTGTATGGATAAAAATGTAGAAGATTTTGAATCAGTAGAAGAAATAATGAATACTGGTAAAGTATTATTAGAGAAAGGTAATAAAGAATATGTAGATGCAGATCCAAATGAAAATGAAATGGGCATATTATTATTTACATCTGGAACTACATCACAGTCTAAAGCAGTAATGCTAACTTCCAGAAACATTGCATCAAACATATACGCAATGCTTTGTGTAGAAGATATACGTGAAACAGATACAAATATAGCATTCTTACCATTCCACCATATATTTGGCTCAACTTGTATGTTAGTTATGCTAGCTTGTGGTGTTAAAACAGTATTCCCAGATGGATTAAAATATATAAAACAAAATCTAAAAGAATACAAAGTAACTGTATTTGTAGGTGTACCTGCACTTGTAGAAGCAATGTATAAGGCACTTACAAAAGAAGTAGAAAAACAAGGTAAAACTAAATTAATAAAAGTAGCAACAAAAGTAAGTGATGCACTTCTTAAATGCAAAATAGACGTTCGTAGAAAACTATTTAAGCAAGTAATAGATGGTCTAGGTGGAGAACTTAGAATGGTAATTGAAGGTGGAGCTGCAGCAGATCCAGTAATATCTAAAGCATTTAATAGTTTGGGAATATTAGTTCTTCAAGGATACGGATTGACTGAAACAGCACCAGTTATAGTTGCAGAAAATCCTAATGAAAGAAGATTAGGTTCTGTAGGTAAACCAATGTTAAATGATACAGTTGAAATAGCAAATCCTGATGCAAATGGTATTGGAGATATAAGAGTAAAAGGTCCAAATGTAATGCTTGGATATTATGAAATGCCAGAGCAAACTGAAGAAGTAATGAGAGACGGATACTTCTATACAGGAGATATAGGATATTTTGATAAAGATGGTTACTTATTCATTACGGGGCGTAGCAAGAATATGATAGTTCTTAAAAACGGAAAGAAAGTATTCCCAGAAGAATTAGAACTACTTGTAAATAGATTAGATTTAGTAGAAGAATCTATGGTATTCGGTCTTCCAGATGAAGAAGATAAAAACGATATCAAATTATCTGTAAAAGTGGTATATAGCGAAGATACTGTAAAAGAAAAATATGGTGATATTTCTGAACAAGAAATATACGATAATATTTGGGAACAAATTAAGGAATTAAATAAAACATTCCCTAACTATAAGCACATTAAAAATGTAATACTTTCTAAAGAAGAATTAATTAAAAATTCAAGCAAGAAAGTAAAAAGATTCGAAGAAATGAAACTTATATTAGGTGAAAACAAATAATATTGATTAAAAAATAATTATGTGATATATATTCTAAAAAGAGGTAAAAGTATGGAAGAAAATACAAAAAGCCTAAAAGGAATATATATCATTATTTTTTTAATGGGATTAATACTAATTGGACTATTAACAATAGTACTAATGCAATATATGAATGATGCTAAATTTGTTAATGTGCCACATCCAGTACAAACAAGAACATCGGGTAGTATAATAAAAAGTTTTAATGGAGTAAACGTAGGGTTAAATAAAGTAGCAAATTACAAAGTAGAAGGAAGAGTAGTAGACACATGTGAATATGCTCCTGATGAAAAAGGTATATATGATATAGACTCAATGCTTAATGCGGTATCTCATAGAGATATAGGTCTTAGCTGGGGCTTTTTAGCTGAAGGAACTAATCATAGAAAAGTTATATGGAATTCTACAGGAAATAGACATCTAGAGTTTACAGCAGGAACGGACTTCTTAAATGAACATGGTGGTATGGAAGAAGTAACAAAGTATTGGTCTAACAATCATTTAATAGCAAGTACAGATAAAATAGAACAAGATATACAAAAAATAAAAGTTGGAGATTATATTTTAATAGAAGGATATCTAGTAAATCTAATGTGTGAGCTTACAGCAAATACATTTATCAAATACAATACAAGTACAGTTAGAACAGATAAAGGAACAGGTGCCTGTGAAGTTATATATGTAACAAAAATAGAATGGAAATAGAAAAAAACACAATAGAATGTTTACAAAAAATAAAATATGATATAATATAAATATATAAAGAGGGGTAAACAAAAGATGAAAAACGCTGAAAGCCTTGCGGCTGTACACACACACACACACACAAGTGCACTTACTAATGAAAAAACATTAGTAGCGTTTTCGTACCCTAAAATAATAAGTTAAAACAAGCAAAGTAACATACATAGAAATATGTGTGCGGCTTTGCTTTTTTGCATGCAAAAAGGAGGAATGAGAAATGCAAAAGAAACAAGGTATATCCTTAATAGTTTTAGTCATTACAATAATAGTAATGATAATTTTAGCAGCTAGTGTAGTAATAACACTTAGCAATACTGGTGTAATAAACAGAGCTAGTAACGCAGTGGATTTAACAAATGAAAGACAAGTACAAGATATGGCTGCGTTGATTTGGGCGGATGCGTACATGGATAATTTAAGAGGAACTGCTTTAGTGACTAAAGTAATAGAGGAATTAGGAAAACAAGGTGTAACAGAAACTGATTGGAATATAACAGTAACTGATAGTGGGATTAGCATAAATAAACCAAATAATATTGAAATCAGAGCTGCTGGACTGTACAAATCAAATGGTGAATATGTTTCGTGGGAAACATTAATTTCAAATGATGTTATTAGAGTATCTGGAACTGGATTAGTTAGCGGCTTCGATGGTGATGGAAATAATAGAATGAGTTCATATCTAGATGGAGAACTTGTGCTACCAAACGATGGAAGCATAACAGAAATATTAGGTCAAGCATTTTGTTGCTGTGAAAATTTAACTGGACTTGTTGTACCAGAAGGTGTTACCGAAATACCAATGAATATGCTATTTGAAACACAAAAATTAACAACGTTAACACTACCAACAACAATAACTAGAATAGAAGCATACATTTTTTATAGCCCAAATCTAACAACTATTAACTACAATGGAACTAAAGCACAATGGAATGCAATAGAAAAAGACGAACTTTGGGATGATTCAACTGGAGAATATATAATTTATTGTTCAGATGGAAATGTAGAAAAATAATAAATAAAACAAAGGTGGTAAATATACTACCTTTGTTTTTATATATTTATTTGGTAAAATTTCACATATTTTAGTTTTAGTGTTTATTTTTTTGTCGTAATATGGTATAATGAACTTGTTGGAGGTAAATTAATGAAGACAGCGTTAGTTATATTAGGGTGTAGCAAAAACGAAGTAGATAGTGAAATGATTTTAGGTTATCTAGGAAGTATTGGTTTTGAGCTTACACAAAATTTAGATGAAGCAGAATGTATTGTAGTAAATACATGCGGTTTTATAAAATCTGCTAAGGAAGAAGCAATAAGCGTTATTCTAGATATGGCAGAATACAAAAAAATAGGAAATCTTAAACATTTAATCGTAGTAGGATGTTTAGCAAAAAGATATAAGCAGGATATAATAAGAGAATTCAAAGAAGTAGATTTAGTCATTGGTGTAGATGAATATGATAATCTTAACAACATTTTTTCAGAATATTTCAAATTAAATAAAAGCAAAAATGGATTAGACTTTAATAATAGAATTGTATCAACAACTTTCCCAACAGCGTATATAAGAATTGCAGATGGATGTAATAATAATTGTCATTATTGCGCTATTCCCCTTATTAGAGGACATTTAAAGTCTAGAAAGATTGAAGATATTGTAGTTGAAGCTAAAGGTTTAGTAGATAAAGGTATACGTGAACTTGTTGTTATAGCTCAAGACACAACATCATATGGCATAGATATATATGGTAAACCAATGTTATTTAAGCTAATTCAGGAACTATCTAAATTAGAAGATTTGAAATGGATAAGAGTGTTATATATGTATCCAGGAAAGATAACAGATGAACTTATTGAGGAATTTAAGACAAATCCTAAACTTGTGACATATTTCGACATACCTTTACAACATATTTCAGATAATATGTTAAAGGCTATGAATAGACATACAAGTAAACAAGAAGTTTATGATTTAGTTGCTAAAATAAGAAAAGAGTTACCAGATGCTGTTTTAAGAACAACTTTAATGGTTGGATATCAAGGAGAAACTGAACAGGATTTTGAAGAACTATTACAATGTGTAAGAGACTTTAAATTTGAGCGTTTAGGTGCTTTTACATTCTCTAAAGAAGATGATACTAAAGCTTGGGATATGCCAGGAGACGTACCAGAGAAAACAAAGAAACAAAGATATAAACTTCTTATGGAAGAACAACAAAAGGTTGTAGCAGAATATATGAAGTCTAATATAGGAAGAAAAGTAGAAGTTCTTGTATGCGATGTAGACGATGAAGAAAAATATTTTGTATGTAGATCATATATGGATGCACCAGATGTAGATCCAAAAATGTTAATTAAGATTAATAAAGAAAGTATATCAAGAGTTGTAGTTGGTGAATGGACTACAGTAGAAATAACAGGAATAAAGAAATACGATTATATATGTAAAGTAGTGAAGGGAGAATAGAATGTACAGTAAAGAAGATTTAAAAGCAAGTACACTTACAGAGCTAAGAGAAATTGCAGATAAAATAAAATTAGATGGATATGAAAGATTAAAGAAAGAATATCTAATAGAAGAAATAGCAAATAAACTTGAAGAGAAAAAAGAACTTGAAGTTAAAAACGATATGCAAATAGAGAATCCAGAAACAGACTTCATAACTGAAGGAATACTTGAAGTATTAAACGATGGATATGGCTTTTTAAGAAGCGATAATTTATTATCTGGTAATAGAGATGTTTATGTATCTCAAGTTCAAATAAGAAGATTTAATTTATCTACAGGAGATAAATTAAGAGGTATTGCGAGATTTACAACAGAACCAGCAAACAAATTCCCTTCTATGATATTTGTAGAAAGTATAAATGGAGATAGAATAGATGTAGCTTTAAAGAGAAAAAGCTTTGATGCGTTAATACCAATTTATCCAAATGAGAAACTTAAATTAGAAACCGAATCTGGAAGCGCTACAATGAGAATTTTAGACATTTTAGCTCCAATAGGTAAAGGAAGCCGTGGTATGATTGTTGCGCCGCCTAAAGCTGGTAAAACAACAATATTAAAACAAATAGCAACAAGTATTAGAAGAAATAACCCTGAAGTTACGCTTCTCGTATTGTTAATAGATGAAAGACCAGAAGAAGTAACAGACATAGAACGTTCTATAGATGCGGAAGTTATTTCATCTACATTTGATGAATCACCAGAACATCATATAAGAGTTGCTAGAATGGTTTTAGAAAGAGCTAAGAGATTAGTAGAACATAATAAAGATGTTGTCATACTTCTAGATAGTATTACTAGACTTGCCAGAGCAAACAACTTAACAGTTGAACCATCTGGTAGAACATTATCTGGTGGTATAGATCCAGCATGTTTACATTTTCCTAAGAAATTCTTCGGAGCTGCAAGAAATATAGAAAAAGGCGGAAGCTTAACTATTCTTGGTACTGCATTAATAGAAACTGGTAGCAGAATGGATGATATTATCTTTGAAGAATTCAAAGGTACAGGTAATATGGAAATACACTTAGATAGAAAACTAAGTGAAAGAAGAATATTCCCAGCAGTAGATATAATTAAATCTTCAAGTAGAAGAGAAGAATTACTTCTTTCTAATGAAGAAATTGAAGCTAGTACAATTATACGTAAGCTAATAGGAAATCAAGTAGCAAATAGTATGCAAGCAATTGAAACAATAGAAAAAATATTTAATATGTTCGCTAAAACTACAACAAATAAAGAATTTATGACATTACTTAAAACACAAGTTGTAAAGAAAAGCAAAGATAAAGAATAATATATAAATAAGGCGGTAGATTAAATAATGTCTATCGCTTTATTTTTGATTCAGTATTTTATAATATATTGAATATGCAAATAAACCTAATGAAGTAAAGTGACAAGAGGTAAATTCAAGAGATATGTATAGGCAAAGACAAAATAAATTACATTTTTTTAACAAGAAATTAGAAAAACATGCACAAATTACCAAAATGAGACAAAATTATTTACAAAAAATGTAAATTGTATTATTATATAAATGATTTTAGAATTGTGCTGAGTTAAGTAACAAAGCGGTTAGACTGAAAGGAGATATGTTTATGTCTAAGAAAATACTTTCAACGATTTTGGTAATTGGGATGCTCTTTGCTTTTGGAGCAATGCCGATTAGTGCGTCAGCAAATTTTGTTGTGGAATATGCATATGATACAGCAAGTGATGAAGTAAAAGAGGTTATTACCGAAGAAGAATATAATGCTCTTGAGCTTTGGCTTAAAAAAAGCTTGTGGAAATATGGCATTCCTAATGCTGAAGAGTGTGAAAATATGGGCAACTCTCGAGCGGTTACAGACTCGCATTTTATTCCTAATTTTGCATCATTCACATTTTATACAAATGCAAGTTTTTCACAAACTCAAAACGTATGTGTGCCTCTTGCGATGACAAATTGTATTTCATATTTTGATTACTTGGGCCGCTCACGCCTAGTATCTGGTAGTAGTGTGTCACAGTCTGAGTTCGATCAAATGTGCAATCTTACTGGTTGGTCGAACATAGATGGAAGCACACTTAAAGAAGGTGTAAATGGTTTGGCGTCTTACTGTAGATTGAGAAACTATACGGCGACAGATTTTGCACATTATTTACAACATTGGGGAGGTGTGAAAGGCAATTTGGATTCCAACTATCCTGTATTTGTAACGCAAGATGTTGCTGGACAAACAAATGGTCATATTAATTTTGCAGTAGGATACAAAATTGAAGATGGAGAGAAACTTCTGTATGTTTATACTGGAGAATCAACTGCACCTATTGCTTGGCTTAATTTTGATGATGTGAAGCTTTACGACCGAATTTGGATCGAATAATTGGCTTACGAAAATGTTAAATAAGTAAAAGTCTCGGCGCAATTTCTAAAATTATACTCCACAAAGCAAATTGCTTTGTGGAGTATCTATATATCTTATGTTAGAAGTTCAGTATAGTTTGTACTTGTATAATAATATGAATTATTTATAAGTATATTAAGTGTATTAATTTTTATTGAAAGACTTATATCGTTTGAATGTAATAAGATAGTCACATGTTTTGGACCTAGTTGTAATTTATCACTAGAAATTCTATTGCCTTTAAAATTACCAATTTTGTCAAGAAAAGCTTGTATTTTCAAAGTGTTAGTTATAGTTATAATTTCATCTTGCCCTAATTCATTAGAACAAAATTCTGCAGGGATATATACATCAATTTTTGTAATTTTCTTATTTATAATCTTTTTATAATCTTTGTTATCTGAAATAAATGATATTTTATCACTTTTAAAAGGTATGAATAAAATTCCTTCATTAAATAAATAACACAATACTGAGAAGAAAATAATAAAAAATATAGTTAATATAATGGTTGTTATGACAATTATTTTTAACGTTTTGTTTTTCATAAAGCACCTCCTATTCAAGTATAATTCATAGTTCATATTAATACAATACAAATTAGATAAATTTTAGCTTTAATGGTAAAAAATACAAAATAATGACGTTGTCCGACAAATTGCGTAATGGTAAAGCGATATTGTATGTGCAATAAGAAAATTAATATATCAATTTAGCAATGTTAGTATATTTGCGATATAAAGTATACCTCATGTAGTATGTTTAAAAACGAGCATGTCAGCAACAGTTGGTGCAACAACAGATTTTAGCCTAGGGAAATAATAAATTTTAATAAAAGATTTAAGAAAAGGTTAATCTAGCTGTTAATATTTTTATTTATTTTCAAAATATACTTGCTTTTTATAATATAATTATAGTATAATAATTTTCGCATAGGGGTATAGTTCATTGGTAGAATAAGAGTCTCCAAAACTCCAGAGCTTGGTTCGATTCCAAGTACCCCTGCCAAAGATAGACCCGATAGCAATCGGGTTTTATTATTATACAAAAGATATGAGGTATAACGTATGAAAAAGAATTCATTTTATTATTCAGTTATTTTAATCATAGTATTATTATTAGTATCAACACTTCTTTTGGAAGAACAAATTGCTTCAAGAATTACAACAATAATTACAGTGTCTACCGCCTTGATAGGTGCAGTTGCTTTGTTTATTCAATATAAAAGGGATAAAGATGTAAATCAAGCAAGTTTCATAGTAGAATATGCCAAATATTTTTATAGTCTCAACGGTACAGAAGAATTAGTTATGCAGCTTGATGAATATCGTTTGGGAAATAAAGACGTTGTCAAAGATGTTTCGTATACAGCTATTGTTAACTATTTGTTTTGGTGTGAAGAATTAGCTACACTAGTACAAAAGAATATAATAGATATAGAAACAATAGATAATTTATTTGCATATCTATTCTTTCTAATTACAAATAATAAATACATACAAGAAAAGGAACTTATCCCGCAAGCAGAGTTCTATAAAGGGACGTATTATCTTCATAAAGTTTGGACGGAATATAAGCTTAAGACAAAACAACCAATAATTACACCAGAAGAGAGTTTGGATAGAGTTCCAAAATATGATGAATATGCTAGAAAAGGAGATATATTCAACAAGAAAGAATATTAGGAGAAACATATGAAAAAATATTTACATGAGATGTGGATGGGAACAGCGGTAACGCTAATTATAATACTATCTATAATAGCAAAAACAGAATTAATAAAAATTATAGCTTCAGTATGTGGAGTAATATATATATTAGGAATAGATAAAGAAAACAGAACAAGTCAAATATTTGGTTTCATAAATACGGCAATATATGCGTATCTTATGCTTAAAGATGGAGTATATGGAAGCGCAATATATAACGGTCTTTATTGTCTTCCTATGTTAGTTTATACATATATAAACTGGGGTAAGAATAGTAATGATAAAGATAACAAAAAATTAAAGGTAGCAACATATTCTGTAAAGACAAGATGTTATCTTATAATGGCGGCAATAGCAATAATTACAACATATTATGCAATAGCTGTTAAACTAGGAGTAAATTATGCATTAGTAGATGCTATAGTAATAACATGTGGAGCATTTGGCATGTATGCTATATCTAAGAAACACATAGAACAATGGTATGCATTTATAATAGTAAATATAGCAAATATTGCTATGTGGACAGTTGAAAGCATAAAAGATCCATCAAATGCCACAATGGTTCTTATGTTTGTAATCTATATGATAAACAATATATATGGATTAAAGACATGGAGAGTCAGTAGAAAATACGATAGAAATAAGGCTAAAAAAGAGGTTTAAGCAAATTAACGTCACACGCTAAATTGTGTGGCGTTTTTCTTGACTTTAATACCCCTTAATAGTATAATATATGAGAATTGGTATGTATTTAATATACTAAGATTTGTACGGTTATTTATATATATAAAAATATTTAGAAACGGGGATAAAATTTAATATTGGTTTAATAACAAAGAAAGGATGATAAATGAATGAATAAAACGGATAATGCCGTCTATGAAGAAGGCGTAAGTATGCTTCTTAATAAAGACATTAAGAAGAAACTAGAAAAAGAATCTAATATAGATATAGATAATATAAGTATAATGAAAACAGAAGAAATTTCTGAAAAAAGAAGAATGAAGAAAAATTTAACTGAAAAGAAGGTAGAAAAACCTGCTAAACATAACAGTACAAAAGAAAGTATATTTGAAAAGAATAAACTAAAAATAATTCCACTTGGTGGATTACAAGAAGTAGGAAAAAATATAACAGTATTTGAGTACGGAAACGATATCATAATTGTAGACTGTGGATTAGGATTCCCAGAAGATGATATGTTAGGTGTTGACCTTGTTATACCTGACACAACATATCTAGAAAAGAATATAACAAAAGTTAAAGGTTTATTTATAACTCACGGTCACGAAGATCATATAGGGGCTATACCATATTTCTTAAAGAAAATGAATGTACCAATTTATGCAACAAAGCTTACAGCTGGATTAATTACAGCTAAGCTTGAGGAACATGGTTTAGATAAAACAGCAAAAATAAAAGTAATAGAACCAAGACAAACAGTAACACTTGGTAAATTTAAGGTAGAGTTTATACGTACAACTCACTCAATAGCAGACTCAGTAGCGTTTGCTATAACAACACCAGTAGGAGTAGTAGTTCATACAGGAGACTTTAAGGTAGATTACACTCCAATAGATGGTCAAGTTATGGACTTTGCAAGATTTGCAGAACTTGGAACAAAAGGAGTAACACTTCTTTTATCTGATTCAACAAACGTTGAAAGACCAGGATATACAATGTCTGAAAGAAATGTTGGCGCGGAGTTTGATAAAATATTTATGAACTCTAACAAGAGAATAATAGTTGCAACATTTGCATCTAACATACATAGAATGCAACAAATTGTATCTTCTGCAGCTAAGTTTGGAAGAAAAGTAGCTATAGTTGGACGTAGTATGATAAGAGTTATGGGAGTTGCTCAAGAACTTGGATACTTAACAGCACCAGAAGGAACAATAATAGACATAGATAAGATAGGAATATATAACCCAGAACAATTAGTAATAATAACTACTGGTTCTCAGGGCGAAACGATGTCTGGTCTTGCCAGAATGTCTCAAGGGGAACACAGAAAAGTAACTATTACAGAAAACGATCTTGTAATATTCTCATCTTCATCAATACCAGGAAATGAAAAATCTATTGGTAAAGTAATAGATGAGCTTCAAAAAATAGGAGCAGAAGTAATATATAATCAACTTGCAGATGTTCACGTTTCAGGACACGCTTGCCAAGAAGAATTAAAATTAATGCTTATGCTTACTAAGCCAAAATACTTTATGCCAGTACACGGTGAATATAGATTCTTAAGACATCATAAAGAACTTGCTAAACAAGTCGGAATGCCATCAGATAATATATTCATATCTCAAAATGGTAGAGTATTAGAAATAGACGATAAGTCTGCTAAATTAACTGGTCAAGTTCCATCAGGAGTTGTACTTGTAGATGGTCTTGGAGTAGGAGATGTTGGAAACATAGTTCTAAGAGACAGACAAATGCTTTCAGAAAATGGTATGATACTTGTAGTATTCTCTCTTGAAAGTACAACAGGAGCGCTTGTAGGAGGCCCAGACATAATTACAAGAGGTTTTGTATATGTTCGTGAATCTGAAGACCTTGTTGATGAAATAAGAGAATATGCAAAAGAACAAATAGAGAAGCTAATACATGCACATGTTACAGAATGGTCAAGTATAAAAGCCGGATTAAGACAAAATCTATGCGACTTTGTATACAAAAAGACTAAACGTAATCCAATGATACTTCCAATAATTACAGAAGTAAAATTAGCTAAACCAAAACAATAAAGAATATATTAATTAAAATATAAAATAAATGTAGACTAGAAGGAGAATATAAAATGGAAGAACTAAATGTAAAACTTGCAAATTTAATATTTCCAGAAATAACTGAAACAATAGAAGACCTAGAAAAAAGATTTCCTAAAAGAAATCTTCCTGAAGGTGCAGAGGTAACTCGTTTCGCACCTTCTCCAACAGGTTTCTTACACATTGGTGGACTATTTGGTTCATTAATAGATATGAGAGTTGCCAACCAATCTGGTGGTAAATTCATACTAAGAATAGAAGACACAGATAAAAAACGTGAAGTAGAAAATGGAATAACATTACTTGTTAAAGAATTAAAAGCTTTCAATATAAATAATGACGAAGGTGTAACAGGTGAGGATACTGAAATAGGAGAATACGGTCCTTACAAACAAAGCGCAAGAGAATACATATATAAAGTATGTGCTAAAGAGCTTATTAAACGCGGTAGAGCTTATCCTTGTTTCTGTACTGCAGAAGAATTAGACAAGCTTCGTGAAGCTCAAGAAAGAAGCAAACAAATACCAGGATATTATGGTACATTTGCTAGATGCAGAAACTATACTGTAGAAGAAGCAATAGCTAAAATAGAAGCTGGAGATAAATATGTTGTTAGATTTAGATCTTTAGGTTCTCATATGAGAAAAGTTAAAGTTCAAGATATAATACGTGGTAAAATTGAAATGGCAGAAAATGATCAAGATATCGTAATAATAAAATCTGATGGATTACCAACATATCACTTTGCACACGCAGTAGATGATCACTTTATGAGAACAACTATTGCAGTAAGAGGAGAAGAATGGATACCATCATCTGCACTTCACTTAGACCTGTTTAATGCTTTAGGATTTGAACAAGTTAAATATGCTCATACTCCAACTATTATGAAAAACGATAATGGTTCTAAGAGAAAGTTGAGTAAAAGAAAAGATCCTGAATCAGCAGTATCATACTTTATAGAAGAAGGATATCCTGCAGACTCAGTTATAGAATATCTTCTTACAATAATTAACTCAGACTATGAGCTTTGGAGAAAAGCAAACAAAACAGCTAACTGGAGAGAATTTGAAGTTAAATTAAACAAACTAAACAGTTCAGGCGCCCTATTTGATATGGTAAAACTTACAGACGTATCTAAAGAAGTAATATCTAGACTAAATAGCGCAGAACTTTTAGAATTAGTTTTAGCATGGGCTAAGGTTTATGACAATTCTTTATATGAATTATTAAATAACGACCTAGCTTACGCAAAACAAATACTAGGTATTGAAAGAGACAACGCAACAAAGATTAGAAAAGATATAGCTAAATACAAAGATATATTACCAAATATATTCTATATGTATGATGAATTATTTGAAAAAGATATAAAAGAAGGATATAACTTTAACCTTAATAATGGTAAATTAACAATGGATGATGTAAAACAAGTTATATCTAACTATATAGAACTTCACAAACAAGGATTAACAAAGGAAACTTGGTTTGAAGAAGTTAAGAAAGCGGCAGAAGGATTAGGCTATGTGGTTAATATGAAAGAATATAAAGCAAATCCAGATGCATATAAAGGAAGTATAGCAGACGTTACAGGAATTATACGTGTAGCTATAACAAATAGACAAAACACACCAGATATATTCTTAATAATGGATGTGTTAGGAAGCGAGAAGTCGCTTGCAAGACTTGAAAAAGTTTTAAGTATATAATAATGAATTTAGTATTAAAAAGAGAGGTAGAAAGAAATGGAAAATGAGAAAAAGAACTATTCTGAAACACTAAATCTTCCAAAAACTGAATTCCCAATGAGAGGGAATCTTCCAGAAAGAGAACCAGCTGTTTTAGAAAAACAAAATGAAGTAAACGTATACAAAAAATTATTAGAGAAAAACAAGAATACAGGTAAGACATTTATGTTACACGATGGACCACCATATGCAAACGGTAACATACATTTAGGTCATGCCTTTAATAAGATACTAAAAGACATTATTATAAAATACAAAAATATGTCAGGATATTATGCACCATTTATCCCAGGATGGGACACACATGGTCTTCCAATCGAAAAGAAAGTAGAACAAGTACTTAAAATAAGCAAAGATATGGTTGGAGTTCCTGAGTTTAGAAGAAAATGTGAAGCTTATGCTTTAGAACAAGTTGCTCTTCAAGAGGGTGGATTCAAACGCCTTGGAGTATTAGCAGATTACGAAAACAAATATGTAACTCTAGCTCACGATTTTGAAGTAGAACAAATTAAAGTATTTGCAGATATGTACAAAAAAGGATATATCTACAGAGACTTAAAACCAGTTTATTGGTGTGAAGACTGTAGAACAGCCTTAGCAGAAGCAGAAATCGAATACGAAGACGATACTGCAACAAGTATATTCGTTAAATTCAATGTTGTAGATGACAAAGGATTATTTACAGGAGTAGTAGATTTAAGCACACTATACTTTGTAATTTGGACTACAACACCTTGGACAATGCCTGGTAACCAAGCAGTTACTGTAAATCCAGAATTTGATTATAGCATTGTTAAAGTAGGAGAAGAACACTATGTACTTGCAACTGAAATGGTAGAATCAGTAATGAAAGAAGCTGGAATTGAAGCTTACACAGTACTAGATAAAACATTTAAAGGTGCTGAGCTAGAAAATATTTGGTTGAAACATCCAATGTTAGATAAAAAATCTAGAGTAATCTTAGGTTCAGATAATGATCTATTAGTTACACTTGATGCTGGTACTGGTCTAGTACATACAGCTCCAGGACATGGACATGAAGACTATCTTGCATGTAAACGTTATGGAGATATAGAAATCATATGCCCAGTAGATGAAAAAGGATATATGACAGCTGAAGCTGGCGAACTAGAAGGCATGAAATATACTGATGCTAACAAAAGAGTAATCGAAGCTCTAGGTGAGTCTGGCGCGTTACTAGCTTCAAAACAATTAACTCACCCATACCCACACTGTTGGAGATGTCACAAACCAGTTATATACAGAGCTAAAACTCAATGGTTTGCATCTGTTAAAGAATTTAGAGATGAAGCACTAGAAGCTGCAAAAACAGTTAAGTGGTATCCAAAATGGGGAGAAGACAGAATGCTTAACATGCTTAAAGACAGAGGAGACTGGTGTATTTCTCGTCAAAGAGTATGGGGTGTTCCAATTCCAATATTCTATTGCGCAGACTGTGGTAAAGAATTAATTAATGAACAAACAATAGAGTTATTAAACAAGATATTTAAAGAACAAGGAACAAACGCTTGGTATGAATTATCTCCTGAAGAATTACTTAAGGGATATACTCATACTTGCGAATGTGGATGTAAAGAACTTGTTAAAGAAACAGATATCATGGACGTTTGGTTCGACTCTGGTTCAAGCCATTTTGCAGTTCTAAACGATAAATTTGGTTTAACTTGGCCTGCAGACCTTTACTTAGAAGGAAATGACCAATATAGAGGATGGTTCCAATCATCACTTCTTACATCAGTTGCTGTTAATGGAAAAGCACCATACAGAGAAAACGTAACACACGGATTCCTAATTGATGAAGATAAGAGAAAAATGTCTAAGAGTCTTGGTAATGGTGTAGATCCACTTAAAGTTTGTAACGAATTTGGCGCAGACATATTAAGATTATGGACAGTATCATCAGACTACCATGCAGACGTTAAAGTATCTAACGATATCATAAAAGGTGTTGCAGAAGTATACAAGAAGATAAGAAATACAGCAAGATTTATGCTAGGAAACTTATCAGACTTTGAACCAAATACAGAATATGTAGAATATAGCTCAAGAGATGAACTAGACAAATACATTATGTACAAAACAAATAATCTTGTAAAAGACTGTCTAGCTGGATATGACGAATACTCATTCCATACAGTATTTAATGCAATCCATAAATTCTGTACAGCAGATTTAAGTTCTAGATACTTAGATGTTGTTAAAGACAGATTATATACATTAAACGCTAAAGATGAACTTCGTAAGAGCATTCAATCCACAATGTATGATGTATTAAAAACTATGACAGCACTTTTAACACCAATACTTTCATTTACAACAGAAGAAATCTGGGGTTATATGACTCTTAAAGATGAAGATAAAGTTGAATCTGTACTTCTTGCAGATATGCCTAAGGTAAATGATATGTATGATGATGAAGCTTTAGCAGCTAAATGGGATGAAATATATGAATTAAGAGATGCTATACTTGTAGATCTTGAAAAAGCAAGAGCTGAAAAGATAGTAGGACACCCACTAGATGCTATGGTTACAATCTATGATAATGAAGCTAAGGTAGCTAAATTAACAGAGCTTAAAGATATTATTGAAATGATATTAATAGTATCTAAAGTGGAAGTTAAAGTTGGAGATAGACGCGTTGAAGTTACAAAAGCACCTGGAACTAAATGTGAAAGATGCTGGAAGTATAGCGAGGAAGTAGGAAATCATAAAGAACACAGTACAATCTGTCCAAGATGTATAGACGCTATAACTAAATAAATATAACAAAATTATTTTCTGGACATAATATATATAAAGGATAATAGGTGAAAATATTAATGGACAAAATTATATATGTAGACCATAGTGCTACAACATATGTAAAAAAAGAAGTTTTAGATGAAATGTTACCATACTTTACAGAGAAGTATGGTAATGCTTCATCACCATATAAAATAGGTGGAGATTCTAGAGAAGCTGTAGAAAAAGCAAGAGAACAAGTAGCAAAAGCAATTAATGCAAAAGCGAATGAAATCTACTTTACTGCGGGCGGAAGTGAATCAGATAATATGATAATCCGTGGTATTGCTTATGCAAACAAAAACAAAGGCAATCATATTATAACTTGTAAAATAGAGCATCCAGCAGTTCTAGAAACTTGTAAAGCTTTAGAAAAAGAAGGCTTTGAAGTAACATATCTATCTGTAGATGAAAATGGCTTTATATCTCTAGATGAACTTAGAAATAGTATTAAGGATACAACTATTCTTGTTTCTATTATGTTTGTAAATAACGAAATAGGAACAATACAAAATATTTCAGAAATAACTAAAATAACTAAGTTTAAAGGTATATATTTCCATACAGACGCTGTTCAAGCAGTAGGAAATGTAAATATTGATGTAGACGCATTAGGAATAGATGCATTATCTATGTCTGCACACAAATTCTATGGACCAAAGGGAATAGGAGCAGCTTACATAAAAAAGACAGTTAAGTTTACTCCAATTATTACTGGCGGACACCAAGAAAAAGGTAAACGTGCTGGTACAGAAAATGTTCCTGCTATAGTGGGTATGGGTAAAGCAATAGAGCTTGCCGCAGCCAATATTGAATCATACAACAAAAAGCTAATGGAACTTAGAGATTATACAATAGATAGAATTCTAAATGAAATTCCATATGTTAAGCTAAATGGGGATAGAAATTCTCGCCTTGCAGGTAGCGTAAATATATCTTTCAAAGGGATAGAAGGAGAATCTTTACTTCTTATGCTAGATATGAAGGGAATAGAGGCTTCTAGCGGAAGTGCTTGTACATCTGGTTCTTTGGATCCATCGCATGTGCTTTTAGCTATCGGGCTTAAACATGAAATAGCGCACGGTTCATTAAGACTTTCTTATGGTGAATGCAATACAATGGAAGATGCAAAGTATATTGTAGATTCTTTAATAGAAATTGTAGCAAGACTTAGAGAAATGTCTCCACTTGATGCAAGCGAAATGTAATAAAACATAAATTAAAATTGAAAATAATCCGAGAATGTGTTATAATATTTCTCGGATGTTTTTTAGTCCAAATAATAATTTATTTGAAAGGAGATAGTTATGAAAAAAGCTATCGTTGTCTCGCTCGCTGTAATCGGAGGAATTACTGTTGCTTGTACCGCATTTGTGGGAATCGCAAGTGCTGTACAAGCAGCAAGAGCAAAAAAGCGTTATGAAAGCATGACTCCCGAAGAACGTGAGGCTCATAACAAGAGGATGGATGGCGTATTGGCAGCCATTTTCGATGCTTATGGCTTTGATAAGGCTAAAACAGAGGCTCCAGTGGAAGCTGAAACAGAATCTGCTTTGGCAGAAGAAGTAACGGCTTAATGCAAATTAAAGGCACAGAAAATTCTGTGCCTTTTTCTTTATTTGATTTGAAAAATAAACTATTTATATGATATAATCTAGTTCGAAGATATTATATATCTAAATAATAATTTATTTGAAGGGATGGTGGCTTGTTTGAAAACAGCTATCAAAATTGGATGCGTAGCATTTGGCACATTGGCACTTGCAACAGTTACTGCGTATTTTATGCGTAGAAGAAAAAAAGTTGTGGCAAAGATTGAACCTGAGACTAGAACAAACTTTTTGACTAAAACGGGAGTTTTGGACAGTAAAGAGTTTGTTGCGAAACTTAAAGAGAGGAAGAAAAAGAGCGTGTAATCCACGCTCTTTTTCATGTCTATTAACAGGTTACATAAAAAACCTTGAAACCCTTGTAAATAGCGACTTTTTGAGGTGTATAAAATAACGCTAAAAACACTTGCAAAAGGTCGTATTTTGGTATATAATGATGTCGTGACAAATCGATTAAAATATGAGGTGTAAAATGCAAGAATATTTATTTGAAATTGATAGCGAGGTCAAACGTAATTTTAAGTTTATAAAATCAACTTATGATTTACTAAACATGAATAATGAACTTAAAATACCTTCGCATTCAGCAGGTCAATGGTTACTAGATAACTTATATATTGTAGAACAAGAATATAATAATGCTAGATTATCATTGGAACACGGAATAAGAGTTGGATTACCAACTGTTAAGCCGGCAGACGGAAAGGAAACACTAAGAGTAATGTTTATGGCAAATGAGATCGTAAACAGAAACAATGGTGTTGTAGATGACGGTATAGTTAGTAATTACATACGCGAATTCCAAAAACATACATATGTCACTTTTGAAGAATTATCTGTTTTACCAATTATGCTAAGAATAGCAGTAATAAGATATATTAAAAGAATATGTGTAAACATTTCTAACGCAGAAATGCAGAAATTGAAAGTAGAGAAGAGAATAAACAAATCTATCTCTAAAAATGCAGACAAGGTAACTACAAAAACACTTAAAGGTTTAGGTGGTATGAAAGAAGAACTTACTATGGCAAATGGTGTTAAAACAAGCAACACTGCTTACATAGAGTATATGGCATACAAACTAAAAGACTTTGGTGCAGGTGGAGAAGAATACCTTGAAGAATTAAAAGAGGAAACAAACAAAGCGGGATTTACTATCGATGAAGCTATAGAGAAAGAACATGATGAAATAGCAAAAACAACAAGCTTAATTGCTAATGCTATTACATCAATGAAAACAATCTCAACTACTAACTGGGGAGATGTTATAGTTCACGTTAACAGAATAGACGAAATCCTAAAAGAAGATTACACTAAAGAATATAAAAAGTGTGATCATAAAACAAAATCTAGATATAGAGCAACAGTTATTAAACTGGCTAAAAAATATAAAGTTTCTGAAATGTATGTAGCTAAAAAAGCAGTAGAGTGTTCATTTAAATATGAAAAACACGTAGGTCATTTCTTAATAGGAGATGATAAAATACTTCTTATTAAGCTAATGAAAAAGAATCCTACAGGACTTTGGTTATACAACAATGTTGTTAAACCTCTTAAGGCATATATATACATACTATTAATACTTGGATTCGCAGCAACATTTACTATAATAGTAGATAAGTTATTTATAGATAATTATTCTATAGGATTTAGAATAACGCTTAACATAATATTATTTGCGTTCGGTATGGAACTTGCAGATAAGTTGTATTCATACTTAATAGGAAAGTTTGTTCATCCAGAGCCACTTCCTAGATTTAACTTTGCTAAAACTATAGATGAAGAAACAAGTACAATAATCGCTATGCCAACAGTTATTAATTCAACTGAAAAGCTAGATAAGATGATTAAGAAGATGGAAACTACATATCTTGCAAATAGATCACAAAATATGTATTACATGCTTTTAGGTGACTGTACATCTACACAAAAAGAATATATTGACCTTGACGAAAAGGTTGTTAAATATGGTAAAAAATTAATTGATGACCTTAATGCAAAATATCCAGCAGAACCTAAATTATTCAACTTCTTATATAGAAAAAGAGTATATTCAGAATCTGAAGGATGCTATATGGGTTGGGAAAGAAAACGTGGTGCGTTAACACAACTTAACCTATTACTTTTAGGAAAACTTTCTAAAGGACAAATAGCAAACTCAATGTATTTAGTACATAATGAAATACCTAAGGTTAAATACCTTATAACAATAGACGAAGATACTGCATTATCTTTAAACTCTGCAAAAGAGCTTGTTGCGATTATTTCGCACCCATTAAATAAAGCAGTACTTGCTAAGAATAAAAAGATAGTTAAATCTGGTTACGGATTAATCCAACCAGCAGTTGGACTAGACATTGAAGCTGCAAACAGCAGTATATTCTCTAAAGTTTTCGGAGGATTTGGTGGTCTAGACATATATACAAATGCTATTTCAAATATGTATCAAGACATATTTAAAGAAGCTATATATACAGGTAAAGGTATATATGATATAGGACTATTCGAACAACTAATAGGAGATAAAGTTCCAGAGAACTTAATTCTAAGTCACGACCTATTAGAAGGAAGCTTTATGAGAACAGGTCTTGCATCTGACGTTGAAGTACAAGATGGATTCCCATCAAACTTTATAGCATATATGAAGAGAAATCATAGATGGTATAGAGGAGATATGCAAATC
This sequence comes from Clostridia bacterium, assembly GCA_045534225.1. GTDB lineage: Bacteria > Bacillota > Clostridia > TANB77 > CAG-465 > UMGS1649. The sequence continues at coordinate 72,976 of JAZSJJ010000001.1, forward strand.
ATATCTTGGATATTTAGACCTAAGAGCGGACTAAACTTACTATCTCGTTTCAAAATATTTGATAACTTAAGAAGAGAAATGCTAGATGTATTCTCGTTATTGTTATTAATAGTATCTATGTTCATAAAGGGTAATACATTCGTATATGCGTTTGTTGTTACATTCTGTGTAATGAACTTTGGATATCTTTTATCTACATTTGACCAAATAGTATTTGGTAGAAATGCAGAGAGAAAACAAAAACAATATATTCCGGTTATATATGGATTAAGAGCAAACTTACTTAAAATGGTGTTTAATATTATAACGCTTCCATATAAAGCATGGATAACAATTCACGCTTTCTGTACGTCAATATATAGAATGCTTGTTTCTAAAAAGAAACTTCTAGAATGGGCAACTGCAGAAACTATAGAAAAAGGCGCTAAAGAAAAAATGTCATATGTTTACAGAAACATGTGGCCAAACACAATATTTGGTTCTGTTATGTTACTATACGCATTATTACATGGTGTAACAACAGGTAAAGGTATATTTGTATTAATTATGGGTATATTTATGCTAATAGCTCCGTTTGCAGCATATATAATGAGTAAGAAAGTAATATTCGATGGCGGAAATAAATTAGACAAGAAAGAAATAGATTTAGTTAAAGAAGTAGGAGAAAAGACTTGGAAATTCTTCGAACATACAATGACAGATCTTAATAATTACTTACCACCAGATAACTACCAAGAAAATAGAAGACCAAAGATAGTAAATAGAACTTCATCAACAAATATTGGTTATGGTGTACTTGCAATAATAAACGCCTATGACCTTGGATATATTCCAGTTGAAGAAGCGGTAAATAAACTATATAACACATTAAAAACAGTAGAAAAACTAGAAAAGTGGAATGGTCACTTATATAACTGGTATAACATTAAAACATTAGAGCCATTAAAGCCTAGATTTGTATCTACAGTAGACAGCGGTAACTTTATAGCATGTATATATGTAACAATATCATTACTTAAAAAGCTATCAGCTTCTAAAATAGTAATGGAAAAATTATCAGACAAGATAATAGAATTACAAAGAATTTGTAATGAATTAGTAGCAGGAGTGGACTTTACTAAATTATATGTAAAATCTAAAAACATATTCTCAATAGGGTTTGATGTAGAGGCAAATAAATGTGTAGACAGTTATTACGATATGTTAATGTCTGAATCAAGATTAACAAGCTTAATTGCTATTTCAACATCTCAAATAACTTCAAAACACTGGTTTGCGCTTGCAAGACAACTTGTTAAAGTTGGAAACCTAAAAGGTCTTATTTCATGGAGTGGTACATCGTTTGAATACTTTATGCCAAACCTATTTACTAAGACACACAAATATACATTGATAGACGAAGCATTAAGTTTTGCATTAAACAGCCAAATAGATTATGCTAAAACAGCTGGTGTGCCTTGGGGTGTATCTGAATCTGCATTTGCGGTACAAGATAACGAACAACATTACCAATATAAAGCATTTGGTATTCCATGGCTTGGACTTAAGAGAGGTTTAAATGATAATATGGTAATTTCACCTTATTCATCATTAATTTGCTTACCTTATGCTCCTAAAAAAGTTGTTAACAACATTAAGCACTTAAAGAAATATAATTCATATTCTCACTATGGTTTCTATGAAGCAATAGACTTCACAAAGAGACATATTGGAAGAGATAGAAAATATGAAGTAGTAAGAACATATATGGCTCACCACCAAGGTATGGCTCTTACAGCAATAAATAACTTTATAAATAACGGAATAATACAAACAAGATTCCACGAGAATCCAAACATAAATGCTTGTGATATTCTATTAAAAGAAAGAGTGCCGTTATCTGTGCCATTAAAAGAAAGCAAGAACTCAATAGACAACAAATTTGTAGAACCTGCTAAAGAAGCGTTTACAAGTGGTGTTGCATATGAAGATTTTGCTAAATTTAAGAACAGAACTACAGCTATGATTAATACTCATACTAACGGTAGACTTTCAACTATAATTAAAGACACTGGTGCAAACTTTATGTACTACAAGAACAATGCAATTACTAAGAACAGATTTGTTAAGGATGAAACTTTAGGAAATGTTGTAGTATTTACAGATAAAACAAGTGGTAAAGTTTGGTCATCAACATACCATCCATTCTATTCTGAGCCTGAAGAATATTCAGTATCTTACTCATTATCTTCAAGTGACTTTAGAAGAAAGGATGGACCAATAGAAACAATAACTAAAATATTAGTAGCTCCTAAATTAGATATGGAAATACGTAAATATACGCTATTTAATTCATCTAATGAAAGACGTGAAATACTAATAAATACAGAACTAGAACTTGCAATGGCAGACGAAAACGCAAACATAATACATCCTTCATTTAATAATTTATTAATAGAAGAATATTATGATGAAAACTTAGAAGCGTTAGTTGCAAGAAAACGTCCTAGAGGAAACCCAGAAGACGATTTCTATGTATTTACTAAATTAGTAGGTATAGATTTAGCTTATGAAATAGAAACAGAAAAAACTAAGCTATTAAAGGATAATGCTATGCATGCATATGACGGCAAGGTAACCAAATATCCATTATGGCCAGTAATGTCATATAGAGCAAGAATTCTTTTAGATCCTGGCGAATCACAAACATTCTATTACTTAACTGGTGCGGCAGATACTAAATATAATGTATCTCACGCAATAGTAAATGCAGATAAAGAAACAATAGAAAAAGAAATTCTATTCTCATTACAAAAAGAAAATGTAAATGCTAAATATCAAAAACTTGTTCCAAATAGAGCAGCTGCATATAATGATATACTTTCTAAGATACTATTTGAGCATGATAAAGATATGGATGTAAACAAATATTGGGATTCTAAATATAGTCAAGCAATGTTATGGAGATTTGGTATTTCTGGAGATTTACCAATTATAACAGTTCCAATAGGAAGATTAGAAGATTCAGCGTTAATTACAGAAGTTGTAGAATTTATGGATTACGTTAAATCTAGAAAAGTTGACCTAGATATTATCGTTGTAATGGACGAAGAACTATATAGTGGAGAACCTATCAAAACGCATATTGACAAAGTGTTAAGTAAAGTGGTATATATGACTTATACAAGAGGAAATATATATACAGTAAACGTAAATACAATGCCTGAAAATGAAAGAGGAATCTTTGATTTTGTAAGCAGATTAAAAATTGATGGCGTAGATATATTTATGCCAAAGAAAACAAAAGAAAAACCTATGAGTGAGGTGGATGTGAATGAACTATAAAGCATATAATGGATATGGTGGTTTTAATATAACAGGAGACGAGTATGAGGTGTTAAACACCCATACTCCTGTCCCTTGGTGTAATGTATTAACAAACGAGAGATTCGGTACCTTAGTATCTACATATGGAACGGTTTATTCATTCTATAAAAATGCTGGTGAATTTAAATTAACTCACTGGTGTAATGACTGGGCAGATTTTGTACCAGGTGAAAAATTTAGAGGTATATATGATACAGGGTATAATCTAACTTTTGGTTTTGGTTATACTAAAGTAAGAGAAGAACACGGCAATATTGAAAGAAATATGGATATATTTGTTCCAATAGATGATGATGTAAAAGTACATTATATAGAAATTAAGAATAATAGAGCTATAGACAAAGAAGTAACTATAGAATACACTCCAGATATGGTTATGGGTGTTGCTAAAGAGAAATCTAGTCCATACGTATTATGCAAATTAGAAGATGATGCAATGTACTTTAAGAATCCATATAACGAGTTCTTTGGTGGTGTTACTACATATGTCAAAGGTGTTCTGTTAGAAGGCACAGAAGGCGCTGTGGAATATGACGAAGAAACACATACGGTTAGAGTAAGATGTATTGCAAAGAAGGATGAAGTAAGAAGCATAGCGATTCTATTTGGCGCTACTGATGAAGGAATAGAAAAGGCTAAGCATGTACTTGAAAAATATTCTAGCGAGGCCAATATATTAGCTGAATACGAAAAAACAAAAGCGTACTGGAGAAGTAAAGTTGTACGTAATTTCAAAACTGGAAATGAGTACGTAGATATCTTAGCTAATGGGTGGTTAATGTATCAAACATTAGCATCTAGACTATTTGCTAGAACTGGACTTTACCAAGCTGGTGGAGCTTTTGGGTATAGAGATCAATTACAAGATACATTAGCATTAATTTCATCTTGGCCAGAAAGAACAAGAGCGCAAATAATAAAACACGCACACAAACAATTTGAAAAAGGTGATGTTTTGCACTGGTGGCACGAACATAATTCAAGAGGAATTAGAACTCGCTTTAGCGATGACTATCTATGGCTACCATATGTTCTTAGTGAATATATATTTAAGACTAAAGATATGACTGTATTAAATGAGACAGCTTCATTTTTAGAAGATAAACCTTTAGGCGAACACAAGGAACTTTATGATTACTTTGCGCCTACTGGAGTCTATGCTACTGTTTATGAACATGCGGTAAGAGCTATAAAATACGGCTTGTCTAGAAAAGGTAGACATGGGTTGTTAGAAATAGGCGATGGAGATTGGAATGACGGTTTCAGCAATATAAACGGTGAATCTGTATGGCTAACATTCTTTATGATAGACATATTAGATAGATTTATTAAACTAGCAGATATGATGAAAAACGAAGAAGATTCTAAATATTTTGCAAACGAAAGACATATTCTAAAACATACAGTTATAGATTATGCATGGACGGGAGAATACTTTGCAAGGGCATTCTATCCAGATGGAACTCCAATAGGAACACCAGATAGTCCAGATTGCAAAATAGACTTAATATCTCAAGCTTGGGCGGCTATAGCTCTTAAAGAATATATAGACTGCAAAGAAGAGATAGATTTAAGCTTAGAGAGTGCAGAAAAGTATCTAGTAGATAGAGAACATGGAGTAATAAAACTTCTTTATCCACCATTTGATAGTCCTAAGAATAACCCAGGGTACATTAAAGCATATGTTCCTGGTGTTAGAGAAAATGGAGGACAATATACACACGCGGCAATATGGCTTGCAAAAGCATATTTTGAAATAAATAAGCCAGAAAAAGCGTTAGATATATTAAGTATATTAAACCCAATAAATCATAGCAACGATAAAGAAAGAGCTGAGATTTATCAAGTAGAACCTTATGTTGTTGCTGCTGATGTTTATGCAAATCCAGATCATGTTGGACGTGGCGGATGGACTTGGTATACAGGTTCTTCAGGTTGGATGTATAAAGTAATAGAAGACAATTTTAATCAAGTAGGAACAGAAACTACTGAACTTAAGGAAGAAAAGAAACCAGTTAAAAGAACTACTAGAAAGAAAAAAGTAGAACCGGTTGCAGAAGAAGTAAAAGAAGAAACTACTACAGAAGTAGAAAATGTAGAATAATATTTTTAAGAGTGCATAGAAATATGTGCTCTTTTTATGTTTTTATTGACTAAAGGCAAAATATAAAATATACTATGTATATATGTGCAAAGGAGAAAAAAGTGAACAAGAAACAAGGAATATCATTAATAGTATTAGTAATAACTATAATAGTTATGATAATATTAGCGTCTGTAGTTGTTATTTCAATAAGCGATACAGGAATAATAAACAGAGCGAATCAAGCAGTAGACGAATCAAACGAGAAGCAGGTACAAGATTTAGCTGCGTTGGTTTGGGCTGATTCTTTTATGACTGGAAAAAGGGGTGCTGAGTTAGAAGAAGATGTCTTAGACAAACTAAAAGACTATGTAGATAAATATGAGATAATAGTTACAGATACAGGAGCTAGTGTAGTTAACAAAGATTCATTATTAAATACAACACTAGGACACTTAATTACAAGTGCCAAAGACTATGGAAAAACTATAAATTATGAAGCGAACGGAGTAACAGATTGGAAAGTATTTTATCATACAGAAAACTATGTATATTTAATAGCCACTGAAGCATTAGCCATGGATCAACTGCCAATACAAAAGATGGCTGCAGAACATAAAATTCCGTTAGTAACAAAGCTTGTAACTAAACCGAATGGAACAACAAAAGTAATTGGACATATAAATCTTCAAAGCAGTGCTACCCACAGAGATGTGATAGCGGCAACAATACAACGCCCAGAATTATGGATGGCCAATTTTGGGGATTATTCAAAAAATTATGGCAAGCTAATATCTTGTTATTTAGATGAAACAATATGGGATTTATATAAGAATACAACATCAAGATACAGTGAGTACATAGAAGGAGCTATAGGCACTCCCACTGTCGAAATGTTTGTAGCAAGTTGGAATGCTAAAAGAGAAGCAACTGGAGATTTTGAAACGTATAACAAGAAACTTGCATTAGTATCTGATGGTAGTAAAGGATACTATGTAAATGATATAACTTCTGGTGAGCCTGCTACAAGTAATACGTCTTACCAATATATCACGCCAACCGATACTTTATATACATGGGATTATTCAAGCCACAATTCGGATATATATTTAGCGGGAATGTCTACCTTCGATAACGGTTCGCAAATGATATTACAAATGGGGTATGGTATTAGATATTTCGGAAATAATGGTGCAACAGGTGGATTAAGACCTGTAATTTGCTTAAGAGCAGATGTGCCAGCAGGAACAGGAATAAAAACAGATTTTATAATATAAATTTAATATATAAGAGTGCATAGAAATATGTGCTCTTTTTACACTCCCGTTGATTAAGATGTAAAAGTAATCGTTTTAGACATAAAAACTCCTTATTTGACCTTTTAGAGCCTTTGTGCTATAATTTTATGTGTAAGATATATGTAAATAAATTATAATTATATATTAGGAGAATTAGCACATGATGGAAAAAATTGAAAGCCTATGGAGAGTAGGAATTCGGTTTAATGAAGTTCAGTTTATTGGAATAGCGCCAAGGCTTGGTGGGATATTCGGTAACGCAACTGAGCAAGCTCTTTTAACCAAAGCTGTAGATTATATTGAACAAGCTCAAAAGTTTGCAGAATGTATACCGGTATCCAAGCTGCCTGACGGAATGGAAGTCGTAAGCAAAAACGATGTAATGGTGGGTTTTACGCTAATGTTTAAGGAAGCAGAAAAAGCAAAATTATTCCTTGAAAGCATTAAGCAGTAACCATAAAAAGATTGTCACATAAATTGTGGCAATTTTTTTGTATATATTCCAATTTTTGTAGTATAAATATTACATAATTGCTTGTAAATAACTTTATTTGTGATATAATTTAGTAGTTACATGTGAAGAAAGGAAGATATAAACATGAGTGTTAAAATAGAAAAATTAGAAGGATCAAAAGTAAAATTAGATTTTACAGTAGAATCAGCAAAATTTAATGAAGCATTAGACCAAGCTTTTAAAGAAAATTCAGGAAAATTCAAAATGCCTGGTTTTAGAAATGGTAAAGTACCAAGAAACGTTATAGAAAAAACATATGGCGAAAATGTGTTATTTGAAGAAGCTTTTGGAATATTAGCTGAAAAAGAATATATGGCAGCAGTTATAGAAAACAATCTAGAAGTTGTTTCTGAACCAAGACTAGCTAAAATGGATAAATTAAGCAAAACTGAGGACATAACATTCTCTATCGAAGTATTTGTTAAACCAGAAGCAAAACTTAAAAAATATAAAGGATTAACAATAGAAAAAGTAAATACTGAAGTAACAGACGCAGATGTAGATGCTGAACTAGAAAATATGAGAAATAAAAACGCTAGAATAGTAGCTAAAGAAGAAGGCACTGTAGAAAAAGGAGATATAGCTAATATAGATTTCGAAGGATTCTTAGATGGCGTAGCATTTGATGGCGGAAAAGCTGAAAAATATGATCTTGAAATAGGATCTGGATCATTTATACCGGGATTTGAGGAACAAATCGTTGGAATGAAAGTTGGAGATGAAAAAGATATTACAACTACATTCCCTGAAGAATATGGTAACCAAGATTTAGCTGGCAAAGAAACAATATTCAAAATCAAATTACATGAAATAAAGAAAAAAGAGTTACCAGCTCTTGATGATGAATTTGCAAAAGACGTATCAGAATTTGATACATTAGCTGAATACAAAAATTCATTAAAAGAAAAATTAGCTAAAAACAAAGAAACTCAAGCTAAAGCCGAAAGAGAATCTAAAGCAGTAGAAGCTTTAATTAAAGAATTAGATGTTGAAATACCAGAAGTTATGATTCACAATCAAATTCACAACATGATTCATGAATTTGAACAAAATCTAGCATACCAAGGTATGACACTTGATCAATATATGGAAATATTAAATATTGACCATAAAGCATTACATGATCAATTCGAAGAACCAGCAGTAAGAGATATCAAATTAAATCTTGCTATGGAAGAAGTAGTTAAAGCTGAAAACGTTGAAGTAACTGACGAAGAAGTTATAGCTAAAGTTGAAGAATTATGCGCAGCTTATGGTCAAGATGCAACTTCTATGAAAGAAAATGAAAACGTAAAAGAATACATGAGAACTAAATTAAAACAAGAAAAAGCTATGAATGTTGTAGTAGAAAACGTTAAAGAAAAATAGTTTTTATTGGAGGTAAAAATATATATGAAAAATAGTTTAGTACCAATGGTTGTTGAACAAACAAGCAAAGGTGAAAGATCATATGACATTTACTCAAGACTTCTAAAAGAAAGAATAATATTCTTATCTGAAGAAGTAAATGATGTAACAGCCTCTTTAGTAGTAGCTCAATTACTATTCTTAGATGCTGAAGATCCAGGTAAAGATATACATTTATATATCAATAGCCCTGGCGGTAGTGTAACAGCTGGTATGGCTATATATGATACAATGCAATACATCAAATCTGATGTATGTACAATATGTATTGGTATGGCAGCAAGTATGGGAGCGTTCCTATTAGCAGCTGGTAAAAAAGGTAAAAGATTTGCATTACCAAATAGTACAATAATGATTCACCAACCTTTAGGTGGTGTTCAAGGTCAAGCTAGTGATATTAAAATTCATACAGATTATTTATTAATGATTAAAGATAAATTAAACAGAATTTTAAGCGAAAATACTGGCAAGCCATTAGAGCAAATTGAAAAAGATACAGATAGAGATAACTTCCTGTCTAGCAAAGAAGCTAAAGAATATGGCTTAATTGATGAAGTTATGACAAGTATTAACGAGTTATAATATAAGGAGATTAAAATGGCAAAGAAAACAAATAATGGTAACAATGATTATGATATATTTTGTTCTTTTTGTGGAAGATTTAAAGATGAGGTCGGCAAGATGATTGCCGGCCCTAATGGCATCTTTATATGTGAAGACTGTATAGATGTTTGTAATAAGGTAATATTAGAAGATTTAATGCTTGGTGAACAAGAGGAAATGGAAAGAGCCGGTTCTAATGGTAAGGCGAAAGCAAAACCTGAAACAAGTGCTTCTTTAACAAGCAAAAAAGAACTAATAGAAAACACAGAGCTTCCTACACCAGAACAAATAAAGAAAATACTAGATGAATATGTAGTAGGACAAGATTCTGCTAAAAAGATACTTGCAGTTGCTGTATATAACCATTATAAAAGAATAAGAAATCTAGATAAAATAGATGATGTAGAAATACAAAAGAGTAATATATTAATGCTAGGACCTACTGGATGTGGTAAAACACTTATGGCACAAACACTTGCTAAAGTATTAAGAGTACCATTTGCAATAGCAGACGCTACAACCCTTACTGAAGCTGGTTATGTAGGTGAAGACGTAGAAAACATATTACTTCGTCTAATACAAGCGGCGGACTGGGATATATCTAAAGCAGAAAAAGGTATCATATATATAGATGAGTTAGATAAGATTACAAGAAAATCTGAAAACCCATCTATAACAAGAGATGTTAGTGGAGAAGGCGTACAACAAGCACTTCTTAAAATAATAGAAGGAACAACTGCTAATGTTCCTCCGGGGGGCGGAAGAAAACATCCTCAACAAGAATATTTAAAGATAGATACTACAAACATATTATTTATATGTGGTGGTGCATTCGAAGGCTTAGATAAGATTATAGAAGCTAGAGTTGGTGAAAAATCTATGGGATTTGGATCTAAACTTGAAGACAAGAAAGATATAGATTATGGAACAATATTTAGTAAGGTATTACCAAATGATATTATTAAATTTGGTCTTATACCAGAATTAGTAGGACGTCTTCCAATAATAACATCTTTATCTCAATTAGATGAAAAAGCATTGGTAGATATTCTAACTAAACCTAAGAATTCTATACTTAAGCAATATAAAAAACTACTTAAAATGGATAATGTTGAATTAGACTTTAGAAAAGATGCTTTAGAAGAAATAGTAAGTCTTGCAATAGAAAGAAAAACTGGAGCAAGAGGTCTTAGAGCAATACTTGAAGAGACTATGCTTAATGCAATGTATGATATACCATCTAATAAGAATATTAGTAAATGTATAATTACTAAAGAAGTGGTTACAAAAGAATTAGGACCTATATATGAATATAGAAATCAATAATTAATAGTATAATAATTAATAATATTTAGATATGAAAGAACCCGTAAATTAATACGGGCTCTTATTTTTTTACTCAAAAGCTTCGCTCATGTGAGCAAGTCTTTTAGCATTCCATGAGATGTTTTTGGCCAAAATTGTCTTAGCTAAAGGAAGGAAGATATCATCATCCTTGATAGCATCGAAGAAACCTTTGAAGTTTGAAAAACTGGTATCTTCACACATAAATCGGAATACTCTTTCGAAATATTCTGTTGTAAGTTCTAGTTGTCCCTTGCCGGGTTTACGGTATCTGCAGTTTGGCAGATCATCGCTTAAATATTCCTTCCAAGCCAACATTACAATCTTGCCGTCTAAGCAAGTAAAAGTGTAATGGGTGGGGTTTTTCTTCGAATCAACACATGAAAAGGTCTGCATTTTGTTTCTCCTTTTAAATTATTAATAAGATTTTTTGAAAATGTATATGAATTATATCACAAAACATAAGATTTATCAAATTAGACATATATAAAAAGAGCTCACAGATTACTGCGAGCCCTTGTTTTTACGCTTCTTCGAGCGCAAGTGACATTCTACGGATTTTATTTGCCATGGAACCAATGTATCCAGCAATAATTCTTTCTGCATCCTTTCTAAATGTCTCATCCATATTCAGTTGTTCAAGAAATCCCTTATAGTCAGTAAAGACAGGATCGGTGCAGACCACTCTAAATGCCTTATCAAACAAAGGCTTGGAGATAGGGTGCTGCCCTTTTGTGGGATTGGCGTACGCTTCTACGGCAACTACTTTGCTGGAAGCTTTACATACAGAAAGCTTTACCAGTTTGCCTTCGGAAAATTTGAAGTCGTACCTAATTTTACTGTGATGGTCGGTTGCTTGAAAAGTCTTCAATCTAAACACTCCTTAAATTATTATAGTGGCTTATAATACTGACCATATTTATTATAACATATAAATAGAGCAGAGGTCAAGGAAAATAGTAGACATAATTTCGCTAAATAGATATTTTTGTAAAAACGAGAGGAAAGAAAAAAAGAACAAATATTCGATAATTTTAGCAAAAAGTGTTGACAAACAATTGTTCTTTATATATAATTAAAGCAGAACAAAGGTTCGGAGGTAATATTATGAAAAGATATAGAGTAAATTATAAAAGAGTATGTACAAATATAATAGTATTAGCAGTTATATTCATGATATTTAACGCTTTTACCAATATTACATTTGGTTCAAGAAATATACAAACTAAAACAATACGTGTAGAACGCAATGATACTTTATGGAGCATCGCTTCAGATATATGCAAAGCTTCTACCGAAGAATTAAACGTACAAAATGTTATTATACAAATTAAGCATATAAACAACTTAACAGAAAGTACAATATATTGTGGTCAAGAATTGAATGTTCCTATATATATGTAGAAATAATATATAATTCCCTTTAGGCAGCTATTAATTTAGTTGCCTTATTTTTATACATATGATAATATGTATTTGTAACACATATATGAGGTGATTGTATGGATGAAAATAAGAAAAAAGTTGTAGAAAATGATATAAATATAGAAAACCAAGAAAATAATACCAATACTGAAAATACTGAGATAAATCGACTTCCTAAAAGGCCAAATAAGGCGTTTTTTATTTCAATAGGTGTAATATGTGGTCTGTTATTATGTGCAATTTATATGATTATTCGTCTACCAGATGAAATTCCAACTACATTAGCTAATACGAGAATTGAGAGGTTTAAGGGTAAAGATTATTACATTTATACATACAATGGTGTATATAGCGGTGAACATCAAAATGTAACATACTTATTAGATGCAGAAAATAAAAATGCAAATGAGCATCTTAAAGAAGTTATGACATATGATCAATACGTAGAGTTTTGTACAGAAAGAAATATAGATATTAAATATACTGACACAAACAAAAATTATATTGTATTATCTTATACTAGTTATAGCCATTGTTATGGTAGACTTGCAGATGTTGAAAATCTAGGTAAAGTAATAGCACTATATGTTTGGGATCAAATAAAAGGAGTTCCTAGTCCTTCTATAGTACATGGATATGCTATAATAATACCTACAGATGCTAGTACACAAACTATAGTTAATGTTGTACCTATGTATATTGAGCAAGAATTTGAAAAGATTACTAATGCAATAGAGTTCCCCAATATATTAAATCAAGGAGATATGATGGTTAAAAAACCTGTTATATATCTATACCCTACAAAAGATACTAAAGTAGATGTAAAACTTGTAAATAAGGAGCTGTTAACTTGTACATATCCAAAATACACAAATGGATGGTCTGTACTTGCTAAACCGAATGGAGATTTAACATATATAGAAACAGGAAGAAGCTTGTATTCGTTATATTATGAGGCGGATAGTTTAATAGACTTTAAAGTTACAGATGAAGGCTTTGTAATTAAAGGTGAAGATTCTGCTACATTCTTAGAAGAAAAACTAGAAATATTAGGTTTAAACGCGCATGAAACAGAAGAATTCATTATATACTGGTTACCTAAATTAGAAGCTAATGAATATAATTATATAAGATTTGCTACTAAAGAGGAAATTGATGCTAATATGCCTTTAGAGGTTACTCCAAATCCAGATAGTGTAATTAGAGTCCTAATGACATTTAAAGGCTTAAATTCGCCTATAAGCGTCAAGGAACAAGTATTAGAAACACCTAAAAGAGATGGATTTGTTTTAGTAGAGTGGGGCGGTACAGAAATTAAGTAATTATACTTATATAATGTATGATATATATAATAAAATATAAAATAATAAAGAGGTGCTTAAAAATATAAGCATCTCTAACTATATATATAATATGTATATTATTTTAATTTATTTAATGGATTATTATCTATAGCAGATTTAACTTCATCACTATCTATATGAGTATATATTTGAGTTGTAGCTATTGTTTCATGTCCTAATACTTGTTGTAATGTTCTAATATCTACACCAGCGTGTTTATGCATTAATGTAGCTGCAGTGTGTCTAAGCTTATGTGGTGTATATTTTTTGGGATCAAGCCCAGCACTTATTATATATTGTTTAACCATTATTTCTACCATTCTAGGAGATATACGTTTATACTTTTTACTTATAAATAATGCGCGTCTATCGTCGCCTTTAACCTTATCAACCGGTCTAACCTTAAGATAAGCTTCAATAGCGTCTAAACAGGCCTTATTTAGGTGCACAGAGCGTTCTTTGTTACCTTTACCAATAACGGACAATGTATCGCCTTTAATATGTTCTAAATTGATTCCTACAAGCTCAGAAAGACGCAAACCACAGTTTAGAAAGACTGTAAGGATAGCATAATCTCTTTCTTTGAACTCGCCTTGGACAGAGTGGAGTAGGGCAAGTGACTCATCTAGATTTAAATATTTTGGTAATCTTTTTTCTAATTTTGGTGCTTCAAGCCCAGAAGTTGGATTTCTTTCAATTTTTTTAGAAATATCACATAAATATTTATAAAATGATTTAATTGATGAAATTTTACGAGCTCTTGAAATTGCTTTAGTATTTTTATCATATAAATAATTATATATATCTGAAGTTTCTACAGATTTAAAAAAATTTAAATCTAAATCTGAAATATCAATTTCTTTATAATTTTCAATTTTAATATTATATTTATCACGTTTAATAAATTGAAAAATATCTCTAAGATCATAATAATATTCATTAACAGTATTTTTAGATCTGTTTTTAGTAATGATTAGATAATTCTTAAGGTAATCTTGCAAAATTACCGGCAAATCGTCATAAGACGGATGTTTCATAAATACCTCCAAAAAGTGACGCTCTAGAATCGATTTTAAGACGTTTTTATTAATGGGGCCATATAGTTTGACCTTGAAAAAAAGGCCCCTAAAACGCCAAAATGGAAAATAGGGCTAAAATGACTAATTTTGTATATAGACACATATATAATGTATAAAATTTTATAAAATGTATATACAGATATATAATTATGTAGTAGAATAATTAGAGTAAGACAAGTAAGAGAATATATATGTATAAATAAATAAAAAATATATATACGTAATTAGTCAAAGAGCCTAGAAAGGCTTAATATACATATATAATATCAGAAGAGGGCTTCATATGCAATAGTTCCTTCTCCAAAATACACAAAATATCTATTTTGCGAAATAACACATAACAAAATAAGAGCCTTTCTTCTTATGGACTACTTCTTCTATTATGTGTTAATTTCGTTTTTTTAATTTTGTATTCTACTTTACTAATCTATTATTTTTAGTTCTTTATACTCTTCAAATGTTTCTTTACTTTTATTTATTAAATAAAATAATAACATTCTTAATTCTGAATAATAATTTTCAAAATTATCTGTATCATAAAATTCTTGTATGTCCATATGCTCTACCTTACCGTAATACATGAACCTACACAGGAGCCCTATACTACATATTAAGACACTTGCATTATGCATATTGAGTTTCAGTATTATATGAACATTTCCTTGTTTTTTACCGCGTTTAACGCCAATCTCAGCCATTTTATCCCTCCTTTCTACTGCAGTTTTAGATATATTATGTATACTTTGTTGTTGAAAGCAGCTTATATTTATGATATAATAATCTCCGTAATTAATATTTTATTCCAATAAATAAATTTAAAGGAGATTTAATCGTATGACCTCAAACAAGCAATTCTCACTCATCCAGACAGGCAATTTTACAAAAAAGCCTTCTGCTAATCCTTTTAGGATCAAAAATTTCTTTTTGAATGTTGAGTTTAATTATATGGGCTCAAAGGAATTTTTGATATCTGCTCTTCGTTTAGCTGCAGCTCGTATAATGCACAATAAACATAGGTATGCTATAAGACATACTGGTATCTATGTAAACGATACTGAGGAGCTTCTTCTCTACTGCGATGTAGAAAATTCTATTACAATTACTAATATGCTAAAAGAATACGTTGCTAAGCCGTATGAACTTGTAGGGCAATCTGCTCCAAAGCTTACTTCAGATTTATTCTGGTGGTGTATAGACAAATCTCCTATGTTTGGTGATTGGTTTGCATTTACCTCTAATAATATTAGTAGCTTTAAGGAAAGCCTGGATGCAGCAGATGGAATTTGGATGATGATGCCTAACTATGAACGCGAAATCGCATATCGTAAAGCAGTTTTGTAATAACAAAAAGCTCACTCATAACAATGGGTGGGCTCTTTTTATGTTCATATATATGATATAAATAAAATCAAACCCCTACTAAAAGTAGAGGCTGATATAAGAGGTTATATATGAAAACTAAAGTTTTCTCTAGTCTGCATTCTGTTTAATTAGTTCCAGATACCTAAACCTTGGTTTCTAGCACTTATTTGAGCTTTTGCTAATACATCTAATTTATTTATGTTATTTCTTTCTGCTCTAAGGTTTGCTAAACCATCTTCTAATAATGTTTCATTATAGAAATCATTTTCGATATATAAGTATCCATAAGTTTTACCTTTTTCTGATTTAACTGTATCGAAGTCTACTATAACATTTTTACCAGTTAAGTCTAATGACATTCTCTTAGTTAATTTTTCAGTATTTTTTGTAGATTCTATACCAATTAGATTAATTTCATGTTCTTCACCGTTTGATACTAAAGTTACTGTTATACCATTTACTTCTTTTACTGTCCCTTTTATAGCTTGCTTTGTATATGTGTATGCATCTTTTTCTACGGGAGTAACGCTAGCTACTTTGTTCTCTGGAGTAAATCCTATAACTAATCCAGTAACTATTAATGCTATTGATATAATAATGACCGCTACTGCTGGTCCATATTGTTTAATATAAAACATTTTCTTATTTTCATAATACATATTTACTACCTCCATAAAAAATAAAGTCACATAATTTGAGCCATACTATAATATTATGATACCATAAATATTATGTAAAGTCAATATTATGTAACCAATTATCTATTATTTTCTTCATTTATGTTATATATATTGTTGCGTTTTTATAAATTATATTGCAATTTTATGTTAAATATCTGCGTTGTGCCATACATTTTGGACATCATCATTAGCTTCTAATTTGTCTATAAAGTTTTCAAATTTTTCTGCTTCTTCATCAGATAGTTCTTTCTTTAATGTAGGAACCATTTTAATTTCAGCTTCTACTGTAGTATAACCATTCTTTTCTAAGTATTCGCTTATCTTAAAGTATGATTCTGGTGCTGCAGTTATTTCTATATATCCATCTTCACTTACAAAATCTTCTGCTCCAACATCTAATACTTCAAGCATTAGTGTATCTTCATCTATACCAGCGCTTTCTAGTACAAATACAGATTTCTTAGTGAACATGTAACCTACAGAACCTGTTTGTCCCATGCTACCACCGCTTCTATCAAATATGCATCTGATATCTGCTGCAGCTCTATTTTTGTTATCTGTCATAGCGTCAACTATTACAGCTACACCACAAGGACCAAATCCTTCATAAGATATTTCTTCATAATTTGTTGCATCAGCTGCTCCTGAAGCTTTTTGAATACATCTATTAATGTTATCGTTTGGCATATTATTTGATTTAGCCTTAGCTATAACATCTCTTAATTTTGCGTTACTTGCCGGATCAGGACCACCTTGCTTTACAGCAACTGTTATTTCTTTACCTAATTTTGAATAAATTTGGGCTTTTTTACCGTCAACGGCTTCTTTTCTTCTTTTTATATTTGCCCATTTACTATGTCCACTCATATATCCTTCTCCTCCTTCATATGTTTGGTTTATTAACCTTTAATATTGTAACACAAATTTACTTATTTGTGTAGTCTTTTTTACTCCAAAATGCGTATTTTAAGCACTTTTTTGTTAAAGTGTGTCATTTATTATACCATCAAATAGCTCTATATACTTTTCTACTGTACATTTAGAAGAGTTTTTAGCACCTTCTTTGATGTTTTCTTCTGACAATACTTTTAATAATTCTCTATTGTTATATAATTCTCTTATTTTTTCTTTTAATTCTTCTTTATTTCTTTCTTTTAGAATGAATTCTTGACCTTTTTTACCTAAAACTTCATAAGCCAAGCCTACATCAGTTGTTATTACTGGTACGCCGCAGCTCATTGATTCTAGAAGCGGTCTTGGAGTTCCTTCTATTAACGATACACATACATATATATCTATATGACTATAGTATTCTTGCATTTCTACTGCATTTCTATATTTATCATTTACATCAGCGTAGAAAGGTACAATGTTATATCCTTCCGCCTTAAGCTCTTCTATAGCTGGTTTTAATATTGTATGTAGACCTTTATAGTCTATATCGTCTTCAGATTTCTTGTTCCATTTACTATTTCCAACCCAACCAATTACTAATGGTCTATTTTCTACATTTTCACTATCAAATCTTTCAAGTTTTGCTGGTACAAATAGATCTGTGTCTATTGTATCTGGTATTTCTGCCCAAGGTAATGGACAATTTGGAACAGCTGCATATATATCATATAACTTTTTAGAACATACTAAATATGCTTTAGAATACAGTCTATATAGCTTTGTATAGTCTATTTCAGGATCATTTATTGCTAAATGATCATATACGCATGTAGTAATTTTTCTTACCATAGATTTTAAGTATTCATCATAGTTATATCCTTTAAGAGCCACTCTTTCTTTGAAACTTTCATCTTCAAATTGAAGTAAAAGTTTTCTTGCAAGGAAATGTATTACATCATATTCCTTTGTAGCTTCTAAAATGTCAAATAAGTCTTTATTAAAGTCTGTTACACAATAAAATACGTCTATATCATATTTATCGCTTAATTCCTTTTTTAATAATTGTGCAATTATATCAAAAGACCAATTAGGTATATCTGCAATAATTGCAATTTTATTTTTGCTCATTATTCTTTTTAACCTCCTCTTCAAAGGATCTGTTTAATGATTCTAGCATACTGTTTAATAATAAGTATCTTTCTGCGAATTCTATATTGTTACAATAGTTCTTATCTGTAGTTGAACCTGTTTTAATAAGTTTTGTTAGGTACTTATCCATATCACTTATCATTTTCTCTATAGAGAATAATGTAACAATTTTGTTTCTACATAATTCTTTATAATCTACTTTATCTTTATTTACTAGTACTTTTTCAATTGCAGCTCTATATTCTTCTATTTCATTTTCAGAATAATCGAACTCAAATTGTTGTTCTGGTACTTGATATGGTCTAATTAAGTAACCACAATCTGTTTGTATAAGCTCTTTTTGGCCGCCTATATCACAAGATACTACAGGTACACCCATAGACATAGATTCATATGTAGTAAGTGTTAAACCTTCTCTTAAAGAACATACAAGCGTAACCTTAGCTACTTTATAGAAACGTCTAACATCTTCTTGCATACCATAAAGGTCGACATATTCTTCTAGATGCTCTTCTGCAATTTTCTTTTTCATATCTTCAAACGCAGGACCATCTCCAACAAATGCTAACCTTACATTAGGTCTGGTCTTAATAAGTTGTTTTAACACTTCAATTGCAAATAATGGACGCTTGTAATGAACCATACGACCTACAAATAGTATAACTTCTTTACCTTTGTATTTCTTTTTAAGTTCATCTTCGCCTTCATATTTCTTATTTAAATCATAGAAATCCGGATCAGTACCTATATATACAGGTTTAATGTTCTTAATATTTCTATTCATAATATTGTACATTATATGTCTTAAATGTTTTGTACAAGTATATGTATTATCTAAGTACATTGCAACCGAGTTGGAATCTTTAGGGAATCCACCATTTCTTAACGTCCAGTTTTCTGCGTGTATATAGTCTACGAATGGTATTTCTTTGAAATGGAATTTTAACCATGGTAATACGTAGTATCCGTAGAAACTATTTGAAAGAACAACCGCATTTATCTTTCTAGATTTGATTATATGATAAATAAAACTTGCCCAATCTTTTTCTTTTAAGAACGATGTTAAATCGAAATATTCGTCAACATATTGTTCTACTTTTTGCCTTAAAACATAATCACATTTCTTAGTGGTGATTACACTAATTTCATATCCTTTTGCTCTTAGTCCTTTAATTAGGTTTAATGCAAATATATCTGCACCACCTACAACAAACCAAGGGACTATGAATAAAAGTCTTTTCTTCTCAGCTAATGGAAAGATGTCTTTTTTAGTTAATTCTATCTTTTGTGGTATATCTTTATAGTCTATTTTATAGATTTTATCGAATTCTATAATGTTAGTATCTAATTTTATTTCAGACTTCATTTTATCTATGTATTCATCAGAAATCTTAGATTTTTCTTCACTATTTTCTACCATTACATATTTCTCATCAGCTAGTTTTCTATGCCAATATCCATAGTAGTCCATTTTAATTGGAACATACTTTTTACTTAAGAAATATAGCCACATATACCAGTCTTCATGTACTTCTGTTGGAAGCGACATAAAGCTATCTAATTCCAAGAATTTATCTTTTCTAATAAAAGCACATCTAGATATAATGTTCTTTTTAGCCATTTCATAAATAGCTAGTTTCTTGTTAAATAGACCTTGTTTATCGTGGAAATTTACCATTCTAGAATATGCCCAAACACCTTCTGGGTTTGTTAGCATAGTAAAATAACCACACTCTAACATTGTTTTGTCTATTAAATCCGATTCGCAAAGAAGTAATAACAAATCACTCTTTGCTTCTTTTGCAGCGATGTATTGAGCTTTTGCAACACTATCGTCTTCTTCTAATTTTACAATTCTAATTCTTTTATCTATCTTAGTTAATTCTTTTAACGTATCATCAATTTCATCTGTTGCTATCAACCATTCCCAATGAGGGAAAGTTTGGTTTAATAATGAGTTATATGTTTGTTTAATATAACCCTGGTTTTCATAGTGTGTTATAACACTTACATATATATTATCTACATATGTACTTAATCTAGACTCTTTGTTTTTGCCTGGTTCTAATGTAAAGTCGAAGTAGTCTAATTCTGTCTTTGGATTATTCATTTTACCTCCTAAAATTTTTAAGGCTACATTTCCATTATACCATTTTTGATATAATAAGTAAAGCTTTAAGAGCCCTGAAACCCTTGCTATAACTAGCACCTAGTACTAATTATAACAAAGAAACGCTAGTCCCCACTTGAGGTTTAGCGTTTCTGTTTTTACTAAAATTTCTTTGAATTTTTTAATATTTTCTTTAATTAATTATATAGTTTTGTATAAATATTATAATAATTTAATACCTTTTCAAAATATGTTTTTGTTTCATTATATTCTATATTTTCTAAAAGCTTTGTATAATCTGTATATTCGTTATATTCTGCGTCAAGCCATGTATCTACCCTACCCATTCCTGCGTTATATGCTATTATTGCAAGATAATAATTGCCATCAAAATATTTAATAAGATAAGATAAATACTTTGTTCCTATATGTATATTGGTATATGGTTCGAACACATCGTAGTTCTTATCATCTATTGAATCTATTCTTTTAGCCATTTGTTTTGATGTAGGATCCATTATTTGCATTAAACCTTTTGCTCCAGCTCCAGATACAGCATTTTTATTGAAGTTGCTTTCTTGTTTTATTACAGCATATATTAAATTAGGATCTACATTATATATACTTGCCGCCTGTTCTACTATATCTTTATATTTTCTAGGATATATTAAATTTATAGCTATAAAGTATATTATAACAGTTACTAATAATATTAACGAAACAATTATACTTAAGCGTATATTATTCTTTTTTCCTTTGTTGTTGTTTTTCTTTTTCAATTTGCCTCTCCTTAATATTATTTAGCTTCCATCCAGCTTAAGCCAACATTTACATCAGCTTCTAGTGGTAAATTTAGCTTAACCGCAGATTCCATTACTTCTTTCATAGTGTTTTTAACTGTTTCTACTTCGCTATCTTTAGCTTCTACTAAAAGTTCGTCATGTACTTGCATTATTATTTTAGCTTCAAGATTTAATTCTTTGAATTTCTTATATAAATTGTTCATCGCAATTTTCATAATATCTGCAGCAGTACCTTGTATTGGCATATTCATAGCAACTCTTTCACCAAACATTCTAGTATTGTAGTTTGCAGATTTTAATTCTAATACTTTTCTTTTACGTCCATATTTAGTAGTTGCATATCCTGTTTCTAAGCCACTTTCAATAAGACCTTTCATATATTTTTCTACGCTAGAATAATGTTTAAAGTAGTTTTCTATATATTCTTTAGCCTCATATCTAGAAACATTTATGTTTTTAGCAAGTCCAAAATCACTTATACCATATACTATACCAAAGTTTACTGCTTTAGCTTTAGAACGAAGTTCTTTTGTTACTTCTGCAAGAGGCACATTAAATACTTGAGAAGCAGTTATACTATGGATATCTTCTCCATTTGTATATGCATTTATCATAGTAGGATCACCAGACATATCTGCTAGAACTCTTAATTCTATTTGGCTATAGTCTGCGTCTACTATTTTGTATCCTTCTTTTTCTGCTACAAAACATTCTCTAATTCTAGAGCCTAAATCTGTTCTTACAGGTATATTTTGAAGGTTTGGCTCTACACTAGAAAGTCTACCTGTCGCTGTAACTGTTTGCATAAATGTTGTATGTATTCTACCATCTGTATCTATTACATCTATTAAACTATCTATATATGTAGATTTAAGTTTAGCAAGTGTTCTATATTCTAATACTAAAGGTACTATTTCGTGTTTATCTTGTACGCTTTCTAGTATTTCCTTATCTGTAGAATAGTTAGATTTAGTCTTTTTAGGATATTCTATTTCAAGCTTCTCAAATAGGATTTTGCCTAGTTGCATAGGTGAATTTACATTAAATTCTTCACCTGCAAATTCATATATTTTAGTCGTTAATTCTGCAATATTCTTTTCTATGTATTCCCCAAATTCTTTAAGCTTAACTTTATCTACATACATTCCATTAGCTTCTATATTAGCTAGAGTCTCAACTAATGGCATTTCTACTTCGTTATATAGATAATCTAAGCCCATTTCATGAAGAGTTTCTTTTAACTTAGCTTCAGTTTTTACAATTACATTTATATATGCAAAAAGTACTTCTTTTTCATTGTCTGTTAAATCTTCTAAAGTTTCCTCTTTAACAGGTGAGTCTAACATATCTAACATGTCAAACATCGAAGTTTGCTCTACCTTTTTAGCCTCTTTATTAAGAGACGGGAAATTTGCATTTAACACTTCATAAGTTATCTTATCTATAGATTGGTTATTGTCCGCTGTATTAATTAAGTAATACATAATCATAAGGTCATCATTAAAACCATATATATCCTTCACATCGTTCCTAAAAGCCAAATTTAAGACGCTTTTTATGTTGTAACCAATCTTTTCACATCTGCAACCACAAAACTCTTCTAAAATGCTTTTAGCATTTGCATCTGTAAGCTTAATAGTATATATGTTATTTGCTATACTAAATATTAATGTATTCTTTAATTTATTTGATTCAAATTTAGAATCTAAGAATATAAATGGGAGTTTTGTATTGTTAATAGGGCTTAATGTATTAAGCGCCACTTTAACATCCTCTTTAGTGGTAAGGTTAATAAATTTTGTATTACCAAGTTCACTAAAGAAGTCTCCGTTTACATTAACTACTTCTTTGCCTTCTGTATATCTATCTAAGAACTTCTTAAATTCAAGTCTAGTAAATAACTTAGTAACTTCCTCTAAATTTACATCTTTAACTCTTAATACTTCATAGTCTAAATCTATAGGCACATTTGTATTAATAGTTGCTAGTGTTTTAGATAAGAATGCCATTTCTTTATTCTCTATTAGATTTGCTCTTAATTTATCTGATACATCTATAGTATCTATATTGTTATATAGGTTTTCTATGTTGTCGCACATATTAAGTAATGTAAGTGCTGTCTTCTCTCCTACCTTTGGTACGCCAGGTATATTATCTGATTTATCTCCCATTAATGCTTTAAGCTCAATTATTTGGTAAGGTTTAACTCCCATAGCTTCCATTAAAGTTTCGGGATTATATATAGTGTACTCTGTCTTAGCACCATTCTTACCAGGCATAACTACATTGCTCATTTCAGATACTAATTGAAGAGTATCTTTATCACCTGTTAGTATATATGTAACTATATCTTTAGTGCTACTCACTTTAGCAACTGTACCTAATATATCATCTGCTTCATATCCTTCTAATTCTAATATAGGGATATTCATTGCTCTTAATACATCTTTAATTAGACTCATTTGTGGTCTAAGTTCATCTGGCATAGATCTACGTCCTGCTTTATATGCATCATACATCTTATGTCTAAATGTTGGTGCAGATATATCAAAAGCCACAGCTACATAGTCTGGCTTTAACATACTTTCCATCATATAGAATATGTTTAAGAAGCCATATACCGCATTTGTATATGTTCCATCTTTTACAGATAGTAATCTTATACCATAGAATGCTCTATTCATTATACTATTACCATCTATAACAAGTATTTTCTCTTTGTTCTCCATTATAACCTCCGTTTGTAGTGTAATTTGTAAATTATACTTTACTCTTTAACAATAAAATAACCTTTTTCAAATATATCTTCTATATTGCAATTATTATCCATTAAATATTGTATCACCGCTCCTGCGACTGCGGATAATAATATTTTTGCTGTTATTGATAAATTATCTAATGATTCTATTTGATTTGCTGCCATCTCGTTTATCTTAAATTTTTTACCCGTTAATTCGCCAAAATATTCTGATAAAGCCCATTCTATTTTATAATCATTATCTCCTAGCTTTATTTCTATAATTTGTGCCATATAATTCTCCTTTTCATCTTGTTAAATCAATTATTATATAAACTCTTGCCATACTATATTGGCTAAATCTTCGCCTTTATATGTAAGTCTTATTCCTACATCATCTTTTTCTAGAAGTCCTTCTTCAACTAATTTATCTATTTGTACTTTATACATATCTAATACATCTTTCTTAAACTTTAGTTTAAACTCATTAAAATTTAGTCCTTCTTTAAGTCTAAGTCTAAGAATTATATATTCTTTCATAGTATCTAGCAAGTCCATTTCTTCTATATCTTGTTTTACACTTATACCTTGTTTCATATATTGTATATACTTAGCCATATCTGGTATATTTGTATATCTAGTACTATTTATGAAGCTGGATGCAGCCGCACCTAATCCTAAATACTCTTGCTGATTCCAATATCCAGTATTATGCTTAGATTCATATTTAGGTTTAGCATAATTAGATATTTCGTATCTATTGAAGCCTTTTTCTTCTAACATTTTATCTAAAGTGTATTTCATTTCTCTTTCAGCGTTTTCATCTGGCAATGTTAAAAAACCACTGTTAAGTAGAAAGTCTAGTTTTGTTCCTTCATGTACTTCTAAGCTATATGCAGATATATGTTTAATCTTATCTAGACTAAGAATGTATTCTACGGTCTTCTTAAAGTCTTCTAATGTTTCATCTGGAAGACCAATTATTACATCTGTAGAAATATTACTAAATCCAGCTTCTATAGCATCCATATATGCTTTTTCAAACATTTCTTTAGTTGCAATACGACCTATTTTCTTTAACATATCGTTATTTGCAGATTGCAAACCTAAACTTAATCTATTTACTCCTGCTTCTAGATATGCAGTAAGCTTTTCTTTAGTTAAGCTTTCTGGATTCGCTTCTATTGTTATTTCTTCTATACTGTTATTAAATAACCTTATTATATCTAATATTTTAGCTATATGTTTTGCGTCTATTAAAGAGGGAGTTCCACCACCAAAATATACAGTAGTTATATTTCTTTCTTGTAATAATTCTGAGTTGGCTAAAAGTTCCATACATATTGTATCTATGTATTCTTCTATGTTGCTATTTGTACATTCTGGTTTAGAATAAAAGTCGCAATAGAAACATTTAGATTTGCAAAATGGTATATGTATATATATTCCTAAGTCTTTCATTCTTCCTCCGCTATTTTTACTATCTTATTTAATCTATGATATACACCAGATTTACTTATTTCATACGAGCATTTAGCTGCAAGTTCTTCTAGAGATGCTGCAGGATCATCTTCTCTAAGTTCAGCTATTTCTCTTAGTTTAGCATTTAGAGTATCAAATCTGCCGTCTGCTTTTAATTTGTTTATTGCTTCTATATGCTTGTATGAAGCTTTGGCTATTTTATTTAAATTAGCTGTCTCACAGTTTACTGTACGATTTATATCATTTTTAATGCTTTTGTTTATACGAACATCCTCAAACTTAAAGACTGCTTTATTCGCTTCAAATATTCTAAGCATAGTAGCAATTTGTTCCGATTCTTTTATATATACCACATAATCTTGATTTCTTTTAATTGTCTTAGGTAAAAGGCCAAATTCTTCCATTATTTTCATAACATAGTTTGCATGTGTTTTACCTTTTAGGGATACTTCAAAATGGTAATCTGATTCTGGGTTCACTAAACAACCACTACCTAAAAACACTCCTTTTAGGAATGCTTTTTTGCAGCAGGATTTAGTTATTAGCTTCTTTAATTCTGTTACAGTTATATCTTTAGATTCCGTAATTAACTCACCATATCTTAAAGGTATAACACAACATTTTTTGTTCTTAGTTTCTAGTATTTCGTTTTTTATTTCTTCTGAAAACGACATTTTACCACCCTATCTTTTGAATTAATATCTTTAATTATCTTAATATCTGTATATTCTTTATGTTCCTTAATGATGTTTACAACATCTTCACCCTGAAGGTGTCCTATTTCTACAAGAATACTTCCACCATCATTTAAGAAGTTTTTAGCTTCGTTATATATAACTCTATATGGTTCTAAACCGTCTTTTCCGCCTCTTAATGCTAGTTCTGGTTCTTGTTTTACAAAGTCTGAAATTTCATTCATTTCATCATCTGTTAAGTACGGCGGATTTGACGTTATTATATCATACTTGTTTGTAGTTTTGTATAGTGATTCAAACATATCTGATTTAATTACTTCGCATTTGTCTTTTACATCATTTATATCTATATTTTTAGTAGCTACTCTAATCGCTACGTCCGAAATATCTATTAGCGTTGCACTTTCAATATTTGAATTCTTCATTACGGATATTGCAACACATCCTGTGCCCGTACAAAGGTCTAGAAGGCTTAAATAACCGTTTTCTTTTATACAGTTAATACTTTCTTCTATTAATGTTTCAGTGTCTTGTCTTGGTATTAAAACACCGTCTTCTATATAGTATTCCTCGTTATATATATATGCT
This sequence comes from Clostridia bacterium, assembly GCA_045534225.1. GTDB lineage: Bacteria > Bacillota > Clostridia > TANB77 > CAG-465 > UMGS1649. Next base: position 99,938 of record JAZSJJ010000001.1, read on the forward strand.
TTATGTGTTAGATACTGTGGTGGCATTTTATCCACAGCTATTTTTTCCATCATTCGATCTAATACTTGTATGTCTTCATCTGTTATTTCTACCATATTAAGCTTTATATCTGATAATTTTACACATTTTATCTCAGCAAGTAATAAAACAACAAGTTCCCTAGGGGTACTTGTTATATCTAGGGAATCTATATTGTACTTATTTATATATTCTTCTGTTAGTTTATTTAATATATTACTCATTATTTCTTTCCTTTATATTATCTAAAACTTTCTTTATTTCTATATCTAGGTTACTTCCTTCTTCGTAATTTGCAGGTACCGTTAAATTAACACGTCCGTCCGCAAACAACTTAGTAGAAAGTCTATCACTATCTTTATGTACAGCCACTGCTACTCCGCCGTTATCCTTTACAAGTTTCATGCATGGTACATCTGTAAGGCCATCGCCGAAGTATACCATATTGTTAAATGGAATTGCTTTCTTATCTTCTTCCATTTTATCGTTTATTGCTTCATCATACACCTCAAATATGCCTTTGTTTATTCTATATAAAAATTGTGTCTTGTTAGTATAGTTTACGCATACTGCAGGCCATTTTGCGATATCGTCTATGTTGTATAAAAAGCTACAAGCATATATTCTTTCAAACTTATCTTTTATACTTGTTCCTTCAATCATTTCCTTTATACCAGATGATACTATATAATGGTGTATATTAAGGCCTAATGCAGCACCATAGTTGTTTATTCTATCAAACCAGTCTTCTACACCCGGATAAAAAGTAACGCTTTTTCCATACTCTACAAACGCACTTTTCTTAACAGATATATTCTTTTCTTCTGCTTTCTTTAGCATTAAATACATATATGCTAGAACGCCTTCCATATTGTTTTTAATTTTAAGTTCATTTGCTTCTTCCCAAAACTCTTTAGATGTCATTTTAAGAGCTGGTATAAAGTTATATTCTTGTATATTGCCATGAGCTAATGTTCCGTCAAAGTCATATATAAATGCTACATTATTGTTTTTCATATATCCTCCTTATTTTGAGTAAAATAAAAGTGCTACATTATGCAGCACCGTTATATTACTTATTTGTTCCGTATTTTTCCATGAATTTTGCGGCTCTACCTTTAGAAGAAACTGCTTGTTTTAATCCAGTAAAGAATGGATGACATGCGCTACAAGTATCAGTCTTCATATCTTTCTTAGTTGAACCTACTTCAATTACGTTACCGCAAGCGCAAGTAATTGTTGTTTTTTCATATTTTGGTTGTATTTCGCTTTTCATTATTTGTCCCTCCTTATTAATAAGATTCGCTTTTACCTAATATATTCTAACATAAGTTTATTTAAATTACAACTTTTTTATGATATTTATGCAAATATTTTTTTATTAAGAGATTACTTAATCCAAGCTCCTAACATCCACTTATTAAATAGCTTAAATTCACCGCTTACTATATTGTTGTTTGATATAGCTTCTGTTGAGTTTTGATATTCCTCAAATTTTTTGTCATACTTATATGAAACTGTATAGCCAATTCCGGAATATATAACAGTGTCATCTGTATATGTCTCTCCAGTTATTTTGCCAGGTAATACACCTAAATTTTTATTAAATCTAACAAGCTCCATGATTATAAAAAGAATAAATGCAACTAATAATATAACTGCTATTTTTATTGTTGCTTTTAAGAATCTTTTTGTTTCCTTTTTTATTGCCTCTTTTTTAGCTATTTTCATGTCTCTTTCTATTGCTTTTCTTGTTCTTACGTTCATTTTACCTTCCATATATTATCCCTCGATATGTGTATTATATCACATTAAGAATATATTGCAAGAAATCTAATAGATTAAACCGCATAAATTAAGCTTACTGTTTCGTTTACTTCAAGGCTATTATTTTTCATGCGACCATCTAAAAAATACAACATATGTATTTCGTCACCATCAATTTTATATATTATTGCAAATTTGTTTTTTATAACAAACCTTCTAACATTTTTGTTTGAATTATACTTAGGAGCCAAGTATGGAAATTTAGAAATTATATTAATAACTGCTTTTAGCTCATCTATAATAGTTTTTACATAACTTTCACTATATAAATAATAATATTCTAACCTGTTATAAAACATATTTTTAAAGTCATGAGTTAAAATTATTTTGAATTTATTCATTAACGTGCCTCCTTTTTTATAAAAATTTGCTCTAATTCTGCAATTGCAACATCAGCAGGTATTCCTTTCCCATCACGTATTTGTTTTTCCCCATTTCGTATAACTTCAATCATTTTATCGATATCTGTATATGGCATTGTTCCTTGCATCATATCGTTTAATAAACGTTCTTTTAAATCCTCATAATCAATTTTATTGTCCATAATATTTTCGCCCCCCTTTTCAACACTGCAAGTATACCAAATCACACAGTGATTGTCAATCGTTTTTGAAAACGTTTGTTCTTTTTGCTAAAAATATATTACGGTACCTTTATATATAAATATATCGGTACCGTTTTATCATTTAATTATTAAATTTCTATGATCCTGTACTCTTGTATTTCTTCATTCCGGCATTAAATGTTAAACATGCTGGAATTAGTGTTATTAGACTTAGTATTGGTAGTAGTATGTACCACCATCTGTCCGATGAGCCAGTTATATATAGCATTGGATAGTATGATGTAAGTCCTATTGGAACTATATATGTAAAGAATGTTTTTACTATTTTGTTATATATTCCTATAGGATATTGAGCGAAGTCTCTTGTTCCATATATGAATATGTTTATTACTTCAAGTCCCTCTATTGTTACAAAACACATTGCGGCGCTTAGTATTAGAAATGCTCCAAATACTATTGTGCTTCCTATCATCATCATAAGTATTACAGGATAATATATTAATTTAATTTTTAGATTTATTAGTGCATATCCTAATATTATTAAAGATATTACACATTTAATTAATTTAGATAGCTCTATCTTATACCCTATTATTTGTAGGTATATATTTTGTGGCCTTACTAGAAGTTGATCTAAATGTCCGTGCTTAATTATTTCGGAAAATTTATCAAAACCTCTAAGTATTCCTTCAGCTAAATTCTCTCCAAATTGCACTACTGCAAAGCAAAGTATTACTTGATAAATATTAAATGATTTAACAAGTCCAAACTTTGCAAATAGCGAATAGAATACTACGCAGTAGCCAAAAAACGCAGCTATTTGAGCTATTATTAGGAATATAAAGGAGCTTTTATATTCCATTTGCGATTTCAAATGCATTGAAATATATTTAAACATTTTAACCTCCTTGTATATATACTTTCTTCATGGCGTACTTTAATATTTTTGCTCCTATGAATATTAAAGCTACTACCCAGAATATTTGTAATCCTAAATATTTTAATCCATCTGCAACTGGTATATCTCCTGAGTAAATTCTAAATGGGAAATCTCCTATTAGCCAGAATGGAAAGATTAAGCATATATTTTGTACAATCGTTGGTAATAATGGTAGCGGCAAGCTTGTCCCACTTAATATTTCAGCAAAGTTATATATTACAGTTGCTATTCCCTTATCTTCGTACGTAAAGAACGCTATTGAGTGTATTATTACCATTATAGCAGTCACTATTAATGCTCCTAAGAATAGATTTAATAGGAACAATAAGAATGCTCCAAACGATATTGGCAAAGACAAATTGTATGGCGCTGGTAAAAATAACGTTACAGCTATTAGAACTCCCGAACGTAATGTTACTGCTGCAAGTCTTCCAGCAATACATTTAATAAACCACCATATATATAGGTTATATGGTCTTACAAGTTCATATGCTACGGTGCCATTTTTAATGCTTTTTGCTATACTCTCATCTCTTATTCTTACAAATACAAGCGTTAGTAGTGCCTGTTGTAGCCATATATACGTTACTAATTTTTCAAAGTCCATTGGAACATTTTGTCCTGTTCCTGCATAAAATGCTTGATAGATAAATATTTGTAGAAAGCCCCAGAAAAATTGAGTACATATTCCAGCTATTGCAGCTGTCTTGTATTGGAGTCCTGAAACGAGAGTAGTCTTAAAATAACTTAAATATCCCTTCATAACTCATACTCCTTATACATTTCTAGAATAATATTATCTATATTATTTTCATGTATGTTTACATCTTCTATTTGACATACTCTACTATATTTTTCTATTATGCTAGATATACTTTCTTTCTTAGTATTTACTTCTATTAATACTTTCTTATTATCTTTTTCTAGAATCTTTGATTCTATTTTTGGAGCGGCTTGTAATTTTTTATATATTATTTCTAATTTTTTAGTTGATTGAAATTTGTGTTTGATTTTTTCTAAGCTTCCATCATACAATAGTTTTCCTTTACCTATTACTACTACTCTTGAGGCTAATTCTTCGATATCTGTCATATCGTGTGTTGTAAGAATTATGGTCGTCTTTTTCTCTTTGTTTAGTTCTTTAATAAATTCTCTTAATTGTACTTTTGAAACTGCATCGAGCCCAATTGTCGGCTCATCCAAGAATAAAATATCTGGATCATGTAACAGTGCTGCGGCTAATTCGCATCTCATCCTCTGGCCTAAGCTTAATTGTCTAACTGGTACATCTAACAAATCTTGCAGATTTAATTTTGTGATTAATTGTTGTTTTGTCTTTTGGTATTTCTCTTCAGGTATCTTGTATATTGCTTTTAGTAGTTCAAATGATTCGATAACCGGTATGTCCCACCATAATTGAGATTTCTGTCCGAATACAACGCCAATGTTAGCAACATATTCTTTCCTGTTCTTAAATGGATTAATGTTTCCTACTACGCATGTGCCACTATCTGGTTGCATTATTCCGCATAGCATTTTAATTGTCGTTGATTTACCGGCTCCATTCGGCCCTATAAATCCAAGGATTTCTCCTTTTTCAATACCGAATGATATGTTGTCTACTGCTTTAATCGTTCGGTATTTCGGTTTAACAAATGCTTTAATTGCATTTACTAACCCTTTGTCTCTTACCTTGATCTTAAAGTGTTTGGTAAGATTCTGTACGTTAATATACATAAAAACACCTACCTTTCTACGCGCAAAAAAATACATTACCTGAGGTAACTTAAAGATTAAAGATTCTTTGTATTTTTCCTTTCTTCTTTTTACTCTACTGTAATGTATTTTTGTAACGTATGCCACAGACTATATCACAAACAGAATTATTTGTAAATAGTTTTTTATAAAATATTTTAGAAAAATTAAAATATTGTATATTGTCTACTTTTATGTTAATATTTTCATATGAGGTGTATACTATGAAGAAAAATGAAATGTTTAGATATATAATAATAGCCGTTCTAATATGTGTGTTAGTATTTATAATTCCATTACTGATGATTAATAGATATCTAAATGTAAATAACACAGGAGCATTAGGCGTTACTTTTAAGGACTTATACGAATCTAATCTTACTAATGATCAAAAAACAACCCTTACTATATTAAGGAACTCTTGTAATAGCAACTTAATTATTATGAAAAAAGGATTTCAGCTTATGTTTATATATTTTGTAACATTGATAAGCATGATTTTATTAATTTCAGGTGTATCTTTAATGAAAGAACAGCCTGTTAGATTCAAAGTTTATTTATGCTTGTTTTTTGCATTGATAATCGGTGTAATTGTTTTTACTTTACTCTTCCCTTCAATGTTACAATCAACATTTAAACTTTATTAATGTAAAAAGGAACCTTGAATTTCTTCTTGGCTCCTTCTTTTTTATTAATTCAACTTACTAAGTTCAAACTTTGTATAATCTCCACTAACCATTTTGTATTCTACTCCATCTATGTTACCCTCTTTTATCATGTAGTGTCCATCTCCGTGCAGATGTCCATAGATACATAGTTTTACATTGTATTTCTTAAACATTTCTTTTATCTCATATCTAAATGGCGGGAAGTGTGTCATTACTATTATTGGTTTGTCTTTATCCTCTTCTTTAATACTGTTTAAAGATAATTCTAAACGTACCAATTCTCTTTTATATACCTTGCTGTCATCTACAGTATCATCATCTGTATTTCCCCAGCCTCTAAAACCACATATATTGTATCCTTCTACTAGATATGAATCATTGTTTAATACAGTTATTGTGTCAAAGTTATTATCCTTTAAGAATTTGTTTACTTTAGTTAGTGTTGAGAAATAATAATCATGGTTTCCTTTAATTATTATTTTCTTTCCGGGTAGGCTATTTAAATAGCTAAAATCTTCATATGCGGCTTCTAGTGTTAATGCCCAAGATATATCTCCTGGAATTAAAACAGTATCATCATCTGTTACAGTCTTTTTCCAATTCTCATCTATTTTAGCTTCATAGTCTTTCCATTCTTCTCCAAAGACTTCCATAGATTTATTCTTTATCGCTTTGGATAAATGTAAATCTGATAGTGCATATATAGCCATTTAAATCCCCTCCTTTTCTTTCTTCTTTGTTTTCTTTCTATTTATTCATTTTCTATATTCATACTTGCTTTTGCATTTAAGCTTAGATCGTTTGTGAAGTTTCCTTCTCTAAACTTAAATATACCTGCTGCAGTTATCATAGCAGCGTTGTCTGTGCAGTATTTCATTTCAGGTAAATATATATCTATGTTGTTTTCTTTACCTTTATTTTGTAATTCTTCTCTAAGTCTTGTATTTGCAGATACACCACCTGCTAATACTATCTGTTTGATACCTTTTTCTTTAGCTATTGCAAGCGTGTGATCTACTAATACTTCTGCTACATTGTTTTCAAAGCTACGACACATATCTGCAATTCTTAGCTTGTCCTTCTCTTTATTTGCAATGTTAAGTACAGCTGTCTTTACTCCACTAAAGCTAAAGTCATAATTTTCTTCAAATCTAGTTTTAGGTAATTTGTATGTGTCTTGTCCATCCTTTGCCATTTTGCTTACTTCAGGGCCACCTGGATAGCCTAAGCCTAATACTCTTGCCACTTTGTCAAACGCTTCTCCTACTGCATCATCACGTGTTTTAGCTAGTATTCTAAATTTTGTATAATCGCTAACTTCTATAACATGAGAATGCCCTCCAGAGACTACTAGAGCCAAAAATGGAGGTTTTAACTCTGGATGAGTTAAATAATTCGCTGCAATATGTCCAGCTATGTGATGAACTGGTACAAGCGGAATATCTAGTGCATACGCTATTGCTTTTGCAAAAGACACACCTACTAGAAGTGCCCCTACAAGACCTGGTCCTACTGTAACTGCTACAGCAGAAATATCTTCTAATTTAATATCCGCTGTAGATAACGCTTCATCTAACACCCATCCTATGTTTTTTACATGATGCCTAGATGCTATTTCTGGTACAACTCCACCAAAAGCTTTATGTATATCTATTTGTGAAGATACTGTATTAGCTAGCACCTTAAAGTTGTTATTGTTTTCCTCAAATTCTAATATAGCTATTGATGTTTCATCACAGCTACTTTCTATTCCTAATATATACATTTTATATCCCTTCTAAATACTTAGTATTAATCCTAGTACAAAGTATATTGCCATACTCGCTGGCACCATTATATAGTCTATTAAATCTGTAAAGAATAATATTGCTAGAAATATAAACGAATATTCTTCCATCTTCGCCATTATATTTTTAGCGTTATATGGTAAGAAATAATATAATATCTTTGAACCATCTAAAGGCGGAAATGGTATTAAGTTAAACACTGCAAAACTTACATTAAACATTATTGTATACATTAATATTTCTAATATTATTGAACCAGTGCTATTAGATATTAGCCATGCATCTAATCCAAATACCATACATAGTTTTAACAATACTGTTATTACTATTGCAAGTATAACGTTAAAGGCTGGTCCAGCAAGTGCAACTAGCATATTCCCCTTGCCTCTTTTTTCGAAGTTTCTATCATCTACCATAACAGGTTTACCCCAACCAATACCTATTAACGCAATTGCTGCAAAGCCTATAGGATCTATATGCGCCCAAGGCGTGAGCGTAAGTCTTCCTCTTGCCTTTTGTGAATTATCTCCTAGTTTATATGCTACCCACGCATGTCCAAATTCATGTATAGATAGTGAAAGTAGTAATGCTGGTAGAAAATACAAGAATTGTATTAGTCCACCTTCCTCAAATATACTTATCATTTATATCTCCTTTTATTTAATTATTTAAGAATTTATTATTTCATCTAATATATTCTTAACTCCTTTTATAAAGTTATCTGTATTACTAGTATATACTTTAGGTTCAAAATTTGCAATCTCTTTAATCTTATCTACAATTAGATTTTCATCTTCTGTACTTAGTATATACCCATCATCTGTCATCTTTTTAATTACTTGTAACTGATGATCATTTACGTGTTCGTTATATTTTGCAAGTCTTGGTACTGCAATTACCTTTTTGCCAAGTTTAACTGCATTTAGTATAGAACCCACTCCACCGTGAGTTATTATTATGTCTGCTTTTTCCATAAAGCCTGCAAATTCTTCAAACGGAATATAATTTAATATTTTTACATATTCAGATTCATACTTAGTGTTTCCTGCTTGCACAATAACTTCATCAGTTATCTTTTTATCTATTACTGCTTTTTCAACAGCTTCTATAAGTCTCTTAAAAGACCAATCTTGTGTTCCTACTGTAACAAATATCATTAAAAGGCACCTCCTAAATGTATACCATTAGGATATACTTCTCTTAATTCTTCCCATTGGATTATGAACTTATCTGCATATTTGTATAAAAATTTACCTGTTCCGGTTGGTGTATATACATTTGCAAACGTTTCTATAAACACAAGTTTTGCGCCAAATAGCTTTCCTATAATACATAAAGGCATTGCTGTATGAGCGCCTGTTGTAACTATTACTTTTGGTCTAATTTTAATATACAATCCAAGTAATTTAATTGTATTTAATATTACCTTAAATACATATTCAATCTTTTTAGTTCTTATACCTAATATAACATAGTGTATACGCTTGCCATATTCTTTTTTAAGTGATTTTGTAGAGCCTGTCTTCTCTGTTACTATATGATAATCATAATCCTTAAAAATTGGTTTTAGAACCATTAATTCAGATAAATGTCCACCTGTGCTAGAGATAAATATTACTCTATTATTTTTCTTCATATGTCCTCCGTTTTTATTTACTAACGATGTAGTTTATATTAGCAATGAATTTATTAAAGCTTTTTATATATCTTCCCTTTATGCCCATAGTCTTAAAGTATCTATTCTTTTTATATTCTGGGAAGTTTTCGTTCACTTTATTTATTGCAAAGTTAATTCCCTCTTTATATTTTTTCTTGTCTTTACACTTAGCAAGTCTTTTAGGGAATGTTGCATAGGCATATCTTAAATATAGATACTCAAGCTCCTCTTTATATTCTTCGTATATACCTTGCTCTTTGTAATACCTAATTACTGTATCCATATTTGTAATTATATCATAAAGCTTATCGTTATATGTGTATGTTATAGAGTTTCCTCTTTGAAGATAATTATATAAAGGTTCTTTTACTACACCTATACTATTTATTCTTGGATACACCTTAAGGTTGAACTCCATATCCTCATACCATACACCTTTAGAAAATTCTACACAATCAAGTATGCTCTTTTTATATATTTTATTCCATACTACAGGATAATATACAAGCATTGTTTGTTTAATTTCATCTTTACTAAAGAGGTCTTTCTCATATGCTGAAGAGACTATCTTTTCCTTATCACTATTTTCATAAACAAGTCTTACATCACATGCTACTATATCATAATCTTTTTCTAAAGCTTTATTCATCATAAGCTCATACATATTAGGTTCAATATAGTCATCGCTATCTACAAAAGCTATGTACTCCCCTTTTGCTTTAGACATACCAAGATTTCTAGTATCACTTAAGCCAGTATTTTCTTTAGATATATATGTTATTTTATCTTTGTATTCTTCTTTTTCTAAATATTTAGTTATAATTTGTTCAGAATTGTCTTTAGTACCATCATTTATTACTATAAGTTCAAAATCTTTATATGTACTATTTAATATTCTATCTAAACATTTATCCAAATATTTTTCTACATTGTATACTGGTACAATGATACTAAGTTTTGGTAAACTCATTTATTTTCCCTCTTTTCTTGTTAACTTGTTAAATTCATTTATTAAGGCTCCTGTCATAATAGCCATATATATTGTAACTATATATTCATCTATTACATGTCCAGCAAAGAAACCAATTACATACATCATAAATATCGCTAAAACATACGCCATTATTCTTGCATTAAATAACATTTTAATTTTCCTTAAACCTGCTACTACTACATAAAGCACTGCAATAGCATATGGTGATACAAATAATATAATTCCTATTACACCTATATTGTAATAATGAGATATTAAATCGTTTTCAATCATATACTCTCTTTGATTCATAGGTGTTGCGCCCATTCCAACAAGAGTATCTTTCAATGTATTGTTATTTAATTCCTTAATTCTTTTAATAATAACTGATTGTCTTGAACGATTATCTCCTTTTACAGAAATAGGTTGTTCAAACAAATTAACCCAAAACTCTGGATCTTCTGTATAAGGATATATATTCATAACATACTTTTTAGCAATAGCGTGTTGTCTGTAATTTGTTTCAATATATTTACACATTGTTCGATATGTCAATTCATCCAAAGTAATATTCTTATTCTTTTTGGCTTTCAAATATTCTCTCATCTTAGCTTCATCTGAAACAATTTCATTATACGCTTCAATCGTTATATATTCATTTTTTGCAGCTTCTTCATCAGATAGTTCTACATACATTTCGCTATTAACTGATGCAAATGTTCTGCTATTTGATGGCGAATATTTATATATTAAAATACCCACGGCTAATATACTCAATATCGCTAATATTCTTTCAAAATGTATTTTACGTTTCTTTATTATAGATATTACTATATAACCTAAAACCATTGCAACTATACACAACACACATCCATATGTTGCAACTCTTGTTCCTACAAGCACCATAGATATCACTTGTAATAACAAAACAATATATACTAGTGTTTTATTATATTTTACGACATAAAGCAGTGTTATTGGTAACAGTACCACAAGCAATGCGCCTATTTGATTTGCAGATACAAAGTATCCCTTAGATAAGGTTTCTCTATACGAAAGCTCATCATATTTAAACCAGTCAAAAACATTATATTCAATAAAAGCATTTGTTGGTGAATATGATGCATATGAAATCTTGAATACATTTGTTGTAACTATTATTAATGCTATTATAGCAACTGATACTAGTATTGCTTTTTCTATGCGCTCTTTCTTTGGTTTGGTTATAACAACAACATACATTAGAATTATTGGCACTACCAAACGTAATACATACATTAGCTCAGTAGTAAAGCTATATAACCCGTTTGTTATATAATATCCACCACTATTTACTATGTTCATGTGATGGAAAGTTGCATATATTCCAACTACTGCTAAATAGCCAATAAGGGTGTATAACCAATTTAATTTGTATTTGTATATAATTTGGCTTATACCAACTATAATAACCAAAGCTACTATTGTTATTGTTCTTGTGAAAGTTACTATTGAGATTCCTAATATATCTAAATCTTCACCTATAACTCCCATATATATATCGCAAAGAGGCTGCATAATTAAAAATATAACTAGTATAACATTTATTATTCTATTTATCTTTTTATTTTTCACAGTCTACCTCCAGTACTTCCTTTATCTTATTTATTATTCTCTTGTTCTCTCCTTCATATGTATAGTACTTGGCGTTTTCTGTTAATTTCATCACCATTTCATCGTTAGTTAATATTTTTTTAATTCCCAAATATACACCTTCGTCTGTATTATCTACAACTATGCCTAAATCTTTAGTTACCATCTTATTCGTATTGGCAACATTAGTTGTAATTACCGGAAGTCCTAGCACTAAGGCTTCTATTCTAACCATACCAAAAGATTCGCTTCTAGACGGCATAATATATAAATCACAATTTTTCATAAATGAATAAGGATTGTTTTCTAGTTCAGACATTGTAATTAATTCTATATTATCTTTTAAGTTATATTCTTCAATTTGTCTATTAAGTTTATCTTGCTCTTTTCCATAGCCTAAAATATATATCTTTAACTTGTCTATTTTTATATTATCTTCTTTTAACTTATTTAATGCAGTTATTATTCTGTCAAAACCTTTTTCATAGCAAAATCTCCCTAGTGTTACAACATTTAATTTATTTTTGTTAACAGCTATATCCGATTCACATTTTGCTCTTTCTAATATACCTACTTCATCTATATAATTTTCTATAACTTCTGTTCTATCTTTTAGTCCATATATATCATTAAAAGATTTTGCTGCATCTTCAGACACAATAATATGCTTATTAAAAGCATTAAAAACGATTCTAAAGAATTTTTCGTATCTTTTGGTCATATTATATGTCTTATAATCTTCATGCACCCAATTTATCTTATATTTTGCATTACCACTTGCAACAAACACAGAACATATTCCAGCCTTAAATGCCACTTCTACGTCATATTCTTCAAGCTTCATATCTTTTCTTATCTTCGCCATGTATTTAGTTGCTTGGGCAGTCTTCATAAGAAATGATAGATATAACTTTCTTAGAGCACCAAATATATTTCCAGATAAAAGCAACTCTTTTACCCCTATATCTACTATGTTTAATTTTTTAGGCCCATAAATAACCCTTATTTCTGGTCTTAGATTAGAAAGTCTTGTTCCGTTGTTGTGCAACACAAGAACTGTTATATCTAATCTTTTTAGATCTATTTTGTTTAATATGTTTTCTAGAACTATACTTACGCCGCCTAATTTTCTTTCATCAACAACGAACAACACTTTTTTCTTCATACATTTCTCCTTTCTAATCTAATATATTTTGTACAAATATTTATTTAATTATCTTTATTCTTTTAAGAAATCTTCTTAAAAATCTTTCTTTAGACATGTTATTTATTAATTTGATAACATCTTTATCTTCAACTTTGTCCAATCTATTGAAGAACTTTTCTCTATTTCTGTGTTCTTTTACAGGTGCATGATGGTTATACATCAAATAGTTTAGATTTTCGTCTAGTTCATGTTTTGTTACACCTTTTAGTTTATTTATTTTATCTAGTCCTTTTTTAGTATTTGCATACACTAAAGATATTCCATTTTCTATTTTTGAAATGTTTGTTAATTTTTCCACACCCCAAAAATCTCCCATTGTTATATCTGCTACTTTATATGGTTCTGTAAATTTGCAGTCACTGCAACTTGGTCTAGATATTAATGTGCGCGAAAACGCTTTTGCGAATGTATCTTCTTCAAACTTAACGCCGTTTTCTAATTCTATAACTGGAGTTGCATTTCTCCAACCCGTTTCTTTTGCTCTAAATGTTACAGACCTAACTTTATTTCCTTTAGTTAATTCCAAACATTTAATATATTTATTAAACACCTTTGGAGATGGGTTAGAATGACAGATTATGTTACATGTAAGCAAATTATCTGCATCTCTTTTTAGATATGTATAAAGTCCCGCTGTCATACAAGGGGTTCCTGTAAATAATACATTCATACCGGCAAGCAAATCTTTTTTCACAAGTTCATATACACCTTCTATGTTACTTCTTACATATTTAGATCCCATAAATTTCACTGCTTCTTCTAATGTTTCTGCCCTCATGTGTTTTACTTCTAACGCATCATCATATGCGGCACCGTAACACACTGAGTTTGGTTTGGTAAATAAATCTGTTATTAAAGCATAGAACACTCCGCCAGAAGTGCTTTTGTTTAATATTTCTTTATTATTGTGTACTATACCAAAAGGAGTTATTTTTCTTTTTTCGTCTTGTTTATATGTATTACTACATACCGTTAAGCATTTATTACAATGAACGCAATTGGTTTCATCTATTACAGGATATATAAATCCTTCATTATCTTCCTTCATTGTAATACAATTTTTAGGACAAACATATACGCATGCTGTACATCCGTTGCATTCTTTTTTGTTTTTAGTTTTAAGATAAATATTCTCCAATTTATTTACTCCTTTAGCTCCAAAATGGCTTCTATTTATTATATCAAAAAAGTGGCGATATATCAAGGAAAGGTGGTGTTTTTTTGTTGCATCTTTTTTATTAATTTATCCACACACAAATTTATGCAAAAATGTTATAGAAAATATTAAAGAGGGACTTAAAATCCCTCTTATATTTGTTTTATTTTAATTATTTTATTAAAGAAAAATCTGTTGTTGTTCCTGCTTTAGCAAGTATTGAAGCTTTTAAGCACACAACAGGATATATACCATAAGCTTCAGTATTAGTATATGACGACTCATGCTTTATAGCCGAATCACCCGCTACCAGCACGCCAGTATTGCTATTACCCACAGGCGAAGTTGTCCAACAATAACCACTTTTAGGTATATATAAGCCGTCATTCATAAATCCTGATCCGTTTATATTATAACCCCATTTAGTATCACTTAAAACCGGTGTTATGCGTGGCATATAACCCTTAGCGTTCCAGCCAGCAGCTAGTAATTCTATAGGCGGACCACCTATCGCACCAACAACATTATCCCCATAGTCTGTATAATTAGCAAATGTCGAATATGTTCTTATTAAATATGCAACTCCTCGTGCGCTATATGTATATGGATCTGTTATATCAACTTTTTCATTATTGCCTACTCTAAACACATCGTAAAGTTCTAATTCTGCCGCCGTAAGTTCGTCTGGTGAAACTCCAAGCGAATTAACGTTTCCAAAGGTGCCATAATGTCCAACCTTCTCGCCAGCTATTAAATACACATATTCTTCGTTGTGATAATATATTCGCCAATTATTATATGTAGCGCCATTCACAGTTACCGTATAGTCTATCGTATCACCATAATTATCTGGTGTGATTAGTGAGCCTAAAGGTGTTCTATTTTTAACGCTTGAAATTGATATATTTGTGTTAGAAATACTAATATCCCAGTTAGCATCTGTTATGCCTTGTTCGTCAAGTCGTAATTTTACCTCATTTACTAGTTCTTGATCTGTTAGTCCCTTCATATACGAATCCGCCCATATTAATGCCGCTAAATCTTGCACTTGCTTTTCATTAGTTAATTCTACCGCTTGATTAGCTCTCTCTATTATACCGGTATTACTAAGCGTTATTAATATACTCACTGATAGTATTATCATAACTATTATTGTTATTACTAATACTATTAAAGATATTCCTTTTTTCATCTTCTGTTTCTCCTTAATAAAAATATAGCATTATATATTTAATATTTTTACAATACCTTATTCTTTTGACTTCCTATTCTTTATTATTCTAATTATCTTTTTGAATCCGTTTTTGTTATATATAACTGTAAATGCTAATACACCTACTAACATTAATATATTTGTAACTATGTTATTTATATAGAATGCTACAAATGTTAGTACAAACATTATAGCAAGTTTTATAAGCATTCTTATATCCATTTTGAAATTTACATATTTTTTACAATCTACCGCTCTATATATAAACATTGCAAGATATGCAACTATTGTAGATATTGATGCTGCATAAAGCCCTATATGTTTAATTAACAATAAATTAACCACTACATTTATTATAGCAGATATAAATGATGTTTTCGATATATCTAAAGAACGTTTTTTAGCTATATATATAACACTTACAAGTCCTACTCCAACATTAAATAACGATGCTAACATTAAAAGCGGTATTTGATTATATGCTTCTCCAAACTTAGCATTTATTATTAATGGGAATAAGAATGGTGTTAACGCTATTACAAGAAGTGCTATGCTTCCAAATACTTGAAATCCCGTATTTATTATATTTGTAAAGTATCTATCTCTATCTTCACTATCTATATTTACTGCAGCAGATTCTGTCCATGCTATATTAAATATATTATATGCATTTATATATACTCCTGAAAATTTATTTGCAGCTGCATATATACCATTTGCCCCTATGCTTAATAAACTAGATATTATTGCCCTATCTGATACATTTATTACCCACCAAGATATAGCATTTGGTATTAACGCTATAGAATATTTTAACATTGTTTTTAATGCACTAAATCTAAATCCTGTACGTTTAATGTATTTATATGTTTTACAAGCAAAGAATAAATAAATACTTGCTAACATATTTGCTATAAAGATAGATAGGAACATTCCTTCTACTCTAAACTTTAATACAACTATTAATAAAACATTTAATATTACTGTAAAACCAGCGACTATAAAGCTACCAATAGAATATTCCTTATTCTTTCCAAGACCTCTAGCTAATTGCAACATTAATCCAGAAGACATATTTGCTATTACATTTAGCAGCAAGAAGTGCTTATATTCACTATTTATATAATTTTGTATTATGCTATATAGTCCAACATAAATTAGTGTTTGAAATATAAATAATATAGCTGTGCTTGTTATTAATTTTGTTTTACCAGTATCATCATCACGTGCATCTATAAGGAATCTAAATAATCCTTGTTCAATTTGTAATGTTACTATAGGTAATATACACGCTACTATCGTATTAAATAAATCTACTATACCGTATTCATCTGTACTAAATATAGCAGTATATAACGGTAATAGGAAAAAGCTAATAAACTGCGTACAAACCTTACCTATTGTGATAATAGCCGTATTCTTCATGAGTTGTTTTTCTTTCGACATTTATATATTTACCCTTTCTAAATTCTTTCTTTAATTTCTTTTATTTTTTCTTCATCATGTATGTATTCTTGTCTTTCTTTTACAAAATTTTTAGAACCTCTTTTTTCAAAATCATATCTAGGTATTAGTTGTATGTGGAAGTGATTCCTAGGTCCATCACACATAGTACATAAATATACACTTTCAGAACCATATACTTCTTTTAGTATGTTCATCATTTTCTTTGCAAAAACAAATATCTTATTACATAAATCATCTGGAATATCCATCATATCTTTATAATGTGCCTTAGAAGATATTGCGGTATGTCCCTTTGCTCTTGGATTGCCTACTAAAAAGCATTCTATTTCCTCATCTTCATATATCACTTTATCTGTGTTCTCTCCGTATAGACAATTATTATGAGTCCTATCAAAGCAAGTAGGACAAATGCCGTTATCTACTAAATCTGGCATTTTAACTTCACCTTTAATTATTAGTTCTTCTAATTCTTTATCAGATAGTCCCTTTAGCCCTTGCATACTCCACCTCTTAAATATTTTATAGACTTTTCTTTTTCAACATTTAACTTATCTTTTACTGGTGCGTATTCTATTTCTTCATCTATTTTTTTGCTTGTAACATCGTCTAATGAATTTACAGCCCTTTTCTCTAGTCCAGTAAGACTAATTAAGTCTTTTAATCGTCCACCTCTAGATTTAGGCATTACGGCATAAAATTTTCTTTCGAATATTATACTAAATACCAAGCCGTGGAATGAGTTTGTAACAATATACTCTGCGTTCTTAAAAGCATTTATAAAATCCGCAGGCCCTTTTGTATACATAGACATCAGTTCATTTTTATATGCATTATATTTTCTAAAATGAATAACTCTAATACCAGTTTTTTGAGATAAATAATCTGCTATTTTAGTTATTTCTGGATTTTCAAACAACGTGTATACAAGTATATATTTTGTATTATCTAACTCTACCGTTTTTTCTTTACTAACCAGTTCTTCCCACTTATCTTTTTCAAGAAGCAGTGTGGGATCAAGTACTTTCTCTACTTTTTTGCTAAGAATACTTTCTAAACCTTTTGCAATATTTTCTTCTCTTACAGATATATATTCTAAGTCTTTTAATTTATCCTTAAACTTATCTTTATTTACTTCTAAAAGTTCATCGTTTCCAACACTTGCACCATATATTATTTTATTTTCATTTTCTTTCTTTAGATTTAAGGTATATATATCTGAAAGTCCGCCTGTAAGGTCTGGATTAAATATTTGATCGCTTCCAGCAACAAGTGTGTACTCATTAGTTATATCTTTTTCTATATCTTCTTTTGTATAATATTTTTTAGTGTTTCCATCTAGATATCTACCACAAAAGCTCTTAAAACTTTTCTTCCTTTTTAAGTTCCTTGGCATATACCATAAACTAGAGAAAAAAGATTTAAGAGAGTTAGTTCTTATTAATTTGTAATCCTTAAGAATATGCTTATCTTGATAGTTAATAAACGATGGTTCTGTGTCCATATCCTTTAGCACCTCTTTTAATGCATACGCTTGAAGATTTGCTCCATAATTTTCTGCGTTATGGAATGTTAAAATCTTTACTTTTTTCATAAAAATCTCCTTTTTTAATTATACCAAAATACATATGTTTTAGCAATATATTAAGTGTATTTTGCCATGTTTTATGTCTACCTATACTTGATGAATTTGCAATTATATATTTTTTGTGATATAATCCATTTGCGTTATACCCCAAAAATTTATTCATAATTATGAGAAAGGACAGCCTATGAAGTATGTAGTAGGAAAAATCGGTAGCATGTTAGGTGATGAATTCCGAGTTCGTTACACTAATCCCAAACCAATCGAAGCCAATTCCGAAAGCGAAGCAATTGACTTCTACAACAAAAATTATCTTCTCTCATCTGATGGTCGCCCCAAATTTTCGCTGAAGGCAGCAATGGAATTTTCAAGATGCATAGGTTATATGGATGATGACGGCAGATTGCTCATCCCCAATTTCCATGTGCGTTACGAATCTGGAAAGAAACTCGAACCTGCACTCCCTGGTATGCGATACCATCTTGTGAGCAGGCTGCTTGACGAGCCTAAAGAGCTTACAGACTTCGGCCTTTATATTCCGATGTTCATTCAAGCCGCGTGCCCTGAAGATGCATTGAGCACTTACGAAGAAAAACACGTGACCGACAGATTTAAGGCCTATGTTTTGGGCTATTTGGACGAGAACAATACTTTTATTGTTCCAAACATTATGGACTTTGTATCATAAGTCCCACTAACCTTAAAAACAACAGCACCCCAATATTTTGGGGTGCTTTTAGCATCTATATAACTAATATTAAATTACTGTTAAAAATATTCCAAGTATAACAAGTAGCGAACATAATAATTTCTTTATTATATTCTTTTCCTTAAAGAATATCTTTCCAAATATTATTATTTCTATTACACT
Source organism: Clostridia bacterium (assembly GCA_045534225.1). Lineage (GTDB taxonomy): Bacteria > Bacillota > Clostridia > TANB77 > CAG-465 > UMGS1649. The sequence continues at coordinate 119,256 of JAZSJJ010000001.1, forward strand.
TAATTGTTTAATTAATGTCATTACGGCAACTTTACTTTCCGGTATTTCGTTTGCTATAAACAAAAACTTGTCTCCAAACACCAAGCTTAAGGCAGCTATTAAAATCCAATAGTTTTTATTCATAGACTTAAAGTCTACATTCTTTTGTTTGAATAATAATATAATCCAATATATAATAGTTAAAAATAACAAAAAGTAAAATTGAAGCTGTGAGCTTGTTACTTTTGTTGTTATTCCTTTGTCTATTATAGCAGATGTAGCGTTTAAGAAACATGAACCTAAAAGCATAAGTATAGCACTTTTATCTGCCTTCTTTTCGCCCTTCTTGCTACCTATTTTATTCACTAAAACCAAGCCTGTTATTACTAATATAATTCCAGCTATTGTTGAAGTCGTAAGCTTTTCGCCTAATATTAGTACACTTAATATTATTGAAAATATTATTCTAGCTAAATTTATTATCCCATAAAGACTTATCTCTATCTTTTTTAACGCATTTAGGGCAAGCACCCATGCTATTACTATAATAGATGATTTAAATAAAATTATTAGCAAATACTTGAAGTCTATTAATATACTATCTTTCATCATAACAGCAGATATTAAAAATGCTATTAGCGAAAAGACAGCTAGCACTTCAAATATACTATTCTTCTCTATAGATTTCTTCTTCGCGCATTGAAACACGCCATTTATTACAGCATATAATACGGTTAATACAATCCAATTTGTCATTTGTTTTTCCTCTTAAGAAAGTATATTCCAAAGGTAATTTTTTGTCAAATAAAATAGATATTAAAACAAAAAAAGAAGATGCAAATAGCATCTTCTATATATCATAAATAATATTAAAATTATTTTGTTTCCTTTTCTTTATTTTCCTTTTTAGTTGATTTGTTCTTTTCTTTAACCGGAGCAACTAAATGTATTATTCCACCAACCATACTCATTATTGGTTCTGCTTTTTTCATAGATATACCTTTACCTATAGCCTTACCACCTACTGTTACCGCAGCGATAATAGCACTTAGTACAAGGCTTACTATCACAACATCCATTTTTAGCATTTCTGCTAACCTAACCGATACAAGAGCACCTGCACTACCAGATATAATACCACATATATCTCCTAAAAGGTCATTACATATGTTAGTTGCTTTATCTTTATTTTTTAATAGTCTTAAAACTTCCTTTGCTCCACCAGCTTTCTTAGCAGCCTTAGCATGGAACGGTGCCTCATCACATGTTGCTATTGCCATTCCTATCATGTCAAATAAAATACCTATAACTATAACAGCTACAAGTACACATATTGCTAATGTTATATTTAATTTTTCTATTACTACGTTAGATACTCCTCCAAATAATAAAGCTAACATAAATGTTAGCATAAACGTAGTTATTATCCATTTTGTACTTTCTTTCATTTCTATCCTTTATACTATATATGATATGGCAATGCGATAAGTAAATTTTGTGGCTTGAGGTCAAGTCGGATTTCCCTACAAACTACTACTCGTTACCTTGTAGCGGTTTCCCTTTAAAGTTCGCATCTAGGTGTCGCCACACTAGCTACATGATTACCACTTAGTCCACACTGTAATCCTTAACACATTCACTGTATCGTGACAGTCTAGAGGTTTTCCCTAACATCATTTCCCTATCCTTATTCGCTTTTGCAAGACTAATTTCAAAAACTAGTAACATTTATCCCGAAGTCTCACGCACGACTAGCTACAATTATATAGTACTCTCTATATAAAGGTCTACACATTATGTGAAGCTGAAAGAGGCTATTATATATATGCCATTATATTTTTACCTCAATCTTAACCCTAATACTTACGCCCCAATCTGGGCGAATGCAGCATAAACACTAGGTGCCATTAATATGCTATATGATGGATTTTTAAGCCCACCTTGGGATAGGTACTCTTTTGACTAGAATACTGTGCCATACGTTATATATTATAACATTTTTGAAAATGAATGTCAAATCTGATGTGATGATACCAAAAAGTCACCCATTTACGGGTGACTTTTTCTAGCTTTTTCTCTTTTCATCAAACCACTTCAACATTTCTTCGGCAGAATATTTATCATAGAGAATTTCCTCTATAACCTTTTCTTCGGGAATGCCAAATGCAGGCATAAGCAGGACGTTTGTGATTGTATCCAATTGTTTTTCGTTGAACGATTGATCAATAATCTTGCAAGCAGCTCTAAAGCTAGCTTTATATCTGTATCTAACAAACAAAGCTGCCTTTTTCTTCATAGAAAGGCAATCCTCTCTATCTATTCCAAGCATTTCCAGTTCATCTAGTGTAATTCCTTCAGAAATAGCAACACTCAGTAAGTTTCTATCACTATCATCTGAGAATCTCAAGATAAACTTGATTTCCTTGTCCGTTAAAGTTTCGTGAGGTTTAAGTTCAAGTTTGTTCTTTACCATAAATTTATTACCCCTTCTTTATTAAAATTTAGACCTTTATTTTTGCGCACCTGACTATTGTAGCACAATATTATGTAAAATGCAAATAAGTACACAAAATTTGTGTACTTATTTTTATATAAAATATTATATTTATTTTACATTTTATCTGGAGCTGTTATTCCAAGGATATTTAATCCATTCTTAAGAACATATCCAGTTGCTTTAACTAAAGCAAGTCTTGCATTTCTTAAAGCTTCATCTTCTACTATTATTTGGCATTCGTTATAATATTTAGAGAATGCACTTGCCACATCTATTATATATCTTGTTATAACAGATGGTTCGTTTTCGTTTGCAGCTTGTTTTAGCACATTTGAAGCCATTGCTAGAAGTTTAACCAACTCTATTTCTTCTTGTGCCGTTAATAATTCTGCCTTCACATCTTCTATAGTTGGTTCATAACCAGCTTTATTTATTATGCTGTTTGTTCTTACATATGTATATTGTACATATGGTCCCGTTTCGCCTTCGAATTTAAGCATTTCATCAAGATCAAATATTTCATCCTTAATTCTGTTGTTCTTAAGGTCGTTAAATATTACAGCACCTATACCAACTGCTTTAGCAATTTTTTCTGCTTCTTCTCCAGTTTTGCCTTTAGCTTCTAATACTTGTTTCGCTTTTTCTATTGCTTCATCTATTACATCTTTAATTGTTGTACTTGCACCTTTACGTGTAGATAATTTCTTTCCACCTGGTCCTAAAACCATCCCAAATGGAACGTGTACTAATCCTGGTATATATTTTTCATCTACTATATATTTAGCAGTTTCAAATATTTGTTTAAAGTGTAGATTTTGTTCATAGCCTGTTAAGTATAAACATTTGGTGTAATCGTAAGTTCTAGCTCTGTAAAGTATTGCCGCTAGGTCACGAGTTGCATATGTAGTTGATCCGTTAGTTTTAAGTATCATACAAGGAACTTTTTCTGTTTCAAGTTCTACAACTTGTGCTCCTTCACTAGGAACAAGTTTGCCACTGTTTCTTAATATATCTACAACTTCACCCATTTTATCGTTATAGAAAGCTTCGCCGTTGTATGAATCAAAAGTAATTCCTAAGATATCATATATTCTTTTATATTCTTCTAGACTTAGTTCTCTAAATTTAGACCATAACGCTACTATTTCTTCGTCTCCTGCTTCAAGGCGTGCAAAGTTTTCTCTTGCTTTTTCTACTATAGCTTCATCTTCTTTAGCCATTTCATTTATCTTAACATATATTTCAACTAACTTTTTAATTGGTTCTTCAGTTAAGTCTATATTTTGTCCAAATCTTTTATATCCTTCTATTACATAACCAAATTGAGTTCCAAAGTCTCCCAAGTGGTTAATTCCTACTACATTATATCCTAGTGCTTTATATATTTTAACTAAAGCAGAACCTATAACTGTTGAACGTAAATGTCCTATATGGAATGGTTTTGCTATATTAGGTGAAGAATAGTCTACACATATTGTTTTCCCTACTCCTTCTTCTAAGTTGTAACAAGCATCTTTTTTGTTTAATATATTTTTTACTGTTGTTTCTACTACAACTGAGTTATCTGCAAAGAAGTTTAAGTATCCAGCTACCACTTCTACTTTAGATACGCCGTCTACTTCTCCTAACTTGTCCTTTATATCATTAGCTATCATTATAGGAGCCTTCTTAAATACGCTTGCTAGTTTAAAGCAAGGATATGCAAAGTCACCCATTTTATTGTCTTTTGGTGTTTCCATAGAATTAAATATTTCATCTACTTCTTTATCTAAGACTTTAGCTATGGCTGTGGCAATGTTTAATTTTATACTGTCCATTATATTCCTCCATTTTTAGCATATTCTTTTATTACATTTAGAATTTCTTCTTCATTATCATCTTTAGCAACTATGTTACGTACTTTCGCTTTGCACTTAGTACATATGTATTCTATTTGCATTTGTTTCTTTCCTGTGTTTAATACATTTACTGGCCTTAAAAGGCCTCTACATTCATTTAACCTATCTCCTGGTTCTATATCCACATGTAACGAATATAAACATTTATTACAGTGATCCCTAGAAGTATAGCCAAGTTTTTCAACTTGGCTTCCACAGTGTTTACAAATAAATGAATCATCGTTTTTTACAAACATGTAGCCTCCTTATATCTTTAAGCTTGCATTTCCTATAAATTCTCTTACTATACTATCGCCTGGTATATCTTTAGTTTCAATTGGCAAGAACTTTTGTATAAAGTGATATAGTCTTCTTGATTCTGAGAAGTATTCACTTGATTTATCTACTTGAAGTAGTAACGGTTCTGCAAAAGCTTTTAATGCTCCAATTTCGTATACAAGACTTGTATTAAATATATAATCTGCATATTTTATATTTGGATATATATATTTAGTTTCGCCTGTTCTTAAGTTAGGCCACATTGCAAGAGTTCTTTCTACCTTGTGTCCTCTATTATGATAGTCTCTTACTATTCTTCTTAACATTCTTGTATCTGTGGTAGACACTTTAGAGTAATCGTCTATATTAAGAGTTGTCATAGGTGCAATATATATTTTATATTTAAGCTTTTCATCTATATCTTTTAGTAACGCTGGATTTAAAGCGTGTATACCTTCAAGAACAATAACATCATTTGGTCCTAATGTTAATGTCTTTCCTTTATATTCTTTTTCTCCAGTTACAAAGTTAAATTCTGGCATTTCTACTGTTTTACCTGCATAAAGTGCCGCCATATGTCTATTAAACAAATCTAAATCTAAGGCATCAATTGTCTCAAAGTCGTATTCTCCGTTAGGTAGTTTTGGATTATCTTCTCTTTCTTTAAAGTAATTATCCATAGATACAACTATTGGGTTATATCCAATAAGTTTAAGATTTATACATAGTTTGTTTGCAAAAGTTGTTTTACCTGATGATGAAGGTCCTGCTATCATAAATAGTCTCTTCGTACCTTTTGTTTTTATATCGTTCATAAGGTCTGCCATTCTATTTTCATGATCAGCTTCAGCAACTCTAACTATATCTGGCATTTTACCCGTTATAACTTTTTCGTTTATTTCAGGCACATTAGTAACTCCTATTATTCTTAAGAAATCCCCATTCTTTTCAAAAACTTCATATAATGGGCTCTCTGCTATTGTTGCATTAATCTTAGTTGGATCTGAACGTTTAGGTAACATTAATGCAAAACCGCGTCTGAATTTCTTTATTTCAAAATCTGGTGTACATCCAGTAGTTGGAGCAAGTATTCCATCAGTTAAACCGTACGTATCTTCCGCTTTGTATATTGTTACTGTTGGTTGCATATACACAGAAATTCCTTTTAATGCATCAGGATGACCGTTACTATCAAATAAACATTTTGCTTCTTCATAACTTACAACCATTTTTTCTATCTTAGAGTTTCTAGCAACTATACTTCTCATTTCCTTAAGAATTTCTTCAGCCATAACATTTGTAAACTTCATGTTTTCACAAATGAAATATACAATACCATCAATTGTATTACATACTTCAACATCTAGATTTGGATATAGTCTTTGAAGAGCTATGTGTAATAAGAATTTAACTGTTCTTACATACACCCTGTGTCCATCTTGATCTGTTAAAGTTATTTTTTCAACTTCACCATCTTCTACAAGAGGCACATTTGCTGTTTTAAGAGCGTTATTAACTTTGACAGCTAATAATCCATCCATATCCACTTTAGCTGTTTTTAATGCGTCTATAGCGCTCGTGCCATACTTTACAGATATTTCTTTGCCGTTTTCAAATTTAACTTTAATTTTTTTGTTTTTTAATTCTTCTATCATAAAAAGCTCCTTTGTATATTTAATTTATTCTTTTCGTCTGTTATTATGTCTATATAACTATATACCAAATATAGAGAAAAGTCAATTGTTGCTTTACTTTTTAGAACAATTAGTATATAATAAAAACTGCTTAAAAAAGGAGTGATTTTTTTGAAATTAGGTATTGTTGGATTACCAAACGTTGGTAAAAGCACATTATTTAATGCTATAACAAAAGCAGGCGCAGAAAGTGCTAACTATCCTTTCTGTACAATAGAACCAAATATAGGTACAGTATTAGTTCCAGATGAACGTTTGGAAGTATTAACAAAAATGTATGATTCGTTAAAAACAACTTATGCTACAATAGAATTCGTAGATATAGCTGGTCTTGTTAAAGGAGCTTCTAAAGGTGAAGGTTTAGGAAATAAATTCTTATCTCACATTCGCGAAGTTGATGCTATAGTTCACGTAGTAAGATGTTTCGAAGATAAAAATATAGTTCACGTAGAGGGTAAAATAGATCCTCTAGATGATATTGAAACAATATCTTTAGAGTTAATATTCTCCGATGTTGAAACTGTAAACAGAAGACTTGAAAGAGCAAATAAAGCAGCTAAATCCCATGATAAAGCGGCACTTATGGAAGTAGATGCATTAAACAGACTTAAAGCAGCTTTAGAAGAAGGAAAACCTGCAAGAACAGTTGAGCTTTCTGATGAAGAAAAATCTTTACTTACAGATTTATTCTTACTTACTTCTAAAAAAGTTATATACATAGCAAATGTTAACGAGGATCAATTATTAGACATAGATAACGATGCTAATGTAAACAAGGTTAAAGAATTTGCAAGCAAAGAAGGTGCTATATGTATTCCTCTATGCGCAAAACTTGAAGAAGAATTATCTGAACTAGATGATGAAGATAGACAAGCTTTAATGCAAGACTATGGTATGACTGCTTCTGGATTAGATTTGTTAGCAGTTAAAAGTTATGAACTACTTAACCTTATGTCTTACCTTACAGCTGGTAAAACTGAAGTTAGAGCTTGGACAATAACAAAAGGTACTAAAGCTCCAGGCGCTGCAGGAAAAATACATTCAGATTTTGAACGTGGCTTTATTAAAGCGGAAATTGTTTCTTATGACGATTTAATAGCTTGTGGTACATATGCTGCAGCTAGAGATAAAGGTCTAGTTAGACTTGAAGGAAAAGAATATGTAGTTCAAGATGGAGATATTATACTATTTAAGTTTAATGTATAATATAAAAAAGAGAAATATTAAAGCACAAAAAAGAAGCGGTGGATTTCCACCGCTCTTCTTTTAGCTTTTAACGACCTTTTGCTCGAGGGCTATGCACTGGCTTAAGATCATAGTATTTAGCTTGATCCATGTAATACTGCTGTCTGCGGTATTCTGCCTGCCTCTTTCTTTTGATTTCCTTGTTCCATTTGTAGTTCTGATAAAGAGCTACTGCAATCATAACTTCAAAAATTATGAGAGCAATGGAAACAAGTACACCAATAATTTGGAGACCTTTAGGAAGAGTATAGCTAAACCAAGATTTGTAACCACCACCAAAGTAGAGTTCTTCTCTTGCTTCTGCCACATCTTCATAAATAGCATCTGCCGCTCTCCTCATATGAGGATCACCGGATGCTGCTTTAAGCTCAGCTTCTGCTACATCGTTAGAGAGTATGCACATGTACCCTGCGATACAACAGGTATAAAAAGCACCTGCAAATAAGATTACTGCCACAACAACTGCTATGGACCGGGCTAAAAAGTTTTTCATTTGGAAACTTCCTTTCATATTTGAGATACTTATATTATACCACTTTTATCAGTGTTATGTCAACGTGGAAAAGTTTTTTGATTTTTTTAGACTTTTTTCAAAAATAGTATTGACATTCCATCTCAAATTAATTATAATAAGTTTGTTCGCTACGATGTGTGGGCCTTTAGCTCAGTTGGTCAGAGCAACCGGCTCATAACCGGTGGGTCCAAGGTTCGAATCCTTGAAGGCCCACCACACATAAAGTAGTGAACAATATTTTATATGGGCGGGTGTCCGAGTGGCTAAAGGAGGCAGACTGTAATCTTTGGTTCAAACCTAAATTTGCAGCTCATACAAGTGATTGTGTGATGATAATCTGGCTAATTCGGGGAACTCTTAACAGGTAATGCTGATGACAATCCCGAGCTAAAAGATTTAATCTTTGAGTGTAGAGACTTTATACCAGGTATCTCCTATCGAGATAAAGAGAAAGTCCAGACTACAAACATTATTTAATGGTAACGAAAGTTATGGTAGTAAGAAATCTGTTAGCGTACGCTTACGATGGTTCGAATCCATCCCCTCCCACCAAATGCAAGTATTCAACATACTTGTATTTTTTTATATCTATTTTTTCAGGAGGTTATATTATGTATTTTTCTACTAATAAAGAAAAAGGAAATTCTTCTTTATCTATTGCAATAGCATATTTTTCTTCTAATGGTTATACTGTTTCTATTCCTCTTAATGACACTCAAGACTATGATTTAGTCATAGAAAAAGAAAATACACTACAAACCGTTCAGGTAAAGTCCTCATCATGTAAAAACAAAGCCGGTAATTATCAAGTTGCACTAAAAAGCTGTGGCGGTACAAAAGGCAATACATATAAAACGTTTATTAATACAAAAGTAGACTTATTATTCATATTTTTAGAAGATCATTCTATATATTTAATTCCACGCGCAGATTTATCCAATACATCTACCATTACTATTACTTCAAAATATTCAAAGTATAAAAGAACTCTATTTTAGTTTTATGTAACCTTTTACTCTCTTTTATTGCCATTTACCTATTTCTGTGATATAATATTTTCACTTTGATACAAAGAACCAAAAAATAATTATTTAAAGGAGATTTAAAGTATGGAGTACAAAGTAGTTCAAGTAGAAGCAGCAACATCTTTTGCAGGTGCAATCAAAAAGGTTGAAAAAGAAGTAAACGAGCTTCTTAAGGCCGGTTGGCAATTAAGAGGCAATCTTAGAATCGTCCCTCACACCGAATCCACATATTTCGTTGTATATCAGGTTCTTACAAAAGAATCTTAAATAAAGGAGTTCATATGGAATACCAAGTAGTTTATGCACAAGGCGGCGAATTTTACAAAGTTGCCGAAGAGCTCGAGAAAAAGGTCAACAAACTTCTTAAAGAAGGTTGGGCACTTCAAGGTGGAGTTGCTCAGTCAATAACAAAATACGAGTGGCATTTTATGTCCCAGGCAATGGTTAAAATGTCTGCTCGCAATGAAATACGTCAACTTTAATTAAGGAGAGATACAAATGACAGAACCTAAAAACTCAATCATTTGCCCGGTATGTGGCAAAACCGCTAAGCGGTTACCCATTCATGTAAATCCACTTTACAGATGTGATGAATGTGGTTTTCTTTCAAGCGATGAAAATGTTGTAAACATCTCATATGGAGATCCCAGGTCTGCTTCTCTTTCCAATCTTTACCCACATGAGTTTATTCTCTATGGGTTATATCCCACAACAAATCTTTCTGAGAAGCAGATAACCTGCCCTTCTATGGAATCCTTCTTGCAAGGACTTAAGATTCAGGATAAAGATTTGCAAAATATTTTTATGCGTAACTATTCCGGCATGGCCGCATACAAAATTTCTGCAATCTTAAACGATTGGAAAGATTCCCAAACCCTCTGGTTTAACGGAGTCCCTTACAACAGATACAGCGATGAATACACCGAACTCATCACAAAAGCTTACGATGCACTCTTTGAAACAAATGTTATTTTCAGAGAAATCGTACTTCCTAAGTTCAAGGGCAAAATCCTGATTCACACCACCGGAAAAGATTCTGAATCCGATACCGTTCTTACCGAAGCAGAATTCAGATACCAGCTTAACAGACTCATGAAGCGCTTGTAAGCGTAATAAAGAGCAGTAGTTAAAACTACTGCTCTTTTATCTTTATTTGTCCGTGCTCATAAAATCTTTTAATTTTTTACTTCTTGATGGATGTCTTAATTTTCTTAAAGCTTTTGCTTCTATTTGTCTTATTCTTTCACGAGTTACCATAAATTCACGACCAACTTCTTCAAGAGTTCTTGTTCTTCCATCTTCTAAACCAAATCTAAGTCTTAATACTCTAGCTTCTCTTGGTGTTAATGTTTCCATTACTTCTTCTATTTGTTCTTTAAGTAGAACATCTGCTGCTTGATCTGATGGAGATGGTGCATCATCATCTGGAATAAAGTTTCCAACGCTACTATCATCTTCTTCACCAACTGGAGTTTCTAGAGATATTGGATCTTGAGATATTTTTAATATATCTCTTACTTTATCTACTGGTATTTCCATTTCTGCAGCTATCTCTTCTGGAGTTGGTTCTCTTCCCATAGTTTGTAATAGATGTCTAGATACTCTCATAAGTCTATTTATTGTTTCAACCATGTGTACTGGTATTCTTATCGTTCTAGCTTGGTCTGCAATAGCTCTTGTTATTGCTTGTCTAATCCACCATGTAGCATATGTACTAAATTTAAATCCTTTTACTGGATCAAATTTATCTACAGCTTTAATAAGTCCCAGATTTCCTTCTTGTATTAAATCTAAGAAGTGCATTCCTCTACCTATATATCTTTTAGCTATACTTACAACTAGTCTTAGGTTAGATTCTACAAGTTTTTTCTTTGCTGCTTTATCTCCGGCGACCATTTTTTCTGCAAGTTCGGCTTCTTCATCTAAAGATAATAGCTCTATCTTACCTATTTCCTTTAAGAACATTCTTACAGGATCATCTACACTTATATTATCTATGAATGAGAAATCGTTTATATCATCTTCTAATAATATATTTTTTTCAATTTCAGAGATATCTTCAAGGTTTGGTTCAATATCTAATTCTGCAAGAGATACTGATTTATCTCCTTGAGCCATCTTTTCTATTATACTATCGTCTTTTACTTCTTCGTCTTCATCTGGTTCTTCTGGTATTATGTCATCTCCTTTTTTAGTTTCGTCTATCATTTCTATACCAGCTTGTTCAAGTTTTTGATATAAAGCGTCTACATCTTCTGGTTCTAGACCCTTTTCGCCCATGTAATCTACTATTTCTTTATATGTAAATCCTTTTTTAGCTACTGCTGCTTCTACAAATTCTGCTATAGCTGTTTCTTTAGCATTCTTTTTAGATGCTTTTGTAGTTTTTTTAGTTTTAACTTCTTCCACTACTTCTACTTCCTTTATTTCAGATTCCTTTTTTCTTCCCATTATATTATTCTCTCCCTAATATTAAATTTATACAACATTAAATTTTAAATTACAACCTTTTTTCTTTTTTTATTTCATTTTAGCAATTTTTAACATTATTTGTTTAAGTTCTACCTCAAGAAATTCTTTCTCATCCTTAGATATGTTTTCATTTTCTAATTCCTTAAATATCTCTTCTCTTCTATTTTGATATTGATACTTCCTAAATGTTTTATCCATTTCAGTATAAAGTTTGTCTTTATCAAAATCGGATAGGTTAATTGCTAAAATTTCAGTAATTAAGTTTAAGGTGTCACTATCAGAGATTCTTGTTAATACATTAATCTTTGTTATATCTTGCTCGTTATTTAATTCCTTTAGGAAGATAAATAAGTTTCGCACATCCTCGTATACAAAATCTCTTTCGTTAAATCTATCTAGCACTTGGTTAATTAATTTTTTATCTTTACCAAGTAACATAGCAACTATATATTCTTCTTGCTTCTTTCTGAGTGTCAAAGGGCCTTTTTCTTTTCGCTCAGCTACTCTTTCTTTAACCTTGACTACTTTTTCCTCTTTAACATTCTTTTTAAGCTTTTTATTTATTTCAGATTCAATTGCCGCTTTACTTACGTTATATTTCTTAGCAATTGTATCTACATACATTTCTCTTTCTATATCGTTTTCAAGGGTTGCTAAAATATCTGCCGTTCTGCTTAAGAATTTAACTTTGTTATCAAAGTTATTATCATCTTCGAGTAATTTTTCCATTCTGCTTATTTTGTATTCTATATGTGAAATACTCTTCTTTACACAATCTTCAAAGCGTTCTTTTCCATACTTTTTAATATACTCATCTGGATCTTTTGCATCCTCTTTGTCTAGTCTTAATACTTTAACTTTAAGTCCCTCTTTAACAAGTATATCTATTGCTCTTAATGTAGCATTTTGTCCGGCAGCATCTTGGTCATATGAAATAATTACAGTATCTGTATATTTCTTAAGTAGCTTAGCTTGCTTTTCTGTAAATGCAGTACCCAAACTTGCTACAACATTTGTAATGCCAGATTTATGCGGAGCTACTGTATCCATATATCCTTCAACAATTATTACAGAATTTAATTGTTCTTTTTTTGCAACATTCATTCCGTATAAATTGCTACCTTTATGGTATAACGCATTTTCTGGTGAATTAACATACTTAGGTAAAGAGTTGTCTAATACTCTACCACCAAAAGCAATTACTCTATCTCTTGTGTCAAAGATTGGGAATATTAATCTACCTGCAAAATTTTCGTATATGTCTCCACGCATGTTTTTTGAAACAACGCCTGCAGCCAAAATATCCTCTTTTCTATACCCCAATCTTGTTAAGTATGCCGTTAGAGTTTCTGAGCTCTTAGACCCGTATCCTAGGCCAAATCTAGTTATTGTTTTTGAGTCTAAATCTCTTTTTATTAAATAATCTTTAAGAATGCTCTTTTCTTTCTTAACTTCTTCTGTTAATGCATCAAAGAAATATCTTGCAGTAGACTTATTTATTTCAAGTATTGTATCTCTTAAATCTTTCTTTGTGTCTACTGTAGTAGTTGTCTTAAATTTTTCTAAATCTATATTAGCCCTTTCAGCTAATGTTTCTAATGTTTCCCTAAAATCTAAATTTTCTAGTTTAGATACAAATTGTATTACTGTACCTCCTTGTCCGCATCCAAAACATTTATATATTTGCTTGTCCGCTGACACAGTAAAAGAAGGAGTCTTCTCTTTATGGAAAGGGCATAACCCTAAGTAGTTTGCGCCTCTTCTTTTTAATGGTACATATTCATTTACTACTTCTACTATATCTGTAGATGCTAAGATTTCATCTATTAAATCTTCTGAATAATATGCCATAATTTCCTCCTTCTATTTTATTTGTATTAAATTAATCGTTTCTATCTTTTAATAATTTTATCTTCTCTTCTCTATTATAATATATATTACACATATTTGAAACAAGCAATAATATTAATGTTACATCAAAAATTGTTGCGGTATATGTTACATTTTTACTTAGCATCATCGAAATAATTACAAGTATATTTAGAATCTTTACCGCTACCATTTTTATATCTAAATTTCTTTTTAATATTACGCCTATTATTTCTAATAACACTATTAATACTATTAGAACTATATAATAATTTCTAGATGTATTTAACGCTTCTATAGTTCTATTTACAAGTTCTGATATATTTGTTGTAAATGCAAAATTTGTAGAAGATGTTGTTAAACTAACTATTATTGTAACAACACCTGTTAATGCTAATACTATTAACGCTGTATTAATTAATTTTGAGAAATTAGTTTGTTCTATTTTATATAATATTTTCTTTATATTAAACGAAACTTTTGATTTTATTTTTTCACCAAAAGATATGTGTGCTATATCTATATATGTCGCTGCAGCTGTTAAAGTTGCTACAAATAGCATCCAAAACATCCACGAACCACCAAGTATTATATCTATACTTGCTATGCCTCCTAATACTAAAGACATGTACAAATATTTTTTTGTTTTTAATTTATATTGTTTTACTAAATCTATTATATTTAATATTATATAAAAGCCTATTAATACAAATAATAAATTGTAATTATATCTATTATATTCTATTACAAAATATAACGACTGTGGTAGGAATATATATAATATTGTTGCTGTCGCAGATAAGAAATCGCTCTTTGTAATATTCTCTAATATTTTCTTTATTAATACGACCACAATATATGTAATCGTTGTATTTATTATAACATTTGTGTAAATAGTATTACCAATAACTAAATTAACTAGTTTGAAAAGATAAGAACCCAACCCTTGGCCAAACGATGGTGGTATTATTTCTACATTCCTTTTGGTAAATACAAACACCATACCTATTCTTGTAACAAGCGTCAGAACCGCAAGGTACATATACCTGTATAGTACCATTATTTTTGTGCTTGTCACCTTTTTGTTTAACCTCTTTTTTAGCCACATATACATAGAAATACTACTTATTAAAATAAGCATATATACAAGCTTTATTCCAAAGCCTAAATCACTTTTTACAGTTATGCTATTTTTTAATAAGCAGATAGCTATATATACTAGCAATAGCATATATATTATTGTAATTATGCTACAAATAATTCTACTTCTTTTCAACTTTTACACCCGCATTTATATTATGCCTTGAATTATACCACACAAAGCTTAATTTCTCAAGAATTATACAGATAATATTATAAAAAAGTGATTAGGAATAACCCAATCACTTTTTACTTATTTTAATCTAAATATTTTTCCTGTCTTTGAATATAATATTACTCTACCAGATAATAGTGGTACATAAAAGTCTTCTTCATTATCATCGAGATATATTCCTCCCATGTCTTCATATGTAGAATTATATGTTGTAGCACCTGTTATTTTAACTGTTCCATCAGCATTTAGCACTAATTCGTTTCCCGCATCATCAACATATGTTGCTCCAAGATATGCACCTACTTTAGCAGAACTTAATCTTCTTATATATTTTCCGCTAGCATGTTCATGTAATATTACCTCATCTCCAAACGGTGTTGCATAAACATAACACGTTCCACAGCCGTTATGATATGTATAAATATGCTTATTACCTAAAACTGTATATACTCTTTCTGACATAACAGAGCCAGCATAATATAACGTTACTTTAGATGAATTGTCCATAGTTAATTTGTCTTCACCATCTATATATTCTACACCATATTTAATTCCTGTAACTGTATCTTTTTCCAACATTGTCATTGTGTATGGAACTGTATTGGTAATTGTTTTTCCATCTTCTGAGAATGTAAGATTTGCAACACCAGGTACATTAGCGCTTGAATTAGCATATCCGTCTACACTTCCATAAGTTCCAGGTGTTATTATCATTTCTCCAGTTTCAGTATTAGTTATAGTATATGCAACATACGTTTCGTCTTCAAAAAATGCATAGCCTAGTACTGGGTTTCCCGATACACTTGTTAAACTATTAGTTAAATATAATTTATCAAAATAGAATCCATATTCATTTTTTACTAGTTTAACTCCACCTGGTAATGTAACTGTAACGCCACTGTTATCTACTTCAAATTCATATTTATCTTTATAATCCTCCAATTTTTCTAATACAGAATCTTTTAATGCTTGGTCCCTTTTTCCTGCTAAAAACTCTTCAGACCAAATTAAATTTGCTAATTGTTCTACTTGTTTGTAGTTTGTCGCGTCAACCGCTTCGTTTGCTCTGCCAATTATTCCTGTGTTATTTAATGTAATAACTACGGCAGCAGCTAATATTATCATTACTATTATTGTTATTACTAATACTATTAATGATATACCTTGTTTTCTTTTCATATATTTTCCTCCTTATAATTTATTAAACAGCATCTTTAGATGCCTTATACCATCTCTAATCGGTCTTAAGTGTGGTGGCTTATTTCTTTTATCTTTGTAGAAATTTATTGGCACTTCTTTTATTTTTAATTTAGCCTTGCCAGCTCTTAAGATCATTTCAGTTGCATATTCCATACCCTCACATTTACAATTTAATGAATTTATTTTTTCTGTATTGTAACCTCTTAAACCACAATTAAAATCTCCTATTTTAGTTTTACTTCTAAGTCTGCCAATAAAAGATATAACCGGAGTGCCTAAATACCTATTCCAAAACGGCATCGCTCCGCTTTTCCAAATTTGCCTTAAATCTATTTCCAATTACAAAATCATAACCTTCTCTTAAATATTTAATAAAATCTTCCAGTTCAGAGAAGTTATAACTGTCGTCCGCATCTCCCATAATTGTATATGTTCCGTAAGCTTCTTTACTTCCGTATCTTAATGCATTTCCATAACCCTTATGTGGTACGTTTATAACTCTAGCGCCATTATCTTTAGCAATTTCAATAGATTTGTCTGTACTTCCGTTATCTGCTATTAAAATTTCACCTTTAATATTATTTCTTTCCAGAAAGGATTTTGCTTTGTTTATACATATTGCTAGTGTTTCTTCTTCATTAAGACATGGTATTAATATTGTTAATTCCAATTCATTCATCTTTAGCACCCGTCTTTCTTTTTATCTTTCTTAATATATTATAATTGAAACACTCCATAATTAGCAAGCCTAATGCAATTATTGTAATCATCTGACTTCTATATGTAAAAAAGAAGTGACTCCAAGAATGTGAAGTTAAGAAATAATATCTTGCATACGGTGCCATTGCTAATATTAGATATATTACAGCTATCCATTTACCTTTAAGATTATTCCAATCTATAACTATTGCAAATATAAGTACCAGACCTGCAATTATCCATGCTCGTGCAACAACATTGGTTCCAAAAAATATTGGATATAGTGTCCAAAAATTTTTAATCACCGCTGTAGAATTAAATCCACCCACATTAACAAAAGGCATGTGACTATAAACCCTTTGTAGTAAATTATCTTTTACATATATAATTGGATTTATGTTTAATACGGCTCCTGCTATACCCCATTTTGCAACCCACATCAACGCATAACCTACAAGCCACAGCAAACCGGTTTTTATTACTAAACTCAAAGCATTCTTAAACTTTTCTATTCGTCTTTCTTTATTCCTTAACGCTATTAATATTAACATAGGTACAAAATATGTTATTATTTCAGTTGTTAAAAAATCTAAATAACATGTTATTATACCAGTTATAAAAAAGAGCATGCAAAAATAATTATCGCTCTTACCTTTTTCGCTTAATGCTATTATTATTGATACAATAAACATGATGTAAAATGTCCATGAATATTCAAAGCACATTGGAACTATGTTAAATGTTGTCATAATTAGCGATATTAGATAGGTTATCGCAAGAACTTTGTGTTTCATAAACAATATTATGAACAATGCTATTGCAAGTCCAAATAAAATTACTTTGTTTATACTGTATATTTGATTTACATTAAAGATAACAAATAGCGGCCTTAATACTGCCATGCTTCCATGCCAATATCTTAAATATTGTTGATTAGCCTCTTTTGACTGTTCTACCGTTTCAATAAAATCTTTATTTATATCTATCTTTATAGTTTCATAATACTTTGACCATAGTACAGATTCCAATGGTTTGTCCGTATCTATGTTATATATAATATTTAATAATATTGAGTCTGCGTAATAATGCCTAAACGCATACTCATGTCCAATTTTCCCTGCTATTCCTTGATTATCTTTATAGAACTGAACAGATTCTTTCATATTATTTTCTATTCGTTCTTTTGGTATCATAGCTGTAATAACAAGGAGCATAAGAGCAATAGATACCAGCAAAATAAAGATTCCTATATACTTAAATATATTATATAATATCTTCTTCAAACTTTTACCTCTATTTATAAAAATTTTATTATATAAATATATTTTTTTCAATACCATATATAAATCTTTTTTATTGTAACAAGATATTTATTTTTACATATTATGTAATATATACAACAGATTGTATATAGCAAAGGAGTTTACATGTGGTGGCAAAATAACGACAATAATTATTCGAATTGGATTATTTGGTTTGTCTTGCTTATATTAATTTTCTTTAAACAGAATTCTAATGATTCTATTAGCCAAGGCGATTATTTCAAGCTTACAGGTCCTACTCATATGACTAATAGTTTCTTCAATAGTTAAAGGAGGATTTAATATGATAGATGAAAGATGTGGATGCGGTTGCGGTAACCAATGCGGTGGATGCCAAGGTGGATTTGGTGGTTTCGGTGGCGGAAACTGTTGCTGCATATGGATAATACTTATTATAGTAATTTTAGTTTGTTGCTGCGGTTGCTAATAAACAATTCTAGACAATACTTAACCCAAGGAGCTTACTCCTTGGGTATATTTTATATTTGTCTTATTCTTTTTATTAATTCTTCTATTTTTTCATTTTCATGATCAATATTTATAGCT
>JAZSJJ010000012.1:0-6581 GCA_045534225.1 Clostridia bacterium
TTCAGTCATAAAGTGTTTAAGTTCTGCTTCTTCAGTTACATTATTTGCATCGTATGCAACTACTGTATATGTGTTGTTTGCTTCGTTGTACACAGATTTATATCCTTCTGCTACAAAGTTTGTTCCAACACCTTCTGCTAAATTGTTAGCTGGGTTAAATGCTGTATATGTTCCACCCTTTACTATTATTGCTGATGTTTCTCTTTCAGAGTCTTTTAAGTTTAGAGTAAATCTTGGTCCATATTCTACATTTGCTGTATTTCCAATAAATGTACCTGCGTTTATTGTTATTACAGCGTTTCCTCTTGCATAAATTAATTCGTTATTATTTGTTTTACCTTCAGCATTTAATGATTTTGCGCCTACGTTTGTATATGTTCCACCATTTATTGTTACTTTACCTGTTTCTTTAGCCCATATTGCCATAGAATAGTTGTTTGTAGTGCATGCAGCATCTAATGTTCCTTCGCCTTCTATTGTTAAGTCTCCACCTGTTACTACCATAAACAATCCATCTCCGTTTGGATCATTTTTAGCTGTTATTGTTTTTCCGTTTAAGTTTAATGTTACTTTTTTGTCTACTTTTATTGCAGTAGGTATATCTACATTAGCTAATAATTTAACAGTATCTCCATCTTTAGCTGCTTCGATTGCTTTAGTTAAATCTTCGTATTTTGTGCTGCCTATAGCTGCTACTTCTTTATTTATTATTTCTGGTTCTTTTATATCATCACCAGTGTTTTCTTCTTTTTTATTTGTATCTACATTAGTGTTTACTTCGACTTTAGCTCCATCATCTGTAAATTCAAAATTGAAAGATAGAGCTGGTACTACGAATTTTTTGTTTGTTTTATCGTATTTAGCACCATCTGTTACTGATCCCTCATCAACGTTTCCATCATAAGGAACTTCAATTGTTTTCATTTCATTATTAACGAAGAATATATGTAAGTCTTCTTCTATTTCTTTTATTGCTTCAGCTTCTGTTACTGGTACTGCTGGATTTTCTTCATCATTAACTATTTTGTACCATGATGCACCATCATAGAAATATGGTGTAACTGGTTCTAGGTCATTAAGTTTATTACCTAATGCAACCCATACTTTAGATTCATTTATACCAGCATTAAAAGCTTCACCAGCTGTTATAATAACATCTGTATCAAATCTTGTAGAGCCATATATAATTGCTCCTTCTGTATAACTATCTGCATCTTCTAAAACTGTCGCTGCAAAACAAGATGGAACTAAAAATATTGCTAATACTACAAATGCTAATACTGATATTTTTATTTTATTTCTCATATTGTTTCCTCCTCTATTTTACTTTTATGTTTGTAACTGATTTTATTGTTCCTTTAACAAACTTTACAAGACCACTTGCTGGTACTGTTACATGAATTGTTTGTCCTTGAGTGTTTATTACATCTGCTGTTCCTGCAACTGCTTTACCATTTAAAGTAAGATATAATCTAACTTGCTTTAATGTTGAAGATGGTATTTCTTCTATTTTGTATGAAATAACATCTTCCTTTTCCCACTTAGCTGTTAGTGTTATGTTCTTTGTTATCTTAGTAGAAAAATCAAATTTCGCGCCGTTATAGTACCAACCTAAGAAAGTATATCCACTTCTTGATGGATTTGATGGTTTGGCAACAGTTTTACCTTTTTCCACAGATTTACTTGTTACTTTATTGCTGTAACCATAATTAAATTTAACTGTATACTTTGTAGTAGTATTTGATGATGTTGTATCTTTATCTTCTTTATCATCTTTTTCTTCTACTTTAGTCCATTTAGCCGTTAACGTTAAGTTTTCTGTTACTTTAGTTGTAAAGTCAAATTTAACATCACCATTATACCATCCTGCAAATGTATAACCACTTCTTGTTGGATTAGTTGGTTCCATCGCAAGTTTGTCTGATTCTATTGTTTGTGACGCTACAGAGCTACCACCATTTGAATTAAATGCAACTGTATATGTTACAATTGTTGGTTCGTCTGTCGTACCAGGCCCTGGCACTACTGAAACATTATCTTCACTCCAAATAGCAGTTATTGTCATATCTTTTGTTATTTGGTTAGAAAAATCAAATTTAACTCCGTCATAATACCAACCTTCAAATGAATATCCTTCTTTTTCAGGATCAGCTGGTTTTATTACTCCATTACCTCTTTCAACTTTAACAACGATGTCTCCTAAACCGTTTCCTACGCTAAATGTGACATCGTATGTATTATTCATAAGATTTGCAACGAGCCAACCTAAGAACATTGAAACTATCGCTATAATTACTATTACTACTACTTTTAATACTTTATTATCTTCTTTTTTCTTTTTACCCTTAGTAGTAGTTTTTTTCTTAACCTCTTCTGTTTTCATTTTTTCCTCCTTTTACTCACAGACATTATATAACAAATCTTTTCTTATATCAACGATTTTTGACAAATTGTTAAATATTCCCTTATATTTTACAAAACAAAAAATGTACTGTGCTTCCACAATACATTTTATATGTTTTATTACTTCTTATTAGTACTATTTCTATCCTTATTTTTTCTTATAACAAATCTAATGAAGTATACAAGTCCTGCTATAGCGTTATATATAACTAATAAATCTATGCAATTTCCCATGTTATATAACAAATTTATTGGAATTATGAAAGCTATAGATGTTAATACTAAGCTTATTAATACATCCCATTTTTCGTTCATAAGAACTATTGCTACATATACCACTGGAAAGATTATATATATTCCATCTAATATGGTTTTACCACCTTGCATAGCACATACAAGTAACGCTATAAATATAGCTGGTAATATAATTCTTAATATTCTTCTAATCATATGTACACCTCTATTTCTTTGCATTCATTTTTAGATATTCAGATATAAACAAATCTAAATCTCCATCCATAACTCCTTGTACGTTACCCATTTCTGCGTTTGTTCTATGGTCTTTAACCATAGTATATGGACAAAATACATAAGCACGAATTTGGCTGCCCCATCCATTTTCTGAAAGTTCGCCTTTAATTTCTTTTAATCTTTCTTGGGATTTATCTAATTCATATTGATATAGTTTAGCTTTAAGCATCTTCATACAAGTTTCTCTGTTTTGTATTTGAGAGCGTTCCGTTTGACAAGCTACAACTATACCAGTTGGTATATGTTTAATTCTTACTGCAGAGTCTGTCTTGTTAACATGTTGTCCACCTGCACCACTTGCTCTATATGTTCCAACTTCTAAATCTTCTGCTTTAATTTCTACTTCTATATCGTCTTCTATTTCAGGCATTACATCTACAGCTGCAAATGAAGTATGTCTTCTTTTGTTTGCATCAAAAGGAGATATTCTAACAAGTCTGTGTACACCTTTTTCTGCTTTTAGATAACCATAAGCATACATTCCTTTAACTCCAAATGTAACACTTTTAATTCCAGCTTCATCGCCTTCTTGCATATCATAAAGTGCATACTCAAAGCCTGAGCGTTCTGCCCATCTTGTATACATTCTATTTAGCATTTCCGCCCAGTCTTGAGACTCTGTTCCACCAGCGCCTGCATGTATAGTTACAATGGCATTTAATGTGTCATATTCTTCTGCAAGAAGCGAAGAAACTTCTAGTTTTTCTATCTTTCCTTTTAGTAGCTCAATTTCTTTTTCAAGATCTGCTTTAATACTTTCATCCATTTCTTCTTTTAGAAGTTCATAAGAAACTGCTGCATTTTCTACTACATCTGCTACTTTATAATACGCAGCTAAAGCAACCTTTAACTCTTTTATTTCTTTTAGAACAACTCCACTTGATTTAGCATCATCCCAAAATCCCGCCTCTAGTGTTTTTTCTTCTAAAGCTTTTAGTTCTTGTTCTTTAGTTTCTATTTTTAATGTAGTCTTAATCTCATCTAATCTTTTTATATATTCTTCCAAGCTATATTTAATTTCTGTTAGCTCCATTTATATCCTCCCATATACCTATATTATCTGGCATAGCATTAAATTCCATAATATCGTCTTTAGTAGGATGAATGAACTTAAGCGAGCATGCAAAAAGCGCAAGGTCTCCTTTTGTTCCACCGTACTTAACATCACCATATAACGGATGCCCAACGTTACTCATTTGCACTCTTATTTGATGATGACGACCTGTATGTAATTTAATTTTAA
The DNA here is from genome assembly GCA_045534225.1 of Clostridia bacterium. Classification (GTDB taxonomy): domain Bacteria; phylum Bacillota; class Clostridia; order TANB77; family CAG-465; genus UMGS1649. The sequence continues at coordinate 4,178 of JAZSJJ010000012.1, forward strand.
CATATGTATGTTCTTTATTCTTAAAATTAGTATGACCAACTACTGTATAATCTAGTGACGCAAGTTTAGCATTCTTTTTATTTTCAGATACTACACTACTTGTATTAGTTCTTTCATCTTTATATAGATAGTTTTCTAGGTGTCCTGTACCTTCTAAATTTCCTTCTACAGCAGCAATATATTCTTTCTTAAAGTCTCCATTACGTATTGCTTCAGAAAGTCTACTAGCACCTTTAGATGTTCTAGCAAACACCATAATACCTTCAGTCATACGATCTAATCTATGTACTAAGCCTAAGAACACTTCTCCAGGTTTATTGTATTTTTCTTTTATATACGCTTTAACCAAAGTAAGCATATCTATATCTCCAGTTTTATCTGCTTGAGATGGAATGCCCGCAGGTTTTATTACTACTATACAGTGGTTGTCTTCATATATTACTTTTAACTCTTTCATATTATTCCTCATAAAAGTAAAACCCCACGTTACGTGAGGTCTATCTTACTTTTCTTCTTTTTTAGTTTTGATTTCTACTACTTGTCTTTTATTATATTTTCCGCAAGCAGGACATGCTTTGTGTGGAAGTATTGTTTCTCCACAAGCTTCACATGTAGCTAATGATTTTTCTTCTAATTTCCATGTAGAACGGCGAAGACCTGTTCTAGCTTTTGACCATCTTCTTTTTGGTTGTGCCATTTCTATTCCCTCCTTTAAGCGAACACATAATGCCCGAGATTATCTTATTACCCGTATATTATATAGCACGAGTTAAATATTGTCAAGTGATTTTTATTAAAGTCGATTAAAAAACATACTATCTCTTCAACCTAAATGAATTTAATATTACTGTTATACTACTAAACATCATTGCCATACTTGCATACATTGGTGTTAAACTTAAGCCAAATCTTTCAAGTAGACCAGATGCTATTGGTAACATTAATAAATTGTATATAAACGCCCAAAACATATTAGACTTTATTACACTTAATGTTTTCTTACTTGTTCTAAATAGTTCTGCGATGCTAGATATATCGTTATTCATTAAAATTACATCGGCAGAGTTTTGTGCTATGTCTGTTCCACTATGTACAGATACACCTATTGTTGCGGTAGCTAAAGCCGGTGCATCGTTTATTCCATCACCAACCATCATAACATACTTACCATTATTTATTAATTCTCTTATCTTTTCTGTTTTATCTTTAGGAAGTACATTTGCTATTACTCTATATATATTAAGTTCATTCGCAACTGTTTTCGCTGTTAACTCATTGTCTCCAGTAAGCATTATAAACTTCTTATCCATCTTAAATAGTTCTGCCATTGCATCATAAGAACCTTTTCTTATTGTATCTTTTACACCAATTAATGCAATTACTTGGAAGTTCTTAATTACATACATAATGCTACAACCAGCTGCCGCAAGCCTTTCTTCATTCTTTAAGAATTTGTTTTCTACACCTAGTATTTCAAATATTTTGCCGTTTCCAACATAGTATTCAAATTCTCCAACTTTACCTCTAATACCTATACCAGGAAGTTCTTCGAAATATTCTACTTCAAGTTCACGTCTTCCTATTTCATCTAGGTATTTAATAAACGGATAAGCAATAGGGTGTGTTGAATGTCTTTCTAAGCTTCCAACTATTTGCATTATCTCTACATTGTCTATATCGTTTGTATAATTTAATACTTCATATATACTAACTTCGCCATTAGTTAATGTTCCTGTCTTGTCCATTACTACTGTATTAATTTTATTTGCAGCTTCTAATACATCACTAGACTTAACAAGTATTCCGCGTTTAGCAAGCTTTCCTTCGCTTATTACTACCGCAAGCGGTGTTGCAAGTCCTAATGCACAAGGACATGCTACAACAAGTACATTTACAAAGTGTTTAATTCCCTCTTTAAATCCTAAATCAAACATAAGGTACATACATAGTGTAAATATTGCTATTCCTATTACAAATGCTACAAATATTCCACATACATCATCTGCGTATTTGGCTATTTTAGGTTTAGTATTTGATGCTTCAGATACTAAATGTACTATTTCAGATATTGTAGAATCTTTACCTATACGTTCAGCCCTATACTCAAAATATCCATCATAGTTAATACTTCCTGCAATAACTTTAGCTCCCATTTCTTTTTTATGTGGCAAAGCTTCACCAGTTATAAAAGACTCGTCCACGTGTGCAGAACCATATATTACAGTACCATCTACTGCAACTCTATCTCCCGCTTTACATACAAGTATGTCTCCTACTTTAACTTCATCTATAGTAACCTTTTTATCTCCGTTTTCTGTTTTAATTATTGCATACTCAGGAGTTATTTTAACTAGGTCTTTTATTGCCTCTTTAGTCTTTTCTTTACTGTTATAATCTATATATC
>JAZSJJ010000007.1:0-136471 GCA_045534225.1 Clostridia bacterium
TTTCATTTTCAACTCCTTGGCTCACAGAACGACATGGCTACGATCCGACTTACTGCTTCAAACCATACAGGGATGGCAAAGAAGAGTGCAAAGAGAGCTACGAGAGCTCCAGCGAGGGTTGCGAGTGCGAGTACAACGTCTTTTGTAGATTTCATTCTAGAAATCCTCCTTTAATAAAAAAATTTTTTTATATATATATAATGGAGCTTATTACAGCTCTCTTAAAAAGGAAATTAGTAATTATATTATAGCACAAGTAGACATAAAAGTCAATTTTATACTACCTTGAGCAAGAAAACACCTCCGGAAATTCCGGAGGTGTCTGACGTTGGCTTGTTGATTACTCAACAATTTCAATAACTACATGTACGCCGCTTACAGCGTCTGTAACAGTGATGTAACCAGCAGCGGGAACAAATTCAACTTCGCCTGCATCATTAACGATACCTACGAGAGTGATCTCAACTTCAGTATCCGAAAGGATAGTGATAGCGAGGAAATCTTCATTCCCAAACTTAAGATCATTTGCGTTAATGCCTTCAAGGGTAAGAACGATGGGCTCTGCATAATACATAACCTCAGGTGCATTGATTCTTACAACTACGGGTTCTACTTCTTCAGGCTGTTCAACAGGTTCATCTTCAGAAATTTCGGGTTCTTCTGTTTCAGGTACAGTTTCCTCAGGCTCCACTTCAGGAACTTCAGGCTTTACAATATCTTCAACAGGCTTCTCCTCAGGAACTTCTTCAACAGGTTCGTCTTCGATTTCAGGTTCGTCTTCGACCACGGGAAGCTCCACGATGTCGATAGTTACACTTTCACCACTTACAGAATCTGTAACAGTGATGTAACCACTCGCGGGTGCGAATTCGATTTCGCCTGCATCAGTAACATAACCAAGAAGAGTTACATCAATCTCATTATCGCTAACGATAACGATGGAGAGGTAATCCTCATTGCTGAATCTGATGTCATCTGATTTGCAACCTTCAAGAGTAATAGTGAAGCATTCACCAAAAGTCATAGTCTCAGGAGCATTAATCTTCACGTCTACAGGAACAACGGGTTTGATTTCAGTTTCAGGAACTTCAGTCTCAGGAGTTTCAGTTTCAGGAACTTCAGTCTCGGGAGTTTCAGTTTCGGGAACTTCAGTCTCAGGAGTTTCAGTTTCAGGAACTTCAGTCTCAGGAGTTTCAGTTTCAGGAACTTCAGTCTCAGGAGTTTCAGTTTCAGGAACTTCAGTCTCAGGAGTTTCAGTTTCGGGAACCTCAGTCTCAGGAGTTTCAGTTTCAGGAACCTCAGTCTCAGGAGTTTCAGTTTCAGGAACCTCAGTCTCAGGAGTTTCAGTTTCAGGAACCTCAGTCTCAGGAACAGTGGTCTCTGCAGAAATACCAGGGTTAAGATCAATGTTGTTCTCTACCATCATAGATGTGCCATAACCAATAAGTGCTACTACAAGTAAAATCAGTGCTACAAGTGTAATCCAGAACATCTTGCCAAGTCCCTTAAGGTAAGCAATTACCAAAAGAATTACAAGAAGCCCTGCTACAGGGATAAGTGCAAAACCAAACAATCTCATAAGAGAAAGAAGGACAATTGCAGCTAATGCTAAAAGGATAAGTGCGCCAAAAACAAATACCCGAACCGGGAATTTATAGGTGTACTTACCAGTTGCCTCATCGTAGGAAGCTTTATGAGCTTTTACTACTTCAGAGATAGTAGCGGCTACGCCAACTACTGCAAGGGTGATTACTACTGCTTCGAACCATACAGGGATGGATACGAATGCTGCGAACAGTGCAACAAAGATTGCTGCGAGGGTGCTAAGGGCAAATGCCACGTCTTTTGTAGATTTCATTCTAGAAATCCTCCTTAAATAAAAAAATTTTTTTATATATATAATGGAGCATTTATTACAAACGCTCTCGTAAAAAGAAGTTAATACTATAATTATACCATATGTATACATAAAAATCAAATCACGTTTAGACGTAAAACAACCCGCAAACATTTCTGTTTACGGGTTGAGTTTGTTATGCATCACTCAACGATGTTGATAGATACATTGGTGCCGGATACACTGTCGGTAATGGTTACATATCCAGATGCAGGTACGATTTCCACCTGACCAGTGGTCTCGTTCACGATTCCTACAAGGATAATGCTAACCTCGGTATCCGAGATTTTGGAAATGGCAATAAAATCTTCATTGCCAAATACAAGGTCGTCAACCTTGCATCCTTCGAGCTTAACGGTGATAGGCTTGCCATAAGACAATGTGTCAGGGGCATCAATCTTTACCGTTGTAGCGGGAGGAGTGGTGGTGTCACCAGGGGTTTCATCACCGGGCTTTTCGGTTTCATCGCCAGGTTTTTCATCTCCAGGCTTTTCAGTTTCACCGGGCTTTTCAATCTCATCGTTGGGAAGCTGAGATTCATCGCCAGCGGGTTCCGAAGCTACCAAACCAGGGTTCAAACTGATGTCGTGGTGCGCCATGTAAGCAGTGCCGTAACTGATAAGGAACACAGCAAGGAGAGCAACTACGATTGCCATAGTTACAAAAACTACCTTCCAGTGTCTAAGCAAAGCAATTACGCAGAGTGCCAACAGCACAACAGCAAGCGGAATAAGAGCAAAGCCGAACAGTCTCTTGCATGCAAGCATAACGCCAACCGTAAGGGCGGCTAAGAGAACTGCGCCAATTACAAAGGTCCAGATGGGGAACCTGTAAGTGGGCTTACCCGTTTCTTCGTCAACGGAAGCCTTCCGCATGTTGATGATGGACACAACCGTAAGGATTGCACCAACAACAGTAAGTGTGATTACTACTGCGAGTAACCAAATGGGCATTGCGACAAGAAGTGCAAGCATAAGTCCTTCGAATGTCGCGAGTGAAAGGGCCAAGTCTTTCTTGAATTTCATAAATCCGAAATCCTCCTTTAAAAATTTTATATATATTAACCAGTAATTACTTGCCTGCCCAACCAAGCAAATTATCACTTGGTGCTAACCAATCTCACACAATAATATTTTAACATAAAAACAACAAAAAGTCAACATTTCTGTTGACTTTTTATGTCTACCCTGTTATTTTATATCAACTAGTTCTTGCCATAATTTATAGTCATGAACATAAGTTGTTTTTTCCATTGCATCTACGATATTATAGAATACTACTCCATCCTCTCTAACGTTTGCTATTTTTAGTTTGTTTTCTGGTAGAGTTTCTATAACTGGTCCTCTAAATGCTAAGCTATTAACCATTGCTACTGCTTCTTTTCTTAACGCATAAGAATCTGGGTTTGACTCTTCGCTAGAAACAACATTTTGTCTCATTAATTCCATTATATAATCTTTCTTAGGAGATACTTCTCCATCTTTTCCAGTTAATGCTTCTGTATATAAGAATACTGGTTTAGAAACTGCTAGTTTTTGTTCTGTCATGTGCGCTGCCGCTTCTGCTAGTATTTGCATTACATCTTCCATTAACATCGGATTATTTGGTTTAAATGTTCCATCTGCATATGGTTTAATTATTTCAGCTTTTGCAAGTGCTGCTACAGCTGCTCTTGCGTATACTGGTATTGTTTCGTAATCTTTGAAGTTTTTGTATGCTTTACTCTTGTAGTCTACTTTAATAATTCCAGCATCCGCTAATAATTTAGCGAATTCAGCTCTTGTTATTTCTTCATTTGGTCTAACTTCATTTAATGCATCAATAGCTACTAATGTTTTATTGTATGTTCCTACTTTACCTTCTGTTAAGTCTATAAATAATTGTCTCATGTATGAATATGATACAGTGTCATTAGCTGTTGTTTTTAATGTTGCATAGAATTCTTCAGATACATTCTTACTTGCTTCTAATTCAACATTTTCTACGAATCTTACTTTTACATATAGTCTACAATATCCTGTTCCACTTGCTGCTGCATATGCTTTTACATCACCAAGATTCCATGTTACTACTGTTGCTTTATCTGTTACGCTTTCTACTTTACCGCCACCGTTTATTTCAAGTACTCTTACACCATATGGTATTGTTAACTCAAATTTAACTCCTGTTGCGGCTGCTGTACTTCCGTTAAAGTATTCAACAATATATGTCATTTCGTTTCCTTTAACAACATAGTTTTGTTCTTGTGGGAAGTATAAATCTTCATTTTTCTCTGCTTTTAACCAAGAAGCAAAGTAATCAATTTCTTTGTTTACATCGCCTATTAGTTCTAAATCATCAATACAATTTACTTTTTCTATTACAACCGGTCTTAAAGCATCTTCTTCCTCACCTGGTTGTGTTGGAACTTCTGGTTTTGGATTAGTCTTTTCAATTATACTGAATTTTGGTCCTTCTGCTTCTTTAGATCTATTTCCTTCAGCGTCTAGTGCTACACCAGATGCTATAACAATATATTTATTGCTTCCTACTGTTCCTTTTATATTCTTTAATGTGATTTCTGCTGATTTTAATCCGTTCATTTTTACAGATATATCTGCGTCAAATCCCATTGTTTTTATTTTGCTTGTATATAGATTTACTTCTGTTACTTTAATATTGTCTGCAAATGTTACAGTGTATTTTACTGTTCCGTTTGCATATATTGCTGTTGGATTTACAGAAGTTATTTTTACTACTGGAGCTATAGAATCTCTTTCTTCAGTTTTAATAATTTCAAAGTTTGTTGATTCTACTGCTTTAGTTTTGTTTCCAGCTGCATCTTCTGCTGCTCCTGCTTTAATTGATATTCTATTATCTTTATCTATTCCACCTTGAACATTTGTAAGTGTTATTGTTCTTGTGTTTCCGTCACCTGTTACTATAATGTTAGCTGTAAAGCCTATTAATGTAACATAGCTCTTATCGAAATGAACTTTACCCATAGCAGTCTCATCTGAGAATACTACTGTATATTTAACTGTTTCACCTAATTCAATTGTTCCTGGCTTAGGTGCAGATATCGCTATTGATGGAGCTGTTGTGTCTTTAACTGGTGGAGCTATAACTGTAAAGTTAGGTGCTTCTACCACTTTAGTTTTGTTTCCAGCTGCATCTTCTGCTGCTCCTGCTCTTATTGCTATTCTGTTATCTGAGTCTAATCCACCTTGAATATTAGTTAATGTTACTGTTCTTGTATTTCCATCGCCTGTTACTGTTATGTCTGCATCAAATCCTATTAATGCTACATAGTTTTTATTAAAATGTATTGTTCCCATAGCAGTCTCGTCTGAGAATACTACTGTATATTTAACTGTTCCGCCAAGTTCTACAGTCTTTGGATTTGGGTTAGATACTAGCACTGAAGGTGCTGTTGTATCCTTAGGAGTTGGTATAGTAACTGTAAAGTTAGTAGACTCAACTACTGCTGTTTTATTTCCTGCCGCATCCTCTGCTGCTCCTGCTCTTACTGCTATTCTATTGTTAGAATCTGCATCACCTTTAATGTTAGATAATGTAACAACTCTTGTATTTCCTGTTCCTGTTACAGAAACTGTTGCGTCAAATCCTATTAATGCTACATAGTTTTCATTAAAGTGTACTTTACCCATAGCAGTCTCATCTGAGAACATTACTGTATAACTTACTGTTCCACCAACGTCCACAGATAATGGAGATGGTTTAGATATTACTACTGATGGTTTTGTTGTATCTTTTACTATTTCAACAATTGTAAATGCTGTTGATGTTGTTGCAACTGTTGCATTTCCTGCCGCATCCTTTGCTGCTCCTGCTCTTACAGATATTTTGTTATCTGAATCTGCTGCGCCAGTTACATTTGTTAATGTTACTGTTCTTGTATTTCCTGTTCCACTTACAGATACTGTTGCATCAAATCCTATTAATGCTACATAACTTTCATTGAAGTTTATTGTTCCCATCGCTGTTTCATCTGAGAATACTACTGTGTATTTTACAGTTCCACCTTCTGTTACTGAAACTGGAGTTGGTTTTGAAATTACTACTGATGGTCTTGTTGTATCTTTTACTTGTTCTACAATTGTAAATGTTGTAGAGTTAGTTGCTACTGTTCCATTTCCAGCAGCATCTTTTGCTGCATTTGCTCTTATTGTTATTTTATTGTCTGAATCTGCTGCGCCAGTTACATTTGTTAATGTTACTGTTCTTGTATTTCCTGTTCCTGTTACAGAAACTGTTGCGTCAAATCCTATTAATGCTACATAATCTTTATTAAAGTTTACAGTTCCCATTGCTGTTTCGTCAGCAAATGATACTGTATATTTAACTGTTCCACCTTCTGTTACTGACATTGGAGTTGGTTTTGAAATTACTACTGATGGTCTTGTTGTATCTTTTACTGGCTCTACAATTGTAAATGTTGTAGAGTTAGTTGCTACTGTTCCATTTCCAGCAGCATCTTTTGCTGCATTTGCTCTTATTGTTATTTTATTGTCTGAATCTGCTGTTCCAGTTACATTAGATATTGTTACATATCTAGTATTTCCTGTTCCACTTACAGATACATTTCCTGTAAATCCTATTAATGCTACATAATCTTCATTAAAGTTTACAGTTCCCATTGCTGTTTCATCTGAGAATGATACTGTATATTTAACAGTTCCACCTTGTTCAACTGTTGTTGGTGATGGCTTAGATATTACTACTGATGGTCTTGTTGTATCTTTAGCTTTTATTGTGAAAGCTGTTGATGTTACAACGCTTGATCCATTTCCAGCAGCATCTTTTACTGCGTTTGCTCTTATTGATATTTTATTATCTGAATCAGCAGCTCCTGCTATATTTGAAAGAGTTACTGTTCTTGTGTTTCCACTTCCGCTCACTGCAACATTAGCTGTAAATCCTGTTAACGATACATAGTTTTCATTAAAGTTATATGTTGATATTCCAACATTATCTGAGAATGACACTGTGTATTTAACAGTTCCACCCTCTACCACTGTTGTTGGTGATGGTGCTGATACTACTACTGAAGGTTTTGTTGCATCTTTAGCTTTTATTGTGAAAGCTGTTGATGTTACAACGCTTGATCCGTTTCCAGCAGCATCTTTTACTGCATTTGCTCTTATTGATATTTTATTGTCTGAGTCTGCTGCTCCTGTTACATTTGAAAGTGTTACTGTTCTAGTATTTCCGCTTCCGCTTACAGAAACTGTTGCATCAAATCCAGATAATGATACATAACTTGCACTAAAGTTATTAGTTGCTATACCTTTATTATCTGCAAATGATACTGTATAACTTACAGTTCCACCCTCTGTTATTGTTGCTGGTGATGGTGCTGATAATACTACTGAAGGTTTTGTTGTATCTGGTCTTTCAGTTATAGTGAAAGCTGAAGATGTGAAAACCTTAGATGTATTTCCAGCAGCGTCTTTCGCCGCATTTGCTCTTATTGTAACCTTGTTTGCTGTTGTAGAATTGTCATTTATGTTTGAGATAGTTACTGTTCTTGTATTTCCGCTTCCACTTACAGATATATCTCCTGCAAATCCTATTAGCATAACATGGTTTTTAGTAAGCGTTACTTCTCCCATTGCCGTTTCATCTGAGAAGTACACCTTAAAACTCATAGATTCTCCCTTATACGCTACTGTGCTTGAAGACAGCCCAGAAACCACCACTGATGGCGGAGTTGTGTCTGCTGCCGCAATAACATATACTGGTGTATGTGTTATTAACATTGTTATTAATAATATTGTTGCTATTGTCTTTTTTAATATTGTATTCATCTTTACCTCCAACATTGCATTACATAATTAGTATTTTAACACACTTTACATAAAAAGTCAATCAAAGATGCTCATTTAGCTATGTTTTTTAATCATTTTTTGAATTGTTTTTTACCACAAATTTCCTGTATTTTTTATTAATATTTTCACAAATTATTAGTGTAAAACAAATTTAAGTTTTGCAATAGAAAATAGGAGGTGAAACTTTATGGCAAGTAATTCATACGTAAACCCAAATGCAAAAGCTGGTTTAGAAAAAATGAAATACGAAGTTGCAAGTGAAATCGGTGTTAACTTAAAACAAGGTTATAACGGTGATTTAACTTCTAAACAAGCTGGTTCTATAGGTGGAAGAATGGTTAAGAAACTTATAGAAAAGGCTGAATCTAATATGTAATTTTATTAGATAACCATTTATTTTATTAAAGTGCAGATATATATCTGCACTTTTTGCTTTTTCTGTATTTTACACAATTTATATGTTGTTATTTTAACTAACTTCATGATATACTTTTATTAATTATACAAAGGAGAAAAACATGAATGTATTTTTTGCCATTTTACTTATGGTGGCAGGATTATTTTTATTAATAAAAGGATCAGACTTATTTGTTGATCTAGGAACAAAAATCGGTAAAAAGTTTAAGATGAGCGAAGTCCTGATTGGCCTTACAATAGTGTCTATTGGAACTAGTCTTCCAGAGTTATTACTATCATTAAGCGCCTCGTTTAACGGAAGTTCAGATTTCCTGATTGGTAATATCATTGGAACAAACTTATTCAACATGTGTTGCATTTTAGGAATTATTTGTCTTACAAATCCACTAAAATTGTTACGTGAAACAATTAGAAAAGATATGAATATGAGCTTAATATCTAGTACTGCTCTATTTGTTCTCTTGATGGATATAGTAGATTCTGGTTCAACTCATAACGCGGTAACAAGAACAGATGGTATTATTCTTTTACTATTCTTCTCTATATTTATATATTACACATTATATGAATTTGGAGAGTATTTAAGAAATCGCCGAGAGAAGAAATATAAAGATGTTAAAGAAAAACAAATACGTTACAAAAAAGATAGAAAAGATGCAGATAACAAAAAAGTATTTTCAATGAAAGATATTAAGGCTATCCTTAAAGATGTATTCTTAATGTTGTTATGCATTGTCGCAATATATATAGGAGCAGAACTTGTTGTAAATAATGCTGTTGTAATTGCAAGAGTGTTTAAGGTTAGTGAAACATTTATATCTATCGCAATAATTGCCGTTGGAACATCGCTTCCTGAAATTTCTACTTCAATTGCCGCTGTAAAGAAAAACAGAATAAATATAGCAATAGGAAATCTTATTGGTAGTAACATGTTTAATACACTATTTGTTATAGGCACTTCTGCTTTGATTAGTCCAATTAAAGTAAATACACCGTCACTTGTTATAGACGCTGCAGTATTTGTTTTAGTATGTTTGGTTCTTAGATTATTTACTAGGAAAAAGCCCGAAATTACTGCAATGGAAGGTTTTACATTACTTAGCATATATGCGTGTTATATGGTGTTTGTATTGTATAGACATTAGACATAGACAAATTATATAAATCGAAATATAGAATATAAAAACGAGAGGAAAAATCCTCTCGTTTATTTAATATTCAATTTTATTCAACATCTAGGTCTTCTTCAGTAACACCCATGTTTACATTCTTTTCTGTTCTTTTATTTAATATTTTAGTTTTTTGTTTTCTTATTTGACCTAAAATTTTGTCCATTACAAGGTCAATACCAGCATAAACGTCATGAGTTGGTTCTTCTGCCATATAAGTTTTGCCTTTAGCTTCTACACGAAGACTCACGTATTGTTTCTCCTTCTTTGCTGCGAATGTAACGTGTGCAATTGTGTCTTTATCAAAGAACTTATCTAATTTGCTTACTCTTTTTTCAGCATATTCTCTGATACCGTCTGTTACTTCAATGCCCATTCCATTTAAATCTAATTTCATATATAATCAACTCCTCGTTAATATTATATACTATCATTTAATACTTTTCAATATTTTTTTAGAATTCATCAAATAATGATACTTGAGCTGAATTTGGCATACCTTTTGTACAGCCATATTTATCTAATAGTTCCATTGCAGATTTCCCCAACTTTGCTCGTGTCATTAGATTTTCTTTAGATGAAAATTCACCGTCTTTTCTAGCTTCAGCTATATTCTTAGCGTTGACCGTACCAAATGTAGGTATTGCTGAAAGTGGTGGTCTTATTCCATCTTCTTCTACCAAGAATTTAGTTGCATCAGATTTATATAAATCTATTGGCAAGAAGTCTATTCCTCTTTCCATCATTTCATTTACAACTTCAAGAACTGTAACCATATCTTTTTCAACATTACTTGCCTCGGGATTAGATTCAATCGTTTTCATTGCCTCTTTAACCTTTTGCTTATTTGTGCACATTACATCTGCATTAAAAGCATCTGCTCTAACTGTTAAATATGTAGCATAGAAAGCTTTCGGATGATATACCTTAAAGTATGCAATTCTATATGCCATCATAACATAAGCACAAGCATGGGCTTTAGGGAACATGTACTTAATCTTTAGACAAGAATCTATATACCATTCTGGCACATCACATTCTCTCATCTTCTCCTTCATTTCTTCCGTAAGATCTTTTTTAGCTTTACCTTTTCTTGTTATCTCCATTATCTTAAACGCAAGAGATGGATCAAGTCCTTTTTGTATTAAGTAAATCATGATGTCGTCACGAGTACATATTGCCTCTTTAAGCGTTGTTATTCCTTGCTCTATTAGGCTTTGCGCATTGTTTAGCCAAACGTCAGTACCATGTGATAGACCAGATATTCTAACAAGTTCACCAAATGTTGTTGGCTTTGTATCTAGTAGCATTTGTCTAACAAACTTAGTACCAAACTCTGGTATAGCGTAAGTAGCAACTTTAGAACGTTCTTGTTCCTCTGTTATACCTAATGCCTCAGTTGAACTGAACAAAGACATTACCTTTGGTTCATCTAAAGGTATTGTTTTTGCATCTATTCCTGTTAAATCTTCTAACATTCTAATAACAGTAGGATCATCATGTCCTAGTATGTCTAGTTTTAGTAAGTTGTCATGTATTGAGTGGAAGTCAAAATGTGTAGTTATTGTACTTGATGTAGGATCATCTGCTGGTCTTTGTACCGGACAGAAATCGTAAATTTCTTTATCTCTTGGTACAACTATAATACCACCCGGGTGTTGTCCTGTTGTTCTCTTAATACCTGTACACATTCTAGACACTCTGTTTATTTCGGGTACTCTTACATATTGATTCTTACCTTCATAATATTTCTTAACAAATCCATATGCAGTTTTTTCTGCAAGTGTAGATATTGTTCCCGCTCTAAATGTTTTATATTTACCAAATAGCACCTCTGTATATGCGTGTGCTTTTGATTGATAATCTCCAGAGAAATTAAGGTCTATATCTGGAACCTTATCTCCTTTAAATCCAAGGAATGTTTCGAATGGAATATCCATTCCATCTTTCTTCATTCTATTTCCGCATTTAGGACAATCTTTATCTTCCATATCTACTCCAGTTGTAACTGTAACTGGTGGGAATTCACTATATTTACAATGAGGACATACATAATGTGGTGGAAGCGGATTTACTTCTGTTATACCAGACATTGTTGCCACGAAAGACGAACCAACCGAACCTCTGGAACCAACTAGATATCCATCATCATTAGATTTCTTAACTAGTTTTTGAGCTATTATGTACATAACCGAGAATCCATTAGTTATTATTGAGTTTAATTCTTTCTTTATTCTTGCTTCAACTATTTCAGGAAGCGGATCTCCATATATACTTCTCGCTTTTTCATAAGTTAGTCTTTCTATTTCCTCATCCGAGCCATCAATTACCGGGTTGTATGTTCCATCAACAACTGGTTTTATTTCTTCAAACATATCTGCAATCTTATTAGTGTTTTCTATTACAATTTCTCTTGCAGTTGCTTCATCAAGGTAATCGAACTCTTTAAGCATTTCATTTGTTGTTCTTAAGTAAAGTGGTGCTTGTTCATCCGCATCATCATATCCTTGACCAGCCATTATTATTCTTCTATATAACTCATCTTGAGGATTCATAAAGTGAACATCGCCTGTAGCTACTACAGGTATATTTAACTCTTTACCCAAGTTTATTATCTTTTTATTTATTTCTTGTAACTCTTTTTCATCTTTAACCGTACCATTACGAATATAGAATTCGTTGTTACCTATTGGTTGAACTTCTAAATAATCATAATATTTAGCAATTTCACGTGCCTCATCCATTCTATTCTCTAAAACAGCTTGGTAAAGTTCTCCTCTTTCACAAGCAGAACCAATTATTAATCCTTCTCTATATCTATTTATTAACGATCTAGAAAGTCTAGGTTTCTTGTGGAAATATCTAATGTGTGCAAAAGATATTAGTTTGTATAAATTCTTAAGTCCAACATAGTTTTTAGCAAATATTATTATATGGTATGGCGTGAAGTTTCTCTTATCTTCTATATATTCAGTTTGAACATATTCGTTTAGTTTCATACCACGTTCTTCTAGAATTTCGCACATTTTTATAAATACTTTTGCTGTTGCTCTAGCATCATTTATAGCTCTATGCGCATTTTCTAATTCTATATTTAAGTTTGCCGCTATTGTTCCCAACTTATGATTTTCATATCCTTCAAACATTTCTCTAGCTATAGCCAACGTATCTATTGCAAACTCTGGTTTTGTATAACCACATTTATCTGCATAGTAGTTTATGAATGACGTATCAAATTTTGCATTATGTGCAACTATAACTGTATCCTTTGCAAAATCTAAAAATCCTTTTAATGCTTCTTCTATTTTTGGAGCATCTTTAACCATATCTGGTGTTATATGAGTTAACTCTTGTACTTCTTTAGGTATACTTCTTTCTGGATTTACAAATGTAGAGAACTCATCTATTGCTTGTCCATCTTTTACTTTAACAGCTGCTATTTCTGTTATTGCATCGCTCCCTGGAGTAAAACCAGTTGTTTCTATATCAAAAACAGTGTAAGTTGTTGGTGCTTCAAATACAGGTGCAACATCTGGTACTAAATACCCTTCTGTACCATATAGCACTTTAATATCAAACTTCTTTTCAGCATAGTTAAATGCTGCAAGATTTGCTTCCGGGAAGCTTTGTGCAACACCATGGTCTGTTATTGCTATTGCTTTATGTCCCCATTTTATAGCTTGCTTTACAAGATCCGTTGCAGAACTCACTCCATCCATAGAGCTCATTTGTGTATGTAGATGAAGTTCTACTCTCTTAACCTCAGCTTCGTCTTTTCTTTCAGGTGGCTTCTTACCATCTACTATGTTTCTTAGAATTATTGATATATCTTTAGCAAACATATCATATTGTGGTTTTCCATCTGCTTTTATGTATTTACCAACTTTTAATCTTCCACTAAGTTCACCAACATCTATACGTTTAGGATCTGCAAAGATTTTTACAGCTATTGTACTTGTTTCATCACTTACTTCTAAAGAAAACATTTCTTTACCAGTCTTAGTAGTTTTAACCTCACACGCTTCTATTTTACCTTCAATACAAGCATTTTCCATATCTTGATTTATATCTTCTATCTTATCTACTTTAGCACTTGTAATGTCTTTACCCATTATTACATTTTCTGCTTTTGGACCTTCTTGTTTTTCTTCTTTAGGCTTAAAGTATGCTGGTTGCGATGATTGTGATTGTGGTTGTGGTGCGACAGGTGCTTTGTACTCACCCTGTGGCTTTTGGTCCTTTGGCTTATCCGATGGTGGTGCTATAAACTTCTCTTCCTTATGGCTTGCAACAAAATCTGCTTTCGCTGTAGTTGAATCACAAATTTCAAATTCAATATTTGCACCATAATATGCAGATACCGTTTCTGTTAAAAACTCTTCTGTTTTTTGTAGCTTCAAAAAGTTAGCATTTGGAACTTTAAGTTCTATTATTACTTTATTGTTTTCCTTAATATACTCCCTTTTAGATATTTCTAGTACATTTGATACATAAGGTCTAGCTAGTTTCAAATAATCTAAAACTCTATCTACATCTTCTTCATCAAAGTCTCTTTTCTCATTTAAATGAGGAATTACCCTGAAACTTTTCAAGGAGAACGCTTTAGTAGCGTTTGTTTCAAACGCTACAACATCCTTAGGTTCTATCTCGCCTTTTATTTCAAGTTTTATAATTGCCGCATTGGCCTTTTTTGAAAACTTAACCTCTTCTACCATCAAATCGTTTATACTACTGCCTTCTATTGCCGCAGGTGCAAACAATTCACTTAGTTTTTTCATATATTTCCCCCATATACGTATATAAAAACCCAAAATGGTAATATTAACATTTTGAGTTTTTATACTTATTTAATTTCTTCTTTCGTTTTATTTTATATTACTCTTATTATATCGTTTATTGTTACAAACACTGTAAGTGCAAGTAATAATCCTAGTCCGATATAGCTTAGTATTAATTCCACTTTTTCTGGAACTTTCTTCTTAGTTATCCACTCTATTAACACTAGCACTACTTTACCACCATCAAGCGGCGGGAATGGTAATATGTTCGCAATTCCTACTGCTAAAGATATCATAGCCATCATACTTAAGAATTCAGCTATTCCTTCAGTTCTAGAAACCATTTCACCAATTCCAACTATTCCAGATAATTGATTTACTTTAACTTTTCCCATAAACAAGTCAACATATGATCCTACTATTTGAGTTATTGTTGATACAGATTTATAGTAAGCTGTTTTGATTGTTGTTTTTTCTTCAGCAAAATTAGATAATCCTAAATCAAAAGAAAGTTTCGTAGCTGGTGTAAGTTTTTCTTCCACTTCCTTACCATCTCTTAATACTAATATTGTTACTTCTTTTTCAGCGTTAGCAGATATTTCAGATATTACATCAATAGATAACACTGTCTCTTTACCATTAACTTTTAGTATTTTGTCTCCCGCTTTTATTTTTGATGCAGCTGGCATTCCAGGTTCAACTACTTGAACATATGTTAATACATTACCATCTTCATCCAGTTTTGTTGCTTCAAAATACACGCCCATATAACCAATTTTCTTAACTGCGTCTTTTACAAGAGTGGTATATGTTTTACCCTCTCTTAAATATTCAACTGTTACATCTGTTTTGTCTGTTTTGTTATATAACGCAACATCTTGATAAATATGTGTTACTTTATCTTCTATTTTTGTTATTATATCGCCTTCACGAATTCCAGCAATATATGCGGCACCATCTTCATAGATGCCAGATATTTTAGTTCCAAATGTTGGTGATACCATATTTGTTCCTAAGAATAATACTGTTGCAAGTATTGCATTGAATAGCACTCCCGCTACAAGCACAATTATTCTTTGCCAGCATGGTTTTCTGTTAAAGGCATTCTCGTCTTGCGAATCTCCTTCTTCACCTTCAATTGCAACATATCCACCAAACAATATCCATCTTAAAGAATACTTAGTTCCTTTATATTCTTTAGAGAATATTTTTGGGCCAAACCCTATGCTAAATTCGTTTACTGTCATTTTGAACAGTTTAGCAAAAAGGAAGTGCCCAAATTCATGGATAGTAGCAACTACACTTAAAACTATTATTAGTTTAATTATAGTTAAAACTAAAGCCATTATTCATATACCTCTTTTCTATTATACGTATAAAGTTATAAAAATATATACGATTGGCGCAACAAACATTAAACTATCAAATCTGTCTAATATTCCGCCGTGTCCTGGCATTATATTTCCAAAATCTTTAATTTTACAAAATCTTTTTATTGCAGATGCTGTTAAATCACCAAATTGACCAGCTATTGCAGCTGCAACACCTACCATTGTCCAATAGAATACATCTCCTGGTATTCCATTTAAGTCACCTACTAGTGTTAATATTATAAATGAAATTACAACTCCAATTATACCACCCATAGATCCTTCTACTGTTTTATTTGGGCTAATATCTGGTGCAAGTTTTGTTTTTCCAAACTTAGAACCAACTAAGAATGCAAATGTATCACTTACAAATGCCCCAAATAATACATATAGTAGATAGAATCTGCTATATTCTCTTAAACCTAATATTAGTTTTAAGAAAGAGAATAGACATGGTATGTACAACAAACCAAATATTGTTATTGCAACATCTAAAATTGTTCTTTTTACATTACCTACAACCATATAAGCAAATGCGCTTATTAGTCCTACAGGTACTATTATTTTTATTAATAATAATTTATATTCTTCAGGAATTATTCCTCCCATTAAAAATATAGCCATACACCCTAGATATCCAATCCAAGCAATTGGTTTATAACCTATATTTTTAAATGCTTTATAGTATTCATATGTTGCTATTATAGCAAGCGTAGCTACTATCGTTGTGTCGAATAGAGGATTATTTATTAGCAGAATGGCTATCCATAACGCCACAAAAACTGCCCCCGAAATTATTCTTTTTTTCATAAAAACCCCTACTATACTTCCATTATTTCTTTTTCTTTTTCTGCAACTACTCCAGATACTATTTCAATTTGTTTATCTGTTATTTTTTGAACAGAATCTTCTAAAGAACGAATTTCATCTTCGCTTATACTTTCTTCTTTTCCTGTTTTCTTAATATCATCAATTGCGTCTCTTCTTATATTTCTAATTGCAACCTTTGTATCTTCACCCATTTTGCTTATATCTTTAGCTATTTCTTTTCTTCTTGCTTCGTTTAGTTCTGGGAATATTAGTCTAACTCCAGTTCCATCGTTTTGTGGGTTGATTCCTATATCTGCCTTAGTTATAGCTTTAGCTATTTCATTTAATAAGCTTTTATCCCATGGTGCTATTAATATTTGTCTTGGTTCCGGAACAGATATTGATGCTACTTGATTAAGTGGTGTTAATGAGCCATAGTATTCCACACATATTTTGTTTAATATTTGTGGGTTTGCTCTACCCGCTCTTATATTTCCTAATTCTTCTCTTAAATAATCAATTCTTTCTTTCATTTTATTTTCATATATGCTTAAATCCATATGCTTTCTACCTCCAAAAATCTCTGTGACTATTATACTATATTTATGCAAAAAATCAATAGTTTTAGCTAATCTCACACATTGTTACGCTTTGTTTTTTTTATCTTTATTCAATGTTAGTTGTATCTTCAAAATCCCCTGCAGAAAATACTGTTTCACCATTAGCTAATATGCCCCTTGGATAATACAAGTTGCCTGTTAAATCTGCAGCGACATAAATATCATCTTGTGTTCTGCTTTTTCCATAGTTATATGTTGTAACCCTTATCTTTTCTAGGTCTACAACAAAGAAAATAGCATCATCATCTCCATTTGCAGTTATTGTCGCAGAAAGTGCTGAACCTTTACCAGTCGTATTTAATGACGTTAATTGAGTTTTAGTATATGTCCTACCGTTTAATACTGGGTAATTACCGTATGTTAAATAGTATTCCTTAACCGCATCTTCTATTAATTCAAATTCCTCTGCTATTTTAGATTTTCTAGCGTTAGGTACTATATCGTCTATATTAATTATTACAACTGCTGTAAGGATTGCCATTACTGCAACTGCAATTGATAACGTTATCATTGTTACACCTTGTTTTTTTAACATTTTCATAATCTCCTCATTCCACTCATATTTTATATCATACTCAATATTAAATCAATATTTTGTAAAAATCTATTCACTATTTGATTATTGTATAGTATAATAGTGCTACTTGCGAGGTGAATAAATGAAACTCAAGATTCCATATAAAATTTGGATATTCACATTCATATTATTTAATTGTTTTTCAGTATTCGCGGCAGAGCCACCTACTACAAACTCCAAAGCAGCTATTGCAATGGAAGCTGGTTCTGGCACCGTACTTTATGATAAAAATATGAACGCTAAAGTATATCCTGCTAGCATAACAAAGATTATTACCGCTATTTTAGCGTTGGAAAATTTAGATTTAAACCAAAATATAGTAGCAACAAAAACAGCCCTTAAAATACCATGGGACAGTTCTTCAGCATACATCAAAGAAGGTGAAATACTTACAGTAGATGAACTATTACATTGTCTTCTAATTTATTCAGGAAATGATGCTGCTAACGTTTTAGCTGAAGCGGTTTCAGGGAATGTTCAAGATTTTGTAA
Organism: Clostridia bacterium; assembly: GCA_045534225.1. Lineage (GTDB taxonomy): Bacteria > Bacillota > Clostridia > TANB77 > CAG-465 > UMGS1649. The sequence goes on from JAZSJJ010000007.1 coordinate 17,961, forward strand.
AGTTAATGAACGAAAAAGCCAAAGAGCTTGGTTGTACTGGAACGAATTTTGTAAACGCTCATGGTTACTCAGACGATAACCATTATACAACAGCATTAGACATTGCTAAAATTTTTAATTACTGCATACAGAACGAAAAGTTTGTTGAAATCATCTCTACAAAACTATATATAGTTCCAGAGACGAATAAAACTAAATCTAAAAGATATTTATATAACACAAACAGATTAATATTGACTAAAGAAGAAAGTAAGCATGCTAGATTTTATGAATACGCCATTGGTGGAAAAACCGGTTTCACTAACGAAGCTGGTAAAACATTAGTTACTCTAGGCCAAAAAGATGGTAAAACAATTATTATAGCCGTATTTAAGGCTGGTACTGTTAACGGAAAAGACGCTAGATATACGGATGCAATAAACTTATTTAATTACTCTTTTGACAACTTTACTAGACGTACTATTGATAATAAAGAAAACTATTCATTTGACTATATAAACTACGAGACAAACTTAAAATACAAATTAAACATTAAAGACAATTTAGAGTTGCTGTTAAAAAACGATGAAACTATAACTACAATAGCTTATGAATTGAAATTAGACGAAACTAGTCTATCTACAGTTACTAAAGAAACATTTAAAGAAAATGAGGATTATGGTGACATTACATTTACAATAAATACAGATAAAGGTTCTTATAATGCAACTTATGATTTAACAATAGCCGAATTAAAAACATTAAATATTGTTAAAGAGCCCGAATTTACAACAGCAATAATTATTTGCATAGTTTTAGTAATACTTGTAATATCTATTATTGCTAAACTAAAAAAAAGAAAAAACAAGAAAGAAAAACATCCACTAGATAAAGAGAAAGTAGAAAAAGAAATTAAAACCACTCTTAAGAGAAAAGCAAATAGAATTAGAAATTTGAATAAGTAAATAAAAGCCAATTAAAATGCAAATAAAAAATGAGTACCGATGGTACTCATTTTTTATTTGTTCTATTTGTTTATATTAACCATTAACTTGTTTCATTACTTCTTCAGCAAAGTTTTCTTTTTTCTTTTCGATTCCTTCGCCTCTTTCAAATCTAACAAATCTTCTGATTACTATATTTTCACCAATTACAGCGATTTTTTCGTTAAGAACTTCTTGAACTGTTTTGTCTTGGTCTTTAACGAATGGTTGATCTAATAAACATACTTCCTCGAAAAATTTGTTTATTCTTCCTTCTACCATTTTGTCTACAATTGCTGCTGGTTTTCCTTCGTTTAAAGCTTGTGCTTTAAGTATTTCTTTTTCAGCTTCTACAACATCAGCAGGAACTTCATCTCTTGAAACATATTTAGGATTTGATGCAACTATATGCATTGCAACATCTCTAACAAATGTTCTGAATTCTTCGTTTTTAGAAACGAAGTCAGTTTCAGAGTTTACTTCAACTAATGCACCATATCTTCCGCTATGAATATAAGCTTCTACTAAACCTTCAGCTGCTATTCTACTAGCTTTTTTAGCTGCTTTAGCTATTCCTCTTTCACGTAATAGTTCAACTGCTTTGTCCATGTTTCCATCAGTTTCAACTAAAACTTTTTTGCAGTCCATAACGCCTGCACCTGTCATTTCTCTTAATTCTTTAACTTGTTCTGCTGTTACCATATTATTATTCCTCCTTAGTTGTAGTTTCTTCTACTACTTCTTCTGTAGCTTTTTCTTGTCTTGGTCTTCTAGCTGGTCTATTTTGTTTTCTTTCTATTTTATCTTCGCCCATTTCTTTAACTAGTTCTTCCATAGTTTCTACATCATCAAGACCTAAATCTTCAACTGGTTCACCGTTTTTTCCAGCAATAACTGCGTCTGCCATTTTAGCTGTTATTAATTTAACTGCTCTTACAGCATCGTCATTACCAGGAATTACATAGTCAACATCGTTAGGGTTACAGTTAGAATCTATTAAACCAATTGTTGGTATACCAAGTTTTCTAGCTTCCTTAGTACAAATTAATTCTTTCTTAGAGTCTACTAAGAATATTAATGATGGAAGTTTTTCCATATCTTTAATACCACCAAGGTTAAGGTTTAATTTTTCCATTTCAAGTTTTAATTTGCTAACTTCTTTCTTTGGAAGTAAATCGAATGTTCCATCAGCTTCCATAGTTTCTAATTCAACAAGTCTAGCTATTCTAGTTCTTATTGTTTTGAAGTTAGTTAATGTTCCACCTAACCATCTGCTGTTGATGTAGTACATTCCACATCTTTCAGCTTCTTCTTTGATGCATTCTGCTATTTGTTTTTTAGTTCCAACAAATAGTATTGAACCACCTTCACTAGCTACTTTGTTAACTAGTTCGTAAGCTTCTACTGCTTTCTTTAAAGTTTTTTGTAAGTCAAGAATGTATATTCCATTTCTTGCTGTAAAGATGTAAGGAGCCATTCTTGGGTCCCATCTTTTTGTTTGGTGTCCAAAGTGTACACCAGCTTCTAGTAATGATCTCATAGGTATAATTGCCATTTTAAAATTCCTCCTTTTTTAGTTTCCTCCACAAACTTTGGCATCTATATGACCTCTTTCGAGGAAAGGCTATAGACTTTGTTTGTGTGTGTATTATCACATACGTGACTTATCAAGTATAACATAATTTTTATTTATTTTCAACTATTTTTAACATAAATGTCTAGTATATTTACATAAAAATAATGAGCAGTTTAATTTTGCTCATTATTTAAGGTGTCATTATTTGTTTCCACAGGTGTATACACCCATTCTTCTTTAATTATTTTTCTTGCTTTTTCTTTATTTACAAGCACACATGCGGTTCCATCAACTACATAGTTAATGTCTAAAAGTGGCATATTTGTTGAGACAACATTTTTAAGGTCTACCTCTTTAATTTCTCCTAAATACTTCATGCCTTCTCTAACTGTAATATTAGTATTCGTATTGCTTAAAACGATGTCTTTTATATCCATTAGTTTCATAAGTGTCTTTGTAGAGACCAGATTTTTAATTAATGCTGTTATTACATTTCTTTGCATTTTGCCTCTTGATAAATCCCCATCTTTATAGTCTCTATTTCTAATTAGCGTTTCAACTTGTTTTGCATTTAATGTTTGTTCGCCTTTAGGGAATGCTAGATTCCACTTACCCGTTTTCTTATCCAACTTCCAAACATCATCGTCTAATGTTATATTTATACCGCCTATTGCGTCTACAACATCCGATACAACCTTTAAGTTTATTACAGCATAATAATCTATCTTAACATCCAAAAGCTTCTCTATTTCGCCTATAAACTCATTTGTATACTTGCCGCCACGATAAATTGTATTTATCTTGTTGGTTGCATACTTATGGTCTGTATAAGTGTCTCTTGGAATAGACATCATATATAACTTATTGTTAACCGTGTCATATTTTGCATAAATTATACTATCTGTTCTTAACCCATCTTTATCTACACCCGCGAAAAGCAAAGATACATTATCTTTTTTGGGTTCATTAGAATATTTAAACAATTCGTCTTCCGGGTTACTTGCTGATGCGCTTGTAGCGCCCAACATATTATTTATGTTGAAAAGCGCTACCCATGCAATCACTGATATTATTGTTATACCTGTACAAAATCTTGTTATTTTTGCACATAATGTACGTTTCTTCTTTTTCAAACTCATCATTCCTTATTACTATAGTATGCTTATTATAAATGATAATAACCAGTTGTTGTCATATATTAATTTAGCAAGAACCGTATCATTTAATAATCTAACTGCTTTAGCCATAAAGTCTATCGGAGACATGAAGCTTATTAAACCAAATACCATCCATATCTTTATTAGCATAAACCCACTTTCTAATCCCAGTCCAACTAACTTGTTCATTTCTTTTAGCAGTGGAAGTTCAAATACCAATTCTAGAATAAAGAACGCTATACTTAGAACAACTTTAGCTGTTATGAATATAAGCATAAATCCTATACCTATAAACAAGTAATTTACAACTTTATTAGCCAATACCGCACTACTTGCTTGTAATTCCTTATTTATTTTTTTAACTAATTTACCAATTATATCTCCACCTATTGGCATGTTTGAAGCTATATCTGTAACAACATCTGCAACTGGATTTTCACCTTTAGTTAAATCTAAAACATTAACTAACGATGTTTTTATTGTTTTTGCTGCTACCGCTCCCACTTCAGTTTTCTTAAGAGCCATACCAGTTGTATTAGCTAATAGATAAGCCGCAACGAATGCAACTATAAATGTACCAAAACTCGCTATAAGTTTTAATCCACCTTTATTGTAGCCTACGCCTGCTGCGCCTAAAAACAAGGCTACTATAATTATATCAATAATCATTTTTCTTTCCCCCTTATATTGTATAAATTATTAACTTATTTGAAACAAGAAACGCTATGTTATTTCCTTCTCCTAAAATAACCGGTTTTGTTATAACCATATCACTATTATACTCTTTAATTTTCATCTTGTAATTATTGTATACGTACATTTCTTTTTGAAAACACACATACACTTTATCTTTTAAGTAGATATAGTGTTTTGGCATTTCCTTTATCTCTACTTCCTCTTTATCTTTTCCACCTATATTTTTTATGCCTAATAAATATTTGCCATTATTAAACTCTACATATGAATATTTGTTTTCATCTAAATCTAGTGAAACTATAGCAGTTTGCTCAATGCTACTTTTCTTTTCTTTTTTAGTATTCATATCTAATTGAACAATGCTTTTATCTGTTCTATAAACAAGCTTATTGCCTATCAAGTCCATTTCATATATTAAAGAATTTTCTTCTGATGCGAGGTCTACAACCTTCGAACCGTCTTTTAACTCTACAAGTTTAATCAACGAAGCCGCGCTTATTCCGTTTATGTTTATATCTACATAAATAAGTTTTTTAGAATCTTCAGACAATATATATTGGCCTATTGTATTGTTGCTAAGCTTAACATTATATTTTGCCTTACCATGTTTATCATAGACCGCAAGTATTGTTTTATTTCCAGAAGCTTCATATTCTATAACACTATCACCTTTGGAATTTATATTTCCTGAAAGTATTTTCCCTTCAACTCTTATTTGTGCAGTTTCGTATTTATCATTAAATATATATACAATTGACTTGTCTGTATTTATAATTTGAAGATATCTGCCGTTAGTAAAAATCTTTGCATCAATCGCACCTTGCATTTTTACTTCCCATGTTTTTCTTCCATATTTATTATATGTTGTTATCTTGTCCGAATCTGCGATTAAAACCTCATTATAATATGAATAAATTTTGTTGTTTGAACTTATTAGGTCCACTTTTACAACATCTTCGTCTGTTATATTTTTGTTTAACACTAAACCAAAGTCCGAATAATTCATTATACAAAGAATTATTGCAAGACCTAACGCAATTAACACAAATGTTAATATTTGTTTTTTATTAAACCCCTTAAATTCTGGCAATTTTATTACTATCTTCTTTTTAGGTTTAGACTCGTGTTTCTTATTTTCTTCTCTTTTATCTTTTCTTGACACTATCTAACCTCCCATTCTTTAGGAATATAGTATTTTTTGTCTTTTATTTCATCTGGCAAATATTGTTGTTCTACTATTCCACCAGGATAATCATGTGGATACTTGTACCCAACATGATATCCGTCTTTTTCCATCTCTTTTACTGGCGCATTTCTAATATGCATCGGAACTTCTCCAACATCCATATTACGCACATCTTCTATTGCATTATTTATAGCCATATATGCGCTGTTAGATTTTCTAGAATTAGCAACTACGCATACAGCTTCTGCAAGTATTATTCTTGCTTCCGGCATTCCTACTTGATGTACTGCTTGCATCGCAGCATTTGCTACAACAAGTGCATTTGGGTTAGCCAAGCCTACATCTTCTGCTGCACATATTACAATTCTTCTAGCTATAAACATAGGATCTTCTCCAGCTTCTAGCATTCTTGCTAAGTAATGTATCGCAGCGTCCGGATCGCTTCCACGCATTGATTTGATAAATGCAGATATTGTATCATAATGTACTTCAGAATTTTTATCATAGTACAACTTCCTACTTTGGAGGCATTCTTCTAGTATTTCAGCTGTTACTTTAACACTTCCATCCGCTTCAAGTTCTGAGCTTATTACTGCAAGTTCTAATGCATTTAATGCAGTTCTTACATCTCCTTCTGTTGTTCTTGCTAAAAATCCTATAGCATCATCATCTATATCTATTTTATAATTTCCTAGACCATTTTCTTTATTACTTAAAGTAGACTTAATTATATCTTCTACAGCATCTACAGTTAATGGTTCTAATTTGAATATTGTTGATCTTGAAACCAAAGCTTTATTTACTTCAAAATACGGATTCTCTGTTGTTGCACCTATAAGTATTATTGTTCCCTTTTCCACCATAGGCAAAAGTGCATCTTGTTGCAACTTGTTAAATCTATGTATTTCATCGATAAATACTATTGTCTTTCCGCTTGGATTAAAGAACAAGTTATTAGTATCTTCTGCTATTTTCTTTATATCTGATACCCCTGCAGAAGTGGCATTTAGTTCAACAAAGTTATATTTTGTAGTGTTCGCTATTACCCTAGCAAGCGATGTTTTCCCACAACCTGGTGGTCCCCAAAATATTACAGAAGTTAATCTATCTGCTTTAATTAATCTATATAACAACTTATCTTTACCCACGATATGTTCTTGTCCATAGAACTCTTCTAGCGTTGTTGGCTTCATTCTAAACGCAAGTGGTTTGTCCATAAGTTTCCCCTTTTACTATATATACCGACATTATATATTAAGTTTTTTGAAAAATCAATGGAAAACACATAATTTATACAGTTAGCAAAATGATAAAAAAACCAAAAAGAAAAGTGTTATGATAAAGATAACACTTTTCTTAATTTACTTAATTTTTACTCTGACTTTTCCACTGTATCCACTTTCATATTGTGGTATGTTGGATTTCTTGGCACCTACAACATAGTTTATTTGTGCGTCCGGTACCTTTATCTCTATCTCTCTATTTTCTTTAGCCTTGCTTATTTTATCCATAGTATGTTTTTTGGCTATATTGGATAAAACTTGTTCTTTGTAATTATCACAAACAGGGCCTTTTATATCTTCATTTTTAGAGTTAATTTCTTCTGTTGTTTGAAGTCCTACTCTAATAACTTTTATATTATGCTTAATGTATTCTTCATACATAGCACTTGCTCTAGACACAGCATCTTCAACCTCTAAAGCTTTGTATTCTCCTGATTCATACATATCCCAAAGCTTACTTTCTTTAAGAACATATACAGGATATATTCTAACCATTTTAGGTTTAAGTTCTATACTCTTTCTTACCGTTTCAAGTTCTTTTTCTAATGTGCTATCTGGCAACCCAACCATTACTTGATGTCCAAGTTCAAAACCATATTTGTTTATTAAATTAGACGCCTTAACTACATCTTTCGATGTATGTCCACGCTTAGCTTTAAGTAGCACTTCATCATCCATAGATTGAACACCAAGTTCAATTACAGAAACATTGTATCCTTTAAGAATCTTAAGAATTAGTTCGCTAATATAATCTGGTCTTGTAGATATACGAATATCTGTTACAGTTCCTTTTTCTATATATTCATTTGCAACCTTTAGAAATCTTACTTGGTCTTCCATTTCGAGACCAGTAAAACTTCCACCAAAGAATGCTATTTGTTTCTTTTTGTTCTTATCTTTATATAACGCTAGATGTCTTTCAATCTCATTTCTTACATCTTGTTCTGTAACATCACGAGTTTCACCACTAATCTTTCTTTGGTTACAGAAAACGCATTCATTCTTGCATCCTCTATGAGGTATGAATATTGGAATTATATACATATCTTCTTTTTTAATATGTAATCCCAATTCTTTTTTTAAGTCTATCTTAATCTTTAATTTTTTCAATGGCTTGTTTTGCTGCATTTTGTTCTGACAGTTTCTTTGTTTTTCCACTACCTTCTCCTATTTTCTTATCATTAAAATATACTGCACTAAAGAACATTTTGGCATGATCTTTACCTTGCTCTTTTTCTAGTACATATTCTATCTTTACATTACCGTTTCTTTGAAGTATTTCTTGAAGTCTTGTTTTGTAGTCTAAAGTATCTTCTTTAGCTACAACATAATCTATTGTGCTTTTTATCATATCCAAGCATACTCTATTTGCTTCGTCATATCCACCATCTAAATATACTGCGCCAAGAATTGCTTCAAACATATCTGCAAGTATTGCATCTTTTTTGTTTCCGCCTGTATTTATTTCACATTTACCAAGACGTATATCTTTTGCTAAGTTTCTTTCGCGTATTATCCTACTAAGCGATGCTTCACAAACAATCTCAGCACGCTTTTTACTCATAACACCTTCTTTTAGCTTTGGTTCTACATTATACAAATATATTGACACAATATGCTCTAATATTGCATCTCCTAAAAATTCTAACCTTTCATTGTATTTGGTTATGTCTTCACCCGTTCTTTCATATGCATAAGACTTATGTGTAAGAGCTGTTTTAAGTAACTCTTTGTTTTTAAATACATATCCTATTTTCTTTTCTATATCTATTAAACTTAGCATAATACTCACTCCATTTATTATTTTACCATAAAAAAGAAAAAAATAACAGTACTAAGTACTGTTATTTACATTTTCTATTTATATTAGACTACTGATTTAATATATTCAACCACGTCACCAACTGATACGATTTTTTCAGCTTCAACTTCTGGTACTTCAATACCGAATTCTTCTTCTAATGCCATTATTAATTCAACAACATCTAAAGAATCTGCTCCTAAATCATCAATAAATGTGGTAGCTGTTGTTATACTACTTTCATCTTCTATTCCTAATTGTTCCATTATTACTTCTCTTACTTTTTCAAAAACATTATCCACTTTATTCACCTCCATGTTAAAGCTTATATGTGTATTATCTATTATTTTTGTACTGTTGTCAATAGTTTTGTAACTACTTAGTAATTTTTTCTGACAATTTTCTTACTAGTTTTTGCTCTAAAACAGTGTCCGCTTGAAGTATTGCAGCTTCATAATTTTGTGCTTTTGCATTACCATGTATTTTAATTACCGGTTTCTTTATACCTAGAAGAACTGCTCCACCATACTTAGTATAATCATATTTATATAAAGCTTTTTTAATTAGCCCAACTGAACTTGCAGCTTTTAATTTATTAAACACATTCTTCTTAAACTCAGACATAAGTGCATTTTTCATAATCTTAGCTGTTCCTTCAATAGATTTTAAAGCAACATTTCCCATAAGACCATTTGCAACAACAACATCTGCATCTCCAGATAATATTTCTCTTGCTTCAATATTTCCAATAAATTCTGGACATTCTTCTGTTAGCGATTGATATGCTTCTTTTAAGTCTGGAGAACCTTTTTTATCTTCTGTTCCGATGTTTAACATTGCAACTCTTATCTTATCTTTCTTTAATACTTCTTTACAGTATACCATACCCATTTTAGCAAATTGTACTAAAGATACACCTGCTGCGGTTACGTTTGCGCCACAGTCTAAAAGCACAACCCCAGTTCCATCCACTGTAGGTAAAACTGTTGCAAGAGCTGGTCTATGTATTCCTTCTATTCTTTTTAATTTAAGAAGTCCACCCGCCATAACTGCACCTGTGCTGCCTGCAGATAAGAATAATGTATGTTCTTTTTCTTTCATATAATCATATGCTTTAACTATACTAGATTCCTTTTTATGCTTAATTGCAAAAGCAGGATCATCAAAATTTGTTATAGCATCTTTAGCATCAAGTATTGATACATTCTTTAATATATTATCTGCTTTAGATAAATATTCACTTTTTATATAATTCTTTATTTTAGTTTCATCACCAACCATAGTTAGCTTTGCTTTTGTTTTACCTATAGAATTAACTACTCCTTTAATAGCCTCATCTATTCCGTTATCGCTTCCATTTACATCAACTAATATTTCCATTATTCTAACCCTTTCAATATGAATTTTCCTTTGAATTTAAGAGAATCTTTTTCATCTAAAATTCTTACCCAAACAATATATCCACTTGCTGTTTTCTTTCTCATTTCTGCATGTGCATATATTACTTTATCTGCTTCGATTTTTTCTACATATTTAATATTTGCAACTCCAACTAATGCTGCTTTTGTTGGTATTAAAGAAATTGCCATAGACTCTGCAAAAGAATATATATATTGTCCTTTAACAACATTCATTCCTTCAAAAGTCATATCCTTTGTAGTTTCTAATCTTGAAGTAGCTCCAACACTTGGTGTAAAGTTAATCATATCCCCTATAAACTCCGCCGGAGAAATTGAAGTAACATGTTTCATTGTTTCTTCTGCTTTGTTTTTAAGTCTTTCTTTGAACTCTTTTATACCTAGTCTTGCTCTATCTAGTCTAATTGTATTTACACTTACTTTAAAAGTTTTAGCTAAAACTTCATCTGTTGCAAGTGGATTCTTTTCTAGATATTCCATTATCTTTTCGCCACGTATATTTCTTGCTGTAGCTGTTCTAGACAAAATTATCACCTCATAACAATTATCTTACTACAATCTTATACAATTTGCAAGCATTTTATTCAAGTTGACATAAAATAACATTTGTGATATACTACTTATGTAGTAAAAAATATGATTACAAACAACTGGAGGTAATAAAGAATGGAACAAAAACTACAACTCACTTTTAACGGAGATAAACCCGTACAGACAGATTTTAATGTAAGCGATACACTGCTTATTAACTTCTCAAGATGTATCCGGAACAAGGAATACATTTTCACATTCGTAAACGATAACAATTACGAAACTCTTGCATTCACATTCCACTCCAACCTTGAAATTGACTGCTATTTCGAGTTCACCAAGGCAGACGGAAAGAAGAGGTTCGTAGGCTATCGTTATCTCAAAGAAAAGGAGTTTACCGTAGACATAAAGGGATGCAAAGATTTCTCTATTGTTATTCCCAGAGAAAAGAATACCGATGTCTGCACCGCACTTACTCTTGCACATCTTGAAGCAAAGTAACACAACAAAAAGGAATGAGTTCACAATTGAATTCATTCCTTTTTATGTTGTCTATACGCATTACAAATTTTGTGCGCTTACGCAGGTGGTACTAGTCACCACTTGCGCACGCCTTGCATTTGTGCCTCCATTATTTTGTTAAGCTAAAATCATACTCTCCTGTTCCTGCTGTTGCTGGGATGCTAGATTTTAGACAAACTACAGGGCGCACGCCATAAGCATAGTAGCCGTAGCCGCTAAAGTTCACACAGTCACTGCCCGCAACCACAACACTGCCAATGCCGCCAACAGACGGAGACGCCAACCAGTACCAGTAATCTGATGGTACATATAATCCATCACTTGTTACTGACACAGAGTAGTCATTATTTATCTTGTATCCATATGTGTCTGTTGTTAATGCCATTGTTGGTGTATAGCCTTTTGCATTCCATCCTGCTACTAATAACTCTAGCGTTGCTCCTCCTATTGCTCCTACTACATTTGTTCCATATGTTGTTGTATTAGCAAAATTAGCATAGTCTTTTATTAATTGTGCTACTGCTTGACAGTTATACATTGTATAATTATTTCCATCTGTAGATGTATCTATTAATGTATACTTATCTGCATTACCTACTCTAAATTTTTCGTATAACGCTAATTCATCTGTCGTTAGGCTTGCTACTGTTGTTCCTTTATCTAATGTTGTATCTCCTATTGATTCTGCTGCTATTAGGTATACATAGTCGCTATTATGGTAGTATATTTGCCAATCATCATATGTTGTTCCATCTACTGTTACAGAGTAGTCTACTTTATCTCCATAATTTGCTGCTGTTATTAGCGAACCTAAGCTAGTACCTGATGCAGAGTTTTTATTTGTAACGCTTACTCCTGTATCTGTTACAGTTATATTCCACTTTTCTGCCGTTACTCCTTGTTCTTCTAGTTCTTCTGTTACTTTATCTATTAGGTATTGACCTCTTAGATTATCCATATAGGCATCTGCCCATGTTAATGCAGCTAAGTCTTGTACAGATGCTTCATTTGTTAAATTTACTGCTTGACCAGCTCTATCTATTACGCCAGTATTACTTAATGTTATTACTACACTTGCTGCTAATATTATCATTACTATTATTGTAATGACTAAAACTATTAAGGATATACCTTGTTTCTTTTGCATTTTATCATTCCTCCTTTTTGCATGCAAAAAAAGCAAAGCAGCACATACCTATTTAGTATGTGTTACTTTGCTAGTTTCTATTTTTATTTGAGGTGCAAAAAACGCTTCTAATGTTTGTTCATTAGAAAGTATTGTGTGTGTGTGTGTGTGTGTACAGCCGCAAGGCTTTCAGCGTTTTTTATCATATGTTTACCCCTTTATATATTTTTATTGTATATCAAATTCATTTTTTTGTAAATCTTTTATTATATTTTTCCACATAATCCACATAATAATTCTGAAAGGATTAGATTTTATGAATACAAATATATTAAACGAAACTGCTACTATTCCAATTAAACTAAATCAAATGTTTAATAGATTTATGAACTGGTTAAATGATGTATTAAACGTTCCTTCTAGCGAACAAATTATGAATATTGACTGGTCTAGCTTAACTTCTATTATTGGTACTATTTCTTTAATACTAATATTTACTACACTTGCTATTCTTGTACTATATTTTATTCGTTCTATAGGATTATATACATTAGCCAGAAATAACAATAGAAGTTTTGCATGGCTTGCTTTTATACCTTTTGGTTGTTTCTTTATATACGGTATAATCCTTAAAAGAACAAGAATATTTGGTGTAGATGTAGACCACCCAGAGTATTTACTACCCGCATTATTACTATCTTCATTTTTACCGTATGTAGGGCCATTTGCAACATTTTTATTCATTATTTGCAAATTAGGGTTACTATACAGATTATACGAGATGAAAACGCCTAAATACGCCACTTTATTTCTTGTATTAAGTATATTTATACCACTAGCAGAACCATTCATTATTTATGGAATAAGCAAAAAATAACACGGAATGTATCCGTGTTATTTTTCTTTTTAGCAATTCTTTGTAACGAAATTCTTGAGTCCAATCATATGGAATCCCTGAGGGATATCGTATGCATACATCTGATAGATCTTGTAGCTCAAAGTCTCATCAAGAGTGTCCATCACTTCCCAGCTTCCGTTGCCATCAGCTTTAAGAATTTCTACAGGAAGTCTAGGATCATTCATAATCCGTAAGAACACTCCTCCATTTTCCAAGCTCGTCCTAAGTTTTGCTTTTTCACAGGTTTCAAAAACCATTGCCATACTGTTGTTTCTCCTTATAATTTATTACTTGGATTTTATTTCCTTGTAGTAATATTATATCACACCTGTCAACTTTCGAAATAGACTATAAACCAGGCAAGAGAAACTTCACAAACACCATCCTTAAACTTTGCATGATATTCGTTTTGACTGGCATAAGCCTCCTTAATCTTTGAAGAAAGAATTCTGTCAAAAGTTTGGGATGGCTTATACCCCAAATTTCCGTCAGTTACGAGTATGTCTACCCGTTGTTCTCTTTCGTAGATTTTAAGGAATATGCCACCGTTTTTACGCGCAGTTTGTAATGTGTTCATCTCAGTATCCGTAAAAAACTTGTTCATATATATCCTCCTTAAAATTATTTTTAGAGTAAGTTTTTTATACCTCGTTATTATACACCATATTACGACAAAAAAACACATCTTTCGATGTGTTTTTTGTGTAAATTCATATATCTATATAAATTAAGCAATTATGTTAGATACTGAACCAGAACCAACTGTTCTACCACCTTCACGGATAGCGAATTTAAGTCCTTTTTCAATAGCTATTGGAGTTATTAACTTAATCTTCATAGTTACGTTTTCACCTGGCATAACCATTTCTTTATCCTTTGGAAGGTCGATTATACCTGTAACGTCAGTTGTTCTGAAATAGAATTGTGGTCTGTATCCGTTAAAGAATGGAGTATGTCTTCCACCTTCTTCTTTAGTTAGGATATAAACTTCAGCTTCAAATTCAGTATGAGGTGTTATAGAACTTGGTTTAGCAAGAACTTGACCTCTTTCAACTTCGTTTCTTTGAATTCCTCTTAATAGAACACCAGCGTTGTCTCCGCATTCAGCGCTATCTAGAGATTTTCTGAACATTTCGATACCAGTAACAACTGTTTTCTTAGATTCGTCAGCAAGACCAACGATTTCAACTTCGTCACCAACTTTTAATGTTCCTCTTTCAACTCTACCTGTAACAACTGTACCACGACCAGTGATTGTGAATACGTCTTCGATAGGCATTAAGAAAGGTTTATCAGTATCTCTTTCTGGATCTGGAATAAAGCTATCAACTGCATCTAATAATTCCTTGATTGGAGCATATTCAGGTGCGTTTGGATCTGTTGATGTAGATTCAAGAACTTTAAGAGCTGAACCTTTAACTATTGGAGTATCATCTCCTGGGAAATCATACTTAGTTAATAATTCTCTGATATCCATTTCAACTAATTCTAATAATTCTGGGTCATCAACTTGGTCACATTTGTTCATAAATACTACGATGTAAGGAACACCAACTTGTCTAGCAAGTAGTATGTGTTCTTTAGTTTGTGGCATTGGACCATCAGCTGCAGAAACAACTAGTATAGCACCATCCATTTGTGCAGCACCAGTGATCATGTTTTTAACATAGTCAGCGTGTCCTGGACAGTCAACGTGTGCGTAGTGTCTCTTATCTGTTTCATATTCAACGTGAGAAGTAGAAATTGTGATTCCTCTTGCTCTTTCTTCTGGAGCGTTATCTATTTGATCATATGCTTTGAATTCTGCTCCATTGTTTAAAGCTGCTACTTTAGTTATAGCTGCTGTTAATGTTGTTTTACCATGGTCAACGTGACCGATTGTACCAACATTACAATGTGGTTTTGTTCTTTCGAACTTAGCTTTTGCCATTTTATATTCCTCCTTATTTCTATAAATATAATTAACGGTTAATGTTTGCACATTATTTAAGGTCATTGTACTACACAAAAATTAATTTTGCAAGTCATTAACCGTTTTTTCTAATTTTTTAAGTACAATTATTCTTCTCTTTTAGCTCTTGCGCCAACGATAGCTTCATGTACTGATTTTGGAACTTCTTCATAGTGACTTGGTTCCATTGAGTAAACACCTCTACCTTGAGTTTTACTTCTTAAGTCTGTTGCGTATCCGAACATTTCAGATAATGGTACAAATGAGTGAATTGTTTGAGTTCCAGCATCTGCTTCCATACCTTCTAGTCTTCCACGTCTTGAGTTGATGTCACCTATAACATCACCCATATATTCTTCAGGAACTATTACATCAACTTTCATGATTGGTTCAAGTAATACTGCTCCACCTTGACGGCAAGCTTCTTTGAACGCCATAGAACCTGCTACTTTGAAGGCTGCTTCTGATGAGTCAACATCGTGGTATGAACCATCAACAAGAGCAACTTTAACGTCAACAACTGGGTAACCAGCAAGTATACCGCTCTTCATTGCATCTCTGATACCTTCATCAGTTGGTTTAACGTATTCCTTAGGAACAACACCACCAACGATTTTAGATTCGAATGAATATCCTTTACCCGCTTCTTGTGGTTCAACTTCTAGCCATACGTGACCATATTGTCCTTTACCACCAGATTGTCTGATGAATTTTCCTTCTACTCTTACTGGTTTCTTAATAGTTTCTTTGTAAGCAACTTGTGGTTTACCTACATTAGCTTCAACGTGGAATTCACGTTTTAATCTATCTACTATTATGTCTAGGTGAAGTTCACCCATACCAGCAATAATTGTTTGACCAGTTTCACCATCAGTATATGTTTTGAATGATGGATCTTCTTCAGCAAGTTTAGATAATGCTATACCCATTTTTTCTTGGTCAGCTTTTGATTTAGGTTCAATAGCTATAGAAATAACTGGGTCTGGGAATTCAATAGATTCAAGTACAACTGGGTGTTTTTCATCACATAATGAATCTCCAGTAAATACATCTTTAAGTCCAACTGCTGCAGCGATATCTCCAGCGTAAACTTTATCTATATCTTTTCTTTCATTCGAGTGCATTTGAAGAATTCTACCAATTCTTTCTTTCTTGCCTTTGTTTGCATTGTATACATATGAACCAGCTTCTAGTGTTCCAGAGTATACTCTAAAGAATGTAAGTTTTCCAACGAATGGATCTGTTGCAATCTTAAATGCAAGTGCTGCAAATGGTTCTGAATCAGAAGATGGTCTTTCTTCTTCTTCTCCGTTTTCATTTACACCTTTAATTTGTTCAACATCAAGTGGTGATGGCATATAGTCTACTATAGCATCAAGTAGCTTTTGAACACCTTTGTTTTTGTAAGATGTACCACAAGTTACTGCAACCATCTTGTTTTCTATTGTTGATTGTCTTATACATTTCTTGATTTCATCTATAGTAAGTTCTTCACCTTCAAGATATTTCATCATGATTTCTTCATCGAACTCAGCTATATGATCAAGTAATTCAGCTCTATATTTTTCAGCATCGGCAACCATATCAGCTGGAATTTCTTCCTGTCTAATATCTTTACCTAATTCATCATAATATACATAAGCTTTCATTTCTACTAAGTCTACAATACCTTTGAAGTTATCTTCTTTACCTATTGGTAATTGAATTGGTACTGCGTTAGCTTTAAGTCTTGTTCTTAATTGTTCTACACATTTGTAGAAATCTGCACCCATGATATCCATTTTGTTAACGTATATCATTCTTGGTACTTTATATTTGTTTGCTTGTCTCCATACAGTTTCAGATTGTGGTTGTACACCACCTTTAGCACATAGTACTGTAACTGAACCGTCAAGTACTCTTAGAGATCTTTCAACTTCGATTGTGAAGTCAACGTGTCCTGGAGTATCTATAATGTTTATTCTGTTATTGTTCCAGAAACAAGTTGTTGCTGCAGAAGTAATTGTGATACATCTTTCTTGTTCTTGAGCCATCCAGTCCATTGTAGCTCCACCATCGTGAGTTTCTCCTAATTTGTGAGTTTTTCCTGTATAGAATAGTATTCTTTCAGTAGTAGTTGTTTTACCAGCATCGATGTGAGCCATGATACCGATATTTCTTGTCCTCTCAAGAGGATATTCTCTACCTGCCATAAACTTCCTCCTATCCTTGGTTTACCATCTGTAGTGAGCAAATGCTTTGTTTGCTTCTGCCATACGATGAGTATCTTCTTTTTTCTTAAATGCTCCACCTTGTGAGTTTAATGCATCTAACATTTCAGCTGCTAGTTTTTCGTCCATTCCGTGTTCGTTTCTCTTTCTAGCGTATTCTACTAACCATCTAATTCCTAGACTTTGTCTTCTATCTGCTCTAATTTCGATAGGCACTTGGTATGTAGCACCACCAACACGTCTTGCTTTAACTTCAAGAACTGGCATAACTGCTTCCATTGCTTCTTCGAATACTTCTAAAGCATTTCTTCCAGTTTTTTCAGCAACTATATCAAATGCTCCGTATACGATTTTTTCAGCAACTGTTTTCTTACCATCCCACATAACTTTGTTTATTAGTTTTGCAACTACTTTAGAACCATATATTGGGTCTGGCATAACTTCTCTTTTAACTAAATGTCCTTTTCTTGGCACTTTCCTTCCCTCCTTCTTTTTACGGTACTCAAAATTGTTAATTTTGTCAGTGCTTATATTTCTAAAATCAAGCACCAATTATGTTAGATTATTTTTTTGCTTTCTTTGCTCCATATTTAGATTTAGCTTGTACTCTACCAGCTACACCAGCTGTATCTAGTACACCTCTAACTATGTGGTATCTAACACCTGGAAGATCTTTTACTCTTCCTCCTCTGATTAGAACAACGCTGTGTTCTTGTAGGTTATGTCCGATTCCTGGAATGTATGCAGAAACTTCCATACCATTTGTAAGTTTAACTCTGGCTACTTTTCTTAACGCTGAGTTAGGCTTCTTAGGAGTTTGTGTTTTAACTACTGTACAAACACCTCTCTTTTGTGGAGAAGAAACGTTAGTTACTTTCTTCTTTCTAGAGTTTAATCCTCTTTGAAGAGCTGGTGATTTAGATTTTGTAGTTTTATCATGTCTTCCTTTTCTTACTAATTGCGCAAATGTTGGCACTTGACTTCACCTCCTTGTTATAATTTAATGCGTGAATTGCAACATCCACAAATACGCTTAATCATTATATCATTTAAGGCCTTTTTAGTCAACATTTTTGTTACATTTTTGTTACAAATTTATAATACTTTTTAGACCATAGTGTTTACATAAAGAAAAGAACCTCTGATATTTATATCAGAAGTCCCATTTTTTAGATGTAACACATAAACTTTTCGCCTTTATCTTGCATTATCGCAGACATTCTTTTAGCGATGTTTAAGGATGGAATATTGTCCTTTTCGATTTCAAGTCTTATTCTTGCAAGAGGGTTATCGTCACGGATAGCTTCACAAACTGCCGTAAGCGCTTCTTGCATATAACCATTATGCCGATATTCTTCCTTAAGGAAATATGAAACATCCATCGTCATTCTGGTTAAACGCACCGCAATAATGAGACCAAGAACATTCTTCTTTTTGTCTGTAATCACACAGTAAAAATCATTCTTGAAATCTCCATTTGCAAAAATAGCGATATGACTCGCAGCTTCGGTTTCATCCTTCGCGTTAAGACTTTTAAGTCTACTTACCATATCCGTGTTTTTGATAATATCATAGTACCATGTCACATCTTCCGTTTTGAACGGTCTTAAAACAAGCCGTCTTGTCCGTATAATCATACTTGTCACTCCTTTTATTTTGGATGCATTCATTATATCATATTCGATTCATTTTTCAATAGTTATGTTTACCATTCTTTGTTCAAATTGACTTTTTATGCTAGATATGTTATAATTAATATTAGGTTCGTATGAATCTAATCTATAATAATTTAAGGAGGATATGCACATGCTAACTAGAAATTGTGCGATCAACAAACTTTTAAACGAAGGCGACTTCAATGTACGGGTAACCGTATTCGACTACACCAAATGTTCCGATGATCCGGAACGCCAAAAAGGTGCTTGGATCGAAGCTATCCGCGACTCTATCGGCGGCGGGATTGTCAACTCCCACGCAAGGGTAAAGCTCATCATAGAGCACGCTAATGGTCAGCATCCTTTCCGAGGAATCATATCTGGCCATCTCATTCCCGAGATGATTCGTGTTTCGTGTTTCATCCCCCAATCGCTTCGTATTTCTATTGCTCCGGCAAACGATACATCGAAGCTTCGCACTTGGATATTTGTGTAAAAACAAATTCTAAGTTTACAACAAAACAGCGGCAGTTAATTTTGCCGCTGTTTTTACTTTTATTATTAATTAGATTATTTGTTAATTTAACCGTTTTATACTAAGTTGTAATTCCTCTTAGTCTCTTTGTTGGATCAAGTATTTTCTTTCTCAAACGTATATTTTCTGGTGTTATTTCAACTAGTTCATCATCAGCTATAAATTCTAATGATTGTTCTAGAGAAAGTACTTTATGTGGTGTTAATTTTAATGCATCATCACTACCAGAAGCTCTTGTATTTGTTAAGTGTTTTTCTTTACATACGTTAACTATCATATCTTCACTTCTTGAGTTTTCTCCAACTATCATACCAATATACACTTCAGTACCAGCACCTATGAATAATGTTGCTCTTTCTTGTGCATTATATAATCCATAAGTTGTAGATTTACCTTGTTCATAAGCTATAATTGTGCCGTGTGTTCTTGTTACAACTTCACCTCTGTCTGGTTCAAATCCTGCAAATATGCTATTTAATACTCCAAGACCCTTAGTATCTGTAAGTATTTCACTTCTATAACCAATAAGTCCTCTAGATGGAATCTTGAACTCTAATCTTGTGTAACCAACTTGTGTTGGACAAGGTCCCATATTAGTCATTTCACCTTTTCTGTTACCCATTTTTTCCATAACAACACCAACATACTCATCTGGTACATCTATTGTTGCAACTTCCATAGGTTCACATTTTACACCATCTATTATTTTACTAATAGCTGTTGGTTTAGAAACTAATAATTCAAAGCCTTCTCTTCTCATATTTTCAATAAGTATTGAAAGATGAAGTTCTCCACGTCCATATACTTTGAATGCATCTGGAGTATCTGTTTCTTCTACTCTTAAAGATACATTAGTTTCAACTTCTTTAAATAGTCTATCTCTAATATGTCTAGAAGTAATATATTTACCCTCTTTACCTGCAAAAGGTCCATTATTTACGCTAAATGTCATACAAACTGTTGGTTCGTCTATATCTACAAAAGGAACTGCTTCAGGATTATTTACATCAGCTATTGTTTCACCAATGTTTATTCCTGTAACACCTGTTACAGAAACTATTTCTCCACATTCTGCAGATTCTACTTCTGTTCTCTTAAGTCCCATATATGTATATACTTTACCTATTTTAACATTTTGTACACTTCCATCTTTTTTACAAAGTGCAACTTGTTCTCCAGCATGAATTACACCACGTTCAATTCTACCTACACCTATTCTTCCTGTATAATCATCATAGTCTATGTTAGATACTAATAATTGTAGTGGTTCATCTTTACTTCCAGATGGTTCTGGAACATATTTAATTATTGTTTCAAATATAGGTACCATATTATCGTTTGTATCTTCTACATTGTACTTAGCAAATCCACTCTTACCAGAAGCATAAACTACTGGGAAGTTTAATTGATCATCGTTTGCATTAAGATCCATAAATAATTCTAATACTTCATCTAGAACTTCAGTTGGTCTTGCTCCCGGTCTATCTATTTTGTTTATTACAACTATAGGCATAATATTTAAAGATAATGCTTTACTTAAAACGAATCTTGTTTGAGGCATTGGTCCATCAAATGCATCAACAACTAAAAGTACACCATCTACCATCTTAAGTACACGTTCAACTTCTCCACCGAAATCTGCGTGTCCTGGAGTGTCTACTATATTAATTTTTACTCCGTTATGCATAACTGATGTATTTTTAGATAAGATTGTTATTCCTCTTTCTTTTTCGATATCTCCAGAGTCCATTACTCTTTCTGATACAACTTCGTTATCTCTAAATATTCCACTTTGATGTAATAGGCTATCTACTAACGTTGTTTTACCATGGTCAACGTGAGCTATAATAGCAACGTTTCTTATATTTTTCATAAATTTCCTTCTTTCATTAAAACTCTAATTTAATATTTTAGCGCAAGATTAACATTATGTCAAGTGAGAGCAAATAAATTGTTAATATAAATGACATCAAATTTGATTTTGTTAACATAATATGGTATAATATATGTACTATTGGCCTATTAAAAGCAATACTAATGTACGCTAAAAATAAAAACATTAACTTAATTAAGGAGAAAGTTAATCTATTAGATGCATTAGCCCACACACATTAGAAATGGAGAACTTAAATGAAAAAAATTATTACTTTAGCACTTTGTTTGACCTTAACTTTATTAGCACTCACCAGTTGTAACAGCAAATACGAATTTTCTTATGCATTTTTCCCTATCAGCGTTGCAAATGATTATGAGCCTGCAGATGATATCGATGGCTCAATTATTGACGTAAAGTATGAAGATTTAGTGGCCAACACCCTTGCCTCTCTTACAACCTATATTAACAAAGAATTTAATATGGACTTGAGCAAGCCTATGCCAGATGTAAAATCTTATACCCCTCACAAAGACAGTATCGTTGCAACCTATCACAAAGGAACAATTTTTGTAAATCCTAGTGCAATTTCTGATCACACTGAATTTCTCATTGCACATGAACTTATTCATTATCTTTCAGATAATAATGGTCACGCTGGATTTACTCACATTACCGAATACAACAATTACCAAGTATTCGTAGGCTATGGAATAACCGAAGGTTTTGCAGACATTATTGCATATAAGTACTGTAAAGAAAACGGAATTAAAACCCCAGATTTAGCAACCTTGGCTTACAATAACAACGAACGTGTTGCTGCTGTGTATTATCTGTTAGAGCCCGAAACAATTCGTTGGTACTTTGCAAGTGACCACGAAAGCATGTCTAATTTCGTAAAAGAAAAAGTCAAGGAAGTTGCAGTAATTCCTAAGGAATATGTAACAAATTTCGATTTTCACTTTTACGTTTGTCAAGATTTACTTTTAGATTGTTCTACTGGCAATATAAACGATTATAACGCATCGCTTCTATCGTTCAAATCTTCCTTTGAAATGGCTTGTATTACTGCCCGTGCATCCGAAAACGCCGAACTAAAACTTCAAATCTATAATGATATTCTTTCTGAATGTGACAACGAAAATGTCATTAGAGATATGATTTTAAATTAGTTTTTTACAGCGCAAAAAGCAGGAGTTAACAAACTCCTGCTTTTTTGTCATTTCTTTTTTTGTTCATTCTTTTATTTACTATATTTATTTCAATGTCGATACTATTACCGCTATTGAATTATATAACAAATGGAATAATATGTTTATTGCCAAATTGTTTGTTCTTGCATATGAATATGCAAACGCCATTCCCATAGCAGCATATGGCAAGGCAGTTGCTAGTGCTATTACAAGTGTAGCCTCTTCTAATGCATGCATTATGCCAAATACACTTCCCGAAATTATAATAAATAGCAATTTGTGTTTTATTATCTTCTTAAATGCGCCTCTAAATGCAGCTTCTTCAACAAATGGAGCCCATATTACCGCAAGTGGTATTGTTATATATATCGGCATGCTCTCTATTGTTTGTTGATTTACTGATTGACTTTTCTTTGTTATTAATGTGGATACAGCTGTAGCAATAGCAAGTGCAATTAGCATCCAGACTAATAGTTTTAGCATATATCTTCCCGTTAATCTGAAGTTTTTAACTATTTTCTTTGTCCCATCTTTAATCTCGTCAAAGAATGTCCATATCGCTAAAGCTATTAAAACAACATGCAAACCTATTGCATATATTAATAGCATCACTGGAGATAACGTATTCAACCATTCAGCTTTTATGAAGTTCTGTCCAAAGTATATAACAAGAAATATTAACATCAAAATCCATTGTTTTATATTAGTACTTTTCTTTTCAACAGAAAGCTGCTTTACAGCTTCCTTAAAATTCAACTTTTCTCTTTTTTCTTGCTTTACAAATATTAATAACAATATGTTTATTATTGTCTCTATTCTAAATATTGCTAATGGAATTAGTAAAAATAGAATTACATTGCCGGTCAACAAATACTTCTTGGTATATTTTACTTTGTCACATAACAATGTAAAATATAATATTACCATTATAAATATAGAGAATCCCAACTTATCTACATTTACATCTCCTAGCATCTTTTTAATTTCACAAAATATTGTTATTAAAAATATTAGTTGAGCTGTCATTATAACAAAAAGTCCCTTTTTAATTTTTATATCCTTATCCATTATAGCATTATACCTCTTTAGTTATATTTTTAGCTATATCTACATCCGACTCGTAATCCTCAAGTTGTCCTTTTACTTGTTGATATCTATCTTCGCCTTTTGCAAGCAAACATAGTACCCCATTTTCTTTCATGTTAGTATACGCATATTCTATAGCTTGCTTTCTATCTTCTATAATCTCATATGGTACTGTTATATATGTAGCAAGTTCATTACAAATATCCTTAACCACTTCAAATTGTGGATCGTCAGCTGTTAAATATATTTTATCCGCATATTTACTTGCAACTTCCGCCATAGCTTGTCTTCTACCATAAGCTTTACCGCCTGGTGCTCCAAATAACGCAACTATTTCAGAATTTGGATAGTCTTTTTTTACTGCTTCAAAGAACTTTTCAAAACTTAATTTGTTATGCGCATAGTCTACTATAACCGTCTTGTTATTTCCATTAAATACATTCATTCTTCCAGATACAGTTGTCATTTCTATACCATCAACTATATTTTCTTCCTTCACTTTTAATACTCTTGCTGCAAGAATTGCAGCCGCTGCATTTTGAACATTGAAATCTCCCATCATTCTAGTTTTGAATGTTGCTTTTTCCCTATTATCCACAATGTCAAACACAAGATATCCATTTTCTCTATGAATATTTGTATAATATGCATCTACTTTATCTTTTAGCTCTTCGCTTCCAAATGTTATTAATCTTTCTGCATCTTTTGCAGCGTCTAGAACCGCTTCTAATTGGTCCGTTTCGTAGTTTACAATTACAGTTTTACATTTCTTTAGGAACTCTAATTTTGAGTTTAGATAATCATTAAAGTTTGGGTGCTCTGCTGGGCTTATATGGTCCTCAGATATATTTAAGAACATTCCCACATCATATTTAGTATCTAATATTCTTTTAGTTTTAGTAGCTTGAGATGAAACTTCCATAACAAGATATTCTAAATCTGATTCTACAGATTCAGCTATATATCTTTGTAATTCTATAGCTTCAGGCGTAGACAAGTGAGATTCTTCACACCTCTTACCTGTATATGTTTCTATTGTGGATAAAAGAGCAGTTCTTTCACCTTTTTCTAAATTTAGAATATTATGTATATATGTTGCTGTGGTTGTTTTTCCTTTAGTTCCTGTTAACCCAACCGTTTTTATCTTTTCGTAAGCTCTTCCAAAAAATTCTTCTGCGCATACGACCATTGCATGTCTTATACTTGGTACAACAACTAGGCCCACGTTTTCTATATCGTATTCTTTTTCAGCCACAACAAGGATAGCTCCTCTATTTATGGCATCTTGTATGTATTCCACCTTAAAATTAGCACCTTTTACAAAAAACACCGAATCTTTAGTAGCAGCTTTAGAATTGTATGTTATATCTTTAACTTCTACATTGTTCATATTTTCATATGTAACCGTTTTTGTTACACCACCATTGTTTTCTAATAATTTTATTAATTCCTTTACTGTCATAGCAACCTCCGTTAACGGTATTATACCATTCTAGTTAATTATTGTAAATAATTATGTGTATATGACTAACGCTTTTATTATCCTTGGCCTATCACTGGTTGCTTCTTCTATAACATATCCCACCAAGCACACTTCACCCATTATTCTCGCCATATTTAGTGCACTTGTTTGCAAATTGCTTTTCTTTAACCATACACAGTCGTTTTTCATTTTAACAAATATATCTTCTTCATCATTATTATATTCATCATATAGTTCAATTTTAGACCTTATGTAGCATATAGGATACTTATCTTTCGCACCACAATACTTTATTATACCTCTTAATATTTTTCTATAAAAAAGCATATTGTTCATCTCTTTAATATCTTGTATGTTTGCGTATTCTCTTATAACACTTGACTCATCGGCATCCCCAAAGGATGTTCCAAATTTACCTCTTTTATCTCTTCTTTTTTCTTTATAGCCATCATGGTTTTCTTTTCCGTGATTTAATTCATTGCTCCTACCAAAATCCGAATGCATAGAATAATCCCTCGTACGTCTTTTAGTATTCGTTCCTATGTACGATACTAGTCCAACATCCGGGGGATCAATGTTTAATTGTGCATATATATTTTTTAAGGCATATTTATCTTGATAAATCATATAATATGGGCGGTCATCAGACCACCCATCTAAATTCTTGCTCATATTATATTTTATTAATTAACTGTTTAATTATTCTTTAATATAATCTTTTTTTATTTTTGTTTTCAAAAACATATATATCCTCTAACTTGTGGTAAGATACAGTAGTTTGTTTTGTATCTTCCCAACCATTAAAGTTAATATAATACAATTCTTCTAATAACGTTTGAGTTGAATACAAGCCATCCACTCTAAACTCAACAACAGAGGCAGATAATTGTTTGTTGATTATCTTAATCAATTTACTTCTTAAGCTCTCTGTATATTTTACCTGATAATCGTTATACGTATAGAAATTGTATTTAGTACCTTCGCATTTCATTATCTCAAATTCTCTATCTATTGTATGCGTTTGCATTAATTCTTCATCTGATAAATTGAAATACCTGTGCATTACTTTTTTAGTTCCATTTACTTCAGTTGTATCCGATGTAGCATCCACATGGTAATATTCATCATCTATTTTTACTATATTCCAAGCATGTGCTATTTCTCCTATTTTACCAGTAACCATTATCGAATAAATGCCCGCTTTTTCAAGAAGCATTGTATACGCTTTAGATATTCCATCGCAAACTGCATTACCTTTTACCAATGCTTCATATGATGTATGTTTTTCCACAGGAATTTCTTTTATATCTGCAAAATTATAGTATGAAACTCTAGTTAATAATGCGTCATGAAGTGCTACTTGCTTTTCAAAATCCGTCATTTTATCATGAAGTGTTTCGTGTACAATTTGTTCTATTATATTATTTAATTCTAAATCTTTCTTATTCTTTTCATTTTTATCTGCTACTGTATAATTCAATTTAAGAATTGTATATTCCACAGGTCCAAATTTTATACTTTTTACATTATAGTCTTGTGGTAAGTAATAATATTCTGGTCTATCATTATATATTGCAGATAATACAACTGTAACATCTGATTTTACAGCTACGTTCTTAACAAAGCCAAAATGTATATCCCTTGTTAATTTTTGTATCTCTTGATCTATTTTAACATACTTTAGTTTTTGTTCGTCTGTTAACTGATTATAATAATATAACGAAGTGTATTCTTCTGATGTTAGCAAGGATTCATCTATATTGAATGTTTCGATTACATTCTTTATAAAAAAACCTAGCGCAACTACTATTATTATTAAAAACCAAATGTTCACATAAGATTTTTTCATAAGTTACCTCTTTATTCTCCGTAAATGTTTACGTTTTTCTTTGTTCCTACTGCTATTATTGTTGGCGTTGCTCCATAACTATCTGATGATAGCAATGTTTTAGATATAACCTTTCCATTTAAGCTTACTGTTTTATATGCTACTGATTTATATCCATTTGCACCTTTTTGTATTGTTTTTGTTTTTCCTTCTAAAAGGCTGCTATCATTTTGTTTTTGAACTTTAGGTGATACCCATTCTGTTACATATGATGTTAATTTTACATCATATTCTACTTCCTCTTTAGTTCCTAGTATTTTAATTACTAGCCTCTTATTAGTTGTAGTTGTAGCAGATATTTTTATTGGATAATTTCTAGTGTTCTTAAATTTGAAGTCCAATCCTGGATAATACACTGTGGCATCTAAACTTACTGGTACATAACCAACTGGAAGTGCGTGTTGACTTCTTGAAACTATACCTAAGTTTGCATACAATGCTGCAACATATAGTGATGAAGATATTTGGCAAATACCGCCACCTATTTCTTTTACTACCTTACCGTTTTTGAATACAGCTGCTGACTTAAATCCTCTAGATGCTAATCCGCAATCTCCCATCGTTTTATTGAAAGAGAATGTTTCGCCAGGCATTACTATTGTTCCATTTAACATTTTTGCACCAAGCTTTACATTACTTGCTCTATTTGCATCAGAACTAGAAAAGTCTGATGTGAAAGTTCCTAGTGTGTCTTTATACAATGTTTTTGTCAATTCTTGTATTGTAACCTTTGGTTGTGTAGTTGTTAATTTATATTTAATAACTGCGCCTTCAGCTTGATTTTCTTCTTTTGCTAATACTTTTCTTAAGTCTTCCTTATCAAAAGTTGTACCAAATTCATGTTTATAATATATAGCTGGTTTTACGCTTTCGTCTGCATATGCGTCTTTAGCTTCTTTATGGACATCTGCAAACAAGATATCTACGTCTATGTCTTTACGTTCAGCATCTTCCAATCTTACTTCGTAAACAGTTTCCGTTTCATCTAGCATCGTCTCTAAAAGCTCAGACTTAAATTCAGTAGCTATAATAGCTTTACCTTTATTACCTTTAGTAATAATTAATGTATTATCCTTTTCATCTACTGTATATGTATCATCTTTTACTCTTTCATCAACTTCTAGAATAGCTTCAGCTGCAACGTTCGCTAATTTGTTTTCAGTATAACTATATTTAAGATCAACATTTTGTTTTTCAAAATATGCCTTTACAATATCTAAATTATTTAAAACAATATTTTTGTTTTTGTCTCTTCCGTAAGCCATTATTTCAACTATCATTGCATTTTTATCTATAGCTAAATCTATTGAGTCAGCCGTTACTAATATTAATTCTTGTTCTCCATTTTTAATAGAAACTTGCTTGCTTGTAACTTTTGTCCAATAATCGTCTATGTACTTCTCTACTTCTTCTCTAGATTTTCCAGACATATCTACGCCATTAAGATAAATATTAGAGTACACCTTGTCGTTTAACTTATTAGTTAATGCAAAAGCAACTAGGCAAATAACAATAACCGCTGCTATTATACCTGCAATAGCTAAACCTTTATTTAATCCTGCTGATTTCGATCTGTTCTCGTCTATAATCTTTGGTGCTTTTTCTTTCTTTTCCTTCTTTTCTTTTTTTGCTTTCTTTGTCGTTTCAGCTTCTGAAACATCTTCCGCTACCATTTCTGCAGTTGATTCTTCGGCCACAGCTTCTACTATTTCTTTATTTTCTTCACTTTCAACTTGTTTTATTTCTTCGTTTTTTACTTCTTTTAGTTCTTGTTCTGGCGAATCATTACCCTTATTTTTCTTCCCCAAAATCCATTCCTCCTAATTTTGACATATTTACTCATTTATCTTATCACAAAGTGATTTTTTTGGCAATATTTTTAACTTTATTTTATATATACTAGCGATATTATTTACACTTTTTGTAGTTTTGTGTCAAAGAAGCACTAGTTTTATCCCGTTTTGTCTAGTTTTACACATTTTGTTGCATCATGTTTACCTCTACTGTAAAATGGTGTCAAACAGTGTAACTTGAGGTGGTTTTATGAACAAAAATGCGAATAATACTTGTATTTGCAACTTAGCATTTGACAAATGTGCAATTAAAAAGACAATTGAAAACAATATTTTCACTATTTATGGGAACATATCTAAAAATAGTAGTATCGTTTTGCGTTATCACGGCGAGCTTATTGACAGTATATGTTATGAGAAGTATGAAAACAACTTATACATAAAATATTTCTTTGATGACGATAAAACAAGTATAAATTATAAGTGCTTGGCAAAATGCACTAAGTGTATTGGAGAAAATTATTGTGCTCTAATTGATTTAGAGAATCACGAAAAAATAACATTCTATTTTTGTTCACAGGACAACATTACTAGTGAGGATTTAATGAGCTTTAATTTAAATATTTCCGAGAATCTACTTTCTTCTTTTATAAGCAGATACGAAGATCGCATAAACGAAAACCTTCCAGTTGTTGAAAGCAAAAAAGAACTTAGAATAAAAAGTATAATTCAAACGATAAAAGATTACTTTATATTGCTAAAAAAGAAAATAACAAGCGTTTAATACGCTTGTTATTTAGATTTATATTATATTATTTGCCTTTCGCTTGTTGTTTTTCCGCTCTAAGAAGTTGCTCATATATTTTTCTTTCTTTGTCAGTTATTGTTGTAGGAGCTGTAAGAGTCGTTTCAAGAATTAATTTTCCTCTTGTTCCATCGCTTGTTGTATAGCCTTTACCTTCCACTACAATCTTATCTCCTTCTTTTGTATTGGCAGGTATTGTAACTTCAATGCTTTCACCAAACATTTTAATTCTTATCTTATCTCCAACAATTGCCTGTGCATAAGATACATTTAATTTTGAATGTAAATCTAGTTTATCTAGTTTCACATCTTGTTGTTCTCTTAATTTTACAGTTATTATTAAATCTCCATTCTTACCGCCATTTTTGCCCGGTTTGCCAAGAGCTGCAAGTCTTATCTTTTCGCCATCTTTAATTCCTTTAGGTACTTGTACTGTGTATGTGTTTACCTTGCCACCAGCAGCTTTTAATGATACCTTTTTTTCTGCTCCAAACAAACCTTCTTCCAAAGCAATCTCTAGTATCGCTTCTATATTGTCGCCCTTCTTAGCAATTTTCTTAGAAGCAATATTTACCTTAAATTCGCTAGCCTTTGTCTTTATTGTTTCAGTTGCATCTTTACCAAATCCTAATATAGTAGAAACAAACTCATTTGCAGCATTTTCATTCTTCACACCGTACTTTTTAGGTTTAACTTTTTCTTTTTCTACTTTAGGCGGAGCTCCATAGTTATATCTAACTACTTGTCTATCATATTTTTTCTTTTTATCTTTATCCATAAGAATATCATAACCTACTGTTAGATCCTTGAATATTTCTTCCATTTCAGGTCTTCCAACATTGGCATCAGGATGATATTTCTTAGCTAGTTTTCTATAATTCTGTTTTATTTCTTCTTTACTTGAACGTTTATGTACGCCTAGTAAAGCATAATAATCCTTTGGTTTCATAGCTACCTCTTTTCTATATTTATTGCTACGTTTATTGCAAGCTTATTATATCATAATTTGTCCTTTTTTCAACCCTTTTTAGTTGCAATTTAGACATTTTTCATATATAATAACGAGTAGCAATAGGAGGGTATTATGGAAGAAAATAATTTGCTAAATGGAGGAAACATTGTTCCTGTAAAAATCGAAGACGAAATGAAACGTTCTTACATAGATTACGCAATGAGCGTTATCGTTGCTCGTGCACTTCCAGATGTTCGTGATGGTTTAAAACCAGTTCATAGAAGAATCTTATATGTAATGAGTGAACTTGCTTTATGGCCAGAAAAACCATATAGAAAATGTGCTGGTATAGTTGGTGACGTTTTAGGTAACTACCACCCACATGGTGATGCTGCCGTTTATGACGCACTTGTTAGACTTGCACAAGATTTCTCTTTGCGTTATCCATTAGTTAATGGACATGGTAACTTTGGATCTATAGATAACGATCCACCAGCCGCAATGAGATATACAGAAGCAAAACTACACAAGATTGCTGTAGAAATGCTTACAGATATTGATAAAGAAACTGTAGACTACGCACCAAACTATGATGATAGACTTATGGAGCCAACAGTTCTACCAGCAAAAATACCAAATTTACTTGTTAATGGTTCTTATGGTATAGCAGTTGGTATGGCATCTAACATTCCACCACATAACTTAACAGAAGTTGTAAACGGAACTTGTGCTATGATAGACAATCCAGATATAACTGATGAAGAACTTATGGAATTTATCAAAGGGCCAGACTTCCCAACTGGTGGTATAATCGTTGGACATGAAGGTATGAAATCTGCATATAAAACCGGTCGTGGAAAAGTTTGCTTAAGAGCAAAAGCAGAGATTGAAGAAGATGCTAAAGGTAGATTTCACATCGTTATTACAGAAGTACCATATAAAGTTAACAAAGCAGCTCTATGTTCTAATATAGCTAAACTTGTTAATGACAAAGTTCTAGAAGGTATTTCAGATATACACGATTTCTCCGACCGCGAAGGTGTTAAAGTTGTTATAGACCTTAAAAAGGATGCAAATCCAAACGTTGTTCTTAATATGTTATTTAAACATACAGAACTTCAAACAACTCAAAGTATGATAATGCTTGCACTTGTTAATAACGAACCAAAAGTATTAACACTTAAAGAAATGCTTTATCATTATATCGAGCACAGAAAAGATATTATTATTAGAAGAACTAGATTTGATTTAGCTAAAGCAGAAGCTAGACTTCACATATTAGAAGGTTTAAGAATAGCAATCGACCACATCGATGAAATAATTCAAATAATCAAAGGTGCTAAAGATGATGCCGAAGCTAGAAGCACATTAATGGAAAGATTCGGACTATCTGAAATCCAAGCTCAAGCTATTCTAGATATGAGATTAAAAGCTTTAACTGGATTATCTAGAGATAAAATCGAAGCAGAATATCAAGCATTACTTGAAACTATTAAACACTTAAAAGAAATTCTTGAAAGCGAAGCATTAGTACTTCAAATAATAAAAGAAGACTTAATAGAAATGAAAAACACATATGGTGATGAAAGAAAAACAATGATTGTTCACGGTGAAGGCGAAATAGAAATAGAAAGCCTTATCAAACAAGAAGACAATGTTGTTACAATAACTCACTTTGGATATGTTAAGAGAATTTCAGTTGACGCATACAAGAGTCAACGCCGTGGTGGTAAAGGTGTTACAGCCATGGGTACAAGAGAAGATGACTTTGTAGAGCATCTATTCGTATCTTCTACTCATGATTACATCTTATTCTTCACTACACTAGGAAAAGTATTCAAACTTAAAGCTTATGATTTACCAGAAGCTTCAAGAGTGGCTAAGGGAACTGCAATAGTTAACCTACTTCAACTTGATCAAGATGAAAAGATTGCCGCAGTTATTCCAGTTAAGAACTTTGATGAAAAATTAAACGTATTAATGGCTACTAAGAATGGTCTTGTTAAGAAAACTCCGCTTTCTGAGTATTCTAACATACGTAAAACTGGTATCATAGGAATCACATTAAAAGATGAAGATGAAATCATTGACGTAAGAATAACAGATGGAACAAGCGATGTAATCCTTGTAACTAGAACTGGTTTATCTATTAGATTCAACGAAGAAGAAGCTCGTCCAGTAGGAAGAACTTCAATGGGTGTTAAAGGTATAACTCTTGGTAAAGACGATTATGTTATAGGTATGGAACCAATAACAACCGAAAAAGACAACTACATCCTAGCTATTACTGAAAACGGATTTGGTAAGAGAACTGAGGTTGAAGAATACAGACCTCAATCTAGAGCAGGTAAAGGAATTCTTACATACAAGACAACAGAAAAGACTGGTCACATTATAGGTGTTAAAGTTGTAACAGACAACGATGATGTAATGTTAATCACTGCTTCTGGTGTAATAATAAGAATTAAAGTAAATGACATATCTGTCCTTGGAAGAAACACTCAAGGTATTACACTAATGAGAACTTCTGAAGGTGGTAGAGTTGTTAACTTAGCAAAACTTGTATCTGAAGATGTTGAGGAAACTCCAGCTGAAGATAACCAAATATCTATGGATATGAATTAATTAATAAGAAATAAATCATTAATTATTATTAGATATAACGAAACGAGAGAACAAATTGTTCTCTCGTTTCTCTTTGTTTTGATAGTACTGTTACTTCACATCTCTGTAAAGTTGCTCGACATAGGCATCAATTTCACAAGCCTTTTTCTCAATATCCTTAAGAAGAAGGAACTGGTTCATAAATCTTGCCTTATTGTGAGTCTTGTACTTAATTTTGAAGTACGTATCGTTGTTGATGTAGTCCGTAAGGAATCTAAGCGCAAGCTCGTAAGTGAGAATACGGATAGAAAGTCCAATGCAACGAACTTCATCATAGGTAAGCGAGCAAGCCATTTCTTCAAGATATCCTTTAATATATGCCTTTGCAAGGTCAATGTTAAGGAAAATCTTTGCCGGATTTGTTTCATCTTCAAAGGAATTAGCACATGCGGAGCGAATTCCATCTCCAATATCATAAAGCACAGATCCTGGCATAACGGTATCAAGGTCAATAACAGCCACAGCCTTATTTGTTGTGCTGCTTATCAAGATGTTATTGAGCTTGGTATCATTATGGGTTACTCTTATCGGAATAGTTCTACCAAGTTTGTTGTAGATTGCTGAGTATTCCTTAATCTTAGAGATAAGGTAAATAATTTCTTCAGAGCACTCAAATGCTCTATTTGTGATACCATTCTCAATAGCAACAAGCAACGCGTCAAAACGCTTAGGCGTATTGTGGAAATCCGGAATAGTATCCGCAAGCATACTCACAGGGAAGTCGCTAAGGAGCATATGAAACGCACCAAAACACTTACCAGCATTGTATGCAACTTCTTCAGGATTTTCTGAATCCTTGAAATTGTTGTAGGAAATACAATCATCGATGTACTCGTACACACGATAGTATTCCTTCTCGCCCGCTTCGTTGATATGCGTATACATAGGCTCATCGGTTATAGTAGCTACATAGCTCAAAGTCTTGTAGGTGCACTCAGGCATTTCCGCAAGCTTCTTCTTGATGTGTTTGCTAACCAAACCTATATTCCGCATTACAAGATACGGTTCCTTGAAAACATTGCTGTTGATTTTTTGAAGCAAGTATTTTGTACTTCCTTCTGCTGTCGCGTAGGTAAGCAAGTATGTAGAGTTGATGTTACCTTGTGCATTTTCTTCAGCCGACACAAGTTCACCATCTATTCTGAAGTTACTCAGCACTTCTCTAATCTTGTTATCCATTTGTTTAATCCTCCTGTAAAGCCATATAGTTAATGGCTGTATTTTTTTAGTCACTTTCTCTATTATACCATTTCTGAAGATTATAGTCAAATTTATGTCTACTTACAAAGAATACCAAGCGCCATAAAGCGCTTGGTATCTATATTCCATAGAATTCTTTAGCATTGTTATATAACACTTCTGCTAATTCCTCTTTATCCATTTCTTTTATCTCTGCTAGTTTTTCTATTACTTCATGTATATTAGACGAATCATTTCTTGTGCCTCTTTTGCTTTGTGGAGCTAAATAAGGGGCATCTGTTTCTGTCATTATACTTTCTAGCGGCATCTCTCTTAATACATTTATAGCCGTTTCTGTGCGTTTATATGTTATATTTCCACCAACAGATATCTTGTATCCATTTTTTATTATGAATCTTGCTGTTTGCTCATTAAGGTCGAAACAGTGGAACATTATTTTAGATGGTTTCTTTTCTGTTTGTTCTAATATTTCTACCGTGTCTATACTAGCATCTCTAGAATGTATTTGCACAGGAAGCCCTACTTCATATGCAAATTCTAGTTGTTCTTTGAATAGTTTCTTTTGCTCTTCTTTTAAGTCTTTAGTATAGTGATAATCTAGTCCTATCTCTCCAATTGCAACTATCTTTCCGTTGTCTTTGTTTTCCTCATAAAGCCTTCTTAAAGCATCTATGTTATCCCCAGTATTAACATATTCTGGGTGAATTCCTATGGTAGCGTAGACATTACTATATTTTTTAGCATTTTCTAAAGCACCAATTGAAGATTCAATTCCTGCACCAGCGTTAATTACTATTTCTACACCAGCTTCTTTAAGCTTTGTAAATACTTGTTCTTTATCTTCATCATATGCTTCATCTTCATAGTGTGCATGTACGTCAATTATTCTCATTATCTCATTATTGGCAGAGTTACTATTACCTCTGTTCCTACTCCTTCTTCACTCTTCATTTCTATAGTTCCT
The DNA here is from genome assembly GCA_045534225.1 of Clostridia bacterium. Classification (GTDB taxonomy): domain Bacteria; phylum Bacillota; class Clostridia; order TANB77; family CAG-465; genus UMGS1649. The sequence continues at coordinate 53,369 of JAZSJJ010000007.1, forward strand.
TCGTGAGCTTCTACAATTTCTTTAACAATAGAAAGGCCAAGTCCTGTTCCTCCCATTTGTCTAGATCTTGCTTTATCTACTCTATAGAAACGTTCAAATATTCTCTTTAAGTCTTTTTCTGGAATACCAATTCCATTATCTACAAATTTTAGATATGCTTTACCACCTGCTGCTCCAACATATACAGTAATCTCTCCACCATCTGGTGTGTATTTTATACTGTTAGATATGATGTTAGTCATAACCTGTTGTATAGCATCTTTACTTGCTAGAACTGGTCCTGGTATCATATTAACAACACATTTTAGGTTGTGTTTCTTTTCTTTTGCAACATATTGTAGATTTTCTACAACTTGTTTTGCAAGATCATCTATGTTAAGTTTAACTCTATCCCAAACATTCTTTTTATAGTCAAATCTAGAAAGTTGTAGAAGATCTGCAACTATTCTATCCATTCTGTTTGCTTCATCATTAATAACTTTAGCAAACTTCTTTATTTCTTCCGGTTCAAGCTCCCTGTCCATCATTGTTTCAGAATATCCTTTGATAGAACAAAGTGGTGTTTTTAACTCATGAGAAACGTTTGCAACAAACTCTTTTCTCATATTGTTTAACTTTTCATTCTCAGTAATATTCTTAAGTATTGCAATAACACCCATTGGAAGTAACTTTTCATTATGGTATGGTACTAAGACTACACTTAATACATTATCGTTCACTTCAACTTTTTCTTCTAAGTTTTTGTAATTAGATAAGTAAAGTACTTTATCGAAGTCTACTTTAAGTTTAAGTTTTTTCATTACTTTTTCATAAGTATCATCTGTGTCACTTATATCTGCAAACGATTTAGCCGCACCATTTATGTGTATAACTTGTTTTTGCATTGAGAATGCAATAACGCCATCATCCATTCTGTTAAGAATTACAGATGTTTTACTTTCTTGACTATCTAATTCAAATCTATTCTTTAGAAGACTATTTAATATTTCGCTATACGAATTAATTAATTGTTGCATTTCTTCTAATTTAGTAACATTTGCAAGATGTCTGCTATCTACATTCTTACCATCTCTTAAATTCTTCATAGAACGTTCTAACTTTTTCATTGGTGTAAGTATACTTTTATAGAATGCTGTCATTAGAAGCATGCTTAAAAGTAGAACCATGAAAAATGTCATAACTATTGGGAAGTTTATAGAAAAGCCAAACTTACCTGTAAGTGAATAATTTACAAGTATATTTACTACTACAAATGTTGTTATAACTAAAACTAACACCATTACTTTAGCACTAGTTTTTATGCTTTTAAACATAGTTTATCCTCTTTCCTTTTATATAACACAGCACCAATTGTACAACAATCGGTGCTTCGTTTATTTATATTAAAGATATTTATATTATACGTAATATCCTTTTCCTCTTTTTGTTTTTAAGTATTTAGGATCTGCTGTATTGTCTTCAATCTTCTCTCTTATTCTTCTGATTGTAACATCAACACTTCTTACATCTCCGAAATAATCATAGCCCCATACATTTTTAATTATTTGTTCTCTTGTTAGGACTTGACCTGCATTAGTAACTAATAGTTTTAACACTTCATACTCTTTCATTGTTAAGTCTATTATTTTGTCTTTCTTGTTAACTACATATTTTTCGTCATCTAATACTAAATCTTGTAGTTTAAGTTCGTTAGTACCTTTGTCTTCTTTAGCTTCCTCAGGAACTGTACGTTTTCTTAGATTAGCTTTAATACGGGCAGCAAGTTCTCTTACGCTAAATGGTTTAGTCATATAATCGTCTGCACCAAGTTCTAGCCCAAGTATTTTATCTACCACATCGTCCTTTGCAGTAAGCATAATTATTGGACAATCTAATTTTTGTCTAATCTTTGTACATACTGTAAGGCCATCCATTTTAGGCAGCATAACATCTAAAAGTATTAAATCCGGTTTTGCGGTAAGAGCCATCTCAACAGCTTGCTCACCATCGTATGCTTCTATGGTTTTGTAGCCATCTTTTTCAAGATTAAATTTAAGAACCTCTACAATAGGTGGTTCGTCGTCTACTATCAATATCTTTTTTTCCATATCGACACCTCTTTATGCAATAATTTTATCATAAAGTTATAATTTTACAAGCATTTTTACTAATATTTTGACATTTTTTTATCATTTATATTACAATTGTGTTATTTCAAAACCACTATTTAACAAAAATCGCTTTACTACTAGCTTTTACGGGTGTATAATGTATGCAAAATAGATGTAAATACACGCAAATTTGCTATGTAAAAGGAGATTTTTATGACTATTTATAAAGAAACTGTAGATGGACGGCAACAAGTAGCCGTAGAGTCTAGAGGAAAGAAGTTCATTATGGGATGGTTTGCAGGAGATCTTTACTGGATTATGCAAGACTACATCCCTGCATATTTTCTTATAACAAAGAAAACACCATACTTCTATGACTTCTTCGAAAAGCTCTTCAAAGACTACCACTTCAAAAACTGCACTCTCACTTGGAGTAGCGAAGCCGACATTGATAGATCTGGAAATAAACTCAAAATTACCAAAGGCGAGAACTATTTCAAAATTAGATTCTTCCAAGGCGAAAACGACAACCTTTCCAAAGCAACCAACACCTGTCCCGTCTGCTTCTGCTTAAGCGGAAGTAAACATCAAAAAATAGCTAATGAATTTAGCAATTTCCTACACACATTATTAAACAGCGACTAAAATATAGTCGCTGTTTTAGATTGTCATTTAAATTTATATAACTCGTTCTTATGTCAAATCTACACATAATAACCTTCTTCTTTCCTCTTTATATATTTAGGATTATTAGGATCATCCTCCAGTTTTTCTCTTATTCTTCTAATTGTTACGTCAACACTTCTTATATCCCCAAAATAATCGTATCCCCATACTTTTCCATAAATTTGTTCTCTCGTTAGAAGTTGACCTTCATTTGCTATCATAAACTTTAGTACTTTATATTCTTTTTCTTCTAAAAGTACTATTTGCTCTTTAGTCGCAACCACGTATCTTCTATCATCTAATATTAAATCCTTGAATTTTATTTGATTTTTTATTAACCCTATTTGTGCTAAAGATGTAGATAGATCCGTTATACAAATACAGTCATATATTCCAATAATATTAAAACACTTCTTGTATATTGTTATAAAATCGCTTCTATGCACCGCTATTATCAAAATATTTCCATCACGCCTTAACCTTTTAAATCTTTCCATATTATTCGCATTACACAGTTCCACATCGACCAACATCAACTCGACATTTTCTCGATTTGCTTTTTTAGCATCATACGTCTTAATATCTATTTCTTCTGTTTCTAAATCATATTTTTCTAATATTTCTTTACACTCTTTTAGAATATTGACATTATCCATTGCCAACAATACTTTTGGTTTCACTAAGTATCACCTCATATGTATTATACCACAATTTCTGGTATTTTCAATTGTTCATACATACAACAAAAAAGAGGGGGTACCCCTCTTTTTAATTATTTGCACTTGTATATTTAATAACATACTCTTTGAACTTATCTCCTCTTTCTTCGAAGTTTTTGAATACTCCATAACTTGCTGCCGCAGGAGACATTATGCATGTTTTACCTTTAGCTGTTATTTGAGTTGCAAGTATGACTGCTTTTTCAAGGTCGTCTGCATATATTACATTTGCAGTTGTATCTGTTTTTACTTTTTCAAAGATTTGTTTACCACTATCATACATAAGAATTACATTTGGAACTTTTCCATCGTGAATAAATTCAATTAATTCTTCATAGTTTATCCCTCTATCCATTCCTCCAACTATTATTGTATCCACATTATCCACGCTTGCTACTGCGGATATTGTTGCTGCTGGTATTGTAGATATTGAGTCATCTATGTATGTTACTCCACCATATACTCCAATTTCTTGTAATCTATGTGGTAGTGTTTTAAATGTAGCTATTCCTGTTAATATATCTTCATCTGATGCTCCCGCTATTTTAGCTATTGTAGCTGCAACAGATGCGTTATATACATTGTGTATTCCCTTAAGCTCCATATTCTTAGGTACTTCTAGAATACTAGTATTTCCATCTACATTTATTTTTATCTCATTTGCTGAGTAATATGTACTGTTGTTTGTAAAGTCTTCTGTACTAATGGCTACAAGATTTTGTTTTAGTTCTCTTTCACCATTAATTACATCTGCCATAGACTTGTTATATACATAGTAGTCCTCTTCTTTTTGGTACATGTATATATTTCTTTTTGCTTCTTTATACGCTTCATAAGATACATAGTGATCTAAGTGCTCTTCAAACATATTAAGTAACGCACATATTCTAGGACTAGACTTAACAAACTCTAATTGGTGTGAAGATAATTCATAAATATACCAATCTGTATCTTCATAAGAATCTATCATCTCAAATGCAGGTAACCCAATGTTTCCTACTAATAACACTCTATGACTTTGTACAAGCATATTATATATTAAAGATGATGTTGTACTCTTTCCTTTTGTTCCTGTTATACCAATTGTTTTATGACCAGCATATTTTAAGAATAACTCTGTTTGAGAAGTTATCTTATCTTTAATTCCTGTTAAATCCACATCCTTAAATGAAATACCAGGTGTCTTTATTATTACATCATAGTCTTTCATTGCATTTAAGTATGTTTCACCTGTATGGAACAATACTCCAGACTTTAATATACTTTCATCTGTTATATCGTTCTTATCTGCTATTCCAATAGTACAATCTACATTGTTCACTCTTAGGAAATTATATGTGCTCTTCCCTTCTCTGCCAAACCCAAGTATTAATACTTTCTTTCCTGACAGTTCATTTATTATTCCGTTTTTCAAGGTAATTCTCCTTTACATCACATATTCTTTTAATTTCTTTACAAATTCTTCTGGAAGATTATTATCTTCATTCCAGCTATATATTGCATTTTTAATATTTTCTGCTAAGTTTTCATTTGATGCATCATAATCTTTTAGAAGATATGGAACCGCTTTTCCTTGCTCATTGTATCTTGCAATTATCATTGAAAGGCTTAAGTTTATTTCTTCCTTAGTTCCTACGCATTCAAATGGTTTATCATAGTCTGGATAAACTAGACCATTAAATATATCTTTTAATTCTTTGTTATTTAGCATATTAGAACTGAAGATTTTATCCATATCTTTTTTATCTAAAAATGCTGCTAGCATTATATATACATACAAACACTTAGGACAGTTTTCACACCAAATGTCTTGTTTAGAGCCAACATTACAACTCTTAAATACTTTGAAGTATTTTGGTTCTTTTATAAAGCCTTTTACTATTTGCCATTCGCTAAGTGGCCTTAATAAACTAAAGTATTCTGGACCATTAGAACATACAAATTTAGATATATATTCTCTAAAGTCATTTTCAAATTCTATGCTCTTAGAATATTGATGGTTGATATTTGTTCCTTCTACATTAGCTTCATTAGCACTAGCTTCATTAGATAACACTATATATTTCTTACCTAAAAGTATAGCTGAAATATATGATGAAAAAGCAAGTATTGCAGAAAATGGTGTATGACCATTTAAGAAACCTTGTTTATTTAACTCTAATAATCTTGCATCTAAAGTTCTCTTTGGAGTGTATATGTTTTCATCTGTATATCCAGCTATTTTAGCTGATTCATATGAAGCCCCTCTAGGGTTAACTATATAGCAAGTATTATCCATACCTTTAAGCACTTCTAGCGTTAAATTAGAGTCTTTTCCACCACCAACTGGTACTAAGTTGCCTTCTAATGTTTCATCTATTAAAACTGGTTTTGTGTTGTTTTCTTCTACTTCAATCTTTAAGAATGTATCTATGTTCATAGCTTCTACCAAACCATTTCTATAGAAAAACTCTCCTAAACCATTTATGTATAGCTTTTTATACCATTCTATTTGTTCGTTATTTAATGCTCCAGCTTTAACTATTAGTGTTGGTGAACAAGTTGCTTTAAGGTAAGACACAACTTCCACCATACCCAAGTTAAATATTGCTGTTTCTAATATTTTTCTATCGTTTGCGGATAGATTAAATTCTTTAGCTTTTGGAAATTTCCATGTAGGATTAAACATAGTTAAACCTGGCACATTAAAGTTGTATGTAACTTTTATTGCATCATCTGTTTCTTCTATGTCATAAGACAAATATTCAAATGTTGGATACTTATTTCTAAGTTCATTAAATTTATCCATATTACATTTCCCTTCTATTTTCCATAGCCTTTATTAAAGTAATCTCATCTGTATATTCTAGATCTCCTCCAACTGGTATACCGTGAGCTATTCTTGAAACTTTTACTCCTGGTATTGTTTTTATGATTCTAGAAATATACATTGCTGTTGCTTCTCCTTCTATTGTTGGGTTAGTAGCAAGTATTACTTCCTTTATTCTATCATCTGATAGTCTAGATACTAATTCTTTTATTTTTATATCGTTTGCAGATATATTGTTCATAGGAGATATTGCTCCGTGAAGTACATGATATAGCCCTTTAAACTCATGTGTTTTTTCCATAGCAGCAACATCTTTTACGTTCTCTACCACGCAAATTGTACTTTCATCTCTTTTATTGTTAGAACATATCTCACAAAGTTCTGACTCTGCTAAGTTGAAGCATTTAGTACAAAACTTTACTTTTTGCTTTGCTTCTAAAAGTGCATCTGCCATATTCTTTGCAGCAGTTTCGTCTGATTCCAATATATAGAATGCTAAACGTACTGCTGACTTATGTCCTATTCCTGGAAGCTTTTCAAACTCTCCTATTAATTTCTTTACTGATTCTGAATACATTTTTACTCCTACATTAAACCAGGTATATTAAATCCTTCTAATCCTTCTTGCATCATGTCGTCTGCTTTTCTTAAAGCTTCGTTTACTGCTGTTAATACTAAATCTTGTAGCATTTCTACATCGTCTGGATCTACTACTTCTTTTTTGATTGTTATTTCTTTTATTTCTTTTGCACCTGTAGCTTTAACTACAACTGCTCCACCACCTGCAGAAACTTCAAACTCAGTGTTTGCTGCTTCCTCTTGTTTCTTTTGTAAATCCGCTTGCATTTTTTGTGCTTGTTTCATTAATTGTTGCATATTTCCCATTCCTCCGCCTGGGAATCCTCCAAATCTTGCCATAATATATTTCCTCCTAATCTATAACTTGAAATGGTACATCTGTACCTTGCATCATTTGCTCAAAAGAATTTGTTCCCTTTGAATTTTCTGTAATATATTCTATGCGAATATTTATTTCTCTTTCTATTTCATCTTCAACTAAAGTTTTTAAGTAATCCTTAGAAGTATCTTTATTTAATACACCATACGCAAAGCCATTCTTAGTTGAAAATGTAACTGTATCTTCTTCTATAAACGCTTCTGTTCCTGCAAGAGCTGAAAATACTTTTAGATTATCTTCGTCAGATGCTCTTTGCATTATTTTAGATAATTCTTTAAGTTGTTTCTTGCCTGCTTTAACCTCAGCAAGTTTTACACTTTTTTCTTCTTTTTTAGTTTCTTTTTCCACATTGTCCACAGGTGTTTTTTCTTTTTCCTCTTTAACAACCGTTTCTTCTTTTATCTCTACTCTTTTGCTTGTTTTAGTTGTCACAGATGGATTTCTCATCACTTCTTCTAGTTTCATTTCTAACTCTTGTATCTTGTTTAGAAGCATTTCTTCATCCATAACTGGTACTTTTGTTGCTAGTTCTAACATTTTAGCCTTGAACAGCGAATTTGCATTCGTTGATTGACGAAGATCTTCATCTAATTTAGATAGATTTTTAATTATTTGATTTATTCTTGTAATGCTTACACCTTCTGCTGCTGTTTTAATCTCTTCTGATATCGTTTCATCCCACTCGCTAGAGAGTCCTATTAATATGTTCAAGAACACATCAATAACTGCTGCATTTATATTTCTTAAGCTTTTGCCCTTTTCCAATATCTTATTTACATTTTTATTTGCAGATACAATATCATATTCTAGAATATTAGTTGCTAACGCTTCTATTATTTCTGATGGAACAGTTCCTACTATTTCTTCAACTTTATCTGCAGTTATATCTCCGCTTGAAGCATTAACACATCTTTCAAGTATGCTTAACGCATCTCTCATTCCACCATCCGCTAGAAAAGCAATACGCTCTAATGCCGCTTGTTCATATCCTACATCTAGAGAATCTAAAACATATTTTAATCTTTCTGTTATTTCATCTCTTCCTATTTTTCTAAACTCGAAACGTACACATCTAGAAAGTATAGTTGGTAGTATCTTATGCTCTTCCGTAGTAGCCAGTATGAATACAACATTAGCTGGTGGTTCTTCCAAAGTTTTTAACAGCGCATTAAACGCTCCGCTAGATAACATATGTGCTTCATCTATTATATACACTTTGTATTTTAATCCAGTTGTCGAGTACGCAACCTCTTGTCTTATTGTACGAATATTATCTACACCATTATTTGAAGCTGCATCCATTTCGATTACGTCTGGCGTATTACCATCTAATATACTCTTACACGCTTCACATTCATTACACGGTTCTCCATCCACAGGATTTAAGCAGTTAATAGCCCTTGCGAAAACCTTGGCCGCTGTTGTTTTTCCCGTTCCTCTTGTTCCACTAAATATATATGCATGAGATACCTTCCCTGTTTGTAATTGATTCTTAAGTATCTTTGTTACATGCTCTTGCCCTACCATATCCTTAAAGGTCAATGGTCTATATCTTCTGTAAAGTGCAACGTATGCCATTTTTTCAACCCCTTATTTTCATATATTTTAATATACAAAAAATCGCTTATGGCACATAAGAAAATCTACTTATTGCTGCTTCCTTCCGGACCTGACAAGGTTCATAAACTTCTTATTGCCTAAGCGACTTTTGTTATTATACATCAATCGCTATTTATTTTCAAGTTAAACAATTAATTTACTTTAAATTTAAATTGGCTAGTAGGCAATTTTAACAGATCAACTCCGTTTTCTACCAACCTATTATTCGGTAATGTTATATTTACTTCTAGTGTATTTACTTTACCTAGTTCTTCTTCTATATTCAAATTAAACATTAGATCAAACTGTACCGTGCTTAAAGGAATGCCTGCTGTTTCAAACAGCTTGCCATCGCAGCGAATTTCTTTTATATGTTCTGGCACTACCCAATTCTTCAATATGTTTTCATTTAACGCAATCATGTCTATCTTCATTTGTCCATTTTCATCTATCTCATGCTCTACTTCCAAAGTTTGAGGAAGTCTATTTAATGTTAATCTAGTTTCATTATCTTTTATATAGAAGACAATATCTTGCCCACCCTTAACTTTAAGGTCAGATATATATACTTTTTTTACTTTAGCCGTACTTGCTGGTGTAATTAAAAATGTTAAACGATTATATTGAGACGCACTAATACACCAACCTTTTTCAGTACTAGTCTTGTCTACAAGTTGAACTTCACTTAGCAAAACCGCATCTGTAACCCTAAATTTTCCTTCGTTTATTTTATCTGTTTCAAATACTAATTTTAACGTTAGTTGAAAAGCAATAACGCTCAAAATTACAGTTAAAAAACAGTAGAATATCTTTTGTTTATCCATATAGTCCTCCGACACCCATATTATACTATGAGATGTATAAAAACTCAAGCTTTCTAATATATTTTACTAGGTGGTAAAATGGATGAATTTTTAACTAACTTAAACAATTCCTCATTTGGCGATTTCTTTTCTAATTCTAACGGTTGCGACCTAAATAAATTGCTTGTTATTTTATTGCTTCTAACAGGCAAGCTTGCCATTGAATCTATAACTATCTTCCCAAACGATTTCACCGTAACCCTTGGAACATTCAAAATAATCTCATAGTTACTTGTAATGACTCTTTCTTTTTGATATACTCTAAATACCGAGGTGAGACAAGTGAGCGTTAAAAAGAATAATGTTCTAATTATAGACGATGACATAGGCCTTATGCAAGCTATGGAAATAGTTTTAGAGAACTATGGAATTGGACTTTCAAAATATACAGAACCAATAGCAGCTATACAAGAATTAAAAACAAACAAACACGATGTACTAGTTGTTAATTATCTAATGCCAATGATTCGCGGCGATGAAATAGTAAAACTTGTACGTGAATTTGATAAAGAAATATATATAATATTAATGTCGGCACATAAAGACCTAGCTCCTTCCATAGACATTATGCGTTCATTAGACATACAAGCCTTCTTCGAAAAAGGTGCAAGATTTGATGACCTTATTCTTTTAATAGAAAGCGGTTACAAATATGTGGAACAAATGAATGAAATTAAACAAATGTCTATGACTATTAATAATTTTGGAGTTGAAATCGCTACAGTACTTAAAAATGCAGTTGACGCTAAAGATAACTACACAAAAGAACATAGTGATAGAGTTGCCATATATGCAGATAAGTTTGCAGAGTATCTAAACTTAAGTAATGATGATAGAAAAACTTTATCTTTAGCCGCAAACTTCCACGATATTGGAAAGATAGGAATCGCAGATGCGATCCTTCTTAAAAACGGTAAATTAACAGACGAAGAATACGAGACAATTAAACTTCATCCTGTTATTGGCGAAACAATACTTTCATCATCAGAAACATTCAAAGATGCATTACCACTAGTTAGACACCATCACGAAAGAATTGATGGCAGAGGTTATCCGGATAAATTAAAAGGCGATGAAATCCCTTACTTAGTTAAACTAATCTCTATCTGTGACACGTTCGATGCATTAACTTCAAGAAGAGTTTACCGTGATGGATACACATTAGATGATGCGTTAGCAGAAATTAAACGTTCTGCTGGCACTCAATTAGACACTGATTTGTCCGATAAATTTATAAACTTTGTTAAACAAGAAATAGATTTTGTAACAAACACAATACCAAATAACAAATAACAAAAGCGTAACTAGTGTTACGCTTTTGCTTTTGGCAACCGCATTTGTTGACATAAACTTTCATATATGTTATAATATAAGGGTGTTAAATAAAAGAGTAACACAATAGCAACTGCATGTGTTATTTAAGGGTATTGTTGTGCCCGTACGCATGCTAAAAATTTTAGGAGGTTTTATAATGGCAAACCAAGCAACTATCAACTTTCATGGAGCACCGGCAAAACGGGTAGTTATCATCTTTCAGGAAAATGGCCTGAAAAGTTTCGGGCATTCGGAACACGAATTCGTAAGGCTCTGGTTCAATCGGACGCGAAATTACAGGGAATTCATGCAAGAAAGCCCTGTGGAAATCCTTGAAAAAACCAGCGGCAACCTTCCCCGAATCACTTCTTTTAAGGAAGGTGATGCTTGTCTTCTTATCGGCAGCGGTAGATTCATTGACAAAGCGAGTTACAACTTCGCTGTAAAATGCATCGAGCACGATATTCCTGTTTACTTCATCAGAAGTAACACTTTGGACGCGGATCCCCGCGCAAATCATAGCATCTGGAGATACTGTTCTCTCACCGTTAAAACAGCCACCGGAAAGAAACACTTTGGAGCACCGGCTAAGTATTTTATGGAAATTCCCAGAAAGGAAGATTTCATTCGCTCAGGATTCTCAGATGAATTCTACGCTCTGTTGCCCGGCATGGTACCCATGTAACCTCTTGCCTAATCGCCTAAAATCTCAGGCACAAAAAGAAAACAGCGCACTTAAAAGTGCGCCGTTTTCCTTTTAAATATTATATATTTTTCTTTATTTTGGTTAATTTATTTTTTCTTATCTGTTTTCTTTATTTCTTAAATTTTCTGCCATTGCCATTGTAACAAAATATATTGGAGTTACAATTACAACCCATAAATTAAAGAAATCTTGAACAACATACGCAAATGTAGCTATTGCTATTAAATAATAATATGTATTTCCATGTACAATTTTATCTTCCAGCTTTCCAATTAACGCTGTTTTCAGCATCTTAAACAACACAGATAACACTACACAAACATATGCTATTAAGCCTAAAAGGCCAGTGTTTACTAATATTGTTAGGTACACATTTGCTGCAGTATCGTTTATTGTTAGCTTTCCTAGCGCCGCAACATCTTGTGTATATTTACTCATAAATCTAATGGCAAAAGTGTCACTTCCTGTTCCTATTAGAGGAGCTTCTTCTACTAGTTTAAGTGCTCTTTTCCATAAGAAAACTCTGTATGTTCCATATTCATCCTTGAAGTTTCCATGTAGTATATCATGTATTTCATGTAGTATTCCTATATTAAAATCTTTAATATATAACACAACTAATCCGCCTACTACAGCTAGTAGCATCAGACCATATATGATAATTATACGTCTTCTTTGATGTAATAAATAGTAGTCTTTTTTCTTTAGTATCCACGCTAATATTAATAGTATCGCTATGCATACCAACATTCCTATTGCGAGTTCATTAAATTGGAAATCAAAAACCAGTTCCTTTGCAGCGTATACATATTTCAAATTAATGACCAAATCCACGAAAAAGCCAACTATAATACCAGCTAAAACAACTAGTGTTCTGCTAAATCTCTCGCCAGAAAGTAATATGTACGGTGCAAGCAATGCTGCTACTGCCATAAAAGCTACTAAACCACTTTGTACATCTATTATTTGGAATATAAATATCCCCATTGTTACAGCCGTTAAATTAAGTAAGCTTTGCCATTTACTTTCAGATATAAATAGATATGTTGCGAGCGACACCGTCAAAACAATCGTATAGTACGCAGATATAAAATCTACATTACCTATTGTACCCATGAAACTCACATTATGTGTCCCAATTCCATCTTGATACATATTAAACGGATTAAATCCAAAATATTGTATAACACATATCAAGCTAAACACCAATGCAGATATTGCAAAATAATTAATTTGTCTCTTCTCAAATTTAAGAAATGTACTAACAAATAAAAAGCTTACTGCATATAACAAGATATTTATTAAACCTTCTCCTCTTCCTGATCCTATTAACAAATCGTGTGTTTTGAAGTAAGGAGAAACAAATGTTGCTATAGCATTTATTGCTAAAAACGCTATCATAAAAAACTTTGTTTTGGTAAATTTCTTTCCTTTTAGCAAATTAACTTTTTTCACTAAAAAGAAGTATATCAAAACCGAAAGTATAGCAAAAATATATGTACATACAATTGTAAGATGGCTATACCATTTAAGCTCTAGTATTCTAAAGAAGCCAGTGTTATCCACAAGCAAAGGAAATACTATTAGCATGATGCCTACAAACACTTCTGTTATTATATGAAGTATTCTATTTCCTATTTTCATCGTTTCTTCGTTATTCATTTTCGCTTATCTTCCCTTCTACAAATTCTGTTATACCTTCTATTGTTCTTAAATTATCTAATGGTATTTCTGTAGGAGATATTTCTATACTAAATTCATCTTCTAAAGCAGATATAAGTTCTATTAACGCCATAGAATCTATAACTTCTTCCAGCAAATCTATTCCCTCTTCATATACTCTTTCATCGTCACAGGCACTAAACAAAATCTCTTTTATCTTTTCTTTCATTATATATTTCCTCCATTTGCTTTCTGTCTATTTTGCCATTAGCATTAAGAACAAAACTATTTACTATCTTTATTTTTGGTATCATATAATTAGGTAATTTGTTCTTTAATTCTGCTGTTATTTCTTTTGCTCCCATGTTACTACCTTGTTTAAGTTTAACACAAGATATTATTTTTGTAGTCACATTATCTTTGTTTTGCCTTGTGAAAGTAATTGCATTTTCCACATCTTCCACATTTAATATGTTGTTTGTTATATCTTCAAGTTCTATTCTGTGCCCAAGATATTTAACTTGATTATCTTTTCTTGTTTCAAAATACAACATGTCATTTTTCATGTAACCCAAATCTCCAGTTTTGTATGCATGTTTACCGTTATATATAAAAAACTTATCTGTATTAATATTAAGGTACCCTTTACCAACACTATCACCCGCAATTACAATTTCGCCGGCACCTTCAGTCTCTTGCATATTTCCATCTAATATGTGCACCACTACATCTGACTTTATCTTACCTACTGGTAATACAGCTTCTCCAGAATTGGTTACATCTACACTAGATATGGCGACCGTACATTCTGTTGGTCCATATGAGTTTATTATTTTTACTCCCTCAAATCTTTCTTTTAATCTATCTACGGTATTTCTAGTTAATGTTTCTCCACAAAAATACATCGTATCTAAATTAGGTAAAAGTTCCTTGTTAAAAGTTTTATCTGTAAGCAACAAGTCTGCATACGATGGAGTCATTACAGTCACATCTACATTAAGCATCTTAATCTCGTCATATAGCGCAATCATATTTTCCATAAAGTTTGTTTCTGTTATACATAATGTTGAAGCTGTATACAACGAAAAATATATATCTGCAACCGATAAATCAAAAGAAAATAATGCTTGATTTAATATCCTTACACCTTCTTTTGAAATAACTGTTACAAACCAACTAACAAAAGACTCTAAATTTGCGTATGTAATTTCCACCCCTTTAGGTTTTCCTGTGCTTCCAGATGTATATATTATATAGTATACATCTTTCGGTTTCATTTTGATGCTTAAATCTACTTTCTCAAAAGCACCTTCTTTAATAATATCTACTATTATATCTTTTGTTAATACCATGGTCGGTTTTGTATCATTTACAATATATTCTAATCTTTCCTTTGGAAGCGATTCGTCAATTGGAATATATGTAACACCCGCAAAAGAACATGCTAAAAACGCAGCAAGCATTTCTATTTCTTTGTGCCCAACACAAACTACTCTTCCCGTTACATTTTTATCTATAATATACCTGTATATACTTCTTACCATTTTATCTAAATCTTCATAAGTATAGCTGTTAGATTTAGATAAATAACATAGCTTGTCCTTACCATTTTCTAAGTTATATCTTACTTTTTCTAATAACATTCTACTTCCTTATTTCATCCTCTGGGATAAGTGAATAATCATACATAACCCTCGAATGATTTTTTAATATTAATTCTTTCTTTATTTCTTCTTTTGTTTTCTTATCTATACATATTCTGTATATTTCACTATTCCTAAAATACTTCCCATCTTCTAATGCATAATGATGGTCTTCTTCTACTAATTTGTATTTTACTTCTAGTTCTTTATTAGCACGTATTTCACCATAAAGCATAGTGTCATCCAACCATATTTTTAGCTGTATTGGATAATCTAGTGTATTCTTAAACCTATAATCTACACTCTTATATGATATTGATGTTCCTGTTCCAAACGGTACTCTACGTTTATAGTCTGGAAACAATGCATCAGAATGATGGTGAAGTTCAGTTACTTCAAGCGGAGTATGCAACACCAAATAATGTATTAGGTTTGCAAGCTGACATAATCCTCCACCATAATCTTCGCCAAACGATGTACTGTTCTTAATAACCAAACCTTTAAGATATCCTTTTTTCTTAGTAGGTTTGCCTACCAACTTCCAAAAAGAAAATGTTTCTCCTGGCATTATTATAAGTCCAGTTATTTTATCTGATGCAAGTTTAAGGTTAGTGATTTTGTTTACTTGAAGTTGCATGTCCACTCCTTCAAGTTTTCTAAGAAGCAGTTTCATCTCGCCTTTTAATATATGTTTATAGTCTTCATTAATTTTCCTTTTTGCTAATTTATTTCGTTTAATTATGTCCTTTATATCTTTTCTTATTCCCTCTTTAACAACGGATATTTTATATGCCCACGGACCTAATTCGCAGAATAATTTTCTTGCCATTTACCTACCTCACAATGTGTGTTATTGTTAATGCTGTAACATATAATATTACATGATGCAATGGATAAAAAACATAAAAAGCTGCACTTATCCATTTATTATTTTTACCTCTTTCGCCGTTATATAGTGTAATAATAAATAAAGATAGAATTGATGGCAAATTAAATTGTAGATTTTTATAATCTGCAAATAGCGCTAACACAAGTGTAGCTAACATTGCTACTTGCGTCATCTCCATGCTTTTACCACTCTTCTTTATTTTTTCTGCTATATAAAACCCTAGTATTGTTACAGGTACTCTTAATCCCAATTCCAAATCTACTATGTGGTATACAATAACTACTAATGCAATACCAACTATCTTTAGTATGTAGTTTAATCCTTTGTTTTTTAATATATCTTTTTTATCTATTAGCCATAACATCATTAAAGACAAAACAAAAGAATACAATATATTTAGATATGTGTTTATTACTATATAAAAGTTTGGCACGTATACATGATTTATTATGCCTAGGCCAAACAATAATCCTTGAAATATTGTTGCAGTTACAAACAACTTGAACATATACATTTTAATATTTTTTGTATGAAAAAAACCTTGCACTACTAAAAACGCAAATACAGGCATTGCCATTCTTCCAAAAAACCTTAATACATCAAATGTTTCTTTAGATATATAACTTACAAAATAATATCCTATATGGTCTAGTATCATGAGTATTATTGCTATAATTTTTAATTTGTTTGATGTTAATCCCTTCATATTACCCCTTAAAGTTAACAGTATACCCCTCAATTCTTAGGGTATACTGTCTTTTGTTCATATTATTTATTTTGTTGTTCCTCTTGTTTCTCTTCTATAACATCTTTTACTTCTTCAGTTGTCTCTTGAGTTTCAATTGGTTTGTTTTCAGGCACAGGTTCAACAGGAACTTCTACCTTTACTTCACGTTTTCCTCTACTTGCAACTAACATTGCTGTTACAACAAATATAACAACAACACTTCCTGCTATAACAAGAAGATATGTCATATTAGAATCTACAAATTCTACTACTTCCTTCTTTTCTTCTGTTTTAGTGCCTTCGGCTATCTCTACATCTTTATTTACTAAAACAAATTTCCCTTCACCAGAAATTTTTAAGTTATAATATCCATCTTCTTTACCAATGTTTGTTTGAACAAGTTTCAAACTACCATCTTTAGTGTTATAGTTATATACTTTTGCATCAGTAGTTATTTCACTCTTAACTGCATCTGTTTCCTTAACTCTTACTATTGTACCCTCTGGGAATCTATTTCCATCTAAGAATTTTAGAACAATTCCTTTTGAAGAAACAGTTTTAGAAACATCCTCGTCCTTTGCCACAGTATTAATATTCATGTACACATCCACGTCTGTTACTGTTTCAATTTTACTTCCATAGAACACAAATTGATTTCCACCTGCATTTACAACAAGCGTATTTTTACTTGATGCAGAAATTGCAGATAATAATTCTTTAGAAATCTTGGTATTATTTGTGGCATCAACAATAACATCCTTAGTAGAAGTTCTAATATATTTAATATGGTCTGCTGTTATCTCTTCATTTTTTAATTCTATTTTTTCTTTTCCATCCAATTCAACTCTAACCGGATCAGTAATAACTGGTTCATCATCTTCAGGTTGTACATTGCCAGAAGTAGCATTCGGTGCTGTCGCATAACCTTCGTCCGGATCCACATTACCTGATGTTGCGTTTGGCGCTGTCGCATAATCCTCATCACAATCGTCACCTACATTGCCAGAAGTAGCATTTGGTGCTGTCGCATAATCTTCATCTGGATTTACATTACCTGATGTTGCATTACTTCCAGTGGCCGCATCTCTATCCGGAACATATATTGCTAACGAATCTTGTTCTAAATTTATTTTATATCCTTCTATTTTTGCTAATCTATCTATGCTTGTTACTTTTCCCAAAGTAAAGCCAAGTCCAAATATTAACGTTATTGCTAGTGTGATTCTCCACGAAATCATATTCTTATTTTCTTTCATAATATACCCCTTAAATTATACGATAATGTTATCACAAACATAATATATATTGCAATAATATGCATAAAAATAGCAGGTATAACCTGCTATTTTATTATTCATATATGTTATCTATGATTGTACTAGCTACTATATCATCATCTATGTGAGATACTTCTGTATCTTTTGAAGATAATCTAATATCTGAGTAATCTACGAGCCCTGTTCCTGCTGGAATTAATCTACCAATGATTACGTTTTCTTTTAATCCTAGTAACTTATCTGTCTTACCTTTAACTGCTGCATCTGTTAATACTCTAGCTGTTTCTTGGAATGATGCTGAAGATAAGAATGAATCTGTAAGTAACGCAACTTTTGTAATACCTAATAATTCTCTCTTACCAGTAGCTTCTTTCTTACCTTGTTCTCTAGCTTCTTTATTAGCAGACTTGAATTCATTTATATCTACCATAGAAGCAGCAACTAGGTTAGTTTCACCGCTATCCAAAACTCTAACTTTTCTTAACATTTGTTTTGCAACAATTTCAATGTGTTTATCATTAATGTTAACACCTTGAGTTCTATATGCTTTTTGAATTTCTTGGATGATGTAGTTTTGAACTGCAACTTCTCCATTAATTCTAATAACATCGTGTGGATCTAATGAACCTTCAGTAAGTCTTGCACCAGCTTCTATTACATCGCCATCTTTTACAAGAGGTCTTGCACTATAGATTGGGTATCTCATGCTTGTGCCTTCTTCGTTTGTTACAATTACGTCTTTATTTAGATCATCTACAGCTTCTACTCTTACAGTACCAGCTATTTCTGTAACAATCGCAACACCCTTTGGTTTTCTCGCTTCGAATAATTCTTCAACACGAGGAAGACCTTGTGTGATATCTGCGCCACCAGCAACACCACCAGTATGGATAGTTCTCATTGTTAACTGAGTACCTGGTTCACCGATTGATTGTGCAGCAATTATACCAACTGCTTCACCAACATTAATTGGTTCACCTGTTGCAAGGTTTTTACCATAACACTTAGCACATACGCCTCTTCCCATATCACAAGTAAGAGCTGAACGTATCTTAACTTTAGTGTATCCTAAATCCATTATTTGTTTTCCGATTGCTGTAGAAATGTATGTATCTCTTGTAAATACTACATTGCCTTCTGCATCTTTAATATCTTCAGCTAAGTATCTACCTTCTAATCTTTCAAGTAGTTTTTCTATAGCTTCTCCACTTTCCATGATAGCTTCAACATAAAGACCGTCTTCTGTTCCACAATCTTCTGAAGTTATTATAACTTCTTGGTTAACGTCAACTAGTCTTCTTGTTAAGTAACCAGAGTCTGCTGTTCTTAGGGCTGTATCGGCAAGACCTTTACGAGCACCGTGTGAAGAAATGAAGTATTCTAGAACATCTAGACCATCTCTAAAGCTTGATCTGATTGGTATTTCTACCGCTTTACCTGATGTATCTGCCATAAGTCCACGGATACCAGATAATTGTCTCATTTGTTTTGGGTTACCTCTGGCACCAGTGTGAGCCATGATACGCACTGGGTTTTTGATGTTAGGGTTCTTCATGATAGCATCTTGAATGTCATCAGTAGCTTTACCCCAAATCTTAACAACTTCGTTGTATCTTTGTTCATCAGATATAAGACCACGTTTGTAGTTTTTATATACTTTATCTACGGCTTCATCAGCTTCTTTTAGTATTTGATCTCTTTCAGGTGGAACTTCCATATCTGCTACAGAAACTGTAATAGCACTTACTGTAGAATATTTGTAACCTAAAGATTTGATATTATCTAGCATTACTGCTGTATCTGGAATACCAAATTTTTCGATACTCATATCTATTATTTGTCCTATTTCCTTCTTTCTAACAGGGAATTCTATTTCTTGTCTGAAAGCGTTTTCAGGATTTGTTCTATCTACATATCCTAGAGTTTGTGGAATAATACCATTGAATATTATTCTACCAACTGTTGTATCTATTATCTTAGATACTTTCTTACCATCTATTTCCTTAGTTACTCTAAGTTTAATAGGTGCATGAAGTCCAACCACTTTTTGGTCATATGCCATTAAAGCTTCGTCTTCATCTTTGAATACTTTACCAACACCTGGTTCATCATCATATTCAACTGTTAAGTAGTAGCTTCCAAGTATCATATCTTGTGATGGTACTGTAACTGCTTTACCATCTTGTGGTTTTAACAAGTTGTTTGATGCAAGCATTAAGAATTTAGCTTCTGATTGAGCTTCTGGTGATAATGGTACGTGTACAGCCATTTGGTCACCATCGAAGTCGGCGTTAAACGCAGCACAAACTAACGGATGTAGTTTTATTGCTCTACCTTCAACTAGAACTGGTTCGAATGCTTGGATACCAAGTCTGTGTAGAGTTGGAGCACGGTTTAATAATACTGGTCTGTCTTGGATAACATCTTCAAGAACATCCCAAACTTCAACTGCTGCTCTTTCTACCATTCTCTTAGCATTTTTAATGTTGAATGCTAATTCTCTTTTTACTAGTTCTTTCATTACAAATGGTTTGAATAATTCAAGTGCCATTTCACGTGGTAATCCACATTGGTAAATCTTAAGTTCAGGACCAACAACGATAACTGAACGTCCAGAATAGTCAACTCTCTTACCAAGTAGGTTTTGTCTAAATCTACCTTGTTTTCCTTTTAACATATCTGATAAAGATTTAAGTGGTCTGTTTCCAGCACCTGCTACTGGTCCCCCACGTCTTCCATTGTCTATTAAAGCGTCTACTGATTCTTGTAGCATTCTCTTTTCATTTCTTATGATAATGTCTGGTGCTTCAAGTTCAATAAGTCTCTTTAATCTGTTATTTCTGTTTATAACTCTTCTATATAGGTCATTTAGGTCAGAAGTAGCAAATCTACCACCATCTAATTGAACCATTGGTCTTAAATCTGGTGGAATAACTGGTATTACTTCTAGTACCATCCATTCTGGTCTATTTCCAGATTCAATAAATGCTTCTATTGTTTCTAAACGTTTAATTAATTTCAAACGTTTTTGAGAAGTAGCTGTTTCAAGAGCTTTTCTAATTTCTTTTTCTTCTTTATGGAGATCAACTTTAGCTAATAACTCTCTAATAGCTTCTGCTCCCATTCCAACTACGAATGAATCTTCACCGTATTTTTCAATTGCTTCTCTATAATCTTTTTCAGATAATATTTGCTTATATGAAAGTCCTGTATCCTTTGGATCCATAACTATATATGCTGCAAAGTATACAACTCTTTCTAAAGCTTTAGGAGAAACGTCTATTATTAGACTCATTCTACTTGGAATTCCTTTGAAGAACCAGATGTGAGACACTGGTGTTGCAAGTTCAATGTGTCCTAATCTTTCACGTCTTACGCTTTTCTTAGTTACTTCAACACCACATCTGTCACATATAATTCCTTTATATCTTATTTTCTTATATTTACCACAATAACATTCCCAGTCTTTTGTTGGCCCGAATATTTTTTCACAGAATAATCCGTCACGTTCAGGTTTTAGGGATCTATAGTTTATTGTTTCTGGCTTTTTAACTTCACCCTTTGACCATTCTCTTATTTTGTCAGGAGAAGCTATTCCAATACTTAATCTATCGAATACTTCTGGATTTACATTATTATTTTCTGCCATTATACTTTTTCTCCTTCCCTACTACTAAACTTCTTCGTCATCAGCGAAATCATCATCTTCTGCAAGTTCATATGCTTCTTCGCCGTCTTCATCTTCTATACCCATTCCAGAATCATCATCTAAAACATAGCTTTCAGGATCTATGTCTGTAGTTTCGTAATCTGCAGGTAATATTGTTTTTTCTGTTAAGTCTACAGTTTCTCTAACTTCAACTTCATCATTGTGATTGTATAATTTCATATCTAAGCCTAAGCTTTGTAGTTCTTTAATTAACACTCTGAATGATTCAGGTATTCCTGGTTCTGGAACGCTTTCACCTTTAACGATTGATTCATATGTTTTTAATCTTCCTGAAACGTCATCTGATTTAACAGTTAATATTTCTTGAAGAGCATATGCTGCACCGTAAGCTTCAAGAGCCCAAACTTCCATTTCACCAAATCTTTGTCCACCAAATTGTGCTTTACCACCAAGAGGTTGTTGTGTAACTAAAGAGTATGGTCCAATAGAACGAGCGTGAATCTTATCATCAACTAAGTGGTATAGTTTTAACATGTACATATAACCAACTGTAACTTCGTTATCAAATAATTCACCAGTTCTACCATCTCTTACTGGGAACTTACAAGTTCCGCTTAAACCAGCTTGTTCAAATAATTTTTCGATGTCTTCTTCTTTAGCACCATCAAATACTGGTGTTGCTACTTTCCATCCAAGTTGTTTTGCTATGTAACCTAGGTGTACCTCAAGTACTTGACCTACGTTCATACGAGAAGGTATACCAAGTGGGTTTAATACGATTTGTAGTGGTGTACCATCTGGTAAGTATGGCATATCTTCTCTAGGTAATACTCTAGAAATGATACCTTTGTTACCGTGACGTCCACATATCTTGTCACCAACAGATATTTTCTTCTTTTGAGCGATGTATATTCTTACAACTTTGTGTACTCCTGGAGCTAATTCATCAGAATTTTCTCTTGTATAGATTTTAACATCTATAATTGTACCAGCTTCTCCGTGTGGAACTCTAAGTGAAGTATCTCTTACTTCTCTAGATTTTTCACCGAATATTGCTCTTAATAGTTTTTCTTCAGCAGTAAGTTCTGTTTCACCCTTAGGAGTTACTTTACCAACAAGGATATCTCCAGGTCTTACTTCTGCACCTATTCTTATAATACCGTTTTCATCAAGGTCTTTTAACGCATCATCACCAACATTTGGTATTTCACGAGTGATTTCTTCAGGTCCTAGTTTTGTATCTCTAGCTTCACAGTCATAATCTTCAATATGAATAGAAGTTAATACATCGTCTTTAACTAGATCTTCTGAAATTAAGATAGCGTCTTCGTAGTTGTATCCTTCCCAAGTCATGAAACCGATTAGTATATTTTTACCTAATGCCATTTCACCTTGTTCTGTAGAAGAACCATCTACAAGCACATCACCTTTCTTAACTTTTGTACCAGAAACAACTATTGGTCTTTGGTTTAGGCATGTACCTTGGTTAGAACGTTTAAACTTAGTTAATAAGTGTTCTTCTTTACCTTGTTTTCCTTCAACAACAACTTTGTCTCCATCAACATATGTAACCACACCATCTTGGCCAGCTACTATACATGTACCAGAGTCTTGTGCTGCTTTATATTCTATTCCTGTTCCTATAATTGGAGCTTCTGCTTTTATTAATGGAACTGCTTGACGTTGCATGTTAGATCCCATTAGCGAACGTTTAGCGTCATCGCTTTCAAGGAATGGTATCATTGCTGTAGCAACAGATACTAATTGTTTTGGAGAAACGTCCATGTAATCTACTTTATCTGGAGATACTTCAAGGATTTCTCTTACGCATCTAACTTTAATTTTCTTGTTTACAAATCTACCTTCAGCATCTAATGGTTCGTTTGCTTGAGCGATTATGTAATTATCTTCAGTATCTGCTGTCATATATTCTATGTCATCAGTTACTTTTCCTGTTTCCTTATCTACTCTTCTATATGGAGCTTCAATAAATCCGTATCTATTGATTCTTCCATATGTAGGAAGTGAAGATATAAGTCCTATGTTTGGTCCTTCTGGAGATTCAATAGGACATAGTCTACCATAGTGAGAATAGTGAACGTCACGAACTTCGAATCCAGCTCTATCACGTGTAAGACCACCAGGTCCTAACGCAGATATTCTTCTCTTATGTGTTAACTCAGCTAGTGGGTTAATTTGATCCATGAATTGAGATAATTGACTGCTTCCAAAGAACTCTTTAATTGCTCCAACAACTGGTTTGATGTTTATTAACATTTGTGGAGTTGTAACATCCATATCTTGTGTAGCCATTCTTTCACGAACAACTCTTTCAAGTCTTGTTAAACCAATTCTAAATTGGTTTTGTAATAATTCACCAACGCATCTAACTCTTCTGTTTCCTAAATGGTCGATATCTTCGATTTTACCCATACCATTGTAGAAGTTTACGAAGTAGTTAATAGATGAAACGATATCATCAAATGTAATATGTTTTACAACTAATTCTTCTCTTCTCTTCTTTATTTCTTTTTGTAAAGCTTTTTCGTCTTTACCTTCCATTTTTTCTACTATTTCTTTTAATACTGGTAAATGAACATCTTCTTTGATAACCATTTTATCTACTTCAATACCAAGATATTTAGAAATGTCTACTGTATTGTTACCAATAACTTTAACTTTCTTTCCGTTCTTATCTACGTATACAACATTGATACCAGATTGTCTGATATTTTCAGCAACGTCTGCAGTGATCTTTTCACCTTTCTTAACGAATAGTTCTCCTGTTTCTCCGTTAACAACATCTTCAGCTGCTATTTCGCCAGTTATTCTAGTAGCAAGATTTAATTTCTTGTTGTATTTATATCTACCTACTCTAGACAGGTCGTATCTTCTTTCATCGAACATTAAACCATATAATAGTTGCTCAGCAGCATCTACATGTAAAGGTTCACTTGGTCTTAATTTCTTATAGATTTCAAGAAGTGCTGCGTTTGTAGTCTTAGAAGGATCTTTTTCAAGAGTTGCTGCAATTAGATCATCTTCAAATAAATCTAATATATCAGCATCTTTTTCTATTCCTAATGCTCTTACAAATGTAGTTATAGGTAGTTTACGAGTTCTATCTACCTTTATCCATAGCATGTCTTGAAGGTCTGATTCAAATTCTAACCATGTACCTCTGTTAGGCATAACTGTTCCATTGAAAGTAATTTTACCCGTTTTATCTTTTATTCTATCAAAATATACACCTGGGCTTCTAACTAATTGGCTTACTACAACTCTTTCAGCACCGTTAATTATGAATGTTCCATTCTCCGTCATTAGAGGGAAATCACCCATGAATATTTCTTGCTCTTTTATTTCACTTGTTTCCTTGTTTAAAAGACGCACTTTAACTTGCAAACGAGAGGCATATGTAGTGTTCCTTTCTTTTGCTTGCTCAATAGAGTATTTTGTTTCATCTTCTAATCTATAGTCAACAAACTCAAGCATTAAATTTCCTGAGTAGTCAACTATTGGAGATATGTCATGAAAAACATCTCTAAGTCCAGAATCTAAAAACCATTTATAAGATGATTTTTGCACCTCAATAAGATCTGGCATGTCAATAACTTCTGCGATTTTTGAAAAACTCTTTCTTGTTGTTTTTCCATTTTTTACTTCGTGAACCACTTCAAATTCCCCCTAAAAATATAAGTTTATTTACATAAAATATTCGTATAAACGACAAAAAGTCAAACTGATTTTACCCTAAAATCAATTTGATACATACATATTAACTTTTACTCCGTTACAAATATTTTTTTCAACAATTGTACCATCCTTAAACACTTTAGTTTACATAGTTTTTCGAATGTTACGATAAACATTTCGTATATTTTATCACACAAATTATTGTTTGTCAACGAAAAAATGTTATTTTAAGCACTTTTTTCTTTCCCCGTCAAGCTTAATATACGAACTTAACATCTATTTAAGATTATATATCGTTTTTTACTTTAATTCAAGCAGTTTTCACGAACTTTTTTCAAATAATTTTTATTATCTTTTTTAGCTTTAACTTTTGATAAATTTATAGTATAATAGCATAAAGTTAAAGGAGGTATTTATGAACTGCATAAGATTACCACTTAAATATGTTAAAAACGCAAGAGATTTAGGAGGATACTGTACAAAAGATAATAAGATTACCAAATTTAAGACATTTGTTAGAAGCAGCAGGCTAACAGACCTTACCAAAGAAGATAATGAATTCTTAAAGAAATATGGAATTACAGATATTATAGATCTTAGGGGAGTTACTAAAATTCAAGCTACATTTGTTAGCGATGATAATATTGATGGGGATTATTTCAAATTCTACTATCTTCCACTCTCTAACAAAGAAAGTGAAGAATATTCCAAAGCGCATGAATTAGAACCAAATTTTGATTTTGGTGAAGCATATAAATTTATGCTAAACAACAAAGAAAAAGTAAAACAAATATTCACAGTAT
This sequence comes from Clostridia bacterium, assembly GCA_045534225.1. GTDB lineage: Bacteria > Bacillota > Clostridia > TANB77 > CAG-465 > UMGS1649. Next base: position 79,460 of record JAZSJJ010000007.1, read on the forward strand.
TTGCAGAAGCTAAAGGCGGCGTTCTTTTCCACTGCACAGCAGGCAAAGACAGAACAGGCACTGTTGCAGCACTACTTTTGGGTTTATGTGGTGTAGATGATTTAGATATAATTGCAAACTACCAAGTAACAGAAACATATATTTCAGGTTCTACATTCCTAGATACATATGCCGAAAGCGTACAAAAATCCGATGCAAAATACATCAGAACATTAATTATGAGATTAAAAGAAACATATGGAACATACGAAAACTATCTTTTAAGCTGTGGACTAAGTGAAGAAACATTAAATAAGATTAAAGATAAGTTTTTAGAAGATTTTGTTGTGTAAGGAGTGATTAAATGAACTTAACATTTAAGAAGATATTTGCTTCTATTATAACTGGACTAATTGTAATTTCTGCTATTTTTATAATCGCATTCGCTCTTTATTTTTGGAAACTTTGCAAAGACTGCGGGCTAGGAAAATTTCGTTCCTTTTCGGTCGAAGCATACAACAATTTTGCTAAACAAGATGAAGTTATGCCCACAATAAACGAAATCGGGAACTATACAAAAATAACAACCGAAGAATATATTCACCGTTCCCTTTTTATGGATAAAGAAGTATATATTCTAAATGTACAATTCGAATCCAGCGAATATCAAAAGCAAAAAGAACTTTTAGAAACAAAATATACATATCAAGCCGACTTTATAACCCAAGAATATGCAGAATTGCCTGAAATATTCCCCGGTTTCCTATTAGGTGGATATGTTTTTAAAACTTTATCGTTAGAAACTTATAATCTAACTTATCCAAAACAATTATATTTTATAGGAATATCTGATGCAACAAGCGAAATTATATACATCTCTTTTTCGGATATTGATTTAGACTATGTTTATGAACAATTCAACGATTTTTTAAAACACGAATGCGATTGGAAACATTTTAATAAAATAAAAAAGAGCGGTTAACCGCTCTTTTTTGGTGTACCAAAAGGGACTCGAACCCCCAACCTTCAGATTCGTAGTCTGATGCTCTATCCAGTTGAGCTATTGGTACTGACGAAAATTATTATACAACAGAATAAATAAAAAAGCAAATAAAATATTGAAAATAGCATAAAACTTAAGTATAATTAGCTTAGCTTGCTTCCGTAGCTCAGTGGATAGAGCAGCAACCTCCTAAGTTGTTGGTCGGACGTTCGATTCGTCTCGGGAGCACCATCACATTTGTGATTATGAGGTATATTATGAGAAAAATAAAATATTTAATTAAAAGAGTTTTTGAAATGGATTTTAAAGCTATGTTTAAGACAGCCAAAAGAGTTAGTAAAATAACAAAGAAACCTTCTATTGTTATTCTTTTTGATATAATCTATTGCGGCTACAAATACATGGCCGGATATGTAGATTATGAAGTATTCTGTTTCTATAACTTAAACAAAGCACAAAGAGAAACAATGATAACTCGTGGCATTAACAACCGTTTTGTACAAACTCTAAACGATAAAAACTACACAGATTTATTAGATAACAAATTAAAGTTTAATGAAAAGTTTAACAAATTCTTAAAAAGAGACTGGTTAGATTTAAACAAAGCTTCTTACGAAGAATTCGAAACATATGCAAAATCTAAAAAGAACTTTATTGCAAAACCAGTAGACCTTGCTTGTGGTAGAAATATAATTAAAGTTGTAATAGAAGATGATACAGACCTTAAAGAATTATATGATTCACTTATAGAAAATAAACAATTACTCCTTGAAGATTATATAATTCAACATCCAGAAATGTCTAAAATATATCCTACTGCAGTTAATACATTAAGAATTGTTTCTGTTACTAAAGATGGAAATACTCATATAATGTTTAGAAGTATACGTATGGGTAACAGCGGAAACGTTGTAGATAACTTCAACCACGGTGGATTATTTACTACAATAGAACCAGATGGAACTATTGTTAAACCAGCTGTAGATAAAAAAGGTAATATATTCGAAGAACATCCATATACAAACACAAAGCTTATAGGGTTCAAAATACCAATGTTTGCAGAAGCTTTGGAGTATGTAAAAGAAATGTGCAAAGAAATCCCTCAAGTTGGATATGTTGGTTGGGATATTGCAATTACAGAAAACGGGCCACTTGTAGTAGAAGCAAATCCATTCCCAGGCCATGATATTTACCAGTCTAAAATCCATATGAACGAAGACGGTACTGGAATGAGACAAGAATTTGAAAAAATTATATTTGGATAATATTAAAGAACAAAGTTGATTTACAACTTTGTTCTTCTTTTTATTTATTATTTATTATTTATTTTTTTTTCTATTTCTTAATTCTTTGAAGAAATCCTTTATTATCTTTTCACACTCTTCTTTTAGAATACCCGATTCAAATTCTACTTTATGGTTAGATTTTATATCAAAAGCATTCGCTACACTTGTAACCGCACCATATTTTTCATCACTTGCACCAAAGTATACTTTCTTAATTCTAGATTGAACTATTGCTCCAGAACACATAAGGCATGGTTCCAGGGTTACATACAGTTCGCAATTTTCTAATCTAAAGTTGTTTAGTTTTTTACACGCTTTATCTATAGCTATTACTTCTGCATGCTTTAAACTATTCATTTTAGTTTCTCTAAGATTATGACCTCTGGCTATTATTTTATCTTCTAATACTATAACCGCACCTATTGGCACCTCATTCTTAGCAAGTGCTTTTTTAGCCTCTTTCAAAGCTTCTTTCATATATTTTTCTTTATACATATATACTCCATTACAATTTATAACAAACCTTGTCTCTTCCGTCTCCGGCAAGTTCTGGATAATCATAAGTTTCTGATGGTAAATGATCCTTCGTTATTTGCTTACTACCCATTAGGAAATAATCATATCTTATCTCATCTACATCCCCAACAGGATCATCCCATGTAACATCAATTGCATACCACTGTCCTTCTAATTTAACATAGTTCCAAGCGTGCCCTTCTGGTCTTTCCAATATATCTCCGCCTCTACCTATTATACAAATGCATTTTATTCCCATAGAATCTAGCACATACTTTAATGCTCTAGCATAACCAGCGCATACGCACACACCATCTATTAACGCCCCATATATGTTAAACATGTTTGGGTTTGAAAATTCTATATCATATCTACAAGTATTGACTAGATAATCATGAACCGTTTTCACCTTATCATAATCCGACATACCTCTAGTTACCCTTTTTAAGCCACGAACAATCTTTCTTAATTTCCTTTCAATAATACTTATTTGAAGTCTTGATTTATATCCGTGAACATAATAGGTTCCATTTGCACCCGCATCCATATATGTTTTTGTTCTTTTTCTTACGCCTTTATGTCTCGCTAAAGTATTAATATACATCTTATTTTGATCTATATAAAACACATCCGGATTATCATATAAATATGCTCTTGTCGCTTCGGAATAGTAATCATTTATTTTGTCCGAACCACTTCTCCATTTTAATAGCCACGAAAACGCATAAGAAAATTCTATTCTTGCCTTACCATTTTTCATACGCCATTTATTTCTCTCAAATTTCCTATATATTTTCTTTTCGTATCTATTCAAATGAAAATAATAAAATCTATTTGCAAATATCATTTTTCCCTCTCATTAATTAAATCATTAACAACAGAACAATTACTAACATACTTAGTCTGTATTTTGTTTTGTTAATTATTAACTTTACTTTATTTTTCTCTACAGCTTTTTCCACATTATTCATATTTTCTTTGGTGATATCTTTATCACCAATCGCTGCTAGATTTTTCTTTATATGTTTGCACGCTCTTTTGTAGGCATTTGCATTCATAAACAACTTTAACATCGCCGAAAGCAGTATTACAATCGCTGTCAGCAAACACACACCTCTCGACCTACCTAACATTATTCTAAAGAGTACAGTCATAGCAAATGTTACTAAACTAATATTAGATAGCATTACATCTGTTACATGCAGCAATTTAGTTTGTTTAGATTTAAAACACGATTTATACATAGCTATTAATTTAAGGCAAAAAGGATTAGCACTTTCTAACCCTTTTTGTATCTTCTTTGTATCTGTAGATATATATATTGTGTCTGACATAAAGTTATATTCTTCTTTCTTTACATCATTATTAATTTCAACCCTTGTCTTGCTATCCTTTAATAGTTTCAACATGTTTTGTACTTGATATGATAAATCCATAATTAAAATTCTAATATATCCTTCATTCCATCATTTATTATTTTTTGCATGTCTGCAAGCAATACATTTAGTCTAATTTCAGCTTGGAAAAATTCTGCCCCAAGCGGACTTTGTATTATTAATGAATATAATTGTTGCATTTCTTCTTTGCTTGTTTCAGACATCGGAGTACCGTTTATATATTGTTTTTGGTAATCCATTTGTTTATTTCTAAATGTATCTATTTTTTCCTTTAGAACCGCATCCTCTTTAACTTTCTTTTTCAGTTCCATATATTTTTTATATTCTTCTGTTTCCTTAAAATTTCTTACTAGTTCATGTACTTTATCGTAAAAATTCATAACAACCTCCTACTTGGCATCAGTCGCGTCATCTTGTATAGTATCATCCGTTTTCTCATCATAGTTAACAAGCTTTACAACCCATTTATATACTGCCAATTTATCTTCGGATATTTCACGTCCAAATGTGTATAGAGCAAGATAATATACTTGCGTAACCGAAAACACCATAAGCGCTATTGATATTAGCATTCCTACTAACTTAGCTTTTGCATTTGGAACTTCTTTTAATTTAGACATAAACACCCTCTCCTGGCACCATTATACTACATATTAATTATGCTTGCAATACCTGGATTTACATTGCTTCACACAGTTTCTGCTGTTCAAGAGAAAGTTCTCCCTTTTTCGCGTTTACCATTTTAGTCATATTTTGTATAATATTATTTTCTCTCTTGCAATCTTCATATCTAACCGTTATGTAACTATTAGAATCTAACTCCTCAGATATCTTGTTCATTTTAACTATATCCATTTTACTATACGCCTCGTACCAATCTTCACATTTTTCTAAATATTCATCCTTTTTATTAGTTAATTTATCCACCATCGAATTAATCTTTTTAAGAAACTCATTACTTAAAATATAGTTCTTTAATTTAGCAAAGAAATTATATACATATTCTCCAACTATATTGTTTTTAAGAAATTTGTTTTCTACAATTTCAATGCCGTTTTTTAACAATATTATTAAACCACCTTTAAGAGCAAATTTTTTCATATCTTTTAATGAGTTAATATTATCTTTAGAGACACCGCTTATTTCCAATCCCTCTCTAACACTACTATTTACCGCAGTGCCTATCACTTCTCTAAGCTGGCGTGTTTTTATAGCCTCCTTTACATCTTTAACTACATCTCTAATCGCATCCGGCATAGGTATCGATTTAATTATATAGTTCATAGATTTATCTATCGCTTTTTCAGAAACAGACTGAAGGTCGCCTTTTAACACATCTAATCTTTGATCTAAATCTAATTCTAGTGCGCTATTTTTTATTTTATCTATTATTTCGTCTATATTCATACTAATTCTCCTTATATACTCTAATAATTATCCACGCCGTTATCATGTAAGATATTGCATTAATATTTAAGATAAGTTTTCCACCAAACGTTCCTCGTATTATATTAGCATACTCATTGTTACCAAAGACAAATGTCATAATAACAAATATACTAAGCAACATCATTACTATTAAAGTAATAACAGCCGAAAAAGCCTTTTCTTCCGTTTCTTCTTTCTGCATTCTCTCTTTTGTCTTCATAAAAATAAATTTCTCAAGTATTTTTACAAAATCTCCACCATTTTTATAACACACCTCAAAAGAGTCTATTAATTCTGTAAAATCCTTTACGTTAACATCATTTTTTAGTTTTTCAAACGCACTTATAACATTCATACCGTTAAATACATTTAACTTGAATTTTTCTATATGTCTTGCTAACGGTTCTTCTACTCTTGCTCTTTTTATTGCCTGGACTATATCATTTTCTTCCTTCATTTGATTCTTTATATTAATTGTATAAAATGGAATCTGCTTAGATATCTTATCTCTGTTAACATCAATTAAAATTTTGGATAAAATTATTGGTGATACTAAAAACGGTATAGATAAAATTACAGCCGTGCTCAAAACTTTAATGTATAAAAATAAAATTAGGACTGACACTAAAAACATAATTAAACTTGCCACTATTACTTTTGTAGCAGTTATGTTCCTTTTACTATTTCTTAATATTTTTTTATCATATAAATTGTTTATTCCCGAACGCAAAGAACGTGATATCTTGCTTTTATTAAATAACTTTATTGGATTTATATAGTCTCTTGCAAACCATTCAACCATTATATAAACCACTCCTATTAGCAAACTGATTTGAATTACATTACCCATTTTACACCTTCTTATATAGACACTCTATCTTGAGTTGGTCGGCAATATTATCATATTGCACATTATTTATTTCCCTCACTTCAAATTTTTTCATCCAAACAATATAATCTATCGTTTCCGCCAAGAAACGCCTTAGAAAATTTTCTGTATATTGTGCCGCCTTAGGATCTTTTCTTATTAATGTTATTATTCTATCTATTGCGTTTTTAGCTGAGTCCGAATGTACCGTAGCTAAACCCATATGCCCCGTTGAAATAGCATCAAAAAACGAATTCGCTTCTTTTCCTTTTAATTCTCCTATTACAATAACATCATTCGACATTACTAATGAATGTCTGGACAATCTTTCTAAATCTATATTTCTATCTTCCGTTCTAGTCAAGACACATTCCCTTTGAATAACATTTCGTCCTTCTAAATATAGTTCTGCTGTTTCTTCATTTGTATTTATAGGAATGTTATCCGGCAACTCATTTATAATAGCCCTTAACAATGTGGTTTTTCCACTACCACCTTTTCCACAAATCAAAACATTTGACATTTTATTCGCTGCTTTCTTTATAACATTATACGACCTGTCATCTAACATTCTATAATCTCGCATTAACTTTTCTAATGTTTTCGGCATCTCTTTCCTATGCACTCTTATAACCAAACTAGCGTTATTAACATTAACAGGACTTATGCCAGTTTCTATCCTAAGTCCATTTTTTCTATCACTAAAAACTCCAATAGGATTCTCATTGTTTATATTATAATTGTTTTTTAGTGCACAAAATCTGATATATTCTTCAAACTCTTCGTTATTAGTAAATCTTTCTTTTACTTTTATCCATTTTCCAAATTGCTTTACATATATGTTATCGAACGCAACTACACGTATATCCGTAGTCTTGCCGTCTCTTAAAAACTTTTCTAACATGCCATATCCATATATTCTATCTAAAACCTCTTTTTGATATTTACCAAGCATTTTCTCTTCAGCTATTTCAAAATTGTTAATTAAAATCATTTCTATTTTTTTAATTAATTTTTCTTTATTTCCCTTTTCTACCGCTTCCAACTCTTCATCTAATAAACGTTTAGATATGCTCTTTACAACTTCATTACTGTCTTGTGTTTTCTGTTCTTTCTTTTCTATTAAAACGGTTTTGTATGCATTTATAAGCATGGTTATTTTCCTCATCTTTCTTAATTTGTTCATAAGCATCCATATTTAACATTTTTGCCAATTCATCGGTATCTATTATTTCTTCACCGGTTATATTAGATAAACCATTTATTATTTTCTCAACATTTCTAGTCTCCTCTAACTTAAAAAGTACTGTATAGTCCCTCAACATTGCCTCTACTTGTTTTGTTGTTAAAGAATCGTTTGTATTTTTATTTATTATTAAAAATATTTTTTCTTTATCTATTTGCCAAACATTTACCATCAAATCTATATATTTTATTGCTTGCCTAATACTTATAAAATTTGGATTTAAGACAAATAGAATTTTATCTGATTGCATCAGCGAAAAAGGAACCACATCTAAAAATGGCGCTGACGGCATATCTATTATTATAGTGTCGTAGGTCTTTTCTGCCTCATCATATAACTTCTCATAGTAGTTTTTAGATAATCTATTTTGACATTCATACACCCCTACATTGTTGGTAATAAAAGATAACTTTCCATTTTTCTCTCCTTTGCTTGTATAATCTAGAAGCACCTCTCTATTAAAACTGTCGTTATCTATTTCTTCCATCAGACAATTTAAAGAATTAGGAGCATTTGTTAAATTGTTATATATATCAATCGCCGCATTTTGCAAATCCATATCAATAAGTAACGTGTTCAATTTATATTTTTTACTAATATGATGCGCCAATATGCTAGCTATATATGATTTTCCCGCTCCACTTGTTCCGAAAACACAAATCTTTTGTTTAGTTATTACTTGCGTTTTCTGTTGCAGTGAATTTTTTGTTTTCTTCTTTTCTTCTATCAACCCATTTTTATTATCTATCATCTCTATTACTTTACTAAAAGCCACACTATCTCCTTCTATTATGTTGTTCACTTCATTAGCCAGCAAAAAACCTTTTATATCTTCTGTAAGTGTTGCTACAACCACAACTATTTTAATTGTTTCATTTAATCTTTTTATTTCCCTTATGTAGTCCTTAAATTCTATTTCTCCATTCAATGTATCTTTTGTAACAACAACATCTGTCTTGTTTTTGCTTAAATATTCTAATACGTTTTCCTTTGTATCGATATCATAACCGTATGTTAAATACTTACCACACTTTTTTATTTGACTTAGTAGCACCTCATTATCCATTGCTATTAAAACTTTCTTCATATACATCCTCACTTTCTATTAACTTCTTTTCAAACTCGTTAGCTTCTATGTTAACGACAAACTTACTTTCTCCTTGCAACATATAAGCTTCTCCTCTAGTTAGCCTTGTTGCAGTATCTTTTAACTTAACCTCTTCTTTTATACCTTTAAGTTTCTCTATATCCGAATATGTCATTTTGAAAAACACCTTTGTATAAGCATTGTTTAATATGCTCTTACCGAAATTACCATCATCTATAATAAACAAATCTCCTATATCTTGACTTATTGCAACTATTCCTGCTTTTCTCTTTCTTAATGTTTTGAAAAAATTATATATTTCTTCTATTATTTTCCCATTTTCATTTGCATTTATTGTCTTCCATATCTCGTCAAAATATATTAATGTATTTTCCTTTATCAACTGTTTAATTTTAGGTAAAAAAGACATTATTTCTCTATTTATTTCTTCCTTAGTATTACCTTTAATCACAAAACAATGTAATTGCGTTTTAATTGGAGTTCTTGCATATTTTGCTGAATTATTCTTTACTTTCAATTTCTTAAGTACACAATTTATATTGGGGAAACTCGTCCTATATTTGGGTGAAATATATATTTTTTCTTCGTTGCTTTTTTCGTAAAGTGTTTCTATATCTTGTGTTATTCCATATTCTAAATATACTTTCTTTATTTCTTCTCTAGTATTTCTCAAACCGTATCTATAAAAAACATATTCTGCAACTGCATTTATTGAATGTTCAAAAAAATCTTTATTTCTTTTCGCGAATTCTTCTTCAATATATAAAGGATCGTATGTGTCTATATCATAAACATTTCCTCCTAAACTTAAAACCAACTTTTCGTACTCACCTTCAGGATCTATTATTATTTGGTTCATATTGTTATAAAGATTTCGCATTATTAAAAGCTTTATAAAGAATGATTTCCCTACACCACTACTTCCAAATACACACATGTTATTGTTTAAATTCTGTGGCGCTAAAAGTGATAACTTAACATTTTTATCTTCATGTTTACCTATAAACACGCCATCTTCGTTTAAATTCTCCTTTATAAAAAACGGAAATATCCTTGCTAGTGTTGTTGTGAGCATAATACTTTCCGTATAATCTCCCAGCGTCTTATTTGTTTGTAATAAAGGCAACGTTGCTATATACCCTAATTTTTGCTTAAAGTATGTTGGACTTAGTATTATTCCTCTGGTATATAAAATGTTTTTAATTATATTGCTTTTGCTTAGAACTTCATTTTCGCTATTTGCTGATACTTTTATATATATTTCTACTAGATATATCCCCTCATTACTCACTTGTACTTTCTTCTTTATTTCTTCAGCCTCTTTTTTGTTCTTTTCTAGCAACTCTATATCTAGTTGATTCTTATTTACTGATTTTATTTCCGCTTCATTTTCCGCCACTTTTTTCGTTAACATTTTTAAGAACTCTGGTCCGTCTTGTTTGCTTATATGAAATGACACCGTTAATTCTTCTTGCGAATACAACAACTCAAACATTTCTAAAAACACCACATCGTTCATGGCCACTATGCTCATAACGTTTATATATTTAGATTGTATTTTCATACAATTATATTTTTCTTTCACTTCGAAAGGGAGTATGTTTGAAATACTTGATTTTCTTCTCATTCTCCCATCGCTCTCCTAAGAACGTTTTCAACTTCTGTTTTTCTTGTTATCTTTTTTATATCCAAACCAAATCCATGCATATTTGTAAATGCTGTACGTATGTTTTCTGCACCATTTTCACCTTTCTCTTCAACTATTAAATAATGTTTTATTTCATATATTCCATTTTCAGTTTCTAGTTTTTGCAAATATTCTATATACTTTTTAAGTGCCATTTTCAGACCATAATTTTCTACTTCTAACAATCTTTTTTTGTACTGTTCTATATCATTTTTCAATGTACTTCTCTGTTTTGTCACAACTATCTGAAATGTTTCTGGCATCCCTTTTAATGTGGCTATATATGATGAAATTATCCTATCTTTCATCTCCTTGTCCCATGCTACTATATTTACCGGGTTAACCTTATATATACATATCTCTCTTTTGTTTACCACTATAACTCCATCCTCTGTTATTTTTTCTACATTATATAAACTTGATATATCTCTTGTTATAAACTTTCCTAAAATTTTAATCACCTCTTTGTAACTTTTTAACTTCTCCTTGCATATACTTTAATAAATAGATATAAGGAGATGATTTTGTGAATAATATGTTGAACTCTAATTTGCTAAACATGCTAGCTGGTGTAGATAAAGAAAAACTAGAACAAGTTTCTAATATTGTAAAAAACATGTCTAAAGACGATTTGAATAATTTAGTAAGGATGTTGGGTATGAACAACAAACCTTCCCAACAAGATCAAAGCAACAATTAAATGAATAATGATATGAACGAAATGGGAGATCAAACTCCTAATCCAATTTTAGACATTGTTGCCTCTATACAAAGCAAATTAAATGAATCAAACAACGGAGAAACAAATACTCCTAAACAAAATATAAATACAGATTATGGTGGATTGGATATTTCAAAGATTGTTAATCTATTACACTCAAATAATTCAAAAAGCGATATAAATACTGAGAACAAAATTAATCCCGCACCTTTAGGCGGTTTTGATTTAAATTCTATTATGAAATTTCAAAATGCTTTAAGTGGGATGAATACTCCTGATCCGAGACAAAATTTACTTTCCTCACTTAAGCCATTTCTAAGAGAAACTAGACAAAAAAACATTGATACTTACATATCTCTTTTAGGAGTTATGAAAGCTTTTAACTTATTTAACAGCAAGGATCGTGATTAAAATGTATTATCCTTTTTATAACAACCCTTTTTACTTCCCACAAAGAGCATATATGAACAATATGTGCTCTTTAAATCACATACCCGAATTTTATTCTAACGAGCAAATCTCAAACGAAATAAATCAAGATAGCAGAAATATAGATAAAAATAATATATTAAATCTAACAGAAGACAGAGTAGAATTATTTGGAATAAGCATAAATATAGATGATTTAATAATCCTTGTAACTCTGTTCTTTATGTTCAAAGAAAATCAAATTGACTATAGCATAGTTATAATACTAGCTCTAATTCTATTTGATCAAAAATAAATTTCCCTCCTTAATAGGAATTTCCTTTTTATAAAACTCTACTAAAAGTTCGTCAATTTCTCTACTTGTTTTCAAAATCTCATCAGAAGATTCTTCTTCTAATAATTGTCTTTCTAGTTTTTCTCTTAGTATATTTATTTTGTTTAGCATGTTATTCATCATCCCTCACACCAAATTTATAACATTTTTATTTTTCAGTGTCAATATTTTCGCACCAACAATCGACCGCAAGTTTCGCTATTTTTCGGCCTTTTTCGACATTTAGTCAAAAAAAGAAAGAGGCCGATGTGCCTCTTTCCTGCTTTATAGACTATTAGATAAGGAGTGGGTTTCCCCTTTTCATCTACGAGGAGTATACTAGTTCGTAACAAATCCTTCCGGACGGTTTTGTTATATAGTATATCTTTGCAGTCTTCCCCGCTGACATGTCACGTTTACCCTTCACGCTTATGCCATTCACCTTGAATAACCAAGTCCTTTCGGATACATCGGATTATCCAACATATTTATATCAAAGTTGTGTTTCTACTAACGGTTCTTAGCCGCCGATTAAGGTTTCATTACCCAGCTAGTGCCAAGCTTTCGCTCGCCGCTACTAACCTATAGCACTGCCCGTGGTCGGGCTTCGCGGGCACATGCAATAATCGCATTCAAAACACTACTCTAACATACAACAAGATACATAGTTAGTATCTACTAAATTGTTTGTAGGGCCATATTATACATTACCATTTTGCATTTGTCAAATAATTTTTATAAAAAGCTCAAAAAAACATAAAAAAGTCCTATAAAATAGGACTTCTGTTATTATTTTATATTATTTATTCTTTTCTGTAACCTTAGATATAACCATATTATCTTCTCTAAGATTTTCTTTTATAAAGGTATCTACCTCTTCTTTAGTTATATCCTTTATTACATTTGCCATTTCAAATACATCTGTATCTTGAATTATACTATCTATTACAGTTCTGTGTATTCCCATAAAGTTTTCTGCATCATAAATAAGTTCACCTTGTTTTTTCTTCTTAGCTATTTCAAAAAGTTCACTATCTACTCCGTTTTGTCTTAATGTTTCAAAATATTTTGTTATTTCTTTTTCACATTCTTCGTGTTTCTTAGAAACAGCAAACAATATTGTATGAGCAAATTCTTTTCCAGACTCGTATGTGATTTCTACTGGTTCTGTAATAATTTTGCTGTTAAACATTCTTTCATGGAAGTCTGATAACGCTGAGAAACAAATATCATCTATAAGTTCCATTATTACGGTATTTCTAGCATTAGCCTTACCATCTTGTTTATCATGTTTAAATCCCATACAAATATATGGCATATACACATCTAGCTTCTTTTCTATCCTTTTTTCCGCTATTTCTTTAGGTTCTTCGAGGATGAATCTTTCAACTGTACCAGTTTTTCTATTCACATTTTCGTTAAAGAAGCTTTCGATTTGCTTTACAGTTTCCACTTCATCCACATCACCAATAACAATTACAAACATATTAGCTGGATTATAGAAAGTATTGTAGCAAGAATACAATGCCTCTTTATCTATTCTGTATACAGATTCTACTGTTCCACCAATATCTACATTAAGCGGGAACTTCTGATACATTGCTCTTAAAACATTATAGTATGCTACCGAACTTGGTTCATCTTCATACATTTTCAATTCTTGAGCTATTATTCCCTTTTCTTTTTCAACATTTTCATCTGTGAAATATGGTGTGTTTACAAATTCTAATAACTTATTTAAACATTCTTCGTGTTTAGAACTTGTTTCATAGAAGTATACTGTATGATCAAAAGAAGTATATGCATTTGAGCTAACACCCATTTTAGCAAATACATCTAAAGCATTTGCATCTTCTTGTTCAAACAACTTATGCTCTAAGAAGTGAGCTATTCCATCTTCAACTTTAAGTCTTTCCCCTGTTGTTATATCTATAAAATCATTATCTATAGAACCATAAACCGTTCCATACATACCTACTTTTTTAATATATCCTGGTTTCTTACAAATATATACTTTAAGTCCATTTGCTAATGTCTTTTTATATATTTCTTCGCCAGTTTTTAAGTTTGCTTCTACTTTAAACATCAGCCTTACCTCCTAACAAGAAGATATTTGTTACAACTACTCTATTTGCAATTTCTACTACATCATCTAGTGTAAGTTTAGATATTTCCTCTATCATTTCATCAAAATCTACAGTTCTACCAAAGTATATTTCATTACTAAATAATCCTTTTGCTTGACCACCTTTAGAATCTTGTTTTTCTTTATATGCAGAAATTAAGTTTTCCTTTGCGGCATTAAATTCTATCTCTGAAACATTTCCAGACTTTATATCTTCTAATTGTTTTAGCATTACTTCCTTAGCTTTTTCATATTTTTCTGGTGCTATTCCTGCAAACATACATACACTCGCAGTGAACATATTGTACATAGATTTTGCAAAATATGCTAAACTTTCTTTTTCTCTTACATTTTGGAATAGTTTAGCTGCCGGAGTTCCACCTAGAATGTTATCAAAAAGACGTGCTTTATATACATCTTCTATTTTAACATCTTTTATTCTTGCACCTATACAAATTATACTTTGATTTATATCTTGTTCTTCTCTCTTTATCTCTACTTCATCATTTATTGCTTGTTCCACAAGTGGTAGAATATCTGCTGTATGTTTTCCACACTTTCCACATATTCTAGTGTGTATTTCCTCAGCTAGCCCATCCATATTCTCTAGATTACCAACTGTAGCAACTACAATCTCAGCTTTAGATATTACATCATAGTAATGTTTGACTAAATCTTCGTTAGTTATTTTAGCTACATCTTCCATTGTTCCATATAGCGGATATCCGTAATCTGTTCCTTTGAACATTTCTCTTTCTAATGAGTCTAACGCATATTTTTTCTTGTTATCTTTTTCTTCTGCAATTCTTTCTAGTAAACTAGATTTTTCTAATTCAAATGTTGTTTCATCAAACTTACCATCAACAAAGTTTGGTTCACAAATTGCTGAGTATAGTATATCTACTGCTTCATCTAATGCTTCTTTTCCTGTATATTTAACATTTAATATTTCTATTCCAAATGTTATATCATACATATTTGATACTTTACCTACACCAGCACCAAATGATGTGTTATATAGTTCTGCTAATTTTCTTTCTAGTTCTCTTTCTGTTTTATACTTGCTATTTGATTTCTTTAGCATCATAGCAAGAAGAGCATTCTTGCTCATATCCTCTGCTGTTAACGGTAACAACAAATTAACTTGTGCAAAAACACTCTTAAATCTATTACTATTTCTAATAATTATATTTTTCATACTTGCTCCTTTTAGTTTTGTTTTATTTCCTCTTATATCTTATACCTATTAAAGTTTTCCTAGTTCTGCTTTAACTATGTCAGATACTAATTTACCATCTGCTTTACCAGCTGTTTTTTCTCTGATACTTCCCATTACTTTGCCCATATCTTTCATTCCTGTTGCACCAACAGCTGCTATTGCTTCTACTACCATTTTTACTATTTCTTCTTCAGATAATTGTTCTGGTAAGTATACAGATAATATTTCTATTTCTTTGTTTAGTTGTTCAACTATATCTTGTCTTCCACCTTTTTCGAAATCTGCTATAGATTCTTTTCTCTTTTTAACTTCTTTAGCAACTATTGTCCCCATTTCTGCTTCAGATAATTCTTTTAAACCATCTTTTTCTACTTGAAGTATTGCTGCTCTAAGCATTGTTATTGTTTCTTTTTTTAATGTATCTTTATTTTGCATAGCTTCTTTTAAAGCTGCCATCAAATCTTGTTTTAATCCCATCTTTTATTCCTCCTAAACTTTATCTTCTTTTGATGTTTCCTCTGGAATCATCATACTTTTTCTTACTTTCATATCGTTATATATGTAACCTATTGCCCATATTATTATAGCTACAAATATACAAATTATTCCTTGTACCGTAAATCCACTTACTAATGTTACAGCTATAATTCCTAAAATACTTGTTAAACCATAAAGTATTAACACTGCTTGTTTTTGTGAAAAACCGTGTTTTAATAATCTATGATGTATATGACCTTTATCTGGAGCTGTTATTTTTTGATGTTTTGCAAGTCTTCTTACTATTGCAAATAACATATCGAATACTGGAACACCACAAACAATTATTGGTGTTATTATTGCTAGAATTGTATATCCTTTTGCCATTCCCATAATAGATACTGTAGATAATGTGAATCCTAAGAAGTTCGATCCTGTATCTCCCATAAATGTTTTTGCTGGATTAAAGTTGTATGGTAAAAATCCTATTGTTGCTCCTGCTAAAGCTAAAGTTATTACTATAACTTCCATGCTAGCTCCAACTAACGAGAATATTACAAGTAGAGATATACTTGCTATTGCAGATATTCCTGCTGCCAGACCATCTAGTCCATCAATTAAATTTACTGCATTCGTTATTCCTAAAACCCATGCTAGAGTTAAAGGGAATGACCATAAACCAAAATCTATTATGTGTGGATATAAGAATGGTATTTTTACACCCGCTATACTTATTCCAAATACGTATATTACCATTCCGGCGATTAATTGGAATAAGAACTTATATAGTGGTCTTAGATTTTTCATATCATCTACAAATCCCATTGATACTATAATTAATCCACCTAATGAATAACCAATCAGTTTTGGATTTATATCCATGTTTAATATTAAACATAAAATACAAAATGTAATTATTGTTACTGCCATACCAGCAACCATTGCTATACCACCAACACGTGGTGTAGGTTCTTTATGCACTCTTCTATCGTCCTGCTTTGGGTTATCTATAATCCCCATTTTCTTTGCAAATTTAATTGCAAATGGCACTGTGAAATAACTTACTAAAAAAGATAGTAAAGTTAGTGCTCCATATATTATATATTCTCTCATATTTCTCTCTCCACAATATGTGCTATTCTATATTATTTATTTAGCTCATATATATTAATGTGTGTTTACCCCACTTAACACAGTAATATTACCACAGAAGTGGGTTAAAGTCAATTAAATGGATTTGTTCATACTATTGTTATTTGTATATTTTTACTTATTTATACAAACACACAATTTAACACTAAAATTTGTTGAAATGTTTTTTTAAGTGTTATATAATATTACCTTAGAATTGGAGGGAATTTTTTTGGCTATAAAAAAACAAACATTTATGAAAAGTGTTACTGTTGTTTTGGCCGCTCAGCTTTTAATAAAGTTTCTGGGATTTATATATAGAGTTATCCTTACAAATATAGAAGGATTTCAGGACGCTGGTAACAGTTATTACGGTACCGGATATAAAGTTTATGTATTTATTTTAGCGATTGCCACAACAGGAGTTCCTAATGCTATTTCAAAGCTTGTTTCAGAAAAACTTGCTGTTGGTGATGCAAAAGGTGCTCATAAAGTTTTTAAGACAGCACTTAAATTATTCACATTTGTAGGATTATTCTTTGCATGTATTCTTTTGTTCGGATCAAATTATATTGCAACGAATATACTTTCAAATGTAGGTGTGCGTTGGACTCTTGCAACACTAGCACCAGCTGTATGGTTCGTTTCCATAGCTGCCGTGTTTAGGGGATATTTCATAGGAATGCAAAACATGTCCGCACACAGTAAAGCACAAGTTCTAGAACAGATTGTAAACAGTGTATTCTCTGTAATATTCGTATTACTTTTAACTGGTAAGAGTCCAGAAATTATGGCTATAGGTTCAACAGCTGCAACAGCAGTTTCTTGTTTAACCGCTCTTATTTACTTATATGTATTCTATAAAAAGAATAGAAAGAGTATATACGAGGCTATTAAAAACTCTGCGCCACATATGCAAGACAGTACACGAGTAACAATTAAAAAAATATTAAGATATGTAATACCTATATCTTTTGCAAGTATAGTTGTTTCATTATCTGGAATAGTAGATATATTATCTGTTATGGAAGGTTTAACTAAATACGGTTACGACTTAGCTACAGCTAATGAAAAGTACGGAATAATAGTTGGTAAAGTAGATATTCTAGTGTCTATACCACACACATTTAATGTAGCGTTCGTTACACCACTTATTCCAATAATAACAGAACATATTGTAAAAAGAGAAAAACAAGCTGCGTTAAACAAGATTAATTTCTCTATGAAATTATCTTCAATAATAGCTTTCCCATGTATGGTAGGTCTAGCAGTTCTTGCTACACCAATATTTAATACAGTATTCCCTAATGCACCTCTTGGCGCAACGCTTCTTCAAATAGAAGTATGGGCAATAATATTCTCACTTGTTGCACAAGTTTCACAAGGAGCATTAAATGGTGTTGGAAAGTTATTTGTACCAGGAATGTCTGTATTAGTAGCAGCAGTAGTTAAATATATATTAAATATTAAATTGATACCAATCTACGGTGAAGTTATTGTTCCAATAACAACAATAATTTACCACTTAGTTAACTGCTTAATAGTAACTACTGTACTGTACAGAACATTAAGAAGAAAACCAGATGTAAAGAATGTGTTTATGAAACCACTTATTTCATCTGCTATAATGGGTGTTGTTGTTCTAATACTATTTAATATATTTGCAGGATTTGTTCCAACAGCAGTAAATATGTTAATATGTGTAGTATTCGGAGCATTAATATATGCAGTATCTTTACTTAAGATGCAAATATTTAATAAAGAAGAACAAGCATCTTTACCAAGATTTAGGAAAATATTTGATTTATTCTAAAAACTCTACCTAAACCGTAGAGTTTTTTCTTAAGCCCTTGTAAAATAAGGCTTTTACGAGTATAATATGTATATAATTTGAGGTGATAACATGAAATCATTAGCAATAATTTTAGGAAAAGCTGCAGTATTTGCAGGTAAGCTTCTAAAACGTGGAAGTTCACTGCCTGGAGATGTTGCGTTAAAAATAGATAAAAGACTACTAACAAAAATGAAATTACCAGAGCTTAGAATTGCAGTAACAGGCTCTTCTGGCAAAGGAAGTACTTCAAGTATAATAGCACATATATACAGAAGTATGGGATATAAGGTTGTGCACAACGCATCAGGCGCAAACCTTACTGCCGGTATAACTACTACTCTACTTGAGAACTGTACTTTATCTGGTAAAGTTAAAGGTGATGTATTTGTATTTGAAATGGATGAAAGATATGCGAAATTCGCATTTCCAGACATTAAACCAACTCATATAGTAGTAACAAATATTACTCGTGATCAGCCACCAAGACAAGGTCATGTAGATTTAGTTTATGAAGAGATTAAAAAGGCATTACCAAAAGGAGCTCATTTAATTCTTAATGGTGACGATCCATATCTTATGAAGTTTAATCTAGAAAATGAATATGAAACTACATATTATTCTTTAGATAAAACAGATTTATCTTATACTGACAGAAAGTTCAAAAACTTAAATATAAACTACTGTCCAAAATGTAATACAAAATTAGAATATGAATATTACCATTTTGAAAATCATGGCAAGTTTAATTGTCCAAAATGCGACTTTACTCACCCTGAATCTAAATACAAGATTACTGGTATAGATTATCCAAATTTCGAAATGACAGTAGATAACCAACATAAAGTAAAACTACAATATGATTTATTATATAGCGTATACAATACAATGGCAGCATACACTACTGCTTGTACATTAGGACTTGATGAATCTGAAGTTGCTAAACACATTAGCGAACTTAATGCAAACTCTAAAATGTACAACCACTACAAATACAATGATAGTGAAGTATATGTGTTAAATAACAAAAATGAAAACAGTACTACATTTAACCAATCTTTACTTTTCACAGAAAGATTTAATGGTTCTAAAACTGTAGTGATTGGTTGGAAAGAAATAAGCAGAAGATATGCATTTGATGATTTATCTTGGTTATATGATATAGACTTCGAGATATTAAATACACCAGATGTTAAAAGCATAATTTGTGCTGGACCAAATGCTTACGATATAGCTACAAGATTAATTCTTGCAGGATATCCAAGTGAGCAAATCTACATATTTAACAATTTAACTGAAGCTAAAGAAGCTGTAGATATGAATAAAACAGACTACCTATTTGGAATTCTTAATTTTGACTATGTAGAACCATTTAAAACAACATTTGCTAAAAAGGAGGAAGTATAATGAAAATAACAATAGGACATTTATTTTATGACATACTTAACCTTTATGGCGAAAGCGGAAATATTCTAGCGCTTAAGTATGCTTTAGAAAAACAAGGTGTAGAAGTTGAAATTAAAGAAATATCTTTAAAAGACGAACTTTATCTTGGAGATTTAGATCTTGTATATATGGGAGCCGGAACTGAAGAAAACCAAATGCTTGCTTTAGAATATCTAAAAAAATATTTACCTACACTTTCACAAGAAGTATTAGGTGGTAAGTTCTTCTTAGTAACAGGCAATTCTGTAGAATTATTTGGCACTCACATACAAGACGGAGAAAGAAAAATAGAAACATTAGGTATTTTCCATTATTATACTGAAAGAACAAAAGAAAGAAGAGTTTCTGAATGTGTATTTAAACACAAAAAAGTAGATGACCTAATATTAGGATTTGAAAATCATCAGGGGATTTTAAGAAAAGTCTCTCTTCCAATGTTTGAAGTAATTAAAGGCTATGGTTCTGAAAAAGACACTGGTACAGAAGGTTTCAAACATAATAGTTTCCGCGGTACATACATGCTTGGGCCAATACTTGCAAGAAATCCAAAGCTTTTAGAATATTTTGTAAAAGAATTAATTTCACGCAAAGATAAGAATTTTGAATTCAAGCCTTTAGATTTAGAAATTGCGCAGACAGCACACGATAGATTTATGGATAAATACACAAATCTTTTAGCTGCTCTTGCAGAAAAAGAAGTTAAAAAAAAATAATAAGGATAAGAAAGTTTCTGATAAATAACTTATTATCTTGGTAATAAAAAAGTAACGTCAATATATATTTTGCCGTTACTTTTTATTTTTACTTTTTATTTCTCGTCCAATTATAAAATATCGCTCTGTTTATATTCAAGTTATGGTTCATTCCCGATCCAAGTTCTATTCCAGGTTTAACAGTTCCATGATAATCACTACCACCTGATATCATCATATTGTGTGCTCTTGCCCATTTTTCTATTTCATTCATTTGCTCGTTTGTAAACGTTGAATGATATACCTCTACTCCATCTATTTTATATTTTTCCGTAAATTCATTTAGAAAATCTATTGTGTTGTCAAAAGCGTATTGATATGGATGTGCTAGAATTGCTATTCCGTTTGCTTTTTTTACTAACTCTAATGTCTCTTCTACACTAGGACTAAACTTAGATAGGTCTATAAACAAGTGATGTTTTGGATTTACCACTCCATCTCTAAAGAAATTTTTAAGTGATTCCATTAAATGTTCACCATAAACTTCGACCGCTTGTTCCTTATGTGCTTTTAAATAGTCATATGCTTGATGTTCAGGAAAACCTGAAAAATCTATATCTCTCATTTCAATATCAAAACCATCTTGTTGTAAATTCTTTACCATTCTAGACGCCATATAGCGTTTTCTAGCAAGTTTGTGCTTTGGAGTATAGTAATTTAACATATACTCATTAATAACCTCTGGATTTACGCCATAGCCAAGAATTTCTACTATTCTACCTTTGTATGATGTTGTTATTTCACATCCAGCTATAACTTGACCTGAATATATATTTCTCCAATCAAATTTTTGCATGTCTATATAGCTTTTACAAGTATCATGATCTGTTATAGATATTATTTCTAATTCTTTTTCTTCGCATAACTTCAAAAGATTTCTTACAGTATCGCTACCATCAGAATTTTTAGTATGCATATGTAAATCTACCATTTCTTTCTCCTTTGTTCATATATATTCTAGAACAAAAATCTGTAAAATACAATATACTATTTATTAATATCCTTTAATATTATTTCTACAAATTTACTTGCTGCATAGTTTAATGAACTATTCTTTAATGTAACTATTCCAAG
This sequence comes from Clostridia bacterium, assembly GCA_045534225.1. Lineage (GTDB taxonomy): Bacteria > Bacillota > Clostridia > TANB77 > CAG-465 > UMGS1649. The sequence continues at coordinate 101,496 of JAZSJJ010000007.1, forward strand.
TTCTCTTGACTTTATTTTAGGTTCTACTTTAAGCTCATAAAGTTCGCCATTTGCAAGTTCTGTTTTTGCGAACTCTTTAGTTATATATCCTATCCCAAAGCCAGCTTTTATAAACTCCGTAACTAACGCATAGCTTACTATTTCAATGTCTGGCTTGAAATCTATTCCATTAGTTTTCATATAATTATTTAGGAATGCACGTGTATTAGAAGGTTCTTTTTGTGTTACTATTTTATGCTCTAGCAGTTCATTTAATGTATATTCTTTATCCTCTTTTGCTAGATATTTTTCGCTTGCTGCAAATGTATCATGAAGTTTCGCACAAACAGTTATATCCATATCTAATGCTTCTTTAGTTGGTAAATTAGTAACAAGAAAGTCTACATAGCCGTTTCTTAAATCACTTATAAGATTAATGGTAAGTTCATTTGTTATTTCAATGTCTATATTCGGATACATTCTATGAAATTCTGCTATATATGGCATCAGGAAGTGTTTAGATACTGTAGCACTTGCCCCTATTCTTATTTTCCCTTCTTCTAGTTTAATTAAAGAATTAAATTTGTTTTCTGCATTTCTGGCTTCAGTTAATATATTCTTTACATAGCTAAGTAATACTTTCCCTTCTTCTGTTAAAGTAACACCTTTTTTAGTACGTATAAAAAGTACTCCGCCTAAGTTTGTTTCTAATGTGTGTATCGCTTTAGTTACAGCCGGCTGTGAAATATACAACTCTTCTGCTGCTTTAGTTATATTCCCTACAGTTGCAACTGTATAAAAGACTTTGTATAAATTTAGATCTATATCGTTTCCCATAATATCACCAAAATAATTATACTACTATAAAAGATATTATTCAAGATTATCATAACTGTAAGTTATGGTTTATATAAAAATTATGTATTTGTGTTATGACCATTGCAGAGTTATACTATCAGTGGAGGTGATAATATGCTAACAAATAATTATTTAGCAGTACTTGTATTTCAATTGAAATTACACATCAAATGCACACACGAAAAGGATTATCTCGTAATAGATGATTCTTACCACAAACAGATTAAAAGATGTATCGAGATCATCAAAGAAACTAATCCGGACATCGTTGTTTTTCCTGAAATGTCTGCTACCAAGGAATATGCAGATGTAATGCTAGAGCTTTCTAAGACAGGTAAGTTAATTGTATTTGGTAGCATCTATGCAGGAACGACCAACTACACTACAATTTATCAAAATGGTGAGCTTTATCTTATAGCCAAGCGATTCCCTTGCGGAAGCGAACCAATGGTAAGATTTGCACCAAAGATTACTCCAAACGAATTCATTAAAGATTATCTTCACGAACATGAATTCCACGTGAAAGGAAATAAAGTATACATCCTTAACTGCTTGGAGTACTATGAAACTGCTTATCTTATCGCAAGAGATTACGAACTTTCAAAAGATCTTTTCGGATTTATTGTTCCTTGCAGCAATTCTAATCCAACTGTATTTATGGATGAATCTCGTGCAATCCATAACCATAACGAATTCATCTACTCGTTTGTAGCAAATAGAATTCGAGGCGATGAAACCAATCGTTATGGCAGAAGCTATATCTTTGGTCCTATTCAGTACCACGAAAAAGATTGGATGAAGGAAGAAGGAATTCTTTCTCTTGACCACAACGCAAGCATCCTCACTCTAGATAAAGACACTCCTTCTTTTGCATATGGAAAATATGCAGTCGGACGTGAAATCTCTAGATTTGGAAGAAGCGACAATTACCTCAACACACCTCGTGGTGTAGTTACAAAAAATTTACTTTAATGGAGGAAAATATTATGAAAAAGAATATTATTATTGATGCAGGTCCTACAAACGAAAGAATCGATGCTGTAATGAAGATTACGAATATGTCTACCGGTGCTCTTGGTAGCATTATTGCAGATACAGTTCTTACCAACTTTGGAGATGAAATTGAAAATCTTTTCTACATCTCTACTAAGCTTTCGTATAAGCCTAGAGTACAAAGTGATAAAGTAAGATTCATTACTGTTGAGTCTACAGATGATCTTATCCAGGCTTTGGATAATCTCTTTGCAAATTACAGGATTGATGCAATCGTACATTCTGCAGCAGTTGGAGACTACAAAGGCAGATATGTTGTTCGAGCAGAAGATATTGTAGAAGAAATTCTTCACGAAGATTTTACAAATCTTTCTGAAAACGAAAAACGTGAAAAGCTTATGAGTATTTTCACATCGCCTAAGGCCGTTCTTCATGATGAAAGCAAAATTTCTTCCTACGAACCTAACCTTATGGTTATGCTTGACCTTACTCCTAAGGTTATTTCACGTATCAAAAAATGGAGCCCTGATACCAAACTTATCGGTTTCAAACTCCTTGAAGGCGTAAGCGAGGATGAACTTTTCGATGTTGCAAGCAAGCTTCTTCATAAGAACAACGCAGACTACATCGTAGCAAATCTTCTTGATAGAATCGGCGGCGGAAAGCACTTTGCAATGATTATTAACAAGGATGGTGTTCTTCATAGATGCAACACTAAGCCCGAAATTGCAAATGTTATTTCACATCTTATCTTCGGATGAGCAACAGACACTTTACATTAAACTAAGAAAAGGACGAAGGCATGGATAACAAGAAATATGATTATGTATCTAAGTTCTATGATGGATACGCTGCAGTAAGAATTGGTCATAAGTGGGGATTTATTGATGAGAGTGGAAAAGAAATCTGTAAAATCAAATATGAATTCCCAGTGAACAAAAGCCTTGGAGCTTTTTGGGAAGGATTTGCAGTTGTTGGCGCTCCAAACGGAAAATTTATTGATGTTTGTGGCACACAGTGTGAATGTTTAGGATTTGGTTACATTAACACCAACGGTGAAGAAATGTGCCCCTTCAATTACACTGCCGCCTGTGATTTTAATAACGGAGTTGCCTGGGTAAGAGATGAAAATATGAAATGGTTGCTTATTAACAACAAATTTGAAACTCTTACCAAAAGAACTTATGATAGAATTCATGATTTCTTCTATGGCTTTGCTGTTGTTGAACTTGACGGTAAGTTTGGTTTTATTAACCGTCATGGAGATGAAGTTTGTGAAATAAAGTATAAACACATGAGTTGCTTCAACGAATATGGATATGCTCAAATCACATTTCCTAACACCAAATTTGATAGAACCTACTGGATTGACACTGAGGGTAAAGAATACTTTCTTTATTTTGATTCGAATGAGATGCAACCTTTAAACTAAGAGACACTACAAAGGCAAAAGGAACCGTTTCAGCTATTGCTGAGACGGTTCTTAATTTACATCTTTTATTATAATTGTTATATTTCTTCAGGTGTTTGTGGTTCAACATGCTTGTTTTTTACTTCTGTTTCTTCACTTTCTATTATTTCTGTTGCTGATTCTTCTATAGTCTTACTTTCATGTTTAAGTTTTTCCATAAAAGTATCTCCACCAGTAAGTTCTACATCACGAAAGTTCCCTTCTGGATTAACATGTTCTGCCGTTTCGCCTTTTATAAAAGCACTTTTTATTTTGTTTTTTATTTTTCCAAATATTTCAGCAATTTTTTTAAATCCAAATTTGGATTTTGATTCATCTATTACCTGTGGTAATAAATCTGAAGATGCTATTTCTTCTCCTAGAATTTCTGGATTCATTTCACAAAATCTTGCTAACTCTACATATTCCATCTCATATTTATCTGATTTAAACTCTTCAATTCTCTCCTCATAATCCATTCTATAGAAGATACCCGTTTTCTCTTGTTCTCTTGCCAACCAAAAGTTCACGATATCATATTTTGATGAAATAACTTCTCCAGTTTCCTTATTTCTTATAGTGCACACTTTTAATTGGTCTGGTGAAATTGGCATATCTGTATATGCATCATATGGTTTTGTTTCTACTCTATGTTCTTCGGCAATGCACTCGCCATCAAACACTAAGTATACTCCTTCACCTTCCCAATCTTCAAAATCTTTTGCTTGTTGAAGTTCATGAATAGCTTTTAGACTATGCTCATCAAAGCCCTCTTCATTAACACGTCCCTCGGCCATTCTAGAATATATTCCATGTACTCCTACAAACATTTTTGTAGCACCTTGAGAACCAACAGAATACGAAACTTTTGCCCCTACTTGATCACCTATTATAGAGCAATTGGTTCCAAAAGTTGGTTGTAAGCCTTGTTCTAAAATAGTTCTTAGATATTTACTTTTTGTAAAATGGAAACACTCTTTCATAAACTCTCTCCTATCATTATTAGTCAAACTGTATCTATATAGTATCATGTACTTAACTTTTTAACAATATAAAAAACAAAAAACGACAAGATTTTGAAATCTTGTCGACTAAGTTTGGCGGAGAGTGAGGGATTCGAACCCTCGCTGCCCGAATTTGGACACTAACTGTTTAGCAAACAGTCCCCTTCGGCCTCTTGGGTAACTCTCCATATAAATTAAGGAAGCCTTTAGCTTCCTTTATGTGGCGGAAGAGGTAGGATTCGAACCCACGGTGCCTTTCGACATCACCAGTTTTCAAGACTGGCTCCTTAAACCACTCGGACACTCTTCCTTAAGTACATGACTAATTATACCAAATTTATAATTAATGTCAAGACTTTTTTTGCTTTTTATCTTTTTCTTTTTATATTTCCTGCTTTGATTTTCGCAAATATAGCTGCAAATCCTACTATTATAAATATTACACCTACAATCGGAAGAATATAACCTCCTATTTCCTCAGAAACAAGGTATATGTTATATGGATTATCTTTATAATAATAAACTTGTATAGGTTGTCCCATCATAAATTGATTTCGATCTGTAGAAGTTTCTATTTTATCTTCATATCTTTTACCGTCAATATAATACTCAATTTCTAATTCAGAACCGCCATTAGAACCAAATCTCGACCTTACATGATCTATTTCGGCTGTAATATATACTTTATCATCTGCATTTGCTATTGATCTTTTTATATTATTTATTCCAAGATAAAATACCAATGAACCAACTAATATGCAAATCAAAGCAACAAGTATTACAGTTCCCCAAGGTGTCATTGCTAATTGAGCATTTGTTTCTTTTTTATTTTTTTCTTTATTCTTGCTTAAATTTTGTATCGCATCTTTTACTTCATTGTACTCTTTCATTTTTTCTTCTATTGACTTACCCATACCTGATACGCCTCTAAAATCCATTTTCATATGTTTTTTCCCCCTATATTATACTCTTTTGTTTCTCTTTTTCTTTTTACCTGTTTCTTTTATTTCACCGACTAGTCTTAGCTTGAAATCTTTATCGTCTATTGCCATTTGAAGAGCCATTGCTTCTTCTTCAGATATTCTATCTTCAACCTTAGATTCAGTCACTAGTTTTGCATATATATTAGAACCATGTTTTGAATATATATGATTAATTAGTACTCCATTGTTGTAATCATCTAGAAGCGCTAATGCAAAACTTAATTTATTTTCCGTTTCATCGTAAGCATTATATTTTATAAATCCTACTTTTTGCACATTACTCTTTATTTTGTTTATATACTTATTCACAGTTTCCACAGTATCTTCCGACTTTTTCTCAACGGCATTTAATCTGTCGTAAATAGATTGAAAGTCATCCTGAATATCTACCTTAGAATTAAACTTAGCAAGAACTTTTTCATATTGTTCTTTGTACTTCTTTACCTTTTTATTATTCTTTAACAGCAATACAAAGTTTATTATTGTTATTGCAAAAAGGACAAGCATTACAATATGTTCTACGTCTAATTTTTCTAATATATCCATCATGACTTTCACCTTCTTTTATTATTTCGTTTATAGTTCTATTTCTAGCTTTTCAAGTATGCTTTCTAAACCTTCATTGTTGTAGTATTCGATAATTAGACGTTGATTTTGTTTTGAGGCATCTACTTTTACCTTCATTCCAAAATACTCGCTTAATTTGTCTTCTACAGCTTTGTAAAGACTACTTTTCTTAGCTACCTTCTTCTTTTTCACATTATACTTGTTAGCATCTTCATAAATAAGTTTTTCAACTTCTCTTACAGTAAGTTTCTTTTCTATTACCTTCTTGGCAACTCTTACTTGTTCTTCTGCATCTTCTATTGTAAGAAGCGCTCTAGCTTGTCCTTCAACAAGTTTTCCATCTAAAACATACTCTTGAACTTCAGGAGTTAGTTTTAGAAGTCTTACTATGTTGGAAACTGCTGATTGACTCTTTCCAGTTACTTTTGCAACTTCTGTTACTGTATACTCATCTATCTCCATAAGCTCTTTTAGAGCTCTTGCAACTTCCATTACGTTAAGATCTTCTCTTTGAATATTCTCTATTAATGCAACTTGTTTTCTCTTAGATTCTGTATAATCTTTAACTATAGCTGGTATTGTTTTAAGACCAACTATTTTAGCCGCTCTCCATCTTCTTTCACCTGCTACTATATGATAACCTTCATCTGCTTTTTCTACGATGATTGGTTGAATAACCCCATGTTCTCTTACAGAATCTGCAAGTTCTTCTAATTTCTTTTCGTCAAACACTTTTCTTGGCTGATTAGGCATTGGTTCTACATCTGTAACATTAAGCTCTACAACGCTGTCTAGTATTGTTTTCTTTTCTTTTGTTGTTACACTCTTAACCTCTTCTATATCATCAAATAACGCATTTAATCCTCTTCCCAAACCTTTACTAGTTCCCATATTCTCCTCCTATGTTCTATTTGTTATTATTTAATAATTCTTTTGCTAGTTTCTTGTATGTTCTAGCGCCCTTAGACAATGGATCATATATTGTTATTGGTAGTCCATGACTTGGTGCTTCACTAAGTCTAATATTTCTTGGTATCATTGTCTCGAATACCTTGTTTCCAAAATATTTCACAACTTCTTCTGCTACTTGAGTAGATAATCTAGTTCTAGAATCAAACATTGTCATTACAACACCTTCAATTTCTAAATCCGGATTTAGATTCTTTTGAACAAGCTTGATAGTGTTTACAAGTTGTCCTAAACCTTCTAATGCATAATATTCTGATTGGATTGGAACAAGAATACTATCTGCTGCTGCAAATGCGTTCAATGTTACTAATCCTAATGATGGAGGACAATCCATAAATATATAATCATATTGTTGAGTTTCTTCTAATTCTTCTATTGCTTTCTTAAGTCTTGTTTCACGTGCCATTAAAGGAACAAGTTCAACTTCTGCCGCTGCAAGGTTTATACTTGATGGACACACGAATAATTTTTTAACCACAGTCGGTTTTATTATGTCAACCATTTTTTCTTCGTTTATTATTACATCGTACACTGACTTGTCAGTTGGTTGCTTTGCTATACCCACACCACTAGTTGCATTACCTTGTGGATCTATGTCTATTAAAAGTACTTTCTTGCCTCTTTCTGCAACACAAGCACTTAAGTTAATTGCTGTTGTAGTCTTACCTACGCCACCCTTTTGATTTGCTATTGCTATTACTTTTGCCACAACTTTCACCTCTTTGCTTGTTATTATATTACAATTTAAATAAAAAGAAAAGAGCAAATCTCTTTTTTTATAGATTTACTCTTTTCTTTTTTGGCCTTTATACAATCATATCATTTAATTACTTGATAGATTTTCCGAAAACGGTCAGTTGCCAGTCATACATTCTCCTTAACGCGGAAGATAAGATTTTATCTTGAGGCCAAAGCCAATCATAAAAACTTTCTTTAGGTTTCATAAACCACTCTTCATAGAGCTCCCGTATCAGTTGGTTGTATTCTTCGTCCCCGGCTTCTAACTGCCATCTAAGTTTTCTTGCCTGAATTTCTTCAGAACAAGTAAGGCCATGCTTACAGTTTACTTTTTTCTTCTTTGCCATACAAACCTCCTTATTTATTTAAATATAGTCATAGTGTTTTTTACAGCACTATGTATTATACCATACGGTGTCAAGTATTGCAAATTTTATTACCTAGAAGCCTCATTTTTAGCCTATAATGGTTGCTTTTTAATTTTAGCAAATTGTCTTGGATATTTTTCCTTAACATTATTTGTTTTAGTATATTCTATGATTGTTCTTCTAAAATATTCATTATTATATTCTAATTGATATTCAAATGTATCTTTAAGTTTAAGTGCAAGTTCTACTATAGCTTTATTTGTTTCTTTCATTTCTTCTTCAGTCTTATCTGCCTTCATATATACGCACTTCCCACCTATTTTTACAAACGGAGAAGTAAGTTCCATAAGCACATTAAGTCTTGCTACTGCCCTACTTACAACTACATCATAAACTTCTCTATAGCCCGCTTCTTTAGCTGTTTCTTCTGCTCTACCATGTACAGCCCTAACATTCTTAAGTCCCAATTTTTTAATAACTTCATCAAGGAATATTATTCTCTTATTTAGAGCATCAAATAACGTAATATTTACTTTGTCACCAAAATATATAGCAAGAATCATACCAGGAAGTCCAGCTCCTGTTCCAACATCTATTACTTTGTCTCCTTCTTTAATATATTTTGCTACATAAAGAGAATCTACTATGTGTTTTACTATTACTTCATCATCCTCTGTAACAGCAGTAAGGTTTATCTTTTCGTTCCATTCTACTAAGAGTTCCTTATATGTGTATAGCATTTCTGCTTTTTCATAAGATATATCCAAACCTATTGATTTTACTGCATTTACAGTGTTTTCTATAAACTGTTCTTTAGTTAATTTCACGTGAAATCACACCTCTTTCTTCCCACTTTGAGTTAAGTAAATTAAAAGTACAGATATATCCGCTGGAGATACTCCTGTTATTCTAGAAGCTTGGCCTACAGATGTTGGTTTTTGTTTATTTAATTTTTGTCTTGCTTCTAAACTTAAACCTTTTATTTGTTCATAATCTATTTCTGTAGATAGTTTCTTTTCTTCTAATTTTTTGAATCTATCTATTTGTTCTTGTTGAAGTTTAATATATCCAGCATACTTGACTTGTATTTCTACTTGTTCCCTTACAGACCTTGGTAATACTGGTCTAGAAGGATCTATACATGCTGTATTATCATAAGTAACTTCTGTTCTTTTTAATAATTCTGCAAGCTTTGTGCCTCTTTCGATTTTACTACTTCCTAATGATTCTAAAAGAGTATTTGTATTGTCATTAGCTTTGATTAATGTAGTTGTTACTCTTTCTAATTCTTTCTCTATTAATTCCTTTTTATTTACAAATGCAGCATATCTTTCATCACTTACAAGCCCTACAGCATGGCCTTTTTCAGTAAGTCTAAGGTCTGCATTATCTTGTCTTAACATTAATCTGTATTCCGAACGTGATGTCATCATTCTATATGGTTCATTAGTTCCCTTTGTAACAAGGTCATCTATTAACACCCCTATATATGCTTCAGATCTATCTAATGTAAACTCTGGCAGACTATCTATCTCTCTTGCTGCATTAATTCCAGCAATTAAGCCTTGTGCAGCTGCTTCTTCATATCCAGAACTTCCATTAATTTGTCCTGCAAAATATAGTCCATCTATATCTTTATATTTTAATCCCAAAGATAGTTTTGTTGAGTCTATTGCATCGTATTCTATTGCATATGCAGAACGCATAAACCTACAATTCTCTAAGCCTGGAACGGTTTTATATAATCTCTTTTGAACCTCTTCTGGAAGAGAAGAAGACATTCCTTGGATATACATTTCTCCAGTATTATCTCCCATTGGTTCTATAAATATTTGATGTCTCTCTTTATCTGCAAATCTCATCACCTTATCTTCTATAGAAGGACAATATCTAGGCCCAACGCCTGATATAGAGCCATTAAATAGCGGCGAACGATGAATATTTGATCTAATTTCTTTATGTGTTTCTTCGTTCGTATATGTTAAATAACAGTCTATTTGAGGTCTTGATAAGAGTTCCTTGTTTTCTTCATTCATGAATGAGAACGACTGTATATCTTCATCACCTTTTTGTACTTCCATCTTAGATAAGTCCATAGTTTTTACATTTATTCTTGCTGGTGTACCAGTTTTAAATCTTCTTAATTCTATACCTAAATTTAATAAACTTTGAGATAACTCATTAGCTGGGAATACGCCATCCGGGCCGCTTTCATAAGATACTTCACCTATTACAACTTTACCTTTTAGATATGTTCCAGTAGCAACTACTATTGATTTACACCCATATATTGCTCCGTTTTTAGTTCTTATTTCTTTAACTTTATTTCCCTCAGTTCTAATTTCTACTACTTCTGCTTGTATAATATCTAGATTTTGTTCATTTTCTAGCACTTGCTTCATATATGCATGATATTTCTTTCTGTCTATTTGTGCTCTTAATGAATGTACTGCTGGTCCTTTAGATGAATTTAGCATCTTAGATTGTACAAAACATTGGTCGGCAGAAAGTCCCATTTGACCTCCTAAAGCATCTATTTCTCTAACTAGATGTCCTTTAGAAGTGCCGCCAATACTAGGATTACAAGGCATATTAGCAACCGAATCCATATTCATTACAAACATAGCTGTAGTCTTACCAAGACGTGCGGCAGCAAGGGCAGCTTCTATACCAGCATGTCCTCCACCTATTACAACTACATCATAATCCATATCTTTATATTCTATCATTATATTATTCCTACTTTCCTAAGCAGAACTTCTCGAATATTTTGTTTACAACATCGCTACTTGCATTCTTTCCTGTAATGTTCCCTAACATTTCTGTAGCTTCTTTTATATCTATTGCAGCAACATCTAAAGATTCTCCCATTTCTGCTATTTCTTTTGCTTTAATAACGCTATTTCTAGCTTTTTCTAGTAAATCTTTATGCCTTTCATTTACTATTATTCTACTTTCTTCACTATCTATATTAGATATATTAAATATTTCTTCTATAGTATCTTTTAATTCTACAATACCTTCTCCAGTTTTACTAGATATACATATTATATTTTTATGATTTCCTAATTGACTTTTAACATCTTCGATCTTTTCACGTGAAATATCTACTTTGTTAAGCCCAATTATATATGGTTTGTTTTGTCCTTTTATTCTCTCTAAAAGCTCGATGTCTCTAGCGTTTAAGCCTCTTGATAAGTCTATTAAATATATTATCATATCCGTATCATCTATAGCTTTTAGACTTTTGTTAACACCTATAGCTTCAACCACATCGTCAGTTTCTCTTATTCCTGCAGTGTCTGAAACATTAAGTACAAGATTACCAATTATTAATGTTTCTTCTATAACATCCCTAGTTGTTCCTTCTATATCTGTTACTATTGCTTTCTCTTCATTTAATAATGTATTTAATAATGATGATTTACCTACATTTGTATTTCCTACTATTGCTAGGTTTATTCCGTTCTTTATATATTTACCATCATTATGTGTCTTAATTAACAAATCTATTTCTTTCTTTATTAAGTCTAATCTCTCTGTTAGTTTATCTATTGTTATTTCTTCATAATCATATTCTGGATAATCTATGCTAACTTCTATTTCAGCCATTAGTGTTACAAGCATATCTCTTACTGTTTCTACTTTATCGTAGATTCCGCCTGACAACTGGTTTACAGCCACTTTTGCTTGTGCGCTTGTCTTAGCATTTATTACATCAATTATAGCTTCTGCTTTAGATAAATCCATCTTACCATTTAAGAAAGCTCTCTTAGAGAATTCTCCTGGTTCAGCTATTCTTGCCCCATTATCTATAACAAGCTTTAATATCTCAAGAGTAACCTTTCTTCCACCGTGACAATTTATCTCGCATACATCTTCTCCGGTGAAACTGTGTGGTGCCTTAAAGCACGAAACAAGCACTTCATCTACCATAGTGCTTGTGCTATTATTTATTATCTTTCCATAGATTATCTTTTGATGATCTAACTTCGCATAGTTCGTGAAAATTTTAGACACTATTTCTAATGCCTTTTCTCCACTTATTCTTATTATATTAATTCCACTACTTGTACCACCAGTACTTATAGCCGCAATAGTTTCTGTTAACATAACTTTATTCCCTTCCCCTATAAAAAGTCAGCTTTTGCTGACCTTTTATTTTATCTTACTTTTTTAATTACTACTCTTCTTCTTGGCTCTTCGCCGTAGCTTTCTGTTTTTACATCTGTTCTATTTGCAAGTTCTGTATGTATTATCATTCTTTCATACGCAGACATTGGTTCTAATCTTACATCTCTTCCAAATTTCACAGCGTTTCTAGCCATTTTTCTAGCTAATTCTTTAAGTCTTTCTTCTTTCTTAACTTTGTAATCATTTACTTCTACGAATACTTTAGCATATTCTTCCTCTTCTTTTTGAAGTATTGAGTTTATTGTAGATTGTATAGCTTCTATTGTTTTTCCTTTATATCCTATTAAGTGTGCTGAGCCTTCTGATGCTATTTTTACTAGTACTTTTCCATCTTCTGCTGTAACTTCAAATGTTGAAGAATCACCAGTAATTTCAAAGATTTTTGTAAGTATTTCGTTTGCTTTTTCTACTGTTTTTTGTAGTTGTTCATCGTCTACTTTCTTTTCTACTGTAAGTCTTACTTTAGCCATTTTACTTGAAAGTATTCCAAGCATTCCGTTTGATGGTTCGTCTATTACTAAGATTTTAACATCTTCACGTGAAACTTTAAGTGTTTCTAAACCTTTTCTTATTGCTTCTTCTACTGTCTTTCCATATTCTTCTGTCATTCTTTTCATGTTATTTTCCTCCTATCATAATAGTGTCTTTCTTCAGCATTAAATTTATTATTAAATGCGTTATTATTTGAAGCACACTACCTATTAACCAATATACTCCTAGTGCTAACGGCATTACATATGATATGTAACCAGATAAAATTGGCATCATTGTCATCATGCCTTTTTGTTGTTCCATTTGTTCTTGTGTCATAGCACTATTTCTCTTGTTTATTTCATTTTGGACTACTGCTAAAACAACTGATAATATTGGTATTATCAATATTATTGGACTAGTTCTTTTTGATTCATCTTTAGCAAATACATCTGATGGTTTAGCGCCAAAATCCAAACCTATAAAATCCATATTTATTAGTTCTTTTTTATCTGCTATCTCTATTTCGTACGCTTTAACTTCTTTTTCTGTAATACTTTCTTTGTCTAAGTATTCTACAGCATATTCCTGGCCATATTTCATCATTTGATCTTGTGGCACCTGCATTATGTATGTAAGTGGTTGTTTTACTATTGCAAATATTGCAAATATCAAAGGTATTTGAATTAGCATAGATAAGCAACCTCCAGCAGGATTTATTTTATGCTCACTATACATCTTAGTAAGCTCTTCTGCCATCTTTTCGTTATTTCCTTTATATTTTTCCCTTATTTCTTTCTCTAAAGGCGCTACTTTTTTCATTTCTTTCATCGCCTTTTCTTGTTTATAAGTGACTGGGAACATTAATAATTTTGTTAATACCGTAAATATTATTATAGACAAACCATAGTTTTCACCTACTATGTTATATATTAATCTTATTAGAGCCCCAAGTATTTCCGCTATAAAATTTATCATCTTTTCTCCTTACTCTAAATGGTCTACTCCACCCTTACCAAAAGGATGGCATTTCAACATTCTTTTTAATCCTTTAAAACTACCTCTAATTATACCATATTTGTCAATAGCTTGTTTTGTATATTCTGAACATGTTGGATAAAATATACATTTCTTTCCAAAATGCTTTGAAATGTGTTTTTGATAAAAATTAATCATCAAAATCCCTAAACGTCTAGGAGCCATTTTAAGGCTTTTTATTATCTTAACCATGTAACATGTCGTTTTTTATAAATAAATCTCTCATTTCGTCTTTTACAGCGTTAAAATCTAATTTATTTATTTCTATATCCTTTCTATATAAAATTATAATATTATATTGTTTCAAAAGATCTTTTTCTAGTAAGTGGTATGCTTCTCTTGCCCACCTTTTTAATTTGTTTCTTGTTACACTATTACCATGTTTCTTGCTTACGCATATTCCGAGTCTATTTTCACATGTAATATCATTATTTTTCTTTATATAAATAGCTAATCTTTTTCCTGAAACGTAACTTCCTTGTCTTAAAACTCTCTTAAAGTTAACACTTCCTTTTAAAGATTTTGTATATCTCATTTTTCTCACCTATTAATATTTTAATTCATTTGGATAAAAAAATAAAGGCTCTCGCCTTTATTAAAAATATCCTATTTAATTTAATTAAGCTGTAAGTTTAGCTCTTCCTTTAGCTCTTCTAGCTTTTAATACTTTTCTTCCATTAGCAGTTTTCATTCTTTTTCTGAAACCGTGCTCTTTCTTTTCTTGTCTATTTTTAGGTTGAAATGTCATTTTCATAATGTAGTACACCTCCTGTTAATTAGTCTACAAATTTCTGGTAAGATTATAACATTAAGTTATGTAAATGTCAACGTTTTTAACAATATTTTTTGAAAGTAAAGAAAAATGAGCAGAAATATTGTATTTCCGCTCATTTATTAGCATTAAAAGATATACTCATATGTTTCTCTTATAAGCAGCTCTAAATCCAGCACATTAGATTTCATAACAGGCTGCTTATACTCTATCGCCTTGTAATTTACATTTTCGTTTTCACTTACTCTAGGATATACCTTAGCTGTTCCTTTTATAAGTTCAAGTACTTGTCTCTCTCCTTTTCTGTCTATCGTATGTGTCTCTGGCATAATGCAAAAAGAAATGTTTCCTGTGATAGAAAAAGTAATAAACTCCCCTTCTCCTTGCCTATAATTAAGTTCTAGCGTAAACTCTTTAGCTCCATAGCACAGTTCCCAAAACGTTATTTTGTACTTTCCTTTACTTGTATGAACAGCATAATCTCCTAATCTGAAATCTACACATTCAAAAAGATGTACTTCTCCAAGACCTATGTTTGGCATAAATTCTTCAAGAAATTTTCGTATACTCCGATGTGCAAACCTTCTCCTTATTTTTCTAAACATTTTAATACCCCCAATTGTAAGTAATTTAATTTATTTTTGTATGTGAAATTATACTATTGCATATTAAAATTGTCAACTTAGACTGTGGATAAGTCTATTTTTTCACGCTTCTAAAAAAGTTATCCACAGAGTTATCCACAACTTTTCCACAAAAGTTATCCACAACATCTTTTTAAGATTACATATTCATTTTACATAACATTTTTATTTAGTTTTTTAAATATCTTTTTTGCCCGAAAGTATTGTATTTTTCCACATTTTCTGATATATTAATGCAAACGGTTATACCATGTTTTTATACGATTTTTTTATCACATTCATTATGTAAAATAATAGTGTAAATTGTCTATCAAAACATGAGAAGTTATTCACACCTGTGGATAACTCTGTGGATAACTTTTCGAAAAAGAGGTGAGTATTTTTGAGCGAAGATTTTATAAAGATTTGGGAACAAGCATTAGAAGCTATTAAAGAAGAAATTTCTCCAATTGGCTTTAAAACATATGTTGAGGTAATGATACCAAGGCTTTCAGATGAAAACACAGTATGTTTTTTAGCACCTTCAAATTACCATATTGAAGTTATAAATAAAAAATATCTAGATCTTATAGCTAATACTTTGATGATATTAACTAATAAAAATTATATTATTACTTTTGAATCTAAAGAAATGGGAGTAAGTGAAGTTGTAGATATTGAGCTAGGTAGAGGAGAAATAGAAATTAAAAATACAGAAGATGAAGCTACTAAAAAAGTAGAGAATATAACCGTACCTATGGCAAATCAAAATCCTGCAAACACTATGGATTCTGGATTAAATCCGAAATATACATTTGAAAACTATATTGTAGGTTCAAATAACAGATTTGCTTATGCTGCTGCGAAAAACGTTGCAGAAAATCCCGGAGAAGTATATAACCCATTATTCATATATGGGGGAGTAGGACTTGGGAAAACTCACTTGATGCAAGGAATAGGACACTCTATACTTGAACAACATCCTAATCTAAACATCAGATATACAACTGGCGAAGGATTTACTAATGAACTCGTAGCATCTATCATGAGTGAAAAGATAGAAAATGCATCTTTTAGAAATAAATACAGGAATATTGATGTATTACTTATAGACGATATCCAGTTCTTAGTAGGAAAAGCAAAGTGCCAAGAAGAATTTTTCCACACTTTCAACACTTTATTTGAAAGTGGAAAACAAATAATACTAACAAGTGAAAAACCACCAAAAGACCTTAATATGTTAGAAGAGAGGTTAAAGACTCGTTTCGATATGGGACTTGCAGTAGATATACAAGCACCGGATTATGAAACAAGACTTGCTATACTAAAGAAAAAAAGAGATAAAGAAAGATATATGATTGATGATTCGGTTTTAGTTAAGATAGCAACTCAAGTTACTTCTAATATTAGAGAACTAGAGGGGGTTTTCAATAAACTTAAAGCATACACAACATTTACTAATAATGAATTAACAGATGAAATCATAGATAGTACTATTGAATCAGTGTTAGTAAAGGGATCAAATGTTATTACTAGTAAGCTAATAATGCAAGTTGTAAGTAAGTTCTTTAATATAAAAGTAGGGGATTTGTTAAGTTCAAATCGTTCTAAAAACGTTGCATATCCTAGACAAATAGCAATGTATTTATGTAGAACGCTTATAAACATGACTTTTCCACAAATAGGGAAGGATTTCGGTGGAAAAGACCATACAACAGTAATACATGCATGTGACAAACTTACAAAAGAATATATGTCAGATCCGAGTACAAAAGAATTGATAGACGATATCAAAAAATCGCTATCTACCAAGGGTTAGAAGGTATTGTTTCAAATTTGTTACAAAATAATTTCTTAATTATTACAACAAATTGAGTTATCCACACAAACCTGTGAATAACCTGTGGACAAACTGTTGATAACTTTATATTTTACAAATTATCCACAAAAAACATGTGTTCTGTGGATAAAAAGAACAAGTTATCCACAAAGTTATCCACACTTGAAACACCTTATTTTTAGGCGTTTGTTGGACTTATCCCCGTTATCCACAACACCTACTACTACTACTACTAAATATATATAGATTATATATATATTATGTATATAAGGGGATAAAAATCAAAAAAATAAAAAACGGAGGTAGAAGAAATGAATTTTAAATGTAAAAAGGATGATCTAATAGTTGCATTAAATAATGTTAGTAGAACAGTATCAACAAGAACTACTATGCCAATATTAGAAGGAGTTCTTATTGAAACGTATGATAATAATATAAAGTTAACTACAAATGATTTAGAAATAGGTAGTGAATATATAATACCAGCTGTGATTGAAAGTTCAGGAAATACAGTTGTAGATTTAAAGACTTTTAATGAAATAATAAGAAAGATAGAATCAGAAGAAATTAGTTTTGAGATTAACAACGGTATATTTATTATTAAATCAACTAGCGGTGTATTTAAGTTATTAACACAAAACCCAGATGATTTTACAAGATTACCTGTATTTAATGCTAATAAAGAAATAACAATATCTGAAAAAATGTTTAAGGATATGGTTAAGAAAACAGTTTTTGCTACAAGTTCAGATCCGAATAGACCTGTATACACAGGTGCACTTGTGGAAGTTGTGGATAATGATATCAGTGTAGTAGCAATTGACGGATTTAGAATGGCTGTAAGAAAAGAATATTTAGAAAGACCAAGTGAATTCAAAGCAATTATTCCTTCTAAATCATTAACAGAAATAATAAAAACTTTATCTGATGATGATGATGCAATGATAAAGATTGGTGTTAATAAAAATCAAGCATTATTTAGAATGGGGCCATGTACTGTTATAAGCAGAATAATCGAAGGAGACTTCTTAAATTATAACAAGACATTACCTACAAATATAGAAACAAAAGTTAGAATAGGAAAGAAAGCGTTACTTGAAGCTTTAGAAAGAGTATCCATTTTCTCTAAAGATGTTAAGGAACAAAAACCACCTGTGAAAATTAAGATGAGTTTAGATTTCTTTGAAATATCTTGTGAAGGTCAAGCTGGTGATGCTAAAGAACTTGTAAATGCAGCTGTTTCAGGTAAAGATCTAGAAATTGGATTTAATCCTAGATATTTAATAGAAGCATTAAAAGTAATAGATGATGATGAAATAGAGTTAGAATTCTCATCACCAGTATTACCAGTTGTAATAAGACCTCTTGCAGGAACAGGTTATGTATATATGGTATTACCTTTGAAATTAAAAAATTAGTTTAAGGAGTAAATAATGTATTTACAAAAATTAAAACTAACTAATTTTAGAAATTATGAAAGTCTTGAATTAGAGTTTGATAGTAATGTAAATGTTTTTGTAGGAAATAACGCCGAAGGAAAAACTAATATTTTAGAGTCTATATATATAAGTGCTATTACTAAGTCATATAGAACAGGTAAAGACATAGAATGTATATCTTTTAACAGTGAGTTTTTTAGAAATGAACACATATATATAGATGAAAGTAGTAAGGATAAGAAAATAGAAGTTGAAGTGTTTTTAGATACTAATAACAAGAAACAAATAAAGGAGGATAATCTTAAAGTAAATAGATATTCAGATTTTATAGGAAAGATACCAATAGTTGTATTTTCTCCAGATAATATGAACATAGTTAAAGGTTCTCCTAATAATAGAAGAAAGTTTTTAGATATATTAATAAGTCAAATTTCTAAAAAGTACGTTATTTCTCTTCAAGAATATAACAAGTTGATAAAATTAAAGAATGATGTTCTTAAATTAGACAAAGAAAAAATAGATTTCACATATTTGGATATAATTGATGAACAAATAGCTGAAAAAATAGAATACATATCCACAAAAAGGAATGAATATGTGGATAAAGTGGAAAAAGAGGCCGCAAAAATTCAAAAAGAATTATCCAAAGGGGATGAAGAGCTAAAATTAAAATACATTTCTGAATTTGATGAAAAGAATAAAGAAGAGATACTGAACATTTTATTAAAATCTCGTGAGAATGATATTTTTAGAAAAACTTCAAATAAAACAATAGCACATGATGACTTTTTAGTTCTTGTAAACGATAAAGAAGTAAATAAGTATGGTTCACAAGGGCAAAATAGAACATCGTTGTTATCACTAAAGTTAGCAGAGTTTGAAATACTAAAAGAAATAAAAGAAACAATTCCATTAATATTATTGGATGATGTTTTTTCGGAATTAGATAAAGGAAGAATTAATTATCTAATAGAATATTTGAAAGATTATCAAGTATTTATAACTACAACAGAAGTAGATAGTATAGAAAAAATAGAAGATAAGACAATTTTCAAAGTTAAAAATGGAACAGTTGAAAAAATAAAAATTTAATGATAGAATGTCCTCGGTGATTCATTTGGAAAACAAAAAAGAGAAGAAAATAAGTAAAAAACTTATTTTAATTCTGGTAATAGTAGTAATAATTATTCTTTTAATAATAATTATTACAAATATAATTTTTAGTTTAAATAAAGATGAATATAAGATTAGAAGTTATGCATGTTGTGGAGAATTACCACCAGGAATGACAGTATATGCACCTTGTGGATGTTCTGATGAAAACTTAACAATATGGCAAAAAACGATACTTGTTTTAAGAGGAAAATAATAACTATGAAAAAATGGTTAAAAGTATTTTTAATAATATTAGTAATAATAATATCGTTATTGGTATTATTTAATATAACATATAAAATTGTAATAGGAACAGATTGTTGTTCTTGTTGCGATAATTCACAAGAAGTATGTATATCCGCATGTTGCAGATGTACATTTGCAGAAAAAATAGAGAAGCTTATACAAGCTTTTACAAAAAATTAAAAGATAAGGGGTAGAAAAATGGCAGAATATGATGAGAGTCAAATACAAGTCCTTGAAGGATTAGAAGCAGTTAGAAAAAGACCAGGTATGTACATAGGTAGTACTTCCGAAAGAGGATTACATCACCTTGTATATGAAATAGTAGATAACGCTGTTGACGAAGCTTTAGCAGGATATTGTAATGAAATTAATGTTGCAATATTAGAAGATAACAGCATTATGGTAAAAGATAATGGTCGTGGTATACCTTTAGGTATGCATCCAAAACTTGGAATACCAGCCATAGAAGTTGTTTACACAATACTTCACGCAGGTGGTAAATTCGGTGGAGAAGGATACAAAGTATCTGGTGGTCTTCACGGTGTTGGTGCATCTGTTGTTAACGCATTATCTGAAAAAGTTACAGTTGAAGCTTGTAATGGTGATGGCGCTTATGAAATATCTTTCAAAAGAGGTAAGGTTACTGAAAAACTTCACAAAGTAAGAGATGAAAAGAAACGTGGAACAAAAGTTATATTCAAACCAGATCCTGAGATATTTGAACATACTGTATATAATGCTGAAACTCTAGAAACAAGATTTAGAGAAATGGCATTCTTAAACAAAGGTTTGAAGATAACTTTAGATGATGAAAGAAATCCAGAATACAAACAAAAAGTATTCTATTATGAAGGTGGAGTAATATCTTTCGTAGAATATATAAACAAGAACAAAGAGCTTGTTTGCCCACCAATATACTTAGAATCTAAAGGTGAAGGAGAAGTAGAGGTTGAAGTAGCACTTCAATATACAACTTCATACAGTGAAAATATATTATCTTTCGTTAATAACATTAATACAATTGAAGGTGGTACTCACTTAGATGGATTTAAGAGAGGTCTTACAAAAGTATTTAATGATTATGGAAGAAAATTTAATATTCTAAAAGAAAAAGATGCTAACTTACAAGGTGATGATATTCGTGAAGGTATAGGAGCTATCGTAAGTGTTAGAGTTAGAGAACCAGAATTTGAAGGACAAACTAAGACAAAACTTGGTAATAGTGAAGTTCTAGGTATAGTTAACTCTATGATGAACGATAAACTTGCAGCATACTTAGAAGAACATCCTAAGGAAGCAAAAGCAATTCTAGATAAAGCTTTATCTGCATCACGTGCAAGAGAAGCTGCTAGAAAAGCAAGAGAATTAGCAAGAAGAAAAAGTGTATTAGAATCTACTACATTACCAGGTAAACTTGCAGACTGTACAAGTAAAAATCCTGCAGAATGTGAAATATACATTGTCGAGGGAGACTCTGCGGGTGGTAGTGCTAAGCAAGGAAGAGATAGAAAATTCCAAGCAATACTTCCACTTTGGGGTAAAATGATCAACGTTGAAAAAACAAGAGCAGATAAAATATATGGAAACGAAAAATTAAATCCAGTTATTACTGCTGTTGGTGCTGGTATAGGAAATGATTTTAATATAGATAAAATAAGATATGACAAAATAATACTAATGGCCGATGCCGATGTTGACGGTGCGCACATTAGAACATTGTTATTAACATTCTTCTTTAGATATATGAGACCACTTATAGAAAATGGTAAAGTTTATGCAGCATGTCCTCCATTATTCAAACTTTCTAAAAAAGGAATGGAAGATATATATTGCTACAATGAACATGCATTGGAAGAAGAATTTAAGAAATTAGAAGAAAAAGGTATAAAGAGAGATAGCGTAAGTATTCAAAGATATAAAGGTCTTGGTGAAATGAGCTCAGAGCAACTTTGGGAAACAACAATGAATCCAGAAAAGAGAACATTAGTTAGAATAACAATGGAAGATGCTGTTAAAGCTGATGAAATCTTTACAGTTCTTATGGGTGAAGATGTTGAACCAAGAAGAATATTCATAGAAGAAAATGCTAAATATGTAACTAACCTAGATATATAATGTTATATTAATATACCTAAGGAGTATAAATGGAAGAACTAAATAAAGAAATGTTGCCTTCACATATTGCCATCATTATGGATGGCAATAGAAGATGGGCAAAAGCAAGAAAATTAACAACTTTGGATGGGCATACAGCTGGTGCAGATAATCTTGAAAAAATTGCAATATATTTAAACAAGATTGGAATAAAATACATGACAGTGTATGCTTTTTCCACAGAAAACTGGAAAAGAAGTAAAGACGAGATAGCAACTCTAATGATGCTTTTAAGAACTCGTCTTGCTAAAATGAAAGATAATAAGGATTTTCAAAATATAAAAATACGAGTAATAGGTGAAAAAGATAATATTCCACAAGATGTAATGGAAAGCGTAGATAAAATAATAGAGAAAACTAAAAATAACACAGGACTTACACTAAATATTGCTTTCAATTATGGTGGTAGAGCAGAACTAATTCACGCAGTAAAAGAAATTGTGAATAAAGTAAAAGAAGGAATATTAAAATTAGATGATATAAAGGAAGAAACGATATCTAACGAATTGTATACTGCAGGACAACCGGATCCGGATCTTATGATAAGAACAAGTTATGAGTTAAGAACAAGTAATTTCTTACCATGGCAATTATCTTATTCTGAATTTTATTTTACAGAAAAACATTGGCCAGACTTCAATGAAGATGAAATGAAGAAAGCAATTCTTGAATATGCTAAAAGAAATAGAAGATTTGGCGGAAATAGTAAATAAAAGCGATAATATAGATAACATAATAATCGTACAAACTATTGACAGTAGACATAAAAAATAGTATACTATTGATGGTAATTTTGATAATATATTGTATGATTATTACAATTAAGGAGAAAAAACATGAAATATTTTTATATGGAGGACAGAACAAAAAGGGAAAATGTAATAGCTGAGATGAGAATAAATCTTAGAGCAGTACATAATAAGTATTGTGAAGAGAAGGACTTGTCTGATGCAAATACTGCTATAGATTTGTTTGAATACGGAAGAAGTGAGAACGAAGATATAGTAAAGAAAATGAACCCTTTTGTTGAAATTGCTCTTTTGCTTGAAGGAATTGAAGAAGCATATGAAGAAAACAGTGATGAAGAATTCTTTGAAGCAATTGAAAAAATGGCTAGTAATTTGAAAGAAGAAATGGAAAGGGTTTAAAAACCCTTTCTGTTTTTTTAGGAGGATAATATATGAGTAATTTAATGGAAACAATAAGAAATTACCAAAGAGGAACAATAGATGTAGAAACATTAGTAAAAGAGTTGTATTCAGTTGCTTATGCTGTAGAGAAAGAAATCGAGGGCGGAGGGCTAGATGCATATTCTTTTAGACAATCTGCTCATGATGAAATTAGCTATATAGCGGATGCAGCTGGTGAAGATAATAATCTAAGGTTGGATGCTCTTTTATGTGATATTGCAAATAATTTAGCTCATTCGTTAAAAGAAAAGAATAAAGTAAAAAGAACAGAGCAAACATCAAGAATGGAAGCTGAAATGATGGGAATAAAAAAAGGAATGGCAATTGAGATTATAAGAGAATGTCAAAGAACAGGTAATAGATCTTATGGATTAAAAGAAGGAGGATTCTTTGTAGATATTCCAATGTGTGGACAAATAGGATGGCATTTTCCGGGACATTGTGGACTTAAAGCACAAGAATATGAATTCCCTATAGAAATAAAATCTGTAGAATATCCAAATAAAAAGTTTCTTTGTGAAGGGCTAAAGCCAGATGAATTATCAAAATTTTCTGAAAGAATGAGAAAAGTCATAGATTGTATGGATGTTGAAGAATTAAATGAAGCCCTATATGGTTTACCAGATATGAGAAGAACATTGGAGACTCAAGTAAATCCGCCTTCAGAACAAGATCTAAGATTTGAGGAAAAAGGTGATAAGAAAATAAAAGAAAAAATAACACCAGATATTCCAGAATAAAAATAATTAATAAATTATGTTGACAAACAAATAAAATTATGTTACAATTTAACCCGTAAAGTAGAAGTAGTCTTCTCACCTTGTGGTTTTGTCTTAACAGGGTATACAATTTAATATCTTAGATATTGGGTAAATTGTATTAGAGGAGATTGCATGCTTGCAATCTTTTTTTTATTGTTTATGGAGGTGTATTGATATTAAACAAGACTTTCTAATAAATGAACAAATCAGAGTAGCTGAAGTTGAAGTTATTGGAACTAATGGTGAAAGATTAGGAAGAATGAGTACAGCAGAAGCTATAGATAAAGCTTATGATGAAGACATGGATTTAGTTATGGTTGCACCAAACGGAAATCCACCAGTATGTAAGATACTAAATTATAGCAAGTTCAAGTTTGAAATGGCTAAAAAAGAAAAAGAAGCTAAGAAAAACCAAAAGGTAGTTGAAGTTAAAGAAATAAGACTATCTGCAACAATCGATGTACATGACTTAGAAGTTAAAGCAAAAAATGCTAATAAATTTCTAATGAATGGAGATAAAGTTAAGGTTTCACTTAAGTTTAAGGGAAGAGAAGTTAGGTTCATTGAAAAAGGTAAAGAAACAATATTAAAATTTGTTTCAATGCTTGAAGCAGGTCAAATAGACAAAGAACCTAAATTAGAAGGCAAATTCTTAAATGTAATAGTGTTACCAAAAGACAGCAAAAAATAAAGGAGGAATAGATTATGCCTAAAATGAAAACTCACAGTAGTTCAAAGAAAAGATTATCAGTATTAAAATCTGGTAAAGTTAAAAAAACAACTGCAAACAGAGCACACAAATTAACAGGAAAGAGCTCTAAAAGAAAAATGGCTTTAAAAGGAGCATCTTATGTAGATTCTGCAAACAAGTCAGCAGTTAAGAAATTATTACCTTATGCATAATTAAGGGACTTTAAGGAAAAAGGAGGAAAAACAAAATGGCAAGAGTTAAAGGAGCAGTTACAACAAGAGCTAGAAGAAAAAGCGTATTAAAAAGAGCTAAAGGATATTTTGGAGCAAAGAGCATAAGATTTAGAATGGCTAACCAAGCTGTTATGAAATCTGGACAATATGCATTTGTTGGAAGAAAAAATAAGAAAAGAGATTTTAGAAGATTATGGATTGCAAGAATAAATGCTGCAGCTAGAATTAACGGAATTTCTTACAGCAAATTAATGGATGGTCTTAAAAAGAAAAACATCAACATTAACAGAAAAATGCTTGCTGAAATGGCAGTAAACGATGCTAACGGTTTTGCTAAATTAGTAGAAACAGTTAAAGCTTAATAAAAATTGAAGTTTAAGGGGGAAATCAAATGATATTTGCAGGAGATTTTAGAAATGGAACTACATTCGAAATGGACTCTCAAGTTTATAGAGTTGTAGAATTCCAACATGTTAAACCAGGTAAAGGTGCAGCTTTCGTTAGAACTAAACTTAAAAACGTTATAGTTGGTACTACAATGGAAAAAACATTCAACCCATCAGAAAAAGTAGAAGAAGTATCAATCACAACAAGTGAAATGCAATATTTATACAATGATGGCGAAACTTATACTTTCATGGATAATAACACATATGAGCAAGTAGAACTTAATAAATCAGCAATAGAAGACATACTTCCATATTTATTAGACAATATGAACGTTAAAGTATTATCATACAAAGGTAACATATTTGGTGTTGAACCACCTACTTTTGTAGAATTAGAAGTAACATATACAGAACCAGGAATAAAAGGAGCAACAGCTACTGGATCTACAAAACCAGCAACAGTTGAAACTGGAGCATCATTCCAAGTACCTTTATTCGTAGAAATCGGAGACAAAATAAGAATAGACACAAGAACTGGCGAATATATGGAAAGAGTTTAATTAAGAATATAAAAATGACTTTAGATTTTTCTAAGGTCGTTTTTTTACACCTAAATAGATATATGTAGAAATTTGTAATAATTTATGGTACAATACTAACCAGGTGAAAATATGAGATACAAAATAGATTACGAAAAAAGAATAAAAGAATTACTAGAAAGTGAAAATAAACAATATACATATTACATAGAAACAATGGGATGTGCGTTAAATGAAAACGATTCTATGAAATATGCAGGAATACTAGAAGAAATGGGATTTTCTAAAGCAGAAGAAATAGAAAAAGCAAATGTTGTTTTGTTTAATACTTGTTGTATTCGTGAAAACGCGGAAGATAAACTTTTTGGTAGAGTTGGTTATCTTAAAACAAGAAAAAAACAAAATAAAGATATGTATATAGCAATTGTTGGTTGTATGACAGAACAAGGACACATATTAGATAAGATAAAAAAATCTTATTCTTTCGTAGATGTAGTTTTAGGAACAAAAAGTATGCAATTCTTTGCAGAAAAGTTGTATCAAGCAATAAAGAATCATAAAAAAACACAAGAGGTGCAAGAAAATGAACATGAAATAGTAGAAAATGTGCCAATAAGATATGAAGAAGGATATAAAGCATCAATTAGTATAATTTATGGCTGTAATAATTTCTGTTCATACTGTATAGTTCCTTATGTGAGAGGAAGAGAAAGAAGTAGATTACCTGAAGACATATTAAATGATGTAAAAACAGTAGCAAGTAAAGGATATAAAGAAATTACATTACTAGGTCAAAATGTTAATTCGTATGGAAACGATTTCAAAGATAATAAATATACATTTGTAGATTTATTAACAGAGATAGAAAAAGTAGAAGGAATAGAAGTTATACGTTTTATATCTCCACATCCAAAAGATTTTACAGATGCGTTAATAGACAAAATAGCAACTTCGGATAAAATTGCTAAGCAAATACACTTGCCACTACAATCTGGAAGTACAAAAATCCTTGAAGCGATGAATAGAAAGTATACAAAAGAACATTTCTTAACATTAGTAGAAAAGATGAAAGCAAGAATACCAAATGTATCTTTCTCAACAGATATAATTGTTGGCTTCCCTGGGGAAACAGAAGAAGACTTTCTAGATACTATGGATGTAGTAGAAAAAGTTAAGTTTTCACTTGTATATATGTTCTGTTATAGCATAAGAAAAGGTACTCGTGCAGAAAGAATGGAAAATCAAATAGAAGAGAGCGTTAAAGTAGAAAGATTACAAAGATTAAAAGCGTTATTTGAAAAGTTAGTTCTTGAAGAAAATGAAAAGAAAATAGGTACTGTGCATAAAATTTTAGTTGAAGGACTAAGTAAGAACAACAATAAAATGTATACAGGTAGAACAATAGATAATAAGATAGTTGTATTTGAAGCAGAAGAAAAAGACATTGGAACTGTAAAAAATATTGAAATAACAGAAAACAACAAATGGTATTTAACAGGAAAAATAGTTTAGTTAAATTTATAATAAAAGAAAATATATAGTCATATAAAAAGGACTTATCCAATATATTGTATTAGGATAAGTCCTTTTTGGAGGTTATATGGAAGGTGTAGTAGCAAAAAGAACATTAAAAAGAAGTTACTATTTAAATAACAACATTAGTATTGAGAAAGAAGAAATAAAACCTAAAGCTAAGAATAAAAAGAAAAACGAAACAATTAAAGAAAAAATAATATTTAGACTTGCAATACAAACAATTACAACGATTGCAGTATTTGCATTCATAGCATTAATAAAAATAATGAATATACGAATAGTACTAGAAGCAGAGATAACAAACAAAATAAAGGAAGAATTTAATAAAAAATATGCCTTAGAAGAAATAAAAGAAAATGTAATAAGTGTGGCAAGCAGCGGATATTCATATATAGAAGGAATAATACCAGATAAACTAGAGAATAAGATTAAATATGAAATAAATAAAATTAAGTATATGTTTATAAACTTAAATAAAGATAATAAAGAAAAAGAGGTAGAAATATATGAAGAAACTAGTACTAATCAAAGTGAAAATAAAGAAGTGAATGTATATGAAGAAATTTTAGGTGTGGGAGCAAGTGCAACTGAAGAAAAATATATAACTGCTGTAAGTTCAACGAGTTTTGAAAACAATATAGTGGACAAAATAAAAGCAACTGGAGTTAAGTTTGTAAAGCCAACCACAGGAACAATAACATCTAACTTTGGGGCGAGAGAAGTGATATTTGAGGGAATAGATAGTTATCATACAGGCGTGGATATAGCAAACAAAAAAGGAACAAAGGTTGTAAGCAGCATAGAAGGAAAAGTTACGACCGCGACAAGTAATAAATATAACGGCAACTATGTAGTTGTGGAAAGTGGGGATATTAGGACTATTTATTGTCACTTGAATAAAATATCTGTGAAAAAAGGAGCAAAAGTAAAAGCAGGAGCAAAGATAGGCGAAATGGGCACGACAGGTTATTCAACAGGACCACATTTACATTTTGAAATAGAATATAAAGGGGAAAAAATTAATCCTAGACTAGTGGTGAACATATAATGAAATTAAAATTAAGAGACAAACAAATATATCTTGAAGAAACGTTAATAGTGATAACGTTTCTTTGTATTTTATCATCAAGAGCCAAAACATTTCTTTCTAATTATTTCATATGTTATTTATTTATAGTATTTCATGAAGCAGCACATATATTAACCGCAAGTATATTCGGATATGAATTAAGGAAAATAAATATAAGATTAGCAGGATTAAATGCAGTGTTTAAGGAAGAATTTAATGGTATAAAAGGCATTTTTATATATTTAGCTGGGCCACTATCGAATATTGTGCTAGCGTTAATGTTTAATAATATAAAAATGGTATTTGAAATAAATATTGCATTAGCACTAATAAATATAGTGCCTATTTATCCGCTTGATGGATACAATATATTAAAATTAATAATTTCTTCATGTGCAAGTAAAATCAAAACTAAGAAACTAATTAACACTATACAAAAAAACAGTGAAATTATATTAATGATATTGTCTATATTTATGTGTTTCAAATGTTACAATTTTTCCTTATTTTTACTGCTGGTTTACATAAAAACGAATTCCTTACAGCCCTTGAAATCACTGTAACACAGGGGTTACGAGTTATATATCAAAAATATTACAAAAAGATTACAGATTTTTGATGTAAAGTATTGATTTTTGATTAAAAAAATAGTATTATATACCCATGACAAACAGGGGGAATTAGAAGTGGCTATAGGTGACATTATTGTTTCCTTAGACATGGGGGCCTCTAAATCAGCTGCAGTAGTTGGGCAAGTAAACAAATTTGGCGAAATAGAAGTAGTTGGATATGGATTGGCAAAGTCTAATGGAATTAAAAAGGGAAAAATAGTTAACTGCAATGAAGTTGCTGAATCGGTAGTGAAAGCAATTACAGAAGCAGAAGATACAGCTGGACTATATATTAATTCAGCGTATGTAAATATAAAAGGCATCAATACTAGAATCGAAAAAATAAGATTCAAAGGCGATGTTGAAAAACCAGATGATGGTTTATCTTATAGAGATATAACCGCAGTAATGGAAAAAATACAACTAGGAATTAGACAAAATAATAAAGAACAAATAATAGATATTATACCAACAAGATATATAGTAAATGATAGAGAATACTTTGAAGAACCAATAGGTGCGTTCGCAAAATATTTTGTAATAGATGCAGATATAATAATTGCGGATAAACAGGCGGTAGAAGATATTACTAAAGTAATGGATTTAGCAGAACTTAAAATTGATGGGTATGTGCTTGAAACATTTGCATCATCAAATGTTGTACTAATGCCAGAAGAAAAAGATTTAGGAGTATTATTACTAGATATTGGAGCTGCTCACACAGAGATATCTGTATTTAAGAATGGAGCGCTAGAATACAATAATACATTGCCCGTTGGTGGAGATCATATAACAAGTGATATTGCAATTTCATTAAATATTGATTTGGATGAAGCGGACAAGTTGAAAAGACAATATAATTTAGCAATTGAAGCTATGATTTCTAATAATCATGATGTAAAACTAACTACTAAAAAAGCTAGCGATGAAGAATCTAATATAGTTAAATGTAGTGATATAGTAAGAATAATAGAAGCTAGAGTTAAAGAAATATATCAAATAACAAGAAAAATAATGGCAGAAAATAATTTGATAGGTAAAATAGAATGTGTTGTAATAACTGGACAAGGGTTAAGCAACATATCTGGAGCAGAAGAATTAGCAGTACTTACACTAAAAGTAAATCAAGTAAGAATATGCAGTCCTAAATTAATAAATGTAATCAAGCCACAACACATAGTTGCATTTGGAATGGTTAAATATATTGCAAATGTAGGAACTAGCAAACATGTAAATAGTGATATTGAAATAATGACAGAGCCTGGAATGAAGGACAAAATCATGGAAGTAATAAATAAAGCAAAAGAAAAGATAACAAATACACTTAAAAGAAGAAAGATCGATGAAGAAGAAGAGGGGGATTTTTAAGATGGAAGAAACAATGTTCAAGTCAGGGTCAGCAAACATTAAGGTAATTGGTGTTGGTGGCGGCGGCGGAAACGCATTAAACAGAATGATTGAGGCTGGTTTAAGAGATGTAGAATTTATAGCTGTAAATACGGATCAACAAGCTTTAGAAGCTTCTAAGGCACAAACTAAGATCCAAATTGGTGAAAAGCTAACAAGAGGGTTAGGTGCTGGAGCAAACCCAGAGATTGGTGAATGCAGTGCTGAAGAATCTAAAGCTGAAATAGCAGAAGCTCTAAAAGGAGCAGATATGGTATTCATTACTTCAGGAATGGGTGGTGGAACTGGTACAGGTGCTGCACCAGTTATAGCAGACATTTCTAAAGGAATGGGAATACTAACAGTTGCAGTTGTAACAAAACCTTTCCCATTTGAAGGAAAGAGAAGAATGATGCAAGCTGATAAGGGTATCGAAGAATTAAAACAAAATGTAGATACAATAATCGTAGTACCAAACGAAAAACTATTACAAGTAGTTGAAAAGGATACTACAGTTGAATCAGCTTTCCTAAAAGCAGATAACATATTAAAACAAGGTGTGCAAGGTGTTTCTGACCTTATCACAGTTAAAGGTATAATCAACCTTGACTTTGCTGATGTTAAAACAATAATGTTAGACAAAGGTGTTGCACACATGGGTATTGGTAGAGCTAGAGGAGAAAACAGAGCTGGTGAAGCTGCAAGACAAGCTATTCACAGCCCATTACTTGAAACTTCTATCGAAGGTGCAGGTGGAGTTCTTATCAACATTACAGGTGGTAAAGATCTTGGATTATTAGAAATAAATGAAGCAGCAGAATTAGTTCAAAAATCTGTTGATCCAGAAGCTAATATCATATTTGGTGCAGTTATTGACGAAAGTCTACAAGACGAAATCGTTATAACAGTTATTGCAACAGGTTTTGATAAATGGGGAACAACTGACACTAAATCACAAGAAATAATAGATAGCTTTAGAAGCACAATGGCAGAAAGAACAACAGAAGGACAAACTTCTGGAGCAGCTATGAGCGGAAGAGTATCTCCAAGAACAGATTATACTGCAGACTTGGATATCCCTCCATTCTTAAGAAGAAATAGAGACTAAAAAATACAATAAATATGAAAAATATGTATTAAAAGAGAAATGTGAAAACATTTCTCTTCTTTTTTATCTAAATTTGTAAATCAAAAAATTAAATCTAGGCATTCTTTCAACAAAATTTTAATAGGTAAGTAAATATAATCAATGTGAGGTAATCGATGGAAATTTATCTTGAGTACATTTTTTTAGAAAATTTAATAATGGATTTCATAATAATAAAAGAGACATTAGAAATAGCAAAGTTAAGAATTGAAAATAAACGAATAGCATTAGCGTCAACAATTGCTAGTTTATATATAGTGCTAATGTTATTTTTCAAAGTTAGAGAAATGAATTTTGCTATTTCCAAGATTTTTTTAATGATAATAATTCTGTATATAGCTACAGAAATTAAAGATGTGAAAAGTTATCTAAAACTCATATTAATCTTTTTAATGGTTTCTGTAATAAATGCAGGCGCATGTGTTTGCGTTTCGAACATATTTAATCTTTCCTTAAATAATGGGTTAGAAAAAGCGCTGGTATATATAGCCACATATTATTTGGCTAAAACTTTTCTCTTTAGATTGTGGAAAATATATAAACTGGAGTTAACCCAAAAAGAACTGAATTATACAGTTCAATTAAATGTTGCAGGAAAATCATACGCATTTAAAGGGTTTTTAGATACTGGAAATACAGTATGTTCGCATGGAGTACCTGTAATATTCGCAGAGGTTATAGATGAAAATATGTTAAATGATTTGAGCAGTTTGGAATGTTTTGATGTAAAAACAGTAACTCTTGGGAATGTTTGTACTAAGAGAGCATACATTTTAGAAGGGATAAAGATAAGTAAAAAAACTAAACAGTGGGTTGTTAAAGCTGGAGTTGTATTTGAAAATAGACAACTTTCAAAATTAAATAATTATAACATGATACTTAACTACATGTTATACACAGATTCTATGGGAGGTATTAAGATATGAAAATAAAGAATAAGAAGATGCTTGAAATATATGAGTATATATTGAGCTTATTAAATGATGGAGAGGAATTATTGTATATAGCTGGTACGGATAAGTTGCCAGAACCGTTGTCGGTAGACGAAGAAAAAGAAATGCTAGATAGATTAGTTAAGGGGGATGATGACGCAAGGAAAAAACTTGTAGAGAAGAACTTAAGGCTAGTTGTATATATAGCGAAAAAATTTGAAAATTCGGGAATAAATATAGAAGATTTAATATCTATAGGAACAATAGGCCTTATGAAAGGAGTAAATAGCTTTAACCTAGATAAAAATATTAAACTTGCTACTTATGCCTCTAGATGTATAGAAAACGAGATACTTATGTTTTTAAGAAAGACACAAAGAACAAAAACAGAAGTTTCCATAGATGAACCGATAAACACTGACAGCGAGGGAAATGATTTGGCTTTGGGGGATATATTGGGATCAGATAATGATAGTTTATTTAAACAGGTGGAGGATAATGATAATAGAAAAATAGTAAGCATGGCAATAAAGAATTTGGATTTTAGGGAAAAGGAAATAATGGAATTAAGATATGGATTTGACGGAAAGAAAGAATTAACTCAAAAAGAAGTTGCAGACAAGTTGGGAATATCTCAATCTTACATATCT
Source organism: Clostridia bacterium (assembly GCA_045534225.1). Lineage (GTDB taxonomy): Bacteria > Bacillota > Clostridia > TANB77 > CAG-465 > UMGS1649. The sequence continues at coordinate 134,471 of JAZSJJ010000007.1, forward strand.
AGGATTGAAAAGAAAGTCATAAATCGTCTAAAAAAGCAGTTTGATGTCGCGCGGTGAATAAAGTGAATAAACAAGAACAAGATATGACTAGTAAGTGGATACTTATTAGGGAGGATACAAATGAGAACGATAAAAGTAGAAATAAATGGAGTAAATACAAAGGAGTTGCCTGTTTTATCGGCAAAGGAACAAAATGAAATGCTGGTTAAAATAAAAGAAGGGCAAACAGAACTAAAAGAAAAGTTTATAAATGCTAATCTCCGCCTGGTGTTAAGTATGGTGAATAAGTTTAACTACAGGTGTGAAAATGTAGATGATGTGTTTCAAGTCGGCGTGGTGGGATTAATAAAAGCAATAGATAATTTTGATATAACACAAAATGTACAATTTTCTACATACGCTGTTCCTATGATAATAGGAGAAATAAAAAGATACTTAAGAGACAGTAGCTCTATGAGGATAAGTAGGTCTATTAGAGATTTATCATATAGAATATCTAAAGAAAAAGAGAAATATATAAGTGAACATAATGAAGAACCAACAATAGAATACCTTACAGAAACAATTGGAGCGGAAAAAGAAGATGTAATTCTTGCGTTAGATAGCATGGTTACACCTATGTCGCTATATGATGCTGTATATAATGATGGTGGAGATGTAATATACGTATTGGATCAATTAAAGAGTGAAAAGAATGAAGCGGAAAGTTTAACAGATAAGTTAGCAGTAATACAAGCTTTAGAAAGGCTATCTGAAAAAGAAAGAAATATAATAAAAAGAAGATTTTTTGATAATAAAACGCAAGTAGAATTAGCAGAAGAGATAGGAGTATCGCAAGCTCAGATATCCAGAATAGAAAAGACTGCATTAGAAAGAATGAAAAGAAGAATGCTAAAAGAGTGATATTTTTTCACTCTTTTTATTATATATATTAGTAGGTGATTAATATGTATAAGATTTATTTAAGTCCATCAACTCAAGATAAGAGTTTAGGGGTAGGCGAATATGGAACTGAAGAATATAGAATGAATATGATAGCAGATGTGGTAGAAAAGGTCCTAGCAGGAACAGGAAATTTTGTTGTTTATCGAAATAGAAGAGGAATGAAAAGAGAAGATATAATAAAAGAAAGCAATGCGTTAAATGTAGATATACATATAGCAATACATAGTAACTATGGTGGAACTAATGGACCGGAATGCTTTCCGAAAGTAAATTGTGAGCGCTCTAATGGGATAGCAAAACAGATATATAGAGGATTGAAGGGCATTTACTATAATTTAGAAACAGATAATGGAATTACATATAATAATAATATAATAGAAACGATGAATGTAAATAGTCCTGCTGTACTTGTAGAAGTTGGTTATCACGACAACATAGAAGATGCAGAATGGATAATAAGAAATATATATAAAATAGGAGAAGTTATTGCAATTGGAATAATTGAAGGTATGAAACTTAAAATTTGTTAGGGGGAAGTATGGCAAGAGGAATAGATTTTAGACAAAAGGAAGTAGTAAATGTAAGAGATGGAAAGATACTTGGCTTTGTTATAGATGTAGATGCTGAGTTAACGAATGGGGCTATAAAAAGTATAGTTGTAGCAGGGGTAGGTAAGTTAATAAAAAGTCTTGGAGGTAAAAATAATATAACTATTCCTTGGAATAATGTAAAATTAATTGGTGAAGATGTAATTTTAGTAGAAATTTAAGAAAAAATATGTGCCCCGAAAACCAGTAATATCAAGGGTTTCAAAAAAACTTAAATTTTTTTAATTTTTTTCAAAATTATTGTTGACAATATGATTGCCCTGTGCTAAAATATATCTACGATGTCGCGGTAACAACGCGATATTTTAAAGCACATTGAAAAATAAAGAGTAAAACAAGCCAAGTAAAGATGGGGTTATGGAAAACATAACAACCACGTTAATTTTATTAAAACAAAGTAATTAAGAGATAGCTAACGTTATCTTGAGAGAATTTAAGACAAGAGTTT
>JAZSJJ010000011.1:0-244911 GCA_045534225.1 Clostridia bacterium
TTTTACCATCGTATGCAGCTGTTATTTGGTTTTGTAAACCTTTTGTTATACCTGATAATTGTGATTGTGCACTTGTTATCAAGTTAGTACCCATATTTGATATTAAAAGTACTGAAGATATAATTATGATTGTTATAAATAGTCCAACACCAATCATAATCGCTTTTTGCGCGTTATCCATTATTTATTCCTCCTATGTTTTAATTAACTATCCTGCTCTTTGTGCAAATAGTATACCAACAACTGTATCTGTTGTAGCATCTTTAATTACACTGCTGTAGAATGTTTTAGATGCGTTTACACCTAATCCACCAGCTGTAGCTTGTAATTTAGTTAATGTTGTTCTAGCTCCTGTACCTGTTGATGTAAATTCAGTGTATGTTCCATCATAATAAACACCACCTGGATATGATTGCGCATATCCTGGAGCTGTAGAGCCACCTTTATCTGTTTTTAAGTTTGCTTCTGTTAATAGGTATTTACCAGTATAACCTTTTGTAGTTGAGTTAACTAGTACTATTACAGACATTTCTGAGCTTTCATATTGTTGGAAAGCTGCTATAACTTCTGCACCTGTTAATGTTTTACCATCGTATGCAGCTGTTATTTGGTTTTGTAAACCTTTTGTTATACCTGATAATTGTGATTGTGCACTTGTTATCAAGTTAGTACCCATATTTGATATTAAAAGTACTGAAGATATAATTATGATTGTTATGAAAAGGCCAACACCAATCATAATCGCTTTTTGTGCGTTATCCATTCTTTTTTCCCTCCTTCTTTATAGATTTTTTAATATATTATAATATATGTTAAACACATTTCTGTGTATTAACCGTTTTTGTTAACACCATTCGGTGTTTAGAAATTCATTGCCCCCATGTAGTTTACAAGTTGTAGTATACTTACTAGTAATAGTGGTCCTACGAAATAACCTGCAACTAATATTATAAGTGGCGTGAATCCTATTGTTTTTCCAAGCGAAGTTTTCTTTTGTATTATTCTTTCGTTAGCATCTTTTCTCTTTTCGTGTTGGAATGCTCTTTCTGTTTCTAGCTCATCGAAAGCATCTCTAATTGGAATTCTTTCAACAGCAGATATTAATGCTTCTACTATACGTTTGAAATCTTTTTGTGGTATAGCATCTTTTAAATCTTGTAGAGCTTCTATAGCACCAGCCTCATAGTTATTAAGTGCTGTAGATATTGGTTCTTTATATGCATAAGAATATCTTTCAAGCCATTCTAGTACTGTTTGTACGTCAACTCTTTCGATATACATAAGCATAAGAATTATTGACTGGAACTGCATTACTTCATCTTCTTTTTCAAGAGCCCTAATCTTATTCTTAATTAATAGAATTCCATTTGGTACGAAGTATACAATTACCGCTACTAAAAGTGCTATTGCCGTTTCCCATACTTTCCAGTATGAATCTTGAACACCTTCGACCTTTGCAAGTATTCTGTCTATATCTGTTTCAGTAGCTCCGTGTCCTAATTCGTTTTCTATCGATGCTCTTAACTCTTCACCAGACACTTGATTGTTTTTTAATTTGTCTACTATTATTTTATCCTGTTCGTTTGTTTGTTCTGCTAAGGCTTTATCTGCATCTGATAGAGCTCCTAAACTTATAAACTCTTCACTTATATCATTATATATACTCTTTATGTCTATAATATGAATATTTACTAATAGTGCGAACGTTGCCACAAAGGCAATCGCTGCAAATGTTAATTTGTTAACATAGAACCATTGTAATGTTAAATATGAGTTCGATGTTTTAATATTTTCAGATATTTTCTGATGTTTCTTTGTATGCGGTGATGGCATAAATCCATCTACTACGAATCTTACCACCGGCCATTTATATATTCTTTCCTGCCATCTTTTTGTTGCTATTCTATCGAATTTGATTTCGTTTGAATCTTCTTTTATTGTTTTTAATAAGAAGTATGCAACAAATATTGATGCAACGAGTATAGCTTGTATTACAAATCCAATACTACTTGAATAGAAGTTTATAAGTGATGGGAAGTTTGTTACTGCCCAGTTTTCAATAAACTTTATAAAGAATATTGGTGCTATTGTAATTGCTGTTAAGCTCTTAAACATGTAGTTTAATTTATCTTTCTTTAATATTTCTAGATAAATATCATTTAACATGTTATTTAAGTTTTTAAGATAAACTGATACACCATCTATTTTTCTATCTCCAAGTTCCATTGTAAGATAAGAAAGTCCACAGAATAATTTTAAGTATTTATTTGGAGCTGTATCATAGTACTTTTCCATTTGCACTTCCGGATTATCCGAAAGAATCGCTTCTTTAATTCTCTTTATCTGCGGGGTTATTTCTTGGTCTTCTAGTTCATCTATTGCATCGTTAAATGCTTCTTCTATCATTCCATGTTCATGGAATGAGTGACGTATTTCTGTAAATACTTCTGGTAGTTGTCTTACTATCTTGTCCGCTACTTTGTTAACCTTTGAATTAACAAGTACGTCATTTATTACAAATACCATTAAAATAACTACTAGCGCCATATATAAGTCATCTACAACATTTAAGAAAACATATAACGCTGCAAATATGAATAATACTGATGTTAAAACTAATGATCCTGTTTTTCTTCTTATTTCATATTCAGTATAATCGTTAACCATTTCTAGTTTTAATCTTGTTTTCTTTGTATAATGACTTATTAATGGTAATTTAGAAAATATTAAATATGTTACTTGATACAGTCTATCTAATATATCCTTTAAGCTAGATTTGTTTTTTACAACTATTTGATCTTTTTGTTGTAATTTAGTATTTTTAGCATATTTTTTCTTTGTGGCTGAGTAATAGATTAAAAGAGCTAACATACCAATTGTACTCACACCTATTAACAAACCAACAATTAGAAATATGTTATTGTTTGCTCCCATAAACTATCTCACCCCCAAGCTGTATCTAAGAATTTATCAAATTCTTTAACGTCTTCGTCTGACATGTTTTCTCTCATTGCTTGTACGTTTGCTTCAGATAGTTCATGAGTAAATACATATTCACCATTTTTGAATTCTACTATGTTGTGATAATCATAGTTAGAAGTTTGTGTCATATGTCTAAAGTATTCTGTTGCGTTGTCCATGAAAGCTTCCCACTTATCGTCCATGTTTTTAGCTGTTCTGTAACCTTCATGATATTTGAATTCTTTTTCTTTTGGAACACATTCTGTTATTCTTTCAATAAATCTTGTTCCATCTACACCTCTTTTTAAGTGTATATCAAAGTTTATAACGTTAACAACTTGCACTTCTGCAACGTCTTCGTTATTGAACATTCCTATTTTTAGTAGTGAGTTTCTAAGTGCTGTTATTAAGTTAGGGAATGTTTTGGCGTGGTGTGTAAATAGTGTGAACTTAGAAGCAACTTGCGCCATTTGTATCATCCAAGCAGCAACCGGATCAGTTGCAACCTCTCCTAGGATGTTAACACCACCATCTGTTTTCTTTTGAACGTCTAGTCCCATTTGACCAGTGATTGTGTCTGTTTCTCTAAGTGATAAGATGTTGTTTCTTGGATAAATTTTTCTTAAGTGTAATTCGAATGCAGTTTCCTGTACACGAATTGTGATTGTAGGATATAAGAATTTCATTATCGCCATAAGAAGTGTTGTTTTACCACAACCTTGTTCTCCTGTAACGGCTGTAACTCTTGCTCCTCTTATTAAATATTTTAATAGTTCTATTACGTTTTCTTTATTCTTGTGTATTAACAATTGCTCTGGGTTAACTAAAACCGGCGGAGCGAACTTTCTTACGAAGAAAGCCCAAGATTCTGAGAAGTTCGGTCTTAGAACAACTATTCTGGAACCATCCTTCATTTCGTTGATTTTGAAACCAACTGATTCAGATAACTGACCTGGATTGTTAAACTTGTATATGTTTTGACAAACTCTTCTAAGTTCTGCTTCAGTTCCAAATGATAGGAATGACATATACATTGATTTACCTTTATAGAATATCCATACTGAATCGTATGACATTGGGATATTGAATTTACCAGTTGCATCTAAGTAATCTTCCATATCACCAACTTGGTCTAGGAAGCTTGGTGGTATACCAGATACGCCTCCAGAAACACCATCTATGTTTTGGTCACGTATGTCGTCTATAACACTAAAGCCCTTGTAACCTTGGTATATTCTTTGTACTACTATTTGAAGTTTGTCTTCAAAATCTATTGTTTGCCCTATTATTTGTTCTTCGTATATGTGGCTGATTTCTTCAGGTGTTATTACATAAGAAGGAACCGCTGCATCATATTCAAATTTTGGTTCGTCAAGTCTATACTCAGATATTATTTGTGACAACGCATTAGATTTATATTTCTTCTTATACATATGTAATAAGATATCAAATTTATCTGCTGCTGTCATTTTCTCTACATTATCGAAAGGAATAGCATAATTTATATTTCTTTCATTTACCTTGTACTGATTTCTAAGTAAGTCAAACATTAATGTTTTAACATACTTTTTATCGTTTGCTGAAGCATATCCTGCTCCTTTTAACGCTTTCTTTAATTCGTACTTAGTATTTTTTCTTCTTTCAAACTCATCTTCAGAAAGAGCAAGATCGTATAGGTTCATTCTTGTTATTTCGTCAAACTCATGTTTTATAAAGTCTGACATTCCTTTTACGCTATACTTTTGTCTTTCACGTTCTACTTCATCTACTATGCCTAGTTCGTTCTTCTTAGCCGCTGCATAATATATACAGACACCAACTAGAACAACTAGCACTAACGATAAGATGATATTAAATATAACTGTTAATGACAAGTTCTTACCCCCTCACTTTATACTCTTACTTTGTTTAGTATTTCTTTTAATGCTTCTTTAACTTCTGAAATGAAGTAACCGTTATAATCCATTTTATCTGCGTTTAGATTGTTGTATATGAAATCTATTACATTTCCATCATTACATGCATCTGTAAACATGTAATTTGATGGTATACAGTATATTGGATCTTTTATACCATATTTTCTTCTTATATTAGGTATATTGTATTTAGATTTTGGTTCATAATTACACATTAGAAGCATCTTTGGTTTATCTTTTATGTAATCATTCTCCATATAAGCTTTCATGGCATCATCTAAAAACATAGCTTCTTGATTTATTGTACATATTACATAGTCTGCTTCAGATAAAATTTCTGTTATATATGATTTATCTGTCCCCTTTGGAAGGTCTATCCAAACTAAGTCATATGTTTGAACTGCATTTTTAATAACCATATTTAAGCTCTTTGTTAATTGAACAAATTGTTCTCTACTTGCTACGTTAGTACCATACATGATATCTAATCTTTGTTTTAGTACTGGTTTTGCGTAATTTCTTATTCCTTCAGGAGTTAGCTTGTTACTTTCAACTAGTCTTGCAAGTGCTGTTATACCCATACTTGAACTTCCGAAAACATTTGTCTTTTTAAGAGTTTCAAAATATGTAAATGCACTTTCTATTTTCTTTGCTTGCCAATGGCCATGTAATAGTAGATTAGAATAATCTTCTTCAATTGCCATTATTGATGTTAATGCAACACTAGCAAGTGTTTGTCCTATTGATTTAGGCTCTGGACTCCAAAAAACTATTTTTGGCATTATGCTCTCCCCCTTGTATACATTTTAATCATTTTCTTAATATCTGCAGAAGCAACATCTCCTAATATATCTGATGCAATGTCTGACATTAAGCTGATAAATTGCTTAGTATGTCTATTTACATCTATATATCCACTTTGTTGCATTTCAATATCTGCTATTTTATCTTGTTCCATAAATGGAAGTTCGTAATCTCTTTCGTTCCACTCTATAGGATAGTCTTCTATCATTCTTGTAAAATACTTATCGCTTGTTCTAGAAACATATTGTTTATATATGACTCTTGTTAAAACTGGTTTTTTACCTTCTTCAACAAAAGATGTTAACGCTTTTAGTATCTCTGCATTTCTACCAAAAGAAATATTTAAGTACTCTATGAAGAAGAATGTTCTTGTAAAGTCTTCTGCACCTTGTCTGAATCCAACATATGAATCTGCATTATCTATATCTAGTAATATGATGTCATATGTTTCTGCATCAGATGTTTTAGTACAAATATATTCTTTTATTGCATCCATGCTGTTAAATCCTAACGCGTAATCTACACCATCAAAATTTGTTAAGTATTCTTTTTCAGAATTGTTGAAGGCCGGTATTGTATATCTTAATCTTTCTTCTAAAGTACCATCAATTACTAGCACTTTATTGCCAGCAATTGATAGTGTCTTTGCTAGATTTATTACTAATTCCGATTTGTTTACATATCCTACCAAACCTATTATTTTTTGCATTTGCTCCTCCTAAATTATTGTTCTAATAAACCGTTTCTTAGTCCGTTTATAGCTTCAACTGAAGCTCCAACTCCGCTAATTACATTTTCATAAGCATCCCCGTTATTTGTTTCAAATAATTCTATACTTGATTCAATGTTTTCACGAGCAACTGAATTTAATCTTTCTTTTGCTTTTTCAACTATGTTTGGATTTTGTCTCATGAATTTCATTACTTCATTGTTTGGTTGGTAATTAACTTTTGTTTTATTGTATGACTCAATATAATATCTATATTCAATCGCATATTTAGAAACCATGTCTGATAATTCTTGAGTTGTTGGTGTTCCAAGTTTAGTAACTTCTTCTGTAATTTTTGTTCTAATATATTCTTCTGCATCTTCAAGTTCTTCGTCCGTTCCAAGTTTAATTTGTGTAGTTGGATCTGCATATCTAACAGCATATAATTTTGTTCCTTCTGTCAAATATGAGTCTACCATAGCACTGTTTAATATTAACACTTCTTCTTCTGTCATTTCTAACCAAATTACAGAACCGTATATTTTTTGAACTTGTTTTTGAGCAAGTACTATATATTCAACACCACTTGGGAATGTTATACGAACATCTACATAATCCCCTTCAACTATATCTATTGGTAATAGTATTGAACTAATTTCTTGCACTCTTGTATCTTGGCTAACAAGTTTAGTTGCAAACATTCCTGAAACTGCTGTTGTGTTTTTTGCTATGTTATATTTAGCTGTTTGTCCAACCGCTTCATAAATATTTGTTATAGCATTTGTTGCCGCTGTGTTTTTGTGTATTCTTGTTGTAGTTAGCATATCCTCTGTTATTGTTTCGCCTTGTACAACATCTCTTGTTAATGTAACAACATCAAAAGTATAATCTCTTCTAAATGTTTCGTTCGTACCATCTTTATATGAATTTACTATGTTATTCATTAACACAAATATTACAATCATGCCCACTAAACCAATAGCTAGACCTATTGCAATACCTCTAAATAATCTCTTCTTAATTTGATTCATTCCTATCATATGTATAAACCTCCATAATACTGACCAAATAATATAACAAATGGCTATTTTAGTCAACGATTTTAGGGCATTTGAGACACATTAAATAGAAATGTAAAATAAATGTAATATTTGTGTAATATTACATTTATTTTTGCGCATTTTACTACATTTAGGGCACTTTTTATTTTTCTCTTTTTTCGTTATAAAAACACATATTTTTCTATTATTTTTTTAACATATTCTCCAAATTCCGAACGGTTTATTTCTTCATCCATAATTAGACGAATTTCCGCTAATATTTCATTATTTTTATCCACCCATTTGATTTTTCCTACAACATCTCCTTTAGTCACTGGCGCTGTAAGCTTTTTATTTATTTCAACTATTTTCTTTAGTTCAATATTTTCACCTTTAACCTTTAGTACGCTCTTTCCTTCATCCGTTACAATATTGTGCTCGCCAGCTAAATTTTTATTTACCACAACTTTATCTATTACTTCATTTTTATCGCATAATTTTTGTGTAGAATAATTTGCAAAACCATAGTTAAGTAACGTTGTTATTTCTTCATTTCTAATAGCGCTTGAAGGCGCTTTCATTACTACTGCTATAAAGGTCACCCCTTCTCTTGTTGCTGTTGCAGATAAATTAAACATAGCGGTAGATGTAGAGCCTGTTTTAAGTCCATTAAGACCGTTATATGCTTTTAGTAATTTATTTGTACTAGATAATGTAAATTCTCCGTTTCTTATACTGTCTTGCCAGATGGTTGTATATTTCAATATATCTGGATGCTTAGTTATTAATTCTCTAGACATTATAGCTATATCTTTGGCCGATGTGTAATGATTATCTTCATCTATCCCATGTGCATTCATAAAATTGGTATTCTCCATACCCAATTCCTTTGCTTTGTTATTCATCATATTAACAAAGTTTTCGTGACTTCCACCTATAAGTTCCGCCATGGCATAACTTACATCATTTGCAGATACAACTGCTATACACTTTAGCGCCTCATCCACTGTTAAAGTTTCGCCTTCCTTAAACCAAATTTGTGAGCCTCCCATAAGCGATGCTTGCTTAGAACAAGTTACAACATCTGTATACTTAAGAGTACCCGCATCTATTTTTTCCATTATTAAAAGCATTGTCATAACTTTTGTTACAGAAGCAGGATAAAGCCTATCATCTTCATTATTTGCGTATATTACCATTCCTGTACTTGCTTCCATTAGTATTTGTGCTCCAGATGCAAAGCTAAATACTGGAGCGTTTGTTTTTATTGATGATTCTACTGTCTGGTATTTTGTATTTACATCTACTACCGCAAAAGAAGGCAAAGCATAAACAATATTAAACATAACTGCAAATAAATATACCAATATGCATACTAACATTTCCTTTTTTAAGATACCTCTCATATTATCCCCCTAAATAGTTATATTTAATATTATTTAACTATTCTAAATATTATTCCTAAAATTAGATTTTGAGTAGAATAAAATATAAAACACCCCTTTAGGAATTCCTAAAGGGATGTTTGTTTGTTAGTTAGTTTGTCTTCTAACTTTCTTTACATGCCACACTTCAGTAGCATATTCTTTAATTGTTCTGTCGGATGAAAATTTACCAGCGTGAATGGTGTTCTTGAAAGCTTTTCTCGTATAACAGGTGTAATCTTTGGTTCTTTGCTCTTTGGCATAATCCGCATTTGCTCTAAGAGTTACCGCCACATATGACTTAAGATCATACATAACAAAATACCTGTCATCATAAAGAAGCGTATTAACAAGATCCCAGTACGTGCGCTTAAGGTTTCTTTCTCCTTTAAGATAACTTAAAAGCTCCACAAGATCCTTATTTGCTTCAAGGAAAGAATGATGATTGTATATCGCCTTAATGCGATTAAGCTCTTCTACGGTAGCTCCAAAGATATAGTTGTTCTTAGTGCCTGCTTCTTCAACAATTTCAATGTTCGCACCATCAAGAGTACCAATAGTAGGAGCGCCGTTTAACATGAATTTCATGTTACCTGTACCAGATGCCTCTGTTCCTGCAGTACTTATCTGTTCAGAGAAATTGGCACCAGCATATACCTTTTCAGCATAACTTACGTTAAAGTTTGTAAGGAATACAACCTTCATCTTACCATGCATTTCCGGATCGTTGTTTACGAGTTCTTCGATGTCTTTTATAAGAGATATAATTTGCTTTGCAGCAGCATATCCAGCGGCAGCTTTACCGCCAATAACAAAGGTAGTGTTGTAGAAATCTGTGATAGTTCCTTTCTTAATGCCGTCATAGATATACAATATTCTAAGAGCGTTCATAAGCTGTCTCTTATACTCGTGAATTCTCTTTACTTGACAGTCAATAATACTTGTTGGATCTATTTCAATTCCTTCCTTAGCAAATATATATCTTGCAAGGTTTTCTTTAGCTACCATTTTAACTCTGGCAAAACGTGCAAGCACCTCTTGGTCATTCTTGTATCTTTCCATAGTTTCTAATCTTGAGAGATTAGTTGTCCAACCCTTTCCAAGATAAGAATCAAGGAAGTTCGCAAGCTCATAGTTAGCAAGTTTAAGCCAGCGTCTCTGAGTAATACCGTTTGTCTTGTTAATAAACTTATCCGGATAGAGCACATACCACTTGTTAAGCGTTTCTTTCTTAATGATACCACTGTGAATCTCCGCAACTCCGTTAATTCTGAAAGAAACATAGCTTGCGATATTTGCCATGTGAATAACGCCATAAGAGAACATTTCGTATTCCCTTACCTTTTCCCAATTAGGAAAATACTGAAGTTTACCGTCTACTATACTAGTAAAGTTAAACTCAGGCTTAGCAATAAGTTCATTAATTAAAACTTGGTTGATTTCCTCAATTATCTTAAAGATATTAGGAAGCATGTCCTTAAAGATAATGATTGACCACTTTTCCAAAGCTTCGCTCATGATTGTATGATTGGTATACGCAAAACACTTCTTTGCTTTAGCAAAAGCTTCATCAAAAGTATACCCTGCATTCTTAAGAAGGCGGATAAACTCAAGGCACGCTACAACCGGATGAGTATCGTTCATTTGGAATACATAGTATTCATCGATATTGTCCAATGTACCATGCTTTGCATAATGTTTCTTAAAAATGTACTGCATCATTGCGCTAGAGAAAAAGTACTCTTGTCTAAGCCTAAGTCTCTTGCCTTCATCAGTATCATCTTTAGGATAAAGGACGTCCGAAATCTTTAATGCAGATTCATTTGTCCCTTGGACTCCCTCAGCCTTCCAAAGCGTAAGCGGGAATGCGTTTGCAGTGTAATTCTCTCTGCTAGTGTTGTATCCAATAATGGGTAAAATGTATGGTACCGCTTTTACCTTTGTGTCCTGATACTCCACTATAACAGAATCTTCATAATGTGGCTCAAACCATGGTTCTCCATGAAGCGTCCAGTCATCCGCAGCTTCGATTTGATTACCGTTGTGGTCAAACATCTGCTTGAAAAGTCCATACTTATAGTAAAGTCCTGCACCATAAACCGGATAGCCTAACGTTGCAGCCGATTCGATAAAACACGCAGCAAGTCTTCCAAGTCCGCCGTTACCAAGAGCTGTATCATCTACATCTTCAAGACAGTTGATGTCTACGCCCTCTTCTAAGAAAATTTTTGCTGTAAGCTTTCTTAAGCCCGCGTTAGTCAAGGCGTCCAGTACAATTCTGCCCATAAGAAATTCTATAGAGAAATATATTGCAATTTTCTCTTTAGAATACAAGTCCATTGAGTTTTCAAAATTGTTCAAGATAACTTTAGACTTTATTACATGCGCAATTACCGCATTTAACTCATACGGATTAAGCATTGAGAGTTCCTTGTTAAAGAAATTCCGTGCAGTCTCCGTATACATTTGTTTTAGAGATACCTTGTCGTACATATATGATTCTCCTTTCAATATATTTTTGCTCACACATAATCCTCCTTTTTTAAGTGAGTATTAAAAATATACGCTAAATTTTCAGCGTACTAAAACGATTTTGTTTCTATGTATTCTAGCATAAGGTATAAAAATATACAACCATCTATGCAAATTTATTTAATTCTCTACTCTAAAATTAAAAAAATGAAATTTATCTAACTTTTTTTGTTTTTTTAGTTGACTTTGTCTAAAAAAAATGTTAAGATATTTCTTGCATGGGATAGTGGCGGAACTGGCAGACGCACAGGACTTAAAATCCTGCGAGGTAACACTCGTATCGGTTCGATTCCGATCTTTCCCACCAAATTAACACCAAACATTATGTTTGGTGTTTTTTGTTGCGTAAACGCTTATTTTATGGTAAAATATTTTATGTTAATTTAATGTACTTATAAAAATAATTTTTGAAAGGATTACATATGAAAAAACGATACTATATTACAGCCTTTATATTTGGCATATTCGGTTTAATTTATGGAACGCTTTGTAACTATTTTGTGCGGACAGAGAAGTTACTATTCTTCTCTATAATGTCTGGCATTTTTGTTGGTATTTTATACTTTGCTATGTATTTTGTTTTAACCCTTTTTCTTGGAAATCAATATGATGAACAAGAAGACAAAACGATGGAAAAGTATATGAAGATGCTAATAAGAATACAAAATCTTGTTGTATTTAACGCATTACTCTTTGGTTCTTCGCTACTAATATCTACAGGCGGTGCTATTTCTCTTCCATTCTTTTGGATTCACATAACAAATATTGTGTTAAGCATAATAATTATAACTGTATCCAACTTCGATGGAAAAAGAATACGTAGGGCACGTGCTAGAGCAAATAGAATAGAATCAAACAAACCAAGTCAAATGGCAGAAATATTAAGTTCAGATCAACTTAAGCATTTGATTTCTACCGCACCCACTTTAGATATTGCAGATCAAATCATAGAATCTGTAACTGGTTTTACTAATCCTCGAGATAAATATCTATTTATTAAGAAAATATTTGAAGATTCTCTTATAAACGTTTCTCTTAACAATGAAGAAGAAGTTTATATGGATATTTTAAAGCAAGTTATGGATCAACAAAACTAAATTAAATTTATGGAGGAATGTATGAATATTTTTAACAGGAACTCTAACAATGTTATCATTGTTAACGGACAAATTATTGGAAAAGGGGGAACCGGGAAATTTCAAAAATACGATGAACGGAAATCTCATGATGCTACAAACATCCAAAGAATTGTAGTAGATTCATCTTTTGTGGACGTAGACGTTCTTGCATCTGAAACTAACAAGATAGATGTTCACTTCTACGGCAAAGCGGATGTCGATGGCGAACTTAATTTTGAAGTTCAAGTTTCAAATGATGAACTCAAAGTAATGATTAAGTCTTGTGGTAGCTGCTACAACGCCGAACTGAAACTGGATATTATTCTTCCTATGAAGATGTTCAAAAACATTTCAGTTCATACAATGTCTGCAGACATTACCTTGTCTGATAAAATTTCTTGCGACAAGCTAAGACTAAAATCCACATCTGGCGATTTAGAAACATCTGCTACATTTAGGAATGCAAACCTCTCTACAATGAGTGGAGATATTGAGATCACTGCGCACGCAAACGAAGACATCGTTATCGATGCCTCCGCTGTAAGTGGAGATATTTGCCTTATGCTTGGCAATATTTCTAACATGGTGATTTCTACTCGTTCTATAAGCGGTAATGTACGCAACACCTATAAATATAGCAATGGCTTCTTTGCAGAGATTGACCTTTCTACCACAAGTGGCGACATCAGAATCAGATAACAAAATGTTAAAATTAAGGAGATACTAAAATGAACTTAACTCACGAACAACTCAAACTCTTAATCGAAACAGCACCAAGTGCAGAAAAAGCAGATGAACTTATCGAAGAAACAACACGGATCAAAAACGTAGCCGAAAAAGCTGCATTCATTCGCGGTATGTTTGGCGTAAAAGTTGTAGGTAAGGATGATTCCTACGATAAAACCGACTACTATGTTATGCTTGAAACTATCGTGAAAGGATACTAAGGAGGACTACCATATGAAGTATATGTCACCTTGGATATTTACCACTAATCAATGTAACCTTCGGTGTCCATACTGCTATGTTAAGTGGAACGACAAAAAAATGTCCAAGCAAACCTATGATCAAATAAACAGCAGATTTCTACATATGCTTGACACAGAGGAACTGGATTTTGTTGTATATCGTTTGGCCGGCGGCGAACCTACTCTCGTTTTTCATGATTGGAAAGAGTTCGTCCAGGAATTCTTAAGTAAATGCGGTTCTAAAGGTTTCGTTAGTATTATTACTAACCTTACCATTTTAACCGATGAAATGCTTGAATTCTTTGCTAAACACAAAGATAAAATCGGATTTGGAATTTCCTTAGATGGTTATTCTTATTCTAAGCCTTTTATTAGCGGAGAAAGTTCTGCAGAAATCGTTAAAGCCAATGTAGATAAGCTACTTAAGGTCGGCATCAATAACATCGACATCTCTACCGTTGTAGACGAAAAAAGCTTTGGCGATGTAGATGTTTTAGCTGAATGGGTAGCTAAAAGAAATCTTGGTTGGGGCGTTTATCTTGACCACTTCTTCTGCGGTGAAATTGACTCTAAGATTATCTTAGATAAGATGCATCAAGTTGTAGATGTTTTGTCCGATTCTGGATATGATATCTATCACCGTTTCAAATTCAACAACATCAAGATCGACAGCAATTATGACGGCTGTACTGCTGGCGAAAAGCTTATAACTATCGATGTAGATGGTAATGTTTTTCCTTGTCAAACCCTTGTAAACGATGAGCCTATTTGCAATATATACACTTGCGAGGATATCGTACAAGCAATGAAAGAACAAAAGGCATACAAAATCGGATACAACTATACTTTGCCTGAAAAGTGCAAAGATTGCTCAATTGCAGATATATGCGGTGGTGGCTGCAAAATGCACAATAAAGAAATAAACAAAAACTTCACTTGTGACATTATGAAAGCTGTTATCTTGTATATGATCAAAAAAATTCTTTACCATAAAGGAGGACAAACTAATGCCTAGTTGTGATGGTTCTAACTGTGGCGCTTGCAGTGCATGTAATTGCAATTGCAACTGTGATTCTAGCCCTTCTCTTGAAAGAGAGAACAAACGCTTGGAAGACGAAAACGATCGTTTAAGAAAAAGACTTCTTCAGTACGAAAAAAACATTGAAGCAGAGCTTAAGAAAAAAGAGGCTGAAATGCGTGCTGAGATTAAAGCCGAAGTTGTTTCTACCATGCGAAGCGAAATCGAAAAAGAAGTTACTGCAGAAGTAACCGAAAAAGTCGAAAAGAAGATTCGCGCTGAATTCAAAAAGAAGCTTGGATTCTAACGTTTGATTTTTGTAATACTACCAGTACACAAAAACACCTTGAGAAAATTCTCAAGGTGTTTTGTTTTATTTTTGTTATTACTTTTTGTAATCAGGATTGACCTTTTCACGCACTTTCTTAAGATACTCATAAGCTTTTTCTCTGCCCCAAGCATGGATACCACATTTATTTGTTTCAATCCACTTGGTAACATTCTCATCCGCAAAAAGTTCATTCATATCAAAAGGCTTATAGTTTTCTTGCCATTCAATAGAAATTACTCTTTTTCTCCAGCCGATGATAATATCGCCGTCTGGCGTGTGACACAGAAGCCATGGAAGATGATTACAGCAGCCTCTACTGCAGTACCCATTCGGTAAGAGATCAAATGTGTAATCCTTATAGTCATAAACAATGTCCATAAGAATTCGTGTAAGTCTATCTATTTCATGGAGATGCTCGTAATTTAATCTGCATTCTCTGTGATAATACTTACCTTCTACATAGACCGCAGTATTCCTCTTTACATCTTCAAGTGTAAAAGCTTTTCCACAGCAAGGACATACTGCATCTTCTGTAGGAATAGCTCTGCCGCCAGTAGAGAATGACAAATTAGAATTATACCGCCTAAAAATGTCCATATCTACTACATCCGGCAGCTTAATCCCAACTGTATTTTCCGGATTTTCAAGCGACATTACCTGAGCAAATTGATCAAGCCAAAAGCAATTGAAAATGACAAACTCATTAAGTCTTTCTTTTGGATGAACCTTCAAGTACATACTTCTGTTGTTCAAGAGTTCTCTTAATCCCTTAAGGCTAGTAATAGATTTATTAATGCCTTCTTTGGTATCAAAAGATGCTCTAGGTACATCAAATACCCTTTCTTCGTATGTAACATCAGCTTCCAGACTCACATGTTTGCCAGCTGCTCTACTTAATGCTTCCTTTTTAAACATAAAGAGCATATCTTGCTCTTCGCTAAAGTTAGGATGTCCAAATGCATTAAATGATATGGGAATTATTTCCTCACCATTTAGCATAACTTTGACTGTCTCGGGTTTAGCTAACCGTTCCAAGGTTATATGTCCCATACAACCGTTAGGTGTACTCCAAGACTCAATCTTTTTTCTTTCAAAACAAATCATATTTCCTCCTCAAATCTTATCTTACAACATTAATTTTCGGATAATTTGCAACAATTTTTTCAGCGGCATTAGCATCGTCTAAGTGCATAAGGAATACCTCTACTCCACTTTGGTTAAGTTCAAGAAATTTCGGCAATGCATCTTCAAGCTTAAGATGAATCATTCCGTAATATACCGAAGTATCTACATAAAGTTCATTAACATCTTCCATTCGTTCAAGGAAGTGCTTAAGCGTAGCTGTATCTCCGGTATATATAATGGTCTCGCCATTTGCGAAGAACTTGTATCCAAAACATTTTCTTTCAAGTTGCGGCGAATGAACTGTAGGAATGCAACCTTTAAGCCAAGGTTTCTCCGCAAGATTCAATACGTGTTCCAAGTTGTACCACTCAGAGTCGTTGCCCTCAATTTTCATGATGGTCAAAATATCTTCGAACACATCAGAAGAAGGCGCCACGATTGTAATCTTCTTTTTCAAAACAAAGAATACATACTGAGCAAAAAGTCCAAGTCCTCCAACATGGTCGCCATGAGTATGTGTTACGAAAACATAGATTTGTTCATAATCACCAAGTTTCATCCGTTTCAACTTTTGAAAAGCAGATACCGGGCAATCAATAATGACAAGTTCCTTGTCATTTGTAGTGAAATACGCCGAGGTGTGATTATCTGCAAAACCAGAACCACTTCCTAAAAAATTAAGTACCATAATACTTCTCCTTTTATTTTATTAATTTTTGCCATCACATTCCTAAATTTAAGAATATCTAAAGCCTAAATCTAGTTACAGATTATACCATAGATTAACATAATTTTCAACCAATTAATAGATACAAAAAAGGCTAGTAAAAACTAGCCTTTTTGTATTAGCCTGCAAGCTTTGCCTCTTCCAATACTTCATTTACATCTTCTACTGTGAGTTCACCAGTTTCAAGACCTTCAAGTATAGAGAAAGTAAGCATTGCCTGAGCTAATTGATGATCATTCGGTTCTTTGGTAAAAAGTTTATCTTGAAGAAAATATCCAAGCTTGAATGCAGGTTTAAGCAAAATGTTTGTCCTCTTCATTCTGAAAAGTTCATAAGCTATTGTTATCATAAGAATAAGTTCTATCGAACTCCAAAACTGTACTTTAAGTATTATTTGAAGCACATTTAAAACTATTCCTACAAATATCATCAAGCTTACAAGCATCGTGCCGCAATTGTCACTCACTCTGGGTGAATTCCTACAATTTTCAAGGTTTATTTCCTTGTCCTTATAATTCGTTTCAATTACCATATGTTCTGCACCATGATACATCCAAGTGTTCTTCATTTTCATAAAAATTCTGGACATCATATATAAACACAGGGCAACTGTTGTTATAAACGTACAAAGAGATAAAATTCCAAGAAGCATAACCGCCTTATCGCTTAATGTACTTTCTTCTCCTATTGTTATTAAATTCATAACAACATCTGCTATTATTATAGCAAGCAAAAAATAATTCTTGCATATAACATTTAAGAAACCTCTTACAATAGGTAGTTTTCCAAGAAACCGCATAACTTTGTTTGTGTCTTTTAAGACATTTTGTGATACTGAAATTGTCGTTTTTCCATGTTCATCACGGAAATTTACACTATACTTTTCACCTATAAATTTAATGCCATTGTTATAGCTTTGACCGCTAACTCTTATCATTTTATCCTCCTTCAAATTATTGATGAAAATATATTAAATAACGCAGTAATTATATCATAATTACTGCGTTATATCAAGTTTTATGTTTTCTTCATCCAACTTAATTCCTTCACTTTACTGTTTTGTTCTAATTTTATTAAATACCTAGTAAATATAGGGATTGCTATTGTTGTTACTACTAAAAGCAACTTGAAGAACAATAAACTATTTAATACTCCCGCAACTAGCATCATGCTATACCCTATGAATCTTCCACAAGATATAGACGCTGTGACATATGCAAGATATTCCTCTTTATATTCTTCTAATTCCTCGTCTACTACTATATTTGCTTTCTTTATGTTGTATACAACATCATATATTCCAAATCCAACCATATAGCAGAAATTAAATATTATTAATGTTATTTTATTTATGTCTAAGAATAATCCAATTACGCTAAATATTATTGCTATAGAAAGAATGTTAAATATAGACTTATATGTCTTTTTTGTATCTAATTTGTTATATATTAAAATCGCTAACATAGAACATAGCGAAAACACTGTAGTAAGTATCCCTAGGCTCATTTCTGTCTTAAATGTCATAAGGGTTATTACAATAATAATCTTACTTATTGTCTTTTCAAATATTCCATAAGCAACACCTGCTCTAGCAAAATTCTTGGTTCCCTCTAATTTTTCTTCTTTAATCTTCCATCTAAAGGCTTCCATATTATATATTTTATTTGGTTTAGACAATTTAGGTTGTTTTATAGCCAAAGTAATTCCTATTTCTACAACCGCTAGACCAAACACATAAACAGCTATCTCGTTAAACGATGCTAATTCTATTGATGTTCCAAGCACTACCGGTGCTACTATGTTTATTACCTTATCTAATACTTTTTTAGTAGATACAAATTCTTTTCTGTTATTATTATTTGTAAGGCCAATATACATCATCTCATGTGTTGACCAGTAAAGCACTTCTGATAGCGCATAGATACTTGCTACCCATATATAGTTTCTTACTATTTCCTCTTTTAATACTACTATAAAAAGTATAAATACTGCTCTTGTTATTACGCTTAATGATAAGACTAATTTTATTATCTCTGGATGTTTCTTTATATGCTCACCTACTGCAAGTGAACCTATAAACCTTATAGCATGTACTGTTAAATAATATAACGCTATTTTAGAAATATTATCATCTGTTACTTGCAAAAAGTATGCTACTAGAAATGTATTAATAAACACCCCTGTTAAGATATATATTAAATCTCCAAAGAGCAATTTCTTTGCTTCTTTACCTATTCTTTTGTTCATTATTACCTCTTTAATATTTTAATCGTTAATATGTTACATTTACTAGAAATAGTCCTTCTGGTGCAACCGTTCTTCCACCTAAATTTCTATCCCCAGTTTCTATCATATTCTTTATTACACATATGTCTAATTTACCAGAACCCACATCAATTAGCGTTCCTGCAATTATTCTAACCATATTGTATAAAAAACCATTGCCCACTACATCTATTATAACTCTATTTCCTAGTCTTGCAACTTGTATATCGTAAATTTCTCTTTCAGTATCTTTAACTGTACTTCCCGCTGCCATAAATGCTTTGAAATCATGCTTGCCTTTAAGATCGTTTGCAGCAAGTTGCATAGCTTCTGTATCTAAGAAATATTTGTAATGATATTCTCTATTTGCATTAAGTGCAGATGGAAATTTAGCATTGTTTATCACATATCTATAATGTTTTGCCTTGGCAGATATCCTTGCATTAAAGCTTTCATCCACATCTTCCACATTAAGTATTACTATATCATATGGTAGCATTGTATTTAATGCATAAAGTAGTTCTTCTGGTTTTATTGTTTTATCTGTTTTGAAATTTGCAACTTGTCCCATTGCATGAACTCCAGCATCAGTTCTACCAGAACCAATTACTTTAACTTCTTCTTTTAATATTTTAGCCAAAGCGGTTTCAAGTTCTTCTTCTATTGTTCTTTTATCTTTTTGTATTTGCCAACCACTAAAGTTAGTTCCATCGTATTCTATTGTTAATTTAATATTTCTCATAATCTCTCCTGTATATTCGTTATTTTGCTATTAATTTTTGTATATAAAAAGCGAATACTTATGTATCCGCTTAATGTTTATCCTCTTGGATGTGCTTTTAAGTACTCATCTCTTAGTCTCATATCTGCAACATGTGTGTACATTAAAGTAGATGCTACATCTGTGTGTCCTAATAATTCTTGTACTGTTTTTATTTCAGCACCATTTTGCAACATATGTACTGCAAATGAATGTCTGATTGTGTGTGGTGTTAATTCTTTATCTATTTTAGCTTGTTCTTTATATTGTTTTAATATTTTCCAGAACCCCTGTCTAGTCATTTTTTGACCGTTTGCATTTATAAATAAAGATGGCTCGTCCTCTGTTTTAATTAATAAAGGTCTTACATTTTCCACATATTCTCTTAAATATCTAAGAGTTGTATTTCCTAATGGAATAATTCTTTCTTTATTTTTCTTTTTAACTTTTATATGTCCAGCGTTAAGGTTTAATTCACTTAAATTCAAAGATATTAATTCTGTAACTCTGATACCAGTTGCGTAAAGCGTCTCCAACATAGCCTTATCTCTTTGGCCTTTAAGGTCAGAAAGATTAGGTTGTTCAAGTAAGCTCTCCACCTCAGTTACAGATAGTATTGAAAGCTCTTTCTTTTCTACTTTTGGTGAAGATAGCTTGTCTGCTATATTTTCTTCAACAAGTTTTAATTTTAATAGATATCTATAGAATGCTTTCATTGAAGCAATACTTCTAGATATTGTTGCATTAGATTTTCCTAATGTTTGCATGTAAGCAATATAGGCTACTAGGTCTTCTTCTGTTGCTTCGAACATCTTCTTGCCAACTTCATCTAAATATTCTGATAGTTGGTTGATATCTCTTTTGTAAGATAGTAATGTGTTTTTAGACACTTGTCTGCTTTCTAAGTACTCAATAAAGTCTTGAATTATAAGTTCCATTTCTTACCCCCATGTGCTGTATATTACATAATTTTTTTATAACTGCTACTATTTTACACCACTTTTTCGCGATTTGCAAGTGTTTTTTTATTTTTATGTAACCAAAATTCATTTTTCTTATTTTTATATCTCAATTTAATTTCAAAAACAGCTTTAATACCGCTAAACTAGCCACTTGTTCTGCAATTATACTTGAAAATATAACTACAAAAGCAATAATTCCTTTGGTAAAATAGGTTAATATTTCTAACCAAGTTAAACTATATCCCTTCTTAAATATATTAAAATGTATTTCCATAAACATTACAGCCAAAAAGATGTATGCCGGTATGTATATAATATTAACCAATACCACAAGTAGTAATGCTGCAAGTATTCCATAACCAAATCCAAATACATTAAAAAGTATGGTTGCATATATGCTTAACATTGCTCCCTTAATTATAGTCATCAGCTCAATTACATATCTACCAAACAAAGTAACACTAGCTACACTAAGTATGCATATTAATATGGTATTAGTCTTTATCCCATTAGCTACAACATTAGTTTCTAGATATTCTTTACTAGTACTAAGCTTAAAAACATTTGTTGCTTCAGCTATAACCTCCGCCTTAATGCTTGCATCTGAAAATGTATATACGCCTATACCTACTAGTACACCAATTAAAAGCATTATTAATATAACAAACAATTCATATTTGTTCTTTAATATATATTCTTTGACCATATTTCTAACCACAAAACCACCTAAAACATACTATGTATGTTTTAAGTGGTTTATGTTTGCCTAACATATATTATCTGTTATTTACTAAAGTATTCCTCTTTAAGCATAGAATACGTTTTAATATCTACAAATTCTCCTTTAGAAAATCTGTCTTGTCTTAATGTTCCCTCGTGTACAAGTCCACATTTCTCCATTACTCTATATGATCCTATATTTCTTGCATCACATTGGATAATAACTTTGTTTAAGCCCATATTTTCAAAACCAAACTTAAGAACCTCTTTAACAGCTTCTGTCATTATACCTTTATTCCAATGTTTGCTTGCTAACCAGTACCCTATTTCTGCTACACTATGTTTTTCTTTTACATGTAGGTAATTTATGCTTCCTATTGCTTTGTTCTCGCCTTTTAAAGTTATTGCCCAAACAGGTGGTTCTGTAAGTTTTGAATATTCTTCTTTTAAGAATTCTATTCTGTTATATGCATCATCCATTGATGTATATGTATCAAAAGAAAGAAATCTAGTAACCTTTTCATCGCTACATGCTTCATATAGCGCATCTGCATCTGTATCATTAAATAATCTAAGTTTTAATCTTTCTGTTTCTAGTTCAGGTAAATCCTTAAATGCTTTGTATACAAGATCTTCTCTTTCGGCTACTTCTTCTACTTTACTTTCAACATTTTCAAGCTCGTCTATGTTTTTTATAGCTGCTACTGCAAGTTCATCACATCTGTTGTTATACTTGTTGTCTGCATGCCCTTTAACTTTAACAAAGTTAACCACATGTATCTCTTTTAAGCGTTCAATTTCTTCCCACAAATCCACATTCTTAACAGGTTCTTTGCTTGCGTTTTTCCAGCCATTTTTCTTCCAACCTTCAACCCATTTGTTTAGATATGCATTAACTAGATATGCACTATCTGAGTAAAGCGTAACTTCACATGGTTTAGTTAATACCTTAAGGCCTTCGATTGCAGCTCTAAGTTCCATTCTGTTATTTGTTGTTTGTCTTTCTGCACCAAATATTTCTTTAGAACTATCTCCACACATAATTATTGCAGCATAGCCTCCTGGTCCTGGGTTTCCGCTACAAGCTCCATCTGTATATATTGTTACCTTCATCATAACATTCTCCTTTATTGTATATTCCACTCTTTTGTGGTATTATATATCATATGAAATTAACTTGCAACAAAAGGAGATGAAGAAATGAACATTGTAGGGATAATAGCAGAATACAACCCAATGCACAACGGTCATATTTACCACATAAAAAAAGCCAAAGAATTAACAAATGCAGATTACACCATAGTAATAATGTCTGGTAGTTTTACAGAGCAAGGTAATATTGCTGTATTAGATAAATTTACACGTGCCAAAATAGCCGTAGAATGTGGTGCAGATTTAGTACTAGAACTTCCAACTATATATGCGATATCTAGCGCAGAAAACTTTGCTAAAGGTGCGGTAAATATATTAAATAGTCTAGGTTGCGTTACACATATAGCATTTGGAGCTGAAACAAATGACGTTGAATGTTTAGAAAAAATTGCTAAAGTAAAAGTAGAACACGAAAAAGAAATTTTGGAAAAGAAAAAACAATATCTAAAAGATGGTATTACATATGCTGCTGCAGAACACCTCGCAATAACAGACTTTGTACCTTTCGATTTAAAAAACATTTTAGAAGAACCAAACAACCTTTTAGGTGTAGAATACATTAAAGCTTTAATTGCTTCTCACAGCCAAATTAAGCCTGTTTTAGTTCACAGAGACAAATCTAATCACAGAGACAATAAAATTTCCAATACAAGCAATTATACAAGTTCTACGGCCATTCGTGAAGCATTAAGCAATACCCTAAAAAATATATCTTCATCTGTACCGGAAAATACATATTTAGCATTAGAAAAGAATGGTAATAAACTAAATAAAGATATATGGGAATTATTAAAATTTAGTATTCTTAAATTAGGCAAAGATGGATTAAAAACTATACAAGATGTATCTGAAGTTTTAGAAAACAAACTTTACGATGAACTACTTTCTTCTTCAAATTACAATGAATATGTTCATAATGTAAAAAGCAAAAGATATACATTAAGTAGAATAAAAAGAATATGTATATACATATTGTTAGGAATAACTAAGGAAAAGTATAAAAATCTTTGTAATGTAAATTACGCAAGAGTATTAAAAGTAAATGAAGCTTCTTCTAGTCTACTTTCTTTAATATCTAATGGTAATACAACATATATTCCTAAGGTTACTGATGAAATAATAGAGACATTAAAAGAATCAGAGAAAGAAAGTATCTATCTAGATATATTAGCAAATAACATATCTCATAATATGAATGAAGATTATACAAATTCTATTGTTGTAAAATAATGATAATAATGTATAACATAAATAATAAAATTTAAATAAAAAAATAACCGTCATGGAGTTCCTTGGCGGTTTTATATATAAGCTAATTTGTGTTAGCATTAAATATATAATGTATTGTTTGTTTAAAAATTAGCTTGCGTTGGTTTGTACGTATTCTATTACTAAGAAAATGTATAGGCGAGCCTCTGAAACGCCTATGTCTCCAATTGTGATAGCTTGACTATCACAATACGGTGCCAGCTTTTGTTCAAACAAAAACTGTACAAAGTAGTATGATACCATAACGCATCTTTAGGCAATCTTACCTTACATTACACCTGTAATCGTGTCTGATGTTTTTCTACCAACCCGTCAGATGTAATAGCGTCTGATGTTTTACTACTAACCCGTCAGAAGTAATGGCGTTAAAGTAAGCTTTAATCTATGCATACATGCATTTTCTAGCAGCTTTACCTGCGTATAAACAGATTTAACATTACCCTATTCTAGGTAATGCGCTCCTAAAAAATACATATACTATATATACCTAGTACATATACCATACATATTCTAAGCAATATCCCTCGTCAAACCACTAAATAGAATTTATTCTATTACTCATCCATTCCACTTAGTAAGGTGTATTAGGATTTTCTTATACATTAATATTGTAACATTTTATGTTAACAAAGTCAATAAAAAACACCTAATCTTTAGTGATTAGGTGTTAATTTATTATATAAGTTCAATTATAGCCATTTCAGCAGCGTCGCCTTTTCTTGCAACAAGTTTAGTTATTCTAGTGTACCCGCCTTTACCTGCTTCATATTTAGGTGCTATTTCGTCAAATAATTTATCTGTTAAGTCGATTGTATTACCTTTAGCATCGTGAATTTTGTTTACAAGCTTAAACATTTTTCTTCTAGCTGCTAATTTAGAAGGTTTATCTACTTTAACTGTTTCTTTAACTATTTCTCTTTCTACTACTTGGTATTTCTTACCGTTCTTAGAAGTCTTTTCAATTTTTACTTTTTTTCCGTTCTTATCTAATTTAGCTCTTGAAACAGTTTTTTCTTTGTTTTCGAAATTTGCTGCTTCTTTAATTGCAAGACTAATTATGCTATCTGCTAATGGTTTAACTTCCTTAGCTTTAGCAAGAGTAGTCTCAACTTTACCATTTTGGATAAGTTGTGTAACTAGCCCTTTTAATAGTGCGTCCCTAGCTCCTTTTGTTCTTGATAGTCTATTTGTTCCTGGCATTTTTAATTCCTCCTACTTATTATTCTTCAGGTTTCTTGAAAGATAATCCAAGAGAAGCAACTTTTGCTATTACTTCGTCTAATGATTTCTTACCAAGATTTCTTACCTTCATCATATCATGTTCTGTTCTAGATACGATATCTGCAACAGTGTGTATTCCTGCTCTCTTTAAGCAGTTATATGATCTTACAGAAAACTCTAATTCTTCGATTGGAGTTTCTAATGTTCTATCTTTTTCAGATAGTTGTTTTTGTGACATTATTGACATATTTTTAGCTATATCTGATAAGTCTATGAACATTTCTAAGTGTTCGTTTAATATTCTAGCTGCCATAGATAATGCTTCATATGGTTCAATAACTCCGTTAGTCCATATTTCAAGTGTTAACTTGTCATAGTCTATTTCTTGTCCAACTCTTGTTTTTTCAACAATAAAGTTAGCTTTTCTTACTGGAGTAAATATAGAGTCGATTGGTAGTGTATTTATT
The DNA here is from genome assembly GCA_045534225.1 of Clostridia bacterium. Classification (GTDB taxonomy): domain Bacteria; phylum Bacillota; class Clostridia; order TANB77; family CAG-465; genus UMGS1649. Next base: position 25,490 of record JAZSJJ010000011.1, read on the forward strand.
GCTCCACCTGCTTCATCTCTATTTTTATCTCCTGGTATATATCCTCTACCTTTTGTAGCTGTCATTTCAGCTTCTAGTACTCCACCTTCATCAAGGTAAGCAATGTGTAAATCTGGGTTTACAACTTCAATTGTTCCATCAGTTATTATATCTGCTGCAGTAACTTCACAAGGACCTACTTTAGAGATTTTTAATGATTTAACATCTGTATCATGAGATTTTAAGCAAACTTCTTTTAAGTTAAGAATAATGTTTGTAACATCTTCAGATACTCCTGGTATTGTTGAAAACTCATGTGCTACTTTATCTATTTTTAAAGTATTAATTGCATATCCTGGTAAAGAAGAAAGTAATATTCTTCTTAGTGAGTTTCCTAGAGTGATTCCAAATCCTCTTTCTAGTGGTTCTACAACGAACTTTGCATAATATGTGTCTACATCTACTTCAACACATTCAATTTCTGGTCTTTTCATTTCTAACATAATAATTCCTCCTATCTGTACGCTCTGATTACACGTACACATAAATTTGTTAGTTAATTTTTACCTTAGTGTCTATTTACTAGTTCTTAGAGTATAACTCAATAATTAAGTTTTCAGCTACTTCTAGATCTACATCTGCTCTAGCTGGTATTCTTATAACTTTAGCAGTTAATTTTTCTTTGTCTACTTCTAACCAAGCTGGTACGTTTTTAGCTTTGATATTTTCGATCATTGCTTTAACTGTATTGTTATCTTTCTTTTCATCTCTTATAGCTACAACATCACCAACTCTTAATTGGTAAGATGGTATATTTACTTTTTTACCATTAACTGTAACCATTTCATATCCTACTAATTGACGGCTTTCTCTTCTTGAAGAACCTAATCCTAATCTGTAGCATACGTTATCTAATCTTGTTTCTAATAATCCAAATAGGATGTCAGAAGTAACTCCTTCTCTTCTAAATGCTTCTTCGTAATATTTAACGAATTGAGCTTCAGAAACTCCGTAATAAACTTTAGTTTTTTGTTTTGCACGAAGTTGTAAACCATATTCAGATAATTTAGCTTTGTTTTTTCCGTGTTGTCCTGGTGCATATGCTCTTCTTTCTATAGCACATTTACCTGTGTTACATCTTTCACCTTTTAAGAACAATTTTTGTCCTTCGCGTCTGCACTTTTTACAACTTGCTCCTGTATATCTTGCCATTAGTCTTCACCCCCACTAAACTCTTCTTCTCTTAGGTGGTCTGCATCCATTGTGTGGTATTGGAGTTACGTCTCTAATTGTATCGATTTCCAAACCTGCTGTTTGAAGTGCACGAATTGCTGCTTCACGTCCAGCTCCAGGCCCCTTTATATTTACTTGTACAGTTCTTAAACCGTGTTCTTTAGCTGCAGTTGCTGCAACTGTTGCTGCTTCACTAGCTGCGAATGGAGTATTCTTTCTTGAACCTTTGAATCCAAGAGAACCTGCACTTGACCAAGATAATAAGTTACCTTGTTCATCAGTCATGCTAACGATTGTGTTGTTAAATGATGAATGAATGTGTGCTACACCACTTGCTACGTTCTTTTTAACTTTTCTTTTAGTTGTTTTCTTTTTTGCTGGTGCCATGATTATACTCCTTTCTTGTTAGCCACTACTTTTCTAGGGCCTTTTCTAGTTCTTGCATTTGTTTTTGTTCTTTGTCCTCTTACTGGAAGTTTTCTTTTATGTCTGATTCCTCTAAAGCATCCTATTTCCATAAGTCTCTTGATATTTAAAGAAACATCTCTCTTAAGATCGCCTTCAACAACGTAATCTCTTTCGATTATTTCTCTTACTTTAGCTTCTTCATCTTCTGTTAAGTCTTTGATTCTTTTAGAAGAATCAATTCCTGCTTCAGCTATTATTTTCTTAGCTGATGTTCTACCTATACCGTAGATTGCTGTTAAACCAATTTCTACTACTTTATTTTTAGGTAAATCTACTCCTGCTATACGTGCCATTTAAGCTTCCTCCTAACCTTGTCTTTGTTTGTGTTTAGGGTTTTCGCATATAACTCTAACCACACCATTTCTTCTTATTATTTTGCACTTTTCGCAAATTTTCTTTACAGATGGTCTTACTTTCATTTTGTATTTCCTCCTTAAACCTGTATCTGTTTTATATATATAACAAATATTAAATATATGAGAGGTACACTCTTCTCATACAGCCGCTCTAATATTTGATTATACCAATATAAATTATTTATCTCTCCATGTGATTCTTCCTTTTGAAAGATCATATGTAGATAACTCAAGTTTTACTTTGTCTCCAGGTAAAATCTTTATATAATGCATTCTAAGTTTTCCAGATATGTGAGCTGTAACTACATGTCCGTTTTCTAATTCAACTTTAAACATTGCATTAGGCATTGATTCTACTACTGTTCCTTCAACTTCTATAACGTCATCTTTTGCCATAAATTCCTCCTATACACATAGATAGATGCTAAGTTTTGTAAAAAGCGCATAAATCGCCCATAACTTAACGGTTAAATTATAACTCTTTTTATGCTAAAAGTCAACGATTTTAATACATTTTTATGTGAATTTTAACATGTTTTTTTACTAAAAAATATATAGATGCAAAATATGCATCTATATATTCTTACATTTGTATTAAATTTTAATCATTGTAGATCAGGCATATCCTCCGGGTGCGCTTGAAGATGTTGTATATGTACCATACGCCGTTCCTGATGTAATTGTTGCCGTACTAGATACAGCTGTACTTCCACTTGATGTTGTTGTTACGTATTTACTTCCTATATATACCTTACTTGAAGATACGTATGCACTAGCCGTATTGTATGAGCTATTTACCCATTCTGTCCATGTTGAACCACTTCTTGTATAGTATGTTGTACTTGCTATAGTAAATTTAATTACTGTATATGTTTTTCCGCTACTTGCTGTCGCGCTTGTATATCCTGTTCCTGCTGGTTTTACTGTTATTGTATATGAACCATTAGTTAATCCTAATGTAGATAAGTCTACCGTTGTAGTTGTTACTGTCTTCTTTAGTGTTCCACTTGCATATATTGCATATTGCGTTACTCCGCTTGGCACATTAGATATTGTTAGTGTATTTGCACTTAAAGATATTGTTAATGTTTTTGTTGTTACTGTTACTGTACATGTTGCTGTCGCTGTTCCTGCTGTTGCTGTTATTGTTGTTGTTCCACTGCCTTTTAATGTTAATGTTGCTCCTGTGTTTGTTCCACTTACTGTCGCTACACTTGTATTAGATGACGTCCATACTACATTATCTGTAAAGTTTGTTGTTGTAGCTGTTAAAGTTACTGTCTTTGTTCCTCCTGTTGCTAATTCTTCAGACATTGTAGTTTTACTTAATGTTATTGTTGGTTCTGGCTCAGGCTCGGGTTCTGGCTCAGGTGTTTGATTATTATTACTTGGCGGTGTATATCCTTCTACTGCAATTTTTAAATCATCTGTTCCATTTTGTGATAACTTTACCTCAAATCCAGTTTTAGTTGTTACTGTTACACTTCCATCTGTGTTTGATGTTTGCCCCTCTTCTATTATTCCTTTATTTCTTAGTTCTGTTATATACTCACTTACTGTTATTGTTCCTAAATTATCCGTAAGTACTCCATTCTTTATTACTTGTAACCTTGTATATTCTTCAGCATAATTTTGTTTTGATGTTGTATTCTTTGCACGTCCTATTATTCCACTATCTTCTAGAGCTATTATTGCAGTCGCTGCAAGTATTGCCATTACAAGTATTGTTATACTTAATACTATTAAGCTTACACCCTTTTTCATTTTCATAGTTTTCCACCTCATATATGTTTCTATATTATTATATATTATATATTATTGCAATATGTTTTTAATAATATATAGAAAAAGAGCCGTGTTTTTATACACAGCTCTTGTAATAGATATTTAATTGTGATGGTTATCCTTAATGAAATAATATTCACTGTTAGGATAACGGATTTCATTCTCTTCGCCAAACTTCTTGCAATTTGCAATTCTGCTTTCGAAGAACGGGATAGGTTCACACCAATCACGATTGGTCTTTGCATCGACAAAAATTGTATCATCCTTTTCTGCCATTTCTACGGCTCCCATATCGACAACATACTTGTGTTGTCCGGACTCATTGATGTACAATTCTCCGATTCTAAAGTTCTTAAACCACACGTCATATTTGATCATTGCTTGTTTTCTCCTTTCACAAGTTGTGATTAGATATCTTTTTACATGCTATAATAGTATAACACACTTTTTGTTTTATGTCAACTATTATCTTATAGTATCATCATCACTTCTTTTTCTTCCTTGTATAAATTCATCTCTACTGTTTTCTCTTCTATGTTCCATTGCCATTTTTCTATCTTCAAAACAAGCTATTGCCATTGCGCGAACATGCTCTGGTAATCTTGTTCCTATTTTCGCTTCAACCTCTCCTATTGCTTTAGATATGTTCATTTTACTTAGAGTTGTCTCAAAATATTCTGCAGCTCTTTCGTCCTCACAAAGAAAATCGAAAGTTTTCTTCCACATTTCTTCACTTAATGAACCATACTCTTTACGATCATTCTTTTTAACCCCTCCATAAAGTTGTGCAAAAAAGCTTGCCATAGCAGGTGATGCATCACTTGGTAATCCTGGAATAGCATCATCTTCATTTTCTGGTATTATTGAAATTCTAGATTCTTGCATTGCAGTAAGTGTAGCTGTTTTTCCCCAGTCTTTTGCTACTATGAGCATCTTGTCTGGTTCATTGCCAAGAACAAGTGCAGCCTCTGTATCATACATTGGAGCAAGTCTTACTGTTCTTTTACCATTCTCGTCCTTACCAAATATTAAAGATAGATTCTCTAAGTGTCTATCTGCTTCCATTATTGTTAAGTCAAATAAAAGTTGTTTTCTAAGACTTAACATACAACTATCTATTTCGTTATCATCAAAACCTTCTGCTTGAAGTTTTTCGTCTAGGTTATCAAAAACATGGTAAATGTCTATTGTATCTGGGCAAGTTTCACTATCTGGGCCGTTTCCTATAAGTTCATAGATAGATGTTAATTCTTCACCTGGTTTACACATATTTTTCGTAATAAGACCAGTTTCACCTTTGTATCTAACCATATCGTATTCTGCTGTTTCTATTCCTGCTTGTCTCGCTAACGCGCAAGAAATAAGTTCGGAATATTCTGAATTTGGTTGACCGTCAGCATCTGTTTTTACAAGTACGCTTCCACCTTCTATTTCAATCCAATCTTTTTCTCTGTTTACATTACCTCTGACTTCACGTTTTGTTGTTATTTCATTTTCTGCCACTACTCTATCAAAATCTATGTATCCATCAGGTTCTCTATATTCGCCTAATTCTTCAAATGTTTTGTTTATCATATTAGCCTCCTAAGGTCATTATAGCATTTATTAATAAAAAAAAGCAAGATAGTTTTTACTATCTTGACTTTCTTTTACAATGTTAGGATTTCTGGTCCTTCTTCTGTTATTACAATAGTGTTTTCGTAATATGCTGAAAGCTTTTTGTCTTTAGTAGTTACAACCCATTTATCTTTTCCTACAACTACTTCTGGTAATCCTGCAACAACCATCGGTTCAATTGCAAGTGCCATACCTACTTGTAGCCTTTCGCCTCTACCCTTTTTACCTATATTAGGTACTCCAGGATCTTCATGCATTTCTCTACCAATTCCATGGCCTTGGTATTCTCTTAGAAGATTAAATCCTGCACCTTCAACTACTGTTTGAATTGCATTAGATATATCTCCTATTCTATTACCTGCCACTGCTTGGTCTACCCCTGCAAAAAAGGCTTGTTCTGTAACTTGTATTAGTTTCTTAGCAAGAGGTGAACCTTCACCAACTATAAACGTTCTTCCTGCGTCAGCATGGAATCCGTCCTTTATATACTCCTACGTCTACACTAACTACATCACCTTTTTTAAGAGGTCTTGAGTCTGGTATTCCGTGGATTATATCTTCGTTTACACTAATACATGTTGCATGGGTGTATGTCTTACCACCTGGATAAGGACATTCTACTCCTCTAAACGATGGAACCGCTCCATGTTTAATCATAACACTCTCTGCTACGTAATCTAAATATGAAGTTGTTACACCTTCGCGGACATTCTTTTTAATTTCACTTAAAACTTCTTTCATAATCTCCGCTGGTACTCTCATTTGTTCAATTTCTTTTTTAGATTTTATATACACCATTGTTTCTAACCTTCTCCTATTTCAAATCCCTAATTAAGTCTGCTGTTACAACTTTAGAGCTTCTTCCTATTTTGTCACCTGCTTTTTCAACTCTTAATTTACCGTCTTTAGCATAGTGATTAAGAACAACCTCTGCGTTAGCATAGTATATGTCTAATCTTTGTCTTACAGCATCTTCTTTGTCGTCATCTCTTTGTACAACAGGGCCACCACATTTATCGCAAACACCTTCTACTTTAGGTGGATTGTATTCTGTATTATATCCCTCTTTACAAGATTTGCACACTCTTCTAGTTGTTATTCTAGAAATAAGTTCGTCATAATCCACATCAAGATTTATTGCTAAATCTACTTTTCTGTCAATGCTTGCAAGCATTTCATCAAGATCATGACATTGTTTTTCTGTTCTTGGATAACCATCTATCATTGCACCTTTTTCAAGTACATCTGGTTTAGATAATCTGTCCATCAATATTCTGTTTGTTAGTTCGTCAGGAACAAGATTACCAGCTAATATATAAGTATTAGCTTCTTTTCCAAGTTCAGTTTCATTCTTGATGTTCTCTCTAAAGATGTCACCAGTAGAAATGTGAACAAGTCCTAATTCTTCGGCTACCTTTACGCCTACTGTTCCTTTGCCGCTACCTTGAGCTCCTAGTATTACTATTATCATAAAAATACCTCCTAAAAGTTTTATATATTATACACCAGTTACCGCCTAAAGTAAACCCTAAAAAGAGTTTAAGCGAACAAAAACTGTTCGCTTAAAGGGGAAAAATTTATCAGTATATACTATGTAAAAAGTTACTTTTATTGTACCCTCTTTACACTTATATCTTACTATACAAATTTGTAAAAATTATTATATTTTTATGGGAAGTTGTGTGAAAGAAAAAATGTATAGACTAGCTATACATTTTTCTTTATCTGTTATATTTTCATTTCTCCTGGAGTTATTATTTCAAACTTAAGGTCTTTATCTACTCTTATATCATATCCTTTATAATATAACTCTCTATGTTCATTCATTAGAACATCTACATATCTTCTTTCAGCTTCCTCTTTAGTAATATCTTCTCTTGAGAACTTGTTATATAGTACTATTCCAAAATATTCTTCATACAAGTCTTCAACTAAGTCTTGTGTCTCTGGATTTCTATATATTTGTTCTGTTGCCTCTGTAATTCCACCAGCAACGTCTAATACTAACGTAAATACACTTACTAGCATACTTGTAATAGCAAAAGAAACTAATGATGCTATTATAGCTAATACTAACCCTGTTGTTTTTAGTCCTGTATTTTGTCCTCTTGTTTTTTTACTTGCCATAGCAATAATTGCTATAATTAGCGCTATTACCGAAGATATAAGTCCAATTCCTGGTACTATACATGATAATAATGCTAGTATACTAAAAATTACACTCGCTACCGCCATATTAATCCCCCTTCATTATCTCTCTAAGAATAATATCCCAAATGCATCTCCATCAACATCTTTTATTATTGATGAATAGAATATTTTAGAGGCATTTATTCCAAATCCATTTACGCTTTGCAATTCTGTTAATGAATTTCTTTTAACGTTTGTATCAAACTCAGATGCTGATCCTATATAATAAACTCCGCCTTCATATGCTTTATGTTCTTTTACATTTTCAGATGTCGCACTATTTTCTAACTTTAAATTGTTTTTATTTAATCTATACTTACCTGTGTATGCTGTTCCGTTTTCATTAGTTACTACCATTATTGACATGTCCGAAGTCTCATATTGTTGACAAGCAGCTATAATTTCTACTCCTGTTAAAGTTTTACCGTCATAAGCTGCAATAATCAACCTACGTAATGAATCAGATAATTTTTCTAATTCTTCTATTGCACCAGAAAGATCTGGCACTTCAATTTTAGGTTGCTCAACATATTTGTTTAATTTGTCTATATCTATTTCTTTGTTGCTTTTTACATCAAAGCCACCTATTGGTTCTTTATATTCTTTTGTAGAAAGATCCATAAATGTAACTACTAAACTTGTATTATCTCCAGATACCTTTCTTTCTACTCTAGATACCATTAAATCTGACTCTTGTTTTGCAACACTTGAATATTCATATTTAAATAGTTTTCCATGTGCAGTTTGTATTAATACATATTCATCAAACGCATATACCTTTGAAAATGCTAACTTAGATTTTGAACTATTTGTTATTACTTCGTACACATTTTTTTCGTTATTCCAATGATATCCATAATTGTTTTTATCTACTGGTATCCACCACATTTTTCCGAATTCTATTCTATTTACAAAAGCATATTTATCGTAAGAAACACCATATCTATCTATAAGCTTTCCATCTGATGTTAGGAAGTAAAACTTCTCATATGTATAGTTATTTAAGTATGCCATATCTACAATTGTATATTTTGAAAGTTCTTTTATCTCTTCACAAACATCGTAGCTTATATCATATGCCTTACCTTCTTCTGTTACTATTATAGCCGCTACTGCTGGAGGATCGAAAAGAATTTTTTTAGCTGTTCCTACCGTTTTCCATTCGGTCTTTATTCCGTTATCTGTATCCTTAGAATACACCTTACCATTTTCAATATACAATGTTATATTTTTTACAGTATCCTTAGTGCCACTCCATTTAATATCTTTATATTTAGCATACGGATCAAATGCTACTTCTTCATCAGTATTATTATCTTCTTGGTTATCTACATTTTCGTCTTTGCCATCATCTAAATCTTCACCTGGTACAATTTGAGGTATATTATTTGATAACTCTTCTAACTTTCCTGAAACCTCATTAAATTTATTGTACGCGTTGTTAAATAGTACTACGCTTCCTATAATTATTCCAATTAGAACAACTAATCCAATTACTGCACCAAAGTTTATACCTTGTATAGGTGTTCCCTCTGGAATATTTGGATTAGTAAAATTATTTTGATTGTTTTGGTTATTATTATTTAAATCATTATTCATATTATCCATACACATTTCCCTCTCTTTTTTGTTATATCTATAATATACCAAAAGCGTGTATTGGTCAATGTACCGCCTATATAAATTTGCACATATTTATGCATAAAAAAAGATGCCCAAAGATAAACTTTGAACAACTTTTTTATATTTCCTATTAGTCTAAGAAACCATCGTAATGTCTTGAAACCATTTGTGTTTCTATAGTCTTTAATGTTTCTATAGCAACGCTTACTACGATAAGTATTGTAGTACCACCAAAAGATAATGCTAAATCTGGCATTAAGCCTTGGCATGCTACTGGAAGTACTGCAACAAGTGCTAAGAATATAGCTCCAGACCAAGTAATATTTTTTAATACTTTTTCTATGTATTCTGCTGTATTCTTACCAGCTCTTATTCCTGGGATAAATCCACCATTTTGTTTTAGGTTGTTAGACATTTCCACAGGATTAACAGTAAACATTGTGTATACAAATGTAAATCCAATTATTAATAACATGTATATAACAGCATATGCTATTAGATACCAACCTGGAGCTGCTGAACATATTTTAAGAACTGCTCCCCAAAATCCTGTTGCTGCGCCTTTTGTTACTAATTGAATTATTGTACCTGGTATCATTAAGAATGACATTGCAAAGATGATTGGCATTACACCAGCCATAGCAAGTTTTAATGGTATGTGTGTATTTTGTCCACCATACATTTTTCTACCAACTACACGTTTTGCATAATTTACTGGTATTCTTCTTTCAGCTTGTTGTACAAATATTACACCTGCTAGAAGTGCAATAAATGCAATTACAACGCCTACTACTATTAATATATTAAGTTTTCTAATTGCTGCAAATCCTGCTAGAGCTGTTATTGCATTTGGTGCGCCTGAAACGATACCAACAAAGATTATCATTGACACGCCATTTCCAATTCCATGCTCTGTAATTTTATCTGCAAGCCACATTAATAATGCTGTACCTGCTGTCATGCATAGCACGAACATTATCATACCAACAGCTTTCATTGCACCAACAGATAATGCTGGTAACATTGCTGTTCTATAGTTTAGGTAAAGACCAATTGCTTCAACAACCGCAAACGCCATTGTTAACATCTTTGTGTATCTACCTAATTTCTTTCTTCCTGTTTCTCCTTCTTTAGCAAGTTTTTCTAAACTTGGGATAACAGTTTGAAGAAGTTGTAGTACGATTGATGCTGTGATATATGGTGATATAGTCATCGCAAATATAGATAATCTACTGAATGCTCCACCTGAAATAATGTTTATTGTTCCAAGTATTCCATTTGATTGAGCTTCGAAAGCTTCTATAAATGCCAGTTTGTTTATTCCTGGTACTGTTATGAATGTACCAATACGGAATAAAAGTATTATAAATATAGTGTATAGTATCTTCTTACGAATGTCTTTTACTACAAACATATTTTTTATTGTTTCAAACATACTATTTCACCTCTATCTTTCCACCTACTGCTTCTATTTTCTCTTTAGCTGCATTAGTGAACTTTTTAGCTTCAACTGTTACTTTCTTAGTAAGTGTTCCATTACCAAGTACTTTAAGTCCTGCTAATTCACGTCTTACTAATCCTTCTTTAACTAAAAGTTCCATATTTACTACTGTACCATTTTCGAATCTTTCAAGATCAGAAACGTTAACTGTAGCGTATTCAGTGCTAAATATGTTATTAAATCCACGTTTAGGGATTCTTCTATAAAGTGGAGTTTGTCCTCCTTCGAACCCTCTTCTTATTTTTCCACCTGTTCTAGCTTTTTGTCCTTTATGTCCTTTTCCAGCAGTTTTTCCGTTACCGCTTCCAATTCCACGACCTACTCTATTTCTAGATTTCTTTTCAACAGCTGGTCCTAAATTATGTATTTCCATTTAGGTCATCCTCCTCTCTTATACTATTATTTTAATAATTTTTCTACTGTAATATCTCTTGCTGCTGCCACTTGTTCAACTGTTCTCATTTCTTGTAATGCAGCAACTGTAGCAAGTACTACGTTTCTTCCATTACGAGATCCTAGTGTTTTAGCTGTAACATTCTTAATTCCTGCTAATTCAAGAACTGGTCTTACAGCACCACCAGCGATAACACCTGTACCTTCTGGAGCTGGCTTGATTATTACGATTGAAGAACCAAGTTTCTTAGTATATTCATGAGGTACTGTTCCGTTTACAACTGGAACTTTTATTAAGTTTTTCTTAGCTGCATCTGTAGCTTTTTTGATAGCTTCTGGAACTTCTGATGCTTTTCCTGAACCAACACCAATTCTTCCTTTTTCATCTCCAACTACTACAAGTACGCTAAATCTAAATGTTCTTCCGCCTTTTACAACTTTAGCAACACGTCCAACGTAAACAACTTTTTCTTTGAATTCAGGTGTTCTGTCTTCTCTTTTTTCTCTACGTTGTCTGTTTTCTTTAACTTGTTTAGTATCAGTCATTGTTTATTTTCCTCCTAACCTTAAAACTTAAGTCCTGCTGCTCTTGCAGCTTCTGCTAATTCTTTAACTTTTCCATGGTATAAGTAACCATTTCTGTCGAATACTACTGTATCTATTTTCTTTTCTAATGCACGTTTAGCAATTAAAGTTCCTACTTCTTTTGCTGCTTCTACGTTAGAAGCTTTAGTTGTAACCTCTTTGTCAAGAGTTGAGGCTGAAACAAGTGTAGTTCTAGTTTCATCATCAATTAATTGTGCATAAATGTTTGTTAAGCTTTTGTTAACACAAAGTCTTGGTCTTGCGCTTGTACCTTTTACAGTAGCTCTTACTCTGCTTTGTCTAGCTTCTCTTTTTGCTTGTTTGCTATCTCTACTTCTCATTTTTTATCCTCCTTACTTCTTGCCGCCGGCTTTTCCTTCTTTTCTAATTATACGTTCATCAGCGTATTTGATTCCTTTGCCCTTGTATGGTTCTGGTAATCTGTATTCTCTTATCTTAGCTGCGAATTCTCCAACTTCTTGTTTGTCGATTCCTTTTACTAATATTGTGTTAGGATCTGGTACTTCAGTTTTAACTGTTGCAGTATCTAATACTTCAACTGGATGAGAGTAACCTAGAGTTAAAGCAAGTTTATTTCCTTGTTTAGCTGCTCTGTAACCAACACCGTTTATTTCAAGTTTCTTTTCGAAACCTACTGTTACACCTGTAACCATATTTGCAATAAGGGATCTTGTTAGTCCATGTAATGCTTTGTGTTCATCGTTGTCTCTAGCAACCACTATAGTTCCATCTTTAACTTCTACTGCAACTTCTTTTACAGTGTCCATTTCTAATGTTCCTTTTGGTCCTTTTACTACAACGTGATTTCCGTTTACTGTAACTTCTACTCCAGCTGGAACTGTTATAGCTTTATTTCCTATTCTAGACATATTTTCTCCTCCCTTACCATATGTAAGCGACTACTTCGCCACCAACGTTTTCTTTTCTTGCTACTTTATCTGTAACAATACCTTTTGATGTAGAAATAATTGCTATTCCTAATCCATTTAATACTCTTGGTAATTCTTCTTTTTCAGCGTAAATTCTTAGACCTGGTTTAGAGATTCTCTTTAGACCTTGGATTACGCATTTATTTTCTTTATACTTAAGAGTAATTCTTATATTTTTATGTGTTCCATTTTCTACTACTTCTCTATCAGCAATAAAGCCTTCGTTTAATAGTATGTTTGATATTTCAGCTTTAACTTTTGAATAAGGAACGTCAACAGTTGCATGTTTTTGCTTTGCTGCATTTCTTATTCTAGTTAACATATCTGCTATAGGATCTGTTAAATTCATTCTTACGTTCCTCCTTACTACCAGCTAGCCTTTTTAACGCCTGGTATTTCACCTTTATATGCTAATTCTCTAAAGCATATACGGCATATACCATACTTTCTAATATAGGCATGTGGTCTTCCGCACAATTTACATCTGTTATAATATCTTGTGCTAAACTTAGGTGTTCTTTGTTGTTTAGCTATCATTGATTTTTTAGCCATTAAACTTTCCTCCTTAATTCTTTGCAAAAGGTAGGCCAAGTAGTTCTAGAAGAGCTTTAGCTTCTTCATCTGACTTAGCTGTTGTTACGAATATAACATCCATACCACGAGCTTTATCTACCTTATCAAATTCGATTTCTGGGAATATCATTTGCTCTTTAATACCAAAAGCATAATTTCCTCTTCCATCAAAAGATTTTGTTGAAAGACCTTTGAAGTCTCTTACTCTAGGAAGTGCTACGTCAAATAATCTAGTAGCGAAATCATACATTTTTTCTCTTCTTAAAGTAACTTTGCATCCGATATTCATACCTTCTCTTAACTTAAACGCAGCTATTGATTTTTTAGCTTTTGTTATAAGAGGCTTTTGACCTGATATAGCTTCAAGATCTTTTGCAGCGATATCTAATGCTTTAGAGTTATCTTTAACATCAGAAACACCCATATTTATAACTATTTTTTCAAGTTTTGGTACTTGCATTATAGATTTGTAACCAAATTTAGTCATTAATGCAGGCACAACTTCTTTTGTGTATCTTTCTTTAAGATCCATCACTTAGTCCTCCTTATTTAATTTCAGTATTACATTTTCTGCATACTCTTATTTTTTTACCGTCTTTAACTTGTACTCCAAGTTTAACACCTTTACCACATTTATCGCAGTAGTAATTTACTTTTGATACGTGGATAGGAGACTCAACTTTAACTATTCCGCCTTGTTCTCCTTGTCTTCTAGGTTTAGTATGTTTTGTTCTAACGTTAACGCCTTGAACAACTACTTTGTTATCTGCTCTAAGTACTTTTAGTATTTTACCTTTTTTGCCTGCATCTACACCAGAGTTTACGATAACTGTGTCATCTACTCTTAGTTTGATTTTAGCTTCATTCTTAATATTTTTTACCATTGTGCTTTACCTCCTAAAGTACTTCAGGTGCTAGAGATATTATTTTCATATAATCTTTATCTCTAAGCTCTCTTGCAACTGGTCCAAAGATACGAGTTCCTTTTGGAGTCTTGTCATCTTTTATGATAACAGCTGCATTTTCATCAAATTTTATGTAAGATCCATCTTGACGTCTTAGTCCAGTTTTAGATCTAACTATTACTGCTTTTACTACATCGCCTTTGTTTACAACGCCGCCTGGTGTTGCTTGTTTTACAGAAGCTACGATTACATCTCCGATGTTACCCCATTTTCTGTGGTGTCCACCAAGTACTCTTATACACATTAATTTTTTTGCTCCTGTGTTGTCTGCGACATTAACAACTGATTGTTGTTGTATCATAGTAGTTCCTCCTTTTCAATTACTTAGCTTTTTCTACTATTCTAACTAGTCTGTATCTTTTATCTTTACTTAGTGGTCTAGTTTCCATTATTTCTACTGTATCACCAATACCACATACATTTTCTTCATCATGAGCTTTTACTTTTAATGTTTTGTTCATGATTTTATTATAAAGTGGATGTTTAAACTTAGTGTCTATTCTTACAACTATAGTTTTATCCATTTTATTTGAAACTACTTTACCTATTTTAGTTTTTCTTGCATTTCTTTCCACTAGTTTATCCTCCTACTTATTTTCTTCTACAGCTTCTGTAGCTTCTGCTTTTTTAGCTGTTTTCTTTGCAGCTGGTTTTTTAGCTGCTTTTTCTTTTTTAGCACCTTCTTTAACTACAACTTCTACACCATTTTGTTTCATAGTAAGAATTGTGTTGACTCTAGCTATATTTTTCTTAGTTTCTGCTATTTTGTTAGGATTATCTAAGCCGTTCATGGCAAGTGATAATCTTAATTTAAATAACTCAGATTTTAAAGCTTGTAGTTCTTCAACTAATGCTTTTTCATCCATCTTTTTGTAATCATTTAATTTATTACTTTTCACTGTCATTACCTCCTAGGCTTTCTTCCTTAGAAATTACTTTACATTTGATAGGAAGCTTTTGGATAGCTTTTTTAAGTACTTCTCTTGATTCAGCTTCGCTTAATCCAGCTATTTCAAACATTACTCTACCAGGTTTAACAACTGCTACGAAATATTCTGGGTTACCTTTACCAGATCCCATTCTTGTTTCTGCAGGTTTTTTAGTTATTGGCTTATCTGGGAATATTGTGATCCAAGATTTACCGTATTTTTTAGTGTATTTAGAAATTACTATTCTGGCAGCTTCGATTTGGTTGTTAGTTATGAAAGTTGGTTCTAATGCAACTATTCCATATTCACCATGTACAAGTTTTGTTCCTCTTGTAGCATTTCCTTTTATTCTACCTTTTTGCATTTTTCTAAATTTTGTTCTTTTAGGTACTAACATTATTTGTTACCCCCTTTAGCTTCTTTTCTTTGTGGTAGAACTTCACCTTTGTATATCCAAACCTTAACACCAATGATACCATATGTAGTTAATGCTTCAGCAAAACCATAATCGATATCTGCTCTTAAAGTTTGTAGAGGTATTGTTCCTTCACTATAGTGTTCGCTTCTTGCAATTTCAGCTCCACCTAAACGTCCAGACACTTGAGTCTTGATACCTTTAGCTCCAGCTTTCATTGTTTTAGCCATTGCTTGTTTCATTGCTTTTCTGAAAGATATTCTTCTTTCTAGTTGAGAAGCAATAGATTCTGCAACAAGTGTAGCATCCATATCTAAGTTTTTAACTTCAACGATATTTAAAGATACTGTTTTACCTGTCATTTTTTCTAATTTCTTTTTAAGTTCTTCTATAGCAGCACCAGCTTTACCGATTATCATACCAGGCTTAGCTGCCATTACGTTTACTTTTACTTCTGTTCCTTTTCTTTCTATGTTGATAGAAGAAATTCCAGCAGTTTTTAAAGTCTCTTTAAGATATTTACGAATTTTGTTATCTTCTACTAAGTAATCTGCA
Organism: Clostridia bacterium; assembly: GCA_045534225.1. Lineage (GTDB taxonomy): Bacteria > Bacillota > Clostridia > TANB77 > CAG-465 > UMGS1649. Next base: position 41,607 of record JAZSJJ010000011.1, read on the forward strand.
AAGTTTTGTTTATTTGCATACCATTTAGAAGACCAGTCTTTTATAATGCCTACTCTTAAACCATGTGGACTTACTTTTTGACCCATAAATACTTCCTCCTATTCTACTTCTTTTAGAACTATTCTTATGTGACTAGTTCTTTTTCTTATTCTATATGCTCTACCTTGAGCTCTTGGACTTATTCTTTTCATTGTTGGCCCTTGATTTGCAACAGCTTCTGCTACAACAAGTTTGTTTTCATTCATTGAATGATTGTTTGTTGCGTTAGCCATAGCAGATTTAAGGATTTTAGAAACGATAGGGCTAGCTGCTTTGTTTGTATATTTAAGTATAGCTAGCGCTTCTTTTGCTTCTTTACCTTTTATTAGGTCCAAAACAATTTTAGCTTTTCTTGCACTGATACGTGCAAATTTTAATTCAGCTCTTGCTTCCATTCTTGTTTCCTCCTAATTATTATTTGCTAAGTTTGCTCTTTTTGTCTCCTGCGTGACCTCTGAAAAGTCTTGTTGGAGCAAATTCGCCTAACTTGTGTCCTACCATTTCCTCTGTTATATATACAGGTACATGTTTTCTTCCGTCATGAACTGCAATTGTGTGACCTATCATTTGAGGATATATAGTAGATGATCTTGACCATGTCTTTAATGCATCTTTAGTGTCAGTTTCATTCATTTTTTCAACTCTAGCTAAAAGTTTTGCATCTACATAAGGTCCTTTTTTTAGTGATCTTGACATAGTATGTTACCTCCTACTTTCTATTTCTTCTCTTAACTATGAACTTATCAGTTCTATGGTTTTTCTTACGAGTCTTGTATCCTAATGCTGGTTTACCCCAAGGAGTCATAGGTCCTGCGTGTCCAACTGGAGCTCTACCTTCACCACCACCGTGTGGGTGATCGTTAGGGTTCATTACAGATCCTCTTACTGTTGGTCTTACGCCCATATGTCTTGTTTTACCTGCTTTACCGTATGATACGTTTTCGTGATCTGAGTTACCTACTACACCAATTGTAGCAAAGCATACTACAGGTATTAATCTCATTTCGCCAGAAGGCATTCTTACGTGCGCGTATTTTCCTTCTTTAGCCATTAATTGAGCTGCTTCACCAGCTGCTCTTACTAATTGTCCACCTTTACCTTTGTGCATTTCTATGTTGTGTATTTCTGTACCAACTGGAATTTCACTTATTGGTAATGCGTTACCTACTTTGATATCTGCTGTAGCTGAAGATATAACCTTCATTCCATCAGTTAATCCTTTAGGTGCTAATATGTAAGATTTTGTTCCATCTTCATATTCTATTAAAGCTATGTTTGCACTTCTGTTTGGATCGTATTCGATACCAATTACTGTTGCATACATATCTAATTTGTTTCTTTTAAAATCAATTACTCTATATTTTCTTCTTTGTCCGCCACCGTGGTGTCTAACAGTTATCTTACCAGTGTTGTTTCTACCAGCGTTTTTCTTTAATACTGTAAGTAAAGATTTTTCTGGAGAATTTTTAGTTATTTCTTCGTTAGTAAGAGCTGTCATATTTCTTCTAGACGGAGTGGTTGGTTTAAATGTTTTAATTCCCATTATTTATTTCCCCCCTCGTTTGCGAATGCTGAGCTGATTTCAGTAATTTCAGTATTGTATTTTTTAGCAACTTTTACTTCTTTTCCACCTTTAGTTAAGTATTTTTCATCTGCTGGGTTAGTATCTATAGTAACTATAGCTTTTTTCCATGCATTTGTTTTACCTTGGTGTACTCCAACTCTTTTTGACTTACCGTCATATCTCATTGTATTTACTTTTAATACTTTTACGTTAAATAGTTTTTCAACTGCGTTCTTTATATCGATCTTAGTTGCATCTATTTTAGTTTGGAAAGTGTATTTTCCATTTGCCATTTCCATATAACTTTTTTCAGTTATTACTGGTTTTATTATAACATCTTCTGCGTATAACATTAAGCGTACACCTCCTCTAAAGTTTTAACTGCGTTAACATCTAATACTAAAGTTTCAAATCTTAATAAATCATAAATGTTGATTGCATTAACAGTTGTTGTTTTTGTATTTTCAATGTTTCTTGCAGATGCTTGAACGTTTAGGTTCTTTTCATTTAATACTACTAAAGCTTTGTTAGCTTTAAGGTTGTTTAATACTTCAACCATTTTCTTAGTTTTGATTTCATCTAATACTATGTTGTCTACTACAACTAGTTTGTTTTCTGCTAATTTAGTTGTAAGAACTGATTTTATAGCTAAAGCTCTTACTTTCTTAGGTAGTTTGTATCTGTAATCTCTAGGTTTTGGTCCTAAAGCAATACCACCTTTGATCCATTGTGGTGCTCTTATAGAACCTTGTCTTGCTCTACCAGTACCTTTTTGTCTCCAAGGCTTGATACCACCACCACGTACTTCTGCACGAGTTTTTGTAGATTGTGTTCCTTGTCTTTGATTAGCTAAGAAGTTAACTAATACTTGGTGTACTACTACTTCGTTAGGTTCAATTCCAAAAACTGCTTCGTTTAACTCGATGTCAGATACTTTCTTTCCTGTTATATCTAATACGTCTGTTTTAAGCATTTTAACTTTCTCCTTTCCTAAGCTTTAACACTCTTAGTAATATTTAGAGTAGCTCCCTTAGCTCCAGGTACTGATCCTTTAACTAATACTGCATTCTTATCAGTGTCTACTTTTACTACTTCAAGGTTTAAAACTGTACGATTTACATGTCCCATGTGTCCAGCTAGTTTTTTATTCTTAAATACTCTACCTGGGTTTGTACCAGCTCCCATAGAACCTGGTCTTCTGTGATAGTTAGAACCATGAGTTGTTGGTCCTCTGTGTAATCCATATCTGTGAATAACACCTTGGAATCCTTTACCCTTTGATACACCATGTACATCTACGTGGTCTCCTGCTTCTAAAACTTCAAGTGATATTTCTTGACCAATTGTATATTCGTCAACGTTATCTACTCTGATTTCTTTTATGTATTTTTTAACAGGTACCCCTGCTTTTGCAAACACACCTTTTTCAGGTTTGTTTACTCTGTTTTCTTTTACATCACCAAAACCAACTACTATAGCGTTGTATCCTTCTTTATCTGAAGTTTTCTTTCCAACAACTACTAATTTGTAAGCTTCGATTACTGTAACTGGTACTACTGTTCCATCTTCGTTGAAGATTTGAGTCATACCTAGTTTTTTACCGTAAACTTCTTTCATTTTGAATTTCCTCCCTTAAAAATTTACTAAACTTTTTCTGTTTACTTCTAATGTCATATTCAGTATAGGGTATTGCACTTCCCTTAATAACTTAAGGATTGCTACTAAATATTATTAAAGTTTAACTTCGATTTCAACACCAGCAGGCATATCGATTGCCATAAGCGCATCAACTGTTGCTTGATTAGGTGCCTTAACGTCTATAACTCTCTTGTGAGTTCTTAACTCAAATTGTTCTCTTGAATCTTTGTGTTTGTGTGGAGAACGAAGAATAGTTACAACTTCTTTTCTAGTTGGTAGAGGTACAGGTCCTGATACTTCAGCTCCTGAATTTCTAGCTACTTCAACTAGCTTAAGTGCAGTTTGTTCTAGCACTACGTGGTCATAAGATTTAAGTCTTATTCTCATTTTTGATACATTTGTTTTTGCCATAAATTTCACTCCTTTACTATTATTTCAAGGACTTGCAAGTTTTACACTACCCCGTGTGTTTCAAAATTGTCGTATAATATAATGCCAAATAACCATACTTTTTTTCAAAAATATATACTTGGCAAATACAATTTTATACTTGCCGCCCGATTTAAAATCAGACATGCTCCATGGAAGTTCCCTATGTCTAAGCATAGCCATCTACCACTTCTACGCAAATCAACATCAATATTTTAACATACAACATATTTTTTTGCAAGCATTTTTACAAAAATATTACACTTTTTTTACAAAAGTTAAGAAAGTCCCTAAAATTTAAGAAAAACTCAAGTTTTATCACTTGAGTTTTTCTATTTTTTATTTTATACATATTATATCGAATACGCAAATAATTCTTTATACCTAGTAGCGTTGCTTACTAATTCATTATGTGTTCCTTGTTCAACTATTTTACCTTCTTCTAATACATAAATCCAGTCTGCATCTTTTATTATATCTAATTCATGTGCTATTATGATTACTGTTTTTTCTTCTTTTATACTATTAACTATATCATTTATCTTTTTCTTTATATTAGTATCCAACATATTTGTCGCTTCATCCATAACTAACACATTCGTTGTTGCTATTAAATTCTGCATTAAAATTATTAATTGTTTTACGCCCATAGGCATCTTTGAATCTACTACAGTCTCGTATCCATTAGGTAACTTCATTATTATATCATCTATACCTATTCTTTTAGCAATAGTTCTTACCTCTTCCGATGTCATAGAATTATTACCATACTTTATATTTTCCATAACCGTATCTTCAAATCCATTAATGTTTTGTTCTATAACACTAAAGTTCTTATTATAGCTTTCAGTATTAATATTATTATATGAGATATTATCTGCTAAAAGCGTTCCTTCTTTTGTATCATATACTTTCATTAATATGTTAGCTAATGTTGTCTTGCCACTTCCAGTTCTTCCTACTATACCTATCTTTTTACCTTTGACTATATTTACATTTATATCATTTAACACATATTTACCTTTTACATGGGCAAAATTTATATTTTTTCCTATAATCTTATCTTTAATTACTACATCTTCTAATTTAAGATTTTTATTTTCTTCTACTCCTATAAATGTATATATTCTCTTTAATGATACGAATGTATTTAACACATCTACCGAACATTTAGCTATCGTCTTTGAAGAACATATTGTTAGTTTCGTATAATTCATTAATGTATAAATTACACCAATTTCAATAACTCCTCTAATATTTAATATTGCAGCGCCAACAATTATTGCTGAAAGTGCAATGTTAGACAAAAGACCGAATGTTTTCTCAGCAAGCGATCCTATAAAATTAGACTTTATTGTTTTTATTCTTAAATCTTTCGCTTGTTTTTCAAACTCATCACTAAAGAACTCCTCTTTAGCCGTTGCTTGAATTGTTTGCTTAGATGTATACATTTCTTCTGCCAAAGAATTGATAACCGTTATTTGTTTTTGTTTATTATTAAAATGTTTTTCTGCAGCATTAACGACTATACGTGTAACAATTATTCCAATTATAGCCATAAGAATATTCATTACAGCTAATGTCGGAGAAATAATAAACATCATAATTGTTGCACCAATTACTTTGAAAATTTCTGTAATTATATTTCTAAAAAATCTTGTTAAATAATTATTTACATTCTCCATATCGTTTACCATTAGAGAAAGTATTGTTCCGTTAGTTGTTTTTTCAAAAAACTTGATTGGAAGCTTTAATAATTTTTCATTTAGTTTATTTCTTAAATTCATAATGTATTTTTGCCATACACTTACAAGCATAGAATTCTTTATAATATCTATTATGAACTCCATTATATATATTACTACAAGTAACACTAACATTTTATTAATCATATTAAACGCCATTGGTTTACCAGTGATTAGTTTATTTATTAACGCATTATATATACTAGTCATTATTTCCCCGGCAAGTTTTGGTGCAGCAACAATTAAAATTGTACTAAGTAGCCAACACAGTAATATAAGTATTGAAACAAATCGATTACTAAAAAATTCTTTAAGCAATCTATATATTATTGCTTTATTTTCTTTTAAATTATTGTTCATCATTACATTTCCACTATGCGTGTATCTTTACCACACATATTTTCTTCCTTTTCTATCATTATAACTATTTTTTCCTTAAACTCTTCTTCTATTCGCTTACTTATTCTCATCTTGGTGTTTTCATCTACAGATGAATATGCATTATCTAAAAATAATACATCTGGTTTAGTAACAATAGCCCTGGATATCGCAACTCTTTGTCTTTGACCACCAGAAATATTCTTACCTTTATATCCTACATTCTTATTTTCAGATAATATATCTGTAATTTCTGTTATCTCTGCCACTTTATTTAAACGTTCTTCGCTTATTTTAGCGCCTAATAGAACGTTATATTGAACACTACCATAAAAGATATCGTTTTGTTCAAAAACCACTCCAATTTTTCTTCTTAAGCTCTTTGTATCTATATTCTCTATATTTATGTCATTTACTAATATTTCCCCCGATTCAATCTTGTATAACTTTAACAATAATTTAATTAAAGTAGATTTGCCAAAACTAGATACTCCTTTTAATAATATCTTGTCGCTAGAATTAATTAATAAAGAAAAGTTGTTTAACACATACTCTTCCGAATTATTATACTTAAAGCACACATTCCTAAATTCAATTTTATTTATATTATCTATTGTTATACCATTAGATTTTCTTTTCTTTGGTTTACCTAAAACTTCAAGACAACGTATATATGATACATAGCCGCTTACTGATTCTATTACATGTTTAAAAATGTCTGAACATACAAATGAAAGCTGGAATAGATAATCTAGGACTGCCATTAATGCTCCTATACCTATTGCTCCGTTATCTACCATTAATCCACCTTGCCATAATATATATGAACCCGCCAAGTTTGCTATAAGACCAACTAGAATTGCTACCATATATTTAAATTCTAATATACTAGTCGTTACATTTACCAATTCGTTGTTTGCATCATTAAATTTTCCAAGTTGCTTTTCCATACCAGAATTTCTAACAATAAACAAATTATTAAAAGAATCTCTTTCTATAGAATTAATTCTATCCAATTCTTTTTGTTTACGCTTACTTTTAAATGATAAGACTGCATATGAAGCTAAACCTATAACTATCCCTATGGCAATTACAGTAGTTAAAACCGATTCAAAGCTGCTACTTAACTTTCTAACTTTATGATATGTCCCAATAATGCAAACCGGCACAAATCCCACTAAAGCCACTGCGTGTGGAACTGCATTTTCCATTAATTGTGTGTCATATACCGTTCTGTTCACAAGAGAAGATATATTCTTCTTATCATCTAGTTCTGCATCACTCACTACTTTGTTAAATAAAGCTTTTCTCATCTCTAGCGAAAATATCGTTTGATAAACATTCATAAAATATGATTCTACAATATTAATTACAAATAGTACTGTTGTTAATGCCAACATTTCTATTATTGTCTTTGCTATATATCTTTTTTGCGTATCACCAATACCACACACTTTGTATTCTTCCGCTAAATATTCTGATGCCACTTGAACAATTTCAGTCTCAGTTACAAGTTCTAATTTCTCATCGATTATTTCGTTTACCAATTCTATATCATTGGGATGCATACTATTTAAAATCTTTAATATCTCTTCTGTAGACATCATCGAAAGTTTCAAACCTAATCTTTGAGCTATTCCTTTAAATATACTTATATTTACACCCGATTCCTTAAGATCAGTTGCTTTATTTATTAATCTTACAGCAGTTATTGCTCGTCCAAATTCATAGTTCAAACTTTGTATATCTGCATCTTCTTTCAATACATATATTCTCCCGCCATTTATTTCTTGTATATCAAAGTTATTCCATATGTTTTCATCAGATATAAAATACCTAGTCTTCTCTTTTTCGCTTTCTCTTATCCTTAACGGAACAGCATGCTCTATTCCGTTATTTCTAATACCGATATCTACAATTTTAGAAATATATTCAGGTAATTCAACTATACATAGAGCTTGCGCTATAACTAAAGCTAACAAAAAAAACGACATCGGTAAATTATTCAGTATAAATTTTATAATTTTCATTTTAATCCCTCTATATAATTAAAAGGGTAAATTGCTTTACCCTTTGTTATATTACTTACTCATAAAATCTTTAAATGGTTTTGTAAACTCCTCTGGATAAAGTTTATCTCTTAGAGTTTCTGGTATTTCTACCTCAAATTCCATTTTCTCCTTTATGCTATCTGTATTTTGATACTCATTATATTTATCTTTTAATCTGTTTTGTTCCTCTTCAGATAGTTCGTTATATACTTCTTTATATGTTTTATCAAGCATCGATTCCTCTTTAAAGACAGAATTACATATTATTGTCACTAAACCAATGCAAACTATTAAAATTGCTGTTATTGTTAATAATTTACTCTTCGGCATTTGATGTATCCTCCCCTCTTATTGATTGCTGAACTGCACTTATATATTCGTATAGCTGATCTTGTATTGCACTTACGCCTTGTCTATTTATTGCATCTAAATCCATTCTAAAATCATATGCTGGTAGCAATCTTCCTATTTCTGAAGCAAACACTTCTGAAATAATTGAGTTCCATCCCATTTTTAATCCAGCCATATTTATTGTTATACCATTTTGATACATTAATGAATACATAGTATCCATTTGAGCATTATTATATGTTTGATAAGCCGCGGTCCACATCTGTGCCAAAGACCATACCATACCTTTTATGCCATTTGTAGTTCCATTCGAATTCACTCCAGAGATAAGCACAACCTCTTGATATTTCAATTGATCCATAGCAGACATTCCAGACATTGATGGATACTTTTGCATTAATGGATATAAAGATGAATATATATCTGCAAAGTTTCTGTATAGAAGCCCTGCATTTCCCGTTGCAAACATAGATGCTTGTGTAGAAGTATCATTATATGTACCAAGTAATCCGTCTTCATTTAAATCCACCATTATATCATCTGCAAAAAGCAGTGTAAATGGTACTGTTGTATTTCCCACACTTCTATAATAATATTCATTTAAGAATTCGTTTTCTTCAAATATATTTGCTAGTGTATAAAAATCTTCCACAAATGATTCTGTTGTATCGAAATAATACAAAAGCATCAAGAGTATTTGGTCTGTTATTGAATATTCTATATCATTTAAGTCTTGAGTTCTTGTATTTACTATGTTTTTTAGAGTTTGCATTTCTAAATTTTCATCAAATGTTAGAGTTGACTCAGATGAACTATTTTGTGCTTGTTCATTTAAATAATCATACCCCAATCTATTACTATTTACGCAGAAAAGTATTGCTTCTTTCATATCATAAGCTGAAACTATACCTCCTGTTATAAAATTATTAATTAGTTTTGCAAACATTGTGTATTCTCTATCTACTTTTGTAATTTTCTTTATAGTTACTTCAGAGCCTATATTAGCTAGACTATATTGAATAGTAGCAGCTGAGCCATCAGACACATATGTTAATGGTTGAATTTCTGCAGTACCGAAAAAGCTTTCCATAGATCCAGAATCACTTTCACCCTTCAATTCTAACATTAAATGTCTAACTTCAATTGCATAATTTGAAGTTGTGTTTATTCCTGTTGCTCCTATATAGTTACCGTCATACATATATACATTAAGTAGTGCTTGACCTGTATACATGTCACTTTCAATATCTAATATGTATTGCTTTGAAGTATCGTTTAGTAAGAATGGCATTTGTATTACACCGTTAACTCCAACTAAAGAACCATTATATACTGTCTCGTTTTTTCTTCCCATAAGTTCTTCAAGTTCTTTTTCCATATTTTGTACTAATTCAAATATTTCATATTGCTTTTCGTTGTATTTATCTACAGCTGTTGATGCTTTATCTATTAAATTCGTATCTGAAATATTTAATACAACTGTGGCTGTTAGTATAGTTAACACTACAATTGTTATTATTAGTGTTATCATAGATATTCCTTTTTTCATTATTGTTTCCCCCTTATCTTAAAATAATGATTATAATTATATAATAAATGTTCTATACTATATGTTATTATATATCTAAAATTTTTGCAATACTAATTTGTAATTTTCTTCTAATTATACTTATATATATAATTTATAGTTAAAAAGAACTCCGCTTTTCTGCGAAGTTCTTTTCTTATTACATTCTATGAAGGATTTCCCTCCGTTCATAGAGCGCCTGTTCTCTTGTGTATTTACACTTAAGAACAACATTGCCATTAATACCGACAAGACCATATTGATTTCCTCTTCTTACGAGTGCAATCTTTTTCTTGAAAGAATAAATTTGGGTATAGTTGCAATCGCAAATGAGATCCCCTCTGCAGTTTACAAAACCCCACAGGCCTTTTTTCTGCACAAAGGCAATTCCCATTTTTGGATAACAACAGAAATCGTATTTGGTATCCACGAGGATCTCGTTCCACATGTTAACCAACCCGTACTTTTCTTTTTCCGGATGTTTCATGATTGCGATACCATATTTTCTGTTGTATATCAACCGGCGTTTGCCTTCAACTGTTTCGTAATGCGGGCTACCCATAACATTCATGGTCTTAATTTTCTTGTCACGTACTACACGTTTCTTCTGCATAATTCTCCCCCTTAATATATTAATATTTTAGTTTTGGTTCTAAAGGTTTCTACATATTACCATATACTCTTTTTGGTGTCAACAGATTGTTTGTGTTTTTATTGTCGAGTTTTCTTGAAAATTGTAACCATTTTGTAACAGTTTTTTAATTTTGCTGTCATTGACAATCTATTTTACTAGGGGTAGAATTTTAGTATACCAAGATGAAAAAACTTTCTTATGCGCATAAATCAAAGTAATTGTAATTTGGTGTTACCCTTGCCAAAGAAACAAACTTCTTGGAATAGGTCGGACAGTTAAAATAAAACTTTATTTTACCGGCAAGTATGTCTTATACAGAAAACATACTAAAGAAAAAAGCGAGTACAAAGTACTCGCTTAATTTTTTGTTTTTCTTGAACAATATTGTTTTTGATAACAATTTCCAAACGCATTACGTTATTTTCTAACGTATTTTACATGCTCGTATTTAATTCCGTTATCTTCATTAGAAGCAATAACTTCTCTTTCATACAAAGCTTTATCAAAAACAGGAAAATATACATCGGCATCAGGCGCTTCTGCATCAACTTCGGTAAGAATGAGCTCATCCGCAAAAGGCACAAATTGTCTGTAAATGCTCGCTCCTCCGATAATAAATACATCTTCGTTTTCCGAATGTTTCTTGATTTCTTTCAACATATCCTCCATGTTATAGAAGATATCAACATCATCAACAGGTTTGTTGAAATCATCAACATCGGTTATAACCAAATGCTTTCTGCCCGGCAACTTCTTAGGAAGTGAGTTATAGGTGTTACGTCCCATAACTACCATACATCCTACCGTTTGACTCTTAAAAAACTTAAGGTCGTTAGGCAGATGCCAGATAAGGTCGCCGTTTTTTCCAAGTTCAAGATTTTTGCCGACTACAGCAATTATCTTAATCATATAGACACCTCCATAGGCACCTTGCCAAGGTGTTCATATCCAATAAGTTTGAAGTCCTTCAGTTCTCTTGAGTTATCGAACTGGAAGAAATCCTTAACTTCAGGATTGATCCAAAGCTTAGGCGCAGGTTTAGCTTGATCACGTCTCTTGATCATTTCCTTGATTGCAGGTAGATGCTTGCAATAGATATGAGTATCTGTGATTTGGTAAAGCATCTTACCAGGCTTAAGGCCGGTTACATGCGCAATCATATATGCAAGTCCTGCATATTGAGTTACATTGTAAGGAAGTCCAAGACCTACATCACAGGAACGTTGAGTTACTCTTATATGAAGAGTATCGCCGTCAACGATGAATTGGCTGCCATATACACAAGGCGGTAAAACAGCAGTATCAAAGAACTGCGGCTGCCAAAGATCAATGATGTTTCTTCTGCTTTCCGGATGTTCCAGAATTTCCTTGATGTTGTTTTCAGGCCATCCGAAATGGCCGGTAACATAGCCGTATGCTGTACCGATAGTTCCGGCGTACTCTTTACCGATAAAACGGTTGTTTCCACCTTGACGATATACACCATCTTCATCAACTTCCCATTCATCCCAAATTGTTACGCCTCTGTCACGGAGCCACTGAACATTGTTGCTGTGAGCTTGGTATATCCACAAAAGCTCAATAAGCGGTCCTTTGATACCAACTTGTTTCACAGAAAGCACAGGAAATTCCTCTGCAATGTCCAGCTCAAATGTATGACCGATAATTCTTATCGTATCATCGCCGGTTCTGTTGTGATGCACTTTGCCCTCGTTAATAATCTTTTCGCAAAGATTCAGATACTCTTGATCCCATTTTGACATATGTTTTATCCTCCAATTATTTAATATTTTCTACCACAGACCAGATTTCCTCTGCAATGTCTTCGATTGTGCGCATTGTATCATCTTTTACACATTCTATAACATTCCAGCCAAGAAGTTTGGCTGCAGTAAGACCAGACATAGAAGCATCTCTTAAATGAGATTCGCTTGCCTCATGGATATCTTGTTTTTCTCCACCTGTAATTTTATTTGCACGATTTTCTCTAAGCTTAATCGTGTAATCTACAGGAACATTCAGATATATAGTAACATCTGCTTTAGGGATACCAAAATCTCCATGTTCAAGATTCGAAAGCCAATTAATGAACTCATGAAGGCCATGTTCGCCTTCGCTTTTAATAAGCTTCGCGCCTTGATGAATAATGTTGGAAGCAACATATCTGTCAAGGATAATTACTTGTTCTCCACTAGAATGTACTGCTTCCATTTCCTTCTTGTAGGTAATGTATCTATCTACAGCGTAAAAGATAGAGGCTGCTTTAGCACTTACGTCTTCTGCTTTTTCCTTTATCTCACCCTTAAGATACATTCTTACAGCTGCTGACGAATCACTCTCGTAATTCGGGAAAGAACTTGCGTAAACAGTGTAACCTGCCTCGGTTAATTTTTCTCTTAACCTTTTAGCCTGAGTTTGTTTACCGCTTCCGTCAGTTCCTTCAATGACAATAATTTTACCTTTTAATGACATCTTTAAACCTCACTTTTTCTTTAATATTTTTAATAATTTTTGCTTACCTTTTTTGCTAAAGGAATTATATCACATAGGATATTTGGTGTAAATAAAATTACAGCTCTCTTACGGCTAAAGTTTGACCGCAGATGCATGTAGCATCAACCGCGGTTCCAATACTCGTCGGAGTAAAAGAATATGTAATCTCGCCACCGCAACAGGATTTGTTCCGTTCAGTGCATTTGTGGTTTTCTTCCCACTCCCTGACCTTTTTTTCTTCTTCTTTGCTTAATTCAAATTTCATAATATCCTCCTAATTATTTTTGGATTTTTTATTAAAGCTGGTCATATTATACCACAATTTTTATTTTTTTCAATTCCTACTTGATTTTACTAAATTATTATGTTAAAATGGTTACTGTAAAATATTATGCTCATATAAAAGGGAGGGAAAAACATGCCAAATATTAAATCAGCTAAGAAAAGAGTATTAGTAAACGATGCTAATAGACTTGAAAATATAAAAGTTAAAAAAGCTTACAGAGAAGCTGTTAAAGCATTCGAAACTGCAGTAGCAAATGGTGAAAATGCAGAAGAACTTTACAAAAAAGCTGTTTCTGAAGTAGATAAAGCTTGGTCTAAAGGTGTATTAAAAAGAAATACAGCAGACAGAAAAAAAGCTCACTTTGCAAAACTTTTAGCAAAATAATTAAAACCTCGGTTTAGCCGGGGCTTTTTTATGTCCAAAATTGACATAATTTTGTTCATATGGTATAATATAAGTAGCGTTGCTTTTACGCTACAATATTAATATATTCGGAGGATTAAAAACATGGGACTTAGAGATACTATCTCAAAAGGTTTTAGCAAGGCAAGCGATTTTGTAAACGAACAGCAAAGACGGGCACGTCTCAAAGATTCTTTGGAAAGTGAAAATTTAAGACTTACTTCTCTTTTCAACGAGCTCGGCAAGATCACATACTACGGCGGCCCCGTCGTTTCAGACAGAACTGCCCAAGTCGTCAAAGACGACATCACACTCTGTATGAATCAAATCGAGACCTTGAAACAGCAACTTGCTGAACCTGCAAAGTCTTAAAAACTAAAAGGTGTTAGTGAATGCTAACACCTTTTTGCCGTCTTGCGTTTTGTTAATTACCATAATTAGTTGACAATAATCTTTAAGAGTGATATAATATACACGCGTTTATTCTGTATACCATAATTAAATAATTAGGAGGATTAAAGAAATGACAGAAAACACAGCAATCGTTCCCGAGGTTCTGTCTAGTGACGAGAACAAACCCGCAGTTCCTACAAAGGAGCTTGCACCGCTTAGTACCAGTTCGCTTTCGAGCTTCCCTGCTGATGTTCAGCGGGATATCATAGCTCTTTCCGAACAAATCGACGTTACAGAAATCGAAAACGTCATGTCCTACGGATCTATTCCCCTTCTTCGTTCTTTCGACCAAGCAGGAAAGATTCTTCAGGATGAAGCTGGTTCTCAAGCAGACCAGCAGGTTATCAAGGAAGTTATCGAACTTTCCAAACAGGCTAACAATAGCTATGAAGACTTTAATCTGGTTCTTAAGGAGCCTAACTTCTTCCAAAAGCTATTCATGAAGCTTACCCCCGGCGCCAAAGACAAATACGATGCCGATGTAAAGTACAAAGCAATTACCAACTACAAACTGTTGGAACAGCTTATGCACTCTTGCGATAACTGGGTTGAACTCTTAAAAGATGGCTGGACCAAAATCCACACATCTGCTATGCAGGACAAACTCAGCTGCGAAGAGCTTGAAAAGTATATCGTTGCCGGTCGCATTGCTGAGCAAAGAATTGCAGCAGAAGTTGAACAGGCACGTCTGGACTATGAGCTTTCCGGTCTCATTGCAGACAAGGAAAAGTATGATAACCTGAAAGATGGTTACGAAACCCTGCAGGTTGTTCTTCTTAACCTTGAGAAATCTCGTGCCGCATTCGTAATCAGCATCGGTCAGCTTTTCCTTCAGGCAAAAGCAAACAAGAACACGCAAATTGCTGTTCGTACCCAAAGAAGCCATAGCATGGCTCTTGCATCCCAACAGCTTAGAAACGCTGTTCTTAACGCAAAAACAAAGATTGCTATCGAGGGCCAGAAATCCCTTTCTGCTCTTAACAGCGAGCTTATGAAGAAGGTCAGCGAAAACACCGTACTTACCGCTGAAGAATCTGAGAAGATCCTTTTGAATGGTGTATACAGTGTTGAAGCCGCTTTGGAAGCTGCGAAGACGGTTATCGAAGGATGCGACCTTATCAAGAAGGCACGCGAAGAAAGAGCTGCTGGAATTGAACAAGAACTTGGTAAGCTTGAAACGCTGCTTTCCGAGATTGCTCCCTTTGTTACCAGACTCAAGTCTGAAGGCGAAAACAAGGATGCGCTTCCTGATTCTACATCAACTAGCTCACCCGGCCTTAAGTTCTAAGGCAAAATCCCCTTTGAAGCACAGTATTAAAATACTGTGCTTCTTCTTTTTTATCTTTATTTTTATTATCTAGATTTTCATCTGTTTTCCACCTCTATTTTTATATTTATATATATTTTTATATATTATATTAAAATTATAGTCGACATAATATTGAAAAAATACAGCTTTTATGATATAATTTTTCCGCAATTTATATTAATAGCAAATTTAATTAAATTTTAGGAGGTGTCTATATGCAAATATGTAGACAAGGAAATGGTCATTATCTAAATGGCCTAAACAATCAAGATTTCTGTTACATGGAAAACAACCTGAAACTTGTTACAGATGGTTGCAGTTCCGCCGAATTTTCTGAGGTAGGAACAAGACTTTTTGTACAGGCTTTCGCAAAGCTTCCCAACCGGTTTGATGTAAACGAATTTGAGACAAACGTCCGTAAGGCTTTTGACTCTATTCTTTCTATTACAACCGAAGAAGACGCAAACGATTTCATCGCAAACAATTTACTCTTTACCATCATCGCTTGTTTTGAAACTGAGGATTCGTTTATTGTAAAGTTCATTGGAGATGGTTATATCATAACCGTAAATCACGAAGATGTTGTGAGTTACACTCGCCTCTTCTACGGTAAAACTCCCCCATACTTTGCATACACTAAGATTCCTACAACAACCTATGAGGAGCCCCTTAAGTTTAAGACTTTCGAATATTCTAAGAAAGACTTCAAGCTTGTAGGTATAGCTTCGGATGGTATTGCACCAATCGCAGACAAAAAACTCGATGTGGATTTCGATGCCTTGATTTTAGGAACGGATACTAAGTATTCTCCTGAAGGTATCATCCGCTCTAATCAAAGCCAGTTCTTTGATGACATTACTATTCTGATATAAGGAGATCAAGATGGGATTATTTAACAAGAAGAAAAAAACTGACGATGCACCTAACACTGTGGTTGATCCCATAGAACAAGTTTTTGGTGCACCGACAAAGAAACCGGCAGCGGTACCGCCTAAAGTAACAACCGTTACTCCAGTGCCTGCACAAAAACCGGTACAAAAGCCTGTGCAAACTCAACCGATTAAACAAGTCGCACACACACCTACCCAAGCTTATGGATATGGTCCTGAAGAAGTGGATATCGACCTTTATGGTCCTTATGATGATCCTGCTTTTCCAAATAACCATGTAGGTGGAGCTGGTGTCTATCGTACACCTGTAACTCCAATTAAACCTGGAGAAACCGCAGATGCGTATAGAACTCCTGCCACACCACTTAAGCCTGGTGAAAAGCCTGAACCTTGGTATAAGACATATACGCCCAAACCGCTATATGAAAAAAGGAGTGCAATTATCCTCGTAGTTGAATCTTCTGAAGATACTGTACAGTACAAAACTGAGATTTCAAGACTCATTAACAAAATCGTTACAGATAACAATGATGAGTTCTTTATGTTCATCCGTTTTGGTAATGCTACAAAGTATTCTGAACTTATTAAAGGAGATAAACTTAAGGATAAGGATGTTGTATCACCTCTGCTTACGCCTGATGAGAATGCTGAAAACAAATTCGATATCTATGCTACTTTAACTCACATTAACAATTTTGTGAAGGACTATCTTACTCTTTACAAAACTTTCGATGTAGATCTTAAGCAGTATATGTTAGAAGAGGTTCGTATCATTTTCATCGGTACCGCAAAGACAGACGAGAGCAAACATAATCCTCGCATTCTTTTAAGAACAATTACTAAAACCAAAAAGGTTAAAGCTGTAAAGTATTTCTGTCTTAAGGACGTGCATACTGTTAAAGCTGCAGCCCTTGGCTTCCCTGTTATAGGGCACATCGAATCTAATTTCTATAAATAAGGAGAAACATATGCGATTCTTCACAAAACTTAAAGAATTCTTTAAGAAAGTGTTTCGCATAAAACCTAAGGAGTCTGATCAACCTAAAAAAGATGTAGTTGTAGACGACACACCAAGTGTTGAAGAGCTCGAGAAGGAATTAGAAGAAGTAGAAAAATTCAAAATGCGCAATATAGTTTATGAAAAATTAAATTATCTTGAGCAATACATAAAGGTTTTCTCTCTTCAATTTCCTAGCGAATATCTACACTATCTTGAAAGGATAGAATCAGAACGTAAGGAATACGAAACAGAGCTTTCTAAATACTCTGATGGCTTAGGTGGAGAACTAACCTTTGCTATAGATCCAGAGTGTGAATCTGGTAGACTAATTGCAGTTTCTAACTTGGAAATAGAGATTAAAGATTTTGTAGAATTAGTTGTTAACTACAACATTTACAAAGATAAATTCTCAAAGCTCATGTTAAAGCTCAATCAGTTCTACAACGCCCTTTTAGATACCAACCGTGAAAACCACGTGGTGGCATCTCAGCTTAACAACGCTGTAACTTCGCTTAGTAACTTGTTTAACAAAGCAAAAGGTGAACGTTTCTTTTTGGCCGACACTAGAAAGAAAGAAGAATTTCTAAACTACGTTATATACGCAGAATACATCTTCTTCAAATCTTCGTTAAGGTGCAGCCTTGCAGATACTTTTGATGAGTACAAAACTAACAACTCGAAATTCTATAACTTGTTTGTAGAATCTGAGTATGATGATTTAATCTTCAAATACTTCATAGAAGATTTGGAGCATTACCAAAACTACATTACAGCTAACATCAAGGATGGTCATATCATCTCTTGTTGTCAAAAGTTGCAAAACAGACTCAATAATTATTCTGCTACTTTCTCCGATGCAGCCTTCTTCGTAGAGCTAATTCAATTTGAGAACACAGTAGATAATATTGCGGATAACAGTGGTGTGGAATTTGTATTCCCCCTACCTGCTTTTGTTTCATGTTGCAACCAAGAAAGCAATGTGAGTGTAAAGAACACTGCCGTATCTCTTCTTTCAATGCTCGAATCCAATAGAGCTAAAATCTTAACGGATGTTTTAAGAGGATTTAAGGAAGATATCTCTTGGCGTGAATTTTTCTTTCTCACTAAAATTTTCGAGCTGTATAATGATGTACTCAAGGTATCTGTTAACACAATCTTTAACTTTGTGCACAGCAAATTTGTAACCTTAAGCAGCAAGTACACAGAATACTCAGACTTTTTCATTAGGTCTGAAAAGCAGAAACTTCTTTCGTATAACGGTAGCAAAAAGAAAAAGTACATTCTATTTATGGAATGTGAAGAAAACAATCTTTTCACCGTTTCATACGAACTTAGGAATCTGTATTTAGATTTCCATGTATCAGGTAACAAGGTTTATCTGAATCATTCATACTTTAACGGTTTCAAAAATCTTGAAACAAACTTCGGAGAATATATATTATTGGAGGACATTTAAAATGAATTATATTATTGGTGATAGCAAATACGACTTTTCTTCGGACAACATCAACATCATCGCACTGCTCTATGACGAATCCGGCTCTATGGATAATCATGTTTATGCAATGCAAAAAGCAAACAAAGCTTTTTACGATGACTTCTCAAAATTTGAAGAAAGGGGTTCTATTGCAATTTCCAAAGCAACATTCAGCAACTACTATCGGATGAGCCCCTTTAGAGAGGTTCGCTTTTTCGATACCAGTTACCGCGCAGACAACGCAACCCACCTCTACTCTTCTATCGTTAGAACTGTAGAATCTACCATCGCATATTACAATGAGCTCATAAAGAGACTCAACGTACGTGCGCGTATTACCTTCCTCGTCTTTACTGACGGTGAAGACAATGAAGAATATGGTAGATATATGGATAATGCCAAAGCAGCTATTACCGAGCTCAACTCGCTTGATGCTACTACGGTATTTGTTGCATTCGGCGATGCAGTTGGAAGCGGTGCAGGAGAAAAGCTTGGCTTTACCTGTACAAAGAACATTACTACTGTAAAGGAGCTTGTAGCGTGTCTTGGCAGCGAACTTTCGAAGAGCTGCAAAGAGCAGTCTAGAAGTTCTTACTCCTTGAAGTCTGAGTTCTTCTCTAAGGCAAGCAAGGATACTGCGGCAGACACTGCGAGCGATCAAGCTATCGTTGATGACGACTTCTTCAACGTATAACTCCACAATCTATTGGAGGGCTATATGTTTACACTACTTAAACCTACTGCTGTTTTTCGTAGCGCCTTAAACAAGGAAGAAAGCAGCTCTAATATCCGTGAAGGTAAATACAAAAAAATTCTTCACAAAATGGATAAGCAGTGGGAAAAAGGTCGTTCCAATTCACTTGTTACTGTATATACTCATGATGATTTAGAAAGAGTTGTACTCCATATAACAGATGAAAGACTTTCAAGAATCATATACAAAGCTTTGAAAGCTGGAGCTAACATTCCAAGCGAATACCAAAGTCTTAAGTTTATTACAGTAGACAAAGCTGAGAAAGCTGTCTTTGCCGTATATAACGGTCGTACACACGATACAACTCCTAGATACATCTTTGAAAGCCTTATCTCTCTTGCAGATAAATTCAAAGATATCTTGGGAGCATCTGGTGAAAATGTATACATACATTATCCCACTTTGTATCTCTTATCCGAAACAGATCACTGGATCAATGCAATGTTTATGTCTATGGTGTTTGAGCCGGTAACTCTCGCTCCAAGCGACATAGATATTATCCTTAGTATAATCTTTGTTAAGATGAACTATTATACATCTTACAAAGAATTCAAGTATTCTATCTCCTCTTCTAGCTCAACGTTTTATGAGTGGCTTAGGATGGGTGTATTTATTGAAAGTGGCAGAAGGTATTCTAGTAATATCCCTTTCGAGCTTGAGATTAATATTATACGTTATACTTTGGATAACAACTACATTACGGATATTCACGATCTCTTTATCTACGGCGAAGATATTCTCGCTTTTGGAAAATACGACAGAAACCACACTGCATTCGTCATTGATGAAAAAAGATTTGCGGCTTCAGTTAAACAAGTTAGAGAAAATGACGACTTCATAATTTATGAGGATAACGATGACATTACCTTTGCTAGAGTAAAAAACGACCAAGACTTCGATATGATTTTGAACAAGCTTAGAGAATTGAACGACTTAGCAAGAGTTGCTAATTACTCGATACTTGTTTCTACGAATATTGGTAGATACATTTACTTTGGCAAAAATAAAGAAAGAACACTTAAATCTGCTCTTTCTCATTGTTACAGTTCAGAAAAAAATCTCATTACTCTCATCAAAAACTTGGATGATTGGGGCAGATGCAAAAACAAAATTAAGAACTTTTGGTTCTACAAGGACACGGATTTCCTTACAAGTATCTTAATGGATAGGATCGAATACTATCCGGCCTTTGGAGATATTCTTGCTATTTCTTTTAATGGCACAGAAAACAGCGAACCGTTTAATTACAAATATGTAATGTTTCTCGCAATTCGCGAATATCTTGAGCATCACAAAATTGATGTTAAAGATATCTACAAGTGTGAGTTCGCTAAGATCCTACACCCTACATTTATGAAGGCATTAATCCAGTTCATAAGTAGTGGGATCGTAACCATTACTCCTCAAGATGAAACGTTTAACGGTCTCGATGAAGCTCAGGTCGAATTTGTAGAGAACCTTCCTGTAAAGGATGAAAGTTTCCTTTCTAAGGTTGCTTTATTTAAGGATTATACTCCTGAAGATAAACTTAAAGCTGCACTTAAGAGTGTAAAAGATAAAGAAGCAGCTGAAGGATGTATGGCTTTGGAAGATTGTTTGGGGTATATAACCTCAAGAGAGATTTCTAAAAATTCTCTTAAGAACATCTTTGCTAATCCTAATCTGAGAGGAAAAGGATTCCTTGCCCCGGTTAAAGTTATTATTTCTAAAAATGTAACAATAGCCGGCAACTACAAGATTATTGGTGTTATTTGGAACTATGGTAGACTTAAGAATGCTTATGAGGTTGTTAAAAGCAATATTTTACATACACAAGAGGTATATGTTTTTATTCACAGCGTAATTGAAATGTATATCCAGTATGACAGAAGTGTTTTAGCAATCTCACCTACAAGCAATCATTTGCTTATATCTTTAGATTCCAAAATGCCAGTACTCTATGAGGAAAAGCTTTACTACAACGCGTACAAATCCAACGGAAATAGTCCGAAAGAATACTATTTGTACTTCTTAGGGCTCTTAGAAGGATCGTCAGAATTTAGAAATAACTATGACGTCTTCGATTACAACAATCTCGTTCCGAGCAGAAACAGAACAAGTTACTCTAATCAAGTTAATCAGTTCTTACAATCTGTTCTTGGAATGAAGAAATGCAAATTCCACAAACATTGGCATCTTAAAGATGAGTTTTGTCCTGTATGTAGAAATATATTCCAAATAGTAGACGTAGATGACTACGAAAAGAATTCTGCATACCAAGATAAGGTTGCAAACTTCTACAATGCAAGCGGCTCTATTTTGTATGCTAAACAGAACATCTCGTCCCAAGATAGTTTTATAGATGAAATTAGGCTTGGTCTTGAGAATAATGTATATGGTAAGTTCGTAGGTATTAAACCCGAAAGACTTATACAGCTTCCTAGTGGAATGATTTCTAACAGGCTACTGCTTACAAACATTAACCTTGGAAATGTAATTCCGTTAGACAGCTTTAAGCATGTACAAAGACTAAAAGCAATTTTGGTTATGTACAAGAAGCTGCTACCTCTTATTCTAGATAGGTCGTTCATCTGCACTTCAAAGCAAATCTTCGAAACAATAATTATGCATAAGGATTTCAAGGGTGAAATTCTATTTCCTAACCTTGCACTGCTTGAAACTCATGTTATCTTAAGCGATGACGAAGTTCTTAAAAAGTCCAGGGCGGATAAAACCCTTAGAATATTTAAGACCTACCTCTTAGACTACTTTATGGCTGACGAATATTTAGCTAAAGTATACAACCTTGGAATAAAGAAATTTGTGGCTATTGTGGACGATATAAAGGCTTATAACTTCGATGAAGCTCTCATTAAGAGCACTCTTGAAACGTATAAGAATTTCTGTTTTACACATATGCAGCCTTTTGCTACTTCTAGGACTATTTGCCCTATTTGTAACCAAGACGGCATCAAGCCTAAACAAATAATCTTTAAGGACAAGGCGCACTTTACTAGCTTAACTTCGAAAGACTCAGACTTTGATGGTGGCGAAGCAGATATCTATCCTTATGAAGAAGGAACTGTCCAGAAGATTTTTAAGAGTCATGTAGACTTGGCATTTAAATCTCGTATACTTGCTAAGGCTATGGAAAAGAACCAGCTAATTGACGAGTTCAATAAGGCGCATGCAGATATTCGCATTATCTCTGCTTCCACCCTTCTATATATGAAGGACGGTGGCAACGTTTCACTTAAAGGCTTTGTTCAAGAGTTCGTAAAAGACTCGTTCAAGATTTCTAATCTCAAAGATAAGGAATTTGTTAAGGAACACGGCTATACAAGAAAACAAGTTGTAGAGATTCTTATTAAGGTTTGTAAAGGAATTGAGTTTATCCATTCTATTGGTGGATTCATTGGTGACCTCAATGGTGGAAATGTCCTTATCCGTGGTACAGATGTATTCATTATAGACATTGATGGCATGAGCTTCGATGACGTTAAGAACTGTATGTACACTAACATGTACATTTACCCGCCGTCTGCTGAAAGTGGTAATATTTCCTCAGATGACGACTGGTATTCTCTTGCGGTTCAATCTTTCTATTACCTTACATACTCTCATCCTTTTAGAGGTATTTCGGTTTTGGATAAGACTCCTGCAAATGAAACAGAACGTATGAAGCAAGGCTTGTCTGTTCTTGGTGAACATCACATTGTACCTCCAAGCATAAGCATCGGTTGGGACTTTTTACCCGGAGCGCTTATCAAGTACTTCCTTGAAACCTTTGAAGGAAAGAAACGTGAAAGTATGCTTTCAATTCTTGAGGAATATCTTGAACACCTTAAGAAATGCGATAATATGTTTGTACCTATAAACTACGCGCAACCCATCAGATCTATTGTTAACCCCGATGTTTACGTTGATACAAACTACAACCTTATATATAAGGAAAGAATTCTCGTAAACATCAGAAATTACGATACCCTAAGCGTAAACGAGTTTGGTGTATTGGTAGTTGTAGGAAGTATGTCTTACTTCTTCGATATTAAATCTGAGAAGGAATACAGAATCCAAAAACGATATCAAAATGGCGCTATTGAAATTAATCCTAATGCGCTATACTATACTTCGTCAAACAAGTGTGAACTTTTTGTAGATGAATTTAATCCTGAAACTGGAGAGGTTAAAACACACAGCATTAGAAAACCCTCTGGATATGCTATACTTAATCTTAGTGTAGACGAAGGAAATAAATTTGTTTTCATAGAAGATAACACTGGCAAGAACGCGTACGATGTGTATTGTAATTCTACCAAGGTATACTCTATTTCCAAGAATAAGTTTACTGGTAATATGCGAATTGGAATTTGCTATGATGAGATTTCTAGAAAACGTCTTGTTGTTTTCAAAGAAGACAATATTACAAGAGGTATTATTATAGAGAAAGACAATGAGCAAGTTACTGAGTTTACACTTAATCGTTCCTTAAGTGGTTCACTCTCATTTTATGGAAGCACACTGTACTATGTTGGAGATGGTAATATCTACTTCTACAATGTAAACACAGGATCGTTTAAGAGTATTGAATGTGAGTATGCTAGAAAAGATTCAAGTATTTACAGATTTGGAAACAAGTTTGTAGTTACAAATCAGACAGCCGCATATATCTATGAAAAATCTTGATACCTACCCATGCAAGTGATATAATTATATTCACTAAAAAATTAAGTCTAAATTAAATTTAAGGAGGATTAAATCCATGGCAGGATTTAAAGAAACTATTTCAAAGGCAATCGGTAATTCCGAAATCTTCAACAAGACCGCAGACTTCCTTTCGGATAAGCAGAAAAAGTTCAAAGCTGAAAAAGCTTTGGATGATGCAAACCTGAAACTCACCGCGCTCTACCTTGAGCTTGGTAAAACCGCTCATAAGAGAAGACCTCTTACCGCCGGCAGAACCAGCACAGTTATCCGCGCAGAAATTGATGCACAGCTTATCGTTGTTGCTGAGTGTCAGGCACTGGTTGATGAGCTGAATGCTCCCAAGCCCGAACCCGAGGCTCCCGCAGAAGCTCCCGAAGAAGCAACTGAAGAAACGGTTACTCCCGAAGAGCCTACTAACAAACCCGAAGAATAAAATCTTCACTACCCAAAAGGTGCTAGCAAATGCTAGCACCTTTTCTTTATACTCACATATAATACCATAGGTGAATAATATGCAAACATTTAATATTGGCGATATAGTTGCTAGGAAATCTTATGGTTATGATGTGCTATTTAGAGTTACTAAAGTCTATGGAGAAATGGTAGATTTAATTGGAATAACTGTTAGAATAATTGCAGACGCCCCAATATATGACCTTAAATTAGTACCAAGAGAAGAAATTCAAAATAGAATGAAAATTATAGATAAGAATAGTAACACAAGACTGAATAGAACATATTCTGGTGTAAAAAATAAATTTAACTTAAGAAGTAATTTTAATTCCTATGACCAAACAATACCCACATACAGCAGTGATGCAATATTTAAAAAACCTGGTATTGTTCTACACATAGATGGAGACGCAGAATATGCTAATAAATGTAAAGATGTATATAAAAAAATGGGAATAACTGCTCATGTATATAATATTAAAGAACAAGACCAGCCTAAATATGTATACAATCTCTTAACTAAAATACGTCCAAACATACTTGTCCTTACTGGGCATGATGCATTTATTAGAAAAAGAAACGATATATATAACATAGATAATTACAAAAATTCTAGATATTACATAGAAAGTGTTTTAGAAGCTAGAAGATATGAACACTCATTAGACAATTTAGTTATCTTTGCAGGCGCCTGTCAGTCATATTACGAGGCTATTTTAAGTGCAGGGGCTAACTTTGCCAGCGCACCAAAAAGAGTCTTAATTGACATGCTAGATCCAATTATAGTGGCACAAACCGTAGCTTATACTCCTGTAGATAAATTTGCTCCACTAGCAAGCATAATATCTAATACAAGAGAAGGACTAAAAGGAATTGGCGGTGTGCAAACAAGAGGCCAATACCGTGAAGGTATGCCAAGCCTTCCACTAAGTTGACATAAACACAACAAAATGGTATAATATATTGGCATGTAAAAAATACCCTTAAAATAATTTTGAAGGAGATATATCCTTCCTCGCACATCCCCAAGACAAAATACTATACAAGGAGGAAAGACAAATGGCAACAATAACTGTTGTGACAAGGGACGATCCTAAATTACCCGAAGATACCGCAAAGCATATTTACACATATAACGCTCTTACCTACCCGCGTGTTGGCGAATACATCCAAATTGTAGGTAAATCTTGCTACACTGTAGAGCGTGTAATTCATAAGCTTGCAAACGGTAGCGACTCCATTATCGTCGAGGTAAAAGAAAACTGAAAGGATACCCTATGCACATCAAAATCATGAAACGTGTAAAAGACGAAAAGAGGAGCCACCACGCCCGCGCAATCTTCTCTTACACTTCAGACTTTGTACCCAGAGTTGGCGAACTCGTAGACTTCAAATGTCACGGCCCTTACGAAGTGGTACAAGTAATTTCCTGCGGCGGATATGTAGTTGTTGAGGTTAAGGATTATAATGATCCTAAAAGCCCTCCACTTTCAAAGTGTCCTACAGAATAAGGAACAATAAAAAAGGCATCCACTTGGTTGCCTTTTTTTGTTATGTTTTAATTAGCTACTGTTACATTAACAAATTCATCTGCTATCAACTCAAGAAGCGGTGAGCTTCCAGTTAATAAGATTGGCTTTGTAGTACTTTCAAAACACATATGATAATATCTAGGATCAGCAGCATTAATTTCAACAGTACCTGTAAGAGCAATACAACCTTCAAAAAGACCTTGCATATCATATACATTATATGGTATTGGTGTTGCTGTAGTCAGTGATGTACAGCCATAGAAAGCGTATCCAATTTCAGTCACATTACTAGGCAATATAGGTGTAGTTGTAAGAGATGTGCAATTTCTAAAAGTGCCGTGCATACTTGTTACACTAACAGGAAGTACTGGAGAATTCACAAGAGATGTGCAATCCTGAAATAGAGCATCTATGTGTACTATAGGCTCTCCATTTATACTTTCCAAAATAGAATCATAAGTTGACAAGTTCCTAGTTGTTACAGGATAATCCGGCAGAATATCTACAAATTTAGTACCATTGAATTGTGTGCTACTGGTTATTAGTGCCACGCTCCACCCCATATTTGAAGACTGATAAACATAGATATATTGTCCATCTATATAGCAGTCATAATCGCTTACTGTATCCGGCATTTCATTGTAAAATGACATTGTGACAAGATTGCCATAAAACGCACCTTCTGCAATAGTTCCTATAGGATGTAACTCAGGCGCATTATGATTATATTCTTCCTTCTTTCCAATAGTTATTCCCGAATCATTTATGATTATATTCCAATTGTTTTCTGTTATATTTTGTTTATTTAACTCTTCTTTTACTTTTCTTGATAGTTCTTCTCCCCTTAACTCCTCCATATAGGCTTCCGCCCATATTAATGTAGCCATATGTTGTACTTGTTTCTCACTTGTCAAATCAACCGCTTGACTTGCTTTATCTATTATCCCTGTATTACTTAGTGTTATTACTACGCTAGCTGCTAATATTATCATTACTATTATTGTTATTACTAAAACTATTAAACTTATTCCTTTTTTCATTTTTTACCTCTTTAATCTAATACATTTATCCTATTACATTTCTTTTATTTTTACAATAGCTAAAATAAAAACAGCGGAATTTTTCCGCTGTTTTATACTACATATCTAAACTTGCTTTTAATTTAGCTATTATTTCTGTGTATTTTGTAACCTTTTCTTTTTCTGCTTCTATTAAAGCTGCTGGTGCTTTAGATACGAATTTTTCGTTAGATAACATTCCTTCTGCTCTCTTAAGTTCGCCTTCTGCTTTCTTAAGTTCTGCTGTAAGTTTTGCTCTTTCTTCTTCTTTATCTATTGCTCCAGACATATCTAATACTACATCTATATTATGTGTATGTATTGCTGTACCTTCTAGGCCTGTTGTATCTTTTAATGTTATATTTTCTGCAGATACAAGCTTCTTTAACATTTCTATAGTTTTTTCTAGATTTGATATGTACTTTTTACTGTACATAGCCATATCTATTTTCTTAGAATTTGTAAGGTTAGCATTTGCTCTAATATTTCTTATCTCACGAATTACTTCAATAAGTTCTTCTAGGAAGCTTTCATCGTCTTCAAAGTTATACTTAGGTTCTGCATAACTTGAAATCATAAGAGCCTCTTTATCTGTTAATAGATTAGAGTAGATTTCTTCTGTTATGTATGGCATATATGGATGTAACAATTTAAGAATATCTGTAAGTACATATTTTAATGTTGCTACTGCTGCTAGATATCCTTCGCTTCCTTCGTTGTATAGTCTTGGTTTTGCCATTTCTATATAAAGGTCACAGAAGTCTGACCAAGCAAAATCATATATGCTATTTAATGCAACTCCTATTTCATAGTTTTCTATGTTGTTTCTAACTTCAGTTATTGTTTTAGATAATTTGCTTAGTATCCATTTGTCTTCTGGATAAAGAGTGTTTTCATCTATTTCTACATCTTTATTCTTTTCAATATATGTTAAACTAAATCTACTTGCATTCCATAATTTGTTTGCAAAGTTACGCCCTGCTTCAACCTTTTCTGGTATGTAACGGATATCGTTTCCTGGAGCGATGTTTTGGATTAATGAAAATCTTAATGCATCTGTTCCATAATCTTTCATAACTTCAAGTGGATCTATTCCATTACCTAAGCTCTTAGACATTTTTCTACCTAATGCATCTCTAACTAATCCATGGATAAATACATCTTTAAATGGTACCTCTCCAGTATGTTCAATAGCACTAAATATCATCTTAGATACCCAGAATGTTATAATATCATAACCTGTAACTAATGTATTTGTTGGATAGAAGTATTCTAAATCTTCTGTTTTTTCTGGCCAGCCTAATGTACTAAATGGCCATAAAGCTGAGCTAAACCATGTATCTAAGCAATCTTCATCTTGTGTTAAGTTTCCACCACATTTACAAGTAGTTGGATGTTCTGTAGATACTGTTGTTTCACCACATTTATCGCAGTAGTATGCTGGAATTCTATGTCCCCACCATAATTGTCTAGATATACACCAATCTCTGATGTTTTCCATCCAGTTCATGTATAGCTTTTCAAATCTTTCAGGAACAAATCTTGTTTCTCCATTCTTAACTGCTTTTATGGCTGGCTCTGCTAAAGGCTTCATCTTAACAAACCATTGTTTAGATGCATAAGGTTCTATTATTGTATGACATCTATAACATTTACCAACATTGTGTTCGTATGGTTCTGTTTTAACTAAAGCACCAATTGCTTCAAGTTCTTTAACTATTTCTACTCTCGCTTCTTCACGAGTCATTCCAGAAAATCTACCGTAACCTTCAGAGATTATTCCATCTTCTCCAATTACAGATATAACTTCTAGGTTATGTCTAAGTCCTAGTTCATAGTCGTTTGGATCATGTGCTGGAGTTATCTTAACTGCACCTGTACCAAATTCTTTTTCTACATATGTATCAGCTACTACTGGTATTGGTTTATTTATTATTGGAAGAATAACATTCTTTCCTACAATATCCGCATATCTTTCATCTTCTGGATGAACTGCTACTGCAGTATCTCCAAGCATAGTTTCAGGTCTTGTTGTTGCAACTATAACGTATTCGTTTTCAGTTCCTTCAACTTTGTATCTAATATGCCATAGATTAGATTTATCTGCTTCATATTCAACTTCGTTATCTGATATAGATGTTCTACAGTGTGTACACCAGTTAACTATTCTCTTGCCTTGGTAGATAAGTCCTTTTTCATATAACTTAACAAATACGTGTTCAACTGCATGACTTAAACCGTCATCCATAGTGAATCTCTCACGAGACCAGTCACAAGAACAACCTAATTTTCTAAGTTGTGTTGTAATGCTTCCGCCGTATTCTTCTTTCCATTTCCAAGCTTCTTTAAGGAATCCTTCACGTCCTAGTTGTTCTTTAGTAATTCCCTCTTTAGCTAGCTTTTCAACTACTTTAACTTCAGTAGCTATACTTGCGTGGTCTGTTCCAGGTACCCATAATGTAGGTACACCTTTCATTCTATTGTATCTTATTAATATGTCTTGTATTGTATTGTCTAATGCGTGTCCCATATGTAGTTTACCAGTTACGTTTGGTGGTGGTATAACTATTGTATATGGTTTCTTTGTTTTATCTATTACAGGTTTGAAATAACCTTTTTCTTCCCAATTCTTATATATTCTTTCTTCTATACTTTCGGGATTATATCTACTATCTAAATTCATTTTATATTCTCCTTTAATTAATTATTATCTTTTAATTTTATATTTATTTCTTATTTATTATTGTCTATGTTCTAGACTCGATTTATTACGTATATTACTATTAGCGCTATGACGCAGACGACAAAACCACTAGTTCCACTTAACTTGTTTAAACTAGTGTTCTTATCTAATATATCTGATTTAAAAAATATTATCATGATTGCTATTACTAATATTATTAGCGCTATTATTATGTCCATTTTTTACCCTCAAAATTACATATAATATATTACCACAGAAGGTGGGAAAGGTCAAGGAATATGCAGAAAAGAAGAGCGGTAAGACTTGCTTTCCGCTCTTTTATTTCTATATTAATCTTCCTCGTTATCTAAAGCTTTAATTTGACCTTCTAATAATTCTTTAAATTTCGCTTTATATTCTTTATATAACTCTTTCTTTTCTTTTAATTTATCTTCGTATTTATCCATTTTTTCTGAAATTTCTTCAGTAAATTCCTTAAAGCTCTTTTCTTTTTCCGCTAGCTCTTCATTAAGTTCTGAAACTCTAGCTTTACATTCAGCTTCTTTTCTTTCAATTATTTCATTCCATTCATTAACAACTTTTTCTTTTGCTACTCTAGTTTCTTCAACCGTCTTTTCCTTGAAAGCTTTTGCTTCTTCTTTTGCTGTTTCTTTAGCTAGTTTTATTTCTTCCAAAGTTTTTGCTTTTAATGCTTTAGCCTCGCTTTCTACATTTTCTTTCGCTATACGAAGTTCTTCGATTGTCTTTTCTTTGAAAGCTTTTGCTTCTTCTTTTACCTCTCTTGCTTCTTCTATTGTTTTATTTTTTACAGCTTTTGCATCATCTAATTCTTTTTGTTTGAATGCTTTTACTTCTTCTATTGTATTTTCTCTTATAGTTTTTAACTCTTCATTTGTTTTTGCTTTCATTTCATTAGTTTCAAGAATTGCTTTTTCTTTTAACGCGCTTATCTCTGAAGTTGCAGTATATTTCATAGCTTTTGCTTCTTCTTTTGCATTTTCTAATGTTTTTTCTATTCCATCTTCTAAAGATTTGTAATATGCTATCTTTTCTTTACCTTTTTCTATTTCATCTTTAAGGTCGCTGTTTTCTTTTATTAAAGCTTCGTAATCGTCTAAGATTTTTTCTATGAATAATTCTACATCATTTACATCATATCCGCCTATTGCTGCTTTCTTAAATACTTTGTTTTCTATATCTGTTGGTGTTAACATTTATTCCTTCCCCCTATACTTCGTCTATGCTGTTAATATAAAAAGTGTGGTATGCATATTTGCCTACCACTCTTCATTTGTTTTATTATTTCATCCATGAGAATGAAAGTTTGCTTCTATATTGTGCTTTTTCTATATCATTTTGAATTTCAACATTCTTTGGAGTTATTAAATATATTAAAGATGAGATTTTTTGCATACTTCCATCTATAACATATGTAGCACCGCTTAAAAAATCTATTATTCTTCTTTGATCGTCTTTAGTTACTGTTTCAAGATTTACTATAACTGATCTTCTATCTTTTAAGTGCTCGCTTATTTCCTTTACATCATCAAAGCATTGTGGTTCTGTTATAACCATTTTAGAAGATGTAACGACCGGACTTGCCCCTGTCATTGGAAGTACTTTTGCACTTCTAGATATCTTTTCTTCTTCTTCATTTCTATTTGTAAATCTATTTGCAAAATAACCAACTTTCACTGGTTGTTTCACTTCTACAGTTTCGTTAACTGTTTCCTCTTCCACATATTCTTCTTCATCAATTGGTTCTGCTAATCCTAGCATACCCATAAATTTATTAATCATTGCTGCGCTCATTACATAACCCCTCTCATCATATATCGTTATAATACTATATAAAATTTCAAATTGCAATATATTTTAAGCGATTTTTTCAAAACTTTTACATATTTATATAAAGTTACAATTTTCTACATTTTTTGCAGTTAAATATCATTTATGTCTGTACCTCTAAATCCGTAATATCTTACACCTTTGTATTCAAAACCTTTTAAGTAATATACATTATTTGTATTTTCTGCAACCAAGAAAACATCTAGATTTTCTGTATTTCCCTCTCCCATATTTATACTTTCTGTTGTAAGCTTATTTAAATCTAATACATACAACGTATTATTCGCATCACCATTGTTTGTTATTAGCTCTTTTAATACTGTATTCATTCCAGCTTGTGATACTATTTCATTTTTTACTGGTAATGTCCCATTCTTTTTAACATATATATTAATATCATCTGAAAGTCTTAACATTTTACTTGTAAATTCCTCATAAGATGCTGTTTTTATAGCTCTTACTCCAGCGACTGTTGATACAGAAACTAATATTAACATTATTACAATTGCTATGCTTAACGTAGATACTGTAATACCTCTTTTCATTTTACTCATGTTACTCTCCTACTTTTTATTCTTATTAACTTTTAATATTATTCTATCATGTAACTTTATTTTATAATCCGTTTCTATTTCTAGTTCTTCTAGTTCAGCTTTATCGTAATTCGTTACTATAGAATACTTTTCATTTTGTCTTACTATTTTAACAGGTACTTTAACTATTTCTGAATACTTAACCGCATAAATATAATTTGCTTCTTTTCCCTCATATTTATTTAATAGTTCGTTCATTACAACCAGTCCTGTTTTTTGCCACCAAACAATTTCTATTTCTATTTTTCTTTGTTCTACAATATTCTCTATTCCATTGGTAACCTTAAAATACAGTTCGTAGCCATCTTCTACTTCTTCAATCTTTGATAAATCTGCTTCAATTATTTGATTGTTAGTTTCAACAAGTCTTATATCATATGAAAAACCTTTTTTTACATACTCTTTATTCTCTAGTCCTACTTTAGTAACTATATATGCTTCATAATTATTTACTATTTTAATATCTGTGTTATTTACTAAATCGCTAGAATCTACATAACTCTTTATTAGTGAATAACTTAAGTTGTCTATGTTGCTTGCTGATAATTTATCTTCTAATCCATCAGTTTTATATGATACTAAGCCTGTAATTGGAGCTAATATGTTATCATTTGATTTTTTTGCTTGAGATTCATATTTGTTTCTATCTTCAATAAGCTTTTTAATCTCTGCTCCATCTGGGCTTAATTCTCCAATTATTCCAGCTCTTTTATTTATATAAGAATTTATACGTTGCTTATATTCTTGCATTTTGGAATATGATGTTTCATGTATACTCTCTTTTACTAAAGAATATATTGTTTTGTCTATAGCATCTATTTCACTTGAATATATTGGAGGCAAATCTTTCATTAATTCTAAAATTTCTTTATCCATTTTAGCTAATGTTTCTTCGTAATTGCTATATTCTTCTCCTCTATATGTAGCAACTATTCCACCTTTTGGTACTTTGGAACCTTCCGCTGTTACCGGCACTAACACTTTGGTTACATCTTTTTCTATTAATGCTTCGTTTTTTACTACATATGCTGTATACAAACCAGATTTTTCTATAGTTCCATTTTCTAAAAGCATACGTTCATCTTTAGGACTTAATGTAAAAAACAAAGTAAGTAGTATTAAAGCGATAAAAAGCACTCCTGCAACATATCCTGCAGGATTAGCTTTTACATCCAACTTTTTAATATTACTTACCTTCTTCATTATATCTATCTATAATCTCCTTAACTATTTCTTCTTTAGATTTAGAAGCATCTACTACAAACTTATCTCCTAACTTCTTAAACCACGTTATTTGTCTTTTAGCATAATTTCTAGATTTTTGTTTTAATACTTCTGTACATTCTTCTAACGAATTTGTTCCATCAAGATAATTAAAGAACTCTTTGTATCCGATAGCTTGTACCGCAGTTAATTTTTCATCCTTTAATGGATAAAGCAACTTAACTTCATCTAGTATTCCTTGCTCTAGCATTATATCTACTCTTCTATTTATTCTATCATATAACAAAGGTCTTGGCATATCAAGAAATACAGTTAAAAAATTATACTTGCTAGGATTTTTATACCATAAATCGTTCTTTTCATCTATGCTGCTTTTTTCTATGCCTAACATGTTTAATTTAATTGCTCTTATTAATCTCTTACCATTACCTTTACCTATTTTTATTGCAGCTTCTTTATCCATGTTATAAAGAATTTCATAAATTTCATCTGGAGTTTTGCCGTCTGTTAATTTTTCTAGTTTTGTATTTACTTCTTTTTCTAGAGCTTCATCAAACTTATTAAACTCCATATTATTTACTACTGCATTAATGTACAAACCAGTACCACCAACTATTATTGGTGTTTTACCTTTAGCTAATACTTCATCTAATTTCTCATAGCACAAATCCTTGTAATTGCTTACACTAAAGTTTTTATCGTAGTCTATAATATCTATTAATTCATGCTTAATGCCATCAGCTTCTGTTTCTGTTACCTTTGCAGTGCCAACATCTAGCTTTTTATATATTTGCATAGAGTCTGCCGAAATAACTACACCATTTAGTTTTTTAGCAAGCTCTATACCTATACCACTTTTTCCAGAAGCTGTTGGTCCTGTTATTACTATTACTGTATTTTTCATTATTACTTCCTTGCAAATCTTCTTTCTATTTCATACTTACTTATCTCATAAGCAGTTGGTCTACCATGTGGACAAGTAAACGGTCTATCTAATTTAACCATTTTATCTATTAAAGCAACATGTTCCGTAGCAGTTAGTTTCATATTTCCTTTAACCGCTGCTTTACACGCAATTGTTGCTAAGAATCTTTCTTCTCTTTCCTCTTTAGTAGTTTTAGATTCCATTCTAAGTTCATCTAAAGTATCTTTGAATAATTCTACGTAATCCATATCATATCCAATGTTTGGAACACCAGATATTTTTATCATATTATCTCCAAACTCTTCTAATTCAAAACCAGTTTCTTCAAACAACTCTTTATTTCTTAAAACTAGTTCTTGTTCATTATGTTTAAGTTCTACTAAAGATGGAATTAATAACATTTGAGTTTCTTTAGATTTCGAATAATACATTTCTTTAATTTGTTCATACAACAGTCTTTCATGTGCTGCATGTTGATCTATTATATACAACTTTTCCTCTATTTCTATAAGGATATATGTATCAAATAAAGAACCTACATATTTATAATTTATCTTTGTTTCATATTCATTCTTTTCCTCTTCGTTTACACTATCTACTATGTCCTTTATCTCTAAGATACCCTCTTTACCCACATATTCCACTTCTCTTGTTAATGTTGGTACTGTATATGTGTTTACTTGAATTGGCGTTTCTTCGCTTGACTCTGCTGTTTCCACAACCGGTGTTATTCCTTGCGTTTCTTCTTCTTTATTATCCACAGTATCTACAGAAAACATTGGTGTTACTGGTGCTGCAACAGTTTCTTCTACTTTACTTATAACGTTTGTTACAACTTTTTCTACATCTACATTAGGAACACTTGTATACTCAGGCTTAATTTCCACAGCAAAAGGGCTTGTCCTTTTGTGATAATCTAAAAGAGCATTAGTTACACCATGATAAATTGTATCAAAAACATCTGATTCGTGTTCAAATTTAACTTCTAGCTTAGCTGGATGTACATTTACATCTACTTCACTTGGAGATAAATCTAGATTTAATATTGCAAACGGGAATTTACCAATATTTAAATTTTGTTCAAATGCTTTTTCTAAAGCTGTCATTAATGTTTTATCTTTTACATATCTTCCATTAATATATGTAAATTCATATTGTCTTGTTGATCTTGATGTTTTAGGGCTCCCTATTACTCCAGATACCTTCATAGATTTATATTCGTATTCTACTGGTATAAGTTCACTTGCAATGTCTTTTCCAAATATGTTATATACAGCAAGTTTTATATCTCCACTACCCGTAGTGTTTATTACTTGTTTATTGTTACTTACAAACTTGAAAGATATTTCTGGATGTATTATTGCCATCCTAGTTATTACATCTTCTATATATCCTGCTTCAGTATAATCTTTCTTTAAGAATTTATATCTTGCTGGTACATTAAAGAATACATTTTCTACAGTAATTGTTGTTCCTTTATTTGATGCAATTTCTTCTAACTCTAATGTCTTTCCACCTTCAATTACAATTCTAGTACCAGTAGGTTCATCCTTGGTTTTTGTTTCCATAGTAACTTTAGCAATACTCGCTACTGATGCTAAAGCTTCTCCTCTGAACCCTAAGGATGTTATTTTCAATATATCTGATTCTTTTCTAATTTTACTTGTCGCATGACGTTCAAAGGCAATTTCAACATCATCTGCTGCTATTCCCTTTCCATTATCTGATATCTTAATATAACTTATTCCACCATTTTTTATTTCTACAGCTATATGCGTAGCACCTGCATCTATAGAGTTTTCTACTAATTCTTTAACTATTGATGCTGGTCTGTCTACAACCTCACCCGCTGCTATTTTATTAATTGTATTATCATCTAAAATTGCAATTAATCCCATATTATTCTCCTAACAATTCCTTAATTACTGCCTCTACTTTTTCTTCTGCTTCTTCTATATATTTATTTAACTTATCTTTTGGAATTACCTTTGTTGTGTCCATTTCTTTAACGTCTCTCATAATATCATTCTTTTCTAAAAACTCATATTCTTTATCTGTCATTATTTCTTTAAGTTGTTCTTTAAGTTTTTCATAATCTAGCTCACATCTTTTAACCATATACGAATTTATCTTGGCATAATCTTCATATATATCTTTGCTAAATTCTTCAGCAGAATGCACACTATTATCTGCTAAATATTGTTTCTTACCTTCTTCCAATTTAGTTGCAAAACTAGGAATGTACTTTTCAAACCAAAGCAAATCTTCTATTAAATGTGCAATATATCCAAGTCGAACTTCTCTATCTATGTCTGCACTTAGCATCGCTATTGCATCATCTATTACCGGCAATCTCTTTACACCATCTTTATCTTCAAATGTTTTTAAGAAGTGTGTTCCTGTTCTATCTCCTGTTTCCATTTTTACTAAGTCTGGTAATATACTACCATATATAAACTTAACAGATAAATTTAATTTTCTTCTTACCTTCTCTGTTATTCCAATATGCATTAAATACGATCCCATTTTAACCTCTTCTTTATACTCTATCTCGAGTATATTATATATATTTAATGTAGATTTTTCAAGAAATATGCAGAAAAAGAGAGAAGATACATATAAATATCTTCTCCTGTTCTTTTAATTATTTTAATATTTCATTTGTTGCTGTAACTCTAGTTATTCCGTCTTTTGTATATTCTACATTAATTTTGTAAAGTTGTGGTGTTGAAGATGAGTAGTTAAATAATTCTGTTCCTAGAACACCTTGCATAAATGCATTTGTCATGCTAGCTTTATCCATTGCTGTTCCTACATCTGATGAAACGCCAGATACATAGTATACATTACTTATTTCTGTAGTTGCTAATTTATTTGCTATAACCCCATATTTATTTGTACCTGTTATAGCTCCCATATTTATACTATTTTTAACACCTGCTAAAGAACCAACTAAACCTGCTGAATTTAATCCTTTAACTTCACCTATGTTATATGCGTTTGTTATTTGTTTTGCTAAGCCTAATGTTTCTGAATTTCTTACATCATATGCTCCTAATATGCCTCCAGCGTATCCATCAACCGCTTCAATAACTCCCGTATTATATACGCCCTTTATATACTCGCCGTCATATGATTCAACCAATTCATTCGCATCTTCGCCTACAGGATAAATATTCCCAACAATTCCTCCTGCAAAGTTATTAGTCTTTACACTTCCTGAATTTAAGCAATTATATATATATACATATGCTCCTTTAGTTCCAACAATTCCAGCCGCTCCATATGCTTCGGCCGCTGTCATGTTTCCATATCCATCTATATTGCCGCGATTAATATTGTTAAATAAAACCGTTGTACCATTACAATTTGCTACTATGCCAGCAACTCTAAACGCTCCTTTTTCAGTCTTTATCGTTCCATTGTTTACATTGTTCGAAACTTCTAACGAAATTTTAGTTTGAGCAGCGTTACATATTGCTAGTATTCCGCCAACCCATTTTTGTTCACCTTGTACTGTACCATTATTTATATTTCCAGATATTTTAGAAAGTCCATCAACACTATTAACAAAAGCTACAATTCCTGATGAGCAATAACTTTTAGCTAAAACTTCTCCATTATTTACATTGTTCAATATGTTAGAATTATAATCTATCTGTCCTACAATTCCTCCTGCAAATTTTGTATTAGATAAAATCTTACCGCTATTTACATTATCTTTTACTGTAACTGACTTCATGCCATAAGCTAAAATACCAGACGCATATTCTGCAGTGGTTGTTATATTTCCAGTATTTTTATTATTTAATACCGTAGTTTCATCTGCTGCACCACCTACTATTCCGCCTGCAAAAAGTGTTTCTGTACTTATATTACCACTATTTGTATTATTATATACTAGAGATGTAGCGTTAACTACACCTACAATCCCACCTACAAAATCGCTGCCAGAATTTACATTACCATGATTGATATTATTTGTTATAGTATTTGTAACATTACTATTTCCTACAATTCCCCCGGCGTAACCTGAAGCTCCTTCTACAGTTCCATTATTAAGGTTGTTAGTTAGCTCGGCAGAAGTATTAGTAGCGCCTGCTATTCCTCCAGTTGCAAGTGCTTCGCCTATGATTTTGCCAGAATTACTATTATATGTAACTTTTGTAGTTACTTGTGCTAATCCTACAATTCCTCCTGCAAAGTTGCCAGTTGCTTTAATTGTTCCGCTATTACTACATTTTGTTACTGTATCTCCTTCAGATAGTTGCGATACTATTCCAGCTGCTTCGGTTTCTGTTGCTATAGCTGTTGTATTTACATTATGACAATTTTCTATTACTGCTGGGGTCGTTCCTACCGCACGTGTTGACGCTATAATAGCTGAAGCGCAATTAAGTGCTTTTACATAGCTATTCTTTACCGTTAAATTCTTTACAGAATATCCGTTACCAATAAATCCGCCAAAGTTTACCGTTTGATTTACATACATTCCTCTTATTGTATGTCCTTTTCCATCAAATGTTCCTTTGAAATTCTTAGCGTTCACTACCCCTATTGGTTCCCATTTTCTGCTTTCATTTGCAGTTGTTTCCCAATTGTCTCCGTCTGGTCTTGCTCCAAAGTCTACATCACTTTCCAGATATATTGTCCAGCCTTCAAAAGTATTTGTTCCTGCATTTACTTGATCCGCTACCCATTTTAATTCTTCTGCAGAATATATATGCATTACTTTTGTACCTTCTGATGTACTTGCTGGTTGTTTACTATTTACTTTTTTGTTCCAAACTTCTACTTTTCCTTCTACTAATTCTTTTCCATTGTACAACGTATATATTGCATTTCCTCTAGAGATGTACGCCATATCTGTCATTACAATTTCTGTTCCATCTGTTTCTATCTTCTTTACCGCTGTATTTTGTACACCGTTAATATCTTTTAATGCTTCTTCTAGATTTCCCATATTAGCTGTTTGGAAAGCCAAAGCCATTTCTAACTCTTCTTTTAGTGTTGCTGATTCCATGTTGTCCTTAGCCGTAGATGCTTTGTTAATTATTCCTGTATTTGACATCGTTATTACAACACTTGCTGCTAGTATTATCATAACTATTATTGTTATTACTAGTACTATTAACGATATACCCGTTTTCTTTTTCATGTGTTTTTCTCCTTTTTATTTGCTTTACGTGGTGTGGATTAGAATCCACCACCGCCACCACCGCCGCCTCCGGCCGCCTCCTCCTCCAGAGAAGCCCCCGCCTGAGCCTGTTGATGATGAGTATGTAAACGCTCCCGTAGAAACGCTGTTAAACGAACTACTGAACGAATGATAAGTGCTGCTATGATATATTCCAGAGTAAGTATCTTCTAGCTCAGTTATTTCTGGATAAATATCTTTTAATTGTTTTAACACTTTATCTGCTATTCCAAGTCCTATTGCATATACTAGATAATGTTCCCATAAAACAATTGAACCATAATCTTTTTCTTCCATTTTACTAAAGTGTTTCAAGAATCTCTTAAAACCTTTCCATTTAGCTTTATGGTCTAACGCTTTTTCGTTGTCTGAAAGTCTAGTAGGTAGTTTTACAACCATCAATATAAATACAAAAATATATGGGAATAAAACTAAACCTGCTGGTACTGCAGCATGGAAGTTTTCCATTATGCTTGCTACTAAGAATATTATGAATAGCGGTACAAAACATAATGATAATATTACTGTTGCTTTAGTTATAACCTTCTTTGTATCTTTTCTTTCTAATTTACAAGCCTTATATTCTTTCTCTATTAACTTTTGCCATTTATCAAAAGCCTTACCAGCTTTTTCTCTAGCAGTAACCGAAGCTGTATTCTTTTTCTTTAATTCCTTTAATTTAATAGAAGTACATTCTACAAATATTAATTTTTCTATATAATGTTGTTCTACTTTATTAAGTTTGGATAAATCTTCATTTATTAATTTCAATTCATAATCTACTGGTTTTTCTTTACCCTCTTTTGTTATTGGATAAATCTTAATATATTTCTTTCTTACTAAATCCATCAGAGTTGCTAACATATTTTCGTTAGGCTTATGGTATTTATATAACAAGTAGTTCATTACAGGCACACCATAATCTTCTGGTAGCTCTCTAAAGTATCTATACTCTACCTTAGATTTTTTAGCTTTACTAATAGCCCAAATGTATGTAGAAATAATTACTACAACAACTACTGCTGTTATAGCCCAGCAAATATATGCAAATAGTTCTGCTCGTTCTCTTCTTGCATCAGCTTCTTTTGCTAGTTTTAACTCTTTAGCCATTATTGTTTCATACATATTTTTATCTTGGAATTTTTGAGCTTGTACTATATCTGTATCAAAAAGTATTCTTGCATCAACTGCTTCTCCACTTCTTAAATATGGTATATGAAATACTGATGTTTGATTGTCTATCTTTTCTGAGTAACCATCTAATGGGCCATGTCCAAATATTTCTAATCTATCACTTATTTCTGGTAGAGTTATTGTTATTTTAGCATCTTCAACGCCACCAGCCCAACCTTTTCCTATAAAGTTCCAGTATAGTTCAGCTACATCCACATATTCTACCACAACATCTGTTAATGTATATGTTATAACCGTATTAACACGATATGCATCTGTTGGATGGAATATTTTTATTTGCGCTCCGCCTTCTATTCTATTTAGATTATATTTTCCTTCATCACCATTTTCTAATTGTGTTTCAGAATAAAAATATTCTTTTCCATCTACTAATACACTATGTACATATATTTCTTCTGCACTATTTAATTCATTATCTGGATTGAAACATAGCACATCTCTATATACTCCATTTACACTTTCTTCAATCTCCCATGTTATAGTCTCAGTAATAGTCATAGAGCCATCTCGATTTATAGTTGCATCCATATCCATTTTCTCTGGATACGCATTACCTGCAAATACACAAATTGGCAATACAAAAATTAAAGCGACTAAACATAATAATACCCTTACGTTCCTTTTCATATGTTCACCCCTAATATATATACAATAATACTATAATATATTTAATTTTTTTGCAACAAAAAAGCGTAGCAAAATGCTACACTTTTTGTTAATATTTAATCTAATTTATTTATGCATTATTCCATTTTCTCTTTAAGTTTGTATAACACATCTAGAGCCTCTTTAGCACTAAGTTCATCTAAAGCAAGTTTATCTAACATTCTACCAACTTCAGCAAGCTTAAAGTTAAACATATTTATTTGGTTATTGTTATCTATTACTTTAGTTGTATTAGCTTTTGCTTTCTTAGTTATTGTATCTTCTTCTAATTTACTTAGTATCTTCTTTGCTCTATTTACAACAGAGCTTGGAACTCCCGCAAGTTTAGCAACATATATACCATATGATTCATCCGCAGGGCCTTCTACTATCTTTCTTAAGAAGATTACATCATCGCCTCTTTCTTTCACGGCAACAGAATAATTCTTTACTCCTTCAAGTGTTCCTTCAAGTTCATTTAGCTCGTGATAATGTGTTGCAAATATTCTTTTCGCTCCTACTTTTCCTTTATCTGCCATATGTTCTACAGTTGCCCAAGCAATAGCCATACCATCATAGGTAGATGTTCCTCTACCTATTTCATCTAGTATTACTAGTGAGTTACTTGTTGCATTTTCTAATATATTAGATAGCTCTGTCATTTCTACCATAAATGTAGATTCTCCACCTGCTAAGTCATCACTTGCACCAACACGTGTAAATATTCTATCTACTATACTAATACTTGCCTCACTTGCAGGAACAAAGCTTCCTATTTGAGCCATATATGTAATTACTGCAACTTGTCTCATGTATGTAGATTTACCTGCCATATTAGGTCCAGTAATTATATGAAATCTTGAATTAGAATCTATATATGTGTCGTTTGGGATGAACTCTGAGCCTTTGATTGTTTTTTCTACAACAGGATGTCTTCCCTCTTTAATATCTATTACTCCATCATGAGTAATATTAGGTCTTACGTAGTTCATATCCTCGGCTACTTTTGCGAAGCTACAAAGGCTGTCTATTACACCAATTGCCATAGCTGTTTTTTGTATTCTCACAATCTCATGCGCTACTTTTTCACGAACATCTGCAAATAACTTGTATTCTAAATCTACTAGTTTTTCTTCACTACCAAGAATTTTGTTTTCTAATTCTTTAAGCTCTGGTGTTATAAATCTTTCTTTATCTGCTAATGTTTGCTTACGTATATATCTGTCTTCCGGTATCTGATCATAATTTGAACGAGTAATTTCTATATAATATCCAAAGACTCTGTTAAATCCAACTTTAAGTCCTTTTATACCAGTAATTTCTCTTTCTTTTGCCTCAAGTTCCATTAACCAATTCTTGCCTTCTGTACTTGCAGATCTATATTCGTCTACTTCAGCATTATATCCTTTTTTAATTAATCCGCCCTCTTTAATAGTTATTGGTGGATCATCTACGATAGCTGTATCTATAAGGCTACACATATCCTTAAGTTCATCTATGCTATCATAAATTTTAGATAAGTACTGATGCTTATCTCCAGTAAGAAGTCTTGCAATGGTAGCTTTAAGACTTGGTAGTACTTTAAATGAATTCTTAAGTGCTACTAAATCTCTTGCATTAGTATTTGCATTACTCATCTTAGATGCTAAACGTTCTATATCATGAACATTTTTAAGAAGTTCTATAATATCCTCGCGTACAAACACATCATTTTTTAGACTCTCTACCGCATCTAATCTTTCATCTATATTTTTCTTAGAAAGCATTGGGCTTTCTACCCATTTTCTAATTTGTCTTGCGCCTATAGCTGTAGTAGTTTTATCTAATACCCAAAGAATACTTCCTCTTTTAGTTCTTTCACGGTTAGATTCTGTAATCTCAAGATTTCTTCTTGTATTTACATCTAGTCTCATACTTGCTTCTATATCATATGGTGTAATTTTATTTAGTTGAGATACTACTTGTTTTTGTGTGTCTGCTATATAATTTAGAAGAAGTGTTAAACTTTTTCTTTCTGCTAGAGTAAAAGCTTCAGACATCATTGGCATATCATTTACTAAAGATTCATCTTGATTTGTATATCTTGAAATATATATTTCTTGTTTCTTCACAAGTCTATTTACTACTTCACTATCACTTAAGATTAAATCTTCTAATACTAGTTCTTTAGGTCTAATCTTTAATGTCTCATCTATAATTTTATATACTCCATCTAGATTATCTGCATGAGTTACAAAGCACTCACCAGTAGAAATATCTGCATAAGATAACGCATATTGTTTTCCAACCATATAAATGTTTGCTATATAATTGTTTTTATGCTCATCTAGCATTGTATTTTCTGTTATTGTACCAGGTGTTATTACCTTAATTACATCTCTTTTAACTAATCCCTTAGCTTCTTTTGGATCTTCTACTTGTTCACATATTCCGACCTTATATCCCTTGTCTACAAGCTTTACTATATATCCCTCAACTGCATGGAATGGAATACCACACATTGGAGCTCTTTCTTCTAGGCCACACTCT
Organism: Clostridia bacterium; assembly: GCA_045534225.1. Classification (GTDB taxonomy): domain Bacteria; phylum Bacillota; class Clostridia; order TANB77; family CAG-465; genus UMGS1649. The sequence goes on from JAZSJJ010000011.1 coordinate 85,655, forward strand.
TTCCCTGTAAGAGTAAGTTCTAGTTCACGACTACAAAGTTCTGCTTGGTCAAAGAACATCTCATAGAAGTCTCCAAGTCTAAATAATATTATTGTATCTGGATACTTTTCACGTATATCTAGGTATTGTTGCATCATTGGTGAAAGTGCCATATTTATCCCCCTTATTTTCCCGAATTATATCACAAAAAGTCGAAGTTTACAACACACTGTCCACTTCATCCACATTGTTTTTTTACCTAATATATGGTATAATATATTCGTGGTAAACATTTAGACTATTAACAAATTTGTTGTAAAGGAGAGAAAATGAGCGGGAAGTTTTATTCATTAATCCGGGCTAGCATCATTATCTTTGGTTCCTTAGCGCTTTCTTTAGTGTTTAAAGCACTTCATCCTATTCTTTCTGTACTTATAGTGTTCTCACTATTACAGATTGTAGAGGACTGTGTTAAAAATGCTAAAGAAATTGCTAAACTAAACAAGCAGTACGCTGGTAAACTTAAAGAAGAAATGGTAAGCTACCAGAAAAAAAGAATTGTAATAGACATTCTCACAACCATTGGTTGGTTTGCTATTGCAGCTGGAGCTTTCTATCTTAGTCTTCGTTATTTAGGCTGACCACACCTAAATTAGAAACCTGCCAAAACAAATATCCGTAAGTAACAACTTACGGATATTTTGCGTTTATATTCAAGCAAATTGTCGGCGCCGACAAAATGGTCAATCCCTTGCCACAAGCTCATCCCACGATTTTGGAGTTAAGTCCAAAATCTTAATTATTGACTTCCTGGCGTCAGGAAAGCAATGATTCGTTAATATTTTGCTGTTTTTGCAACTTTTGTTTATAACAATTAATATTATTCTATCAACATGTTTTTCTCTTTTTCTAGTTCTTTAATAGACTTCTTAGGTGTAGGCAAATCTTCTGGCATTGTTCCACCTATTTCTTCTATTGCTTTTCTTACTTGCTTACCTACTATATAATGAGTATCGCACGCTTCTGGTTCATTATTTATTTTGTCTCTCTTTAGCTTTTGTTCTGTTTGAGATATTCTAAATAGATTTGCTATAAGTTCATCACTTCCCATATTATCTAGAATATCTTCTCTATATCTTAAACCTTTTCTTTTAGCTATATCATCTGCTGTTTCACCATTATATAATCCTTTGTATCCTGCATTATGGAACTTTGCAAAATCTTTAACGCCAGCATTTTTAGCTGTCTGATTAAGCGAGTAGTTACCCTTTCTTGTTAAATCTCTTTGATATAGTCTTTTTTCATCTTCCGTTAAAGCTAAATATTCCCTTTCACTTAACTCTTGCTTTCTAGTTTGCACTGCAAAATATGTTTGTGCTAATGCTATTACTTCTTTTCTCGGATCACCATTTTGAGCTATAAGGTAACATGCATAACGTGTCAGTTTATAGTCCTTTGTCATTCTAACCGTGCCGTTTCCTGATTCAAACGACTTACTGACGTCAGTAAATCGTTCACACACACTATTCCCGCTATTTTCACAAGATTCCTTTGCTCTTTCAATAACCTTTTCAAAGTTCTGCCACTTGTTATACTCTAATATTTTCATTAATTCTCTTGCGAACCAATACTCATTTCCATATTCATCTACATGCTTTATACTTTCAAATATACTTTCTCCAATTTTTTCAATTTCATTTTCACTCATTTGTTTTTCCTCCTCATATATCTACTTTTATTCTTTATTTACATCTATGTATTTTTTATATAATCCCCTGAAAAAACAATTTTACTTTTTTTCTTATTCCCTCCTTTCTTTTTTAATTCCCCCATACAAATATTTTAATTACCTATTGTGTGTATGTCAACGATTTTAGCGTTAATATTTTGTCTTTTCATTGACAAAATTCGACACACCTAGAACATCATTTTATGCTTATTTATGCACAAAAAACCAAATCACAAGTAATAACTTGTGACCTGGTTTTTGTTTATTTACCTTCTTGTAACACCGTTTCCGCTTTCATATCTCTTAAGTCCTCTTTTGTATATAATACTCATAAGGATAGGAAAAATGATTGCAGAAGCTATGAATATTCCAAACGCTAAAGGATTAAAAGTATCCATTAGAGATACCGGAATATGTGCTACATACATAGCAGGTATTGCTGTATACATGATGATTTTCATAAACCCAGGGAACATTGCTTCCGGATAGATGGTTAATGTTATAAGTAAAGAATGTGTGTACTTGTGGCAAGCATTTGTAATGTCGCCAAGCCAGAAAGCAAACAATCTTACTATAACTATTACGCTAAGCAGTATAACCGAAGATATAAGCGCAAGAATAAGTAACCAAATAAACTTAAAGATGTTTCCATGAACCGCTATAAATCCTATAACTGCTCCAAAGATAAGATCTCCCATTGCTGACAAGACAGATCTTGAAGTAAGTTCAGAAATTAAGCTGTTCTTTGGTTTAGTAAGGTAGATGTCCATATTTCCATCAACGATATCTTTGCACAATGTTTCTACTCCTCCGAAGCAGAAGAAAACAATGCCGTATCCAATGGTCGGAATAGACCACAAGTACATAATATCTGCCATACCCACTCCGTTTATGCTTCCTCCCTTGTTAGAGAAAAGAATCTCCCAGAATAAAAGGAAAACAAAGTTGTTAATGAACATGGCTACCGTCTGGATAATAAAACTCTTCTTGTTAGAAATGTTGCTTCTAATATTGTAGCAGATACAAAGCCACAAATATTTAAGCATCGCTATAAATTCTTTAAACACCTTCAACATTTTGTTTCTTCACTCCTTTCTTGTAGATAAAAATTAAGATTAACATTAGCACTGTTCCTGCTAAAAGTTCACATCCAAGCGAGAATATAAACTTACCCAAACTGAAGTTTACAAGTAAACTTGCAGGTGTGTAAATTATATGAGTCGTAGGAAGGAACATAAGCGGAATTCTAATTACCTTCGGGAAAAGTTCAAGCGGCGAAAAAGCAAAGATAAGCATTGCTTTTTGCACAAGAAGCCATACAGAAGATATATCTCTTCCAAGCCATATTGAAAGTAATCCAACAATAATGTGAAGCATTAAAAGAAGTACTGTTGCCATTAAGGCAATAAGGAATGTACCCAATATGCTCATAATTGTAACTGGAATAAATCCAACATAAACTATTCCAAGAATTATTCCAAGACACATTAATACAAGTGTCATAGGAAGTTCTGCTACACCCTCAGAGATAATCCTAAGCATAAAATTGTACGGTTTCGTAAGGTCATATGCAAAATCTCCCATTTCAATCTTTGCTGCAATCTTCTTACAAAGATTAGAGTAAGAGTAGATAATTGCTTCCGCCAAAATAAGATACCATACAAGGTCTGCCTGAGAGTATCCCGCCATAGTTTTTCCTTCAAGAACGAAATCCCAAAGAAGCGAGAAAATGCTAATGTGAATCGTGAACGAAAGTAATGTGCCAAGCACATCGCTTACCTTCTTAAACTGCTGCTTAAGAATAACTTTAGCGAATGCAACGTACTTTTTCATATTAGTCTTCCTCCTGTACTTTTCCGGTATAGATGTCATAGATAACATTTTCCAAAGATGCGCTAGTAATTGCAAGATCTTGTACCTTGCCCACCTTAAGAAGTTTTTCAATAACATCTGCAACCTTAATATCGTTTTCATCAAACTCTACCGTAATCTTTTCCTCTAAACCGATGTTTACATTGTATCCTACAAAAAGGTTCTTAACAGTTTCCACATCAACCTTTTCGTCATAACTTACCAGAATCTTTTTCTTCGTAAGGAAAACATGCTCAATATCCTTAAGCTCACTGTCAAGCATAACCTTTCCGTGATTGATAAGAATAATTCTAGAGCAAAGCTTTTCGATATCCGAAATGTCATGGCTTGTTATGAAAATCGTAGTGTTGTACTTCTTGTTAAGCGTAAGGATCATATCCCTAACCTTCTTCTTAACTACGATGTCAAGACCAATGGTCGGTTCATCAAAAAATATTACATCCGGTCTGTGCAAGGTAACAGCTGCTACCTCGCAAATCATCCTCTGTCCAAGTGATAAGCTGCTCGCAGACTTATCCATAAGATGAGAAATATCAAAGAACTCCGTGATTTCCTTAATTCTCTCATTAAGTACATCCTTAGGAATGTCATAAATGGCACCCAAAAGTCTGTAACTTTCAATTATGGGCAAGTGCGAAATTAATGATGACTTCTGTCCAAACATTGTTGCAATGTGGTAGGTCATTTCCTTTCTCTGTTCCCAAGGATTATACCCACATACACTTACTTCTCCGCTTGTAGGGTAAAGAATACCAGTCATCATCTTAATAGTAGTACTCTTTCCCGCTCCGTTAGGTCCAATGAACCCAATGATTTCTCCCGGTCTAACCTCAAAGTTTACGTTGTCTACCGCTGTAAGAGTTTTTACCTCTTTCTTGCCTTTAGACTTAAGCGTGAACACCTTGCTAAGACCCTTTACCTCGATTACCTTTTTCATAATAAAAGCCTCCTTAAATTAATTATTTATATTTTATTTTTATTTAGGTTTTCAAATTAATGTCCAAAAATGGACGCAAAAAAGGTGTGTCGATACCAGTTTTCGTATCAACACACCTAAAAGTTCTACAAACACATAGCTAAATAGCTAGAGACGCACCTCTAGTATTTAACCTATTATCTATATTACAATCTTGGTATTTTGATACGACAATTGAAGCCCAAACTGCGACATGCAGATTAGACATAACTGGTTCTCTATACATAAATTGTTTATTAATTTTTGTCATACCAAATACCTCCTTTTCTTTCTAATTCTTATTATATATTTGTTATGATTTTCACTTGGACGATAAGTAAATCTACCTGGATTTAATTTATCACCATAACTTCATATTAACACACGAAAATGTTTATGTCAACCATAAAGTTGAAAATTTTTATAAATTTATTTAAATTTGTTTTTATATTTTTTTAATTTTTCTTGCAAAATATATGAATTTTAAGCATAAAAAAAGATGGCCCTCGCCATCTTTTAAAATCTATATTATTCGCCTGCTTGTAATCTTTCTGCTTTATCAAATGCTTGAAGTGCTTCTATCATAGAATCCATATTTCCGTTTACAAATGTTTCTAATTGATACATAGTAAAGTTTATTCTATGATCTGTTACTCTTCCTTGTGGGAAGTTATATGTTCTTATCTTTTCACTTCTTGCACCACTACCTACTTGTAGTTTTCTAGTATTGGCCAATTCTTGATTTTGTTTTTCTTGCATCGCTTCGTATAGTTTTGCTCTAAGCATCTTCATACAAGATTCTCTATTTTGTATTTGAGATCTTTCAGATTGGCTTGCTACTATAATTCCTGTTGGAATGTGTGTAATTCTTACTGCAGATTCAGTTTTATTTACGTGTTGTCCACCTGCACCACTTGCTCTATATGTGTCTATCTTAAGGTCACTTGGAACTATTTCAACTTCTACTTCGTCTACTTCTGGAAGAACGGCTACAGTAACTGTTGAAGTATGTATTCTTCCACTTGCTTCTGTTTCAGGTACACGTTGTACTCTATGAACACCACTTTCAAATTTAAGTTTACTATATGCTCCTTTACCTTTGATAGCAAATGATATTTCTTTAATACCACCAAGTTCTGTTTCGTTTATGTCTAAAACTTCAACTTGCCATCTATTTAGGTCTGCATACATTGAATACATTCTGTATAATGTGTGAGCAAAAAGTGCAGCTTCATCTCCACCTGCTCCACCACGAATTTCTATGATAACGTTATTATCGTCATTTACATCTTTAGGTAGAAGTAATATTTTTAATTCTTCTTCTAAACCTTGAAGTTTTTCTTTAGATTCGTAGTATTCCAATTCTGCCATTTCTTTCATTTCTGGATCAGACATCATTTCTTCTGCATCATCCATATTTTGTTTAACTTTCTTGTATTCTCTATATTTTTCTACAACATCCACAAGACCTGATTGTTCTTTCATATATTTTTTGAAAGCGTTTTGATCAGATATTACTTCTGGATCAGATATTAATTTGTTTAATTCTTCATATCTAGCTTCTACAGCTTCTAATTTATCTAACATTTTATCTCTCCTCGCTAGTATATTTTACCATTATATTTGCTATTTTTCAAGTGCTACCGAAAAACTTAAGAGCGGCCATATTACTTGCCGCCCTTATATTATTTTAATTCTTTTATTAGTTTTACTACACCATCATAATTTGCTGTCACATTTTTGTAATTTGTTTCACCATCCATACTAAAATGAGTTGGTGTAATATTAATTATTGTACTAGTATTATCTTTATAGTATAGCACTATACAATACCCACTAGATGTTAAAGATGCTACTTCAGACTTTATTGTAGTTCCTTCAACCGTTTCTAAGAAATCTAATATTTTTTCTTTATCCTTTTTACTATCTACATCTATATTTGTTGTTTGCGAAAGTATAGCTATTCTTTCTATTTTGTGCTCTTTTACATGCTCTCTATATTCTTTTAATTCTACTAATTTAAATGTTTCACCTAACACTTTTTCTTTAAATATTGTATTTCTAAATATTATTACTAATCCTAGTATACATATAATTACTGCAAGTAACATAAATACAAGTTTTTTTACATTTACTTTAACTTTTTTCTTATCTTTCTTTATAGCAGCTTTCTTATTGTCTTTCTTCATATTATCCCTCCACCTAGATACTTTCTTTCATTCTAACTATGTGTATATATTCTTCTTTGGTTAAGTCTTTCTCTTCTAGAATAACCTCTAATAATGCCTTAAATACTCCAGTATTTGCTATTCCTTTATCTATTAATGCTTCCTTTAATATATCTAAAGCAACTGGCAATTCTATCTTTTCCTTGTATTGTCTTTTATTAATTAAAGCATCATATATATCTGCAACTTTAATTAATTCTGCTTCAAGTGGCACATCTGTTATTCCATCTGGGTAACCACTTCCATCGCCGTTTTCATGGTGACTACCAACAGCTTCTGCATACTTTTCTAAAACTGGCACAGATTTGCAAAACTCTTCACCTTTTACAGTATGTGTTTTCATTATACTATATTCTTCATCTGTTAATTTGCCTGGTTTTTGTAGTACCTCTGAAGGTATAAATATCTTACCAATATCATGAAGATAAGCACATTCCACATAGAATCTTGTCTCTATTTCTGTATAACCTAGTTTTTCACATATTTTACCTACTATTTGCGGAACACTATGTATATGTCTTGTTGTGTATATATCTAAGTGTTCTATTTTTTCTAACTGTTTACGTACATTTGTAGATAATTGTTTATATAAATCTTTTTCAATGTTATCATATGTCATTATCTTGCACCTTCTTCTCTTTCTTCTAGTCCAATTTCTATACATTTCTTTAGATCTTGAAGATAATCTCTACTTGCATCTAGTAGTTTATACCTTTCACCATTTGCTGCTGTAATTACTAAATCGCTGATGTCTATATCCACAGTTTCCACTACTATTTCTTCCTTAGTTTCAACTAATTCTCCTTTAATTACACAGCCCGGTAATAATATTCCTATTCCTTCTTCACCATTTTCATCTACATATATCGCTTTCCAATTAACTATTGCTTTCATTTTAACCTCACTATTTACTTCATTATATAGCAAAGAAAACATTAAAGCAAGAAAAACAACACCTATTTTACTAAGTGTTGTTCTCATATTATCTTGCTACTCTTTCTAAATGTTCAAGTCTAATCTTATCTGCAATTAGAGCTATAAATTCCGAATTTGTAGGTTTTCCTTTATTTGAATTTACAGTATAGCCAAATATCTTGTCATGTACTGCTATTTCACCTCTGTTCCACGCTACTTCTATTGCATGTCTTATGGCTCTTTCAACTCTTGATGGCGTTGTTTGATATCTTTTTGCTAACAATGGATACATCATTTTAGTTACGGAATTTATTATCTCTTGATTTCCAACTGCCATTATTATTGCTTCTCTTAGATATTGATAGCCTTTAATATGTGCAGGTACTCCTAAATCATGAATAAGATTTGTTACCTTCACTTCAACCGGTTCTGTATTCATCTTTATAGTTTTTGTAGTTACATACTTTGGCCCTTTGTTTTCATAAACCGCCATACTTGGTACTGTTAGTTCTCTTAATCTTTCAACTAATGTATCTAGATCAAATGGTTTAATAACATAGTAGCTAGCCCCAAGCGCCATTGCTTTACTTGTTATCTTTTCTTGCCCTATTGCAGACATTACTACAATATTAGGTCTTTTTTCTAGCGCACTTTCTTCCAAGTCTTCAAGCACCGCTAAGCCATCTCTTTCTGGCATTATTATATCTAGCAACAAAACATCAGGTTTCCACTCCTTTATTTTTGTTACAACCGCACTTCCATCGTTTAAGCTTCCTACGACTTCCATGTCTTTTTGCGAATCAACAAACATTGTTAATAACTTAACGAATTCTACGTTATCATCTACGATCATTACTTTAATTTTTTCTTCCATTTTATCGTCCTCCCAATTTTTGCCAACCAACTCCGTTATTATACTCCAGTTTTTACCAATTTGCAAGCATAAATTTTATATACTTTTGTTTTTATTTGTCGATAAGTATATATTCTCTTAAATATACACATATTGCTCCATTTTCTTTGAAAATACTGCCTCTTTATGTTAAAATATATATTGGTGAAACGAAATGAATGAAACTAAAAAGAAAAAAGTCGTTGTTGGTTTAAGCGGTGGCGTAGATAGTTCTGTTTGTGCTCTACTTCTGAAACAAGCAGGCTACGATGTAATTGGCGCAACAATGATACTTTACGATAAAAAATCTGAAGATAAAGCTTGTGGTTCTTCTATTGCAGTAGCTGATGCAAAGGCTGTTGCAGATAAACTAGAAATACCATTTTATACTTTAGATTTAACAAAAGAATTTAAGGAACTAGTTATAGACTACTTTGCAAAAGAATATATGGAAGGAAAAACTCCTAATCCATGTATTGCTTGTAACAAACATCTTAAGTTTAATCTAATGTTAAAGAAAGCAATGGAACTTTATGACGCAGATTATATAGCTACAGGACATTATGCAAAAGTTCTTAAAGATGAAAATACAAATAGATACTATGTAGCAGAATCTGTTACTGCCAGCAAAGATCAAACTTATGTGTTATATAACATGACTCAAGAAGAATTAAGTCACGTACTTATGCCTCTTGGGGATTACACTAAAGATGAAATACGTGAAATTGCTAGAGAAAATGGATTTATTACAGCAGATAAAAAAGATAGCCAAGAAATCTGTTTTGTAGAGGATAATGACTACGCAAACTTTATTACTACAAACTACAATTACAAATCTATGCCTGGTGAATTTGTAGATACTAGAGGAAATAAATACGGTAAACATAAAGGAATTATACATTACACTGTAGGTCAAAGAAGAGGTTTAGGACTTTCGTTAAAATCTCCTCTTTACGTAAAAAGAGTAGATAACAAAACTCATGAAGTAATCCTTTGTCCTAAAGAAGAACTATTTACGGATAGTTTAATATGTTCTGATGTTAATCTTATGGCTATAGAAAAACTAACAGCCCCACTCAAAGCTAGTGTTAAAATACGTTACTCTGCACCTAAAGCAGCAGCTACATTAATACCACTAGAAAATGGAGATATTAAAGTAGTATTTGATGAACCTGCAAGAGCAGTTACACCTGGACAAGCTGTTGTATTCTATGATGGAAATAAAGTTCTTGGTGGTGGAATAATACAGTAAAAAACAAACAGAAAATATATACATAAAAAATAATGAATTCTAAAAAATAGAATTCATTATTTTTTGTTTTATTATTTAATTAACGAAAAATCATAATCTCCTGTTCCCACTGTTGCAGGGATGCTAGCTTTTAGACAAACTACGGGACGAACTCCGCCGCTACTAGTACAATCCGGAGCATGAACAGTCATTCGACCAACACAATAAAAATCATCAGCAACTTCATCATAATATCCCGGAGATGATAACCAATAACTATTATCCGCTAATACATATAATCCATCACTTGTTATTGATATAGGATAATTTTCGTTTTGTTCATTTATTTTATATCCTCTTTCTTCTGTTGATAGTGTAAATGTCGGTGTATAACCTTTAGAATTCCAACCAGCTACAAACAGTTCCAACGTTGGTCCTCCTATTGCTCCAACTACATTTTCACCATACAGCGCCTTATTAGCAAAACTCGAATAATCCTTTATCATTTGTGCTACCGCTTTTGAGTTCATATATAAATCATTTAATATATACTTATCTGCAGTGCCCACTCTAAATTTTTCATATAGCGCTAATTCATCACTTGTTAAGCTCGCTACTGTTGTTCCTTTGTCTAATGAAGTAGTTCCTATATTATTTTCAGTTACTAGATATATATAATCTGAATTGTGGTAGTATATTTTCCAATCACCATATGTTGTTCCATTTAATGTTACAGTATAATCTACTTTATCTCCATAGTTTGCTGCTGTTATTAATGAACCTAAAGCTGTACCAGATGAACTATTTTTATTTGTAACTATTACACCTGTATCTGTTACAGTTATATTCCATTTATCTGCTGTTACTCCTTGTTCACCTAATTTTGTTGTTACTTCATTTACTAGTTCTGTTCCTCTTTTATTGTCCATGTAAGCGTCTGCCCATGTTAATGCTGCTAAGTCTTGTACCGCAGCTTCGTTTGTTAAGTCTACTGCTTGACTTGCTCTGTTTATTACGCCAGTGTTAGATAATGTTATTACTACACTTGCTGCAAGTATTATCATTACTATTATTGTAATGACTAAAACTATTAAGGATATCCCTTGTTTCTTTTGCATTTTTTCATTCCTCCCTCTTTTGCATGCAAAAAAGCAAAGCAGCACATACTTATTTAGTATGTGTTACTTTGCTAGTTTCTATTTTTATTTGAGGCGCAAAAAACGCTTCTAATGTTTGTTCATTAGAAAGTATTGTGTGTGTGTGTGTGTGTGTACAGCCGCAAGGCTTTCAGCGTTTTTTATCATTTGTTTACCCCTCTTTATGATTCTATTGTATATCATATTTTATTATTATTCAATATTTCTATTTCAATTCATCTTGTAAAATTATTATGCTTTTTACATTAACTAGTTTTGCTGGATATGTTTCTTGTATATAATCATATTTGCCTATTGTAATTAGCATATCTTTTTTTAAGTATGAACTGCTTACAGTTGCACCTTTCCAAAGGACCCTAGTATCATTTATGCTAAATGTAAATTTACCTCTATAATTTATATCATTTGATTCTACGCCTTCTACTAACAATGTTGTTATTCCGTTATATTCTTTTATCTCTTTTATTTCAGCATAAAATGTTTTTTGCTCTGTTCCAAACGGAAAATGCTGAGATGCAATCTTTGGTTTTACTATATTAATTCCTAATACAAAAACAATTGCTACAAGTATAAATATTATTATTAACATTACTATCTTTTTCATAATACACCTCTTATTTTATTTATATTCCTTTAGGTTCTAAATACTTTATAATTACCTTATCTGTGCGAACTATATTTTCTATTATACATCCTTGTTGTTTTAATGTTCTTAGCGTTTGTTCTTCCTCTTTATATTCGCATTCTAAAGATTTACTTTCATATTCTATATACTTTTGTTTTTCACATTTAGCAAGTGCCTCTTTAGCAACTGTACTATATGCCCTTGTTAGTGGACCTGCTCCTAAAAGAATTCCTCCAAAATATCTTATTACTATTATTAATGCATTAATTACATTTTCTTTTTCTAGAAGAGAATATATTGGTTTTCCCGCTGTGCCTTGTGGTTCTTTATCGTCTGTAAATCTACCAGAAGATTTTAGTGTATATGCATAAACAACATGTCTTGCATCTTTGTATTCTTCTCTTGCTTTAGCTATTATTTCTTCTGCTTGTTCCTGAGAACCAATGTAATACACTTTAGCAATAAACTTAGATTTTTTTATTACTAATTCTTCTGTCACTACATTTGTATTTGTTCTATCTACAAGTTCAAATTTATCCATATTCTCTCCTTTCTTTTAATTTTTCTTGCTTTTTATTCTTATTTTTAATTATATATTTATTCCTGCTGTATATCCAGTTGAAAATGCTATTTGAAGATTAAATCCACCTGTATATGCATCTACATCTATTACTTCTCCTGCAAAGTATAACCCCTCAACTAGTTTAGATTCCATAGTCTTAGGATTTATTTCTTTTACATTTACTCCACCGCTTGTTACAATTCCTACTGCAACACTTTCTAACGAACTAAATGTAAATTCCAGATTCTTAAATGTATTTACTAATCTTTCTTTTTCTTCTTTTGTTATACTATTTACCTTTTTAGTTTCTTCTATTTTGCTTGCTTTAACTATAACTGGTAGTAAACTAGATATTGTTAAGTCAGACAAGCTATTCTTAAATTCTTTGTTAGAATACTTCTCAAAATCTCTAGTAATTCTTTTATATAGCTCGTCTTTATCTAAAGCCGGCTTAAGATCAATATATACCTTTACCTTGTTTTCTTTAGCAAGTGTATCTAAGTTTTCTGTTTTGTTTATCTTGCTACTGCTGCTTAAAACAATTGGACCAGATATACCTTTATCTGTAAATACCATTTCACCAAAGCGATTATCTACCTCTTTACCATCTATGTTTACTTTAAGTGTAACATTTCTTAAACTTACTCCTTTAAGTGTTTTACATATATCTGTTTCTTTAAGTCTAAATGGTACAAGTGCCGGTCTAATATCTGTTATTGTATGTCCTACTTCTTTTGCTAAAGAATATCCGTCTCCTGTGCTACCAGTTAAAGGATAACTCTTTCCACCAACCGCTATTATTACTTTATCTGATTTAACTATGTTTCCATCTTCTAGTGTAACACCTGTAACTTTTCCTTCTTCTACATTTATTTTCTTAACAACACTAGAATATTGAATCTTCACTTTTAATCTCTTAAGCTCTCTTTTTAATGCTTCAGTAAGTTCGGATGCATCATCTGATGCTAAGAATATCCTGTTTCCTCTTTCTTCTTTAGTTTTTACTCCTAAAGAATTCACATAATCCACAAGTGAATAGTTGTCTAGATTGTTGATACTACTCATCATAAACTTTGGATTAGTTACTACATTAGATAAGAAATATTCCATATCCCCTACAAAAGAAATATTGCATCTACCTTTACCTGTTATATTTAGTTTTTTTCCTGGTAAAGTGTTCTTTTCTAATATTAACACATCATTACCATTTTCTGCAGCTTTTATGCCTGCCATCATACCAGCAGGTCCTGCCCCTACTATTATTACCTTCAAATTATTCACCTGCTAACATTCTATCTATTGCTGTTAATACTCCGAGTTTAGCACTTTCGTATGTTAAACCACCTTGCATAAATACTGTGTATGGTTCTTTAACTGGTGCATCAGCAGAAAGTTCTATTGACGCTCCACTTACAAATGTACCTGCTGCCATTATTACTTCATCACTGTATCCTGGCATTGCCCAAGGTTCTGGTAATACAAAGCCATCTACTGGACTTGCCATTTGTATTCCTTGAATGAAAGATATTAATTTTTGTTTATCTCTAAATATTACTGATTCTATTATATCTGTTCTTGCTTCTTCTTTGTTTGGACTAACCTCATATCCTAGTTTTTCTAATATTGCTCCAGATAATGTAGCTGTTTTAACCGCATTCATTACAGCTTGTGGTGCCATAAATAATCCTTGAAGGATTTCTTTGTTCTTACCTAAAGTTGCTCCACATTCTTTACCTATTCCTGGTGCAGTAAGTCTTTTAGCTGCGTTTTCTACTAAGTCTTTTCTTCCTACTATATATCCACCCGTTTCGCAAAGTCCACCACCTAAGTTTTTAATTAAAGAACCTGCAATTAAGTCTGCTCCTACTTCTGTTGGTTCTTTTGTTTCTACAAATTCACCGTAGCAGTTATCTACCATTACTATTACATCTTTATCTATGTTTTTTATTGCTTTAATTGCTTCTTCTATTTTAACTATTGGTTGAGATGGTCTAGTTGCATATCCTCTAGAACGTCCTATAAACACCATTTTAACTTTATTGTTTCTGATTACTTCTTCTATAGCTGGTATATCCATATATCCATCTTTAAGGTCTACTTGTTTGTATTTTACACCCCTTGCCATTAAAGACATATTGTTTTCTACAATACCTACTGTTTCTGCTAGGGTATCATATGGTGCACCTGTAACGCTTACAAGTAAATCCCCAGGCATAAGGTTGCCTTGAAGTGCTGTACTTAATGAATGAGTTCCATTTACAAAATTTATTCTTACCAACGCATCTTCTGCCTTAAATATATCTGCATACACTTTTTCTATAGCTTCACGCCCTATATCGTCATAGCCGTAACCTGTTGTTGCTTTGAAATGTGTATCACTAATTCTTGCATCTTTAAACGCTTTTAATACTTTTGCTGTATTGTATAATGAAATACTTTCTATCTCATCAAATTTATCTTTTATTTCTTGTTCACATTCTTCTGATAACGCAATTACTCTTTCAGATAATCCAAAATTCTTATATGCTTTAATTTTTAATTCTTCCATTATTTTCTCCTTAATTTACATAATATATATTATACTATATTTTAATTAACTAATCTAGTATTTAGAGATATATTATATGTGTTTTGGATATGAAAAGAGCAGAGTTTTAACTCTGCTCTTTATGTTTATTTAGATGATATTGTTAGGTGCGGCCTCTTTTGGTTACCCGCATCTGATTTTTCTTAGGATTGGTGTTCATCTTAAGGTTCTGCTGCTTAACATTGCTGGGAATGGTAGAAGCTACCGGTCTGGGTGTTTTACCACCCTTCTTTTTACCATAGTTCGCTTTCATTTATCTTCCTCCTTAAGCCTTTTGTTTACTTCTTTTGTTTTTTGAATTTCTGTTTTGCAGAAATCTTGAACAACAAACTTGTCTGGCGTTTCGATAATCTCCGGATACATACATTCAAACTCAACCTCACCCGTTACGGTGATAAGACCAAACTTAAGTCCGTATTTTGTTTGAATGTGTCCAGAACGCATCCAAAGATCGTCATAGACAGGATCTGCAATAAAATTGCCCTCAAGGTCCATAACTCCAACTTTTCCTCTTCTCATATTTACCTTAAGAAGATTTGGCGTTAAGAATTCCATACGATACGCATCAACCGGATCAAAGAGTTCTTTACCTCTTGTATCTATGACAGTTTTCATATCGTCAGGGTAGGTTACGATTGCATATCCATCGTCCGTGAAATCCTCAACATGTTTGTACTTAAAAGGGACAATCTCATTCGCATCACCATCAATGAAACCATATTTCCCTTTATACTCAGTTGCACAAAGTCCGCTTTTTATTTCTCGTACGCAAGTGTACTTATCCGTTATTTCACGACCGTACTGAGTATACAGCGTTACTCTCCAACCGAATGTATTGTGCACAAGCTTGTACATATGCTCATCCACCTTGTGGATATTTACATCGGAGTTGGGATAGTTATTACTGAATATGATATCATTATGCATGATATGACAAAGGAAATATCCAACACTTGTCCTGTAAAGGATAAAACCATCCTTACGGTAATCGCAAATCATTTTGAACTTAGGGGTTATTCTTTCTCCTCTACTATTTACAAGCCATGTCCGGTTAGAGAAACGACCATGTATAGGTTTAGGAGTATCTGTTTTTCCGTGTGTAATTCTCATATAATCCTCCTTGAAATTATTTTTTTGTTTCGAGAGTTTTGCCGCTCTCAATTCTTGCAAAATCTTTTACAACAAACTTATCCGGTGTCTCCATAATTTCGTCATAAAGACATTCAAATATAATGTTGCCTTTGATATCCGCAAGACCAAACTTTCTGTTATATAACAGTTCAAAATGATTGTTACCCTTGCACTCAATTCTATTATATAGCGCAGGAATGACTTCTCTTTTTTCCTTGTCTATAACACCATACTTGCCATTCTTACGTATAAGGAAAAAATCTTTTGAAAGTGCTCTTAACTCCTCACACTGCACGCCATCAAAAACTTCTTTTAATCCCTTCGTTAAAAGTGTGAAGTACTCGTTGTCCTTCTGAACAACAGCATAACCAAAATGATCAAATTCTTTTGCGCTAAGAAAAGGACCTGCCAGAATGTTAAATTCCGTGGTGGCAAAATAGTACTTGTCTTCAATTTTTATGATGTACAAATCCGTACCATTACATTTCAAATAGTATGTAATGTCTCTACGAACATACCTACCATCCATGTCATACAAAACGAGCTCATTGTCCACCTTAAGCACAAACATACCGTTGTCCATCTGGGTATACGACTTGATATCGCCGTAGTTAAGAGGCTTTTCTGTCGTCTTATCCCATATGTATACTTTTTTTGCCAACGGAATACCGCAGTGATTTCTACAAACCGCTACAACTACCTTTCTGTGTTCGTAGAGGTCTATAACATCGAACTTACCGGTTACTCTCCGTCCTTTCTTATTTGCAACATATTTCTTGTTCTTAAACATTGCCTTCAAAATTTCCATATTATCCTCCAATTTAATTAAATTAAGATTTTATTTTTAACTGGTACTATTCTACCACAATATTGGTATTATGTCAATTTGAAAGAAGAAAACAGGTGGCAAATCCACCTGCTTTAATTAATTATTTAAGTTTTAATATTTCTTCTTCCGTAAGACCTGTTGCTTCAATTATATCTTCCACAGTCATTCCCTTCTTTAATAAAAATTTAGCTGTTTTGAGCATATTCTCTTTGGCTTGTTCTTGGGCTTGTTCTAAGCCTTGTTTTATGCCTTGTTTTATGCCTTGTTTCATACCTTGTTCTAAACCTTCTTTTATGCCTTGTTCTAAGCCATGCTTTTTAGCATATGATAACGCTGCCGCTTCATCATGTAGCGCTTTTTCTCTTATGTCTGCTAATCTTTGTGCTTCATAATCTCCATTTAATATTTCTAATTCATCTGCTATAGCTTGTATATCTTTATTCTCTTCCATAATAGATTTTACCTCCTTAGAATACGGTTTAGCAAAAAACATTCCCCAGTGTGTTAATTTATCTTTTTGATTCTTCTCGTAATTCTTTGCTACTTTAGGTAAAATTATTATATATAACTCAAATTTATTTGTCAATATTTTACTTTTTGTCTCTGTTTCAATCATCGCCCATTTTGTCACAAAATTTTCTATATCGTTTAGTTCTTTTATTTCATGATTTACTATTGTTATATTTATACATCTGTTTATTTCTGCATAATCTATATTCTTCTTTAGTTGCCTAGAATATGAATTAGCTAGATAATATAAAAATCTTTCTAACTCTCCATCATATTCCTTTACTTGCATTTCTATATTACATTTTGTATTATCCTCAAGTTCAACATTTAAATCCATTATTCCAAATTTATCCGTTACTTTAGATATATCTAAATGTCTATCTAGATTTGCTATTATTTTTACTTTTTCTTTTAATACAGAACTCAAAAAAGCTTCTGTAAGTCTATTATTCTTTTCCCTAAATAACGTATGAAAAACATAATCATTTTTAGGATCTAGCAATTTGTATGTTTGATTTCTCTCCATTTATTTGTTCATCTCCTTACTTTGAAAAAACTACAATGATTAAAACGCTAAGACAAAACATATTGATTTAAAAATTTGATTAAATATATATTAGAATAAAGCATATGAACAAAGCTTGAGAAGATTATATATTTCTACATCTAGTTTTGCAAGAAAAATCGGTCGCAATATTCGACACAAAACTAAAGTATGTATAAAATACGTATAAAAAAATAAGGGCTACCGCCCTTACTTTAATTCATATTTTAATGTAGATTATTCAGCGTCTTCTTCATCGTCATTGCCATATTCTTCTTGGAATTTAGCAAATACTCTTTCAGCTTCTTCATCATCCATAACTGTATCGTATACTTCTTCGCCATCTTCTTGTTTTATTTCAAGAATTAGAACTCCGCCTTCAGTTTCATCAACTGGTAGAACTACTAAATATTCTTTTTCGTCTAAAGTTACAACATCTAGTATTTCGAATCTAACATCGTTTCCTTCATCGTCAACAAATGTTAATATTCCTGTTTCCATTTCTTCAACATCATGTTCGTGATCATGTCCGCATCCTGTGCAAGAACAACAATCATGTGTGCAATTTTCTCCCATTTTTAATTCCTCCAAATTCTTTATAATATTATTTGCTAAAAAAGCAAATATATTCTAATAATTTTGACTACTTAAATAGTCTTGTAATATGTACATAGCAGCAAGTCTATCTGCGTGAACCTTTTTATCTTTTTGCTTTATTCCCATTTCCTTCATAGTGTTATATGCCATAACTGTTGTTAAACGTTCATCCCATTTTACTACCGGTAATCCTAAAGCTTCAATTTTAATAATTACTTCATCTATTTTTTTAGCAGTTTCAGATAAATCTCCATTCATATGTTTTGGATATCCTATTACTACTGTTTCTAATTTAGATGCAGTCATTATTTCTTTAATTTTATTTATTAAAACTTCGCTGTCACCTTTTGTTTCTAAAGTATCCATAGGCTGAGCTGTTATCTTTAATGCATCAGTTATTGCAAGGCCTACTCTTGCCATGCCATAATCTATAGCTAATATTTTCCCCATAAGTCACCTAGTTATTTAAGTAGTAATTTATCATTTCCTCTAACAATTCATCTCTTTCTACTTTGCAAATTAAAGCTCTTGCATTATTGTGAGAAGTGATGTATGTTGGATCTCCTGATAAAATGTATCCGATAATTTGGCTAACTGGTTCATAGCCCTTATCTTTAAGTGCCGCTACCACTTGCTCCATTATCTCTCTTACTCTTTTTGACTCTTCTTTTTGTGGACTAAATACGGCTGTGTGTTGATCCATATTTATTCCTCCTTTCTTATACAATATATATTATATTATTTTTATTGTATTTGTATCTGTCATTCCATCTAAGTAATTAGACATTTTACTTAATTCTCTATCTATATTACTTTGTTGTTGTATATTATGCATTACAACATTTATATTTAAAGAAACTTTTTCTCCTCTAGCAATTTCTTCTTCCATTTTAATATTACTGATATATCTTTCTACTGTTGGATGTAAAGATTCTGCACCCATACCTAAACTTACTATACAGAATTTGCTTCCACTATATCTAATAAAGATATGTTCATTACTAAATATATCTTTTATTAAATTTGCTGCTCTTTCTAAAAGTCTATTACCAACTTCTCTACCATATGTAGTATTTATTTCTCCTAGATTAGCAAGTTGCATTAATGTAAGCACTGAATTAGATTCAGTAGTTGTTCTTTGTCTTACGTTTGAGTACAAATAAAGGTTGTTATAGAATCCAGTTTGTTTATCTGTATTGTATGCGCCTTCAATTGATTCTTGACTTAAAACATTTTCTATAAATACACCTATATGGTCTTTTAACTTAGCTAATTCTTCTTTAGATATAGAGTCATATGCGTTTTCTGCATTGTCTTCTAGCAACCAGAAGCCTAAGTACATTCCGTTATAATATATAGGCGAGAACATTGCTGAACGAATGCTTCTTTCTACCGCTGATTTGTATCCTAAAAGTCTTCCACCTGCTGATACTAAATATTTAGATATATTCTTTTGAGCATTAGCCTTGAAGTTTTGTTCTTCAGCTAAGTTTTTTATACTTTCTCTAAATACTTCTTCAACATTTGTTGCTTTTATGTGATATTCCATTCCATCAAATATTGATATTGTTGAGCTTTTACTATTAAAAACTTCAAGAATTATATTATTTAATTCTTCTATCTTCTTTGATGCTGGTATAGCTGATGCCATAAGCTCAAACATTCTTTGCATTATAACAAAACCAGCCATATTTCCTAGCGCCAATTTGTAATAATTATTTCTTCTAATTAGGAAGAATATTAATACTCCTAACGCTAGTATTATTAATATTAAACAAATTATTATAAATACCATTTCAATCTCCTATTATTCTACAACCTTCTCGAATCCTGAAGATGTAGTTTTTACTTCTGTTATTTTAGGTTTCTTAAATAGATTTAATCCACCGTTCTTTTTGTATTTATTTACTAGGCTACTTCCACCTGAAGATTTTGTTACTCCTAATGGGTAAATAGCGTTTGCTATATAGTCTATGCTTTCTTTAAATTCATCTGTAAACGATTTAAAAGTATTTGTATATTTATACATCATTTCAACATATTTTACATAGTTTTCTTGATCAAACGGAATTGTATAATATGTCATTTCAGATGATACAAATAAATCATCAAACATTTTTAAGTCTGGGCTTGAGTATACCGCTATACCATTTAAGATATCCATTGCAGTCAAAGCACATTTAACATGCTTGTTTATTATTACTCTTACCTTATTCATTGGAATTCCTCTAGCCTTTATTTCTCTTAAGAATATTGTAAGAAGACTAACGTTTAAAACATCCATGTCTTGTACAATATATATTTCTTGAGCTAATCTGTAGTAGTCTACAGGTGTAGAGAAATCGCAATCTAATAATACTATACTATTGTTGTTAGATACTGTTTCTAACATTTTAGCCGCATCATATTGTCTTCTGTCTTCACCTGGCATTCCAGTATATATGCTTAGCTTACCATACATTAATGGTTCGTTAAGACCATTTGATGCATATTTCATACTTTCTGCTGCTATTGCCCTCTTACCTTCATTGTCATATGTATAAAGTGTATATGTATCTCTTTTCTTTGTTAAGTCTACTATACCAACTTTAACATCTTTTCTATATAATGCATTTGATATTGCGTTTATACAGAATGTTGTTCCAACTTTTGGAGCACCTACTACACAAACAATTTTTTTATAGTCTTTAGGTACTTCATATACATTACGAACAACTTCTTTTTCTACAACTTTAGTTACAACCGCTGCTTGTGTATTTTGTTGTTTTACAACTATTTTTTCTATAATTTCTGGTTGTTTTTCTATGTGTACAACCTCTTTTACACCTTCAACTGTATTGTTTACTGGAGTTGTTGGTGCAGGAGTTACTTCTACATTTACTAGGACTTGATTATATCTATCGCTATTTTCTTTTAAGAAGTCCTTAACTGATGCTGGTAAAAATCCTACTATTATTCTTAATTGCTCATTTGTATATTGAGCACCTATTTTATCAAATATTTCAACATATTTAGATGTATCACCTTTTTGGTTTTGATAATAGCTTATTATTCTTTGAATTTCCATTTCTGAAACTTCAATCTTGCTATATACATTTTTGCTTGCGCTATTTTCATAATATTGTTTTACATCTTTCTTCATTCTTGGTGTATTGATAGCTTGAGCTGTTTTACTCTTTGTTCTATCTCTACCTGTTAATACCGTATATACACCTATATTAAATAGTTTTGCTAAGAACTCGTCTCCAAGTTCTCTTCTGTCTGATGCTATAAAAACTATTTTCTTTGCATCAAACTCATCTGTCATTGCATCTATATTATGGAAGATAAAGTCATCTATTTGTGCATAATTATTTGTCGGATATTTTTCTAGATTTTCTAGTATTACTACTCTATCGTAATTGCTATTTCCTAATTCTTGTATAGCTTGTTTAAAGTAGTATACATTCTTATACTCTACCTTTTCCTTGTATGTTTCCTCGTAATATTTTACTATGGATTTTACCGTATCATCATTATTTAATCCAAATAATACTTTCATTTAGTTACCACCCTTGTTATTAAATTTCTTTTGTTTTTATCTATACCCTAATTTACTCATTCGTCAATTATTGTGATATTGTAATTATCGCATATACTAATGGTAGACATTGAATTATTGTCATAAACACTGAAAGTCCAACTATTAGTTTTTGTCCACTTACCTTTTGCTCGAAAGCTTCTGAACCAACAACATAGTATTGATACATACCATATACTAGTACTAATACTGCTACTGGCCATGAATAAGTTTGAACATTTTTAAGTACAGTCATAACGCTACCTACAATTTCATTATCCTTTGCATCTAAATCTGTGTTAGCAAAAACCACAGTAGTTGCTAATAACGCTATTATAGAAATTATTAAGCATACTTTAAAAACTTTATTGTATACCATAAAAACCCTCCATTCTTATTTTATGTAATCTTTTAACACATATATTTTACTATATATTGGTCATAATAGCAAGCAATTTTTATAAAAAGTAGGGTTATATTTATAAAAAAACAAGACATTTTAGGATTAATATTATATCCCAAAATGTCTTTTTATTATCTTACTTTTACTATAACTCCCGTTTTAGATAATTCTAAAATATACGCATCAGCATCTAGGCCAGAATTACTTATAGCATTAAAAATATACTGTGTCATTCTTTCATTCCTCAAACCTTTCATTCTAGCTTCGTTCCAAGCATAGTCAGCTGTTTGTTGAGCTTGAGCTAAAGTCATTGCGCTAACGCTTGCTTTAACATCATTTAAGGCTCCTTCGTTAGTTTTTCTTATAATAGCACTTTCAGTAACATTTATTCCTGTTACAAATATAGAAATTACAAGTCCAGTAATAGCTATAATTAAAGCTATAGACTTCATTGCCATTTTATTTTTACCATATTCTTTTTTACGTTTCATTAAAGCAGTTGCCACAACACATACACCTGCTACTATTAAACCAATTACAGGCATCCAGCTAAATGCCACAGATATTATTCCTAATATTAAACATGCGATTGCCATATATATCCTCCATATTTGTAGTTCAATTATATTATATATTTTAGTAAAATTTCAATAGAATTTATAATATAAATTAAAAATAAATAAAGCTCGATTTGCTCGAGCTTTATTTTACATATATTTTCTTTTAAATCTTTTTATTTCTCTTTTTCCTTCTTTCAAACAATCGCAAAGAACATTACTATTGCATGCTCCAACAAAAGCTCCAGCAACCATTCCTATAACAAGGCCCGCTATCATACCCTTTATACACTCCATATTTTTACTCCTTTCTTATTTAGTATTATTCTTTGCTTTTTTCATATTTTTTACACTTGAAATTATTTCATAAATTCCAATTAGTAACAAAAAATATATAAAATATTTGTTCAACTTATTTTCGTCTACTTTATTAAAAAGATACGTTCCAATTAAACTTCCCACAAGCATTGTGGGCAACACTTTTTTAACTAATTTCATATCTATTTCTTTATTCTTAATATTTGAAATAGTAGCACCTAAACTCACAGCCAAAAATGCAATTAAATTTAATAATTGTGCTTCTTTTTGTCCTATATCTAAAAATATATTAGACAGGAGTATAAATATTGCTCCGCCGCCTATCCCCATACCAGCTAACACGCTTGAAATACTAGATATTATTATTAACATTATCCACCTCTTAAAAGTTTATATAGTGATAATCCTACTATTAATGTGCCAGAAAATATATTTAGAACATTTGGATTTATCTTCTTTATGATTTTGGTTCCTAATGTTCCAAAAATAACGCCAGTTATTATTACTATAAACACCTCTTTGATATGCACATTTACTGTTTTTGTGTATCTTAATAGCGTTAATAAGCTTACTATTCCTATAACAAACACACTTAATTTTCTAGACTTGTATGTGTCCTGTTTAAGGACAAAAATCAACATAAATACTAAAATTTGTCCAGCACCACTTGCAAACAAACCGTTAATTATTCCAGCAAAAAAACTTCCAAAATATATCATACAAATAGTATGTGTTATTTTGAAAGTTTTATATTTATTATTTTATTAATTATTTATTTTAACAAATAATTTCTTCTCCTGCTTGTGCTAATAATTCTTCAATTTTTGCTTTAGTCATATCTAAACCGTCTGTTGGTCTGCCAAAGTATTTTCCTTCAACATATCTTACTCCTATGCCTATTAACGCGTTTAGTTTTTCCGCAGAATCCACGCCAAAAACAACAAGTCTTATTAATCTTGCCGTACAGTATGATACCAGTTCCTTAATTTGTTTAATTGTATTTTCATCTGTATCTACAATCTTATATTTAACAACCTTAGGTTCAATTTTATCTATATCTCTTACTGTTTTATTACTTGATTCAAAATTATCTATACAAGCTTTTGCTTTAACCTTTTGAATTTCTGCAACCATTTCTCTTAAATCGTTAGTGTTGATTAATTCGAAATTATTGAAATCTACAACTACCTTCTTACCAGCTATAGAATCAAATATTCTAGATTTATTTACATAGTTTTTATAGCTTCTTGCATCTATGTTTATATATTCTGTTAGATTTGAAGATGGATTTAATTCGTTAAATCTTTCTAATGAATTAACAAATAACATTTGTTGCAACTTATCATATCTTTCAAATTCTTTTGCCTTTTTAATAATTTGATCATACGAGAAGTTTTCATCAGTTATTATTTTATAATACACTTCATATCCTTCAACAACTTTATTCTTTAAATCTATGATAGGTTGATAGTAGCACTT
This sequence comes from Clostridia bacterium, assembly GCA_045534225.1. Classification (GTDB taxonomy): domain Bacteria; phylum Bacillota; class Clostridia; order TANB77; family CAG-465; genus UMGS1649. The sequence continues at coordinate 110,314 of JAZSJJ010000011.1, forward strand.
CAAACGTTTCCCAGAAGTAACATCTCTACATAATCCAACTATAATTTTTTCTGTTATATCCACATCGCTTCCGCCATCTTCATATACACTAGCAGGTCCTTCGCGATTTGTAGTTGTTTCTTCTTCATCATCGTCATCATCATCTAAATCCACAACAAATTTAGCATTTGGTAATATAGAACCAAACATTTTATTTTCTTCTGCATTTCCAAAGTATTCGTTTGCAAATTCAAAATATTTGTTTTGTACATTTATAAATCTGTTGTAAACATCTAAACTCTTAGCTTTATTATCTGCAACTTTAACTTCTATTAAAAGATAGAATAAATCTCTTTTATCTTCTAATTCTTTTGCTAAAAAGCTTAAATTATCATAAGTAAGATCACCTTCATTTAAGAACTTATCATGATACTTTATTAAAGTTAAAATTACATTCTTTTCTTCATCGGTAAATGTAAATCTGTCTAATATATCTATCGCTATATCATGAGAGATATCATCATGTCCTGCAAAAGAGTCACTGCCAGAACCATTTACCATTTTAGCCATTGGTTTTCCTACATCATGTAAAAACATAGTCCACTTTAATATTTTTAATTCCTGCGCATTAAACTTAAGACTATCTCTTCCAACACTTTCAATAGTACATAATGTATGTTTAAATACACCGTATCTATGATATATTGTGTTTTGTTGGCAGTTAATTACACTTTCTCCATATTTGTTTTTAACATAAAATTCCGGAAAATGTTGTCTAAATATTGGGTTTTGGCTTATCCTAGTTAGAATAAACATAACATTGTCATCCATAAGGATTGATGTATATAATTTAGTTAACATTTCAGGGTTATCTGAGTGCATTGAAAGTTTAGATATCCAACCATCTATTTCGGACTTTGGTAAGTTTACTTTCGGTGCATATTCTTTATCTATTAAATCATCAAATTCTAGCTCTTCCATGATATTTCTCCTTTGTCTCTAATCTATCTATGTATATACTATCATATAACATTTTTTTATACAACAAATATTAGATATAAATTTTAATATTTTGCTTACTATATTATGTTGCACTTAATATCGTTTTTACATTATTTTTAACTATTTTTCTGTTTTTGTATTGACTTTATTTTATTCCTGTTGTAAAATATATGAGCAATGTTATGTATGCATTACCTGTTCCCGGTAATTTGCAGTTAATGTATATGTACGAGAATTTATATTAAATTAATTAGGAGGAATTATCCCATGAACAATAAAACACACAGCGTTAAAGCAAGTGAAATTGAAAGAAAATGGTATATAATTGATGCTGCAGATAAATCTTTAGGTAGAGTTGCTACTGAAGCTGCAAGACTATTAAAAGGTAAACACAAACCTACATACTCTACACATATGGATTGCGGAGATCATGTAATAATCATTAATACAGACAAAGTTGTATTAACAGGAAACAAATTAAATAACAAAACTTACACTAGCTTCTCAGGCTACATTGGTGGTCTAAAAGAAGTTAAAGCTAAGGATATGATGGCAAATCGTTCTGATAAAGCCGTTACAATAGCTGTTAAAGGTATGTTACCAAAGAACTCTTTAGGAAGAGCAATGCTTACTAAATTAAGAGTATACAAAGGTGCAGAACACGAACAACAAGCTCAAAAACCAGAAATCTGGAATTTTTAATTAGGAGGATAGAACAATGCCAAAAACAGAAAAGAAATTCATTTACGCAACAGGTAAAAGAAAATCTGCAGTAGCTAGAGTAAGAATTACTCCAGGTACAGGTAAAATAACAATCAACAAAAAAGATATAGCTGAATTTTATTCACTAGAAACTTTAAAAGCAGTTGTTACAAGACCATTTGCAGTTGCAAACATGATGGAAAAATATGATGTTATAGCTACAGTTAAAGGTGGCGGTTTCTCAGCTCAAGCTAGTGCAGTAGCACACGGTATTTCTAAAGCTTTAGCTACAATCGATTTAGATACAAGAACAGCTTTAAAAAGAAGCGGTCTTATCACTAGAGATTCAAGAGTTAAAGAAAGAAGAAAATACGGTCTTAAAAAAGCAAGAAAAGCACCTCAATTCTCAAAGAGATAATATCAAATTATGGATTATACAAAAAGCACGATTTATTCGTGCTTTTTTTGTTAACCTAAAGCTTGTAATTATAATTTTATATGTGATATACTTTCCCTAGCATATACAAAGGAGGAAAAATAAAATGAATAAAAAAGGTATATCACTAATTGTACTAGTTATTACAATAATCGTTATGATAATAATAGCAGCTGGTATAGTAATAACACTTTCTAACACTAATGTAATAAACAGAGCAAGCCAAGCAGTAGATTTAACAAACGAAGCATCAGTTCAAGATCTTGCCGCATTAGCATGGTCAGATGCATATATGGATAACAAAAGAGGTCAAGACTTAATAGATGCTGTTACTACCGTTTTAACTAACAATAGCATAACATCTGCAAATTGGAGTATCAAAATATCTAATACTGGTATTTCTGTAACTAGACTTATCGCTTTTTGTGTTTCAGATTCAGAAGGTAACACAACATACAAAGCCGCTTCTAAAATGACATGGGCAGAATGGGTAGCTAGCGAATACAACACAGTAGTTAACGGTCATCCATTTTTTGGAGTAGACGGAGAATTTATAGGCGCATATTGGGAAGAGTCAGAAGAAGAATACTTAGAATTTCTTGCAGGAGATCCTGATTTTACTAACTTCGTTAAACCTACAGATGTTATTGTATCTGGCGGTCAATATTATTTAGGATAAATAAAAAGCACGATTTATTCGTGCTTTTTTGTTGCGCATTTTCTTGCAAAAAACATCATATGTGATATAATTTAAGACATATCAAGGAGTTAAAAAAATGGCAAAATCTGAAAAAAATAAAACAATAGATATAACTGTAGACCAAGGCAAAGAATACCTAGATAGATGTATTACTTTGCATAATAAAACTACACTTGAAAATATTATAGATAAAACAATTTTAGGTGACACTTTTGATGTTCTTACTAAATTACCTGAAAAATCTGTCGACCTACTACTTGTTGATCCACCATACAATTTAGACAAAGAATTCCACGGAAATGGTTTTAAGAGTATGTCTGATGATAAATACGAAGATTATATAGATAGTTGGATTACAGCTCTAATTCCATCACTTAAAGATAACGCTTCTATTTATGTTTGTTGTGATTGGAAATCTAGTGGCGCTATAGAGCGTGTACTTAAAAAACATTTTTATGTACAAAACCGTATAACTTGGCAACGCGAAAAAGGTAGAGGTGCAAAAGCCAACTGGAAAAATGGTATGGAAGACATTTGGTTTGCCACTGTTTCTAAGACAAATTACACATTCAATGTAGATGATGTAAAAATTAGAAGAAAAGTTATTGCACCATACAAACAAGATGGTAAACCAAAAGATTGGGAAGAAACTGCTGAAGGGAAATTTAGAGATACTTGTCCTTCTAATTTTTGGGACGATATATCCATTCCTTACTGGTCAATGCCAGAAAACACAGCACACCCAACACAAAAGCCTGAAAAGCTACTTGCTAAACTTATCCTAGCAAGTACAAATAAAGGTGATGTAATATTAGATCCATTCTTAGGTTCTGGTTCTACATCAGTTACAGCTAAAAAGCTAGGCAGACATTATATTGGTATAGAGCAAAATCCACAATATTGTGTTTGGGCAGAAAAGCGTTTAGAAATGGCCGATTCAGATATGTCTATACAAGGATATACCGATGGCGTATTTTGGGAAAGAAATACAAGTTCTCTTCAAAACGCAATGAAGAAGGGTGATAATTAATGTATAACAAAATTAAAATTCAAGAATTAGTTGATTTTGTAAATAATAACAAAGCTGTAGTAGACAAAGCGGTGTTTAAGGAGAAATTACAAAACGAGCTTAACTTAAAAACAGATCGTACTGTTTATTATTGCGATAATTTTGCCGTACGTATTTCTTACTCAAAAACAGCAACTGTTTCTAACACTGTTCTTGGCCTTGCTAAAATCAAAGCATATGACAATATCCCACTTTTTGTTATAGTTGTATCACCTATAGGGCATAAAATTGTTCTAGCAAACAGCACATGTGTAAAGAAAGTTAGTCATTCATCTCACAAGTTAACACTTACAAAAATTATTGGAAGTATTAACTTTAGTGATATCTCTAGCGAAATAGATGGATTAAAAAATATTCCAGAAAATTTTGAAAAGATTTTCAATTACCACCTAACAATTGGGTTTAATAATAACCTAAAGCGTTTAGTAGAAGCTACTTCTAATATCGAAGGATACCGGACAAAAATTTATTGTAAATAGTACTAATTTATCAATTATAGAAGATTCTGTAAATAGAGCCATGAATTTTATATCTTCAAAGGAGTTTCTTGTATTAAGAGATGAATTGAATAACAAAGTTAAAAAGGTAGAAAAAGCAATACTTACTGCCGCTAAAATAGACAACGTTAATTTAAGAGGCCGCATTATTGAGTATTTAATTGAGAGTCCTGAAGATGACACAAAAGCAAATATTATTAATGGTCTAATTAGTGGTCAAACTATTCCCGAGGATGTACAGACTGTAAACACTCTTGGCGACTACAAAAAGGCTTTTGAAAAGTATAACGTTGAAATAGACATTAAAACAAAAATAATGTTAGCAAAAAGTAGTAATCCAAAGGGATATAATATAGACAAGCTATTACATTTCTTATCTGAAGATAAATCTGTATATATGATTTACTTAGTTGGAATAAATCCAGAAACCAATAGTATTAAGCTAAGATTATGTTCCATGTTTGATAAAAACCTTGACGGAAGAATATATGATCATTGGGCCGGAAGAAACTCTAGAGGTGAATTTCAATTTGATGGTACAAACTTAGAAAATGCGCTTGTTACAAATAGCACCACATCTATTGAGAAAGATTACGCTAAAGAATTTTTGCAAAAATTAATTGAATCCTAAAATATATTTAATATTACAAAGTTAATATAAAAAGCACGATTTATTCGTGCTTTTTATGTTGCAAAAAAAAAATGTATATAATATAATTTAAGATATAATTAAGGAGGCTATATTATGAAAAAATCATTTTATATGAACATAATCGCTATTTTTATGGTAGTATTCTTATCATTTAACTTTGTTTATGCTGGTACTCTAGATTTACCATTAGAAACATTAGCATACTATATGGAAGATGATGGACATTATAAATCATTAGACACAGCTAACGCTAAGATGTCTTTTACATATGATACAGATAGTATAGATTTCAAATACGTTGTAACTAAAGGAGAAACAACTACAACTTACACTACTTCTTTTGCATTAAACAACAATGTATTCTCTTATACATATACTGGAGATAAAACAAATGAAACACAAATAAAAGTAGATAAGGTTGCTTTCGAATCTGTTTTCTTCGCTGTTGGAGAAATGAATCTATTGCAAAGAAGTTTCCTAGAAGATATGAACAAAGATCTTTCTAGATACAACTTTGATGAATACGGAATTGAAGTGAAGACTTTTGATTATGATTCTGGAAAAGGCATAGCTAGTTTTAGACTACACGCTACTGAAATAAGCGCATACGGAACTTCTGTAACAAAACCAATTGTTCCTGAAAACGTTCCACAAGTTGCCGAGCCAGTTGCTAAAGGGAACCCTACTCCTGTAATAATAGCATGTGTTGTAGGCGCACTAGTAGTTTTAGCTATAATACTAGTTGTAGTAAAAGGTAAAAAAGCAGAACCAGTAAAGAAAGCTGCTAAAAAACCTGTAAAAAAAGCAACAACTAAAAAAACTAAATAAGTTTGATAATTAGAACCAGCTACGCTGGTTCTTTTTTTTACTTATATTATCCTAACTTACATTGTATCTAATATTCCAGCTTCAGATACTTCTTTTATCCCTTCTATATTATAATATGTTTCTGGTATATCCCCTACTATTACCGTTTCAGCTACTGTTACTCTAGTAACACTTGTTACCGCCCCAATATTGAAAGGTATAATTACATTTACCGTACTTGCTATATCTATGTATATAGTATGTCTTGTTTGATTTATCCCTTCAGATATAAACTCAGTCTTAAATTCTGCTAATGTATTTCCATATGGCACTAACTTTATTTTTAGTTTTGGCCCATATCCTGAAAATATATTTAACCCTACCAGTTTAGCTAATGGGATTTTTATAATCACATCGTCTAAATTCGTAAGTTTTTCTTGTATTCTATATGCAATTTCTGAAGACAATCTGTTCATTTCTACTATATCTGCATTTACTCCTACAATTTTTCCTTCCGTGTTATACGCAAGTTTTACTAAAGATTCATATTCTGATTCTTTTAATATCTCTTTTACAGTTTCATTTGTAACTCCAAGAGCTACGCTTTTTGCTCTACTTTCACACGCAACTTTTATGCTTGGCGCCACTCTCTTTAGCATCACTATTCCCATTATTAACATTGACATCAATATAATTATAAAAAGGGCAAACGACCTTCTTATGTACGTTTGCCCAAACAATCTCATATAATATTTTACTCTCATATCTATCTTATTATTAATATTTTTTGACCTATATCCAGTTTGTTTTCATCTGTTATATTATTAGTGTTCGCTATTTTATCTACCGTTGTTTTATACTTCTTTGCTATATCCCAAAGAGTATCTCCTTTTTTTATTATATACACATACATATTATTTAATGTATCATCTTTAACATCTTCATCTGTTATTTCATCAATTAAGATAACTTTGTCTATATTTTCTATACCCACCGCAAATTCTAAATTAATGTTTGCTTCTACGTTTCCATTTATATTGGAAACAGCCTTGCTCACAGTTTTAATAGTAATATCTACATTTTCTTCTTTCACATCTTTGCCTAGAGATATACTATTATCTACTAACAAATCATATGTCTTATTTTCTATCACTCCAGTATCTTGATTTACAAAAGAGACTCCCAGTTTAACTACTCCATCCACGTACAAATTCTCGCCTACAACTTTAGTATTCAATTGTTCGGTCGAAACAGTTGTTGTTACTACTCTATTCTTTGCTTCTGTTGTGCCTACACTCTCTTTAATAGTAATTGTTTTACTAATAATATCTTTATTCTTTACCACCACAACATCTTTAGCATCGTATTTAAGATTGCTTTTTGTACTATAAAAGTCTTTAATATATGTTATTTCTTTTTCTTCATAAAGGACCACGTTTACATTTATCTCCGCTTTAGCATTTAGTATATTATTTTCATTTAGCGTTAGTTCAAGATTTCTTAATGTATAATTTATATCCCATTTATATTCCTCTTTAATGTTTTCAAACTCTATCATCCCTGCAAACGGCACTTCAGTAGTATATGTAAATATATTGTTTGTATCTTGCTCAACATACATTACTTCTAGACTTATATCTCCTTTTACAAGGATTTTATTATAACTTACCTTGTAGTCTGTATTTGTTATACCAGCTCCTACTCTCAATATTTCTCCTATTTTAGGCGTTGAATCTGATATTATTATATCTTCATTTGTATCCAGTATTTCCTCTTTGATATCTATAACATTATAGAAAGTATCGCTTACTTTTTTAGACTCAATATCCTCTTCTCCTTCCATACCTGTTATAATACCCACATCTGTATTTTCTCTTACTACATATTTATATACTAACTCTACCTTAATTCCTATTTTTCTTTCATTCGGCAATGAATATACAACATTTCTTACTGCAATTTTTACACTCTCGTTCATGTTTTTCTTTGCTTCTGGCACATTAATACTTTGTGTAAACGGATATGTTGCAGTTATCCCTCTTGTCTTATCTTCGTCCATACTTCTATATATAATGTAATATGTAATTTCCCCGCTTACTCTTATTCCTCCATCATATACATCTGTATTTGAAATGTATGGTACTGCTTCCACTTGTACAATTTTCATAACATCTGGTTTAGAATCTGGTACCAATATATCCTGTTCCAACCATAATATTTGTGTATTTCTAGCAATTATTTTATCTAATTTCAAAAGCTCTTTATCTGTTTTTATAGCCATTTCATACCTCCTATTTAGTACATATATATGACTATATTTATTTTTTATTCCTAACAATTCACAAAAAGAAAAAACTTTCATATACTACAATATATAAAGGCTAAGCAAAAGCACTTTATATACCTGTTTAATAATTAATAATTAATAATTTGTAATCTCCTATAAATAAAACCACAAGGAATATATCCCTTGTGGTTATTGTGTTAGTTTTTATTTAATTATTAAAAGTTGTTTTAACAGCTTGTCTTTCAACTTCTGTAGCTTCGAATAAAGTCGCCTCAGCAAATCCAAAGATATTAGCTATTATGCTATTTGGGAACTTAAGTCTCTTTGTATTGTACTCAGTTACTTCAATATTATATATTCTTCTTGCTGCTTGCAGTTGACTTTCAACCTTAGTTAATAACTTTTGTAGGTTTAAGAATGATTCATTTGCTTTAAGTTCTGGATATGCTTCGACCAAACCTAAAAGATTTGTAAATCTTTCATTTAATTCTTGATTTTGTCTCATGTTACCTTGTTCTCTGTTATCATATTCTGCTCTTAGCATTGTTATTTGTTCTAGAACTGTTGCTTCATGTTTAGCGTACCCTTTTACTGTTTCAACTATGTTAGGTATTAAATCAAAACGTTGCTTTAAATATACATCTATTCCACTACTTGCTTGCTTTACTTTTTGTCTAGCATTAACAAGTGAATTGTACATTGCAATTATCCATATTACTATTGCAGCAATCACTATTAAAAGTAAATGTGTACCTGTTAGTTTAATATCAAATACATGTGTAAGTACTGTTAGTGGTGGTATCACCATAAACATAGCCACAATTGCTATTATTATAGCCGCCGGATTTACTTCTCCTCTTTTATATTTATTCATATTACTTCTCCTTATACTACTATTTCATCTATTACTTTATATATATGTTTTGAAAGGCTCATCATCGCTTCAATAACATTATAATATTTTTCAAGAGTTTGGTATTCCATAGAGTCCTTAAATATATTAGGTTCAAACACTTCTCCTGTATAAACTCTCATGTATATTGTATCATGAATTACATGTATTTCAAATGAATATTTGTATTTTTCATACATATCTACCATTTCTGCCATTACATCTGCCGTTAATAATCTAACTGCCATTATTTGATCTTCAGCTTCAACATCAAATTTCTTTTCAAATTCTGGCGAATCTAATTTTACTTTAGAGCTACCTGCAGACCAATTCCTTTTGATGTATACATCTGTACCTATATTTTTATCTATCTTCATTTTAGAAGCCAAACCATAGAATATCGTTACATATGATGTATTTCCATCGCTATCTCTATCTTCTCTTTCCGTATGAACTTCACAAAACTCCATTTTAGTTTCTACGCCTTCTTTTAATTTCATTGGCGCTACAATTAAATCTTCTGAACTATATCTATCTATCCAATCTCTATAACCCGCCTCTTTATATTGTTCACGTGTCCAACCAGCTTCTGGACTATATGTTGCACCTTCGAAAACATTGGTTATTAATGGTACTATTATTTTCTCTTTGAATAGTTTTTTATATTTGTATGTTGGCGATTCTTTTATTTTGCTTGCACTTGATCCTTTTATTATTGCTGTTATTGCAAATATAAATACTATTGGTATAAGAATAACTCCAAGTCCTGTAAATGCTAATAATATAAACAAAGCGAAAAAGCCCACTACATACCATATTATTTTCTTAGTTTCTTCTTTACTTTTAAGCCTTAGGTCTTCTAATTCCACTTTATTTTCATCATATAACTTTCTATATAAATCTCTGAAATTTTGTTTCATGTTTTCACCTCTACTGGAGCTTCTAACCAGAATTGAACTGGTGACCTCATCCTTACCATGGATGCGCTCTACCTACTGAGCTATAGAAGCATTTATGAGATTATATCACATAAGAAAATAAAGTAAAACACAATATATATGTTTTACTTTATTTTTATACATTATTTTATTTCTAATTTTTCTACATTTGCATATAACATATGTACTAATTCTGTTAATTCTTTCATTATATTGTAATGATTATCTACTACTATTCTATCTATATCACTACCATTAAATGTTTGAACTATTTTAGATTTACCTATTACTCTTACATTAAGTTTGTTTTTTAATATGCTCACTTCTACTATATAATTATATTTCTTGTATATTTCTACCATGAAATTCATTACTTCGTCTGTTAGTATTTTACCAACTAAATTTTTATTCATCGCCATAACATCAAAAACATTTTCGAAGTACTTATTATCCATTTCATGTTTGAATACATTTCCAAAAGCATATTTCCCTTCTGTGCTTACTTTTATTTTACTTCTTATATCTTTAGTTAAAGTTGTTCTTCCATATATTCCATAGAACGGATCTTTAGCGCCTTCTGTTATTTCATGTGTTACATCATAAAGTTCTATTTCATTTACTTTTTCACCATTAATTGTTAAAGGTACTATCATCTTATCCCTTGACTTAAATTCATCACAAGAATCTACAAACTCAGATAATAGATATTCTTCTTTTTCAATTCCTTCTTCAGGGAATCTTTCTGCTTCTGGCAATACCACTTTTACTATCTTTGGAGATAATTCATTTATTATTATTCCAGCAAAATCTTGCGCTTCATGTTTTATATCTTTAGCGGCAGAAATAGCTGCTAAAATTATTACTAATGGTATAGCAATTACCATTCCAACTACTATGTTAAAGAAACTTATTACTATTCCAACACCTATTAAGAAGTATAAGAATTTCTTTATCTTTTCCTTTTTCTCTTGTTCTTTTCTTGCCATTTCTTCTCTTAAGCTCATATTCTCACCTCATTTTATCTATCTCTTCTAATTAAAAAATTATATCACATACGAAAAATAAAGTGCAACCAAATATTGTTATTTTTCTTCTAATATGAACTTATTTAGTTTTTTAGCAACTTTTGTTTCAATTCTAGATACATATGACCTAGATATATTTAACATATCTGCTATCTCTTGCTGCGTTTTTTCTTTTTCACCATTTAATCCATATCTCATATTAATAATACATCTATCTCTGCTATTTAATTTAGTATCGATATATTTTATCATATCTTCTGTAATAACTTTGTTATATATATTATCTATTGGATCAATACTTTCCTCTTCTATTACATCAATTAGTTCCATATCATTTCCATCTTTATCTGTCCCAATAACACTGTTTATTGAAACGTCCCCACTTGTCTTTTTTAGACCTCTTAAATGCATAAGTATTTCATTTTCTATGCATCTGCTACAATATGTAGAAAGCTTAAAACCTTTATCTTCCTTAAAGCTATCTACTCCTTTAATTAATCCAATTGTTCCAATAGATATATATTCTTCGTTATCCTGTGTTGTCGCCGCATACTTTTTAGCAATATGTGCAACAAGCCTCAAATTGTGTTCTATAAGCTTATTTCTTGCTGCTTTATCTCCAGCAAAATTTTTCTTTAATAAATATTCTTCTTCACTTTTACTTAGTGCTTCTGGGAATAATTTCTCTTCAGATATATATCCGAAAAGTAAAAATACATAAGACAATATGTTAGATAAAAACTGTAACATATATTTCACCTCTATATACATTTGTATTTATAAAAAATATTTTTTTGCCTGTCACGCAAATCCATTTTGTATAATTTTATACATATTACAAACAATATATATGAGGTGAAAATAATGAGTAAAAATGAAGGTCATCAAAAAATTAAATGCACAGTTGCAGACTGTACTCACAATTGTATAGAAGATTCTACTTGTAGGCTAGAAGAAATATCTGTTTGTAACTGCAATGCAGTTAAAACAAAAGATCCTAAGAAGGATACCGCTTGCGCATCATATAGATACGATGACGTACAGCCAATAGAAAAATAATACATATTTAAGAAATAAAAAAAAGAACCAGCCACAGTAAATTACTGTGGCTGGTTTAAGTTAGATGAGCTTTTCACGAATCTTCTTTACGAAGCTGTTTTTTCTATCAGTTAAGGTAATCATGTATCTATCCGAGTACGAGATAGTAATACTGTTGTAATTACCTTCAAAAACATTGATGCCATCTGCAATGATTTTGATGCTGCTTTCATTTGCAGGAGTAAGGAGTATATCCATTCCTGATGGAATGCAAATGCTCTTTGGCATACAGTGTATTTTGCTGTTAACAATTGCTTCGATGGGAGTCATCTGAATTGCTTCAATTGATGGAAACATTATACTTCCTACAGAAGAAATGTTTCTTGCAGTTGAACCCGTTGGGGTTGCAAAAATGAGTCCAGTACCAACGAAGGTTTCAAGAAATTCATAACCGATGTTTACATTTGCTCTAAAGGTTTTATCTTCAGCATTAAGAACGTTAAACTCATTTACTGCATAAAAAGTTCTTTCTTTACCTGCAGTATTTACAGTGAGTTTTACATATCTCAAATGCTCTTCGATATAATTTGGAATGTTTTCTACGAACATCTTTGCACTGGTAATATCGAAACTCTGCATGAAACCTAAAGTTCCACAATTTATTCCGATATACCTAGTTTCCGTATCGTAGTTGTTATCACTTATCCACTTGATAAACGTTCCATCTCCTCCAAAGCCGATTACAATGTCCGGGTTTTCATCCGTAACTTCGTATCCAGCGGCTATTAGTTCTTTCCGTACTTCTTCTGAAACAACCCACGCGTTGTTTTTGGTACTGTTTACATAGAGTTTAACTTTCTTCATCATATCCTTTAACCTCCGTAAACAAGTTTTGTATGCTGACTCTCTCAATGTTGAGATTGTCGTTTTTTCCGCTTCTTATGCGAACTTTGGGTGATACAACAGGACCGTGGTAATCGCTGCCGCAACTTACATAGAGACCAAACTCATGTGCCATCTTAAGAAGCTCAAAAGTGAGTTCCTTAGGACAATCACTGTGGTACGCCTCAATAGCCATAAGGCCATTATCCTTAAGGTCTAAGATATATTCCCGAAGTTCAGGAATTGTCTTCTTAAGACTTCTCGGATGTGCAAGGCAGGGAACTCCGCCGGCACCAAGAATAACTTCAATAAGTTCCTTATCCGTAGGATCAACCTTCTTATCTGTAATAAGAGGCTTTACAGGGTTAAGGTACTTATCAAAAGCTTCCGGTACGCTTGAAACGTAACCATACTTAAGACAAAGCTTTGCAACTTCAGGTCTTCCGATGTTCCCGATAGACGATAGCAGTGCTACAACATCTTCATCCTCAAACCGCATACCATAATGCTTCTCAAGAAGCCAAAGCAGAGACCTTGTTCTGTTTCTGCTATCTTCAGTATATGCGTCACAAAGCTCGTTTAATGCTTTGTTTTTGAGATCTATGTTGAGTCCCAACATATGAATATTGATGGTTGCCGGGGACTTTGCAGTAAATTCCACTCCGGGAATTACAACAATGTCCGAATACGGATTATTTGCTACTGCGATTTTGCTACCTTCGATGTTGTTGTGGTCTGTGATTGCTATAGTTGATGCCTGCCGTTCTCTTGCCATAGTAACAACCTGAAGCGGTTCATACTCTCCGTCTGAATACTTTGTGTGCAAGTGTAAATCTGTGTACATGCTAATACTCTCCTTTTCTTCGTTCTATGCCCATAGTTAAGGCATGTTAATATTTTTCAACACATATATTTTACCACAAATATGCCATTTTTGCAACTTGTAATTAACATTTTGTTAGTAACACGATATAAAATAAAGAATAGACCTAAGTCTATTCTTTGTATCATTATTTACTTGTTAAATCTTTTACAACTTCTGAAGCTATTATTAGTCCTGCAACAGATGGTACAAAAGATACACTACCAAGTGTAGTTGTATTTGTTTTTATAGCTGGTTCTGTGCTATATACAACTTTAACTTTTGTTATTCCTTCCTCTTTAAGACGTTTTCTTACTATCTTAGCTAAAGGACACATTTCTGTTTTAGATATATCTGTTACTGTAAGCTTTAATGGATCTAATTTGTTTGCTGTTCCCATTGAAGATATTACTTTTATATCTTGTTCTTTACAATATTTTATTAGAGCAATTTTAGACTCAGTGCTATCTATTGCATCTATTACATAATTTACATCTTTAGTAATGTACATTGGTATATTTGTTTCGTCAATAAATTCTTTAACGGTATCTACTTTTATGCTTGGATTTATTAACTCTACACGTTTTTTAGCAACTTCTACCTTAGAGTTACCCACATTATCCACTGTTGCAATTATTTGTCTGTTGATGTTTGTTACATCTACAACATCTTTATCTACTACAGTTATATGTCCTACTCCAATTCTTGCTAAAGCTTCTAGTGTATATGATCCAACTCCACCTACTCCACATATTACTATATGAGATTTTTTTATAGTTTCTAACTTATCTTTTCCTAGAACTATTTCTGTTCTATCGTAAATTTTATTTAAATCTAAATCCACTATTTCTTTCTCCTTATAACATAGTTTACATCCATATTATATGGTACTTTAATTATTACAGATTGTCCTTTGACTCCAGGGTTTACTGTATCTATTCTTTCTCTTGTTTTAGAATCATAAAGTTCTTCTATATTAAATTCATGAGGAGTAATATCTCCAGGTACCATTACATCTAACAAATCTCCTACAGATAATTTATTTCTTATCTCTACATGATATAGATTATCTCCTAAATTTTCTAATACTTTTGCGCCATATTCATATTTAAGATTTTCACTAAATCCATCGTAATCATGGATATCTTGGTTATTTGAATTAGTGAAATAGAATTCTGAAAGACCTCTTGTTTTTACCTTTTCTAGTTCTGATAAATAGTCTTCATAGTTCCAAGTTTCAGGTGATTCATAATAATCGTCTATTGCTTTTCTATATGCACTAACAACAGTTGCTAGATAATAATCTGTTTTAAGTCTTCCTTCTATCTTTAAGCTATCCATTTCCATAGCTGCAAGTACTGGTATTTGTTTTAATAAGCATAAATCTTTAGATGAGAATATGTATGTTCCTTTTTCATCATAATCTATGTTAATTATGCTTCCAGGCTTATTTACTTCTTCTGCTGTTAATTTATATTGCCATCTGCAAGGTTGACTACAATCTCCACAGTTTGCTCCTCTATCTGATAAATATTGACTTAAATAACATCTACCAGAATATGCATAACAAATTGCACCATGAATAAACATCTCAACTTCTAAATCTGCTGGTTTGTTTTTCATAATGTATTCAATTTTGTCTCTAGACAATTCACGAGCAAGTATTACTCTTTTTGCTCCATATGCATGCCAGAATTTAGCTGCTTCTACACTAGTTATATTTGCTTGTGTACTAATATGTATTTCCATATTAGGCGCAGTTTCTTTTATACATGCAATAACTCCAGGATCACTTGCAATAATTGCATCTGCATTTATTCTATCTAATCTTTTTATTTCTTCTTTTATTTCTTCATAGTCTTTATCATAGGCATAAATGTTCATTGCTACATAAACTTTCTTACCTATTGAATGTGCATATTTTATTGTATCTTCTAAGTCGTCCGAGTCCATTTCCGCTCTACTTCTTAGAGATAATTTAGCTGTTCCAGCATATACCGCATCTGCTCCATACATAAATGCTACTTTAGCTTTTGCTAGACTTCCTGCTGGTGCTAGTAATTCCATCTTTTTCATAATTATCCACTCCAAATAATATTTTAACATAAATATTATGTTTTCTCAAGATAAGCAGATAGAAAAAAGGCCCAGTACTTACTGGACCTTATGGGAAATATATATGAGTTTCATCCGCTTTACAGGGAATGTCCAACGTTTCAAAAAACGCTCTAATATTTGCATTCCTGTTTTCAGGATCAAGCCAAGGAGCTTTCGGGAAGTCTCTTCCTAAGAGTTCGTAAAGCTCGTCATAGCTAACCCGTCCGTTTGTTTTTTCACATATATCTGCCCACTCCTCTACAAAGGATAATCTGTTTCTTCTTTCCAAGTATTGTTCAACTGCTGACCAATACTGCGAACGAATCCCAAAGACGTCAAAGTCTCTGTGCTCATTCCTCTTCTTTTTCCGCTTACTAAGCATGATACTACCTCCATACCATATTTTTACTTTGACAAATCTGTCATGTACTATATTAACTTGTGGGCAAATTATACCATATACAGCAGCATGTAGTCAAGAAAAAAGAAGTCTTAGTTAATACTAAAACTTCTTTACTTTTATTGTATTTCCTGTTTCTAATAATTCTATGTGATTTAATGCTTTACCTGTTCCCATAGCAACACATGAAACTGCATCTTCTGCAATCATAACAGGTATTCCTGTTCTTTCTTCAAGTAGCTTATCTAGTCCTGAAATTAGTCCGCCACCACCAGTTATATATATTCCTCTATCACTAATATCTGCAGATAGTTCTGGAGGCGTAACCTCTAAAACGCTATGTACTGCTTCTACTATTTGATTCGCAGATTCTTTTAATGCTTCTAACATCTCTGTAGAAGTTATTTCTATTTCTACTGGAAGGCCTGTTAACAAGTGTCTACCTTTAATGCTCATTCTTTCTTCTACTGTTCTTGGATATACGCAACCGATATTTATCTTTATTTCTTCAGCTGTTCTTTCTCCAATAGCAATATTATGATGTTTCTTTATATATTTAATAATAGCTTCATCGAATTTATCTCCAGCAACCTTAATAGATTTGCTCTTAACTGCACCACCTAATGCTATTACTGCGATATCTGTAGTACCACCACCAATATCTAGTATCATTGTACCATATGGTTTTGTTATATCTATACCTGCACCTATTGCTGCTGCAATCGGTTCTTCTATAAGATAAACTTTTCTAGCTCCGGCGTGATTTGCTGCATCTATAACCGCTTTTCTTTCAACTTCTGTTACACCAGAAGGTACACATATCATGATACGTGGTGAAATTATAGATTTATCTGCAACTTTAGTTATAAAGTATTTTAACATTTTTTCTGTAACTGTATAGTCTGAAATAACACCATCTTTAAGTGGTCTTATTGCAACTATATTTCCTGGAGTACGTCCTAACATTTTTCTTGCATTTTGTCCAACTGCAAGTACTTCATTTGTATTCTTGTCTATAGCAACAACTGCAGGTTCTCTTAAAACTATGCCTTTGCCTCTAACATAAACAAGTATTGTAGCTGTTCCTAAATCTATTGCAATGTCTTGTCCAAATGTCACGTTAATACCCCTTTCTATACCCTTATTTTATGTGTCAATTATATTACATTTTTGTTTCATTTGCAATAGAAACTCTGAAAATATACCTATTCTAGACAAAAAATAAATTGTTGCGCATTGCAACAATTTATTTACTTTCTACAAAGTAGCCTATATCATAGAAATTATCTATTATTGTTTTTCCATCAATACCAATATACCATTCTGATGGCAGTTTTTCTTCTAAATCATTTATAGAAATTTTTTTCTTGTTCTAGTGTTACACATGTATGAAGATTTTACTATTTCGGTTTCATTTGATGTAGTATTTTGTGGTTCTATGTTTATATGTTATTTAATAATAATGCTATCATTACTATCATAATAACTGCCACTAACGTTACTATTATTTTTTGTTTCCTTTTCATAAGCAACCTTGCTCGCACTTATATTATACAATAAATATACGGTGTTTATTTTTATGCCTTTTTTCTTTCGTACTTTATTTTAGTTGCCATTCCGCCTCTTATGTGTCTTTCTTCTTTATTTCTTTCTAACACTTGCTTTGCTTCTTTCCATAATGCTGGATTTATCTTTTCTAAACGTTCAGATATATCTTTGTGTACAGTAGATTTTGATACATTAAACTTTGTTGCTGCTCCTCTTACTGTACACCCTGTTTCTATGATATAGCTGGCTAATGTTTTTACTCTTTCTTCTATTTCGTTATCTATCACAAATATCACCTGACCTATTACATCTTATTCTTAAAATTCTTGTTTATTACTGATTATTTAAGAATTCTTCAGGATTTATACTTGTTTCATCCTTTGTTATTTCAAAATGAAGATGACTCTCTTCTTCACTTTCGCCATATGCTGTATCTCCAATATTTCCAATTATTTCACCTTTATTTATCTTTTGATTTATCTTTGGGAGATTATCCTCTGCTAAATTTGAGTATACAGATATATACCCGTCCTCATGCTCTATTCTAACAACATTTCCGTAGAAATTATTGCTTTCAACAGATATTACATTTCCATCAGCTATACATTTTACATCACTTCCTAATTCCGCTTTAATATCTACGCCCGTATGGATTAACCACATACCTAATGTTTTAGAATATATTAATGTGTCCTTCGCATATTCTCTTATTATTTCTCCATCAACTGGCCATACTCTTTTTATTTTTGTATCTTTTGTATTATCTATAGTGTCACTTGTTTTATCCTCTTTAATATTTGATACATTTGTTGATATACTACTTATAGCAGTTTCGTACTCTACCACTTCTACTTTGTCTGCTTCTGTTTGTACATCGCTTGGCAATTTGTATTCTATATAGTTTTCTCTACTTAATGTATTATATACATTTATATTATTTGCTACCGTTACTACTCCTAAAAGAATCATTAAAAAAAGTAGTCCATAATATCTTGTATGTATTTTAACTTTGTTTTCCTTTTTGTTTTTTACTTTATTTTTAATATTGTTTATTCCTTCTTTTACTTTATCCATCTTTGGTATATTAAATTTCATTTTCTTTCGTATCTCCTTCTACATATATTTTTGTAACATCCACTCCAGTATAATAATGTTTTATTATACCTATGTAGGTATATCCAATTTTTGCATAATAATCTGCACCAACTTGACTCATACCTACTCCATGGCCATTACCTTTTACATTAAATATTACCTTTTCTCCCTCTTTATTTACTGTAAAATTTGTAGACCTCAATCCTAATAATGTTCTTAAGTCTTCTGCTTTGTATACAACACCTCCTATTTTTACCTTATCTATTCTACCCGAATTTGTATATGATAGAATTTCCACTATATTCTCACTATCTTTGTTTATACTACACTTAGTAGTGCTACTTTTGTTTAATTTTGTCTGCAATTCCGAAACCGTTAATTTTACTTTGCTTGTATAGTTTTTATATCCTTCCTCCCCTTTGCTTTCCACAGATTTGAGATATGGTATGTTCTGTTTTCCCCATATTGCACTTACATCTTCTGTCTTATCTCCACTACACGCATGAAAATATGCGTTTATATATTTACCACCATATGTAACTACTATATTCTCAGTTGAATCTACCGCCTGCTCTACTTTTGCAAAGTACATATTACATTCTTCTTCTGTATATCCTTTACTCCTTTTCCAAATATCATAAAGCCTATCTAGGCTATACCATGCTTGGCAGTGTGCAGGGTTATCGCAAATATCTGCGTCATTATGTGCATTACCACTCATCTTTTTGTATAAATATGTCCTAGCTACAATTGCTTGTGCTTTTAATGCCTCTATATGGTATTCTGGTGGCATTTCTGCCGGCAATACACCCTTTATATATTCGCTGATTTCTAACTCCTTAATTTCGCCCGTAGAAGAATTTTTTATCTTTATTTTATCCTTAATTTCTTTTACGCTTAACATTGCCATCTGTTCATCTTCGTTTTTAACACTTTCTTCATATATTTTTTGTGTATTTTCTTTATGATTAGTTCTCTTGTCCAACTTGTTTGCATAAAAAATACCGGTAGTTATTAATATTGCTAGTACAAAAGCATAAAAAAACACAAACTTTTTCATAAGATATATCACCTAAGATATATATATGTTTGAGTTTGTGTTTTTAGAACTAATTTATATTTTATTCTTCCACATTATTCTTTTTTGCTGTGCCGAATAGTTCATCAAATTTTCTTTCTAATTCTTTTTGAAGATCCAATTCAACTGCAGCAGGTTTTGGTTGTGGTGTTGGAGCAACTGCTGGTCCAACATCTATTTCAACATCTGGCACTACCGGGCTTATTGGTGCAACCGGTTCAGCTTTTGGAACTCCTACGTTTGGAGTTATTGGAGCTTTTGGCGCGCTTGCTGCTGATGTATCTATTTGCATGTTATCTGTACCAGATTTAGCTTGAGCTACTACTTCTCTTGCTCTTTTTAATCTGTTGTTGATATGTTCTTGAACATCCATAGTTTTAATATCTACTGCAGGTGGTTTTGGTCTATCTGCATTAGATTTCATAATGTATTTAGCTGCTTCATTTCTAGCAGGGTGGTATTTATAGAACCAAGCTTTTTTAGCATATATTGGTCTAAGACCACGGATAAGGATGATTTCATCATCGTTAGGTAAACGTTTTAATTCGTCTACTGTCATGATATCTCTACCTTGTCTTTGTTCGCTATATGTATATCCTTGAGAATGTTCGTTTTTCTCGTCTCTGTTTCTTGATTTACTTTCAAATGATATTGTAGTTTGACCTAAACTCTTTGAGAAGTATTCACAAGTTTTAATAGATTGAGAACCTAGGAACAATTGTGTATCACAGTTTGCTATGATATTTTCGTGTAAGTCTTTATATAGGTCTACTAATTGGTCTAAGCTTTGTACGATGATACTCATAGATATAAGTCTCGATCTACTTGTACTTAGTTTTTGGTTAAAGTCTGGTATCTTACCAATGTTAGCAAACTCGTCTAGTAGTAGGTAAACTGGTTGGTGAAGAGCACCACCACTTCTATCTGCTAGAGCATAAAGTCTTTGTAGTAATTGTCCATAGAATATTGTTAAGATATAGTTATATGTTGAGTGAGAGTCTGGAGATATAACGTACAACGCTGTTTTCTTTTCTCCAAGTTGCTCAAAGTCTATATCGTTTGTTGTTGTTAACATTTGCATATTAGGGCTGTCGAAGTGAGATAATTTAGAAACTAAAGATATTGCTATACTTTGTTTTGTTTTATCTGCACCAACTCTGATACCTTCATATTCTTTTCTACCTGGGTGATCTGGTTTTAATTCACCAACAAATAATCTATCAAATATTGATTCATCTGCACCACCTGCTCTAACTATGTTTAGACAGCTAGAAAGGTTTCTTTCAGGTTCTGGCAAAACAGATATTACATAGTAAATACATGCTTTAAGTAGCATTTTTGCTGTATTATCCCAGAATGGATCTGCGGCTTTACCGTCACCTTCACCACCAGAAACTATTGTATGCGCGATGATATCTACATCTGAATAATCTCTAATGTGTGCAAGTGGGTTATATCTGTTACTTAATTGAGGATCAACTAAGTCTAATACTTTTACATCGTAACCATTTGCTTTTAAGTATCCTGATGTTTCTCTATATAACTCACCCTTAGGATCTGTTATAACATATGAACCTAATTTTTGTAATATATTAGGTTTGATGTATGATGCAGTTTTACCTGTACCAGATCCACCGAATACTAGTATGTTTTTATTTACTCTTACTTTTTTAGGATCTGTTCCTAAATAGTGATTTCTACTTAAGATAAATCCTTCAGATTTATTTAATATATATGAACCGTCTGGTCTTTTCTTGTATTCTTCTCCGTTTTTACTCCAACCACCAGAACCATGTTCTTCTCCTTGGTAATCGTGTTTAATTCTTTCGCTGCTTATTAATTTAATGAATAGTGCAACACAGAATATAAATAATAGTCCTGCGCCTACCATAAACGCATCTTGCTTTCCAGCTCCGTCAAATAACGTTTCCATTATTACTGGAATATTAAAAGCATATTCTGCCCATTTACCAGTAGTTGCTTCCATTCTTGCTATACCATCTGGTATTGCAGGATCTTCGCAAGCTTTATACCATGACGTCATAAGTCCGCCCATTACACATACTGTTATTATTGCATATAATATGAACATAACTATAAGTTTCATCTTATGTTCTTTTAACCAGCCTTTAAGTTTATCTAACCATTCCATTACTCTTGCCTCCTTCTACACTATCATTTCATCGTCATCTAATGAAATTTCCACATCATTAGCTTCAGCTACAGGAGCTTCTTTCATAACTTCTGGTAGTTTTAACATACCATGGCTCATAGCTTCTAATCTTTTACCATCAGTTGCTACTACAGCACCTCTGTTATAGTTACCTTTTATTTCTAGAACTACATAAGGTCTTAAAGGTAATAGTTTGCACATACCTTTAACTTCTTTAGTCACTTCGTCTATATGTAAAGTTGGTTTAACTTCTTCACATGTTATAGTGTCAATTATGGCAAATCTTCTCTTCATATTTGGTGTATATGTAAATTCTTTGTACTCTACATTAGAATCATTGTATAGGCTGCCATAAGATAATGCTAATTTATCTTCTGTTGGCACTAATCCGTTACTATCTAATAACCCTGTGCTTAGTACTGCTTTACTTTTTGTTAGTGTTAAAAGAACAATATCTTGTTTGCCATCAAAATCTGGTATAACAGAATATTCTTTAACTATTCTTCCTGCAATTTCTTTGTTTGTAGCGTCAAGTTTTTGTAAAGAATAATACACCTCACCCTTTACAAACTCTGAATCGTTCTCTTCTACAAGGAATGCTAATGTTCTTGTACCTGGAACGTCCACTATTTCAAATTTATTCATTTGTATACTTTCCATATATTCCTCCTATTTTTTCAAATAGTATTCTACGAATCCATTATATTATATATAGATTTTTTTTTCAACACATAAAGTTTAATTATTTTAATAAAATTTACATAGAAAAAGAGCTATTTCTAGCCCTCATTTTTATTTATAATTATATTCTCTCTATCACACTTTTCTTTTAGCAGTTCTGCTCTATATGAATTAACAACATATTCACAGTTTCCATTAAATACAAAAGCTACAGATTTTGTATATTCTAAGTCTTGTAGTTCACTAATAACCAAACTTGCTTTAGTTTCCTTAAGAGTTTCAAAAGTAGTTAGGAATCCTATACCAGTACCACCTGTTGTAACTTGTTCCTTTCCTAATTTTAATAATGTGTCTATTGTAAACTCAACGCCATTATCTAATATGCATATTTCATACACATCATCTTTTAATCCTAAAACAACCATTATTTCTTTATTTGAAGATTCAGATTTGTTTACCGCATTAATAGCATCACGAATATGGTCACCTAATAATATTTCTAATCTACTTTTAGAAATGTAATTATTAATTAAAGGCTCTATACTATCTTGTATATTTAACTTAAAATCTATATTATTCTTTGCACATTCTGTTTGCATGTACTTAAACATATTATCTATTTCTACAATATTAGTTTTAGGTAATACATTAAGCCCTTTAATAATTTCACATTCTTTAGAATATTCTGATGTGAGTTCGTTAATTATATTTAATATATTTTCGCTCGCACCTGCCTTATCTACATTCCCAGACATATTTTGTTTTACCATTAATTCTAATGCCTTTTGTCTGTTGTAGAATTCATGTCTTATTTTGCTTGTATTAAATTTCTCTCGACTTAGCTTCTCTATTTCTTTATCCTTGGAAGCTATCTCCTCTTTATATTCGTCTAAGGTTTTAAGTAATAACGAATGTTTATATTGCATAGTTAGTGTTCTTTGTATCATAATATACATGGTTATGCCAAGAAGTATTAATACTGCTAACAAATTATTAACAATAGTGGCAATTCCATCATACATAGTACTCATTAGTGCAGCAATTAACACAACAGTTATGCTTATATATAACACTATTAATTCTAGTATTTCGTTATTCATTTTATCTTTAATAAAAGCGAAACCTTTTCTAAACCTTTTTATTTTGAAGAACAAAACTACTAAAATAAATTGTATTAACGATAATATAATAGTTCCTATTAATTTATCATCAACCAATTTATATAAAAAGAAACTTAAAAATATTGCAAATACCAAAGTTACATTACTTATAGCATACGATATTATTACTGCAACTAGCGATTGGCCGACTTTCTTTTCAAACAATCTACTTATTATAATTGAACATATCGAATACATAATTAGTATTAATAGTAATGAGTTAATTTGGCCTTTTAATAAAACATAACCAGTTGATATTAATAAATTTACAACCAAAAATTTAAGTTTATTAACAAATGTATTTTCAACGTTAAACATCTTATTACAGCAATAAAATATACACAAATTCGCAATAAATATTTTTATAAAAAGTGTAATCAAATCCATATTTATAATCCCACCATATTTTTACATATTATACACAAAATAATAGGAATAATCAACTTTTATTGATTATTCCTTAAAATCAACAGGTGTTTAGATTTTATCTAAAACAATATAGTACCCACTCCCAGAAACTCATACCGTTCACCTCCAACCTCTTATGACTAATAATTATCATTTTGGTTGTTTGTGAAATTGGTAATTATGTTTTGGTGTGAGTATGTTACTTTGACAAAATGTGACAAAATTCGACATTGATTTTACATATGTAAATTTATGGTTGAATTGGTCATAAAAAAAGAGTAACTTTTGTTACTCTTTATCTTTATTTATTTTCTTCTGTAGTAGTTTCTGGTTTTGTTTCTTCCTTTTTCTCTTCTACTACTTCTGGTTTTGCTTCTTCTTTTACTTCTTCTACTTTAGGTTCTTCTTTCTTTTCTTTTTTACCTGTAAAGATTTCTTCAAATTCTTCTGCGTCAATCTTTTCTTTTTCTAATAGAAGTTTTGCTGTTGTATGAAGTTTATCCATATTATCTGTTAGTAATTGTTCTGCTTTATCATAAGCTGTAATTACTATATTCTTAACTTCTTCATCTATTTCTGCAGCTACTTTTTCACTGTAGTTTCTTTGACTTCCGAAGTCTCTACCTAAGAATACTTCTTCTTGGCTTGCTCCAAATGTTATTGGTCCAAGTTTATCGCTCATACCATAACGCATTACCATATTTCTAGCAATTTTTGAAGCTCTTTCTATGTCGTTCGAAGCACCTGTACTTATATCGTTTAGTACAAGTTTTTCTGCTACTCTACCACCTAGAAGTGATACTATGTGTTCTTCCATTTCTAGTTTTGAAGCATAAGATTTGTCTTCATTTGGTTTATACATTGTGTATCCACCAGCCATACCTCTTGGTATAATTGAGATTTGATGTACTGTATCATGATTCTTTAAGAATCTAGATACTATAGCATGCCCAGCTTCATGATATGCAGTAAGTTTCTTATCTCTGTCAGATATTACTTTACTACGTTTTTCTGGTCCCATCATTACTTTTACTAATGCTTCTTCAGCATCTATCATATCTATTTGTTTTTTATTTTTTCTAGCTGCTAAAAGCGCTGATTCATTTATCATATTCTCAAGGTCTGCTCCTGAAAATCCTGCTGTATTTTTAGCTATTACCTTGAAATCTACACTTTCTACAAATGGTTTTCCTTTTGCATGTAGTTTTAATATTTCTTCTCTTGCTGCTATATCTGGTTCTCCAACAACCACTTGTCTATCAAAACGTCCTGGTCTTAATAACGCTGGATCTAGTATATCTGGTCTGTTTGTTGCAGCCATTACTATAATATTTTCGTTTGTTCCGAAACCATCCATTTCAACTAGAAGTTGGTTAAGTGTTTGTTCTCTTTCATCATGTCCTCCACCTAAGCCTGCACCTCTTTGACGTCCTACTGCATCTATTTCATCTATAAATACTATACAAGGATTTACTTTTTTAGCTTCTTCAAATAAATCTCTTACACGTGATGCACCAACACCAACGAACATTTCTACGAAGTCTGATCCACTTATTGAGAAGAATGGTACGCCTGCTTCTCCAGCTACTGCTTTAGCAAGTAATGTTTTACCTGTACCAGGTCCACCTACTAGAAGTATTCCTTTTGGTATTCTTGCTCCCATTTCTTTGAACTTTTTAGGATCCTTTAAGAAGTCTACTATTTCTACTAGCTCTTCTTTTTCTTCTTTAAGTCCTGCTACATTTTCAAATGTTACTTTTTTAGCATTTGGATTTGTAAGTTTCGCTCTGTTTTTACCAAAGTTTAATGTACTGTTATTTCCATTCCCCATTTGTTTCATCATAAAGAACAGTAAGAACCCAGCAACACCAATCAACATTAGATTTGGTAACATTCCGCCAATTACAGACATGCTTGATTGTTCCTTAACCGTTAATTCAAATTCTCCTGCTTTTATTCTGTCTTCTACCGCTTCCATAAATGCTGTAGCTGAAACTAATGTTACATTTCTTTTTGTCGTATCGTTTTTGTATACAACTACTGCAGATGTTCTATCATATGACATTTCAATAGATTCTATTTTTTGTTCTTCTATCTTAGTCATAAGTTCAGAATAATCTATTTTCTTTGATTCATTTTCTTTTTGTCCAGAGATTAACATTACCACTACTAATATTATTAGTAAATAGTTCATCACTCCTTTGAAAAATCCTGTCTTTTTCAATTTGTTCCTCCTCATTTTGTCTTACTAGTCTAACATATTTAATATGTTTATTCAATGATTGTGTGTTCTTTTACACATTCTTCATAAATACCGCTGTATTCTTTTTAACAATTACAACTTTATATTTATTACCTAATATGTATTGTTTGCCAGTAATGTTTGCTTCTATTAACTTACACGTGTCTTTAACATGTATCATTTCCACATTTTGCACATTACCTAACAGTTCCGTTAAGATCTGTCTAACAAGTCTAAATTTCATAGCATCAGAATACTCGTTAAATTTTCTTGTATCTATTGCTATTTCATTTTCAGTCATTTTTGCACCAAGATTATTATATGCATCTTTTACCGCATTTAATATTATTTCGTTATCTTGCTTGTTTATTTTTGCCATTCTATTTAGTGCTGTAATAATATTGGGATTAAATTCTTGTTCTATTTTTTTAAGCAAATCATTACGCACTTTATTACGAGTATAATCGTTTTCTAGATTTGTTTTATCTATTGCATATGGTATTTTATTTTCATCTAAATACTCTAATATGTCTTTTTTGTCTATGTCTAATATTGGTCTTATTATATCTTTATTAATATATTCCATACCGCTTAATCCTTGAAGTCCTGCACCTCTTAAAAAGTTTAGCATTATTGTTTCAGCGTTATCTCCTGCGTTATGCGCTACTGCAATTTTAGTGGCATTTAGGTCCTCTTTAACCTTGTTAAAGAAACCATATCTTACACGTCTACCACATTCTTCTGTACCTATTTTTAGTTTTTTAGCTTCCGCTTCAACATCTATCTCTAATACATGGAATGGAACTCCAAGTGAGGTTGCATATTCCATAGCGAGATTTTGATCATATCCTGCTTCTTCACGAATTTTATGATTAATATGCGCAGCATGTAGTCTATATGTAATACCTTTTTCTTTTTCTATTACAGGTTTAAGTATGCTTAATGCGTGAATAAGAAATATTGAATCCGGTCCTCCTGAAAGGCCAATTACAATTATATCTTTATCCTCAATTAAATTGTATGTATATATATTATTTTTTACCTGTTCTAATAATTTATTCATTGTTCTCCCTGTTTAATTTAGCCATTATATAAATTTGCAAACTTAGTGTAATTTGGTAACCATGCAAGTTCTACTGTACCTGTTGAACCTTGTCTGTTTTTAGCTACAATTACTTCTGCTATGTTTTTCTTTTCTGTTTCTGGATTGTAATAGTCGTCTCTGTATAAGAACATGACTATATCTGCGTCTTGCTCTATTGATCCAGATTCACGAAGGTCACTTAGCATTGGTCTATGGTCTGGTCTTTGTTCCGCAGCACGAGATAATTGTGATAATGCAATAACTGGAACGTCTATTTCCTTTGCAAGCACTTTAAGTCCTCTACTGATTTCAGATATTTCTTGTTGACGACTTTCGCCTTTACCTTTAGATTCCATAAGTTGTAGATAGTCTATTACAACTAGTCCAATTCCTTTTTCTAGTTTTGCTTTTCTACATTTTGCTCTTAGCTCTGCAGAAGATAAACCTGGTGTATCTTCTATGTATATTGGAGTTTCAGATAAATCTCCACTTGCTTTACCTAGTTTTACCCAGTCATCTGCATCTAGTTTACCAGTTCTAACTTTCATACTATCTACCTGTGCTTCAGAACAAAGTATTCTGTTTACCATTTGTTCTTTAGACATTTCGAGACTGAATATTAATACTGGCACATTGGCTTTTGCAACTGCTGTTGCAATGTTAAGTGCAAATGCAGATTTACCCATGGCAGGTCTTGCTGCAACAATTATTAAGTCTGAATTGTTAAGTCCAGATGTTTTTAAATCTAAATCTTTAAATCCACTTTCCATGCCAGATACACTAGCTTTGCTATTGTATAGTTTTTCTATATTCTCGAAAGTGTCTACTAATATGTCTTTAATACTAGCGTAGCCTTTTGCCGCTCTACTTTGTAATACATCAAAGATTTTCTTTTCTGCCATATCTATTATTTCATCAACTTCTTCAGTTTCGGCATAACCGTATGAAATAATATCATTTGCTGCTTTAATTAAAGAACGAAGTGTTGCTTTTTCTTCAACAATTTTAACATAAGAATCTATATTTGATGTAGTTGGAACCATATCTACTAAAGATGATAGATATGCATCTCCTCCTACTTTTTCTATAGAATTTCTAAGCTTTAATGCTTCTCTTACTGTTAATATGT
The DNA here is from genome assembly GCA_045534225.1 of Clostridia bacterium. Lineage (GTDB taxonomy): Bacteria > Bacillota > Clostridia > TANB77 > CAG-465 > UMGS1649. Next base: position 139,177 of record JAZSJJ010000011.1, read on the forward strand.
CTATTGGATCACCTTTCCTATAAATATCTAGCATTGCTGAGAATATTTCTTTATGGTCATCTCTATAGAAATCCCCTGGCTTTAACACTTCAATTGCTTTAGCTATAGCATCTTTGTCTACAAGCATTGAGCCCAAAACAGCCTGTTCAGCATAAACATCACTAGGTGATATTTTACTTGTCACAGCCTCTTTTTCCATGTGATACCTCCTAAATATTACTTACTCTTACCTTTAGGTTTGCTATTACTCCTTCGTATAATTTCACTTTAGCAGTATACACTCCTGTAGTTTTTATTGCATCATCTAATGTAATTTTCTTTTTATCTACATCTATACCACTTGTTTTCTTTAGTTCATCACTTATTTCTTTAGAAGTTACGCTTCCAAATAATTTACCGTTATCTGCTGTTTTTACTTTGAAATCTACTATGATTTCTTCTATTTTCCCTTTTAATTCTTGTGCATTTTCTCTATCTGTGTCTTTCTTAAATTGTATTGCTGATTTTTTAGTTGTAGCTTCAGAAACAGATTTATTATCTGCTGGTGTTGCTAACTTTTTAGGAAACAAAAAGTTTCTTGCATATCCTTCGCTTACATTAACTATGTCTAATTTTTTCCCTAATCCTTTTACATTTTCGTTTAATACTACTTTCATTTATGTTTCCTCCTTTATTTAATTTTAATCTTTTAATGAATATTCTTCTATTATTCCTAATAGTTTTTCTTTGGCTTCCTCTGCTGTAACACCTGTTAGTTGTGCTCCTGCAAATGTGATGTGTCCACCACCGCCAAGTTTTTCTAATATTGCTTGAACATTTATATCTCCAAGAGATCTTCCGGAAATATTTACATTTCCATTCATTTCGCATAGAACAAACGATGCTACAACACCTGTTATAGATAGAAGTTCGTCTGCTGCTTGTGCTGTTATTACAGAAATGTTCTCATGCTCTTCCTTACAAATAGACATCGCTATCTTTCCATCTATTATTTCTGCGTTCTTAACAATATTTACTTTTGCCATATATGTTTCAAAATCGTTTTGGAACATATGCTTAAGTTCTGTTATATCTAGGCCTGTTTTCTTTAAGTATGCTGATGCTTCAAATGTTCTTACACCAGTTTTGAATGTAAAGTTTTTAGTATCTATTACTATTCCACTGAATAATGCTTCAGCTTCTCTTTCTTCAAGTTTAACTTCATCCATACACATTAGAAGTTCTGTTACAAGTTCCGATGTAGAAGATGCATATACTTCATGATATGTTAGTATTGGATTTTCTATAAACTCTGGACCACGTCTATGGTGATCTATTACTACTACTTTATCGAATTCCTCTAGTATATCTGGAGCTGCTAGATAACTTTGCTTATGTGTATCTACTACTACAAGAAGTGAATTTTCAAAATCTAGTTTTTTAGCATCATCTTTTCCAATAAATACATCTTGGTAATCTTTTAATTCTCCTAGTCTATCCATCACATATTTAGTTGAATTATTATTTTTTACATCAACTATTATCTTAGATTCTTTACCTAATGTTTTTGCGACTTTAAATATACCTGCTGCCGCACCTATACAGTCTATGTCTGTATTCTTATGCCCAACAATGTATACGTTCTCTACGTTTTGTATTATTTCTTTTAGAGATTGAGATATCATTCTTGCTCTTACTCTTGTTGTTTTTTCTAATTGTTTTCCTGTATCTCCATACATATCGTATTTCTTTTTAGTTTTAATAACCGCTTGATTTCCACCTCTACCCATAGCTACATCTAGTGCAGTCATAGCAGATTTGTATCTTCCAGATAGAGTATCTTCATCATAAGATAAACCAATACTTATTGTTACAGGTATCTTTACTTTATCCTCGGATACTTTGTTTATTCTTTCAAGTATTTCAAAAGAATTTTCTTCTAGTTCTCTTACATATTGTTTTTCTATGAAATACACGTATTTATCTTTTTCTATCTTAGTTACAATACCTTCGTATTTACCTATCCAAGACATTATTTCTTTATCTATTCCAGATATTGTTGTTACTTTATCTAGTTCATCTAATCCTTGTAACACATCATCGTAGCTGTCTATTGTTATTACGCCTACTGTTGTACGTTTGTCTTCAAGAGCTTTATCCAAAACAGATTCTTTAGTTACATCCACAAATATTACAAGTTTGCCATATTCATCTCCAATAGCCATGTCTGTTATGTATAATTGAAATTCTTTGTCTGCTACTTTGAATTTAGCATTTTCTTTTCTACTTGTTTTGTTTAGTTCAACAATTAGTTCCATTAAGAATTCTTTTATTTCTAATTCTGCACTTATTGTATTTTCCCAAACAACTTTTCCTGTGTTAGATATATACATTACAGGTAGCTTTAAGTTGCGAATGTTTTTCCCAACTGCGTTTTCAAAACCCAATTTTAGTTGTTCTACTCTTGACGCTCTAAGTCTAAGTTCCGAATATAATATAGATACTGTATATGCTGCCATAACTGCTATTAATATTAAATTAGTTATGTTTTTTTCTGGTGCAAGTATTTGGTTATTTGTTGCAAGCATAACAATAACAACCAAATATATTAATGGACTTAATATTGTTTTGGCTATCATTCTTTTATATCCTTTTTCTGTTACTAATTTTTGGTTTTTCTGTTTCATAAACCCACCTTTTTTCACATATAATATTTTACTACATTTAGGTTACAATGTCAACGAAATATTAATGTTAAAAAAGCCCTATTTTTCGCATTTAGTTTGACTTTTTCCACTTCGTAATGTATACTCTTTACGAACAATATTAATAGTTTACATGTTAATATATGTAATTCAAAAATTAATAGGAGGATTTTTAGCATGCAACTTTGGGAATTTGTCTTAACCGGAGGTCCTTGTGCGGGCAAAACAACTGCATTAAGTGTCATTGAGCAAGTTCTTACTAAAAAAGGGTTCAAAGTTATTATAGTACCCGAAACCGCAACCGAACTTATCAGCTCTGGCATTACACCATGGGAACTCGGTCAAAACGTATTCCAGGACCTTTTAACCAATCGTAGTATTAACAAAGAGCAAACCACACGTGAGGCTGCTCGGATTCTTGGCAAGGACACCGTTATTATCTACGACCGTGGTCTTATGGATGGAAAGGCTTACACCGAGCTTTCAGATTTCATTGAAATCTTGGCACATAATCTCATTACCTATACCGAGGCCCGCGACCAATACGATGCAGTATTTCACTTGGTAACCGCAGCAGAGGGCGCCGAAGAATCTTACACCTTGGCAAACAATAAGGCGAGAACCGAAACACCAGAACAAGCAAGAGAAGCAGACCTTAAGACCAGAAACGCATGGGTTGGTCATTCTCATCTTAGAGTTATAGACAACTCTACACCTTTTAAGGAAAAAATCGACAGACTGTTAAAGGAGATATTTATCGTTATGGGATTACCTGTACCTGTAGAAATTGAAAGAAAGTATTTGATCAAAAAGCCAGACCTTGAGAAACTTATGGAGCATGACGATGTTGTTAAAACCAGCATTCTTCAGACTTACCTTAAGGTCACAACTCCCGGCGTAGAAAGACGTGTCAGACAGCGTGGAGATGGTACAAACTTCTCCTACTACTACACCGAAAAAACAACTCTTTCGGATATGTCCAGACAAGAGACCGAACGTAGAATAAGTGTGCAAGAATACCTTTCTCTTCTTCTTGAAGGGGAAAAGTCTTTAAGAAAAGACAGATATTGCTTCCTTCACAAGAACCAGTACTTCGAGCTTGATGTCTATCCCGATTGGGAAGATGAAGCAATTCTTGAAATTGAGCTCACCGAAGAAAGCCAGGAAGTTATTCTTCCCGAATGGATTACTGTTATTAAGGAAGTAACAGACGATCCGAACTACAAAAATGCTGCGCTTGCAAAAGCAAAGTAATAACAGAACCCGCACTAGAATTTCTAGTGCGGGTTTCTTATTATCTATTTATATATTATTCAGCTGTGTAAGGTAAAAGTGCAATTGTTCTTGCTCTTTTAACGGCTTCGTTTACTTTTCTTTGGTGTAAAGCACAAGCGCCAGTTACACGTCTTGGTAATATTTTACCTTTTTCACTTACAAATCTTTTTAATTGTTCTACGTTTTTGTAATCAATTTCTATAGATTTGTCTGCGCAGAATTGACAAACTTTTTTTCTTGGTCTTCTAAAAGCTTTATCTTTTCCTGCTGTACGTTTTTTATTATCTGCCATTTTAATAACTCCTTTCATTAATTTGAGACTAGAATGGTAATTCCTCTGTCTCATCTACTGCTATGAAGTCTCCGGCATCAGTACTTGTTGGCATTGGTCCATCATAAGAACCTGCTCCTTCTCTTTTTGCGTCTGCGAAATATGTATCTTCAACAATAAAGTCTGTTGCATATCTCTTTTGACCAGTTGTAGCATCATCCCATGATCTATTTTGTATTCTACCTGTTACAAGAACTTGTTGTCCTTTTTTAAAGTATTTAGCACAAAATTCTGCCGTTTTACCGAATGCTGTTAAGTTAAAGAAATCTGATTGTCTTTCGCCACCTTGAGCAACAAATCTTCTATTTACAGCGATTGTAAATGTTGTTACTTGAGTGTTGTTACCAGATGTATATCTTACTTCCGGATCCTTTGTTAGTCTTCCTAAAAATTCAAATTTGTTCATTTTTTATTCCTCCTAAATTTCGGATATTACGCTTCTTTTTTGATAACCATGTGTTTTAAAACGCTAGTATCAATTCTTAAAACTCTTTCAAATTCAGCTATGAATTCAGGATTTGCTTTGAATGTATATAAGAAATATACACCTTCAGTTTCATGCTTGATTTCATATGCTAATTTTTTAGTTTTCCAATCATCTACGCTTATAACTTCACCGTTTGCAGCTACAAGATCAGATATTTTTGTTTTAACAGCTTCTTTATCTTCGTCAGATAATTTAGTTGTTAGTATTACTACTGCTTCATATGTGTTCATCATTTTACACCTCCTCTTGGTCTAGGCCCTTAATCTTTGTTAAGAGCAAGGAAACTAACGTAGATATTATAGCATAAGAGTTATGTAATTTCAAGTTTTTTTATTTTTTGCATTTGTTTTTGTATAATTTTATTTTTCAAAGAAAAGAATAACTATATATTAACCATAGATAGCATCTTTTCATATAATATATAAATCTATTTTAGAAAGGAGTTTTTAGCTTGAAAATTGAGAGAATAAATAACAATAAAGCTAAGATTAGCATTACTTTAGAAGAATTAAGAAAAAGAAAAATAACATTAAACGATATTAAACAAAACAAACTAAAAGCAGAAAACTTCTTTTTAGGGTTATTAGAAGACACAAAATTAATTGAAGAATTCGAAGTAGATTCAAACGAGTTATTTATTGAAGCTATAAGGGAAGAAAACTTGCTTACTATTACTATAACTAAAATGCTAAATATTTCTTGTAAAGAAGAAATAGAACATGCTAAAACCGTATATACAATTTCAAGTAATATATACACTTTTGGCAATGCAAACAATTTAATAGAGTTTGCTAACAAGGCCTCTTTAGAGAATCTATATATTCCTAAATACTCACTATATTACTTTAATAACAACTTTTTCTTAATATTTTCTAAAAAAGATATACGTTGCTATGAATTTGTTAGATCCTATTCCGTACTATCTGAATATGCATCTAAATATTCTTCTAGTTCATACCTTAAAGATACATTAAACGAGCATGCTACTCTTATTTTCAGCAATGCTAATATTAATTATATTTTAGAATATCCGTATTTTCTTACGTGAAGCAATATTTCTTTTGTTTCACGTTTTATTTCGCTGCCTAAAACTATATTATTTATATTTAATTTATATGTTATCTTAAACTCAAATGGCTCACCAAACGCCAATTTATCTTTTGGACAATCAAAAGATATTTTACTTGTATCAAAACCATCATTCTTAAGTTCATCAAACATTGTTTCTTTCTCTAATTCTGTTATATATCCAAATCTCTCTACTATGTATACATATTTCGATGCTATATTCTCTAGTTTTTGATACCATACAAATGGTGTTAACATGTTTATTACCATTATTATTGTTAAAAACAGTATTCCAATCGAGAACACCAACGTTAATATGTACGATACGTTTCCTTTTTTATTATTCATTACATCACCTAATTATATTTTAATAACATTAAATCTATTTCATCTTGCAAATCAAAGGTTAGTTCGCCTCTAATTTTTATTAACGGCACAAATGTCACCTTAAGTTTAACTTTTATTTTTGCCATATCTACGAGTGCATCTGTTAAAACTTCTACTATTTCCACACGTTGCACATTCATTTTTCCTTTTGCGATTTCATCTGCCCATTTTTCCAAACGCTTTTCTAGCTCAAAATTATTAATATTGTATTTACTATAAGACAATTCTTCTTTATCTAATTCTATTACCCCATTCATAAGAGTATAATATAGTTCAGACTTAATATGTTTTGTTATTGTTCCTACTTGAAAATATAAAATATATACGAATGTTATAATGAGAATTATTATAATTCCAAAGAAAATAAAGCAAATATTTATTATCCCTTTTTTCATAAATCCATCCATGTCGTTAGATTCATTCTAGAGTTAACTTCAGCACTATTTGTTACATGTGTTTCACTGTTCATATTAGAAAGGAATGTGTCTAATATATCTATTTTTACTTCTTCTATATATTCTTTATCGCTATATGTTAATATTATTTTCAATATATATGGTTCGTTTTTTCTACTCCCTATATCTGATTTATTTACATTAAAATAGCTGTCATACTCATCGCGCAAACTATTTTCGCCATAAAGTGTTGTAGATATTTCTTCGGGAATATTTATGCTCACTATAATTCTATCTTTAGTTTCTATAAGGGTATTTACAATTACGTCTTTTTTATCTAGTTTTGCCTCTACTTTTTCCACATTATCCACCGATAAATCTAGCTTAACAGCCAACGTTTTACCAGCTTCTATAAAACCTATAGTATCATAGTTGTTTGTTTCTTTATTTTGGGCTAGTGGTCTTACAACCATTGTTTTATCTTGTTTTCCTAACACGGCAAAGTTTATATCTTTTAAGGGGGATATTTTCTTTGGCTCAATTGTTAAAGATATGTTTTGGGTTATACTATCTCTCATAAGTCCATCAACTGCAAATTCTGTGTGCATGTATCCATCTACAGTTATTGTTATTGTTTTTTCAAGGTCGTTAGGATAGTTCTCTCTGGATATTACAAGCATATATTCTCCGCCCACATTTGTAATTTTACTGCCACTTAATTCATCTAACTTTTTCCCTTCCACATATACCATAGCTTTAATTTCTTTTATATGTTTTTCATTAGCATAACCCGTCATATTCAATACTTCCGCCCCATATGTTATTGGGATTAGTAGTTCATCATTATCTTCTGTTAAAACATGCTTACTTTCTACATTTAGAGACACTTTAACTTCTGCATCTGCAGCCATTGGCTTTACCAAATATACTTGTTTATATATTACTCCGGATATCTTTCTACGAGTAGAAATCATGCCATAAGTTCTCCACGTAGCTGCAGTTTCTAGTCTTGCTTTTTTCTTACCTATTTTTTCAGCGGTTATATTATATTCCTTAATATATTTAGGGTTGTTCGCTTTAGCTGTACTAGACAAATCATTGAACATGAGCTTAGATTTGAGCATATGTGTTAGTTGTTCTTCATACTTATACATAGTAGTATCCTGCCAGCTTTCTTCAGCTATAGGATAAGAATAAAAAGTCCACGTGTCCGGTGTTGTTGTTGGAATAGAATCCATTGGAAAATAATAATTAAATATTTCTTCTCCGCTATATGTATAACCTATTACATAATATTCTCCTCTTGTTCCACTTCCGGTATATCTGCCTTTTCCTTTTGCCCAATACCCATACTTAGAATCCTTCCAGCGCTGATTGCTACTTGAAATCTTGTGTGGTTCAGAATATGCAAAAATATTATATGCAATATACACATCCTCACTTATCTCTTTACCGTATGAATTGTACCTAGGAATTCCAACAGTTTCTATAGTAAAAACAAACTCATTAGACAAAGCATAAATCTTATTTAAACTACATATTACTATTACTAAAAAAATTGTCTTAATTATTTTTTTATTCATATGTACTCTCCTTTTTTATTTTCAAAACGCATTCACCATCCTTGTGCTCCGCAGACACTGTAATATTTTCTAATTCTAATTGATATACATTTTCTTTATTTTTTACTTTAATGAAATTTTGTTTTATGTATTTGTATAATTCATATTCTATATCCTCTTTAACATTATCTATTTCTAATACATCGACTATGTTATCTACTATTTCTATTAGATACTCATCCTCTATATAATCTTGATTACAATTGGTTCTCCAAAGCTTGTTTAATGTTACTTCTAAGGTGTTATTCAGTGCAGATATTTTTATATCATAAAAAAAGTTTTCCAGTTCCTTTAAGTTTTCTCCAATATATATCGTTTTGCCTTTCACAAGTCTCGCTCTATTATTTAATTCAAATCTACTTAAATCCATAATTTCTACAATTTTCTCGTTCTCTTTATTTCTAATTTCTACGGTTCTAATCAACGATACACATATAAAAAAACTTATTACAAAAAGTACTATTACTAGCCAAAAGTTCTTGCTTTTATGCAAAGTAAAATTCATTTTTCATACACTTCTTTCTATTTTCAATTAATCTAATATAGCTTAATACTCTTGTGCATATTTCTTCTGCAGATGTATTTAGAAAATGTATATCTTTTACCTTTTCTAATATTTCTAAAATATATGCTGCTTCCAGTCTACTAGTAATACAAATAGCCTCCACTTTTTTGCAGTCACAAACTATTTTTATATATTGGGCATCATTAGAAAAAACTAAACACAACGTATCCTTGTTTGGATTTAATCGTTCGTTACCAACACTGTTTTTCACTTTAATATTTTGTTTCTTGAGCATGTTTTTTATTTCTTCTGCTCTTTTTATGAACTTTTTCTTATCTTTTTTATCTATTAATATTAATATATCCACACTATCCACCTCCTAAATTAAAGAGTATGTAAATACCCCTTGTTCTTTTAAGTTTGCTACCATTAATACATCCTCTGCTTTTAACCTTACTAATATATTGGTCGCAGTTCCATCTGATGTTTCTACGCCCATATTATTTGTCAGCGAGATAACTTCCACATTTTGAAGAAGTAGGCAAGTAACCATGGCCTCTTCTTTATTTGTACTATATACTTTTATTTTAGCCTTTAATATTCCATCAACCGCTTTTTTCTTTGCTGTATAATACACATTAATAATATCTTCTTTTTTTAATTTATATGAAACTCCTTCAGTTGCTCCTTTTATTGGAAGAGATATAATTTCCGTATCTTGAATTTTAGCTAAATACTCCTCTTTAGAAACAATTTTATCTTTCAATATGATTTCTCCAACATTTAATGTTTTATTAGCAACTGCATTTTTTATATCCTGCTTATCAGGTATATCTTCAAATATTTTCTTATTTATACCACTAACCTTTATTTGCAAATATTCAATAGTATCTAATGCCATTCCTTCTTTAATATTGGTTAAGACAATTGGTACTTTTACTACATTTTTATTTTGATTAAAGGTTACAATATATATTGCTATCAACAATATTCCTAGTGAAATTACAGCAGATATTAATATCTTCTTTATTCTAGACATACTATATTAAAGCCAGCATCTCATCTAGCCATGTTCCCATTTTAGTCATAGCACTAGTAAATATTGTTTGCATTTGTGGATAGAATATAGTAACCACAAGAACCATCATTATAGATGTTATTAATACTGTTTCGGCAAGTTCAGATCCTCTCTTGCTATTTATTTTGTTTTTTGATTTTATTATTGATTTTATATATGCTAATTTTTTCATCTTTCTTTCCTCCTATATTAAGCAAATATTAATTGCAAGTTGTTAAACACTTGCACAATTATTGGGTACATTACAACAAGTATCAAATTAATTAATGATACTACCGTTCCCAATGTAACATATAATATTTTTATTGCCCCTTTTCGTTTCAAACATTTGAAATAATTTATTTCTAACACTTCTTTATATCTTTCTAAACTTTCTACAATCTCTCCTTCATTTTCTCCTTGCATTAATGTTGTCAGAAAGAGCGTTAGTTCATAACTATTAAACTTACTTTTTAGAATTCTAGACGCATCTTTTAGATTGTATCCATTCATTATGTATGTTTTTGTAAAGTTAATATACGCCTCTCTAAATCTTTTGTGCTTTATATTTTTGCCTGCTATTTCTAAAGATTTGGCAAATGGTGAAAACGCCGTTAGCGAAAGAATTAACGCAGAAACTATACCATTTAATTCTTCTATTAAAATTTGTTTCTCTTTTCTTATAACTGAATAGATTAAATAATCTGGAATTAAAAATACAACTACCCAAAGTATTAGTGGTACTTTTATCGTTTTGTAGTTTATAAATGCGATTAAAAAAATACATGTTGAACATAAATATTTTATGATTAAATATTTTTTCTTTGTTAACTTATATGGATAATTTAGATTAGATAATTTCGATTCAACTTTAGACAAATATTCACTTATACACTTTGGTGTTTTATGAATATTTCTTTTTTTATTAGATAAAATTTGTTTTCCTCTAATATGAATTGTTAATATTGTGATTAGATTAAAAATTATTACTAAAAGGAGCATATATATTACGCCATAAATGTCTGTCACCTCCTGCAAAAAATTTAACATACGATTATACTAGTGTCAAGAAAAATCGGTCGCAATATTCGACAAAAAACAGTGATTTAGATCAATTGTTCAAAAGGACATACCGTGTTTTTCACACTGTATGTCCTCTTGGTTTACATTAATTTTCATTAAATTTTTTATATTTTTTACACTTGGTATTTAGACATGTTATTAAATGGGAATGTAATCCATTTGCCATAAGATAAATATTTTACTTGGCTTCCAAGTTCACTATAATATTTCATAGCATTAATTTGATTTCCATTTTCTCTTATCTCAAAGTGCAAGTGTGTACCTGTAGAGAAGCCCGTAGAACCCATATATCCTATTTTTTGTCCTTTAACTACCGTTTCTCCCTTCTTAACATTTATTGTCTTAAGGTGGGCATATAGCGTTACATAGCTCTTACCATTTTTCTTACCGTGATCTATTAATATATAGTTGCCATATCCAGAGTTTGAATGTACTATTTTTAGCACCTTTCCAGATGCAGCCGCAAGTATATCACAGCCACCACTCTTTGCTATATCTGTACCATAATGCATTATACCAAATTCTTTATAATATTCTTTATCCTTAAATATTGCCGATACATAATACGCACCTTTTGCAGGCCATGTAAAGTCTCCCTTTAATATTAATCCTGAGTTTTGACTTGCTTCAATTTCTTTTCTTAATATTTCTTCTTGTTTTGCTTTTTCTGCTTTTAATTCTTTAAGTAATTTATTTAATTTTGTTTTAGAAGCTTCTAATTCATTTAATTTTGCTTTTTTATTTGCTTTAGCCATTTCTAATGCTTCTTTAGATTTTGTAACATCGTATTCTACTTGTTCTATTTGCAATTTTCTTAATTCTGCACTATCTCTTAATCCTTGAACAATTTGTTTTTGATCGTTCATTTCTTCAAGTTGTTGTTGATCATTTTTTATTAAAACAATTATTGCATTATATTTAGCCACAAAATCTGTTAAATTTTCTGCGGATAAAAGAACTTCCCACATGTTTACAAAACCATTTTCATATAGTCTTCTAAGTCTTGTGTTTAATCTATCTTCAGCCTCAGCATATATTTTAGATACTGCTTGTAGTTCAGCATCGATTTCTTGATACTCTGCTCTAGCTACGTTTGCTTGTTCTGTAAGAGTTACTATCTCTTCTTCGTACTTTACCATTTCTTTGTCTAAGTTTGCTATTTCGCCTTCATATATGCTTATATCTTTTGTTATTTGACTATACTCTTTAGCAGCCTCTGACACTTGTCCATCAAGCTCATCTATCTTATCTTGAGTACTTTTCGCTGTTACTGTTGCAAATGGAGAAAACATAGAAGATATTGTAAGTGCTATTAAAAGTATAGATAAACGTCTTGCTTTTCTTTGTCTCTTAAACTCTTCTTTTTGTTTTTTCTCTTCTTGCTTTTTATCCATTTCAACTCTTTTTAGTTCTTCTCTTTTTCTTTCAAAATCTGCTTGTGCTTGTTTTTTCTCGTAAGCAAGTCTATCTTTTCTTTCCTTTGAAGTCTCGCCTATTCTTGTTTCTGTTCCATCATCGTTTTTTATAGTTGTATATGTTAGATTTTTGCTAGGTTTAGTTGGTGCACATTCTTTTAAGTACCTCTTTGTTGCAATTAAGCTTCCCACAATTCCCATTAGTACTCCTAGTCCTACAAAAGCTATAAGGATTGCGCTCCATATTTCTGAATATCCTACAAATCCAAAAACTCCTAATTCTTCACCTACTTTTGGCAAATATCTATATGCTATAGAATATGTTATTGATACTATTATCCAAGATATAACTGCAGACATTATTCCTAGTGACATTCCTTCTACGACAAAAGGAGTTCTTATAAAGCCTTGTGTTGCACCCATATATTTCATTATGTACAAATCTCTTTTACTTGCATATATAGCTAACTTTATTGTATTTGCTAATATAAATATAGATATTACAGTCATTACAGCACCTATTGAAAGTATTATATAATTTACTATCCTAGACACTGTCACAACAGCATTTATAACTTTTTCGTTATAGCTTACTTTATATATCCCATCAATATTTTCTATCGCTTTTCTGACTTCTTCTGTACTTGTTAAATTTTCAAAAGTTATTATAAAAGAACGTGGAAAAGGATTTGAATTTTCCATACCTTCTAAAAGATATTCATATTCTTTTAACGTGTTCTTTGCATCCTCTAAAGCAGCCTCTTTATCCATGTATTTTATATCTTTTACATTCGCTACTTCTTTAACCTTTTTAGCTAAATTATTTATATCTCTTTCAAAAACATTATCATCTATAAAAGCTTGAAGTCCTTGATTTTCTGTAATAGACATTACATTCTTCTCAATGTTTATAAATAAAAGAATGAAAACGCCTAAAATCAGCATTGTAGCACAGATTATCAACATCGTTGAAATCGTTTTTCCTTTGTGCTTACTTAAATTATCTAACCCTTCATTTATTAGGTAGGTAGTATTTGACATTATTCATTACCTCCTATCTTTGTATCTGATATAATCTTTCCATCTTTTAAGAAAATAGCTCTTTTTCCGCTTTCGTTTATGATATTCATATTATGTGTAACTGTTATTACTGTAGTTCCTGAAGCATTAACATCATATAATATTTGCATTATTCCCTTAGCGGTTTCATCATCTAGATTTCCTGTTGGTTCATCTGCAATTAATATTAGCGGTTTTGTAACTAACGCTCTGGCAAGTGCTGCTCTTTGTTGCTCTCCGCCAGATAATTCATTTGGATAGAAGTTCTCTTTACCTTTTAATCCAACTTGTTCTAAAACCTTTGGTATTGCGTGTTTTATTTCTTCCTTAGATGCGTCACTAATTCTTAACGCTAATAATATATTGTCATATACAGTTCTATCATAAAGAAGTCTAAAATCTTGGAATACAGAACCTATTTTTCTTCTTAGTTCTGGAGCCCTCTTTTCTTTTAATGTATTTAAATTTACTCCATTAATATATACTGCTCCATCTGTTGGCAACTCCTCTTTAAGTAATAACTTAAGAAATGTAGATTTACCCGAACCCGATGGACCTGCTAAGAACACAAACTCACCCTTGTCTACTTTTAGACTTACATTGTCTAAAGCAACTACTTTGTGATCATATACTTTTGTAACACCCTTTAATTCAATCATATATTTCCTCTTTCTTTATAAATTTTAATAAAATTACTCTGTTTATCTTTATCTTTTATTCATATTTGAAAGTGCTTTCTTAATTATTTCTTCAACCTTTAAGCCTTCAATATCTAGTTCATCAATAACTTCATTGATTTGTGTAGTTGTATACCCTAATACTTTAAGCGCAAGCACCGCTTCATTCTTGCTATTATTTGTAGTTTCTTTCTTAGACGCTATCTTTGTAGGTTTAATATCTGTCTCTTTAAGTATTTTGTCTTTTAATTCTAGAATTATTCTAGCTGCTGTTTTAGCACCAATTCCTGGCACTTTGCTAATTAGTGTAGAATCTTCATTCGCTATAGACATACACACTTCACTAGGTGACATGTGAGATAATACTCCAAGCGCTGTTTTTGAGCCTATCCCGCTTACTTTCTTTAATTTTTCAAATACACTTAAAGCTTCTTCTTCTAAGAAACCAAATATACCGATATACCCCTCTTTAATATCTGTAAATGTGTGTATTTTCGCTGCTTCTCCTATGTTTAATCTATCTATATCTCCGGCTGGCATATATATTTCATAGCCTATGCCGTTTACATCTATTATTATCTTGCTATCGTCTTTTTTCTCGATGCTTCCTTTAAAATATGCAAACATTCCATTACCCCTTATATTTATTCTATTTTATTTTATCAAGAAGGTATAGATATGTCAACAAAAAAGGCGACTAAAATTAGTCGTCTTTTCTGTTTTGTTTCAAATGTTTTTTGGTTAAATTTTCCGGTCATTAAGGAACTTCTTTTCAAGAAGAAGTATTGTGCTTCCATGAGAAACTGCTTCAACAGAATCATCATTTGGCAGTGTTCTTATTGCATGTGCAAAAGCTCGTACCATAGGTTCACCGTAGACATATTCGCGAAGTTTTCTATCGGATACCAAATCCGCAAGAACCTCTAGCATATTGAACTCGTTTCTTTCAAGGTCAAAAATTCTTTCTACCGCTTCATTAATTAAAGCTTTATGAACATACACCTTAAACAAAGCATGAACTCTGTTGTACGATAACATCTCACTTGCTTCTAAGCCATGTTCTCTAAGATAGTCATAAATCTCATCATATCTTTCCTTTACAGCGTTACCCTGCGTAACAAAGGCAGAAGCGAGATTGTTTCTTAAAGGCGGCAACTCAAAAATCGCATCAGATACGTTGCATTTAACTTTTACCATATAGTTCATATTACTCTCCTTGCTTTATTTGTTTCTAGCCGCTGCTTCATCAAGAAAAACTGTGACTCCCATTTCCTTGGTAGAAACACTCCTTCCTCGTTTGAAGCAGATTTTAAGATCGAATACATCATCTACATATCCGCCGCCGATAGAGTCCACTTCTTTCTTGTATACTCTGTCTCCAATTCTTTGGTATGCAATACCTCCAGGCATCGGCAACTTGCTTGCAGCTGTATTTGCTTCGATGGAAGTATCAAAGATGAGTCTTCCATAGTCCGCAAAGCTGTATGTTTGGTATGTGTCGCCATAAAGCACACCGCAAAATGTTTGTTTTTCTTCGTCTACCGCTATGATGAGCGCTCTTGCTGAAAACGCTGCAGCACCTTTTGACGTTCCCCAATAATCTACTACATAGACCTCGTCGTTTTTTTGAAAATTCCGTTTTACCTGTGACATAATAAGTCTCCTTCTAAATATTTTTTACTCATATATTATATCACATATTATGTAAATTTCAATATCAATTTTGTAGTATATATTCATCTACCACATCATATATGCTTTCAAACTTACCTTTTTCTATCACATCTGCTATTAATAATTCATCTTCTTTAGTCATACCTTCTACTTTTAATCTTAATGTTACTTTTGCTCCTTCGCGTTTTACTCTAATATATCTTTCATGCTTTTTTAGCCCTTCTTCCATAAACGCAATTGTTGTTATTATTATTCCAAAAACTAAAACTATGTATATAATTAACTCTAAAACTATACTCATTTTCTATCACCTAATGTAGTATATTAAGCGTATTTTGTCCTTGTTTATTACTATATAATATTTTTTTGCATTTAGGTCTAGATTTTACTCAATCTTTTTGATATAATAGCTGGCAGAAGACGTAGCTTACTAGCTACGCTAATTTAATCATTAGGAGGTCAGAATATGACAAAATACGTTTATCAATTTTCAGAAGGTAACGGTAAACAAAGAGAACTTCTTGGTGGTAAAGGTGCTAACTTAGCAGAAATGACTAACTTAGGAATGCCTGTTCCTCAAGGATTCACTGTTACAACTGAAGCTTGTACTCGTTACTATGATGATGGAAAAGAAATTGCTCCTGAAATCGTTGACGAAGTATTTGCAAATCTTACAAAACTAGAAGAACTTTCTGGTAAAAAATTCGGAAGTGTAGAAAACCCACTTCTTGTATCTGTTCGTTCTGGTGCTAGAGCTTCTATGCCAGGTATGATGGACACAATCCTTAACCTAGGATTAAACGATGAAGTTGTTGAAGGCTTTGCTAAGCTTACTAACAATCCTCGTTTCGCTTACGACTCTTATCGTCGTTTTGTTCAAATGTTCTCAGATGTAGTTATGGAAGTTCCAAAGAGCTACTTTGAAAAAATCATTGACGAAATGAAAGAAGCTAAAGGTGTTAAGCTAGATACTGAACTTAATGCTGATGATATGAAAGAATTAGTTGTTCGTTTCAAAGCATGCTACAGAGAAGCTAAAGGTGAAGAATTCCCAACTGAACCTAGAGTACAACTTCTTGAAGCTATTAAAGCAGTATTTAGATCATGGGACAACCCAAGAGCTATCTACT
Organism: Clostridia bacterium; assembly: GCA_045534225.1. Classification (GTDB taxonomy): domain Bacteria; phylum Bacillota; class Clostridia; order TANB77; family CAG-465; genus UMGS1649. The sequence goes on from JAZSJJ010000011.1 coordinate 156,026, forward strand.
ACAGAAGAATGAACGATATTCCTTCATCATGGGGAACAGCAGTAAACGTTCAAATGATGGTATTTGGAAACATGGGAGAAACTTCTGGAACAGGTGTTGCATTTACTCGTAACCCTTCTACAGGTGAAAAGAAATTATACGGTGAATTCTTAATGAACGCACAAGGTGAAGACGTTGTTGCTGGTATAAGAACTCCACAAACAATTGATCAATTAAAAGAAGTTATGCCTCACGCATACGAAGAATTCGTTTCAATTTCTTCAAGACTTGAAGACCACTATGCAGATATGCAAGATATGGAATTCACAATTGAAAACGGAAAACTTTACATGCTTCAAACTAGAAATGGTAAAAGAACTGCAGCTGCAGCTCTAAAAATAGCTGTTGACCTAGTTAACGAAGGTAAAATTTCTAAAGAAAAGGCAGTATCAATGATAGATGCTAAGAGTTTAGATTCTCTTCTACATCCTGGATTTGATGCAGCAGCTCTTAAAGCAGCTACTCCAATAGGTCAAGCACTTCCTGCATCTCCAGGTGCAGCATGTGGTAAAGTAGTATTTACTGCAGGTGCAGCTGTTGAATGGGCAGAAAAAGGAGAAAAAGTTGTTCTTGTAAGACTTGAAACTTCTCCAGAAGATATCGAAGGTATGAATGCAGCTCAAGGTATCTTAACAGTTCGTGGTGGTATGACATCTCACGCAGCCGTTGTTGCACGTGGTATGGGTACTTGCTGTGTATCTGGTTGTGGCGAAATCGTTATAGACGAAGAAGCTAAAGTATTTACTTTAGGCGGAAAAACATTCCATGAAGGAGATTACTTATCTCTTGATGGTTCTACAGGTAAAATCTATGGTGAAGCTATACCAACAGTTGAAGCTTCAATATCTGGAGACTTTGGAACAATAATGGGATGGGCTGATGAATTCAGAACACTTCAAGTTAGAACAAATGCAGATACTCCAAGAGATGCTAAACAAGCTAGAACTTTCGGAGCAGAAGGTATAGGTCTATGCCGTACTGAGCACATGTTCTTCGAAACTGACAGAATTAAAGCTGTTAGAGAAATGATTGTTTCAGATAACGAAGAAGCAAGAAGAAAAGCATTAGATAAAATACTTCCAATGCAACAAGGTGACTTCGAAGCTTTATATGAAGCTATGGAAGGCCACCCAGTAACAATTCGTTACTTAGATCCACCTCTACATGAATTCCTTCCAACAGAAGAAAAAGACATTGTAGAAATAGCTGGTGAATTAAATATAACAGTTGAACACTTAAAGAACGTTATCGCTTCTTTACATGAATTCAACCCAATGATGGGACACAGAGGATGCCGTCTTGCAGTTTCTTATCCTGAAATTGCAGAAATGCAAACTAAAGCTGTTATTAGAGCAGCATTAAACGTTGCAGCTAAACATCCAGATTGGAACATAGTTCCTGAAATAATGATCCCACTTGTTGGAGAAGTTAAAGAATTAGCTTACGTTAAATCAATAGTTGTAGAAACTGCGGATGCACTTATAAAAGAAGCTGGTAGCGATATGCACTATAAAGTAGGAACAATGATAGAAATACCAAGAGCAGCTGTAACAGCTGACGAAATCGCTAAAGAAGCTAAATTCTTCTCATTTGGTACAAACGACTTAACACAAATGACATTTGGATTTAGCCGTGACGATGCTGGTAAATTCTTAAATTACTACTATGACAAGAAAATTTACGAACAAGATCCATTCGCAAGATTAGATCAAAACGGTGTTGGTAAATTAGTAGATATGGCAGCTAAACTTGGAAGAACTACAAGACCTGACATTAAACTTGGAATTTGTGGTGAACATGGTGGAGATCCTTCTACTATTGAGTTCTGTCACAAAGTAGGTCTTACTTATGTTTCATTTTCTCCATTCAGAGTACCTATTGCTCGTTTAGCAGCAGCTCAAGCAGCTATAGCAAACAAATAGTAAGTATTTAATACAGTAAAAAATAACAGTTCAGAAATGAACTGTTATTTTTATTCTTTGTTGTCATTTTCTTGACTTATCTTTTGTTTTTTAATAATATTAATATAGGAGGCGTATATATGAAAAACTCAAATATTGACGTAGATATAATTGATGAAACTTTATTATACCTTTGTATAGATGGAAAACGCGAACATATATCTGTAGATAATGCTCGTATAAAATATGCCAAAAGTAAAGAAGTTTTAGATTTAATAGATTTAACATTAGAAAGATACTCTGAAAACAGCAGACCACTAGAGGCCCCAACAGAACCCGTTGAAAGCGAAGAACTAAGCGAACCTGTAGAGCCAGATATAAACAGTAAACCTTTAGAAGATGTTGAAATAGAAATAGATGCGCCAAGTTTTTCAGAAGTAGCGCCTAATTCTATGCCATCAAATGACGAACCTCTTCCTGAGCCAGGAGATGAACCTATCTCCAACGTAGAGCCTAAAAAAGATGCTATAAGTGACTTAAACGATCAACCTTTAGTAGATGAATCTAAATTTGCTACTATTTATAACAAATATAGCATAGAAATAGGGAAAACCTTTAAGAAAGAGGCTCCTTCATTCTTAGATTTAGAAAGAATTGCCGAGAAAGATAAACCGCTTGAATTAGTTAAATAGCAAGGGAGATAAAATATGACAAAAGAATACCAAGAATCATTTGTTGAAGTAGTCGAAGTATTAAACCATTCTTCTGCTACCGTTTTAGAAAAAATACCAACAAGATTAATCGATTTGTTTAACACAAACAAATCTGAAGATTATGTTGCAAAAATAGATTTCTTTAGTGAAAACTGGGAAGATAATTTGATGCCTAATACACAAGCTATTTTAGCTTTATTGTATAGAGATTTCTTAACTTCACCAGAAGAAAGAAGAATGCTTATAGATAAAGAAAAGGAAGCCAGATTATATTCTGAAACATTAGGAATATCTCAAGCTGATGCTTCTGGAATGTTTAGTAGTTCCGCTGTTATAACAGGCGAAGATATTGTTCTTTCTAATTCAGTTACTAACCAACTAATTGAATTGCCAAAGGAACCATGGTATAAAAAGATATATCACAAAACTTTAGATTTATTCAAATTCAAACATTAATATTAAAAGCACTTTGTAGTATTACAAAGTGCTTTGTTTTTTATGTTTTTATTTTCTCTTATTATTCTTCTTCAGCTGGTGCTCCTACTGGACAAACACCTGCACATGTTCCACATCCTATGCATTTTTCTGGATCTATAACACATTTGCCATCTCCTTCAGATATTGCGCCTACTGGACATTCTGCCATACATGCTCCACATCCTATACAATCATCGCTTATTCTATATGCCATAATTTTCACTTCCTTCCCTCTTATATTTATATAATATATTATTTTATTCTGCTGATTCAACTTCTTCTTTTTTAGTTTCTTTGTTTTCTACTTTTCTTGGTTCAAATTCTATTTCTTTTACATCAACCATTTCAAAGCGTTCCTCACCTTGTGGTCCTATCTTTAGTCTTACTCGTTCTTTTAATATATCTAGTGATACTACTTTACATGTTTCACCATTATATTTTACCCATGCGTTGACTTTAGGTAGCTCTTTTAATTTTTCTTTATATACTTCTTCTTCATATTTTAGACAACATTTAAGTCTACCGCAATTTCCAGATAGTTTTTGCATATTTATTTGAAGGCCTTGCTCTTTTGCCATTTTAATATTTACTGTTTCAAAATCTGGTAAGAATGTTCTGCAACACACTTCTTTACCACAGCTTCCTATATTATCATAAGCTTTAATCTCATCGCGTGGTCCTACTTGTCTTAATTCTATTCTTGTTCTATATTCTGCCGCTAAGCTTTTTACAACTTCTCTAAAATCTACCCTATCTTCCGCTACAAAGTAACACGTTAATTTGCTTTCATCAAAAGTATATGATGCTTTAATAAATTTCATATCTAAATTGTATCTTTTAGCAAGTTTTTTACATGTATCTAGCACTTCACGTGCTTTGTTATCTAAATGTCTTTGTTTGTCTATATCCTCTTTAGTAGCTATTCTTTCTATTTTACCAACAGAATCTCCTTCTTCTAGTTTGATATTTTCTTTGTTTGTTATACTTACTACTCTACCTAAATCTAGCCCTCTTTCAGAACTAGCAACAACTGTATCTCCTACTTTTAATTCTAAATTGTTTTTATAGAAATAATGTAGTTTACCAGTCTTGGTAAATCTTACTCCTAATACTTCCTCCATAGCTACTCCTTTCTTAAAATATTAATAACAAAAGCTGTTTTTATCATATCTTCGCTTCCGTTTTGTTCCATGCGTATTTTTAGTTTTTCAACTATTGGCACAAGATTATACATCTTATTTTTTAAGAATATGTATTCAAGATATCTAAACGTTTCGTCATCCTTAAAATCTACTTCTTCAAGCGCCTTAACCGCACCATACTTATCTTCAAGCCTTATTTTGTCTACACATGTTTTTATTTTATCATATTTATTATTATCTTTTAATAGTTCTAACGCAACTTTTAATGAACCATCCGCATATTCGTGCTGTAACACATCTAGTTTGCTACTAACCAACTTGGCGGCTAACATATCTAAATTTTCTTCTGTTAATTTATTGAATTTTATCTTATTAACACGCGACAGAACTGTTGTTAGCAATTCTTGCTCTTTATGTGTAATTAATATTATTACTACATATGTTGGCGGTTCCTCTAGTGTTTTAAGTATTGCATTTTGCCCCGAAGGATTCATTAAATGCGCGTCATTTATTATATACACTTTTCTGTCGCAAGTAGCAGGTGCTATGTAAACATCATCTGCCAGTTGTTTTCTTATTTGATCAACTGTTATATCTTGCTTGTCTGCTGCTTTTTCTATATATTTGAAATCTATACACGCATTTAAATGTTCTGTACCAAGTAACTCTTTGGCAAATTCTAAAGCTAGTTCCTTCTTGCCTATGCCTTCTATACCGGAAAAAAGATATGCATGAGAAACTTTGCCATTTACGATGTCATTTTTAAGTATTTGTTTTGACTCTTCATGTCCTATTATTTTCTCAAACATATCTTTCTCCTTATTTCTTTTATTTTACTTATCTATTTTGCCCATTTTGTTTAATGGCCATATTCTTCCTACAACTTTGCCTTCAACTTTGTCTAATGGCACGGCTCCAAATATTCTACAATCCATACTACCTTCACGATTATCTCCTATAGTAAAGACATAACCTTCTGGTATTTCAATATCGTATACAGCTCCCATTCTTGGAGTTTTAAGTCCCTCTGTTAAATATGGTTCGTCTAATTTTTCGCCGTTTATATATACATATCCATCTTCAGATATGAATAAGTGTTCGCCTGGAAGTCCAATTACTCTTTTTATGAAACTCATTTTACCAATTCCCATAACGTTATATGCAAATTTAGCAAATCCTGTTTTTGTCTCATATGTTGCAAGCAGATTTGTATTATTTTCTGTTATTGATGGAGACTCTACAATTACTATATCTCCTCTTTTTAATTCCTTGTTGTATAGTATTCTTCTTCCTATTACAACTCTATCTCCCTCACGACATGTTGGATACATAGAACTTTGCTTTACTCCTGCAATTGTACCTACAAAATAGTTTATAGCTAAATAAATTACATATGCAATGATAAAGCAAACTATCCATTCAACCGTCTCTTTTATCCAACCGTTTTTCAATTTATATTCTCCTTAACATACTATAGAACCAAGTTCCATATCTCCGTCAACTGTTACAAGTTTAACATTGTCTCCTTCACCTGCTGCAAGTATCATACCTCTAGATTCTATTCCTCTTAGTTTTGCAGGTTTTAAGTTAGCTACAAGTATTACTTTCTTTCCTATTAACTCATCTTCCTTGTAATATGGAACAAGACCAGATACTACTGTTCTTTGTTCATATCCAAGATCAACAGTTATTTTGTATAACTTGTTAGCTCCTTCTATTCTTTCAGCTGTAAGTATCTTAGCTACTCTAAGTTCAGTTTTACCAAATTCATCAAAAGTTATTTCCGCTTTAACATCTTTTGGTTCTTCAGCTTTGGCAGCTTCTTTTTTAGCTTCCATCTTTTTAGTTAATTCTTCTAGCTTTTCTTTTTCATCTATTCTTGCAAATAATGGAGTTGCAGTTCCTACTTTTCTTTCTGCAGCATTTACACCAAATTCTTTAACTGAATCTAATGTTAATTCTTCCACATTTATTTGTTCAGCTATTTTCTTAGCTGTTTCTGGCATTACTGGGAATAGTAGTGTTGCAATAACTTTAATAGATTCTAAAAGATTAAATAATACTGTTTTTAATCTTTCTGTATCTTCTTTAGCTAATGTCCATGGTGTTGTTTCATCTATATATTTATTGCTTCTTCTTGCTAAATCCATAGCACATTCTATAGCTTCTGCTACTCTGTATTCATCCATCTTAGCAATGTATGTTTCTACTGTATTTTTAACAAATGCTTTAAGGTCTTTATCTACTTCAGTTTCATCACCTGGTAAGTATACAGTTCCTTCAAAATATTTGTTTACCATTGCAACTGTTCTATTTACTAGATTTCCTAATGTATTTGCAAGATCTGAATTGTATCTAGATATTACTGCTTCGTATGTTATACTTCCATCTTGAGCATAAGGCATTTCAGATAAAGAATAATATCTAACTGCATCTACGCCAAATTCTTCTGCAAGTTCATCTGCATAGATAACGTTTCCTTTAGATTTACTCATCTTATCTTCACCAAATAGCATCCAACCGTGAGCATATATTTTCTTAGGCAATGGTTCACCTAATGCCATTAATATTATTGGCCAATATATTGAATGGAAACGAAGAATATCTTTTCCTATTACGTGTACATCTGCAGGCCAGTTTTTGTTATATAGTTCAGATTTGCTATCTAGTTTGTACCCTAATGCTGTTATATAGTTTGTTAGAGCATCTATCCAAACATATGTAACATGTTTTGGATTAAAGCTTACTGGTATACCCCAAGTAAATGATGTTCTAGAAACACATAAATCTTGAAGACCTGCTTTTAAGAAATTGTTCATTATTTCTTTCTTTCTAGATTCTGGTTCAATAAATCCTGGATGTGATTCAATGTACTCTATTAATTTATCTTGGTATTTACTGCATTTTAAGAAATACGCTTCTTCTTTTGCAGGTTTAACTTCTCTACCACAATCTGGGCATTTTCCGTCTACTAGTTGAGATTCTGTAAAGAATGATTCACATGGAGTACAATACATTCCTTCGTATTCTCCAAGATAAATGTCTCCTTGATCATATAATTTTTTGAATATTTTTTGTACTGTTTCCTCATGGTAATCGTCTGTTGTACGAACAAAATGATCGTATTCTACATTCATTAAATCCCATATTTTTCTTATTTCTCCAGCTATGTTATCTACGTATGCTTTTGGAGCTATTCCTGCTTTTTCAGCTAATTCTTGTATTTTTTGACCGTGTTCATCTGTTCCAGTTAACATGAATACGTCTTTACCTTGCATCTTTTTAAATCTCGCTATTGCGTCTGTTAAAATTATCTCATATGTATTTCCAATATGAGGTTTTTTAGATGTGTATGCTATCGCTGTTGTAATATAAAATTTTTCTTTTTCTGTCATATTAACTCCTCCTTGTTTCACAATGTTTTTACACCTTTTTCACTGCATATAATTATCTCATAGAATAGGCGGTTTGTCAACGAAAAGCATGCTTCACACGCCTTAGTTTTAATATTTGATTTAATTTCACATAATTTGATTTTTGTATTCCATTTTTATTTTTTTGTGGTATAATCATATGCAAGGTGATTAATTTGATAAAAGTTATCGCACTCGACCTAGTCGGTGTACTTGTAAAAGAAAACGACTTCGTTTTAGATAAAACTAATGAGAAATTAGAAAGGTTGTTTGGTAAAAACAGAAGTGATTTTGAATTCTCTTCCCAAGCAACAGAAATTGTTCCAAATCTGGACATTAACAGTCTTAAAGAAAGATGTAAATATATATGTAATTCAATATATTCCTTGAAAATAACACAAGGAGAACTTAGTAAATTCAAAGAACAACATAAAGATATTAAACTTGTAGTTGCTACAAACCATATATCTTGTGTTAAAGAATTTATACTAAAAGCCTTTGGACAAGATTTGTTTGATGAAATTTTTATTTCAGCAGAGCTAAACACTGTTAAACCCGAAACTGAGTTCTATCAAAAAATGATGGACAAGTTAGGAGTTAACGCTGATGAAATTTGCTTTGTCGATGATTCACAAGAAAACATTCTTGGTGCAAACAATGTTGGTATTATCCACGCTATCCACGTGGCTAAGAGTAGTAATACTTTAGCTTTAATAGAAGCTATGCTTAACTCAGAAACATAATTTATATTAGTTTAAAACGAAGAAAAAACGGAGAGATTCTCCGTTTTTTATTTTATTTAGCTTCTTATTTTATTTACTCTATGACTTCCGCTTTGAGTTCATGGGCTTGCGGTGTTCTTGCATCTATTTCTTCTGAAGCTTGCACTATTTCTTGGTCTGTATTTGTCATTGTTTGAAGTGTTTCTATTAAGCCACCATCTTTTGTTGGTGCAAGTTTTTCTTTTAACTCATCTTTTCTTTGTTCCCATTCTTCTGTCATTAGCTCCTCTTTAGATAAATTTGCTCTACCTAATTTTTGCGCGCCATCAAATCTTCCAGTAAATTTTGCTAATTCTTCATCTTCTTTAGCTTGCTCTATTGGTAATGTTTTTACATCAAACCCAAGTTCCTTAAACCACCTAGAAACTATTCCTGTCATTATTGGAGACACCGCATACACATGCTGTATTCTTTCGTACCTCTTATCTCTAGTAAGTTTTGCCTTTATTTTTTCCATAGCATCTATTAACGCCCTCTGTGCTTCTTTACGACCTTCTCTTGTTAGCATATGGCTTGCATCTTTAGGAATTAAGTGGATATGCAATGTTTCGTCTGTTATTCCAAATGATACTACATCATTTAAGTTTTGGAATTTGCTACTAGTTATTCCTTGCTTCTTCTCCTTGCCTTCTATTACTTTTTTAATATCTTTTGCACTTCTTATTTTTCTTTCTTTTAATATTTTTGCAAGTTCTTCATCAGACGCTCTGTCTATTTTTTCTTTTAATTCTCCTATTCTTTCTCTGTTTTCGTCCGTAGTCATATTAGTTAAAATTTCTACAATTTCCGCCCTACTTAACATGTTACCACCTCATATATACATTATACCATAAAACAAAGGGTTCTACAAATTAAAAAGAGTGATTAATATTATACCTTTTGCTTTACATATTTATTTATTTTCTGTTATAATGAAACTAGTGAATTATTTCTTAATAGGAGGCGGATTATATGAGAAATATTAGTGATTTATTGCCACTAGGTTCAATTGTTACCCTAGATGACTCTGATCAAAAATTAATGATATTTGGGATACTACAATCTAACGGATTAGAAGATGGTAGTCAATATGATTACATTGCAGTACCATATCCAATGGGAAACATTGGTGTTGGTAATCAATATCTTTTCTATCATGATGATATAGATGAAGTAATCCATATTGGTTACGAAGACCAAGAATACACAGATTTTATAACTAACTTAGAAGAATTATACCAAGATCCTTCTGATTTGTAATATAAATATTTTACAAAGGAGGAATTATGAATAAAAAAGAAACTACATTTTTGAATTCTAAGTTAACCGAGCTTGTAGATAATGGAATAATTAACGATATGCAATTTATAGCGGCACAAAAATATTTTGGTACAAAAAAGGAAAGCAAATCTTTGTCTACTGTTTTTGGTGCTATAGGAATATTTTTAATCGCACTTAGCATAATTACATTATTTGCAATGAATTGGAACAATATAGCCAAAGGAATAAAAGTTGTTATATCTTTTATTCCTATAGCTATCACAGGTTACATGTTGCACGAATATATGCATAAAGGGAATAAAAAGTTGCAATTATATACTAGCATATTTGCACCAGTATCTATAATTGCGACAAATTCACTTATAGCACAAATATTTCATATACAAACTGAAATATACGAACTATTCTTTACATCATTATTGATGTTCTTACCTATTGCGTTTATATTGTTTAATAAACTTTCAGTGCTTGTATATAGCGTAGGAACAATAATATATTCGCTTGTAGCTATAAATTCATATACAGCTGAAAGCGAAGCCTTACTAAAAACATTTATATTAGCTTTACCTATACTTATGGCTAACTTTATTAATTATAGAAAAGATAAAAATGACGATAGAAATATATTAATGTGGATTACAAATGTAATACTTGTTACATTATTTATATCTCATAAGGAATGGATAAATCCAGAATCTATTCTTATGTACTTATATATGCTATATTTCTTAACTCAAACATTATTTGATAAAAACAACCCATTAAATAAAGTACTATCTTTTGCATTTATGTTTTACATGTTGCTATCTTGTATAAGCGCAGAAATGTTGGAATTTACAGAAGATTTAGTTATACATGTTGATACATTGTTATTTGCTGCTTTAGCCGGTATATTTATATACTTGTCCGAAGCATACAAAAATCCAAAAGAATATTTCGTATTTACATTTATAGCATTAGCGCAATTCTCTGGTATCCAAGCGGAATTTTTATTTGTATTAGTAAACCTAATTGCAATTTGCCTTGGAATATACAAGATTGTTATTGGAAATCAAATGAATTCATATTCTGAGATTAAACAAGGCGTATCTTTAGTTCTACTAATAATAATGTTTAGATTTGTTAGCTCAGAACTAAGTTTTGGTGTTAAGAGTTTAGTATTCTTAGTAGCTGGTACATGCTTCTTACTAAGCGGAAAAGTTATTAGGAAAAAGATTGGAGGTAATAAAAATGATTAAATTACCGTTCAAAAAATTTGTTATTTATGTAATTACAATGTTTATGCTATTCTTTATACCAATATATACAATAGCTATAAACTCAAATACACTTAAGGATGGAACAGAATTTATCTTCGAAGTTCAAGCATACGATCCATATGATATGTTTAGAGGGAATTACCTACGCGTAACTTTCAAAGAAGACGCAGTATCTGCATATTCCAATTTCTTAGATTTAGACTATAACGATCCATGCTATGTTACTATAGGCGTGCGTCCTAATGGTTTCGCATATTTCAAGAGCATTAGCAAAGATCGTCCAACTAATACATCTAATTACTATGAAACTACTGCTTCATATTACTCATGGGCTAAAGAGTATTCTGTAGAAACTCCTACAAGATATTATATGAACGAAAACAAGTCTTTAGCAGCAGAAAAATATCTTAATGATAATATAGAAAATGCCTATGTTAAGGTTAGAGTTAAAAATGGCAAAATGGTACTTGTTGGAATATATGTAAACAACATGCTTATAGATACAATCTATTAAACTTAAATTAAATAAAACCTACCCATTAAATGGTAGGTTTTATTATTTACACTTTATATTTCTAATTTTTGTTATATCTATACTATTTCTCCATCGCCCGGATCTGACAAGTCTGGTTCATCTTGTCCTTTAATAGATGGTCCTTCATTTTCTACAAACTCTGCAAATTCAACATCATCTGTAACTTTTCCAAGGGTTTCTCCAAATCCTTGTTCTCTTTCTATTTCCACATCATATCTAGCATTTCTCTCTTCTATTCCTTCGATTCTTTTTTGTGTTTCTTCTCCTAAATCTTCTATAGATAATCCACATTCACTTACATATGTTTTATACATTTCCGGACCTTTCTTAGAAATTTCAGATATTAATGTCATTATTATAGTTGGTTTTTCTATATTAAGTCTATCCATTGCTTTTCTTGGCGATTCACCACTTTCACATGCTCTTATTACTGCTAAAGCATCTTTTAACATTGTGATAGTAAGCCCATTTGCTTTTTCAGGATCAGCATATTCTGCTAGAGGTTCTTCATACGAATATTGTTTTAATTCACCTATAACCGTTGCTAATTCTTCTTTATTTGTTTCCGCTCTCGCTGCACTTTCAGCTTCTACTTTTGCTTTTTTCTCTCTATCTTCTTTTTCTAGTTGTGCCATATGCTCATCCCAAGTCATATCTTCTTTTCCGGTCATTTGCCTTGCTAACTTATCAAAATCCAAGCTTTCATCAAGCGAATTAAATTCTGTATTACCTGCATCTATACCTTCTTCTATTCTCTTTCCTAATGTAACATTTTGTATCGCAGGCATTTTTGTATATATTTGAACTGTTAAATCTATACCATCTTCTCTTGCCATTTTTAGCAATTTAAATCTTGTATACACATCCCCTAATGGTCCGTCTATTCCTTTATGTTCAGCATATTCCCTTAATGTCATTTTAGTAGCTGGCACAGATGGTTCTTCTTGTTTACTACCGAATGTTCTTTTCATCCAACCTTTTATTCCTTTGTTTTCTGGTCCGCTCACGTTTTTTTCACCCATCTCTTCTTTTCTTCTACATTCTGCATCATAAGCAAAGTCGTTTTCTCTTCTAAAACGTTCTGCTTCTCTCTCATCCATTATTGCTCCATAATATTTATCTCTTTTTTCAGGAGTACATTCATGTATTATACCATCCTTATCTATACACCAAGAATGTTTTACCCACATATAATCATCACCTGTTACAGTTGCAGCATAACCAGTGCATAATCTCATTCCTTTATTTGCTAAATAAAATTTTAGTGAATTATCATGACACAACATAGCAGGTCCACCTTCTACAATGGAAGTTTCGCCATCAAAAAGTTGTCCTTTGCTAGCTATCATATCTACTTCCGCTTCATTTCCAGTAACATGTACCATCTTTCCACCAGCGGCTAGTATTTTCTTTTTTATTTCTTCTTGTTTTTCTTCTTTAGTCATCCTTCTTACCTCTTTATACTATGCTATCACATGTAACTTTTTTTGTAAAGGCATAAAAAAAGAAGGCTCTCGCCTTCAATGTGGTCGGAGTGACAGGACCCGAACCTGCGACCTCATGGTCCCAAACCACGCGCTCTACCAACTGAGCTACACCCCGATACGAATAGTATTATAATATATTTGTTGAAAAAAAGCAAGTATTATGTTAAAATTTATATAGATTTTCGGAGGAATTATGAGTTATTTTTGTGGAACAGATATAATTGAAGTTGAACGTGTAAAAAAAGCTATACTATCTACTCCTGGGTTTAAAGAAAAGATATTTACGCCCCTAGAGATAGAATATGCAGATAAAAAATCTGATGTTACTCGTTTTACACATTATGCTGGAAGATTTGCAGCTAAAGAAGCAATATATAAAAGTCTATCTAAAATAGATAACACAGTAAGTTTAAGCGAAATAGAAATACTAAACGATATAACTAATAAAAACAGACCAGTAGTGAATATCCTAAAACCAAATATTAATGAAATGCAAAAGGAAAACAAACTAACCATAGATGTAAGTATATCTCATATTAAAGATTATGCTACAGCTAATGCAATTTGTTACTTAAATTAGTTTAATTGTGTTACTTTACACACAAAGTGCTTGTTTTGTTTTACACTCACATAGTGTATAGTTATACTGTAGGTGTGAGGTGATAAAAATGACATCATATTTAAATTTAGAAATGTTAGGCAAAAGAATTAAACAAGGTAGATTAAAATTAGATTTAACTCAATATGCTTTAGCTGAAGAGGTTGGCGTTTCGCAAAACTTCCTAGGAGATATTGAAAGAGGCATCAAAGCGCCTAGTATAACAACAGCCATTAGATTATCTAATGTTTTAGGTATCAGCTTAGATGTATTATTTGCTGAATCTTTAACATGCCAAGTTTGCGAAGCTGACGAATTAGAATTAACAGATAAACAACTATCTTTAGTTAAAAGATTTGTTAAAGATGTAAAAGACAGTTTTGTTGAATAATAAACATACGCTTAAAAACAAAATAATATAAAAACAAAATAACAACCTTTCGGTTGTTATTTTTATTATCATTTTTATTCTTGTTATATTCTTTCTTCTATACTTTTAGCACATTCTCTTCTTCTTAAGTCTAATATCGTCTCCAAAGAATCTGCATATTGTATAGTTTCCTATAAGTCTAGACATTACTCTGTCATCATATTGTACCGCTAAATCTTGAAGTGTTAAATTTGTAGATATTATTGTTTTCTTATCTTTTAGAAGCCTTGTATTTATTATATTAAATAACTCCGTAAATTTGCTATTACTTAAAGTTTCTGTTCCAAGATCATCTATTATTAACAAGTCTACATCAAACACTCTATTGTATTGTTCTTTTTTAGTTTCGTCTTTGTATCCACTAAACTTCGCTTCTATTATCATATCCATCAAAAGCGGCGCTGTTTGATATAGTACAGAATAACCTTTATTCACAGCGCTATGCGCTATAGCACTACTCATAAATGTTTTTCCCGTTCCAGCTCTTCCTGTAAACAACAAATTCTTTTGACAAGGATTAGTCATATTGTCTACAAAAGATATTGCTACCTTTTTAATTTCTTCTATATTTTGAAGCGGAGATTTATCTGATTGATATTTTTCTTTGTCTGCTTTATTAGAGAAATATGCTATATCAAAAGTATTGAAATTCTCATCTTCTAGTCTTAACATATTGTTTTGCTTATATGTTATATTAACTACTTTTTGTGTAAAGCATGGGCATCTACTTTCTTTGTTACCAAGTTTTATAAATCCCGTATCTTCACACTTTGAGCACTCAAACTTTGGATATAAATAGTCTTTTGGAAGTCCTTCACTAACGAATAATGCTTCTATTTGCTTATCTATTTCCGTTAGTTTTATTTTCAAATTATCTTCTGCAATTTGTTTATCTATATCAGTTCCTTTTAGCATAGTTTTAGCCATATCTATTGCCACTGTATTCTTTTTTGTTAGTAGCTCTCCGTACTTAGGAAGTCTATTTAACAATTCGTTTTTTCTTGCTTCCGCTTCACTGATAGCACGTTGTCTTTTTAAATCATATTCTCTTTGTAAATCTTTAGATATGTATGAATTCATAGTTCCTCCTACATATTATCGTAATATTGATTCCAATCTATTGCTTTATCTTGTTCGTAATTCTTATGTTTCAATGTCTTACTTTGAGAGGCTTTTTGTGTCTCCGTTGCTATCTTTTGTTTTGTCACAGTTCCTTCTGCTTCTATAATTTCAGCTAAAGTCTTGTAGCCATTTTCATGCCAATTTGTTAAGATTCCATTTATATATCCTATAGACGCATTACCTTTAGAAACCGTCTTCTTTATTGCATAGTCTATTTCATCAAATGTATATCCATATTTATTTATCCATTCTGAAATATATATTTCTTCATACTCTGTAAATGCTCTATTTAATCTTAACTTAGATTTAATCTTTGTCTTTACTTGTTGAAGTTTATCTTGTTCATTAAGGTAATCTTCAAGATCCGCAAAAGTCTTTACTCCACCTTTATACCAAGATTCTGCAACCTTAAATACGTAATTTTTGTTTAATGCCCTTCTTTCAGCACAATCATGGAACAACGCTATCATAACTTCTTCTTCAAAACCATATTTTTCAAATAGTGTATTGATATCTACAAACCAACATAGTGCCATAATGCCTTGGAAGAAGCTTTCGTTAATTGCATTTGCTGCAGCAATTCTTTTCTTCTCAACATCGCTTTTTACTTTAGTTACCTTTGGTTCTAACTTAGGTATATATATTTTGTTTAGTTCTTGTTCTTTAACATCTAGAATATCAAAGCCATCTACTGTTTTTATTACTAGTTCTTCTGCTTCTAGGGTATCAAATGCCTTTTCTAATTCTGCTACTTTTACTCCTAATTTTTTAGCTATATCAGCTCTAGCAAATTCCATATTGTTTTTTGCTAAGAATTTTATGTATATGTATAGCTTTAAACTAAGTTCATCTAGTGATGTCATACAATTGTTTACAAATATTCCTGGTAATTCTACATCCATTACTTCTCTATTTAACTTTTCTACAAATTTCATATGACTCACTCTCCTTTATGGTGCAATTATACCATTATATTTTATAATTTACAACAATTATTTTCGCCAATATTTTTTATGGTTAAGTTTACACACATACAACTTAGGCGAGACAAGAAATTTAATTATTACATATATTATATGAGATATATCTTCTTCATTTCTGTTAGCATAAACAAGACCTATTACAGGTATTATTAAAAATACACAAAAATACCCTCTATATATGAAACTACCAAATATCTTTTCTGCTATTTTCCACACTATCCACACATATCCAAGAAGTATTACAAGTGTTCTATAATCTATTATCCCCAAAAACTTATTTCTTCTTTTCAAACCACTATATACTTTACCTTTTTCCTCCATTTACACCTCCAGATATATTAATTAGCTCCCTTGCAAATGTATTTATTTTATATAGCAAATATATACTTCCTACTAAAACTATTTTGTACATTATTTCATCTGTATTTTTGAACGAAAGTGGAATTATTAACACAACTACCACTATATTTTGCATAAGAAGATTTAACAAAAATGTCTTTAGCCAGGTAAAGAATAGTGAGCAAGTATTATTAGATGCAGCAAACATTATTGCAACAGGTGCTAATAGTATTAAAATAACGATAGTTACGTACCTAATAGCAAAATTTATTAACATTGACGATGCGCCAATCGAAACAACTCCTTTAATAATTCCATCTATAGACACCGCATCAGTTGACATGTGTTTTTCTGCATCAATTATACACTCTTTAAGATTTACAAAAGATATGTCTGTTTTTGCCACGTCTTTTCCAACGCTTAAAACAATATCTGTAAATATATTATTTATATCTAATATTGTTTCTACTATATACATGCTTGAAGAACTGAGAATTAAAAATACAGATAATTTGAAAACAAACTTAAATAGATTTTCTTGCTTATTTCCGCTATATACAGATATCATGTATGTTATTAAATAAAAAACTATAAATAAAATTGAAATACTTATTAGAATTAAAAGTATATTTGAATCAACATCTTTTGTTTGAAATTTATTAAGCGGTTCTTCTTTTAAGATATCTGGCGTGATTTTATACAACCTATCTAACAAGGCAAACACTTCAGTTTCTACCGTTCCAAAGAACTTTTCTAAAAGAAGATTAAGATTATTTAATACGTTTTCTCCCATTAGACAATTTCCTCAATAAATTTAATTATTAAATCTATTAACTGTATTGTTAAATATCCTATTATGGCATTTATTATTGTTCGCTTTCCAAGGATTAGTTTTTCCTCGTCACCAAAACTAAGTTTGCGTATCATGACTCCTGTAGCTATAGCAACACCTGCCGCTGGCGTTGCTAATTTTTCTAGATAAGTTAATATCTTCTTCAATGCCGTATTAAGTTTATTTATCAATGTAGGTGTACTTGCTGCAGCATATACATTCGTAATACTCACTACAATTATTGATATAAGAATTATTAAGCATATTATTTTTTTATTTTTATTCATTCACTTCCACCTCTTAAACATAACTTTCTTTGGTTCTTTCATTCCTTCTTTACCTATAAACAAAACTAACGCTTCAAATGTTTTTAGTTCTCTTGTAAAGAAGTTTTCATCATATTCATTTTCTTTTGTTTCAACATAATTTAACGTTTTAGATATGCTACTTTTTGTATTCTTAAATCCCTCCTTAAACATATATTTTTTACTTTCTGTTGATGATTCGCTTACACTTTTGTTTTCTCTTACTATATTGGTTTTTCCAAGCTGTTTTATAACTTCTGAAACTGTATATATATCGTCATTTCTAAACCAAATTTTATTTACAAGGTTTTGTATTATTACTCTTGTATGATCTTCGCTTTTTAATGTGGATTTTAATGACGAATAGCTCTGCGTACTTATTATGTTTATACATTTTGCTTCTCTAGATAAAGATAAAAAATTACTATCTGCTACATTGCAAAATTCTTGAAACTCATCTGCGATAAAAAATAATGGTATTGGATTAGAAATATTAGATAAAACATGTTTTTGAAATTCCAACTTTAAGATTGTTGCTAAAATTTTAGATAGTGTCCTATTTTCACCAATTGGCACACTTAATACTACTATACTTTTTTCATTAAAGGTAATTAATTCTTTTCTCCCTCTATTGCAGAATTGATTATATACATCATATTCCGTAACAAGAGGTATTGTAAATCTTGTTATTTCAGATTTTATTATACCCTTTATTCTCGAATCTAGCAGCTCAAATTCTTTTGTAAAGAAATTAATCATGTTTGTTATTTCAAAGGCTAATTTATCTTTTGGTGGGCTTTTAAGCACACTTTCTTTTACATCATTCAAACATTCCTTTAGATATTTTTCTTCTGCTACCAATCTGTGTAATTCTAACATATTAAACTTATTCAAATATTTCATTAAAACAAATATATTCGTTAAAAAGTTTTCTACTTTATCTAACCAATATGAATCACTATTGTTGTTTGTAGATAACAATTCTAATATTTGTTTTATACGCCCTGCTAATTCTAACGAACTTGTATTGTTACTTAATATTTCAAAATATTTACTCGAACCTTTAGATATTATTTTAAGGTCTGTAATTCTTCCGCATCTTTTGCACATTTCTTCTACCCTATCCACAAAGTTGCCCTTTACATCTAATATTAGTCCACCCTTTCCACTTTTTAATAATGGATATATTAGTCTAGAAATAGCACTGCTTGTTTTTCCACTGCCGATACTCCCACTAATTAATACATTTTGATATAAAGCATCTTCTAATATGCTTATGCATTCACCATTTTCATCATAGGCTATGTCATAACTAACAAATTGTTTTTCTTCTGTCTTTTCATCATTTACTACTTCTTTAATATTTCTTTTAATAAATAACAATATTTCTGTTTTGAAATTCCAAACTATTATATAAGAAAAAACAAGACCTGATATGTTATATACAAATTTAATCGTATTGAATTTGTTAGTAAACAATATACTTAGATTAATAATCTTATATCCAATATTTAGATACAATGGGGTTATTCCAAAAATATATGAAGATATTCCAAATATAACAAAATAAAAAATTAACGCAATAAAAAACAATATTAATAAATCTATATGATTAAACTTAACTAATTCATTAAAGAGTGTATTACCCTCATTCTTACTTTCGTAATTTATTTTACTTCCACTAGTTGTATACAATAACTTAGAATCCAAAAAATTATATATAGTTCTATAATCTACAAACAAAAAGACCACAAAAGAGATAATTAAATACCAACTTAGCAAGCTATCACCCACATAAAATATATATGCTTTTTACTAAGCGTGCAAGAATTTTGACAAAACTAGAAGTTATTCGACAAACTGCTGTAATTATCTGTAAATCCACTATCATTATTTTTTTTAATAAATTTAACATAAATTGTTGACATTTGAACAAAAATATTGTAAACTAATAGAGCAGTGTTTAGTGGGCTATTAGCTCAGTTGGCAGAGCACTTGACTTTTAATCAAGTTGTCCCGCGTTCGAATCGCGGATAGCTCACCACAATGGCCCGTTGGTCAATCGGTTAAGACATCGCCCTTTCACGGCGGAGTGAGGAGTTCGACTCTCCTACGGGTCACCACTGCAAGCTGGAGTAGCTCAGCTGGTAGAGCAGCTGACTTGTAATCAGCAGGTCGTCAGTTCAATTCTGACCTTCAGCTCCAAAATATACCGTACAGATTAATCTGTACGGTTATTTTTTACACTTCTAAATGTTCTATTTCTTTATATAATCCTAGCATTATCTTTCTAATTATTTTTATTATTTCAAAATATTCCATTAGCAAATCTTTATTTAGGTCACTATTCAAAACACCTACACCTATTACATCATACATAGGAATTTCTAATATTACTTTTCTATTTGTTGTCCTTATTCTTATATCTAGACCTAAGAACATTTTAGCTTTAGATAATAATTCTAGTATATCGCTTGTAATCAGTCTCATTGCTATAACTGGATTATCTGAATACAAATTATACATGCTTTCAAATTCAGGACTATCCATTTCAATCTTTTTGAGACTTTCTCCACAAATATAATGAGCATCGTCCACATTGCTTACAACAGATATTTGTGCGCCAATTCCTTTATCTGCGTCCAATTCCGCTCTTATTCCCTCGTGGATATTAATATTTATTGTTTTTCCACCAAACGTCTCATACGTAGGTGGATTTTTCATATAATTTATCGTTTTTAATCCCATTTCTTTACTAGTATACGCTATACTATATGCCTCATTTATCCCTACTTCGTTTAGTTCTGTATCATCAAGTTTTTCTATCATTCCAGTAAAAACAGTTTCAAGATACGTCTTTTTGTATCCTTCTATAGTATCACCATTTGTGTGTATTGCTATAGATATACAAAATAGTACAGCTCCAAATAAAAGCACTACCGCATATTTCATGTCATATGTATAAGTAAAGAAAATAAAACCTAAGACCGTTAATATAGCAGCTAATATTTGTATTGTTCGTTTTATAGCTATCGGTCTTCTTATTCTATTTAATATTACTTGATATCTATCTAAAAGTTGAGTATATATCGTCTCAAACTCTTTGTGGTCTATTAATGATTTCGTTCTTTTCATTCCCTTAGGATTCATTGTCGCATAGTCTACTCCTCTAAAGCTAGATCTTGCTTTCAAGCTATCCATAGGTATTAATTGAAATGCGATAAATCCATTTATTAAAACCGCTATCATTATTAAAACCACCACGCCAGCATCTGACGGACTTGTCGCTTCCATTAACGCAGCTACAGAAAGTCCTAAACCAAATATTGCGAAAGCGCCCATCGCAATACTTATAACTATCGTAATTAATTTATTCATATTTTACCTCTTAAAAAAGATTACCATATAATATATATTTTGTATATTGTTAAAAGCACGTTTTGAAAAATTAAAACAAAAAATTAAAAATCATAAAATAAAAGGAGTGCTTTCGCACTCCTTTTATCATCCTCTTGCTCTTCTTTCGTTTTTAGTCTCCAAATACAGTTTGCTTATTTCCTGCTTATGACCACATCTAGGGCATGTTTTGTATTCCACAAAATATCTTACATCACCTATCATATCATCATCGCCGTATCCAGCATCTGTAAATGTCGTTTCAGTTCTTGTCTCATTCACATATTGACTTTTTTCTTTTCTCTTAAGATAATATCTCTTGCACTTTTCACAAAGAATATATTCATCCTTTTCTTTCGGTTCTACGTAATAACCTAATTTTTTGTGATATTTTTTGAGAAGAGTAGGGATCCAATTGCCTTCCATTTTCCGAAGTAAAGCAATCTTTTGCTCGTCAGTAAGGCCATCCATTTGACTTTCTACATACTGTGTAAACTGTTTTTTGTTCATATGCCACCTCATTATTAAATTTAGTATTTGCTATTTATTTCGAGAAATTATACCACACAAAGAAAACATATACAATCTAATTTTTAACAAATCTATTTACTTTATTTTTTACATATAATATAATGTGGATATATATAGGAGGTATTTAATATGGGATTTATAGGCGGATTATTTGTTATATGTGCAGTCGTTGCTGTATTCTCAATAAGACAAATCAACGAATATGAAAGAGGTATATTATTCTCTTTTGGTAAGTTTTCAAGAGTACTAGCTCCTGGTTGGCACATAATTCTACCAGTTATACATTCTTACAGCAAAATAGACATAAGAACAAAAGCTGTTGACGTTCCAGAACAAGAAGCTATCACTAAAGACAACATTTCTATAAGAATAAATGCTGTTCTTTACTACAATGTATTTGATGCTTCTAAAGCAGTACTTGCTGTTCAAAACTACAACTATGCAGTAGCACAACTTGCTCAAACTACAATGAGAAATATAGTTGGTTCTGTATCTCTTGATGAATTATTAACAGAAAGAGAAAAACTAAGCCAAGAAATATGTAATATAGTTGACGCTGCAACTGATCCTTGGGGAATAAAAGTTGAAAACGTTGAATTAAAAGACGTTGCTCTTCCAGAAGAAATGAAGAGAGTTATGGCTAAAGTTGCTGAAGCAGAAAGAGAAAAACAATCTGTTATAACTAAAGCTTCTGGTGAAGTTGAAGCTGCAACTAACCTTGCAATGGCTGCAAATATAATGGGAACTACTCCAGGTGCGTTACACTTAAGAACTTTATCTACATTAAACGACTTAAGTAGTGATCAATCTAACACAGTAATCTTTGCATTACCAGTAGAATGTTTAGAAGCAATGCGCGGTCTTGGACAAGGCAAAAAATAATAACTAAATATATGATTTAGTATTATTAATAACAATTGATTTAAATAAAAAACTGAACACATTTAATGTGTTCAGTTTTTTACGTATCTGTTTGTTTAGGTCTTTTTTTCTTTGTCTCCTTAACCGGATTAAAATCATCATAATTAATAGCCGCAGTTGAAATTGGTTCTAGATTTTCTAGTTTCACACCTTCTTTTTCGTCTGCTTTCTCTTCCTTACTTACTGTCACTTCCTTATTTTCTTCCATCGCTTGTGCTTTCTTTACAGGTGGTGGTATTCCTTTTACAGGCTCAAATTTTACTTCTTTTTTAGGTGTTTCTATCTCCGTCTTGTCTCTAGACTCTTTTTCTATTTGGTTAGTCACTTCGCTTATAAACTTAATTATATTAAAATATGTAAATAACAACTTCTTATCCATTGAATTACCAAACAATTTTGGTTCAAACATAGATGGCGTAAAGAATCTCATAAATATAATGTTTTCCTTAAACATTACCTCAAATCTCAAATCGTATTCTACATAGAATCGCATTAATATTTCTCGCATCTCTTTTTGCATTATTTGATGTGCAACCGATCTATTATCTGTATATACATCAAATATTTTCTCAAAAAGCGTATCATCTGTTTCAAGTTTATTTCTAGACATAAAGAATTTGAATTTGTTTTTAGTTACTTTTACCCATGCGCTTAAATCTTTTTCCGATCTAATTACAGCAAACATTCCTTTAAATAAATCTTCTCTAAATTTACGTTTTTTCTTTTTGAATGCGTAATCTACATCTAGCTCTGCTATCTCAGCATATATTTTTCCATCTATTTTCCCATCAACATAGTCTTCTGAAGAAAATCTATTAAACGCTTTCTTTTCGAAGTCTGACACTAGATATTTATTCTTCATATCATCGCCAACTCTACCATATAAACTATATCTTAAATTCTCATCTACTAGTTTTACAAACTTTGATATTATTTGTTCTTTATATGTCTTTTTGTATATTCTTCTGTGTTTAACTCCTAAGAATATCATTCCAGCAAGAGCAAATGGTGCTATAACTGCCATTGTTTTTACTACCCCATCGAACGTTTTTGATATAGCATATTCTGGCATCTTAGCATAAACTATTCCAAGCACTATAATAGCTGCTAGCGCTATGTCTACAACCGTAAAAATATTCGCTATTTTTTTAAGTTTGCGTAAGTCTTGATTATCTATTTCTAATAGCTTATCATAAATTTTTTCAAATTCTTCTCTAGCATTTCTTAGTTTAACATTCTTGGTAAACACATATCCTTTTGTTGCCTTACTGAGTATTACAACAACCGGAATAATTGTTATAGCTACTAACGCTTGATAGATTTGACCTATATTTTCTGCTATTACTACCGGTGATATTGTTAACGTGCCGATTAGCATTGCTATTAATAGAATTATTGGTATTACTATTCCTGTTAATACAATTATCATATGTTCCTCCTATACACAAATTATAACTATAAGTCTGTTACTATTGTTCCCATCTTTTGCATAAGTTCTATTGTCATTTTTAATGTAGAATAATCTACAAGTAATGTTTCTCTATGCATTGAATCTTTAAATACATTAGGTTCAAATAAATCGCCTGTATAGAATAAGAAATATACCATTCCATCTTTTATAGCCATATCCAAATCTATTCCGTATTTAATTTTATAATCTAAAAGCATTGTCATTACATCGCTTGTCAATATTCTTACAGCTAACACTTTTTCGTTTGTTTCTACTACAAAATTATCCATAAAAACCGAATTGTCCATTTTTAGCTTTTCGCAACCAGCTTCATATATATCCGCTCTTGTTGGTACGCCTACTGAAGATATTTTCAACTTAAAATTACCTTCTTTTGACGTTTGAATTTTAGCAAACATTCCATTGAAAACTTTTAAGTTAACACTGCTTCCATTTTCATTTCTTACTTCAGCTTCAAGTATTATTTCTAATATGTCCAGTTTGTTACCATCTATTTTTCCTTCAATTTTATCTACGTAATCCGAGTGTGTATGTTCTACCAATCCGAAATTTGCTTCTTCATATTCACTAAAGAATTTATCATCTTCCTTGTCTGCGAGTCTATATTTAAATTTAGGATTAATTTCTTTTAATAAGTTAGAAACAATTCTTAACTTGTACGCAGCTTTATATTCTAATTCTTTATTATTACCATTTAGCAATGTATAAAAGAATACTATTACTCCAAGCATCCCAAACGATGCGAAATCTACTACTTCAGTCAAATTCCCGCTAAGCACTCCCCAAAAACCTAACACAATACAAACTAAAATTACCAAGATACTTACATGTCTAATAACAAGTCTGTCCTTAATGGCAAGTCTCTTCTTTTCCAAATAATCCCTATGTTCAGCTATTAATTTTTTATGAGTTTCATCAAAATCTATTGTTTTTATCCTGTTTTGAGTTGTGTCTATTTTTAAGTTGTATTGTTTTACACCCTTTTCTACTACAAGTTTGTACCAAATATATCCGCCAAAAATTAAAATGCATATTGCACTTAACATGCTAAGCACCGGCTTATCTACAAACACTCCTTTGCCTATATTTATTAATTCAGCAACAGCTGCCGCTATTGCCAAAGATAAAATCATTTTTTCACCAATTTTTGTTTCCATCTTGCGATGCATTTCTATACACCTCTAAAAAATCATATCACATAATTAAAAAAATGTACAGTAGTTAAAAAAGCAAAATAAGAATGATTTTACTCATTCTTATTCTTCAATTCCTAATATTTTTTCCGCTTTTTTTACATCTTCTAGACTTGCTTCAGGAATGCCTTCTAGCATAAACTTATCTCCTATCATTTCCCACTTTTCGCTACCTAAAGTATGGTAACCTAATACTTCTACTTTTTCTACTGTTTTAAGTGTAGAAACAAATTCTTTAAGCTTACTCAAATGTTCCTCTTTATCTGTAATTGTAGGTACAAGAACATGTCTAATCCACATTGGTACGCCCTCATTTGATACGTGTTCCGCAAACTTTAATATCTTCGTATTATCTACACCAATAAGGTCCTTATGTGTATCATTATCCATTTCTTTCAAATCTAGAATTACCAAATCTGTATATTTTAGTAAATCTTTTAACTTATCTGTATCTATAAATCCAGATGTGTCTAGTGCTGTATGTATTCCTTCTTCCTTTAATAGCCTAAATACTTCTGTTACAAAATCTATTTGTAGAAGGGGTTCGCCACCGCTTATGGTTACTCCACCTTCTTCTCCCATATATTCTTTGTAATGTAATATTTTTTCTACTACTGCTTCAGCATCATATACTTCGCCAAGGTGCACATCTCTTGTATCTCTGTTGTGGCAATACTTACACCTTAAAGGACAGCCTTGGAGAAAGATTACATATCTTACCCCAGGGCCATCTACTGTGCTAAAGCTTTCAAAGGAATGTATTCTCCCTGTTACTTTTGCCATATTTCTCCTTTATATTTTTTCATGTATTGTTCTGTTTATTACATCCATTTGTTGTTCCTTTGTTAATTTAACAAAGTTTACTGCATATCCTGAAACTCTTATTGTTAGTTGTGGATATTTTTCTGGATGGTTCATTGCATCTATTAGAAGTTCTCTATTAAATACATTAACATTTATGTGATGTCCATTCTTTGCAAAATATCCATCAAGCATAGATATTAAATTAGAAATTCTTGTATTCTCATTATCTCCAAGTGTACTTGGTGTAATTGAGAATGTATATGAAATACCATCTTCTGAATGTTCATATGGAAGTTTAGCAATTGTGTTCATAACTGCTAATGCTCCATTTGTATCTCTACCATGCATTGGATTTGCACCTGGTCCAAATGGTTCTCCAGCTTTTCTTCCGTCTGGAGTATCTCCAGTATTTTTACCATAAACAACGTTTGATGTTATTGTTAAAACAGACATTGTTGGTTTAGAATTTCTGTATGTTCTTTGTTTTCTCACTTTGTTCATAAAGCGTTTTAATACATCTACAGCTATTGAGTCTACTCTATCGTCATCATTTCCGTATTTAGGGAAATCTCCTTCGATTTCGTAGCTTGTTACTAAACCATCTTCATTACGTATTGCTTTAACTTTAGCATACTTAATTGCAGATAATGAGTCTGCTACAACAGAAAGTCCTGCAATACCAGTAGCCATTGTTCTTAAGATTTCGTCATCATGTAACGCCATCTCTATTTTTTCATATGAGTATTTATCATGCATATAGTGGATTGCATTTAATGCTTTAACATAAACCATTGCAACATAATCCATCATATTGTCTAATTTTTGCATTACATCATCATAGTATAAATAGTCTGTTGTTACACCTTCAAATTTAGGAGCTACTTGCTTACCAGATATTTCATCGCGTCCACCATTTATTGCATAAAGTAATGTTTTAGCAAGGTTGCATCTAGCTCCAAAGAATTGCATTTGTTTACCAATTCTCATTGCAGATACGCAACATGCTATACCGTAGTCATCTCCCCAGAATCCTCTCATCAAGTCATCGTTTTCATATTGTATAGAAGATGTGTTTATAGACATCTTAGTTGTATATTCTTTGAATCCTTGTGGTAGATTTTTAGACCATAATACTGTTAAGTTTGGTTCTGGTGCTGGTCCTAAGTTAGTTAATGTATGAAGTATTCTAAATGAGTTTTTAGTTACTAACGTTCTACCATCAATACCCATACCACCAATACTTTCAGTTACCCATACTGGATCGCCGCTAAATAGTTCATTGTATTCTGGCGTTCTTAAGAATCTAACAAGTCTTAATTTCATAACTAAATGGTCAATTAATTCTTGTGCTTCTTCTTCTGTTAAAGTTCCTTCCCCTAAATCTCTTTCAATGTATATATCTAAGAATGAGCTTATTCTACCAATACTCATTGCGGCACCATTTTGGTCTTTTATTGCTGCTAGATATCCAAAGTATGTCCATTGAACAGCTTCTCTTGCATTTGCAGCTGGTTTAGATATATCTAAATCATATTTAGCTGCCATTTCTTTAAGTTCGCCTAAAGCTAATATTTGATCATAAGTTTCTTCACGAGATCTTATTAATTCTTCACTGAAATCTCTTCTATCTAAAGCTTCTAAAGATTTTTTCTTTTCTGCTATTAACGCATCTATACCATAAAGAGCTACTCTTCTGTAGTCTCCTATGATTCTTCCACGACCATAACCATCTGGAAGACCAGTGATTAAGTGAGAACTTCTAGCTGCACGTATATCTGGTGTATATACACTAAATACTCCATCGTTATGTGTTCTTCTTATTGTGTGGAATATTTCAGATACTTTTGGATCCATTTGTCTATCATATGCTTCACAAGATTTCTCTACTATTCTTATTCCACCAAAAGGCATTATTGCCCTTTTTAATGGCTTGTCTGTTTGTAATCCTACTATCTTTTCTAATCTTTTGTCTATGTATCCTGCATTATGCGCTGTTATTGTAGAAATTGTTTTAACATCTACATCTAACACGCCCCCATTTTCTTTTTCTTTTTTATACAACTCTAATACTTTGTCCCATAGTTTTGTAGTATTAGCAGTTGGTCCTTTAAGGAATTCGTCTGTTCCTTCATAAGGTGTATAGTTTAATTGGATGAAATCTCTAACGTTTATTTCATCTTGCCATTTACCTGGTTTAAATTTTTTCCATTCTTCAAAGTTCATTACTATCCTCTTCCTTTCGTTTTGAAATATACTATATTACATTTTTCATTATATCATTAAAGAATATTTTTGCAAATAGTTTGTGTAATTTGTTAGAAAAAATTCAGAGTAAAAAACAGCGCATCTCAATTTGCTTTTTTATGTCGCCTATGGTATAATATGTGCATTAAGTTTAACGGAGGTGTCTTATGGATAAATTCAGAGGTATCAGACCAATTGCACTTGGAATAGTAGTGCGTGACGGCAAGGTTTTGGCAAGCGAAGGCTTTGACAAGGTAAAAGGAATTCATTTCTGGCGTGCTATTGGCGGCGGCATCGAATTCTTGGAAAAGAGTAACGAAACTCTTAAAAGAGAATTCATGGAAGAAATCGGAGCAAATGTGACTGTCGGAGAATTTCTCGGTGTAGATGAAAACATCTTCACATTCGATGGCAAACAAGGGCACGAACTTATCTTCCTTTACAGAGTAACTCTTGATGAAAAAGATTACAAGGAAGTTTACTACGAAGAAGGCGATAAATCTTACCCTATCCGTTGGGTTGACCTTGAAGACCTTAAGTCTGGTAAGGAGATTATCTATCCTACTTCTGTCGTGAAGTATCTGTAACACAAAAAGCTGATGAATTACATATTCATCAGCTTTTTTCTTGTTTATTTTTTAGCTTTATTTGTTTCATTTACTTCTATTGCAAATTCTTCTATAAAGTTTAACATATCATAGCACGCTTTTAGTTTAGCTTTATTTTTATTTTCATCTTTTAAATCTGGATTAATGAATGAATGTTGATGTAATCTTATATATATGTTGTTTCCTTTTAGTGCAATATCTGTTTTTATAAGAGATTTTTTATCCATGTCTCTAATTATTCTTCCCATTTCTTCAGTAGCATAAGCTTCAATTTCTTCAGGTTGTTCAGAATATACACATAAGCCTCTCCAGCTCTCTAAACTTCCCATAGACACTCTTTTTCCACCTTTGTTAGTTCTAACATCATCATTATAGTTGTTCCTTGGAGTTGGATCATTTGTAAACACACTAAAATCTACAGGCACAGCAGTAGGAATACTTACATGTGCAAAGAACCCGTCAAACACACTTGTTCTTTGTGTGCTTTGTGAAACGCTTCCATTTTCCATTCTTGTTATTTTCTTCACATCATATACAGCAACCTCAGACATTCTTGTCATAATGTTTGTTTGCGTAGTACCTTCAATATAATTACAAGTTTGTACTTCCATGCTTCTTCTAACACCAGAAAGTATTTGACCTAATCCCATTATAGAAAGTCTATCTAGTCCTGCATCTTCATATGCATTCTTAAGTCCCGCACCATTATCTGCACATTTCTCACTAAATGCAAAATTGCTATTTGTTCTATTTACCAAATCTGTTACAACAGTAGCCTTATATTCTTTTTTATATCTACTTCTTAGCGAAGATGCATATGCCACTATCACAACCGCAATCACTACAATCGCAATTATTGTTGCATAAAAAGTACCTTTATTTGTAGCTAATAAAGTTTTAAATGGTGTTACAAATAATATTAATACAACTACTAAAAGAAATACTACCAAAGCTGCATATAATATCTTGGATAATTTAATATCTTTACTCCATTTATCAAATTTATCTTGATATTTTCTACGAATATCTGTGTATATTAATTCAAATTCATTATCTTCTTTTTTCATATGTTTATCTCCTTTATACATCTAAAAAGATACTATCACATTTTGTTGTTTTTTGTCTATAACTAAATTTCGACTTCAGATATAATCTTATCTAATTCTTTAGATATATCTATAACTAAATTTAATATTTCGTAATACATCCTCATATTCTTCTTTTCTTTATCTCTATTTAATATTGATGGTTCAAATAACTCTTTAGTAAACAGGCGCATATATATATCTGCGCCTGAAATATATAGTTCATAGTGTATATTTAATCTTTTCTCAAAATCTATAATCTTTTCCATTATATCACTTGTTAATACTCTCATTGCAACCACAGGATTGTCTGAATATACATTAAACATATTCTCAAATTCTGTACTATCCATTTTTACTTCACTTAAATTGTCCGAATTGTTTACAGACATTTTATTTTTGTTGTTTAATACTTTAATTGTAGCCTTGAAACTATCTTTTCTTTCTACACAGGCAAATATTCCTTTAAATATGTTTATTGTTGTTCTATTTTTCCTTGAACCACTCTCGTGATCTACGCTAAGTTCTGCAATTTCTAAATGCAAAGCATTTGTAATGTTACCATGTATTGCATCTTCTGCATCCCATCTATTGTATTTTAGTTTATCAAAATTTGAATCTCTATATTTCCCTATTAATCTGTGATTAATTTCTCCGTTATATCTCTCATATTTTAGAGAGCCATTTATCCTTTGCACTAAATCTGCTACTAATAAATCTTTATATTTTCTTGTATAAGCACCTTTTCTTGATGAAAGCATAAATACTGCTGCAAAGAATGGTGTTACTATAACTATTGGTATAATTATTAACAAATTCTCTTTTCCATAAATAAGCATTGGGTTTTTATCCACTTTATCCACCCAAAAGCCCATTAAAATTAATCCTATAACAGAAATAGTTACAAGTATTATTGCTGGAAATACTCTTTTTCTTATTTTGTCTAATTCATAAGCATGTTTATCTTGAAGTTCTGTATATATTCCTTCAAAATTTATATTCTCTCCTAATTCTTCTACAACAACATCTTTGTTTTTTACACTGTTTGTCATAATTATTCGTATTATTGGTATTATGCCTGCAACGCAAAAACATATTGGCATTGCAAAGAAGTATATGCTATGTTCTAATATTCCCATGTTAGAAAATATATAAAACATAAATACTCCTGTTGCTATTCCAAAAAGAGAGCCTATTATTGTTGTTATATTACCCGATTTATTCATATTACCCTCCTATTATATCTTTAACTTCTTAAATATCCACGGACATATTCCTAATGCCACAAATATTAATAATCCATAACGAAATGCATCAAACACAAGGTTCATTCTAAGTGAATCAAATATATTAAGTAATTTGACGCCCTCTTTAACTGCTAGCGCAAATCCAACACCAAGCACTACTCTTAATACTTTTTTCCACCAAGAGACGTTATATTCTAGAGGCGCATATTTTTCTTCAAACATAACTGCAAGTAAAAAGCCTATTAACATTCCAAATATTTTATAAAAATCTTCAAAATGTTCATCTGGATTTATTAAAAACATTATAGCAAATGGTGTTAATAATATTATTGTTGCTAAGTATAACACTTTTTTGTTTTCAACTTTATCAAAAAGGCTTGTCCCTATTAAAGCTAGCACTACACCTAACACTGCACCTACTACTACATCACTTGGATAATGAGCTCCAAGATACATTCTAGAAAATGCTACTAAAACTATTAAGATACCAACTAAAAATGTAACTAATGGCTTTTTTAATTTTTTAGCAATTGTTGTGCTCATACTAGCAAATGTTTGTGTATGACCACTTGGAAATGAATAGCCGGTTGCTGTATCTTCTCTTACACAAATTATCTTACCTGTTGCAAACGGTCTTGGGAATCTTACTAAATTCTTAATTATTCCATTTATGCCTACAGAAGAAACCGTTACAAAAAACAGCTTTTGTGCAAATTTCTTATCTATGCAGAAATATAGTATTGCTATAACTAAAACCATAACTACTTCTTCGCCTAGCATTGTTATTCCCTGCAATAGCACATTTAATATATCTGTTCTTATGTTTTGTAAAAACAAAAGAACATCTAGTTCAAATTTAAACATATATACCTTTATTCCCCTCTATATTTACTTTTTGTTTTTCCCATTTTTCTTAATGCAAAGTACTACTATTATTAACACAAAAATAACTATTGGTAATAACATTACATTTGCACTTTTCTTTCCTGTAGCTTGTTCTTCTGTTGGCCCAATAAGGGCACCTATTGGTACTTCCGAACTATTAGGTCCAGTTGTAATAATTCCTGTCGTTGGCGCATCTTGAACAGTTGGTTTAGCTGTACCATCTCCACCTTTAGTAGTAAATGTTGTTAATGCGTATCCATCTACATAGATTATTATAAGTTCATGTTTACCATCTTTTAATGTTTTTAGAAACTCTGGTTTTATCTTAAACAGTCCATTGTCTCCACCCATTACATAGTCTTCACCTAATTCTAATTCAATAAGATCTACATATATGCTTTTGTAATCTACGCCATCGCCATCAGTTAAAAACGTTAATGTTTCACTACCTGTAAAACTCCCATTAACACCTTTTGTTACGTTATACTTAGGTGCTGTTGCTCTTGAATCTTCTGGTGCTGTATACACAACTGTAGCAAATACACTACACATGTTTATTAACAGTGTAAATGTTAAAACAACACTAAATATTATCTTCTTTTTCATAATTTTTTACCCTCTTTATGCTTATATTTATACCATAATATATACCATAAAAAAGTGCTCATAGCAACTAAACATTTTTTGCTTTTTAATTATGTGCTTTAGCTGTTTCTAAAGTTGACATAAAGTGCTAAAAGTGATATAATGTTTCCGATTATTAATATGAGAGGAGGCTACAGTTATGTTTTATACCGAACATGTTGTGCATTTACGTGACGATGTAAACGATAACGCTTCTAAAAACTCGTTAAATGTTAACGATGTTTTTTTGGAGCATATTGTTAAAAACATTACAGTAAATAGCAAAATTTTAGACATTGGCACTGGCAACGGTTTTGTACTCAAGTTAATTAAAGCACACTCCTTAGTTCCCGTACGGTTGTACGGAATAGACAATTCTAAAGAAATGGTAAATGCAAGTAAAGGTTTAGCAGGCATAGACATTCGCTTAGCCGATAACTACCATATACCTTTTGAGGACGGCTTTTTTGATTTGGTTACAGCCAAAAATGTTACGCGTTTCTCTGCAGAAGAACTCTACAGAGTACTCACACCCACAGGTAAGTTCTTCCTTAGAGAGTATGGCGAGTACAAGGGCCTGGTTGAGATTTCTAAACTGTTTCCCGGACGACTCATTCGTTCAAGAAAAGTGGATTTCTACGCCAAGCTTCTTAAAGATGCTGGTTTTACAAGCATCGAAATTATCCATCTCCCTATCACAAGAACCTTTCCTGATATCCAAAGTGTTCTGAATGTTGTTAAGAGTTATCCGTATATTTTGGATTACTCTAAAGAAGATGAAGAAAGAATCATCCGCTATCTTGAGGAAGATCCCACTCATCTTACAATCACTTCAGACCCGTTTATCCTTATAGGAGGTAAGTGATATGACAAACTTCATTGATGTAGCAATCATTGGCGCCGGTCCTGCTGGTATGGCAGCTGCTGTTGATGCAGAAAACAACCGGTTAAACTTCGTTCTCTTTGAGAACAACAAATCTGGATGGTATGCTGAGTACTCTATTAACCAACACTATACAGTTGATGGTTATTTGGGCGCATACAATACCACAGGCACGGAGCTTGTTGAAAGCTTCAAGAAGCATCTTGATTCCAAAGGAATCAGAGTCACCCCTAAAAAGGTAGAAGCTGTTAAGAAGCATGAAGATAACTTTGTTATCTCTTGCGATGATGGTTCTACGTATATTGCAAGATTTCTTGTGATTGCATCTGGAACTACTCCTAAAAAGCTCTACATTGAAAACTACGACAAGTTCTTTGGCAAGTATATCTTTAACTTCGTATGTAAGGAAGATTTGGATTACACCGGCAAGAATGTTGTAGTTTTAGGCGGAAGAAATTCCGGCGCAACCACCGCAATTTTCCTTGCGAACAACACAAGCGCAAATGTTACTTTGATAGAACGTGATTCTACTCTTAACGCAACGCGCAAGTATCTTGAAAGACTTGCTAAAACTCACGTTAAGGCTATCACAAGCGCTACTGTATACCGAATTAACGGTGAGGACAAACTCGAATCTGTTGATATGGTTGTTGGTAACCAGTCGCTCACTATCACTTGCGATTATCTGTTTTGTTCCATTGGAATGAACCCTAATCTTAAGTATCTTACCGGTCTTGAGATTTCTACCGACTCTCTTGGTAGAATTGTAGTCGATCCGCTTACTATGGAATCTAGCATTCCTAATGTATATGCTATCGGAGACATTAACCAGCTTCTTCCTAAGCAGGTATCCAACGCAACAGCAAACGGCAAAACGGCAATTTATTTCATTAACAAAAAAATTTAAGGAGATATAGCATTATGAAAAAGATTAAGTTACTCTATGACGCCATTCGGTCGCCTTATGACATCGCACACGTAATCCAGATTGCACTGGCCCTTGACTGTGAAATCTACACCGCGGGGAATTCTATTCCCTTCGATAACAAGAAGATCGTAGACAAGATTCGTTCTTGGAACATCACGTCCTACCCCAAGGTTACCCATTTTGAAACCTTCGAAGAAGCAGTTAACACACTTCGTGCTGAAGGCAACATCCTTGTTGGTACCTCTGGAGCTGCTACAAAGTCTTTCTACGAGCTTGATTGCTCTAACGGCAATGTGGTCATCGTCTTTGGCACGGAATCATCTGGCTTAACCACCTACAAGCAGTCTCTGCTTGACGACCTGGTAAAACTGCCTATGAATACCTCGGTAGATTTCCTCACCCTTCCGGTTGTAACAGCCGCGATTGCATACGAAATCAATAGGCAATTTTACTTCTAATCTCGTAAAGAGAAGGAGGATTATTATGAAAAACAACTTTTTGGACGGAAAAGTTCTTTATCTTGTTCCCACAGGAGCACACAAGACTAAGTATTTCGACTTGTTTCTTGAGCAGCTCAGTTCATATAATCCTAACATTTGGATTCTGCCCACTGAAATGGGTCGGGATTTACTGCCCAACTACGAGGCTTTGAGCCTGAAGTATCACATTAAGTGTGATTTCTCCAAGTCCAACAACCTCATCGTTCCCGAAGAGGATATCGTGGTAGTTGCACCGTGCACCTTTAACACTATGAACAAGATTGCTCGTGGCATTGCAGATAATTATCCTTTGTCTGTTATCCACAACGCTCTTGGTAAGGGTGTTAAGTGCATCATTGCACCAGCTATGGATGCTTCCCTTTGGAACAACTTCGCACTGCAGGAAAGTCTTCGTATCCTTCAAAGTCAGAAAAATGTTCAGGTTATTTTCCCTGAGTATATCTATGACGATGAAGGAAATCTCGTAAAGACCACCATGGCTCCTTACGAAAAAATCGTAGATTCTATTCTCCACTGCTATACCAAGATTAAGTACGAGAACATCTGCGATGGACCTATTCCTGAAAGTATCCTTGAAGCATACTTTAACGAGTTTGCTGAAAACGGCAAGAAACTTTGTGATGATGGGTATCTTTCCAATGTTGCCGGTTTCCTTGCTAAGCGTATCCCCGAAGGTTACTTGGTTACTGCTACTGGCGCGCAGGTCGGTGCTCTTAACAAAGAGGACATTGTCCTTGTCGTTAAGGTAGATAACCGTGTTGTACACTGGTGCGGTACTAAGTGCCCTACCTCTGAATTTCCTCTCGTTTATGAACTCTTTAGCGAGTTTAAGAACGTAGATGTGATTGTTCACGGGCACTGCAGGGACATTACCTACAGCAGGTTCAACAAGAAGTATCTTTCCGCTTGCTACCTCAAGTATGGCGAATGGAACGAATCTCTCCACATCAACCCTATTCTTTATGAATATGGTAAAGCCATAATGAAACTCCACGGCGAAATCGTGTTTGCAAACTCGTTTCCTGGGGCATATAATAGTTACAAGGAGATGCGTTATGAACAACACTAAACTTACGGCCTTTATTGCCGGGCCTAGCAACAATGGCATTAAGAACCTTTACACGTTTGGTCACATCACCGAAGCTGATTATCCTAAGTATATCGATAGCATAGCACGCTTCTTAAACTCACACTTTGAAGCTATCGGTGTACTTCCGGATATCGGAGTTCCTTTGGACGTTGCCAAAGCACTTCACTCTATTCCTGATAGAACTACCAAGATTAAGGGATTTTATCCCAAGTACGGAAATACACCTACAATTACTGGCAATCTTTCTTTCTGCGATGAAGCAGTAGAAATTAACGGTGGTTGGGCAGAGATGAACACTCAGCCAAGCAAGAACTTTGATGTTATGCTTTGCCTTGGTCTCTCTGCCGGTGTATTCACCGAGATTGCCCATACCAAGGTTCATAGGCTTTGGAGTCATAAGACGGTTTACGTCCTTATTGATGAAAGAGTTGTAAGCTCTCATCTTAACGCCGAGCTCGAATCCGATGTGACTGTGATGTATTTTAACAGCGCTGAAACTCTTTTAGAATGCATTAACAAAATAAAGGAGGAAAAGTAAGATGATTATGTATGAACAGCTTGCTGAAATCTATGACCTTATAAACGCCGGCATTCCCTATGACCGGGAATACGAACTCTTAAAGCTTCTTACAGACAAGTCTAAAGATAAGTCCCTTTTAGATGTTGGCTGTGGAACTGGTGAACACATTCACTTTTTCTCACCTGAGAGCTACAACATCTTTGGTTTGGACTACTCTAAAGGCATGCTTGATATTGCCAGAGCAAAAAATCCGCATATCAACTTCATACACGGAGATATGAGAGACTTTGCACTTGACAGAAAGTTCAGCGTTGTCTCTTGTCTTGGAAGTGCACTGCAGTATAATCTTACTCTTGAAGACCTTGAGCGTTCTATCAAGAACCTCTTGGAGCATGCGAATGACTACGTTATCTTCGATGTAAGATACTGCATAGATAAGTGGATTGACGGCTATGTCAAGGATAAGACCTATGAAAACGATAGCATTATCGTAAGGGAATCCTGGGTATCCAACAGAGTGGATGAAGTTTACTCTGTATGGGAGCCTAAGTTCGAGGTTCATAACAAGCTTACCGGCGAAGACTTCGAATATATGGATTACCACAAGATTAGGCTTTTCTCTATCAAGGAGATTGCAACCATTCTTACAAACCTTGGATACAGCTATGAACTCATCGATGTTTCGGCTGCTCCGGTTAACGATGTGAAGCATACGCAGTTTTATTTCTTGATTGAGAAGTAACGCTATGCTTTGCAAATACCAATATACAAAAAACAAATAGAAGGAGTACACTACTGTGTGCTCCTTCTTCTTTTACTTTGTTATATTTATATTTTGTTACATTAAAAGTATTGGTCTACTTTTTCTTCTTTAATGTATACTTCTTTGTTTAATGCTGCTTTTACAACTTCTCTTAAGAATTCTTTATCATCTGACCATTCAATGAGTTCTATAAATTCATCTACATCGCACCATTTGTAATCTATGCTTTCTTCATTTAATACGATGTTACTATCCTCGTCTATAAATGAAACATAGACATATTCTGTGCAAATGTTTCCAAGTGATTTGTATTTAAATATCCAATTTAGATAAAGTGTTTCTACCGCATCTAAATTTGTTTCTTCTTTTATTTCTCTTACTACTGCTTGTTCTAGATTTGTATCTACTTCTTCCTTACCACCTGTTACTACATACCAAAAAGATTTATGGAATTGTGGATCTTCTGGACTTCCTAAAAGTAATAGTAGTTTATTTGTTTTTCTGTTTACTATAAAGCTAAATATTTTATCCATATTTTTACCTCCTAGACTACTATTATTTTAATATTTTTATATTCCTTTTGCAAGTAAATGTGTTAAATAACTACTCTCCTACCGTTTTATGTTTACTTTTCTCCTATTTTTTGCTATAATGTTTGTGTTGTTAATATATTGGATTAAAGATTTTCAAAATAATTATAAAGGAGATAGCTTATGAACAACTGGTACGAAGCAAGTATTAAATCGCTCATTGAAGATTACTTTAAAGCACATGGTTTCAATCTTACCTTTGATTCTTCCCAATACTGGGATGTAGCAGTAGAAAACTGGCTTAAAAACATTCCTGTTGAAAGCCATAAACAGTTCCTGGAAATTGCAAAAGATGCCAGGTCTTATGCATTCAACAAGAAGTATGGTGCATACGAGTATGCTACAGACTATCGGTCTGTTTGCCCTAACTGGAACAGTATTATCTTAAATGAGGTAACCAAAATCCTTGGTAATCTTGAAGGAAAGAAGGTAATTGCTGTTGGAGCAAACAACGGCTCTGAGCTTGCTATAATTTTCGAGAAATATTTTAACACAATGTCTTTTGATGTTGTAGAGATTTCCGAAGATGCCTGCAAGAAAGGTAAAGAACTCTTCCCGCATATGGACTTCCACTGTGCTTCTATGGATGAGGCAGAGCTTAAAGAAGGTGCATATGACATTTTCATTAGCCTTCGTGCTGCATACTGTGCTGGAAACAATCTGGACTTCATTGCAGAAAAAGCATACCGTTCTGTGAAGCCAGGAGGCGTAATTCTCTTCTCTATCTCTAACGGGTACATTGATGTATCTAACGGAGCATACACCCCTATAAAGGGCGTATACAACCCTGAGAACAATGCTTGTAACGAAAGCGAGACCGCCTTGAACTTAGGATGGATGAAGGAATCTATGCTTCTTCATGGCTGCACACAGGTAGATGTTGTTGATGCTGAAAGCGAAATCTTGCTTATTTCCAAGAAGTAAGCAAAAAGAGTGGAAAGTATCCACACTATCCACAAAACACCCAAGATTAATTCTTGGGTGTTTGTGTTTATGTATATATTCACTCTTTCCATTTATAGCTTTGCTTCAAGTCTGAATATATTCCCCAGGATAATATTCCATCATGTTGCAATCTTCCTACTACTACACCTGGATGAATGTTATTTATATTCGCAAATTTTATTATATTTTCTTTACTATAATCTTTACTATTTACAAATTGTGTATATTTTTTATCTTCTAGTATTATATTTCTAGAATAATTGTCTGCTTCTTGCTCCATTTCTTTGTTTTCCAAATCTTCTGTATCTATAAAGTTTTTACTTTTCTTACCGTGTAACATTAAATGTCCTACTTCATGAAAGAATGCAAACCAAAAGTGATCATTCGTGCAATATCTTAAACTAATTTGAATCACAGGATTTTCACCAATCCAAGTAAATGCACCTCTTACTTTACTGTTTGGAACTGCTTCTTCCATTACAAAATATACTCCATTTTCGTTACATATTCTTTTGATATCTTCAAAAACATTTACATCATTCTTTTTTATTAATTCTTTTATATCTTTTAATGACTCTTCAAACTTTTCCTTATTAAATTCATTCACTGTTTGATTTCTTGCTTCTAGCTCACATTTTCTTATCCATACAAGAAGTGGTTCTATTTTATATCCATCTTCCTTAAATGAATACTCATATACTCTATTAGCATATAATTCTTTAATGTTTTTTATATTCTTTACTCCAAAGAATTTAAGCAGTTCATATACTTTTTCCGCTTTAGAAGCTCTTTCTTTAAGATCTAGCCATTTCTTTTTTCTCATAAAATCTACTTGGTATGTTTTACAAACTTCATCTAAATTTTCTTCTTCTAACTTTTCTAATTCTTTCTTTTTTTCTAAAAATCCTCTATATTTTATTTCATACCCCATTAATATCTCAAAATTAATGTTTATAACTTTCTCTAAGGCTAACGCCATTTCCATTGTTAATAATACTTTATTATTTAATAATTCACTTATATGTTTTTCGCTTAATCCCATTCTTATTGCTAATTCTTTTTGACTTATATTATATATCTCTAATCTTTCTTTAATTAATTCTGAGGTAGGTACAAAATAATCTGTTACTAAAATACCCATGTTATTCCTCCTTCATATATCTTTATTTCCTTTATATTCTCTTTTATTTATTAATCTATGTTCTTCAAATTTCATTTTAATTATGGTAATCTGTTATTCCTATTATATCTATTTCTTTTATTATACTTTTATCATATGGCATTTTATGCCCAACTGGTTTAATTATTATTCTCCATTTTGCATCAATACATACTGCATAACATCCTGCATATTTACCTTCTAGCAAATGACATCTTTCTGGTTTATCTACTGGAACCATTGAAAGGTTATCTACTACATCCAATGTATTGATTCTCATCATTAGTCTTTGGCTTATTGTATTATATGCCTTTTTTATATTCTTTTCACTACTTAATATTTTCTCTAACTTTCTATCTGGCACATTAATTTTCACACGCACCATCTAGTCTTGCTTCATATATTTCCTCTTTACACATAAGATTCCTCCTTTCTGTTTTTATTATATCACAGTTTACCTCATAGGTAAAGACGTTTATAAATATTTTTAACTTTTATATTATTAATTGTTATTTAAGTACCACACTGAAAATACAATAAGATTTCAGTGTGAAAGTTAAATTTACGGTTTACAAGTATCTAAAAAAGATACTTATGACATGTTTTTGTCTGTTTGGTATCTAAAAAAGATACATTTAGTTTCCTAAATGTATCTTTTTTCCATATTAAATCATACACTCTATTCGTTTGTTAAAAATATTATATTAATATTTTTGTATTTATAGCAAATAACAAATACCATCGTATATTAAATTTAATAATATAGGTATAACTATAGTTGATGCTAGCCAAAATAGTATTTTTCTTTTCTTACTTGCAATATTGTTTTTGTCCGTTATTGCAATTTCAACTATGGGGAATGCCGCCGCTAATTCCTTATATATAAACATATCTAATATAAACATAACAAAGAAAAAAAGCCCCATTATCATTATATATACGCTTCCACTTAAACTTTCTATTTTATTTATTAGATTGCTTATTGCCAACGATGATATCATAGATATAACAGAGACCAACACGCATCCTACTATTTCGTTACCCAAAAGCAAACCCATTTTGCTTTGTTTTTTACAAAAAGATAAGATTTCCATAAACTCCTTTTCCATCAGCGTAAACCAAGTTTCATTGCTTGACACTATTTCTATTTCACTGGTTCTATATCTTTCTTCATTATATAAATATATATCTACTCTATCTTTATAGTCATCATTTTCGTAATGCATATAAATTCTATCTATTGCATACTCTTTAACCTTGTCATTATCAAAAATTCTGCTGTCTTCTCTTGAAATTTCCAACCCACTCTTAAACCTAACACTAAATTCTATTTTTCCGTTTGTTTTCTTGCTTTTCTAAACATTTTGCCATACGATTGATGTTTTCAAAATTGATTATTACATTCTTTATTGGTATACTGGTCTTTTGTTTCATATTTCTCCCTCATTACTATATGTTATTTTAACACATTTCCAGTCTATTTACAATACACTAGCCATTTTAACAAGATTACAAACCCTAAAAGAGATATATTTAGTGCAAACTAAATATATCTCTTTTATCTATATCTCTATTAAATCATATTCCTTAGAACCAAAACCAAGTTTATCTGCAACATCTATAGTATGAGTACCATGTCTAGAATTAATTCTTTCTAGTAAATGTTCCTTCCCTATATCATTAGATTCCTTTACTAAGTCTATTGAGGCTTGGTCTATAGCTATTGGATCAGTAGATGCTAGCACACCTATATCTTTCATACAAGGATCTTCTGCTACTGCACAGCAATCACAGTCAACTGACATATTAACCATAATGTTAATATATACAATGTTACCCTTAAAGTAATCTACTACAGAAGAAGCACTCTCTGCCATTGCTTCTAAAAACTTATCCTGTGGTGCTGTATTTTTCCATACAAGATTAACATCATTTGTAACACCAGCAGAATGAATCCAAGCTTTACCTGCTGCAGATGCAAGCCCAATGGATAGTTGTTTTAATGCACCACCATATCCACCCATAGGATGTCCTTTGAAATGGGATACAACTAACATAGAGTCATAATTTTTAATATTCTTACCAACATAGTTTTTGTTAATAACAATACCATTAGGAATAGACATCTCTAAATCTGGTCCTTCACTATCCAATATATCTACATTAAAACATTTACTCCAACCATGGTCTTCCATTAATTTAGTATGTTTATCTGTAGTATTTCTCTCACCATCATATGCAGTGTTACATTCTACAATTGTACCACCTACATAATCTACTAATTCTTTTAGAAATTCTGGTCTTAAATAATTTTGATTACCTTTTTCTCCAGAATGAACTTTTACTGCTACTTTACCAGTAAGTTCTTTACCTACTGCTTTATACATTTCCACCAAACTTTCTGGTGTTATTTCTTTTGTATAGTATACTTTTGATTTATTCATTGGTTGCCTCCTCTTTATCTATTTTTTGCCTTAATATTGCTAAGTCTCTATTATTTTCTCTCTTGTCAAAGTTATCAAATATTTTTGTTTGACTATCCGAATTCCAATATATTTTCAATTTATTTTTAGTCCTTGTTATCGCAGTATAAAATATATTTTTTGTTATTTTATCTTCTATATTAGATGTTACTACTATTTTCACGCTATCATATTCCAATCCTTGTGCCTTATGTATTGATATCGCATAAGATAAATTGAATGGAATAATATGATTATATTCATTTTCATCATCATCTTTGTCTGCGTATTCATTTACCTTAAAACGTACATTAATTTTGCCTTCATTTTCACTTTTAACGATGTTAACATCATACGGTGAAAAATTTGTATTTACTGCTTTTGCTTCAACTTCAATAGTAAACCACATGCAATTATTTTCTTCATCCTCTTCAATGTCTCTTATTATTCCTTTTAAGTTATTATATAAAAATGTATTAAATCTAGGACAATCGTTAAACAATATTGGATCATTTACTTTATATGTGTCAATCCCAAAATTATATTCCTTATTTGGATTCAATTGTTGTTTTACTCTATTTATATTATTAATACCATACATTCCATCATAATTCAAACATAATATTACTTCATCTTCAGATTCTTTAGAAAATATTTCTTGGGATAATGGCTGAGTATATTCTTGATTGCTTAAAATGTTAATTGCTTTTTTATTGTTGTATCTGACACTATCCCATAAATCCAGCAATTCTGCATTTGATGTTCTATGCGTATCTTGCAAATTATATACAATCGCATCATTAAAATACTTATTACAAAATTGAA
Source organism: Clostridia bacterium (assembly GCA_045534225.1). GTDB lineage: Bacteria > Bacillota > Clostridia > TANB77 > CAG-465 > UMGS1649. Next base: position 199,317 of record JAZSJJ010000011.1, read on the forward strand.
ACCAGTTACCATATTTTATAGATTCTATCTGATATATGTCACCAACTAAAATTATTGCTTTATACTGCTGTTTTTTTAATATTTTTATCATATCCGCATTACTTACCATACTACATTCATCAATGAAAAGAATATCTCTTTTTATTGATACGTTTTGAATATAATTAGCTATTGTGTAAAAATACGAGTTTTCTATAGTTCCAATTCGTGTTTTCATATTTGCTACAGCTGTATTTGTATTAGCTATAAAACATTTAGTATAATCTTTTAACGCATTTGATAATATCTCTATCATTTTTGTTTTTCCTGTTCCTGCTGGTCCATATATAAATGCTACCGTTCCACTTTCAAATATTTTTTCCAAAATATTTTCTTTATCTTTAGATATATCGTCTAAATTTTCAAATGCCACATACATATTAATTGTTTCTTTTAATTCTTCATCGTAAGTTTTAGAGTATTCCTTTAATAATGAAATTATTTCTATCATATCTTTTTCGTATGAATCTATATACACCATTTTATTCTCTAATTTTAATATATTATTGCTATTTGGTTTTATTCTTAAAAATCTCACGTTAAACTTGTCTATTAACTCTACAATATTGTCAAAATTTTCAATTTCTGTAACGGGTGTATATAATTTGTTTTCCGTTTCAATATTGCTCTTTATTTTGCCATATAATAATTCTTCGTCTTTATCATGCATATCTATTGCTTTAATTAAATGATGCCACGTTATATTATGCTTGTATAATGACATTGCATATGGCATAACATCAAACATACCACTTTGAGGTCTTATATATAATTCTTTAAATACAAAATTTAACTCATCTGCTTGTTGCTCTCTAATAACAACATTTTCCATACTAGTTGTTAAATATCTTAAAATGTTATGTCCTTTTTTATTAAATACAATAACTTCTCTTATTTTCTCAAGAGCATCTGTAATAACATGATTGTCCGCCCCCTCCTCTAACTGTGATTTTATAGTTGTATAAGTTTGATAATCTGTACTCACTATGTTTGTAATTGTTTCTTGATTGTCTGTTAAGTACTTCATTAGATTTTTATATTCTCTATAATCTTCGTTAAATTGTTTATTTATACCAAAGAATTTAAATATATTTTTTAATTCACATATTCTAATCGCAACTTTATAATCGTTTATAATTTTAATCTTTGTTTTACCAATATTTAATTTAACCTCTTTATCTAATACAGAAATATTTATAGAGTAATTATCAGGTATATATTTTTTAGAATATAATGTAATATGCTCAAATTTATTCTTATAATCTGTTGCCTTTGACAACACTATTTCATAATATATATTTCCTCTAGAATAAATTGTATTAACTTTTTGGACATAAAATTTCCCTTTTACAAATTTCGATTGAGAATCCTTTTCAGCTTCAACAACTTGACATATAAGATCATAATTATCTTTCATAGATTTGTCATCATAAATAGGGAAGTTCTCCATATTTTTTATTATTTCAATATCATAATCATCGTGTAATAATTTCTTTATTAAACATATATACCTAAAATAATATGCAACTAACTTTTCAGCCCCATCTTCACTAGGTGTGTAATGAGAAGATGTGCCCTGTAAAAAATCATAAAACTCTAATATAAACTTATATTTCCTGTTTCCTTTAAGTTCTGTTAAAGACGGAAAAACATTATCATAATGTGTGTCTAATTTTTTATTATTTGTTCTATTATTTATTAATATAGCAACATCTTCTACTAGATTCCTTAGCTGAGATAAAATATTTTCAGATAAAAATCCTTTGTCTTTTAGTGTTTCATAATATTCTATATTTTTTTCTATTATATTTGATATATATCTTATTTCTTTTTCTGGGCTTATTCTTTTAGTTGCCATTTTTCCTCCTATTTATAATTAATACTATAATACTATTCTTTGCTCCGATATATTGTCGAACCCTGTCGAAATATATCAAAAAAGCAAAACAATCCTGTATACACTACATTCATATCTTGCTTTTCATTTGTTTTATTCTCTATTACGTAAAGTGTCTATGTACTCTCCATCCTGTGTCTTCCACCATTTCCATCCGTTGTTAGCATTACCTAATACTATCCAACCAGCTGTACTTGGAGATTTACATTCTACATCTTCCATTAGAATACCATTTTCTATTTTAGCAGTTCTTCTTGGTTCTGGCATCCAATCTCTTTTACATGGAAGGCATTGACTACCTTGTAAAACAATAAACCTGCCATTTTCTACTCTCATAGTAGCTTTTATTGTTCCGTGTTTCTTTAATTTTTCTTCAATATAATATTCACCATCAGGTATTATAGACTTTTCACCATCATATATATTCGTTTGCACTTCATCTGTTGCAGTACTAAAAACTTCTTCCTTTGTTATAGATTTAGGAAACACCTGTTTCCCTTCAAGAGAAGAAAGTAATTGTACAACCAATTCTGCATCAACTGCAAACAATTCACTCTTTTCTACTCTACTTTTACTAAACAATTCTTGAATTAAAGTTTCTTTTTCATTATAGTCTTCTAACTCTATAGCAAATCTTCTTTTTAGTCCTACAACTTGATTGTATCCGTTACGTTCTAAGTTGTACATTCTTTGTTCAAAATTATCTATACCTGTTTTACCTATCTTCACTAATCCTGGTACAACAGTAGTCATACAATAAATTATTCCTCTTGCCATTTATTCTCTCCTTTGCTCCACTACTTAAAATTACGCTAATTTCTCAGCAGTTTCATTTATATTATCAATATCTTCTTTAATTTCCTTAAATATATCTATACTATTTCCAAACAAGTCATAAACTTCACCAACATTCTTAAATGGTTGTTCTGTAAGTTTTTCCATCTCTATTGTTCCATTTTTTATAACATAATCCACTAACAATTTCACAAATTGAATTTGTTTCATATTAAGTCTATTTTCATTTATATATTTATAAAAAATGTCACTAACAACACTCTTATCTAATCCTACAATACTTCTAACCACTTTTATTATATTTGTATCTCCATAAACTTGAGCATATTCTTTATTACTTCCTAATTCTTCGAATAGTATTTTTTCTAGATTCTCTTTATCTTGTTCTGTTAATTTTATATTATGTCTTATTTTCCAAATAATAATATTTTCTATATTTCCTGTTAAAAACTTTTCAAGCTTTTTCTTATAGTTAGTAAAGTTAGTGTCTGGATCAACGCACACATCATCTTCATTAACTTGTGTTAAATCATCTTCTATGTCTATATATACAATAGGTCTTACGTATATATCCATAAATTGCATTAATCCTCTTAGTTCTTTTCTTACTTCTTCAAGCATCCAGAAGTCTGCTTCTTTGATATAATCAGTTTCCGCCACTTTTATTATTAATTCTTGTTTTGCCTTAACTTGTGGTACCGTTCCTAGTTTTTCTAACTCCTCAACAGTCTTAATTATCATACTTTCGCATCTACTTGTTTTCTCTTGTCTTATTCTCTTTATTTGTAATTGATATATTAAATTATCAAATTTCTTCGCTTCCTCATCTTCTTCTGATGAATTAAACAATGGTATTAAATTTTCTTTAACATCTGCGGCATCTATAGCTGATATGTATGTCCAACTATTGATTTTAGAATATTGTTCTATATAGCGAAGTTTACTTCTAACATCGAATCTTTCGTCGTTTAATCCTTTAATTAGTTCAACAAATTCTTTTACTAGCATTTCTCTATAGGCACGATATTCTTCTGTTTGATATTTCAAATTTTGAAGTTCTATAATTAGGTCTAATTTCCAACCATATATTCTTTCATTTAAACTAATTGTAGTATCACTTTCTTTGCCTTTAGGATTCTCCGAAAAGAACTCAAAGTTTCTACAGTAGTCAAATATGTAAAATTCTTTCTTGTCTACACCCACTCCAAATAAATCTTTGCAAAGTCTAGTTCCTCTTCCTATCATTTGCCAGAATTTAATTTTTGATTTTACAGGTTTAAAGAATACTAAGTTTAACACTTCTGGCACATCTACGCCTGTATCCATCATATCAACAGACACTGCTATTTGTGGCCATTTATTTGGTGTTGAAAAATCTTCTATAATAGTTTCATTATATTTAACTTGATTGTCTATTAATTTTGCGAATTCACCTTTATAATGAGGATATAATTCATTAAATGTATCTACTATTTTTTGAGCATGCTTGTGATTTCTAGCAAATATTATAGTCTTTCCAAGTTCGTTGCCATTTTTAACTTTTAAGCCTTTTTCCATTAACAGTTCTAATAACTTTTTAATTGTATCTCTATTAAACAGCCAGCTATTAATAGCCTCGGCGTTTATTTCTTCTGGCATTTCATCTTCTTCATTTGCAAAAGTATTTTCATATTCTTCTCTTTGCTCAGCATTTAGCTCTGAATATTTTATACCTCTACTCATAAAATTAGTACTTGTTTGAATTGTATGATAATCCACTAAATATCCTTCTTTTACTGCTTTATCATATTCGTATGCATATGTAGGCACATCATTTTCTATTTCAAAAAATCTATATGTATTTCTATCCAAATCGTTTCTTGGAGTTGCAGTTAGTCCAACAACCAAACCATCAAAATATTCAAATATAGCTTGATATTTTTTATATATACTTCTATGGGCTTCATCTACTATTATTAAATCAAAATGCCCAGGTGTAAATAATTTATTTCCACTCTTGCTCTTTGTATTATCTATAGCATTCATCATTGTTTGATATGTCGAGAATACTATTCTTGAATCTTCTGGATTATCTACTGTACTTAACAAATTACAAGTAGAAACATTAGGTAATAATTTTGTAAAATTATTCTTTGCTTGTTTTACAAGAACAGTTCTATCTGCTAAAAACAATACGTTTTTAACCCATTCCTTGTCTGCTAGTACATCTACAATAGATATAGCAGTTCTTGTCTTACCTGTTCCTGTTGCCATAACTATTAAAGCTTTTCTATGTCCTTCTTCAAATGTTTCACATACACTTTTTACGGCTTCTAATTGATATTCTCTATTTGTAATCTTTTCATCTATATATATGTGTTGTAAGCTTTGTTTACTTTTTCTTCTATTTACAAGAAGTTGTAATTCATCTTGTGTATAGAATCCTGCAACTTTTCTAGGAGCATAGTTCATATCATCCCACATATATATTTCAAATCCATTTGTGTAATATATAACAGGTCTTTGATGATATTCATTTTCTATGCAATCCGCATAAAGTTTTGCCTGATTTTGTCCTACTCTTGGATCAGAACTTGTCCTTTTAGCTTCTACTACTGCTAAAGGCAAACCATTTTTACCAAACAATACATAATCTGCAAATCCTTCGTTTTTGTTGTTGGGCATTCCTGTAAGTTTTAATTCCTCAGAAATGTTTGTATCAAAATCCCAACCTGCAAGTTTTAATTCTAAATCTATATATTTCTTTCTAGTCTCATATTCAGAAATATCTTTAACTTCGAATGTACAACTTTCTTCTTTTTTAGTACGTTTTTCAGTTAATTTTGCTCTTAACTCTGCATTTTCTTTTCTTGTCTCTGCTAGCTTTTTATCTTTCTTTTCTAATTCTTCATATAACGATTCACGTTCTTTTACTGCTAAAACATTTACACTTTCTGTTTGTAAAAGAGATTCATCAAATTCTTGCTCTTCGAATTCATCTGCATAAGAATATGCAATCCATTGAGTAAAGTTATGCAAATATCTTAGAGCAAGAACAGCTTCTCCTCTTGATATTTTTTTGTTATTATGCACAGCAAAATTGCCTAATTTGATTATATATTCAATTTGTTTTAACAATTTACCTTCAATAATATTCTTAAATGTTATATCGTGAACAAGTGCTGACAAGTTGTCTTGATATGGTATATCTAATTCATTATCGTTGGCATATATCCACTTAACCGCAAGTTCTAAAGCTCTTCTTGCCAGTATACTACAAGTAACTGTATTTAAGCCTATTCCACTTTCAGCTTCACAACATGATTCTGAAAAATTGTTGAATATTTTATCTTTCCTTAAAAATTCAAAATTTGACATCTTTTACTCCTTTAATCATTATTTTTTCCTATTGCACCAAATGTATCCGTTAACTCTGCTAGACTTTTTAACATTTCTGTACCTTTTTTAGGATTATTTATTACATTTTTTAGAAATTCTATTCCTAATTTTTCGCCAACATCTTCCTTTTGGGGAATTACAGTTTTTTCAACAATATTTGTTATTGTATCTTGCAGTTTGTTATATCCCTCTTGATTTAATCTTTCAATTACTTCTATTTTTTTATCAATTTGTGCTAAAACATCTTTAGTCTTATCATAATTTTCTCTACTAATTCTCTCGTGTTCTGACGAAGATTGCATTGACACTATTGCTAATATAATTGATACAATTGAACCAATTAATGATATTATACTTAAAACCAATGATAACATTTCCATATCACACGCTCCTATCCAAAATATTTACTCATTAAACTTTCTTGTAACTTTTGTACTTCTTCTATACTCTTTTGTATTTGTAATTTTGATTTATTGGCCTTTTCCACAATTTTTTCAAACTTATTTTGAAGCTGAATGGGAGGGAGAAGTATAGATAGTTTCTTCAAATGAGTCGGCCCAAAATTAGGCTGTGCAGAACCAGTTATCAATTTATTAATTTGCATCCTGAAAGCATCGCTCTTAATGAAATTAAACAAATATTGTTTAGATACAATATTTTCATCATAAGGTCTTAACCTTATGATACTCGTGTTAAGACATAGTGGTATATGTTTCTCAGAAATTTCCGCTATTTTCCCCCAGGTTACACCCGAACTTGCCATAACATAATCACCCACATTTAGTAAAAAATGTTTGTATTTTTGATTCACTTCTTGCTCTGAAAGATAAGTATTTGTATTTTCTAACACAAGATTATCATCAATTAGATTTCTAATGTTGATAAGTTTTATTCCACTATCTCTGAACTGCCAGTTGCGAACACCTGGCCCCTCTTGGAAATAAACAACATCTTGAAAATCCGCAACTTGCCATTCTATATGGTTATTGTTCAAAGCCCCAAACATCTCGATAAACTGAGATTTGATTAATCCATCTAAATCTTCAATTTGTTTTTTTCTTATATTTATAACTTCTTGCACTTTATCCAAAACTGTGGCTATTTCTTTTTGTTTATCTAGTTCGTACTTATAAAACTCAAATTCCTCTATTTTTCTACTGCTTATATTGGGCTGTGCGCATCCAAACGCATTATTTAGTATATACTTTTCAAATAGTGGCGATTTTAATAAAAAATACAAAAAGTTTTCATCGAGTTCTTCTTTAACGATAAATTTTCCCACACGCTGATTTAATAATGCTTTCTGGTAGCTTGAATATTTCCCCACTTTGCCAACAGTCGCTCCCGACATAGCTATTAAAATATCATTTCTTTTTATTTCAAATTCAGGATGATTATCTAAAAATTCCTCCGTATAGCATATATCATTATCAACTGTAACTTTGTTTTCTTGAATATTCCCTATTCTAATAATTGGAATATTGTTTTTGCTAAACAAATCACTCTTAAACGCATAACCACCTTGAACTTTGCAAACATCTCCTAATTTAATTTTCTCCATTAAATCAATCCCTCCAACTCTTTTAATTTTTGTTGGATTTCATATTCCATATCTATTACTCTTTTAAGTACTATTTCTGGCTTTTCATATTCCTTCTTTTCAACAACTGTTTCTTTATATTTATTAATAGATAAATCGTAATCATTTTCTACTATTTCTTCTTTTGATACAAAGAAAGATTTTTCTGTTCTTGCTCTATTTTGTTCTTCTTCCGAGTCTTTATTATTAAATCTTTGAATTATATCTGGTATATCATTTTCTTTTACAGGTTGTCTATGATCATCTAAACTATAGCCATCCGCTGTCATATCATAGAACCATACTTTATCTGTTCCGCCTTGTGTTGTTTTTGTAAATATCATAATTGCAGTAGAAACACCTGCATATGGTTTGAACACACCACTTGGCATTGATATGATTGCTTCTAATTTATGGTTTTCTATTATTTCTTTTCTTATTTGCTTATGCGCATTGGAACTACCAAACAATACTCCATCTGGAACTATTGATGCACATCTTCCACCTATCTTTAGGGTTCTTAAGAATAATGCTAAGAATAACAATTCTGTTTTCTTTGTTTTAGTAACAGCTAGTAAATCTTTTGATGTTCTTTCTGCATCTATTGAACCTTTAAATGGTGGATTAGCTAGAATCAGTGTATATTTACTATTATCCTCATTATCTTCAGACAACGAATCTTTGTACATTATATTAGGATTTTCTATTCCATGTTGCATTAAGTTCATTGCACCAATTCTAAGCATTGTTCTATCCATATCAAATCCATAAAACATTGTATTATTGAAATGTTCAGTTAGATTTTCTGATAAAAACAATTCTCCTTTATTATTTCTTAGATATTCTCCAGCTTCTACTAAGAAACCTGCAGTTCCACAAGCTGGATCTACTATTATATCTTCAGGTGTTGGTTTCATTAATTCCACCATCATTTTTATAATGTGTCTTGGAGTTCTAAATTGTCCATTTACACCAGCTTGACTTAATTTAGATAATAAATATTCGTAAACATCACCTTTAGTGTCTCTTTCTTTCATTTCTAACTTGTCCATTGCAGTTACAACCTTTTGTAACATTATCGGTGTTGGAATTATAAATATTGCATCCTCCATATATTTAGCATATCCAGAGTTTTTATCTGTTGCTAAATTTTTAATAAAAGGGAACACCTCTTGGCTCATCACTCTAAACATCTTATCTGCTGTATAATCCTTAAATCTACTCCATCTGCAATTTTGATGTTCATTATCAAAAATTCTTTTTGATTTTATTCCTAATAGCACATCGTTTTTCTCGTGTGCTGTTTCTATATCATCTAAACCTTTTATGAATAAAAGGTACGTTATTTGCTCTATTACTGTTAAGGGATTAGTTACTCCGCCCTCCCAAAAATATGTCCATATTTTATCTATTAAACTTCTTGTTGAACTTTCCATATATACCTCCACTTATAGTTATTTAACTATATCATAAAATATCCATTTTAACAATAAAATTACCAATTTTTTGAAGACTTTTGTCGTATCTTGTTTTGAGATTATTAAAAGCGAGCATCTCTGCCCGCTTTACTGATACATTTCATTTTTTCCACACTATTAGCGTGGATTTTATACACACATAATGTGTTATTTATTTTGTTGTTTATTTAATATCTCTATAGTCTTTTCATCTAATTTGCCATTGTAGTATTTATCTAGTACTTGCTTAAAGATTTCTTCTTTAGGATTAGTTAGATAAAATAATGTCATAGATGAACATAGTTTATAATTGTCTGGATAAGGTAGTACTTCTGTTATGTTGTTTGTATTTAATTTCATTAGCTCTTTACATATTTCTATTAAATGGTTATATAGATATTCATTATTTAGATATGCTTGTGCTTCTTCTATATTTTTTATTGCATAATATTTAGATGTACTACTCATTCCTAATCCCTTTATTTGTGGAAATATATACCACATCCAATGTGTTTTCTTTTTACCACTCTTTATTTCTTCTAATGCTTGTTTATATTCTATTTCATGTGCTTCTATATATCTTTCTATATTAACATTATTCATTTATTTCTCCTATGCTTATCCCCACAATACACAAGCGTATTGTGGGGATAAGCAAATTATATATTTATCATCTGCTAGGTTACGTCAACAATTTGTGTTGATTCTGTTTCCGGCAGTCCTATTCTACTAAGATAATTAGAAAATCTTTGACTCAAGCTCTCCTTAAACAAATCTCCTAAAACGAACTGTATATTCTCCTTTTTTTGTTTGTGTTCTAACACTTTGTCTACACTTACAGTAAAGTATTGTTTGAAATCAATTATATATTCTACATACTGTCCCGCCAACACCTCAACCTTCATATAATGATAACGCGCATCTGCATTCTGTTTTATTTTTCTTAAATCTCCACTGCTTAATTGCCTACACTCGATTCCTAAATGTTCTAGATGTTTTCCACTAGTTATATCTTGTAACAAATAAACCGGTGCAACCATTATCGAAAGTAAATAAGGATTTCTAAGCACGCCTTCTTTTCCACCGGTTTCTTTTCGTCTTTCTATGTCTGCAATCCTATTTCTATAATCTTGCACCGAATCGCACTCTTGCGTTAACACAACAACTAACGGAAATTCTATTACAGATACCTCTATATTTCCATCTTTTTCATTAAAATCCTCTATATACTCTACATTTTTTATAAACTCACCTTGATATATTCGAGTTTCTAACGGTTCAACTGTTTTTGTTATTATTTCACCCATTTATTATGCTTCCTTTTATAATTCTTCTCTTAGGTTTATTATCCTTGTATCTAGATAAATCCACTTCTATTTTTATATCTTCTCGCTTTATGTAATCTGATATTTCAACGCACGACTTTGAACTTATTACTTCAAAATTAGATTCTGTGTTACTCTTTAAATTGTAATTCTGTATCATTTATTAATACATCCTTAAACTCTTGTGTTATAAAGTTTTCGAATAATATTCCTATTTGTTTATTCCACTCTCTAACAGTATTTTCAATATCTTCTGAAGGCTTTATTTCATTACTATATGCGTCAAAATCTAAAACAAATGCATCTTTAACTCTGCTAGCAGGAAAATTTTGATCGTGAATCCCGCTTTGAAGCTTAATCATATACCCATCGTATTTTATATCAGTTACATTAATTGATTGCAACACTTCACCGCCATAATCTAAAATTTGATTTTCTCTAAGTTGTTTTATTATATATTTATCCCAATTTATTTCTCCAAATCCTAACGGTTCAATATAATTAATATATCTTAATCCCATCCTTGATATTGAGATTTTTGCAAATATAAAACTTAATAATCTTATATCCTCTAGTAACATTTCTGAGCCTTTATATACATTATATTCAATTACAATAGATTGTGAATCAATTGCCAGCATCGCCCAACCTTCTTTTTTTCTAAATATATACTTCTTACTTTCATTTTCCTTTGCGTTAATTGTTTTTGCCTCAACATCAACTGTAAAATTTGTGTTTTTTATTGTTTGTGGTGGCTCTAATATTTGAAATCTAGTTTTTATTTGATCCAATGTTGTTTTATTCATTAATGCTTCGAATTCTCTTTCCTCCAACAAAAAATCCACTCTAAATATAACATTTTTCAAATAATTCTTCTTATATATTTCTTTACTCATATAATTCTCCTTTATACTTAATAATATTATCATAATATGATTGTTTTTTCAATTTTTTACCATAAATAAAATAAATTTCATTTTTCCATCTCCCCATCCCAATCAATAATGCCACCAAATTCTACTAGGTTTGTGTAACCTAGATGTTGGAGTTTTAGTGCTGCTTGTTTGCTTCTGTTGCCACTTCTGCAATAGATTAGGATAAGTTGGTCTTTGTTTGGTAGTTTTGTTGTTACTGTTTCATCTATTGTTTCGTTTGGTATGCATATTGCATTTGATATATGTCCTTCGTTATATTCTTCTATTGTACGTGCATCTAATATGATGTAGTTTGTGTTTTCTTCCATTATGGTTGTTATTTCTTCCATAGATACGTATTGTATTGGGTTAGTTGTTTCTTTTTCTGTGTTTTTATTTAACATTATCACTCCTCCTATTATTACTACTAGTATTATTAGTATGATTATTACTTTTTTCATAGGTTCTCCTTTATTTGTTTTGGTTTCTTTTTTCTATTCTATTTTTTGCATACGAACAGTCTGCTACTATTCTTTTGTTTTGTTCTTCTGCATATGTTATTACTCTATCTACTAGTTTACCTGCTATTCCTTTTCCTTGATGATTTGTATCTACTTCTGTGTGTACTATGTTTATCTCTTCTTTTGTAGTTACATATACACATTTTCCTACTTGTTTGTTATCTATATATGCTAGTACTGTATTTGTTCCTTCATCTAATGTTATTTCTACTTCTTGTTGTTTTAAGTATGCATTTATTGCTTCATGTGTATATAATGCAGTTCCTTCTCCACCTACTCTATCTATATTTACTTTAAATGCATCTGTTATATACATTTCTCCTAATGCTTTTAATGTTTCATTTGTACAAGTATAATAATGGTTTGTGATGAATGTTTTTAGTTCTTGTATTTTATCTTGAACCTCTTTAGCTTCTGGATTTAGATCTTTTAGTTTACCTATATCCTTAAATATTTGCATTAATTGTTCTCCACTGTTTAGTAATTGTTGGTTAGTTAAATTCTTATCCTTAAACTCTTTATATTGTTCCGTGTTTCCCCACATTTGTTCTGCTTGTTTTTCTTTGTTTTCCATATATTATCTCCTTTTTATGTATGCGTTTATTATATCACAAAGGAGCAAGGTTTTATACTAACCTTACTCCTTTTAGTTTGTTATATATTTATTTCTCTTTCTGCTATTTTGTTTGCAAAGTATCTATCATGGGATACAAATAATATTGTACCTTTGTATTCTTTAAGGTTTTCTTCTAAGAGTTCTCTTGTAGATATATCTAGGTGATTTGTTGGTTCATCTAGTATAAGGAAGTTTGTTTGTTTAATTACTAATTCTGCTATTAGTAATCTTACTCTTTCTCCTCCAGATAATTCTTTTAATCTCTTAAATACATTGTCTCCATAGAACATATACTTTGCTAAGAAGTTTCTTGCTTCTGTTTCACTTCCACCGTGAGTTTTGAAGAAATATTCTAGTACTGTATCTTGTTCTCTTTCGAACTTTATTTCTTGTGGTATATATCCTATTTTTACAGATGGATTTATCTTTATTTCTCCCGTGTAATCTTTATCTTTTCCTAATATTATCTTTATTAGCGTAGATTTACCAGATCCGTTTTTACCTTTAAGTTGGACTTTTTCTCCTCCGTATACTCCCATGTTAAATTTGGTAAATACAGTTTTGTTAGGATAACTTTTGTTTAAGTTTTTTATTACTAATATATCTTTTCCAGCTTTGCCACAAGCGTTTATCTTTATTGGTAACACTGTTTCTACTCTTTTTTCTAATACTTCTACTTTCTCTAATCTTTTTTCTATAGATTTAGCACGTTTGAAGAACATTTCGTTTCCAGCAAGCCTTCCAAATTCTCTTAGCTTCTTTATGCTTTCTTTCATCTTTTCTATCTGCTTTTGTTGAGATTTGTAATTCTCAAACTCAGCTAGTGTTCTTCTTTCATCTTCTTCTAAGAAGTATGTGTAATTACCAAAATATATCTTTGCACGACCATTTTCTAGAAGCATTGTTTTAGTTGCTACTTTATCTAGAAAATATCTGTCATGGGATATTAACAGTATTGTCCCTTTATATTCTATTAGAAAGCTTTCTAGCCATTCTATTGTTTCTATATCTAAATGGTTAGTTGGTTCATCTAAAAGTAATATGCTTGGATTCTTAAGAAGTATAGCGGCAAGATTTACTATTGTTTTTTCACCACCGCTTAGTGTATTATATTCTTTCTTTAGGTATTCTTTATCTAGTTTAAATCCAGAACATATTTTTTTGAACTTTTCTTCTAGATCATATCCACCTAAAGCGATATATCTTTCTTGTAGTCTACCATATTTCTTAAGTACATCTTCTAAGTCTTCACTCTCACTTGCCATCTTAAGCTCTAGTTCTCTTAGTCTGTTTTCTATTTCTGTATATTCCTTAAAGCTTTCTTTTAGGTAGTCTTCTACTATTATGTTAGTAGGTTCACTTTCATATACTTGTTTTAAGTATCCAATACTTGCACCTTTTCTTATATTTACGGTACCTTCCTCGTGATTTTCTATGCCACTTATTATTCTAAATATTGTGGACTTTCCCGAACCATTTTCGCCTATTAGCGATATTCTTTCATGAGTATTGACCGCAAAAGTTACACCGTCTAAAACATTCTTTAGACCGTAATTCTTCTTTACATTATTTAATTCTATTTCTATCATTGTTATATCTCCTTATCTTACTATTTTTTAAGTATAACGAGATATATTTGCTATGTTACTTTAAACTATTACAACCCATAGCAATTATCTCGTTGTAATAGTATGACAGCCAAAGCCTCTGTATTTGTTTTCCTCCATAAATTTTTGTTTGTTAGTCATTGTTATTCCTCCAATTTTTCTTACAATATATATTTTACCACAGATTAAAGAATTTGTGAAGATTGGATATGTAAATGTTTTTTTCTGATAGATATTCTTTTACTGTTATATCCATATCTAGTTCTTCTTTTATTACTGCTGCTACTACATTTATCATAAGTCCTTCCGATTTATCCATATTTAAAAGTAAAAGTCTTCTTTGCAGAAGACTTTACTTTAATATTACAGCTTTATATCTTACCTGTATTATTGTACAATTTCATATATAGCTTTATACATTTTATTTTTGTGACCTTGTATCATCTCTTGTATTATTTCCACAACACCTTCTACATCATCATTAAAATCTATTTCACCATTTTTTATATTCTTATTTTTTACAAGTAATGTTGCCGCTTGGTTTGCTATTACATCACACAAGTATTTTCTTTGTTCCTTACTAAACGTAGGGTTGTCAGGATCTTTATCGGTCATATCTCCCATCATAAATACATTTATTGGATTTGCATTGTTAATATATATATATCTATCTGCCGGACTGTAATAAGATTGATATGCCATATCGCTAGCTTGTAATTTAATCCCAGCGATTAAACCTCCGCTTTGGTTTTTATGTTCTGCACTATCTACTAAAGTTATTTTGGCATTAGTTTCTTCTGTTTCGCATATTGCAAACACTTCATAAACTTGTCCAAGTTCTCCACCTATTAAAGTAATATCTATTTTCGCGACATCACCATTTATTTTGTGCTCTTCTGTAAGTTCAATTTGTTCGTCAGTCTCTAATCCTTCTGCTTTTATGTATATAATACTTCCTATCGGTATTTTTTGTACATCAATGTATAAATTCAATACATGTGGTTTATTGTATATTAACGATACTTCATTTGGATAAAAATCCATACCAGTTTCTGGATAATGAACATCTTCTTCTATAATTTCAACCGCCACAACCGTTTCACGTGAACCTAATGTAGCTTTAATATATTTGTCAGCCTCTGTATTCTCTTCTGCCTTTATCGTGATGCTTTTAGCAACAACTCCATCTATAATGTCTGTCTCATTATACAATATTTGATTTGGCGAAACTTCCATATAGTCCTCTCCGTCGTGACTAATCTCTATTATTTCACCTTGCTCTATTATATCTGGGTTTATCAACAATTTTAAATCATAAACTTTACCTTTCGTTATTGTTATTCCCGACCTCGCAAATTTAAACCCTTCAGCCGGCGGCTCCTTTCCAGTCATACTTCCGCCACCAATTACTTCTTTCATTTCTTCTTTCATGTACTTATTTAGTTTTTTTAATGCATCATTAAACTTTTTATTGTTTGTTATATCAGTAGTTGAAGTGTCTTTTCCATGCTGTTCTAATATTGTTCTAATATATGGCGTTATTATTTTATTTAGTTCACTGTAGAATGGATTTTTAACATCAAAACCAGTTCTGTTATCTCTTACTATAGCATCTGGATCATCCAAATTTAAATGTTTATAACATATTTCATACAATCCTTCTATCAAAAGTACTCCTGAAATATATTGTGCAGATGGATGATTTTGAAAATCAAACATAGTGTTATCAAACACACTATAATCTTCGTTTATTACTAGTATATTAGTACCCTCTAGCGGTTTGTTCTCATTTTTATACATTTTTAATATACATTTTAGTTTTTCGCCATCAAATGGCATTTCAAAATGTTCTTCTGCTATGAAATTCTTTTCATCAAATTGATATTTTTCTGACGACAACACTGTTTCTTTATTATCACAAATCAATACCACTTTTCTATTTTCTTGGTTCAACAGCCATCTAAAATATGGATACTTAGCAATTTTTTCCGCCAAAGTTTCCTTGTCTTTTTCCTTAAATTTCACTGTAGATGGTATTCCAAAAGTAATACGAGTCCCATTTCGAGAAATTTTTAATGCTTTTTTAAATTCAGCCACTTGTGTCTTTACAGGCGGAAATTTTATTATAGCTGTTAAATCTTCCTCCATATTATAAAGCAGCTTTGTTATCTTATCGTCTTTAACAGACTCAATACACGCGGTTAATTTTTCTTTAGCAGCCGCCCTTAATACATCTGATGCACCTTGACCAAATATTCCTCTGGCATGCAATTCTTTTCCGCCCGCATTATCACCACCATACTCACCGAATATTTTTTCCATAGTCTCTTTGCTCATACCCTCAGCATTATCTGTTACAGAAACAGAATATCTACTAGTATCTCTTTTATCTTTTTTTACCTCTATATAAATAGGCGCTTCTTCTATTGTTTCCCCTTTACTTTCAAGTCGTCTGTAACTATCGTCTGAATTTGTTAATAATTCTGCTATATATCTTAATATATCATCACCCAAAGCGTCTTTTATATCTCTTCTTTTTTTTCTTACAGAATCTTTTACCTTTATTCCATCCTCACTCATAATACTTCCTCCTCAAAATCACAACATTTTTAATATTTTCTCAACATATTCAGCAAATTCTTTATCATTCATATTCTTTGCATATTCTAACATGTTGTTAAGATTATCTTTTGTCTTTTTTATTTGAGTATAAGGAGTAATCCCAAAAAATCTCCACATTTTCATCAAATCTATTTTTCCAGTCATTTCATACTCTTTATATCCCTGATTTTCTTTAAACCCTACATAATCCTTATCAAACCCTTTTTTGTGCATATCAACAGGAGGTGCTTTTATAGTACTATCTGATATGCCATTTTTAATTATAGATTCAACGTTTTGTGCAACAGCTCTACCGACTGACGTTATTTTAAATCCGCTCTTCATCGTTCCAGCTATATATGGCTTCCCATTTGGTACGTACTTTAAATGCATATATGTTCTATTCAATCTATCTATAGATGGGAATTCCTTAAATTCTTCATCACACCAAAACGTATCCGGAAACATCTTAAATGTTGCAATACAAATATAATTAAACGTAAGTGGCACATTTTGTTTTTCAAGCACACTCGCTACATAGATCATTAACTTTTCATTACTCGTTACATCCTTATATTTAGAATATTCAATTGGTTTTAACTTGTTTATTATTTCTCTATAACTCATATTTACCTCCTACAACTTAAATCTTTCTTTATTAGTATGCACAAACTTGTTTTTCACCTCTTTCAATTGAAGTTCGATAACGCCAAAAATCTTTTTGATTTCATCTTCTGTATAGGTATAATTATTAGTATTAGAACAATTACCCAACAATCTTATTTGCTCTAATATGTTGTTAGTACGCTTTTCAGCGATTCTTACAAAACGTTCTCTTTTTTCATCCATTTTTCATCACCAATTATAATTATAACATAGTTTTGCTTACTTGTCAATATTTAGACTCTATGTACTACATTTTGAAAATGTAGTACATATTTTGATAATTTATCCAATTCTATATTTCGACATAATTTCTAATTTGCGTTTATATTATTCCAGTGATATAATAGCTTTGTTAGGAGGCTATAATGATAGAATTACCATATGATAAATATTCAAAAGAATCTATACTTGATTACGCAGAAAAACTTGTAGATAAAACTTTTAAGGATGTATTAGATTCTTACCCATTAATTACAGATGAATTAAAAGAAACTTTATATAAACAATTTAATAGTTCTTCTTCAAAAGGTTCTTTAGGAAATCTTTTAGAGGAATACTACTTTTATTATCCACCAACTTCAAAACCAGTAGCAGATTTTGAAGAAGCTGGTATTGAGCTTAAGGTTACTCCTTACTTAATTAATAAGAAGGGAGAGCTTCGCGCTAAAGAACGTCTAGTTTTAACAATGATAGACTTTATGGAAGATTACAAATGTCCATTTGAAGAAAGTCATTTATACCAAAAGTGTGCACTTATGCTAATAATTAACTATCTATATTCACAGGACACAGAACGCATAAACTTCCCTATTAAGTATGTTAATTTATTTAGTTTTCCAGAAGCAGACTTGGAAATTATTAAACAAGACTATAATGTTATTATAAATAAAATTAAAGCTGGTAAAGCTCACGAAATATCCGAAGGAGATACAAACTACTTAGGTGCTTGTCCAAAAGGAGCTAATAAAGATTCTGTTAGAAAACAACCTTTTAGTAACGAATTAGCAATGCAAAGAGCTTTTTGTTTGAAAAACTCATATATGACTTATGTATTAAATAACTATATAGCTAGTTCATGTAGTTCAGAATCACTTATTAAAGATGCTTCTGTGCTTAAAACCGCTACATTAGAAGAATATATATTGTCTAAGCTTTCTAGATATTACGGTAAAGATATCCTATACCTAAAAGATTTATTTGGCATTCCTTATTCAACTTCTCATAAAGCTTTTACATATTATCTTGCAAAAAACATGTTAGAAGTTGTTAACGATAGAATTGAAGAATTTGAAAAAGCAAATATAAAAATAAAAGCTATTAGAGTAAACAAAAACAATATGCCTAAAGAAGCTATGTCTTTCCCATCTTTCAAATATACAGAGATTATTAACGAAGAATGGGAAACATCAGAATTATATACAACATTTTCAGAAACAAAATATTTGTTTATGATTTACGAAATACAAGAAGACGAATCATTGACGTTCAAAAAAGCTATGTTCTGGAATGTTCCAACCAAAGATTTAAACACTGAAATTAAAAAGGTTTGGGAAGAAACTGTAGCAAGAATTAAATTTGGCGAATATGAACATTTGCCAAAAGCTATAGAAAGTCCTATTCTTCATGTTAGACCTCACGCTGCAAACGCCGATGATACATATCCTACTCCAGATGGCGGAAATGCTGTAAAAAAATGTTTTTGGCTAAACAGAGAATACATTAAAAAACAAATTATTAAAAGCGAAGACTAATTGTCTTCGCTTTCAAATATTTCATTTAATGTTAATCCCATTTTTTCTATAAGTCCTACTACTAAAGCATTGCCCATACAGAAATACCTAAAGTTTTGTGGCATTCCTGTATTAGTCCAATCGTCCGGAAATCCATTTATTCTTTCAGTTTCCATCGGAGTTAATATCCTAAATGCATTGTTCGTTGGATCTTGTATTACATGTGTACTTCTATTTAGACTTCCTTCACTTGTTAGCATTGTTCTAGCCGGTTTATCCAACGGGTCCGGAAACGCTATCGCGCCTTCTCTAAAATGATACTCAAAAGGTGTTCCTGCTTTTCTTAATATATCCTTTGCACCTTTTAGATAATTCCATTTTTCAAGATTATCTCCTAGGAAGAATTTATCTTCTACTTCTTCTTTTTCAAGAATTTCTTTTAATGTCGTAGGAAGCTTTTCTACAGGAGTTACTTCTTCAGTATATATTTTACCGTTTCTCATTACTCCTGCGTTCTTAAAGTCCATTTTGAAGTTATCTGACACATCATATATATCTTCATACTTAAAATCTATTTCCTTACCGTTTACTAGTGGATTTATATCAAACTGTTTTATAAAGAATCCGATTTTTATGTATTATATTTTCTAGTTGTTCATTCTCTATTTTTTCGTAATAATTAGTATTGTTCTTGCATGCAAATATAAATGTTCTTCTTCTTCTTTGTGCAAATCCATATTCTGCTGCATTTATTACTCTCCACTCTACTGTATAACCTAAATCATTAAAACAAGCTAGTATTACTCCAAAATCTCTTCCACGTTGATTAGCCGGAGATTTTAATAATCTGTCTACGTTTTCTAATAATATAAATTTAGGTTGTTTTACTTCAAGTATATCTCTTATTTGCCACCAAAGAACACCTTTTTTGCCTTCCATTCCTTTTGCTCCAGTTCTAGCAACAGAATAGTCTTGACAAGGGAACCCACCAACTAATAAATTATGATCTGGTATTTCAGCCTTATTTACTGTGGCAATATCCTCATTTATATAATTCTCATTTTCACCAAAATGACTAACATAACAATCATATGCATATTGTGATTTTTTCCCAGGTTCCCATTGGTTAGCCCACACAGTATCCCAGTTTTCATCGGCTCTTTCTAAACCAATTCTAAAACCACCTACGCCTGCAAATAATTCGCAAACTGTCTTTTTCATATTGTAACCTCTCTTTTATATGTGTATTATACACTTTTCCAATCAATAAAGCAAGATCGGAGTATATAAATTATATAACTTTTCAGGGCAAAGATCAAGCTTTGAGATTAAAATATTATATTTTACTTCCCTTGCTTCTCCTTAATTCTCTTAGCCTCATCCTTGATGATGTTGCCAAGTGCTGCTTCTTCTATTTCTAGAGTTTGTTCAGCAGCTGCAGATTTATCTGCAAATGTATCGAATATCTTTTGTTTTTCTTCTAGTAAGTCTATTATTCTTTCATCTATTGTTTCATCACAAAGTAGTCTATGTACAAGTACATTTCTAGCTTGTCCCATTCTGTATGCTCTAGATATTGCTTGGTTTTCTGTTGATGGTTTAAGTTGTGGTTCACATAGAATTACTACACTTGCTGATTGTATGTTTAATCCTGTTCCTCCTGCTATTATTTGCGCTATTATTACACTTCCTGCAGGTGCTTTGTCTAGGTTGTCTATTATTTCTTGTCTTTTAGCTGAATCTATTGCTCCTGTTATTACTCCTACGCATTCTTTTTCTAATAGCTTAGCTATTTTTTCTATTGTATCTAAGAAGAATGAGAATATTATTATCTTTCTATCTTCATCTTTTGCTTGTTCTACTAGTTCTAATAATCTTGTTGCTTTAGATGATTGTGTTAGGTCGTCTATATGCCAAGATAATCTTCTTGCATCTGGATATGATCCATTTAGTATAGTATCCTCATATACCTTTTCTTCGTATGGTGTCATCGTACACCAATCTTTGTACTCAGTTAACTCTGGTAATTCTGTTAATACATCTTCTCTTTTTCTTCTATAATATACCGGTGCTACTTTTTCTCTAAACTTAATTGCAGTAGACAAGTATCCTATTCTTGCAACTTGTGAGTAAACTTCATGATTTAGTATTCCTATTAATCCTATCATCTCATCTACTCTATTTTCTAATGCAGTTCCTGTCATAAACAACATTCTTTCTGCATGGTTACTTAATCTTATTGTGTTAACTGTTCTTTGTGCTTCTGGATTTTTAATATAATGTGCTTCATCTACTACTAGCATAGAATATTTATATCCTTCCTCTAGCACAATGTTATCTGTTGTTTCAAATGTTGTTACAGCTACTCCACCATTTTCAACCCATTTGCTAAGGCCTGTTTTTATACTACTTCCATGTATCTTTATTGGTTCTAGATTACTATGTTTCTTTATCTCTCTACACCAGTTGACAACAACACTGGCTGGGCATACTACAAGGAAGTGTGTTGCCCCTGTATTTCTTAACGATACCATAGATGCTATAGCTTGAACCGTCTTTCCTAGGCCCATTTCGTCTCCTAGAAGCACTTTCTTTTGATGTAGGATATATTTCGCACCTATTTCTTGGTAATGTCTTAAAGTACAATTTAGGCCGTCTAGGTACAATGGTTCTTCTTGTATTGCTTTTGCTAATTCTGCTGGTAATCCGTAGTAATAATCCTCATTACCAAGTACATTAGGACATAGTTCTTCAATTACGCTATAATATGCCGCTGTATCTTTTGCAAAGTCTATCCAAGTTTCAAATTTACTCTTTCTTCCTGCATCTTCGTACTGCTGTAATAATTCTTTTGCTCTTGTACAGAATCCTTCTTCTTTTATATTTTTCTTTAACCAACTGTATTTTGTAACACTATCCGTCTTTTCTTCTTTTGTACTAAAGTAATATTTTATTCCATTTGCTAGTTCGTTAAATAGCTGGAAGTTCTCATCTATTTTAACCGTTACTTCTTCATCTAGTTTAAATTTCTCATCTAATATTTTCTTTTTCTCTTTATACTTGTATATAGCATAAACAACTTGCGTAGTATAGAATGTTTTCTTATCTGTAGTTAGCTTAATCTTCATGTTTTGTCTTGTATCTTTTACTATTCTGTCACAAATTGCTTCTATTTGATACGCACCTTTTTCTCCTATACCAGGCATTTGTACTAGATATCTATGTGTACAATCATATACATTAGCTATACTTGTGTATCCATAGTCTTTTAAGGCTTGTATCTTTATTCCGCTTTTATCTCTATTTAATTCTTCAAGAGGCAAACTTTTTAATACATCTTTAACTTCTTGTTCCATTAGCTCATCTATTGCTTTCTTTACTTCATCTTTTGCTCTTAAAAAGTCTTCTTCCATTCTCTTTAGATCACTTACAAAGTATCCATATTCATCCTTTAAGCGTTCTATACAACTTACCTTTTTACCAACATCTGTTATGAACGGCTTTATTACAAACAATATCTTTTGGTATTCTTCTTCATTATCCATCACATCTGCTAACACTTCAGATTTAGCAGTAGCCATTAGATTATTTAATCTCGTAACAGCATTTAATGAGTCTGTATAAAACTGTTCATTTTCTGGATATTTTAGTCTATCATAGGCCTGTTTTGCATATTCTTTTCTTGTTTTGTTAGCAAACATCCAACTAAATACATTTTTACACTTACCTAAAGATTTAATATTGTCTTTTATATATTCATTGTTTCCTACATACAGTCCCATACAATATTCTAAAAGCTTTTTACTTTCAAAATAGCTGTAGATTGCTACCATTAAGTCATATGTTTCGTTATAGTCTACATCTGTTACTTTTCCCAAATCTAAATCTGCTGTTAGTTTGTTTTGAAAAAAGCCTACATTTAGCATTGTCTCTGCTTTAGTTAGCATGTCTGTTTTGTATTTTTCTACAATACTTTCTACCTTTTGTAGTTCTAATAATATGTTATTAAACTTTTTTATTGTTTTTCTTGCATCCTTAAAAGAATATTTTTCTGCCATATATTTTTTCCCCTTTGTTTTAATGAAATTATATCATATATTTTGTTTTATCTATACATATGATATAATCTTTCTAAATTAAAGGAGATGTTTATATGATTTGGACTCTAATAATCCTTGTTGCTATATTTGTTTTACCTACTATATTAGGTATAGCACTAGGCGTAAAATCTCACGAGATTGCAAACGATGAAGAATCTGGTGTAGACTGGTGGACATTAGGTGCACTTGCAGATATGCACAATAAATATGAAGATAGTAAAAGAAAATAATATGTAAGGAGAAAATTATGCTTTTAATGATTTCTATAACAACAGTTGCGCTTATAGTATTAGCAGTAGTTGTTGCTAGCGCTGATTCTAAAGATGATAATAAATAGATTTTGATTTAATATATACAGGAAAAGGCACCCCATAAGTAGGGGTGCCTTGCCACTTTCGTGGACTTACGTTTGGACAATGTGTCGATTACTTAGCTTCGTGAGTGAGTTCAAACTCATCTTTCTGTACCACATAGAATGCGGGACCGAAGGAGCAGTTCTCAATAACGAGAGCGTCACCTACTTTGATAGGTGTAAGTTCAACACCATCGGCGCCTTCAGCAGGCCACTCGATGTCGTAACTGTTGGGGACTGCGGTGATCTTGTACTCGGAAACGAGTTCCTCTGTAACAACGATTACCATGCGATCCTCAGCTTCGGTGTGGATAAGGAGCAGGTCCTTTGCCCAGTTTACAAGCAGATCTGTGAAGAGATCACGCTCGCGCTGGCTACCGATGGTGGCCAATACCTGTGCGTAGGTCTGTGCGCCTTCCACAGAGTGGAAACCAAGAGCTTTCTTGTTCTTAGCTTTGACAACTTTGCTTGTCTTCCAAGCGTAAGCGTCAGGGCGTTCGATCATATCCTGACCTCTCATAAGAAGCTTGCCGTTGATGATTCTCATCACCATCTGGAACTGCGTCTTATCATAGGTGGTACCTGCGATGTGCTCCTTGGTTACAATGTTGAGATTCATAAGCATTTCGAGAAGGGGTACTTCTCCAAGCCGATCGAATACAACGTTGTCCAGGGGAACCTTAACCATAGGCTTCTGAGTCGAAACTTCAAGAACCTTTGCCGTGATTGCCTTTGCCTCTGCGAATGTTACCTTGTTTGCCATAGTGCTAATTTTGCGATCCGTTATGTCAGACGAATCGCACCTCCTTTAAAAAATTATTTTTAATACTATTGGGGTTTGACATACTTATATTTTAACACATTATGTTAACAAAGTCAATAGTCTTTTTAACAAATTGTTAAAAAGATGAGAATTTTATTAAATTCCCATCTTTTCTAGTAATTTCAAGCTTTCCAAGCTGTTTTTTAGCTATTTTTAAGCTCTCTATTTAATTTTATTACTGTTATTTTTTGCTTTACTATGTTAAAAACATATAATATTGCAGCTAATAATATATATAAACTTGCTAATTGAGTTATTGTATAATCTGCAAACATTAATGGATTTTCTAAAGTTACATTTCCGCCTAGCGCCATTTTTAATATTAAATTGTTAGATAAATATCCAACACCTATAAATGTTCCTATTAATATAAATGCTATTCCTACTTCCAGTATCGCTTTCATCTTTGTAGCTTTTTGTACCATCAATATATATACAAGGCTTCCAATTATTATGCCTGCTAGCAATGATAATGTAAATGTTCTTACCATTTGATATGAAGGCCATGCTACTGCATACATGTAGAAGTTGGCACCTTCAGCAGGAAAACTTTCACCTCTAAATTCTTTTGTTGCTCGAACACTCTGTTCAAAGTTTGTATTAAGACCTTCAAAATATGATATCATTCCTTCTGGATACTCTGCTGGTTCTGTTAATGCTTGGAACATTATTGCACCTTCTAATGATGAAATAAAATTATATGTCATTCCAACTAATGCGCATATAGCAATCCATATAACTATTGTTTTTAACAATTTCTTTATGCTAAATTTACTATTTTCTTTCATTTTACTCATTCCTTCCTTTTAAGAAGCTCATTATCTCAGGAGTTCTTCTTTTAGACACATCCTCTGTTGTACCATCTTTGAATTTAACTTGTATTCTGCCTATTATGCTAGTGTTAAAACATTTAACATGATTTATATTTACTATTGCTGAATTAGAAATTCTTATGAACTCTTTGTTTGGTAACGCTTCTTCTAAATAATACATTTTTTCTTTTATTCTAAAAGTTCCATCTTTTGTTCTACAATAGTTGTTCTTCTCTTCTGAGAAAAATTCTATTATATTTGAAGTTTTAATTATATATAGATCATTGTTTTGTATTCCCACTACTTGAGAAAGAGTTTCATTATTTACGTATGACAATTCTTTTTCTAGTCTTTCTACTAACTCATTTCTTTCAGGTGCATTTATACAAACTTCAATGTCTTTATATTCATTTGAAATATTTGTACGTACATTTATGCTCATTTAACTTCCTCCTTAATTACATTTTAACACTCACATTTATCTCCTGCAATTAAATTTGCTCTCTTTAAGATAAGTGGTATATTTTATTAGATAAGCGGGACTAAACCTTTAGTTCCCGCTTGCTTTTACAATGTTATTTGGTCTACAATTATTTGTTTCTTTTGTTCCTCTGTTAGCTCTGATGTATAGAATATAGCTGTATCTAAACATCTCTCTACACTGTTTTTCACTTCCGCTTCTAATCCATCAAGTGGACTTGTGCTTTCTATAGCTACACCTTGAATACGTGTTTTAAGCATTGTATTTTGTCCATCAAGAGCTGCTAATATTTGTTTTTTAGATCCGTTTAGTGGTATTAATGATGTGCCCGGTCTTGCAGCTTCTAGTCTTTCTCTTTCCTCATATGTTACCACTATATCTCCTCTGCGTGATGGCATAATTTTCTTTAATGATTCTGGTAATCTTTCTTCGCCTAACACTTCTTTATACTTAGCAACATATGTGCTCATCTCTTCCATAGTTTTAGGTGTGCTTAATCCACCTCTTTCTATATATTCTCTTCTAAGTCTCAAATTCTCTATTTGCGCGGCTTTTATTTTAGATTTACCTGTTATTCTATCCCACAAAGAATCTTTCTTTGCTCTTAATGTTTGTTCTTCTGTTAGAAGATCTTGCTTAGCTTTAGTTGTTATATCTTCACCCAGTCTTGTTGCTACATCTCTACCTAGCATCATCTTATTCTTTTCTTTTGTAGCATATATTGTTTTTTCACACTCATCCATAACTTTATTTGTTAAGGCTAGCTTTTCATAAAGCGAATTAAGTTTTGCATTTAACTTTCCTGTTACAGCCATATCTTCTTTAGATAAATTATCTGGCAATTCTATGGCTGCTATCTCTTTTTTTATTTCTTCAATATTTTTCTTTAACTCTTCAAATTTAGCTACTACAGCTGGATCTACCTTTGTTAGCTTGTCCATTCCCACTCCAAGTTCTTCTGCTTCTTTGTATAATTCTTGTTCTTCTGCATCAGGCTCACTGTAATATGCTTGAGCGTTAGCCACTCTAGCAAGGGTTCTGTCTGCTCTTTTTAGCAAATCTTCTTTACGTCCTCTTTCTAGTTCTACTTTTCTTTTTCTCTCTTCATCTTCTAATGCTATTTTATCTTGTTCTAAACCTCTTTCTATTTCTAATTCTACTGTTCTAAATCTGTCTTGAAGAATAGCAGTCATAGATTTTTTTACTTCACCAAATGACATTTTTAGTTCTGTTAGTTCATCGAAAAGTTCGCTTTGTCTGTCTATCATATACGCCAATTCTTCACGTTCATCTTTAGTTTTTGCACCTCTTAATGAAGCTATTCTTTCACTCATAAGTTCTGCCTTAAAACTTAAGTCTTTGTACCTCGCTAAACTTTCTTCAAAATTGAAACTTGCTACTTTTTCTTCATATTGTTTTCTTTCTTCTTCTGTTATATTTGCAAATTCTTGTTTCTTTACATTTGCGCTATATCTAGTAACACCTTCTATATCTTGAAAGCTATATGCTTCTATTCCTTCTATTTTACTAAATGGAGATACTAATATTTCTGATTCAGATACTTGAGTTTCATCTAAAAACTCATCCATATGTATGTATGGCACATCATTTAGGGACATCGCAAATAACGCACCACTTCTGTACTCAGTAAAACGCATAGCTATATCTCTATCTGTTGTAGTAGATAGAAATCTCCCACTCATACCTTCACGTCTTAGTTTGTCTACTTCACTTATTGATGTTCCTCTGTATACTACACTTTTGCCATCACGTGTTTGCAAACTATATTTGTACATTGCTGCGTAAAGTTTTGTTAAATATTCTGTATTTCTTTCTATTCCCTCTTTAGAAAAGTCTATTAGCCAACCTTTAGCTTGTTGTGCATTTATAACGTCAGGATCTATATCTAAAAGCGCATTCATGCTAATATGCGCATTAGAGATATATCTTCTTACTGCTCCAATTTCCTCTTCTGTTATATCTAGACTTCTGTAGTCTGTTTTGTTCATTTATATCCCCTTATTACATATATCTATATGAATTAAATTATATCACATAAGTTTATACTTTTAGCAAGTTTTATACCTACTTTTATAAATCTTTTTTATTCCTTTTTATTTGACAATTTTCACATCCCCTTGTATACTTTATGTATTATGAAATTAGAGTATACAAACCCAGAATCTTCAGGATATGTAACTGTTTTTAATGTACTTAAAAACGAGTTTCATTTATCTGATAGATTAATACTAAAACTAAAAAAAGAAAAACAAATATACATTAACGGTACTCCCACACATGTAAGGGAAGAAATTGCAAGTGGAGATGTTATAACGGTAGATATTTCTTTTACAGAAGAATCCGAAAACATAGTTCCAACCAAAATGGACTTAGACATTCTTTATGAAGATGATTACTTTTTAATTATTAACAAAAGACCAAACACGCCCGTTCATCCATCAATAAACCACTTTGAAGACACACTTTCTAACGGGGTAAAGTACTACTTTGAAAACATAGGATTAAAAAGGAAGATTCGTCCTGTTAATAGACTAGATAAAGATACTTCTGGTATTGTTATTTTTGCAAAAAACGAATACATTCAAGAATGTCTTACGCATCAAATGAAAGCTTGTATATTTAAGAAAGAATATCTAACTTTGGTTACTGGAACATTAGAAGAATCTCCTCTAACTCTCGTTAAGAACATTAAAAGAAAAGCTGAAAGCATTATTGAAAGGTGTGTTTCAGATGACGAAGATAGCGAATACGCCGAAACAATATTTGAAACAGTTAGAGAATTTAAAGACTATTCTCTTATTAAATGCATCCTTAAAACAGGCAGAACGCACCAAATACGTGTACATACAAGCTTTTTAGGGCATAGTATTTTAGGAGATACTTTGTATGGCACTTCTTCAAACTTAATTAACAGACAAGCTTTACATGCATACAAGGTAAGTTTTATACATCCTATTACCAAGGAACCTGTTGAAATAACTTGTGATTTACCAGAAGACATGCAAAAACTTTTAAGTTAGATTAACTTATCTGTATTTATTTACAAAATTCGACACTTTGTGTTATACTATTTGCGAGGTGCAATATGAAGAAATTATTAACTATACTAATAGCTTTAGTTATACTTATCGTTATAGCGGCAGCCGTACCACTAATTTGGTACACTAACGCAATAGGGCCAATGAGCAATGAAGCTAAAGATATTAACGTTACAATCGAAATGGGTTCCGGCTCAAGCACAATTGCTAAAACATTAATGGATGCTGGGGTTATATCTAGTGATGTAGCTTTCAAAATATATGTAAAACTAAATAATATTTCTGGGTTCCAAGCTGGAGAATATACATTATCTCCAAATATGGATCTTGAAACAATAACAAAATCTCTTAAAGAAGGTAAGGTTTTTGAAGAACAAGTAAAAATAACATTCGTTGAAGGGAAAAACATGATGTGGATAGCAAAAAGAATTGCTGACACAACAGATAATACAGAACAAGATGTCTATAATTTACTTAAAGACCAAGAGTATTTAAATGATCTTATAGATAGATACTGGTTCTTAACAAAAGATATACTAAGCAAAGATATCTACTATGCATTAGAAGGTTATCTTGCTCCTAATACATACCATTTTTCTAAGAACGATTTAAGTGTAAAAACAATATTTGGAACAATGTTAGATCAAACAGAAAAGATACTAAAAGATTACAAGGATATTATTACAAAAAGCAAGTATTCTATACATGAAATTATGACAATGGCATCAGTTGTAGAACTTGAATGTCCACCTTCTAAAGATAACGAAAACAGAAAAAATACAGCAAGTGTATTCTATAACAGACTTAAAACAGGAATGTCTTTAGGTAGCGATGTTACAACATATTACGCATTCAAAGTTAATATGGCAGATAGAGATTTAACAACAACAGAACTTAATACTTACAATCCATACAACACAAGAGGACCTAAGATGGGTGGAAAACTTCCAGTTGGACCAATATGTTCAGCTTCTAAGTCTTCTATAATAGCAGCAATAGAGCCTAACAAAGGCGAAGATTTATACTTTGTAGCAGATAAAAATGGTAAGATATATTTTACCGAAACATATTCTGAACATGTACAAGTAGTAAACAAACTTAAGAAAGAAAACATGTGGTACGAATACGAAAAGTAATACATATTAAAAAATACAGACTAAATTTTAGTCTGTATTTTTATTTATTTACTTGTTTTTTAATTCATATATTTCATTCGCTATTTTAGCATATGTTTCTACGCTAACTTCTTCTGCTCTAACAGTTTCTTTTAAGCCAACATTTTTTATTATTTCTTCGATTTCTGGTTTAGTTAATCCACATAATCCACAATTCACTAGTGAATTAGCTAGTTTCTTTCTTCTTTCAGAGAATGCTTTTTTTACTAACTCTTCAAATATCTTTCCATCTTTTATTCCTAGCTCTTGTTCTTTAACTTTGTTTGGCGTTATTTTTATAACTGCAGATGTTACATTTGGAGCAGGTATAAACGATGTATTTGGTACAACAAATATCTTTTCTACATCCGCTTGATAGTTAGTATTTATTGTAAGAACTCCATATTCTTTAGAGCCTGGCGCAGATGCTATTCTATCTGCGACTTCTTTTTGTACCATTACAGTTATACTTGCAATATTTTCTTTATATTCTAAAAGCTTGAATATTATTGGTGTTGTAATGTAATATGGTAAGTTTGCTATTACTCTAACTTTGCCCTTTACATCTTTGATATATTCTTCTAAATTTACTTTTAATATATCCATATTAACAATTGTAAGGTTGTTGTGTGCTGTAAATCTTCCGTTTAGTATTTC
Source organism: Clostridia bacterium (assembly GCA_045534225.1). Classification (GTDB taxonomy): domain Bacteria; phylum Bacillota; class Clostridia; order TANB77; family CAG-465; genus UMGS1649. Next base: position 229,880 of record JAZSJJ010000011.1, read on the forward strand.
TATCATATCCGTATCTATTTCAAATGCTAAAACCTGCGCACCAGTTTGTAATATATACTCTGTAAGATTTCCAAGACCAGGGCCTATTTCTATTACCAAGTCGTCCGCTTCAACATTTGAGTTTTCTACAATACCAGATAGGATATTATCATCTACAAGGAAGTTTTGGCCAAAACATTTCTTTGCAAACAATTTGTTACTTCTCATTATTCTGTTTGTTATTTCTAAACTGTTCATTGTTTTTATCTCTCCTTAAAAATTTAAGAGTGCTTTCAGCACTCTTAAATTATTTCATTATTATAATCCACCGTTTTTTTCTATCTTTTTAGCATATTTTAATACTTTTGTACCATAGTACCAAGAATATGCATCTCTGCCTTTTTCAGCCTTTAGATATGATCTATATCTGCCCTCGCCCCAGTTATACGAGTTAAGTGCATGAAGATCTAATTCTTCACCACTTGCAGAACCCTTCCAAGATTTATAATATCTACTTAACCAATATACACCTGCATGGATGTTTTGATATGGATCAAATAAATCTGTTGTTCCTATTTTTTTCTTTAAGTAAGCTAAGTTAGATGGGTTTATTTGACACATACCATAACCTGTTTTACTCTTTGCTTCTACTCTATAGTTACTTTCTACTTTCATTAATCCTAAAAACACTAAATATGGTACATTGTATTTTTTACACATATTATATGCAAATTTTTGAAGATTCAACGATAAGTTTATGTCATACTTTTTGAATCCAGCATCAACTTCTAAGTCTTTTGCTGTTATTCTTGCCGCGCTATATCTAGATGTTGGCACTATTTTTGTTCCAACTTCTATTACTTGGTTTACTGGTTCTTTCTCTATAGTCTCGCTTATTATTGTTGTTGAAATCAAGTTGTTGTTTGCATCATATTTTGCCGTATACACAACCATCTTTTGTCCAGATTCACCTTTTTGCAATGTGTTTTTTGTACCTCTATATAGATTTGCGTTAGATTTCTCCACTTTTTCGTAATCTATATATTGGATTTCTTCTATTATTCTTTCAGTCGTACCGACTGTTACACTCGCTCTATATTCCGAAATGTCGAGCATTGCTACTTCATCTTCGGAATATATTCTGATTTCCATGTTATCTTTAAGGATTGTCTCTACATTCGGATATACTATAGCTTTTTCGTCTATGTGTATATTGTTTTGCATTAACATTCCTTCAACAGTATTAGACATTGTATTAACTGTTATTCTGTCACCATAATAATTTATAGTTACAGACTTTGTTTGAAAGCTAACTACAACTAAACCTACTGTTACAAACACCACCATACATGTAAACATTACAGTGAGTTTTCTTAACATGTAAAGTTTATCCTCTTTCAATAAAACTCCTCCTTACGACGTGGTCGTACGATATAATTATACTATTTTTTGTATATCTTGTCAAATACCCGTTATTTCACACATTTTAGCATATATCTTAAAGCCACACAGCAAGCTCTACTACTAGTATATTATACGTTTTATATATTATGTACAAGTGTGCCTTAATATATTGCATTTTAATTTTTTTAATGATAAAATGTAACCATTAGGAGGTATTCAATATGGGATGGATTATATTTGGTGTTGTCGTTGTAGCTATAGCACTTTGGTTCGTTGGAGTATATAACAAACTTATATCTCTACATCAAAGAGTTAAAAATGCATGGGCTCAAATAGACACACAATTAGTAAGAAGATTTGATTTAATACCAAACTTAGTTGAAACAGTTAAAGGTTATGCTAAGCACGAATCTGATACTTTAGAAAAAGTTATTGCAGCTAGAACTCAATATATGTCTGCAAATGGTGATGTTGAAAAAATGGCGCAAGCTGAAAACATGCTTTCTGGAACTTTAAAAAGCATTTTTGCTTTATCTGAAGCTTACCCAGAATTAAAAGCAAATGTTAATTTCCAACAAATGCAAACTGAATTAACAGGAACTGAAGATAAAATAGCATACGCTAGACAATTCTATAACGATACAGTTCAAATGTTTAATACAGAAATTGCAAAATTCCCTAACAGCTTAGTTGCTAAAACAACTGGTGGTGGAAAATTCGTAGACCAACCATTCTTTGAAGCAGCAGCTGAAGAAAAGAAAAATGTAAGAGTACAATTCTAGAGGTGAATTATGATACTTAAAAGCGTACAAGATAATAAAAGATCTTCGTTCTTTATAGTATCACTGTTTATTGTAATTATTATGGTAGGCGTATACTTTGTATGCTATGCTTTGGATTTAGGCTTTTTGTCTGTTCCAATTGCCGTAGTAGGTGCAGTAGTGCCTGCCATAATTTCTTATAAAAACTGTGATAAAATAGTTCTATCACTTAACGGTGCTAGACCAGCTACAAGAGAACAAGACTTATTATTAAGTAATTTATTAGACAATATGTGTATAGCTTCTGGTTTACCAAGACCAAAGCTTTATGTTATAAACGATGCAAGCCCTAACGCATTCGCTACTGGAAGAAATCCAGAAAATGCAGTTATATGTGTTACAACAGGGCTTTTAGAAAAACTAGACAAATATGAACTAGAAGGTGTTTTAGCTCACGAATTATCTCACATAAAAAACTATGATATATTATTATCTACAATAGTTTCAATATTTGTGGGATTTGTAGTTATCCTTTCAGATTGGTTCACTAGATGGAGTTTTAGACGTAGTAGCAATAGCGATAACAAGAACCCTATTTTTGTTATTATTGGATTATTATTCTTAATACTATCTCCAATATTTGCTACACTTATGAAACTTGCAATATCTAGAAAAAGAGAATTCTTGGCAGATGCTTCTGCTATAGAAATGACTAGAAATCCAGATGGATTAATTAGCGCATTACAAAAGATAGCTTTAGATCCCGATCCGATTGAAGTTGCGAATAAATCTACAGCACATATGTATATATCTAATCCATTTAAGGATAAGACATCAGATTTATTCTCTACACACCCAAGCACAGAAAAGAGAATCGAAGCACTAAGACATATTAATTAATTTGGAGGATAATATGGAAAGATTAAGAGGATTTGAAATAGCTAAAGGTTGGGAAGATAAGAATATTAATCTTCCAGTAAGAAAAACTGCTCATTCAGCAGGATATGATATTGAAGCGGCCGAGGATATTGTGATTCCTAAATTCACACCTGGTTGTAAACCAACATTAATACCAACAGGGCTTAAAGCTTATTGTCAAGATGATGAATGCTATCTATTATTAAATAGAAGTAGCGGTCCTAAAAAAGGATTCATCCTTGCAAATAGTGTTGGATTAATAGATGCAGATTACTACGGTAATCCAGACAACGATGGTCATTTTTACTTTGCATACTTTAACTGCAGTGATCATGATATTGAAGTAAAAAAAGGCGATGCAATAGGACAAGTTGTATTCCAAAAATATCTTACTGTAGACAACGATAACGCAACTGGTACAAGAGTTGGCGGGTTTGGAAGTACAAGTAAATAATTATTAAATCAAATAAAATATATAGTAAAACCAGATTCGTTCTGGTTTTATTTTTGTCTAATTGTATTTTAGGTCCATCTGTGATATACTTATTTCACCAAACTTAATTAAAAATTCTTATGATTAGGAGGGTTTTTATATGGTACACAAGAGAATAGGATGTGCCATTATCGGTTATGGAGGCATGGGTAATTGGCACGCCAACAAAATCACCCGCGAAATGAGCGAGTACGCAGAGCTCATCGGAGTTTACGACACAAATCCTGCTCGGAACCTTGTAGCCAAAGAAAAAGGAATTCACTTCTATCTTGATGAATTTGAACTCTTGGCTGACGAGAATGTCGAGCTTGTTGTTATCGCAACTCCGAACGATGTCCACAAAGAAATCGCAATCAGAGCACTTGAAGCAGGCAAAAACGTTATTTGTGAGAAACCTGTAACACTGTGTTCGCACGACCTTGAAGAAATCATTGAAGTAGCAAATAAAACCGGGCTTCTCTTTACTGTACACCAGAACAGACGTTGGGACGAAGATTATCTTACGATGAAGAAAATCTTTGACGACAACACACTCTCGAACGTGTACAGAATCGAATCCAGAGTTCAGGGTTCACGTGGAATTCCTGGAGACTGGAGAAACCAGGTAGAACACGGCGGCGGTATGGTTTACGACTGGGGTATTCACCTTCTTGATCAGGCTCTTATGATGACTGGAGCAAGAAAAATCAAGAGCGTGTATGCCGAGCTTACCAATGTCACAAACGAAAATTGTGATGATGGTTTCCGCACTACCCTTATCTTCGATGATGGTCTTTCTTTCTATGTTGAGGTTACTACCAGTAACTTCATTGAGCTCCCCAGATGGTATATGCTCGGCGAGAACGGTACTGCTGTTCTTAACAATTGGTCTTGCGATGGCAAGATTGTTATGGTTTCCGATTGGGAAAACAAAGATGCTGTTCCGATTGTCGCAGGTGCAGGAATTACCAAAACGATGGCTCCCAGAGACAAAGACTCTATCAAGGAATATCCGTTGCCTGTACAAAAGGCAAACTGGGGCGAGTATTACAAGAATGTATTTGCTTACCTTCGCGGTGAAGAAGACATCATTGTAACTCACGATGAACAAAGAAGACTCATCAAGCTTGTTGAAGCTATCTTTGCTTCCGGTTATTCTGGAAGAGTCGTAGAATTTGAGAACGGACTTTAAACAAACTAACACCAGCTGTTTATTACAGCTGGTGTTTAATTATTATATTAAGTTTTTTAATATTTTAATCTTCAATTGGAATAAATAGCTTACAGCAACATATGCCTTCTTCTATAAATTTATCGCAAGGACAAAGTGTTGTCTCATTCTTCTCCACTCTGCAAGGACAATGTCCATCCTTTTTTAATGTTCCTGTTATTATTTTATCTACATATTCTCTATTTGGATTTAATCTATATCCTTTCATATAACCTCTCTTATACTTGTCTTGAAAAGACACTTCTGTTTTGTTCTTTTAGATATATTTCATCTTTTAGCACTACTTGATTTGTTGCTAAAGATTCTTGTACATCTATTATTCTTTGATTTGAAGAACCTCTAAAGAATAGTTTTGGATCTTTGTTTTCTTCTTCGAATTTTCCATCAACTAAGATATCCACATTCTTTAATAATTCTGGTGTTTCTGTCCACATTGTACACATTTTATCTCTTATTTGTTTATCGAAAAGGAAACCTGAATACGCCCAAATTGTTTTATCTGGATATACTTCCCTTACTCTATTAGTTAGTTCTACTAATGCAGCTTGGTTTTCTTTTTCGAATGGTTCTCCACCTAAAAGTGATAAACCTGTTATATAGTTTGGCCTAAGCGCCTCTAATATTTCATTTATTGTGTCTTCTGTAAACTCTGTTCCATAGTTAAAGTCCCACGCTTCTTCATTAAAGCAGCCTTTACAATGATGTCTACAACCACTAACAAATATTGAAACTCTAACTCCTGGTCCATTAGCTATATCCATTTTCTTTATTGTAGCGTATTTCATATTCTTTCTCCTATAAATGTAGTACTCTTGCTTTTATCTCCTTAGTTTTTCCTTCGTTCCAGAAGTTTTCTCCTAGATATCCACAAGTACGTCTTGTAACGTTCATTTTTCTCTTATCTTTATTTCCACAACTTGGGCATTCCCATTCGTTGTTATCGTTTATTATGATTTCACCATCAAATCCACAGCAATGGCAGTAGTCTGATTTTGTATTGAATTCTGCATATTGAATATTATCATAGATAAATCTTACAACATCTTCTAACGCATCAAGATTGTGAGTGATGTTTGGTATTTCAATATATGATATTGCTCCACCTGAAGATATTGGTTGGAATTCACTTTCAAATACAAGTTTTTCAAAAGCATCAATTTTTTCTCTAACATCTACGTGATATGATTTTGTATAGTAACCTTCTACTCTTACATCTTTAATTGTTCCAAATTTTTCTTTATCTATTCTTGCAAATCTATAACATAAGCTTTCTGCTGGTGTTCCATATAATGCAAATCCTAGACCAGTTTCTTTCTTCCATGTATTACAAGCTTCTCTAAGTCTTCTGATTACTTTAAGTGCAAATTCTTTACCTTCTGGAGTTGTATGAGATACACCTTTCATAAGTTTTGTCACTTCGTATATTCCTATATATCCTAGAGATATTGAAGAATATCCGCCTTTTAAGAATTTGTCTATCTTTTCACCTGGTTGAAGTCTAGCTATTGCACCATATTGCCAGTGTACTGGAGATATGTCTGATGTAGTTCCAAGCAAAGCATGATGTCTGCACATTAATGCTTCGAAACATAGATCTAATCTTTCATCCATTAGGCTCCAGAATTTTTCTTCATCGCCTTCAGCAAGAATTCCTATTTGAGGTAGGTTTAGTGATACAACACCTTGGTTAAATCTTCCCTCAAATTTGTAATTTCCTTTTTCATCTTTCCATGGAGCTAGGAAGCTTCTGCATCCCATTGGGCTAAATACATTACCTTCATAGTTTTCTTTCATCTTCTTAGCAGAGATATAGTCTGGATACAATCTCTTAGATGAACATCTAACTGCAAGTTTAGTTAAGTAATCGTATTCTCCACCTGTTAAGTTATTGTGTTCATGTAATACATATATTAGTTTAGGGAATGCTGGTGTTACATATACACCTTTTTCATTCTTTATACCTAAATATCTTTGTCTTAATATCTCTTCAATAATCATAGCAGTTTCTTTCTTGTATGGATCATCTTCTTCAAGATTTAAGAATATTGTTACGAATGGAGATTGTCCATTTGTAGTCATAAGTGTATTTATTTGATATTGTATTGTTTGAACACCTGCTGCAAGTTCATCTTTAAGTCTGTCTTGAACTATATTTTCTATAGCTTCATCAGATAAAGTTCCTTTATATTTTTCTTCTAATTTACCTTTGAACTTTTCATAGCTCTTTCTTAAATATTTACCTAAGTGTTTGATCTCAACAGATTGACCACCATATTGGCTACTTGCAACTGCAGCTATTATTTGAGTCATAATAGTACATGCAACTTGGAAGCTCTTAGGGCTTTCAATTAATTTTCCGTTCATTACTGTTCCATTTTCAAACATATCGCTTATGTTTATTAAGCAGCAGTTGAATATTGGTTGTAAGAAATAGTCTGCATCATGGAAGTGTAAAACACCATCTTCATGAGCTTTAGAAATTTTTTCTGGAAGTAACATTCTCTTTGTTAAATCCTTAGAAACTTCTCCTGCTATTAAGTCTCTTTGTGTAGATGCTATATGTGCATTTTTGTTAGAGTTTTCTTCCATAACATCCTTGTTGCTATTTCTAATTAAAGATAATATAGATTCATCTGTTGTATTAGATTTTCTAACTAATGCTCTTGTATATCTATATACAATATATGCTTTTGCTAGTTCGAATTTTCCAAGTTCCATTAATTTTTCTTCAATAATGTCTTGAACATCTTCAACTAACATCCTTTTTTTCTTTAAACCTTCAATATGTTTAATTATTCCTTCTATCTCCTCGCATGAAGCCATTTGATTCTCAGGTACTTCTGCGTTAGCTTTTCCAATGGCTACACGTATTTTCTCCGCATCGTATTCGACAATTTTTCCGTCTCTTTTTACTATTTTCATATTAACCTCCCCCATTACCTTACACCGCTATTGTACCCCTTTAATTTTATTTAATCTGTTGCAAATGCAACTTTTTTGTGATATTATTAAAATAATTTTAGAGGTGATTTTTTTATGGTAAACTGTGACCTATTCAAACAATTGACAGAGCAAGAGTTTCAAAAAATTTACAAATGCTTCAATATTAGAAATATTTTTTTCAAGAAAGATCAGACAATTTTATCTAACACAAAAAACGCTGGAACCGTTGGCGTTGTGATATCTGGAGACGCTCAACTTATTCGTTTTGATTACAAAGGTACTCGTACGCTCTTAGCTGAATATGCTGAAGGAGATACATTTGGAGCAATTTTCTCTAATCTTTCCAACGGTGAAATTTCTGTTCAAGCAAAAACAGATTGTGAAATTATGTTTGTAGATTATGATCATATAATTAATAGATGTAAAAAAAATTGTCCATACCATAATACGGTTATTGAAAACATGATAGATATTCTTGCAAAAAGAATTTATACACAAAACGAGAGAATCGAAATATTGACCAAAAGGAGCACTCGCGAAAAGCTACTTGAATACTTTCATACCCTAGCTAAGAAAAGTTCCTCAAAAACCGTTTACGTACCTTTTACGTACACAGATTTAGCAGACTACCTTAGCATAGATAGAGCTGCAATGATGAGAGAGATAAAATATCTAAAAGATGATGGCATAATTTATACAAAAGGAAGAATGGTTAAATTAATAACTATGTAGTAGAATTATATTTATATTAAAGGAGATTTCATATGGTAATATTAATAGAAGCAATTGCACTATGTGCATTATTTACACTAATGGTTTATATAATGTCTAGAAAACCAATTAAAACATTATATAACTATCCACCAAAGATACAAGAAAGAGTAAAATCTTTAGATGAATATAAAGACCAAATACCGACTAAAAAGAATAAAGTGTTTGCTAAATGTTTAGCTGCAATTGTTATTATATTAATTATAAGTTTGGTTTTAAGATATGTTAATGGTTACACTACATTTATAGAAGGATTTGGTTATGGCTTTTTACTATGGACAATTGTTAATATATACGATGCTGTAGTTATGGATATTATTTGGTTCTGTCACGATCCATATTTCGTATTTAAAGGAACAGAAGATATGGTAGACGAGTACCACAATTACTGGTTTCATATTAAAGGAAGTTTAATTGGCGAGTTAATAGCATTAGGTGTATGTTTTGTAGTAGGTCTTGTTATTCAGTTTATATTGTAACTCACACTATATGAATATATTAGTACATAATATTAGTATATAAAACAAGAGGCGTGTATCAAATACATTCCTCTTGTTTTATTTTTCTATTCATAATCATAAAAGTTTCCGTTGTATGTTAGTAGTTCACCTGCATCCGTTAAGAAAACCATCATTTTGTATTCATCACCCATACACGCCATATCTATTATATTATATTCAGATAAGTTTGTAAGTTCAGATGTAATACCATTATCCATATTCACTTCATATGCTTTACCTGTGTGTGTTACAACATATGCTTCCGTTACTTCTGCATCTATTAATGCATTTATTGTTCTATACACATGTGCTTTTTTACCTTCACCAGATATTAATGATAAATTCTTTGCTACTCTTGACGATTCACCTATTACAATAAATACACCATCTTCTCCTTCACAGTATATTTCTCTATAATTCTCTCCTTCACCTATTTCTTCGTGAGAATCTGCCCATACTATATTTTTATATTTAGCATATGGATCTAGAACTTTTACATTCTCTAAGCTTATTGTTGATCCTGTTGCTATATCGTAAGCATAAACCACATTATATTTAACAGTCTTTGGACCCTCTTTAGGTGTTATTACCATATTTACAGAATATGTGTCCTTAAATTCGTAAAAATCTATTGATTTAACATCTGACATTAGCTGAGTTGCCGTGCTTGAAGTTCCATCATATTTGAATAAATATCCTTTTGCTGTAAGTATCAACACGCCGTCTATATCTGCTGTCTCTATTATTTTTGTCGCTGCCACCTTTTGCTTAGCTTTATTTACTATTTGTTCATATTCGTTTTTCTTTGCATTCCAGTGATACAAATAATTGTTTGAATCATATGGTATTTTTGCCGTACTGCTACTTGATATTGTTCCCACAAAATCATATTTATCATATGGAATTTTATTTATATCTACAAGTTCACCTTTTTCTGTTAAGAAATATATACTTTCAATTGAGTTTGTATCTCTATATGTCATTTCTAAAACTTTAGTATCTTCTAGGTGTCTTGTTACATTGTCTACCTCTCCACCAGGTACCATAAAATACACATTAAATGACCAAACTGCACCCTCTTCTGTTAGCAAATATACTTTAGATGTAGAAATAGATTTAACCACCTCTATAGCCTTGTATGTTCCTTCTATATCTAAATCTAATTCAACTTCTCCATAATATACTTTATTATCTTTTATTTTAGCGTCTTCAGATTTTGTCGTAGACCATGTTACATTCTTAAAGTTCTCATAAGGATCTACTACTGGTTCTGTGTACACATTTACCTCGTTATTCTTATTTCCTTCTTCTCCTTTGAATTCTTCTGGAGTTTTTATTTCACCATCTGTCCAAGACTTCACAAACATTCCTACAACCGCACCGCATATTACTAGTATTGCTACTACTAACAATACCACAAGTAGCGTATTATTTCTTTTAGGAGTTGGTTCTTCTATTGGTCCTAAATTATATTTACTAGGAGCATTTGGCTCCGTATTATCTGTTGGATTTTCACTTTGTATAGGTTCATTAGTTTGTATTGGTTCTGGAGTTGTTTTGTTTTCTAGTTCATCCATATTATTCACCTCTGTTTAGAATATTCTACTACATATACATTCTAAGTTCAAGAAAAAAATAATAGCAAAAGGAAATACCATTTATAATATTTCTTTTTGCTATTTAACATTATTTTGCTTTATTTACTAACTCTTTATTTTTCTTTCTATTTTTATACATCTTTGTAAAATGCCATATTGCAAAAGCCACTACCGCTATTACTAATACTACTAATACAACATTTCCAAACTTATCTACTACATCTGCTACTTTATGCCAAGCTTCACCTAAAAAATGTCCTGCTGTAACAAGTATTGTGTTCCATACAGTTGTACCAATCACTGTGTATGCTACAAATGGGAATATTTTCATTTTTGTCATACCAGCTGGTATGGAAATTAAGCTTCTTACTATTGGTATACATCTACAAACAAGAACAGTTATATTCCCTCTTTTTTCAAACCAAGCATTTGCTTTTTCCACATCTTGCGGCTTGAACCCTAATATCTTTCCTACTTTTCCATCTAGCCAGCCTGCTATTACATCTTTATTTACAAGTCTACCAATTGCATACAATGCAAATGCACCTACTACTGCGCCTATTGTTGCAAATAATATAACTAGTGGCACTGTCATTTCAGTTTGTGTAGTCATAAATCCACCCAAAGATAATATTATCTCAGATGGTATTGGTGGGAATAGATTTTCTATTAATATTAACAGTCCTATTCCTATATATCCCCACGCGTTCATAATTTCTACTATAAATTCTTGCATCTTTCTCTCCTATATATTTTAAGTCTATTCATCTACATCATTAGATATTAATAATAACAACGTCTTAAATATTATCTTAAGATCTAACCAGAAGCTCATATTATCATAATACTGTACATCGTATCTTAATTTTTGTTTATGAGATATTGTTCTACCGCCGTTAACTTGAGCAAGTCCTGTTAGCCCTGGTCTCATTTTATATCTCTTTGGATCTATTTCACCTTCTGGTAATTCTTCTCCTGGAATAAATGGTCTTGGACCAACTAGAGACATATCTCCTTTTAATACATTTATTAATTGTGGTAGTTCATTTAAACGTAATCTATCTATTAACTTACTTACTTTTGTATAACTTTCTTTATATCCATTTTTCTCACATGGATATACTTTTGTTCTAATTTTATACATAGTAAATGTTTTCTTGTTCTTGCCTTCGCGTTTTCTTAGCCTGTTGTATATTGGTAGCCCTGTATCTAGGTATGTAATAATTATTGTTAAGATAATTAACGGCCATAGTAACAAAAGAAGTACTAATGCTACAACAAAATCTAAAAAAGGTTTTATGAAATTTCTATACATTTCTTCACCTCTATCGTGCTACATATTCTATCACAGTAACACTTGCTTTTCAATAATTTGAATAGTTTTACTCAGCTAACCACAAACAATATAGCGTTTCGTTTACTACCACATCCTCCGGTGTAAACACTGCATTTATTGTAGCAGCTGTACTCGCACTTCCAGCGCGTGCTTTTGACATGCACATTTCTTTATCTGCCATAAATCCCTCTGAAATATATGATGTCGTAAATGGTTTGAAATCTACTTTAACACATCTCACTAATTTCTTTCCTGCAGCTAGCGCAATTATATTTGCTTGTTCCTCTGCATCTTTATATGCCATTGTTAAAACATCTTGTTTGCAAGCTTTTATATCACTTACTGTAAAATCTATATCATATGCTGGCGGATTTTTTAATTCTGATGTTTCTTCCATAAGCTTTGTCACTTTAGATTTATCGTAATCAAATTCAATAGTTGCCTCTTGATTATATGTATAACCATCAAAATCATAACTTCTTGTTTTTTCATTATATTTTGTCTTTTGGCGTACCACAAATCTGTTAGTTTTCATATCTGTATCTGTAAATCCATTTGGTTTAAGAATCTTTTCTACATATTCAAAAACCATATTAGCTCCGCCTTCTAGCGCACTGTTATATGTTCTTTCATTATAATTAAATCTTAAGTTAAATATAACTCTATTTGGTGTATATTTGCTCTCACCTTTTCCTTGTACAATAATTTCCATATTATTTCCTCCTATAATTATTGTGCTTTGCCACATTTTTTGCAAAACTTAGAATCACTGTCTATACTAGCTCCACAATGTTTACAAAACATAGTAGTTCCACCGCCAAATCCTTCTTTTACTGCTTGTGCCTTTGTTCTTATTGCACCCTTTTCTATTTCAGCTTCTATTTCTGCCATTTCTTTTAATGCATCTGCATTTTCTTCTAATATGCTTTTCTTAACATCTATTGCAGTTTTGCTTAAATCTTTAAGTCTTTCTCCCATATCTCCAGCAGTCATATCTTTAAGTATCTCCATATTGCTTTTCATCATATTTTTCATAACATTATTTCTACCTCTTGATGAAATAGTAAAATACAAAATTAGTCCCATTCCTATTAACGCAATAACTAATGGTAAAAATGCTAAATATTCTCCCATAACTTTTTCCTCCGTATCTATATATTCCAATTATACTATATATATTCTTTTTTGCAAAGTATATATTAACGCAAAAAAGAGAGGAGTTCCTCTCTTTTTAGTCTTGTGTTAAATTAGCAAAAAAGTCTACATCATTCTTCGCGATTAATTCAACTTTCCCACATATCTTATGCTCTTTGCGCCTTTTTCTAAGATATTCTAGCCCCTTTTGATTCATAACAATCATCCTAATGTCTGGATTAAGTCTAAGGACTTTATCTGCAAGTTCAAAGCCGTTCATTGCCGGCATTTGGTATTCTGCTATTACAATGTCTACATCTCTGTCACTTGTAATATGCCTAAGCGCGGCATAAGGAAAAGTATATGCAGTACACTCAACATTTTCCGAAGCCGCTAAGAAGTTCTTAAGCGTTTCGGCATAATTTAAGCTGTAGTCTACTACTAAGATTTTTTTCATAGCAAGCTCCTTTCAAATTATTGAATTGGTATTCTTTTCTCGCAGCTAAATTATACCATAGAATACGCTTAAAAGCAACAAAGATAGCGGTTTCTTATCCCCCTTATCTTTGTTGCTTTTTCTATATTTCATCCTTACTTTCAAGTGATTTGCTATCTCTTTTTACTATTGCTGTTTCCTCCATTTTTTCAACTTCTGCTACATATTCTTTTTCGTCTGTTACAACTTGCGCTTGCAAATTAGATATAAACGAAGGTTCTTCGGCATCTGGTCTAGTAACCTCCTCAGTTTGTTTTTCAGCAACTTCTAACATACCGTCTAACTCTTCAGTTAAAGCCTTGTAACTTTCTGCGCCTTCGAAGTATTCTACTTTTCCTTCTAAAAATTTAGATATATCTATGCCTGCATTAGCTAATCTTTCTCCATAAACAGTTCCTATTTTTTCAACCAAATATGCTTTTATTTCAGCAATCGAAACATCTTCTGTGTAATATTCTGATAGTTCAGCCATAACATCTGCGTTGGTCAACACTTCTTTACTTGATGGTTCCTCTGTATCTCCTGCTATTACTTGTTCTTTTGTTTGCATTCTTTCAACATCTTCCAAATAACTTTCTAAATATTGTTCAGGTACATACCATAATATGTTGTTTTCGTCCGTATTTGTTATATCGTCAAAAGCACCGTTTTTTAAGAATGTTAATTTTGTTCCGGCCGGTACTGCAGGATGTCTTCCATCTTGATACATGTAATACTTTAATAATTCTCCTGTTTGTGCTCCATCAAGTCTTTCTCTTACAGCCCTGCCTTCTCCTAGACGTGGGTTTTTATATAACAAGACTCTTATTTCAAAAGCTTGTTGTTCTCCCCCATACGCTTTAGCAGCATTAGCACCACTTCTTTCGTAATCCATTTTAGCTACGCTTCTTTCAACACAACATAAAGGTCTATTTCTTACTTCTTTACCATTTGCTGTACCATTTCCAACTACAAAGTCATTGCCTAACAAAGATGTATCCCATCTATCCATACTTGATCCATGTGTTATATATGTCCAATCTGCTGGTAAAACCGGGTTGCCTTTATCGTCTAGTTGAATGCTTATTGTTTCTCTTTCTGGTTCTGTTGCTACATCTGTTAATTCTAACTCTTCATCATCAAACCCTATTTTATTTGATTCGCTCTCTATTGCTTCTCTTTGTTCTTTTGAGCTCTGACCTCCATTTTGTTTATATGCATCATCTGGTCTTATTGTTCCAGCATCTCTCATTTCTCTTCTTACTTCAAATCTACCAAATCTAGCCATACATTCCTCCATAGACAACTTCTTTTAGTATATGCTATCACAAGCAAGAAGTGTTTACAAGTATGAAAGCGGATAAAAGCGCAACAAAAAGCAGGTATTACTACCTGCTAATTTGGCTCCTCAAGTTGGACTCGAACCAACGACCTATCGGTTAACAGCCGAGCGCTCTACCGACTGAGCTATTGAGGAATATATAAAAATTGGCGACCCCCTATTTTCCCG
>JAZSJJ010000004.1:0-124946 GCA_045534225.1 Clostridia bacterium
AATATTTCTATTCTGATTATTTTGTTTATTATTGATTTATTTCTGTAAATCCATCACCAGTATCTACTTCAGGATCTGTTGAAAGTTTTACATTCTTTCCGCCAGACGTTGCTGCATATAATCTTAATTTTTCTTCTTCGCATTTGCCAGAAAGTATTATTAATTCATCAGTTCCACCAAAACAGCTATCATATTTTTCTATCTTATTGGAATCTATCTTTAAGTTTCCTGTCATTTTCTTGCATCCATCAAACATACAAGTTATATCTTCTACATTTTCTGGAATTTTAACTGGACTAACTAATTCTGAACATTTTTCAAAAGTCTTTACTAATGTCTTTACACCAGATGGTAAAACTGATGCCGTCTTCATTACAGAACATCCACTAAATGTATTAGTCATATCTTTTACTCCATCAGGAATTCTTGGTGCATATTTAAGACTTGAACAATAGCTAAATGCAAATGACATATCTTTTGCATTAGTAGATATTTTAGGCGCATCCGCTAACATTAAGCAGTTTGCATATGTATATGTCACCATAGTAACAGGTACTCCAAATATTTCATCTTCCATATCTGCCACCAGTTCATAATCTGTACCTAGTACTTGTACACCCCATTGTGGTTTCGACTCATCCTCATTAAATACAACCCATTCATCTTTTACATAATTTTTATTACATACGTACATGTAATCATTGTATATAACTATATCTCCTGTTTTTGGGTTTCCTGCCCTTAGCCCATCTACTGTTGAGCCATTTACAAGTTTAACTTTCATACCAGGATATTTAGGCTGTTCCACGTTATATGTATATGGTGTTTCACTTATTTGTAATATATCTGAACCTATTTTAAGTGTCTTACCATCCATAGACATTGTTGCAAACACTCCGCCTTCATATATTATTCTGTGGTCGTCACAATCTGTTCTTATTTGCAACTCTTTAGTTCCTGTTTCTTGTACAATTGTTAATTTATCTGATGCACTTAAAGCCACCATTGCTTGCATCTCTTCTAAAACACCAGCATAAACGTATTCTCTAAATATACCGTGTTCTGGATCATATGTAACAGTAGCAGAATACTTTGGTATATCTTCTTCGTTAATCTCTTCCCCTTCTTCAGGAACCCTTGTTATAACTATATCAAATCCATCCGCTGAAAATTGTAAATCATATCCATCTAGTTTTACAAAACGAGTTTCATATTTTAAGTTTCTTTCATTTTGAAGCGTATCACACACTAAATAATATTGTGTTTCTTCGTTCGCAATATATGTATCTGCTGTTCCGTCCTCATGGAATATTAACGCATACTTTGTATACATACCATCGTTGTTTGTTATTATTATTTGATAAGGCACATCAAAGAAGAAACCATATTTATTTAGGCTTGCTACTCTATCTATAACTTCTACTCCATTAGTTGTTACGTCAAGTTCATATTGTCTATAGTTAACTTGTGTTAATCTATCTGTTATGTATTTCCTATAATCTGCTTCGGTTGTTGCACCTTTAGACTTTGCTTGGTTCCAAAGCCCTTCAACTTTTGCCTTTAATTCGTTATATGGCAATGTTTTTACTTTCATTGAATCTAATAGCCAAAATATACCTATTCCGGCAAGTATAAGCGCTATAACCCCTATTACCGCAAGCTTCTTAAAAGACTCTCTATCTATACCATATTCTTTCTCTAGTTTCTTATAAAAATCTTCCATTATTTCACCTCTTGTTTAATCTATTCTATATCATTTTATTTTTTATTTCAACAGTATTTCAAGATATATTTATACTTTATTTTTAAGGATATATATATTTATTTGTGCTTTAAAAGGGAAGAGACCTTAGAAATTAATCTAAGGCCTCGGGAGAGGGGGTAAGGTGGGGATGGGAAAATATATATAAACTTTACGAACTCTTATCTAACTATGGGAGAATATCAAATAAGAATCCGCAAAGGTTGTTGTCTCAACCTATCTACTTTACACTAACTAATGTTAGTTTCCTCTACAAATGGCATAACGCCAGTCATAACTATATCCAACTTGCCTATTAAGGCTACTTTTTATTTTTCGTACGCAATTTATTATAACATATATAAAAAATATAAGTCAACTACTTTTTACAATAATTTTTATTTTTTCTGCAGTTACTTTAAATTCATCCATTAGAATCTTCTCTATCATTGCTATTTGCGCTTTTGTAGGCTCATTCTTTTCTCCTATCATTACATTATATGAGTCATCATTTGGAATTATTACAACCTCTTCTATTCCTTTTAGCTTAATCATATTCTCTACTATCTTAATTAAGTTTTTCTTCTTAATTATTTCATCTAATTTCTCATTATATATTTTCACTTCACTACTACTAACGTTTACACTAATAAGTTCTTTATATGTACTTTCTAATTCCGAAAACATATTATCTCTTGACGATTTAAATTGTCCTAAACTTTTCTCATTGTTATTTTTATCTTCGTATAAATTCTCTTCTTTATCTACAAATGTTTCTAAATATACATTTACATTTTTATTGTTATCTACTTTAACAGTATTCCCTAAATTTTCTTCTCTTTTTGGATCATATCTATAATTAATATATCCTGCAATCATAACCATAAAAGCTAAAGATAGCATTACCATCTGATTTCTTTTTAATAATTTCATATATACTCCTTAATTTATAAATATCTGTATTTTATGTATTGGAACACTAGTCGCAAAAGAAATTGCTTCTTTTATATCTTCGCTAACACCCTCTGTGATATTCCCACTAACTACAACTATTGCTCCAACCGCGGCTGCAGTTTCTTTGCTTTCTACAATAGCAATTTTACTTCCATCTTTAGATTCATATGCAACTGTCTTTTCAGTAGTTGTCTTGGTACTTTCTTTAACATTTTCCTTTACAGTATTAATATCTTCTTTTACGTCATATACAGGAATTATTCTTTCGGTAGTAGAATAACTTATCATAACATCTGCCGATTCTACCCCTTCTATCTTAGATATTATATTAGAAAGCTTCTTTTCTAAATCATATCCATCATTAAAAGATATGTTATATCCGTTCTCACTTAAGACATTAGAACTTACAACCTGCTCTTCTCCTGTATCAAAAATATATCCTGTTGCTATTAACACCACCGAAAGTAATATGGCAATTAATACTAAATTACTGGTTCTTTTATCTTTATTTAATAATTCTTTTATTTTTAATATCATTTGTTATTCCACCTTTATAATATTTATATAATTTTTCTTTAAATTATATGTTTCTGTTACATATCTAATAATTTCTCTTGCATCATCTACATTAGATATATCATTAACATATATATTCACATCTGTTATTAAATATTCATTAGTTAATCCAACATCAACCATTGCAATATTAAAATTTTGTTCTTTACAATTACCATATATATCTTGCTCTATTTTATTCTTAACGCTATCATTTATATTTGGGGTGTTATACAAATTAACATCATATTCTCTAGATGCATTTGTTATCTCAAAATTCATATCATCAATTTTACCTGCCAAAGCTTCTAATATATTTTCTCCTTTTACCACATTTACAAACGGCGTAAACACTAGAACGAGTATAACCAAAGCCATGATAATAGAAATATATTTTTTTAATTTAGTTTCTGGTATTATTAATTCTAACAAAATACTAAACACAGAAACATATATTAATGTAGTTATATACTCTTTCACGCTAACCTCCCACCGCCTTTCCAATTAAACTTATAGCCAAAGCAATGGTAATTACAAATGTTACTCCTGTTCCAATCATAATACCAGCTAATTTACTATATTGTTTTGCAAAAGCGCCAATTATTCCACTCGTTTTACCATCTTTAACTAGCATTTCACTTATCCCATCTAAAAGATTATATATGCCACACAGCACTAATATCTTTATAGCCGGAAGTAATAATGCAATAAAAATAACAAGTATTCCAATTACACCCACTGCTTTTCCTATCACTTCAGAAGCTCCCATCACTATTTCTGCGCTATCCGACACAAACTTTCCAACTACGGGCACCAAATTAGACAGAGCTGCTTGAGCAGTTTTTATAGTTACTTCATCAACACTTGTAGTTACACTTGTTTCTAACCCCAGTACCCCTAAAATTATTGTAAAGGCAATTGAGGTTATCCACATGGCACTGCTTGCTAAAAAACCACCTAACTTATCTAAATTTACTGCATCAGAAGCATTACTAATTATTCTAAATACTAGCGATATATTTAACAACGGAAGAATTGCGTAATTTATAACTACTCCCACTAAAGATGTTAAAAACATAATAACCGGCCCAATTATTCCCGAAGTTACTACTTCGCCTGTTGCAATTAATATTCCCAGTATCACAGGAGATATTATTTCTGTTATGTTCGTTATATTAGTTATGGTAGTCTTAAAGAGTGTTAATATGATAGTATAATTCTTAAGTATCATCGAAGTAATAACCAAGAAACTTAATGTACTAACCACTTTTTCTAAACTTCCTTTTTCTAATTCTAAACACTTAATTATTCCTATTAAAACTAACACTGATAATATTTCCACCGCTGTTTTTAAGCCAAGTTTAACTTCCTTAAACAGCGCATTTCCAACAACATTAAATATATTAGACATGTCTAAGCTGTTCCCTCTAAGCAGCTTTTCTTTTACATCTTCCAAGTTCACATCTTCTACATATTGTTCCAGAGTATTTACCACATCATTTAAGCCATAAGTTTCTGTTCCATTTTCTATTGCAGCTTCTGTATTAGCATGTACAAAAATAAAGTGTAAATTAAGAAACATAACGGCAACTAATGCTAGAACTATTTTCTTTATCATTCTTTTCATTTACGCAATACTCCCTATTAAAGATATAACATTAGTAATTAGCGGAATAGTAAGAATTGCTATACTAACTTTACCTGCTAATTCTGCTTTAGATGCAAGAGCTGAATTGCCGGCATCAACGCACACATTTTTAACTATCTCCACCAAATAAGCAATTCCTGTAACTTTAAGTAGCAATTCTAGGTATGCGTGATTTATCCCCGCTCCATCTGCTAATTTTTTTAGCACAAGTATAATCTCTTTTATGTTAGAAAATATAGTTAAAAACACAAATATACAAGCAACCAGAATAAGTAATATTCCTATTTCTTTATTACTCTTTTCTAAAATTAAAATAACAACTAAGGCGACAAGTATAAAAGATAATATTTTGAAAACATCCATATCCTCACCTACAGTCCAAATGTTGTTCGCACTGCGTCAAAAAGTCCACTTATTTCTTTCACTACCATCATTAAAACAATAACTAGTCCCGTTATACTAATTAACATTGCTTGATCTTCTCGCCCGGCTTTAGAAAGCACTTGATTTAATACTGCAACAAGTATTCCAATTCCCGCTATCTTAAATAAAATATCTATACTCATACTTCCTCCTAAATTAATATAATTGCAATAACAAGACCTGTCGCAAGGCCTACTGTTTTATACATTTTAGAGTTCTTCTTTTTACTTTCGATTGCATCATTTAATTCGTTTTCTAGTGAAGATATGGTTATATTAATTATTCCCTGCTCGCCATCAATATCACTAGAACCTAGGCTTGTTATGCCTGTGAGTATTATTTGTTTATCATAAGAAGTGAGTTCATCTAATCTATCAAGTTCTCCCATTAATTCACCATTACTTATGTTAGATTTAATTAGCATTAAAGCTATACTTCCTAATACGTCTTTAAGATGGGTGTTCATTCTTTGTCTAACTATTTCTATTGCATTTGGAAGTGTATTTAACGAAAATCTAATTTCGTTTTCCAATCCTCTAAAAAGATATATCGCCTCTCTTAAAATATATTCACGTGTTTCAAACCTCCTACTTTTGTACACCCCAACAAGCGCACATATAACAACTAGCGCTATTCCCGCAAACATTCTAATTAATAACATATTTATCCTCCGTATTTACAAATAATATACAATATTCTAAAAAAGAATATTGTATATTTTTGTACTAGAGAACTAAAAGAAATATATCTTATGGTCGAAAATTAGAAGGTATATCTGTATAAATATTTTCAATTGTTCCCATTCCACTTTTATTAGATAATAGTATAACCATTGAGACATATCCTTCTTTAACTAGACTAGCTATATCAGATAACATCATGTCATTCATACTTTTTCCGTGCATTGTTGCAATAAAATTAACACCACTTATGCTTAAATATTTAAGCGCTTCAGCATCTTTTTTACTTCCGATTTCATCTATACATACAACATCTGGCGCCATACTTCTAACAGCTATTCTTATACCTATATCTTTAGTTCCACCACTAATTACATCTGTTCTATTACCAATATCTAAAATACATCCGGCATCCCACATTGGCGCTATTTCTCCTCTTTCATCCACGATACATACATTCTTACCATTATTACTAATATTCCTTGCCAAGTCTCTTAAAAGTGTTGTTTTACCACATAAAGGCGGAGACAAAATGATTGTATTTAATACAGAATTCGAAACCAAAACTTTATCTAACACAGCATTACTAATTCCAATATGCTCTTTTGCTATACGTATATTCATGGAAGATACATTCTTAACATTTGCTACTACTCCATCCTTTAATACAACTTCTCCAACCACGCCTATTCTATGTCCTCCCGTTATTGTAACAAAGCCGTTATTAATTTCTTGTTGAACAGAATATATACTGTTAGAAGATATATTTTTTAGTATATTAATTAAATCTACCTTTGAAACTATATATGGCAAACAGTGTTCGTATACCCCATAATACAAATATATATTTTTACCAACTCTTAATCTTATCTCTGTAAGATCGTCTAGTTTTCCCGAACCGCATATCAAATATTTAATTTCTGAAGGCAAACTATCTAAAACATAATTCATAAAATCACCAACATAAATATATATTAAAAAGAAAAAGTAAAATGTCAGATTTTGCGTATATTTAGCCATTTTCTTGACTTTTTACTAATCCATATGATATAATACAAACAGTAAAAAACTTAGTATTCTAATAAATATTTAGAATAAATCTATAAGGAAAGGAAGGTTGCAATGTTAGCGCTTAAGATAATCCTGTATTATTTAGCATGCTTTTGCATAGCGCTCCCACTTTTGTCTAGACTGTTTCAAGTCAACGAAACAGAAAGCGAACGGAAGTACAAAGGCGAATACCCGTGGAAGCTGATGCGAACAGTGTTTATTGCAGGATTAGTAATACTAACTATTGCGGTGGCACTGACGATCTATTGCTAACCCACAACAAAAAGGAACAGTTAAAACTGTTCCTTTTGTGTATTTATTTACTTTATTTTATTTTATCTCTTAAACTTCTATGGTATGTTATTACAAATCTATGCACTTCATCTTGAAGTTCTGTAATAAGCTTAAATAATCTTCTGTTGTTTTTATCTTCTCTTAAATCTATCTCTCGTTCATTAAGATCTATTATGCCTCTTGTACGGTGTTTATCATCTTTTATCATACCAATTACAGGTACTGAAACATTATTGTTTTCTAGTGTTTGTTTTACTGCATGTACTTGATTTAAGCCACCATCTATTAAAAATACATCTGGTAAAGGTAATGTATCCACATGTTTAAGTCTTCTCGTTATTACTTCACTCATACATAATACATCGTTTTGTGTTTCTGTCCATTTAATCTTGTATTTTCTATACTTGCTCTTGTTAAAGCCATTCTTTTCGTATGTTATTCCAGCACCAACCATAAATGTATCTTTAAGGTTAGATATATCATAACACTCTACTATGTCTACCGTATCTTCTAAACCTAAGATATTTCTTAAATCTTCAAGTGGATTTTTATCCTTATCTTTAAGATTCATTTCTATATTATTCTCTATCATTTCCACAAGTTTTAACTTAGAACCTTTTTTAGGTACTGTAAGTTCCACTCTTAGACCTCTTAACGTCTTTAAGTATTCTTCTGTAAGTTTAATCTTTTCTTGGTATTTATCCTCGTTTGTTATTTTGAAATATATTCTTGGCGGTATATTAGATTTATTTACTGTATAGTATTGTGAAATAATATCTATAAGCGTTTCATCTATCTTGTTTTTCTCTAATTCATCTATTAGTATGTTATCATGTTTTAGAAGTTTACTATCTCTAATCTTGAATATTTGTATGTATAGTTTATCTTGTACTAATACATACCCCCATATATCCGTATTTGTTTCATTAAGGTTAGATACCTTTTGTTTTTCTGTTACTTTAGATATCTTTTCTAAACGTATTTTTAATTCCTGTGCTTTTTCAAATTCTAGATTTTCTATACATTTATCTATTGATGCTATTATATGCTCTTTTACTGTATCTGTCTTACCATCTAAAAACATTGCTATTTCTGTTAGCATTTTGTTATATTCTTCTCTTGCTACATCGTTTATACAAGGTCCTAGACATCTACCTATATGGTAGTATAAACATGGTCCTACTTTAGCATTACACATTTTATTTAAGTTGTATTTGCATCTCTTTAAAGGGAATATTTCACGTATTGTTACAAACAGCTCTCTTAATGCATTTACATCAGTAAATGGTCCAATGTATTTTGAACCATCTTCTGTTTTTGTACGAGTTATATATATTGATGGATATTTATCTTTTACTGTTATTTTTACATAAGGATATGTTTTATCGTCTTTAAGCATTACGTTATATTTAGGCATGAACTCTTTTATATAGTTGCACTCTAGAACCAATGCTTCCAGTTCACTTTCTGTAACTATATATTCTATATTTCTAATCTTCTCAACCATTTTCTGTATTCTTACAGTTTTATTTGTTTTGTTAAAATATTGTCTAACTCTCTTTCTTAAAGACTTAGCTTTACCTACATATATTATCTTACCATCTTCATCCTTCATCATATATATACCAGGATCAAACGGTATTTTTTCTACAATCTCCTTCTTTATTTTTTCCTTAATATCCATATCTTCCTCCAATATGTCCAAAAGAGCACGCAAAAAAGGCGCGTGCTCTTATGACAAAACTAAATTATTCAACATCAACTGTTTCTTCTGAATCATCAGTTTCATTGTATTTAGCTATTATTGCTGTTTGAATTGCTTCTCTTGTATCCGTATTGATTGGATGAGCTATGTCTTTGAATTCTCCGTTTGGAGTTTTTCTGCTTGGCATAGCGATGAAAAGACCTTTATCGCTTTCGATAACTTTGATATCATGTACTACGAATACATCATCAAATGTTACAGAAGCGATAGCTTTCATTCTGTTTTGAGAAGTTATTTTTCTAACTCTAACATCAGTAATTTGCATATTGAACACCGCCTTCCCTTAACTGTTAGCCTAATTATACAACAATTTGAGCATAAGTCAATAGATATTTTCCTTTTTTTGAAAGCGAAAAATGTCGGTGTAGCATGCTTGTTTTAAGGGTTTTAAGTTTTTTCTAAATAAAAGCATCTCTAAAGAATACATAAAAAAGAGCCGGATTTTTCCGGCTCTTTTTTTGTGTTTTTCTTTAATTTCTTAAAGAATCTTCATAAGAGTGTCAAAAGTAGGGATTTCAACATCAGGTTTTACATCTATTCCTTTTACAGGAGTAAGGTTGAAACCGACAGAAAATATACCTGCTTTGTTAGCCATATCTATATCTGAAATAAGATCATTACCTACAAAGACATTTTCTTCCGGTTTTGTTCCTGCAAGTACACGCTCAATAAACCTTTTATCCGGTTTAGCATAAGTATCATCCCAGGTATAGATGTTTTCGAAGTAATCAAAAATTCCATTGTGCTTCATGTTATCTACCTGTTGTTTCATGAAACCGTTAGTAACGAGACAAAGTTTGTAACCTTTATCCATAAGATACTCAAGCGTCTCTTTAACGCCTTCCGCAAGTTCAGAATGCCATTTATTGTTTTCAAAAATAGCATCGTCTACTTTTGCTGGATCAAGACCATATTCGAGAATACAAGTCACATAATGTACCATCGCATTCAGATAGAGCCCATATGTTACTTTTTTGCCTGTATAAAAGAATTTTTGGTTATGGAAGAAATAATCGAGCTGACTTGCAAAAATCTCACTTTGTTCTTCATTTAATCCTAAATCTGATGCTATGAGTTTTCCTTGCTCTTCACTTTTATGAATCAAAATCGTTCCGTCATAATCAAACAGAACCCGTTTGAACTTAGTACTCATTTTAGTACCTCCTTGCTATATACTGGATTTGTATTATAACATAGATATGCTGAAATTTCAACTTTTATGTATACTAAAAAGAGTATTAGATTAATCTAATACTCTTTTGCTTTAATTTTATTATAAACTTACATTATATGAACCATCTGCTTGTTTTGTTAATTTTGCTCCTGGTGCTAGTGTTACTACTGTACGAACACCGCGTTCTACTGTAGCTTGACCTCCTAATGAAGACACAAAATGATTCAAATTAGATATGTAATCAAAATCAAAGGTAAATAAACCATATGTTGGATAACTAGTATTAGCATTTATCATAACTTTACCTAGCCAATAAGAGTCATTTCCTATCATTTGATATACTTTAGATTCCATATTCATGCGACTTTGCATCTGAAATTGGAAAGCATTATTTTTCAGTGTAGTAATAGTTCCTGATGTTGCTTTTGGTATTACATGCCATGTACTTGTTGCCACATCGTAATATGTAAAGTCTGTTTTATGTGGTTGATACAAACTACCAGTTTTAGTTTCACCATTATCTACATAAGAATATGTAGGATAATTAGTTGTATTCCATGTATAGGTTATCTCTGGTCCGTCAGGCATAGTTTCATCAACTAACGCTACTATATCTTCAGGCAATATACTTCTAGAAGCTATTCCTATTGTTCCATCATGATAACCAGTAGTTGCATTTTGAACTGAAGTTAAGGCTGTGTCAAATCCAGCTTTACCATAAAAAGATAGCTCGGCCCCATGTGGATTTTGTGCAGACATTAATAATATTCTACCTTGTTCATCTACACCCAGTAATTTCCATCCGCCTTTATACGATGTACTTCCAACACCATTTGGCATATAGTTTACTGTTGCACCTATTTCATATGATTGTGTTGCATCAACTAATTCAAGTTTAGTTATTAAACCTGTTCTAACTGTGGTTCTCTTCTTCCAGTTTCCAACTAATGCTTTTTCTGTAACAGTTTCTTTTGGTGCTTCACCTGTTGTAACAAACAAACTATCAAGAAGTAGCGCTTTTGTTCCGTCAAGAGAACCCATAATAGCTCCGCCTGATCCCATAGCCATTAGATAACCACCACCAGAATATTCTAAATAGTCCATAATATCTGTTCCTTGAGTGTCTGATTGCATTTCTACATAATCTTTATTAAATAATAACACTGTGTCCTCAGGAATATTGCCATCAGAATACTGCCCTAGAGTGTCTAGTGTATATTCAACATCCATTTTTAAGCCTTTACCTTGAACAAATTGACAAGTATAAACCATACCTTGTTCATCTGTTACTGTTTTACCATCTTCAGAAAACACATAACCATAATCATCTGCGATAGTTTCATAATTGATCGAGCCGGGATCTTGCATACCCATAAAGAATAGTTCATCTTTAATTTTCTCTGGCATTGGCACGCCCATCATCATTTCTGCAGCCGATCCAGACATTACCATATCCATTGAACCATCTTGATAGAATGCATATCCAACAGATACCCCATCATAATCTCCAAGATAAACTTGCTTATAATAGAAGCCGTATTTGTTTAACTGTGGTACTGCGCCATCTATAACATTAACGCCCTTATCTGTTACATCAAATGTATAATCATCTGTGTAATCTTCTAATTTTCCCAAAACTGCATCTTTTAAATCTTCGCCTCTTAATCCATCCATATATGCTTCTGCCCACACTATAGAGGCATATTGTTCGACTTGAGCTCTATTTGTTTTCCCTGTAGCTTCAGATGCTTTATTAATTATCCCTGAATTAGATAATGTAATAACAACGCTTGCTGCAAGTATTATCATAACTATTATCGTTATTACTAGAACAATCAAAGATATGCCTTGTTTGTTTTTTAATTTCATCCTTTGTTTCCTCCTATATAATTTAACAAAATTTTATTATATATTTTTCTATTTTGCAATATTATTTTATTATATTTTGAATATACTTTTTAATATATATTTCATAAATCCTTTTGGTTTACATACAACAATTTTCATAAATATTCTCCTTTCAACAAAGTAGCCATATAAAGCCAAACACCATAAGCACTGCAGCTACTATTAATACCCATAGCCATAATGGTAAGAATAATGTTATTACAGCTCCAATTCCAAAGGCTATTAAAAAGAGTCCTATTGTTTTTCTAAATGCTCCTACAAACATATATCCTCCTTTACTTACAGCTATATTTATAGTAAAATACTAGTAGTCAAAAACTTAATATATACTATGTAAATACACATCTTTTGTGATAAATACATATAAGGAGATATTATGAAATACAGATTGTTAAACAAAGAAGAAATAGAAAAATGTTTAGATATATTATCTAAAACTTATCCAACCCCAATGTGCGGATTAGATTACAACACACCCTTTGAACTAATGCTATCTTTAATTTTAGCAGCACAGTGTACAGATGAACGTGTAAACAAAATACGTCCTATCCTTACAAGCAAATATCCAACACCTGAGACTATATCTAAACTTACTAAAAAAGATATATATGAAATAATTAAATCTTGTAGTTTTCCAAACAACAAAGCAAGTCATATTCTAGAAGCATCTAAAATGCTTGTTGAAAAATATAATAGTACTGTACCAAACACTATGAAGGACTTAACAACACTGCCTGGCATAGGTAGAAAAAGTGCTAACATTATTCTACTTGAATGTTTCGGAATCGTTGAAGGTATTGCAGTAGATACACATGTTACAAGAATAACTAAAAAGTTAGGTTTTACAAACAATACAGAACAATTAAAAATAGAAAAAGACTTAATGAAAAGAATTCCTAAAGCTAAATGGGAAGTTATTAATCACACTATAGTAGAACATGGCAAGAAAATATGCATTGCTAGAAAGCCAAAATGCAATGAGTGCCCTCTTACAGTGGTATGTCGTGAATACAGAAAAACACACTAAAGTTAATTAATACTTTGGTGTGTTTTGTTCAATATTATCTTTTATTTGTATATTTTCTTTTGCCTACACATTATCTAAATTAAAATTTGGTACATATTCTTCTTCGTGTTCTCCTAACTCTTGTATGTATCCATTTTCTAAGCCAAGTTCAAATAAATAGTCTTCTACTTCTTCAAGTTCCTCTTTAGTAATCTTCCTATTTATTTCTTCATATTTCTTTGCTTTATGAGTTGGAAAGTACTGTGCCATTACACTTATTATTTGTTCCTCGCCTAGATTTTCTTTAATCCATTTAAGAACGCCTTTAGTATTCTCTACCATATTAGGAAGTATCATATGACGTATTACAAGGCCAGTCTTCATTATTCCATTTTCGTCTATATTATCTTTAACTTGCCTTCTCATTTCAAGTATTGCTTCTGTTGCATATTTGAAATAATCTGGCGCATTAGAATATTTTTTAGCATATACATCATTTACATATTTTAAATCTGGAAGATATATATCTATATATCCTTCTAATTCTTTTAACACTTCTACATTTTCATATCCACCTGAGTTATATACTATCGGTATTGTTAATCCTTTTTCTTTAGCGAGTATTATCGCCTCTTTTATTTGTAACGCATACATTGTTGGTGTAACAAGATTAATGTTTAATACTCCTCTTTCTTGTTGTTCTAACATTATATCTGCTAATCTTTCTACTGTTATTTCTTTACCAAACATACCGCTACTTATTTCATAGTTTTGGCAATATACACATTTTAGATTACAACCAGTAAAAAATATTGTTCCCGAACCTTTATCTCCACTTATACATGGTTCTTCGTAATTGTGTGTGCTTACCAAAGCCACTTTTATTTTATCTGTAGCTTTGCACACACCTGTTTTCCCTTTTGTTCTATCTACGCCGCACTTATGTGGACACATTGTACATTTATCTAACATTTATTTCACCTTTACCATTTTGTTTAGAGCAAATGAATAAATATATACTTCATCTACTTCTTTGTTATAACATACGTTTATTGCGCGCCTATACACCTCTAATTGGATTTTATATCTGTCTATTAGTTCTTGCTCATCTTTTACAGAATCCGTCTTAAAATCTATTATAACGCATTTGTTTTCTTTTGTTTCTATATACATATCTATAACACCTTGAATTAACGATGGTGCTTTTAATGGTTCTAATCCATCTATGTCTTTTAAGTTATCTTCAAAAACAAATTCTAATTCATGTTCTACTCTTTTGGCATCAGTAATAAGTTCTTTTAAGAAAGTTGTATATAACTTATGTATTTGTTCTACTGCTCTAGGTATATTTATTCTTCCTTCTATACCCATTTCTTTTACAAGTACATTCATTAATTCTTTTATACAATCTTTGGTTACATTAGTATAATCTAAATGTTCTATTACAGAGTGCATAAATGTACCATAACTTGCACCTGTTACTTCAGCTTCTAAAACTAAAGGTTTTAATTCTGCTAATTCACATATTTGTTCTTGTTTATGACTTAATTTTGTCGCTGTGTATTTTTGTTCTACATCTATTTCATATGGATATGTATATACTAATTTTTCTTTTAACTTTTCCTTTTCATCTTTATTTTCCGTTATACCCAGTTCTTCTATTTTAGCTTTAAACTCATCCAACTTACTAAACTTTCTATCTATTTTTTCATCATCATCTTTTGGCATAACCATCTTAACATTATACCTTTTTATATCTATATATTTAGGTTTAATATATACTGCTTGAAGTATGCATTTCAAGTGGCAGCTATGTTCAAAAGCCACTGCATCAGGTACTTTACCATCTACAAACAACATCTTTTCGCAATAATGATCTAATGTCTTGTTTACTATTCCAGTAATTATTAACTTTTCCTTTGCGCGTGTAAATGCAACATAAAGAAGTCTTAAAGCTTCTGAACGAAGTCTATTTCTTGTATTTTGTTTTATTACTTGTTTAATTATTGACGGATATGTAATTCCTGTAGATTTATCGTAAACATCCAAACCTATGCCTAATGTATTGCTTGTTAAAATCTTGTCTGAAAGTTCTTGCTCGTTGTATGGGCTAGTAGTATTTACAATAAATACTACTGGGAATTCTAATCCCTTACTTTTATGCATTGTCATAATTCTAACAACGTTCTCATTTTCACCAAGCATCTTTGGACTATCTCCACCAGATTCTTTTCTTTTCAGCGTATCTAAATATTTAAGCGTTAAATAAAGACTTGTTACATTTTCTGTTTTTTCATAATCCGCAATTATATTTACAAATGCATCTAGGTTAGCACATTTCAAACTTCCTGCTTTTTCAAAACGCATTGCCTCATATATACCCGTTTCATCATATAATTTTAGTACCACTGTCGCTAGTGAATATGTTTTTACATATCTTCTAAATCTATTAACAAGCTCTAAAAAGTTGTTAATCTTATCTACTATTTCTTGTTCTTTATTATCTTGTTCTAGATATTTATTTAGTGAATCATAAAGTGAATATTTAGTATTACCTTTTCTTATTTTAACAAGTTCATCTAAATTAAATTTACCAATTATACTATAAAGCACACTTGCTAAAGATATATCATCTTCTGTATTATTTAGTATCTTTAAGAAAGATATTATTAAAGATATTTCATCAGATTTATAGAAACCTGTTTTAGCATCTGTATATGTTGGAATTCCAGCTTTAGATAATACATTTTGAACTATGCTAGCTGTTTTTTCTACTTTGCTCATAAGTATAACTATATCTTTATACTCACATTTTCTATATTCTTCTTTTTTAAGATCATATACCTTGAAGTCTTCTGACATTAGTTCTCTTATTCTGTTTACTACAGCTCCAGCTTCTAATTCTAACGAAGATAAGTCTGTTATAACATCTTCTTTTTCTTCTGTTTCTTCACTTTCAGTGTCGTACACTTCCTCGTCAACATCTTTTTCTACTATATGAAGTTCAGCTTTATACCCTTCATCTAATGGATATGCAGCACCTAACACAAGTTCTTCTTTTTTGCCATAGCTTGCGCCACCAAACGTCTCAGACATAAGTTTGCCAAATACTTCATTTGTACTATCTATTACTTCTTTTCTACTTCTAAAGTTTTGAGCAAGAAGAATTTTTGCTTCTTTTAATTCTTCTTTTTCCCCCTCACTTTCTATTTCTTCTAATCTCCTATATTTTGCGCTAAACAATTCTGGAGCAGCGTTTCTAAAACCATATATACTTTGCTTAACATCTCCAACCATTATTACATTATTTTCTTTAGCAATACTCATTAGAATAGTTTCTTGTATATCTGATGTATCTTGATACTCATCTATATATATTTCATCAAACTTTTCTATATATTTTTTTCTAGTTTCTTCATCTTTTAATGCTTCAAGAGTTAAATGTTCATAGTCTGAAAAATCTATCAATGCTTTTTCTTTTTTAGCTAAAGAATACTTTTCATCTATTCTTTTAACAACATCTTTATACCATGCGGCATAAACAAGACTGTTATTTAACTCATCTATTATGCCTTTAGAATCTTTATATATTAATTTGGTTGCTATATCTTTTAATTTCTTTGAGCAGCTATTTCTAACGGCAGAAACCTCTTTTTTAAGTTCCTCATCCGGGACTGATTTCCTTGGTAATTGTGGGAGTGTAACTAATTCTTCTCTCATAGCATATATTTCATCAAATGTTTCTTTTGAATATGCTCTTTTAACTATCGCAAGAATATTTTCTAATGCTTCTTTTCTTGTCTCAAAATCTGAAACAGAATCTAATTTATCTATTATTCTTTCTAGATTCATCATTTCTATTGCAAAGATATCTTTAATACTTTTAACAACTTCTTTACCAAAATCCAACTCTATTAAATCTTTCACATTATCACTGGATACAGAATATGTGTTAGTTATATTGTTTAACCACTCATCTTTGTCTTTAGAATTACACATAGCTTTGTGAAGCCTAAATAACATTTCTACTAGATTTTCTTCATTTCCTATCATATCTAATATATCTGTAAAGGTGTCTGAAGCAACTGTATATTCTTCTTCCAGCACTTCTTCTATAGCCTCATAAAGCATTAAAGTTGCTTTAGTTTCTTCTATTGTTTGCACATTTGGATCTATTCCTAAACTATAAAAATTATTACGAATAGTACCTAAACAGAAAGAGTGTATAGTAGAAACATCTGATGCTGGCACTGCAGATATTTGTTTTGCTATTCTTTTAGCATTTTCTTTGTCCCCAACTTTCAAATATTCTTCTTTTATATCATAAAGTTTTTTTACAATACGCTCTTTAAGTTCTGATGCAGCAGCATTTGTAAATGTTAATATCAACATTTTTGAAATATCTTGTCCTTTTTTTATACTATCTACTATTCTTTCTACGACAACAAAAGTCTTACCACTTCCAGCTGACGCTGAAACTAGTAGACTTTTATTTTTAGTATTTATTATTAGTTTTTGTGAATTTGTTAGTTCCATATATCTCCCTTATTATTCAAGGCTTATCTTGCCAAGTTTTCCGTTTCTATAATCTTCTATTAATAATCTTGACGCTTTTAACAGGTCAACCGCATCTCCCTTAAGAAGTGCTCCTCTTTTTCTACCTATTAATTCTAGAATTTCAAACGACCTTAATGGCTCTATTTCTTCTCCTAAACCATATCTATCTTTAAGCATAGCTGTATATAGTTTGTTTGCCATAAGTATATCTATTAATTCTACAGCTAAAACTTCCATGTCTAAAATATCGTCTTTTATCGTTCCAGTAATAGCTAGTCTATATGCTTTTCCATCTTGAGATATAGATTTCGCAAGTAATCCTGGTGTATCCATAAGCTCAATGTCTTTACCAACTCTTATCCATTGTTTTTGTTTAGTAACACCTGGCTTGTTTCCAACCTCAGCAGATTTCTTACCAGACACTCTATTAATTAAAGAAGATTTACCTACGTTAGGTATACCAACTACAAGTACACGATATACCTTTTTTAACATTTTGTATGATGCACTCGTCTTGTTTCCATACTTAACTTTTTCGCCTATTTCTCTAATTTTCTTAGTAAGAACATCTATGCCATCACCATTTAAAGAATTAGTTCTTACAGTATAACAACCATTCTTCACATATCTTGCTTCTGCTTCCTTAAGTTTAATAGGATCAGCTAAATCCGATTTATTAAATACCACAAGCACTGTTTTAGCTTTTATTATTTCATATACATCTTGATTTAATGATGCATATGGTGTTCTTGCATCAAGAATAACAGCTACTATATCTATTAACTTTAAGTCTTCTTTCATTTCTCTTAAAGTTTTAGCCATGTGTCCTGGATACCAGTTTATATTTACTATTTGTTTATTGTTTTCTTCTGTCATATTTACCTTCCTATCCGTTTTGATTTTGACTAAACATTTCTTTTTTATAATATAACGTTCTTAATTTATCTAGTCCTAGTTTATCATAATCAAAATTAAAACCATACGAATTTAATTCATCAATTAACATTTTTCTCTGTTCATCTAACTCAAATTCGTAATATTCTTTATTATCATAATATACTAGCAATCCAACATTTTCAATTTGTTGAAGCTGAACTTTACTAGCCATTCCCTCTTTACAATAATGTGAATCTTTTTTGGTTGTATCAAATACTTTTTTATATCCAAATTTATTTAACTTTCTTTCAAAGAGCTTCAATCTTAAAGGACTATTTTTAACTTCTTTCACATCTAATTTTTCTATTAGATTATTTTGTACTTTATATTTTTCACCATTACAGCTTCTAAGCCTTATACACGCATTTTTCATTTCATTTTCTGTCATATCTTCTAAATCTTTATTCGTATAATATAAGTCATGCGTAATAACATTAAATTCATTTACAAGTCCATTATTTTTTAACATGTTATCATAATATTCAAACTCTTTATCTAATTTTATTCCAACTTCTACAACCAACATTTTACCCTTCCTTATTATTAATCGTCCGAAAATAGCAATAATTATCTTTAATATCTATTTCTTATTGTATTACCAAACTTTCTAATTTCATTTAATTTTTCTGCTGTTAATACACTATTGTTGTATAATTTTAGATACTCATCATTTATATCACTATTAAAATATAGCATATCATCTGTTGCTATTGTAATCTTTAAGCCATATTCACACATCTTTTTAATAGGATGAGCCTCTATATTCTTAACATATCCTAATACTATATTACTAGTTGGACAAACATTAAAAACAATATTCTTTTCTTTTGCTAGTTGCATTACATTTATATCTTCAACAATGCTAATTCCATGTTGTATTTCCTTAGGCCCGAAATCTTCTATACATTCTTTTATATAATCTGCACCTAGTTGTTCACCTGCATGTACTTTAGTAATTAACCCCATTTTATTTGCAAGTTCATAAAAGCAAATAAACTCTTTATTAGGAATAACATTTTCTGTTGAAACTAAATCTATTCCTGCGAAGAATCCGCTTTCTATCATTCTTAACACAAGTTCTTTGTATTCACTTTTATAACTGTCTCTACTTATTTCAAGAAGCCATTTAATGTCTAGCGAATCATATCTAAACTCATTCAAAAATTCAATAAAGCTTGATATATTAGAATCAAATGTTCTAATGCAATCCTTAAAATCTATATTAGTAGCTATGAATTTTACTCCTGTATTAATACAATTTTCAAAAGTACCAGTTAATAACAATGATAGTCCTTCTTTTGCAGCTTTTATAGGTGTAATATACTTTCTGCTATATTCTATAAGAGATGAAATATCTTTTATCTTTTCATCTCCTATATTTATACCATTTTTTATAAGATATTGTCTATTGCAAGAATACGATGCGTGATTGTGTAAATCTACTTTTTCTACTTGTGCTAATTTTTCTTTATTGTTTTCTTTTAATCCTTCTATAAAAATATTATCTTCCATAATATTTTCTCCTTATTTCTTTATCCACAAATATACACCATCTTGATTTTCTGGTTTATATTTCATACCACATTTAATATAGAAGTCTCTATTACCTTCTGTTGGAGAAGCTTCTAATTGAAATTGCTCTCCGTCTTCTAACATTTCCTTTATATCATCTATTAATGTTGTAACTATTAATTTACCTATGCCTTGCTTTTGATAGTTTTTACTTACCATTATATCTGTAAGCATTCCTTTTAAGGCGTTATCTCCAACTACTCGTCCTATCCCCACGCATTCATTGTCCTTAAATATAGATAAGTTTAACATAGAACCAGATATTGCTTTTGTAAGTTGTTTTTTACTAAGATTCTTCCAGCCTACTTCTTCGCGTAGTCTTAAAAAATCTTCTGTATTAATTTCATGTTTAATTATATAATTCATTAATACTACTCCTTATATTTTCTTTATTAAAGCCGTTGCCATTCCTCTTTCGCTTTCATACTCATGAACTACTACGTATCCATTCTTTAACATATTGTTTATTGAGTATATATTTTCACTTTGTGCTTTTGTATAGATATATTCTTTGCCTATGCTTTTGGCGTACTCATCTAGTACTTTCATCATTTCTCTTTGAAATCCATTTCCAACATAATCTTTACTTACCATTATTGGTCCTAAAGATCCAACTATGCTTTCGTCGTGTTCTACATTATGTTTTACAAGTGTTTTATTCTTTACTGGCATATAGAACATTGAACATACTGGTGTAGTACCATCATAATACATAAATATTTTTCCGCCCACACTTAATACATCCTCTATTTCTTCTCTTGTAAATGTTCCAAGCCATTCTTTATGTTCCATATTATCTCTAACATAAGAATATAACCATAGATATTCATCTAAATTTACATTTTCACTTACACATTTTAATTCTGTAAATTTCATAATACACCTCTTACTCTACACCTTCTAGATATATTTTATCTTTAAATCCGCCTCTTTTTTCTTTCTTTATTTTCTTAATATTCATTACATCTTCTAATGCTTTGTTTTCTACATTTGCTAATGCTTCAATAACTTCTAACATATCTGCTAATTCTTCTATTCTAGAATCTCCACTTGCTTCTAATACTTCTAAATATTCTTCTTTTAATTTCTTTTCTAATTCTAATTTGTATTCTTCGTTAGATAATATTCTAGTTACTGGAGTTTCACCTTTAGATAATATTATTTCAGGTATTTTATCTCTTACTAATTTCTTATACATATTCTACCTCTAATTAAACATTAAATCTATGTAATCTTTCATTTCTTTCTTAATTTCTTCTACTCTTACATTACTTATACTTAACGCATATTCTTTTACATCTATTTCATCAGGTAAAGATGGTTTGTCTATGCCCATTTCTTTTAGTATTGGTAATATGTTATCTTCCATTTCTGGATAATATTTATATAACGTATCATACGCATTAAGTGGTTTGTCTGGTTTAGTGTATCTTGCACTTTCCCAATCTAAAACCATTTCCACATAGTCTAAATATGTCTTTTCTAATTCATTTTCGTGGTGTGGCATTAATGCTCTATGCACACTATGTACATCTTTTTTAGCATAGAATAGATAAGTAAATAACTTGTCCATGTCATGTGCTTTTAGTTGTTCTAATAATTCTACATTGTTAGGAAAATATTTTTCTGCTAAAAATATAACAATCTTTCTATGTTTATATGTATATTCTATATATTCTTTATTTTTCATAATACACCTCCATATATTTTTATTTTAATTATTAAAAAATTCTTTTATTTCTTCTACTACTGTTTCTAAATCTAGATTTACTATCTTCTTTAATTCGCTTATCTTTCCGTGTTCTACAAACGTGTTATCTATTCCTGTTATTCTAACTTTATTTGTAGCTTCTAAATGATTAAAGTATTCTAGTATGTTTGTACCTAAACTATTTGTTTTAATGTTAGATTCATAAACATATATTTTGTGATTTCCCTTTGCAAGTTCTTTAAGTATTACTTTATCTATTGGTTTAATATATCTTGCATTAACTATGTTTATATTTTCATTCTTTAACATTTCACTTAATCTAGCTACATCTGTACCATAACTAATTACCGTATTAGTACAACCCTCTATTTTTCTTAAGTACTCCCAAGTACCAACTTTAATCTCCTTAAACTCTGTTTTTTCATACTCAAGATTTGCTCTTTCATATCTTATACAAAATGGTTTTTCTTGTTTATATAATCCTGTATAAAGTAGATTACGTATTTCTTCATTATCTTTTCCCATACATATTACAATGTTTGGAATACTGTTTAAGAAGCTTATATCGAAAACACCGTGATGAGTATCTCCATCTTCACCTACTAAGCCCGCTCTATCTATTCCTATTACTACATGTGCATTCATTCTGGCTATGTCATGATTAATGTTATCATAGGCTCGTTGTAAAAACGATGAATAGATTGGCAAGAATACCTTCTTGTTGTTTAACGCTATTGCACAGGCAAGTGTTGTAGCAAAAGATTCCGTTATTCCAGTGTCTATACTTCTGTCTGGGAAATCTTCAAATATCTTCTCTAATTTACTTCCTGTTATCATGGCAGGAGTAATTGTAACTAAATCTTTATCTTGCTCCATAAACTCATGAACAGTGTTTGATACAAGTTCACTAATGCTAGTTACTTCACTTTTGTTTATCTCTCCTGTTTCGGCATCAAACTTGCCGACACCATGCCAACTACTACAATTTTCTTCTGCCGGCTTATATCCTTTGCCCTTTATTGTTTTAACATGTACTAGTATCGTTTCTTTAGACTCTTTCGCTTTCTTAAACGCTTTTTTAAGCTCTTTTATATCATGACCATCTATTGGCCCTAGGTAATCTATATTAAGGCTTGTAAATAAATTATCGTTTAATCTATCCTTAATTCTTTCTTTAATTTCTTTTGTGGCTCTATATACTTTAGTTCCAAGTTTTGTTTTAAGAAGTAGTTTCTTGTATCCAGTTTTAGCCACTCCATAGGATTTACTAAGTCTAATATTTTTTAAGAACTCACTCATTCCTCCAACATTTTGGGAAATAGACATTTCGTTATCGTTTAGGACTATTATTATTTTAGACTTAATATTTCCAATATTATTTAATGCTTCAAAAGCAAGTCCGCCTGTTAAAGATCCATCTCCAATTATTGCAATTACTTCATTATTCTCATTATTTAAATCTCTAGCATATGCGAATCCTAAAGCCGCCGCAATAGAAGTAGATGAATGTCCCGCTTCAAAAGGATCATGTATGCTTTCTTTTCTTTTTTGGTAACCAGATATACTATCTAATTTTCTTAGGGTATCAAATTTATTCGCGCGCCCTGTAAGTATTTTATGTGTATAACATTGATGCCCTACATCAAATATTATTTTGTCTTTAGGTGAATCAAATATAGAATGAAGTGCAACGGTAAGCTCTACCGCGCCAAGGTTACTTGCTAAGTGTCCTCCTGTTTTAGACACGTTAGATATTATATATTCACGTATTGACTCACTTAATTTTGCTAATTCTTTATTATCTAAATCCTTTAAGAACTCTGGTCCAGATATATTTTTAACGTCCATTATTTCTCCTTATTTTTTCTTCTAACCATAATTATTCCAAGTATCATTAGTATTAATCCAATTACATATGTTGGCCAAAAAACAAATGAGAAAAGTACTACCCAGTCCATAAATGCAGATATCCCATATGAATCTGTACACCCTGTTATGCATAGTCCAGAAAAGCCAACTATAGCATTATATATTCCACTTAAAATTACATATATAAACGGAATTGTCCCTATAAATATAACTAGTTCCCATATATTTTTCTTTATCTTTTCGATTAACTTTTTCATACTATTTTCTCCTGTAATTTAGCATATTATTATACGAAATTATTATACAATATTTAAGCTTTAATGTACAGTAAAAAGCTAAAACCTAGAGCATATTTCTCTAGGTTTTATTTACTTATTATTTTATAAACAATGGTTGTATTTGTTTCCCTTCAAGGGCTAGTTTTATTGTGTCTATAAGCTTAGTGTAATCATATACTAAAGACTTGGGTTTTTTATCTGGACTATCTTGTTCAAAAGGAATGAAATATATATTTTTAGTGTTAAGAAGATTCATTAAATTTTCTCCATTTGCACCTAGTCCATCATTTGTAGAAATACCTATTACAACAGGTTTATTATTTCTAATATGTCCTTTTACCGCCATTAAAACAGGTGTATCTGTAATACCTAAATTAAGCTTAGCTAATGTGTTCCCTGTACACGGCGCAATTACAATTAGGTCTACTAAATTTTCTGGTCCTATAGGTTCTGCTTTAGATATTGTGTCTACTATTTCTTTTCCTGTTTCTTTTTCTAGCAGTTCTTTTATATATTCTGGATTAGAAAATCTATTTGTTTCATTTAGCGTTGCATATGATGCAATAGGCAATATCTCATTTATACCATGAGCCTTTAACATGTCTATTTCAGGTTTAATTTTAGAGAAGTTACAAAAAGATCCAGTTATTCCTAAACCTACTTTTAAATCTTTAAGCATAAAATACCTCCGGTATACTTTATATTATGCAAAAACTTTAGACATGTTAATACAAAAAGAAAAACAGAGTAGCACAACATCTACTCTGTTTACATTTTAGAACCTTCTAATTAATCCTACTACCTTTCCAATTATTTGAACATCTGTAACTATGATTGGATCCATAGAATCATTTTCAGGTTGTAGTCTTACATGATCTTTTTCTTTATAGAAAGTTTTAACTGTTGCTTCATCTTCAATTAATGCAACAACTATTTGACCATTTTCTGCTGTATTTGTTTTAGCTACTATTATATAGTCTCCAGAATAAATACCAACATTTATCATACTATCGCCTTTAACTTTAAGCATATATGTTCCTTCTTGTCTAGCATTTTGTTTAACCATGCTAATTGGAAGCTTAACATATTCTTCTATATTTTGTTCTGCAAGAATAGGTAGACCAGCTGCAACTTGACCTACTAATGGTACTTCTATCATATCCGGATCTTGTGCCTCACTAGAAATATTTTGGCCAACAATTTTTAACGCTCTTGTTTTAAGATCCCCTTTAGATATTAATCCTTTTTCCGCAAGTCGAGATAAATATAAATGAACTGAAGATGTAGATTTTAATCCAACAGCTGCACATATTTCTCTTACAGTTGGTGGATATCCCACTTCCTCAACTTGCTTTCTAATATAATTTAATATGTTCTCCTCGTTTTTTACTGTATCTTCTCTTTTTCCCACAAAAATTACCTCCTAAACTTATGTTTGTTTTATTATATATGATAAACTTATGTTTGTCAAACAAAAGTTCGTTTTTTCTTTAATTTTTTATAAATTATTTTTAAATAGAAAAAATAACTAGCATTTCTACTAGTTATTTTCAATATATTTTATTTATTCTCCAAAATATACTCCAACCGCTTTAGCTGTTTTAACAAGCGGATGCGTATTTAAATCTAGAAGTCTTGCGTTTATTTCGTCTTTAGGAAATTCCATCTTTTTAAGTTCTTCACCATCTACTCCTACTATATATCCGTACTCACCTGTTATTAAAAGTTCATATGCATAACTTCCAAGCATTGATGCTGTAATTATATCGTTATGATTTGGTGTTCCGCCTCTTTGAACATGTCCTAAAGCAACATATCTACATTCTATTCCTGTTTTAGCCTCTATTTCATCAGCAAGTTTTTCAGCTATACCGCCATATCTTTTCTTTTCAAAACTATCGTTTATCATCTTAGCTACAGTTTCAGTTTTTCCAAGTTCCTTTGCAGCTTCAGCTACTGCTATTATTACAGAACGTCTTCTTGAAGCTACTTCTTTTACCTTTTCACAAACACCATCTAAATCATAGTCTTGTTCTGGTAAAAGTATTATATCTGCACATCCAGCAAAACCGCCATAAAGTGTAAGGTATCCCGATGTTCTTCCCATTATTTCTACAACAATTGCTCTTCTATGAGAATCTGCTGTAGAACGTGCTTTGTTTATAGCCTCTACAACATTTCCTACTGCTGTATCAAATCCTATAGTAGGA
The DNA here is from genome assembly GCA_045534225.1 of Clostridia bacterium. Lineage (GTDB taxonomy): Bacteria > Bacillota > Clostridia > TANB77 > CAG-465 > UMGS1649. The sequence goes on from JAZSJJ010000004.1 coordinate 26,332, forward strand.
TTACTTGCAGCCATATCATTATCTATTGTTTTAGGAATACCCACTGTTGGTAATCCTCTTTCGCTTATAACTCTAGCAGAATCTAAGGTTCCATCTCCGCCTACTACTATAAGGCCTTCTACGCCTTCTTTCTTTATTTTTGCTATAGCCTCATCAGTCTTGTCCACATATTTCATATTAAATTTATCTACTAAGTAATAAAATGGGCATTCTTTGTTAGATGAACCTAGAATTGTTCCACCTAGCAATTCAATTTTTTCTACATCTTTCGGTGTCAGTTCTTTGTACCATCCTTCTACAAAACCTTTGTAACCATCAAGCACTCCAAGCACTTCAACTCCTTGATAATGTGCACTCATTACTACTGCTTTAATTGCCGCATTAAGTCCAGGGCAATCGCCACCTGCTGTCATTATAGCTATTTTTTTCATATATTCCTCCTATGTTACTTAAAAAGAAATTGTAACTGTTTCTACTACTTTATCGTTTATATATATTGTTAATTTTGCTGATGAGAAACCATTTACTTCTACTGTAAAGTTCTCATATCCATTTTCACCTTTTGTATGTGTTCTGCTATGTATTGTATTTGTAACGCCTTCAACCTGAGCTTTTACTACAACATTTATGTTTTCATCTTCCATATTAGCTGTATAATCTTTTAGTTTAATTGTTACATTTTTTGTTTTTTCTAATCTATTTACAGTAATTTCTATAACCGTTCCTTCGACAACCTCTTTATTTTCTTTAAGGCTTTGAGAAACAACTATTCCATCGCTCTTACTTGGATCATTAACATAAGAAACATTAACTACCAATTTTAATTTTTGTAATTTAGATTTAGCGTTTGCTTCTGTATTCCCAATAACACTTGGAACTATTACTCTATCTTTGCCATCTCCCTCGCTAACTTCTAACAAAACTTTTGTGCCTGTTACAAATTGTTCTTTATTTTTAAGAGATTGCTTTACAACTAAATCTTTTTCTACTTTGTCGCTTACTACATTTTTTATATCTACCACGAAACCTAAAGCTTCAAGCTCATATTTTGCTACCTTGTAGTCTTTACCAACAACGTCTGGCATTGTTATTTTCTTAACCCCTTTGGCAACAACTACCGTCATCTTACCATCCGGTATCTTTTCGCCTTTTTCTATATTTTGAGAAATTATTTGTCCGGCCGGAAGTTCATCTGTCTCTTGATATTTACTAATCTTTATGATTAATCCTAATTTTTCATATTTAACTCTAACTTCTTCATAATCGCTACCAACCAAATCTGGTGCAACATCAACTTTTTCAACTACTATAGGTTTGTTGTTTTCTTTGATAGTTTCAACTAATTTATATGTTAAAAATCCAATCCCTACCAATACAAGAATTATTATTAAAGTTATAATTATCCTTTTTATTATCTTTTTCTTTCTTTGTTTAGGGTTTTCATTTAAGCTTTCAATTCTTCTTTTTTCGCTCTTATCATTTTCGAGTTCTTCTATCCTCTTGCCTACTCTTTCCTTTTTTCTTGGCGTAACTTCAGCATTTTCTTGCTTGTTATCAGTTATATCTTTTTTCGTTATAACTGGCACTATTTGAGTAGAGCCTTTTTTAAATCCACTTACTGTATCTTCTTTCTTTTCTTCAACATCTACGTTATTTATCGCTGCAAATATATCATCTAAAAGTTCAGTTGCTGTCTGATACCTTTCTGTAGTTTGTTTAGCCATCGCTTTAAGTATTATTCTATTTAATGCGTTTGTCACTGTTGGAACTTTTTCTTTAGGCTCTATAGGATCTTCTTGTATTTGTTTTAACGCAACAGATACTGGAGTATCTGCTTCAAATGGAACTTCCCCAGTTACCATTTCATACATTACTACACCTAAAGAATATATGTCTGTTTTTTCATCTGTATATCCACCTTTAGCTTGTTCTGGCGAGAAGTAATGTACAGAACCCATTGTTTGACTTCCATTTGCTATAGTTTCGTTAGAACTCATTTTAGCAATTCCAAAGTCTGTTACTTTTGCAACTGTATTATTGTTTGCAAGTACAATGTTGTGTGGCTTTATATCTCTATGTACTATCTTAGAACTATGTGCAGCTTCTAGTGCTGATGCAATTTGGCTAGCATATTTTAATGTTCTTTCGTTAGAAAGTTTTCCATGATGCTCTATATAATCTTTTAATGTTTCTCCAACTAACAGTTCCATTACTATATAATTTATACCATCTTCTTCTCCAACGTCATATACTGATACTATGTTTGGATGCGTAAGAGCTGCTGCTGATTGTGCTTCTGCTCTAAACTTTTTAACAAATTCCGCATCTTTAGCAAATTCGTCCTTAAGAACTTTTATTGCAACAAATCTATTTAATAAATTACATTTTGCTTTGTATACTGTGGCCATTCCGCCTATGCCGACTTCTTCTAGCACTTCATATCTATTACACAAAGTCTTACCAACTAGATTCAACTCTTCCCCTCCTTACGCTTTAACATACATAACAGTAATATTATCCACTCCGCCTTTTTCATTGGCCATATCTACTAATATATTACAAATATCTTCATCATTACTGTCTGCTATTTTTAGAAGAATATCTTGATCTGTACTTGTAGTTGTTAAACCATCCGTACAAAGCAGAAATCTTCTCCCTTTAATATTATCTATCTTATTTACATCAAAAATTACATTTTTAGCAATTCCTATTGCTCTTACTAACACATGTCTTTCTGGATGCACTTTAGCTTCTTCTCTAGAGATTATGTTATCTCTTAAAAGAGCATTAACATATGTATCATCCTCTGTTAAAAGTGTTATTGCATTTTCTTTTATTTCATAAATTCTCGAGTCACCAACGCTTATATGGTAACCAATATCATCTTTAACAAAAAGCATAGTAAGTGTTGTTCCCATGTTTTTATATTCTTTGTTTGATTTAGCTATTTCATATACACACTTGTTTGCATACTTAACAGCCAACTTTAACATATCTTCTATCTTTTGTTCTTGATAATGTTCTTTTATATATTCCAGTGTTTTTTCTGCTGCGGTTTTAGAGGCTATCTCTCCACCACTAGCTCCACCTATACCGTCTAAAACAATGTATAAAGAGCACGTCTCATCAAGACTATATGTTAACATATAGTCTTCGTTGTTTTGTCTCTTAATTCCTACATCTGTTCTAGAGTATACTATCTTAAACACCTCTTTTACTTTACATTATTATATAATATTCTTTATTTATTATTTTCTTGTTCATCTAAATATTTTTGTCTTAATTGTCCACAAGCCGCATCAATATCTGAACCAAGTTCACGTCTTACTGTTGCAACTACGCCGGAACTATTTAGAATTCCCATAAATCTATCTACATCTTGTTGTTTGCTCTTCTTAAACTGACCATTAACTATTTCGTTAACAGGGATTAAGTTTACGTGAGCAATCATACCCCTAAGTAGCTTTGCTAAGGCTCTTGCTGTTTCTTCATCATCGTTTACGCCAGCAATTAAAGCAAACTCAAAACTAATTCTTCTACCTGTCACCATTATATAATATGTGCAAGCATCAAGCAACTCTTTTATGCTATATTTATTAGCAATTGGCATTATTTCTTTACGTTTTTCATCTGTTACTGCGTGTAAAGAAATAGACAATGTTGCTTGTAGTTTTTCATCTGCAAGTCTACGTATATTATCTACTAATCCACAAGTAGAAATACTAATGTGTCTAGCACCTATTCCTAAACCTTCTGGACAGTTAATTAGTTTAACAGATTTAACTACGTTATCATAGTTATCTAAAGGTTCTCCTATTCCCATATATACTATGTTAGATATCTTTTCATTCATATATTTTTCTGCAGCAATAATTTGCCCTTCAATTTCAGATGCTAACAAATGTCTTTTCCAACCGTTTTTAGTTGATGCGCAAAACTTACATCCCATTTTACATCCAACTTGTGTAGACACACATATTGTATTTCCATGATGATATCTCATAACTACAGATTCAACTGCGTTGTTATCTGAAAGTTTGATTAAGAACTTATGTGTTCCATCTTTTTTAGACACTTGACATTGTAATACTTCTAATCTCATTATGTATGCATTTTCTTTTAATTTTTCTCTTAAGCTTTTAGATATATCTGTCATTTCATCAAAAGAATCTACACCAACTCTATGTATCCATTTAAATATTTGTTTGGCATGAAACTTCTTTTCACCAATACTTAAAATGTATTCTTCTAATTCTTCTATTGTATAGTCTGTTATATTTACCATATATTATTCCTTTCAACTATTTTTAATACTCATAATATTATACCTTTTTTAGACAAAATACGCAAGCTTTTCCACATTCTATTTATACATTATTTACATAAAAACAGCAAGTGAAATTAATCACTTGCTGTTTAGCTTTACATCGGTATATTAAGTGCTATGACCTCGTCTTTGAATGTTTGTGGCATTTCTTTGAGTTTTATTCTCGTCCACTGTCCACAACATTTGCACTTGTAGTAATACCTTGGAAATACCCGAGTTATGTCTGAATGTACATCTCTTGGAATGAGCTTCAGTCTTACATTGCAGTTTGGGCATGTAACTATGTGCGTTTCGATTCTTTCTTTTTTTAATAACGTTCCACGTTTCTTAGCTTTCATATCGTCTCCTTTTAGTTGTTAGAATTACGCATCATATACGCTGCGTTTTGATTTTCTTCAGCCGCATTCATCATTCTTCTTGCAGCCTCATCGTTCTTTTCAGCCGCTTCAACAACTTTTGCGGTTGTAGATGTCAAATCTGCAACTGCATTTTCAAACTTTCTAGCCGCTCCCATTGCAGTATCTGCATTGCAAGCCATCATGTCGATAAACTTTTTGCTTGCAAATACTTGAAGAAGCGGAATAAGCTCTTGCATTGCTCTTGTGTTTAACTGAAGTGCTCTGGTGTGTTCTTCCATAGTTCTCATTTCTCTGTCCGTCATTTTTAATTCTCCTATTTTATTAAAAATATTTTTTGGCTATATATGTTCACCAACATATATATTATACCATAATTTCGCTTATTTTTCAAGTTTTATGTAAACAAGCACAGTGCATTAAAAAAGGAAGAATATTATTCTTCCTCTTTTGTATAATTATTTAATCTTTTACTCCTAAATGTTCTTTCATACTACCTATATTAAATGCTCCGGTAGATTGAGAACAAATATATATTGTATAGTCTATATCATATTCTTTTACATAGTCTGCTATACTTTTACCTGTTTTGTTATGTCTGTAATCTATAGATACCATCTTGTTAAACTTATGTACAGATAAAGCTTCTAGTATGTTTGTATATGATGAACCCACAAATAATATGTTTGGTGCATCATCGTTATTCGTATCTATAACTGTTTCTGCCATGTCGTCTCCCATGTATGCAGAAGCATAATCATTCCCTGCGCCTAAAACTGGTATTTTAGATTCTTTTCCATCTTCATATCTTGTATATGTTACTTCTTTTCCTTTATATACAAGATTTAGTTCTTCTGGTCCAGATTTTACGCTTTGACCAACCTTTCTGTTAAATGCACCATTTATTGGTTTAGACGTTATATCGTATTCTTCTTCTAAAGTAACATATTTAATATTCCAACCATCTTTATTTATTCTATCTACTAAACTAGTAAATATTTCATATGCTCCTCTAATATTCATATGGTGATCTGTTTTGTAATACGGAGCATCTACTTTATCTTTTAGAATGCTATACGCATCTATTAATTCAATATATTCACCTTTGTTTTCTTCTATTGCTTTAATAGTATTTGCATATGTTTCTATGCCTTTAATATATGTTTCCGGAAGGTATTTTTCCATCATAACATCTTTTCTAGGAATAGATAAAAAGATAAATTTAGAGCCATTTTCAGTTACTTCTTTAGCCACTTTATTCATCTCATTTTTTACTACATTTACAATACTATTTATTGTTTTTGTTTCGTTTGTAGTTATTTGTGGAGATAAGAAAAGTTCATCGTTCTCACCTTTTACAACATCTCCTGTATATTTTTGAAGATTCATAAGATAATATAGCTTAATAAAATCTTCTCTAAATGCTAATTGATCTGAAAAAGCATTTGTTAATTCTGTATAATATTCTGTGTTTAATACACTTTTTATTGTTGTTTTAGGGAACTGTGTAAGTCTTCTTCCCTCTTTTTTGCTTAGTTCATTATTATTAGTTATTGTGATGATTGCCATTACAAAAATAATTAACATGAACAAAGAACAAAATGTTATTCTAATTATTTTTTCTTTCATGGTTCACCTCTAAAATCTAAAATATATAAACGGATTATATGTTGCTTGAGATAAGAATGCTATTGCTATAACAAACATTCCAAGTACAAATCCATAATACATAATTTGTACATATATATTTTCTTTGTATTTAGTCATTACAATATTTCTTATCCATGGAAATACTGGTATAGAAAGTATTATTCCCATTAATAGATATGCTCCATAGCTACTTAAGTATATAACTACTTGTTGCCATGTAATATCTGTTATATATGGTACAAACATCGCTTTAAGTACACGTATTACCTCTGTCATACCAGTACATCTAAATAACACCCAACCGAATAATACAACTATTAATGTGTATATGTGCCCAATAAATTTAGGCGTTTTTTCTAACCATTTCTTAAGCACAAACTTTTCTAGTATTAGGAAAGCAAAATAGTATAATCCCCATAACAAGAAGTTTACTGCTGCACCATGCCATATACCAGTTAACGCCCATACAACAAATAGGTTTAGTATTTGTCTTAATACACCTTTTCTATTTCCACCAAGTGGTATATATACATAATCTCTAAACCATGTAGATAAAGATATATGCCATCTTCTCCAAAACTCTGTAACAGATTTAGATATATATGGATAATTGAAGTTTTCTTCAAAGTTAAATCCAAATATTTTACCTAAACCTATTGCCATATCTGAGTAAGCTGAGAAATCAAAATAGATTTGAAGCGAGTATGCTATTGCTCCTAACCATGCTAAAGGCGTTTCTAAAGCTTCAGCACCAAATATTACATCAGCAAGTTTACCTGTGTTATTTGCTATTATTAATTTCTTGCAAAGACCAAATATAAATCTCTCAACACCATCAGTAAATCCTTGTAAAGTAACTGTTCTTTTAGTTATTTCTTCTGCAATAGTTTGGTATCTAACGATAGGCCCTGCAACAAGTTGCGGGAACATACTTACATAAAGTAACACAAAGAAAGGATTTCTCTCTGCACTAACTTCTTTTCTATACACATCTATAACATAACTCATTGCTTGGAATGTATAGAATGATATTCCTATTGGTAAAACTATATTAGGCACTGGAATTTTAAGCCCTGATAATCTATTAATTATTTCCACAGTAAACCCTGTATATTTAAAATAAAATAGTGTTCCTATATTAAGCACTACCGCTAATATCAACAACCATTTTCTCTTCTTTTTGTTATCTGTTTTATCTATAAACATCGCTGCTAAATAGTCTATCATTACTACAGCTATCATCATAGCTAATAATTTAAGTCCACCAAAACCGTAGAATATTAAACTAAATAGAAGCAATACATAATTTTTATATTTATCCTTTGCTAGAAAATATAATGCTAGCAAAGCTGGTAAAAATCCAAACAAAAATACTGCACTACTAAATACCATAATTTACTCCTTTATGCTAATATATTTTAGCACAATATGTCATATGTTGCAAATACACACATATAAAAAACACGTATTTCTACGTGTTTATTTATTAGAATTATTTTAATTCTATTAATGCGTGTACTGTTTTATCGTCTTCACTTGTTATTACAACAACATGCTTATCTTCAATGTTTGCATATTTGCATTTAACAGTTTCACCTAATTTTATTTCTTTTTTATATGTTATTCTAACATCGTTAAATAATCTTTTTTCGTATACTTCATCTGGTAGAACTTCATATGCTAAATCTAAATAATATAAATTATGCATATGTCCAATAAAATCTATGTCTTTTCTTTTTACAGTATATAGCATTTCATTTGTGTATTCTTCAGGCACTTCTATCTTTTCTAAATCTTCCTCAAATACTTTTCTTTCTGATTCTGATTCGTATTTAGCAATCATTGTTTCATCTGGTTTAACAATACTTCCTTTTTCTGTATTTATTAACAACCACTTTGAAGTACCAATTACACAAAGCTCACCTTTAGAATTATACATGTTAAAATCTCTGTTTGCATAGTATTTTTCTATGCTTCTAGACCATGTGTCTATATGTAATTCTTCACCATATTCTATTCTTTTTATACTTCTTATTTTCCATTCTAAAAGTATCCAAGATAAATGCGTTTCATTGCTATTATTAAGTCCATATCCAAGACTATCCGAATGATGTCCAGCTATATTTTCAAAAAACTTAAGAATAGCTTTATTACCTAAAATATTATCTTTTTCTATGTCCTTTAAACCTATTTTTACTGTTTCTTTAAATATCATATAAATAGTTCTCCTGTTTGTATTTTACCACCACGGATATAATCTCCACACCCCATTAACTTAGAGCCTGCTGGTTTTATTCCTTTTAGATTTATATATCCATCATTACATTTTACTGCTAGTATGTTCTTTTTATCATTTAGATACACTACTTCACCACATTTTGCACTAGTGTAATCTTCATCTAACTCTACTCTTTCTGCAAGATAAATTTTGTACGTTTTTTCTTCATCAATTAAACACCAAGCAGATGGAAATGGATTTGTTCCTCTTACTAAATTTACAAGTGTATCTACATTTTTTGTAAAATCTAGTTTTGTATTATCTTTATCTAACATTGGAGCCATAGTACATTCTTCTGGTTGAACAGTGCTTTCTAGCACTCCATCATTTGCTACTAATCTTTCCAAGTCCTTAACTAAAGTATTTGCACCAAGAACCATAAGTTTATCATGAAGGGTACCGTATGTATCTAACGCATCAATTTCTACTTCCGCTTTAGTTATCATATTACCAGTATCCATTCCTTCATCCATAAACATAGTTGTAACACCAGTTACTTTATCTCCGTTTATCACAGACCATTGTATTGGGGCAGCCCCTCTATAATTTGGAAGTAATGAACCATGTACATTTATGCATCCAAATCTAGGATAATCTAATACATACTTAGGAAGTATCTTTCCATATGCTACAACTATTATTAAATCTGGATTTAATGTATTTAATATTTCTTTTACTTCTTCGTTATTTCTTAATTTAACTGGTTGGTATACAGGTATGTTTTTAGATAATGCATATTCTTTAACAGGAGGAGCCATAAGTTTCATCCCTCTACCTTTTGGTTTATCTGGTTGGCAGAATACTCCTACAACGTTAAAAGCGTTATCTACTAACGCTTCTAAACTTCCTTTTGCATAATCTGGAGTACCCATAAATACTATTCTTAAATCTTGTTTTAACATTTATGTTATATCCTACTTTCTTTTACATTTTTTATTTTTCTTGTTTGCTTTTTCTTGTTCTTTTCTTTCTAATTCTTCTGCCTCACGTTTGGCGGCTTCTATTTCTTCATCGCTTAATTTGTATACATCATACGCTTTATCTAAGAAAAGCACACCATCCAAATGATCTATTTCGTGACAAAGTATAACTGCTTCTAAATCTTCTGCTTTTAATGTTTGTTTTTTACCGTCTATATCGAAATACTCGACTGTAACATTTTTAGGTCTGTCTACATTTCCAAATACATTCGGAGAACTTAGACATCCTTCTTCACCTGTTTGAGAACCAGACTTTTTAGTTATTACTGGATTGATTAAAACTCTTGGCCCTGTTCCTGGATCTATTACAATTATTCTTTTAAGTATTCCTACTTGCGGCGCAGCAAGTCCAACACCATCATATTTGTACATAGTATCCACCATATCTAGTGCTAGCTCACGTATTTTATTATCTATTTCTTCTATCTCTCTTGAACGTTTTCTTAAAACTTCTTCATGATCATATCTAATATTTCTAATTGCCATTTTTACTTCCTTCTATCCTATATTATTTTACCCAAGTCTTACAGGATTCTTAACTACCGAAGCTGTAACACTTACATCTTTAATTTTATCATAAATATCCATATTTTCAATGAGTTTATCTAAAACTTTATTATCTACTTTCGTTTTTATTATCATTTGTATCCTATATTTATTATTTATTTTACTAATATATGGAGCCTTAGGTGAGTGCACTTTATAAAGATTCTTTTCTTTACTAAATATATTATATATCTTTTCACTGTCTTTCATAAGTTTTGCTTTATCTTTAGAAGTTAGCTCTACTACAACTATATCTACAAACGGCGGATAACCTGCCATCTTTCTAAACTTAATTTCTTGTTCGTAAAAATCTAGATAAGAATTTTCACTTACTGAACTTAATATATAATTTTCTGTATCATAAGCTTGAAGAATTACTCTACCTTTTTTATCTCCACGCCCTGCTCTGCCTGCTACTTGAAGTAGGTTTGAAAATGCTTTTTCAGATACGGTGTAATCATCTCCTGCCATATAATCTGCATTAACTACACCTACAAGTGTAACATTTGGTATATCATGGCCTTTACTTATCATCTGAGTTCCAACAAGGACATCTACATTCTTTTCCTTAAACTCATTTAATATTCTTTCGTGTGAGCCCCTCTTTACAGTTGTGTCCATATCTAATCTTAAAGTAGTTATCCCAGGGAATGTTTCAAGTAGTTCTTTTTCCACTCTTTCAGTTCCCATTCCACCTTCTTCTAAAGTGTCTGCTGAACATATTGGACATACGTCACTTAACTTTTCACAATACGAACAATAGTGACAAAGTAGTAGTCCATTCTTTCTATGATATGTTAAATTAACATCACAGTTAGGGCACCTTAAAGTTTTTCCACATGTTTTACAAGTTATATACGAAGAAAATCCACGTCTATTTAAGAATACAAACGCTTGCTCTCCACGTTTTATATTTTCTTCTATTTCCTCTTTAAGTCTTGTAGACAATATTCTAGATTTATTTATAACCGCATCTTGTTTCATATCTACAATTTCCACTTCTGGCACTACGCTTGTACCAGGTCTTGTAAGCATAGAATAATAATCTATTTTTTCTTCCATTGCTTTGTACATTGTACACACATCAGGAGTTGCTGAACCTAATATTAAATTTGCATTGTTAAGATATGCAAGTCTTGTTGCAACTTCACGCGTGTTATACTTTGGTGTAGTCTGTGATACATAACTTGTGTCATGTTCCTCATCTATTATTATTAGTCCTAATTTCTTAAATGGAACAAATAACGCAGATCTTGGTCCTATTACAATTTTTGCTTTACCGTTTACAATTCTTTTATATTCTGTTTGTCTTTCTAGCGTAGTCATCTTACTATGTAACACAGAAACAACTTCTCCAAAACGAGATATAAATCTACGTTTTGTTTGGTCTGTTAAAGATATTTCTGGTACAAGTACAATTGCATCTTTTCCTCTATTTAAACATTCTTCAATTATTTGAAGATATACTTCTGTTTTACCACTACCAGTAATACCGTGTATTAAAGATACTCTAAATGTATCTAGTGTACTTATTATTCCATCAATAGTTCTTTTTTGTTCTCTTGTTGGAACTAATTTTTCACTTCTTTCTATTTTAGAATAGTCTTCAATTGCAGTATCTTGTTTTACTAACTTTATATATCCTTTTTCCTCTACAGTTTTTATTATATTTCTAGATATACCAAGTGTATTAATTATATCTTCTATTGGTATATTATTATTTTCTTCAAGTTCACGTAATAGCTTTATATGTCTTGCACTTGTTATTTTTCTACTTTCTACATCTTGTTCTATTTCCTCTTTTGCTTTATCTAACGTAACAACTGTTATTTGTTTTCCCACAAGTTCTTTTTGCTCTAACTTTTTATTTGGTGTTGGTGGTAACATGAGTTTAAGTGCCGTATATACGTTGCAGAAGTACATTTTAGACATCCATTTAGCTAAAGAAAGTCTTTTTTCATCTAAATAACTATTCTCGTCTAAAATCTCTTCTACGCTCTTTAATTTACCCACCTTGTCCGATTCTTCATCTTTTAATATCTTTACAATTATACCTTCACGGTTACTACCTTTGCCGCTTCCAAAGTTTACTCTTACTCTTTTGCCAAGTTCTACTAATTCTTCATGTTCCTCTTTTATTTTGTAATCATAAACTTTATTAAGCTTATGTGCTGCATTGTCTATTAAAATCTTAACTACCACCATATCACCTCCTAATTATTATTTTTAATTACTTTATACAAGAAAAGAGGGTTATCTACCCTCCCACTTGCCATATTCTTCAATTATTCTATTTGCTGCTTCTTCTGGAGTTAAATCTGAAGTATCTATTACATAATCATAATTAGATAAATCATGTATATCTACATCGTATAACTCTAAATATCTTTCTTTTTCTGACTCTTCGCGTGCAAGTATTGCTTCTCGTGCTTCTTCTATAGAATCATATTTTTCTTCTTTGCCTCTTGTTTTAGAAGCCTCAAAGAGTCTTTTACTAGCAACATCTAGTACAGATGTCATGTATACCTTAAATGCTTTGGGCGCAATATAGAAACCAAGTCTTGCATCAATAACAATTTTATTGCTATTCTTAACTTTTGCTTGTGTATTAAACTCTACTTGTTTATCTATATCCGGATTTTTGTCTACATAGCGACTAAATTCGACTAAACTCATATTTTTTTGTCTAGCAAGTTCTCTAAATGATGTGCTTGCTTTATATAGTTCAAAACCAAGTTTATTTGCAACTATTTTTGCAACCTCGGTTTTCCCAACAGCTATATTTCCTGTTATACATATCATCTGTTTTTTCATATATTTTTCCTCTTATTATTCAACAACATCCTCGATTATTACATCTGCTATTTGATCTTGTTCATTCATTGCTACAGTTACTTTTCCTGCGTCTATTTCTTTAATAGCTACATCTACTGGATCAGATATATCTGGATCTCCTTCTTCTACTCTTTTATTAGAAATTTGTCTTGCTCTTTTAGCAACTGCTAGTGCCACTTCATATCTTGTTCCTACTTTTGGCATAACATCGTTTACGCTTGGTTTTGCTAACATTATTATTCCTCCTAAATCAATACTACAAATATTTTAACATACCTAATATTTTTTTGCAAGAATTTCTAGCTAATTCTAAAGTATAAAAATATTTGTTAAAGCAAATTTAACTATTGTTTTTTTATTTTGTTTATTATACAATTTATGTGTAAGATTATATATTTTATATTATACGGAGGATAAAAATGGGTTATTCAGATTTGGAACATTTCAAAGATCATTTTAATGCATCAGATTATTTTGTAGGTATCACAGAATCGTTAATAGATAAATTATTAGAATATGAGTATATCTCTTCTTTTAAGCTACCTCATTATATTCATAAACTTACAAATAATATATCTGAATTAAGAATAGATACAAATAATCCTTATGAATACAAAACAGGATATTATGACGCAAACAAAAAGGAAATGTACATTAAGAACACAAAAAATGTACCAGCTACTTACCTACGTTTGTTATATGCGCTAACAACAACAGAAGTAGATAATAATGTATACGAAACAGGATATGCAACAACAAAACTATCTACTGAAAATTACAAACTATGTCATTATAACTTTGGTATAAACCGTGCTATAATGTCTAATTTGGTATACAAACTATGTAATTTAGTTCCTTCTTCATTACAAATAACGGAGTCTAGACAAACTACAACTCACAATTTCTTAGGTTTTAAGATTGAATCTCAAAATGACATGTATTACTTAGAAGGAAAAATACTAAGCGAATTATGCTATGTCTTAGATTTAGATCCAGAAGTTTTATATAATGGATTATTTACTAAACATCCTATGAAAATATTAAACAAAGCTTTTAAGAAGAAAAAATTTGAACGCGCTGAAGATTTCCTTATTGTTTTAGATAACATTAGTAGAAAATATTCTACATATAACAAGCTTGTATTCTTATCTCAAAAATTAAACGATAACTATGTTGAATATAAAAAGAATGTTTTAACAAGTGATGTTAATGACATACACAAAGAACAAGCTTTAATAGAACAAGAAATTGCCGATGTGTTGGCTAAATTAAAGAGAGATTTAGAGCTTCTTAGACCTACCGAAACCGAAGAAAATGAAATAATTACTGAAGACATGGATGAAGCTTGCGAATACACTTCTGGTCTTGCAGAAACAATTCAAAATCTATATGATGAGTTAAGAGAACAAATAATATATATACAAGATATATTAGCCGAACAACTTATTGAAAGTTCTAAGCACTTATCTTATACATTATATGCAAGCCGCTTAAAATGTTTCAATGATTTACTTATTGTTCCTAACAAAAGGCTAAGTGATAAAATCGAAGAAATAATAATGTTTAAGCTTATGCCAGAATCTGAAGTTACAGGAAGTAATTTAATAGACAAAATCAAATATGCTTTGATAGAGCAAATACTTGCCGAGAAAGATTATTCAGATATCTCTAATACTTTCTCATTCTACAACATAGATTCGTTAGAAAGTGCAGAAAAAGGTTCTAGTTTAATTATACTTAACTCTTCTACGCCACCTTCTAAAATATTAGAAATATCTGGTTTAGATACAGCAGGTCATAATTACACATTAACACCTATTCCTATAGATAATTTAAGTCATATTATGAACACTGGTTATTCTGCTTTCTTCGTTGGAAATATCGAAAGACTATATACAGATCTTAAGAACAACTTTAAGAAGTTTTCAAATGTCCCTTTGGATCAAATATATGTTTTTGAATACGATTCAAAGAAATATCTATTAATACATTCAGGCGGTGAACCTCAAATAGTTGCATTTGCTACTCATGCAATACGTAACTTTGTAATACAACCACTATCTGAAAAGTATAAAGTATTTGGTAAATCTGTTGTTAAAACAAAAAACAAACCAGCAAGTTCACTACCTACTTTATACAAATCTAAATAAAATAAAACGAAAAGAAGAGCGATTTATCGCTCTTCTTTATTGTTTCGTTTTAGATTGCAATACACATTACCGTGTCCCTACAGATTCTTTTGATGACATACTTTGCGTTTTTGTAATACACTGTATCATCTCTTGCTATTACCGTTCCTTCCGGTCTTGAGATTTTTCTTTTGCCTCTGTTATCATACACAGAAACATATTTATCGAACTGGAGTACGCATTGCTTACCTACCATTTTAGAAGGCAACTCAAGTTCTTCTGTTCTATGCTCCTGCTCATTAGAAACCGGTATGATTACAGGTGCTTCATTTTGCTTAGATGCGAGTCCTCTTATGTGCTCATCGATTTCTTGATAAGCAGCAATCTTGGTTCTAGATACAGGCAACAGCTCTACATTAAGTTCCTTAAGCTTAGCCTTAAAACTTTGATCTCTATCACAGCTGATAAGACGTACAGTGTAACCTTTCTTATGATACTTTTCTACAGTATACACTACTTGTTCATCAACCGCCCAACTGCGGATTGCATCATTTGCGACTTCAACACGAAGTCTGGGGTTTCTGATATTCCCTTCGAGAAACCTGTATATTTCCTTACAGTTTTCGTTGTTGCGTCTACCAACGCTTATCTCATGGCTTACGCCTTCGGGAATAATCACAGTGGTCTGACCATGTTGCAAGGTCTGCTTAAAAAGTTCAAAGTGGTTACTTAATGCAGAAGTATCCCACACTTCATAATTTGTCCGGCCTCTAAAAAGGCTCATGATAAATCTTATAATTGCCATCGTTTTGTTCTTCTCCTTTTTTAAATTTAGTTAAATTTTAAATAAACGCACGACTACATTTATATTGTAGCACTTTTTAAGTGTTATGTCAAGTTTTGACATAGTTTCACATGATTATACAACGCTTTTTAACTCTTTTCGTTGACTTTTAATATCTTTTTTAATATAATTTTATTTGGTGATTTTATGTTGCAAAAAATAATAGGAAAAACAAAGAGAGCAATAGAAGACTTTAATATGATAGATGAAGGCGATAAAATAGCGGTTGGACTATCTGGCGGCAAAGACAGCATAACTTTACTTTATGCCTTATACTATCTTCAAAAATTTTATAAAAAACATTTTACAATAATGGCAATAACTATACATACAGGAAGTAACAACTTTGATACAACAGAACTTCAAAGAATCTGTGATGAATTAGGAATAGAATACCTTGTATTTAACTCTAATATAGCAGATGTTGTATTTAACATTCGTAAAGAAGAAAACCCTTGTTCACTATGTGCCAACATGCGTAGAGGTATGCTTAATAGTTTAGCAGTAGAACATGGTTGTACTAAAGTAGCTTTAGGGCACCACATGGATGATGTAATGGAAACATTTATGATGTCACTTCTTCTAAACGGAAGAATACATACATTTGCACCCGTTACCTATCTTAGCAGAAGTAATGTTAAAACAATTCGTCCGATGATATATGTAGAAGAAAAGCTAATACGCGCTGTAGCAAGAGAAAAGAACTTTCCTGTTCATCCAAAAACTTGCCCTGCAGATGGCTTTACTAAAAGAGATTATATGTCCGATCTAATACATAATCTACAAAAAGATATACCTAGAATAAAAGAACACATCTTCGGTGCTATTAAACGTTCTAAAATAGAAGGTTGGGTTAGAGAGCCCGAAGAAGAAAAAATAGATGTACCTGAAGTAAGAGAAGATTTAGATTAAGTATATACATGATGTATTTATCATATATAAAATGTTTTATATGTTATTTAGAAGCAAGCTTACGCTTGCTTCCTTTCTTCTTTAAACTCTTTCGTACTTACTATTTCTGATGTATTCATATAATAATCGTGGCTTGCTATAACATCTTCTAACCTACTTTTTATATCGCATATATCATAACAGTTGATAATATATCCATTAAATTTATTTATATCTAAAAATTTGTTCACATTAGAAACAAACTTCTCGTTGCCATGTACTACAAATACAAATTCTTCTTCATCATAGTTATTAAGCATATTCTCATTTAACCATTCACTATAATACATTCTCTCTTCTATTCTCTTATAAAATTTAGATATAATACTTTTTAATTTTTTAGTTTCATTCTTTTCATTAATATATATAATCTTTACATTATCCAAATTATTAGAAATATAATTGTTTGCAATTATACAAGCATGTGTAGTATTTACCGTAAAACAGCATAGTTTATTCTTCATTTATATCTACCTCTCTTATATAATAATTTTACCAGTTATTGCCATTCAAATCAACGAAATATTTTATACACTTTTGTATAATTTTGGTAATTTTGCACATATTATTTTTAGGTGATACAAATGAAAAACAAATTAATATTATTTATATTTTTAACAGCGTTTATATTATTAAATATAAACATACTTTATGCTATAGAAAATACAAAAAACAATCTATCAAATTACTTTAGAATACACGTAGTTGCAAATAGCGATACTATTAACGATCAGATGCTAAAACTTAAAATTACAGATAACGTAACCCAATACATTAACTTAATAACTAGCGGAATAACAAATAAAAAGAGTTATGTGGAAACCATGCACAACAACATACCTTCCATCTTAAATATTGCAAATCAAATACAAAAAGAAAATGGATATAACTATCCTCTAACCATTCATTTTGGTAATATTAAATATGATAATAAAACATATAACAATATTGAAATGAATAAAGGAACATACAATTCGTTAAGGTTAATTGTAGGCGATGGTTTGGGTAATAATTGGTGGTCGCTTCTCTATCCAAGCATGCCTGATGAGACTACTATTGAAGATGTGTTAACTAATGAAGATATTGAGTTTAAATCTATTATCTTAGAATGGATAAATAATTTATTTAACTAAAAAAGAGCTGTACTTTGTACAACTCTTTCTATTTATCTAATTTTATTACACCACCATCATTTGCCTTATAAGTCCATAATACGCCAAGCTTTGTGTTGTTCCACCTTGTTCTCCGTCTCCTGGTGTCGTTGGAGTTTCTGGCGTTTCAGGAGTTGTTGGTGTCTCCGGAGTCGTTCCTGGATTTTCTGGTGTTGGTGTTTCTGGTGTTGTTCCTGGATTTTCCGGATCAACTGGATTGGTTGGTTCAGTTGGAACTTCAGGAATTTCCGGCTCAACAACTGGTGCACTTGTATGTAATTCACAAGTTTTAGTTGGTGCGATATATTTCTTATCGCTTGTTTTTGTATTTGGTTTTTCTCTAGTTATTGTTGAAATTTCTTCTAATTCTTCATATAATTCGCAGAACTCTGTTGGTAACAATTTAGAAGTTTTACATACTTTTACAAGTTTGTGTACTGTACATTCTGCTGTTGGCACTGTGCCAGATGCAAATATTTCAGATTTTACCACATTTCTTGTATCTGCTTTACACGCATCTGTGGCTACTAAACCAGATAATGTACATACAGTAGCTTTAACTATTCCTTTTGGTTTGCTAAATGATGCTGCTTTAAGTCCTGAATGTATTGTTTTCATTACATTCGTCCATACAACTGTAGCTGTATATGGATATGTACCTAAAGTTTTTCTTGAACCAATTGTTGTTGGGTTATCATAACCATTCCATACAACAGCTGTGTAGTATGGTGTATATCCTGCAAACCATTGGTCTTTATCATCATTTGTGTTACCTGTTTTACCAGCTATTTGTATCTTTGTAGAGAACCTAGCAGATGTACCTGTTCCACCTGATACAACGCTTCTTAAACAATCTGTTAGCATATATGCTGTTGTTTCAGACATTACCTTGGTAAATTTAACCTCGTTAGTAAGTATTTCTTTTCCGTCATGGTCTAAAACTTTTGTGTAAAGTTTAGGTTCTGTGTAAACACCACCATTTGCCATAGTAGCATATGCTGCCGCCATATCTATAACTTTAACGTTAGCTGAACCTAATGCTAAAGATAAGTTTTTATTTGCTTTTTCTGTTAATGTTGTTATACCCATGCTTTGTGCAAATCTTAAAGCATAACCTAAATCTATAGATTTTAACGTTTTAACTGCTGGTATATTCATTGATTGGTTTATTGCTTCTCTTACAGAAACATATCCATAATAATATCCATACCAGTTAGTTGGTTTGTATCCACTAAAGTTTACTGGAACATCATCTATACCCATACCTGGATAAGATTCTCCTAGTTCAAAAGCAGGACCATATGCTGCAATTGGTTTAAATGTAGAACCAGGTTGTAATTTAGATTCTGTAGCTCTATTGTAGTCTAATCCTGTTTTTTCTCCTACACCACCAAGCATACCTACAACGTTACCTGTTTTGTTATCTAAAACAATCATAGCACATTGCATCATGCCTTTTTTCTTATCGTTATAGAAATACTTTTCATTTTTAGCTTGCTTGTCTATAGCTGCTTGTACAGTTGGATCTATTGTTGCATATATTGTGTAACCATTTGATGCAACCATATCTCTTGCTGCTTGATATGTAATGTTCATAGCTTCAGCTAAATCTTCTGCAACGGCTTTCCATACAGCATCTCTTGCGTAAGATTGAACTGCTGATGTCGAAGCAATTTTACCTTTCTTGAATACTAGTTCATAAGCAACTGCTTCATCATATTCTTCTTGTGTGATTTTTCCAATAGATAACATTTTATTTAATACTACTTTTTGTCTATCTATTAATTTTTCTTTGTTTTTATCTCCATTATATGGATTTGTTACTTCTGGCAATTGTATTGATGCTGCTAAACATGCTGATTCTGCTAAGTTAAGTTCGCTTACTGTTTTAGCAAAGAATGTTTGAGCTGCCATCTCTATACCATTAGCACCTTCTCCAAAATATATCTTGTTTAGGTATGCTTCAAGTATATCTTCTTTTTCTAGGTTTTGTTCAAGCATTATTGAACGATACCATTCTCTAATTTTTCTCTTCCAGCTTCCTTCATTATCTTCAGTTATGTTTTTAACTAACTGTTGAGTAATTGTACTTCCACCGAAAGATGAAGATCCTCTATTTAACACGAACGTTACGATTGCCGCACCTGTTCTTTTAATATCTACACCAAAGTGCGTCCAGAATCTTTCGTCTTCAATTGCTACAACTGCATCTACTAAATGTTTAGGTAATTCTTCGTAGTCTGCCATAAGTCTGTTTTCACCAGCATTTACAGTTCCTAATTGATTACCTTTGTTATCTAATATTGTAGTCGTTAATTTTAAGTTTTTAAGTTGAGAATAGTCTACAGTTGACGTTTCGCTAATAATATCGTTTAAAACATATAGCACAACTCCACAGCCTATCACAAACAAAGCTAGACCTATGAAGAATAACACCTTAAATATTTTCCAAAATATTTTTTTCTTCTTTTTAGGTTTTTCTCCATTTTTTTCTTTTTTAGTTTTTTTACCTTTATTTGCTTTCTTTTCTAATTTAGCTTTTTTCTTTTCTTCCTTTTCTTTTGCTTTATCTCTATCTAATTTAACTCTTTTAAATTTTACTTTCTTACCTTTTTCGGGTTTTATTAAATTGTCCATTTCATTATCTGACAACATTATCACCTCGATATATATTTTACTACAAATACATATAATTTACAAGTAAATTACACAAAAAGGATACCACTAATAAGTGGTATCCTTTTTTAGCCCCAGATGTGATTTCTGTACGCTCGTCTGATATATGCCTTAGACAATTTAATCTCATCGATATAAATCATCTCATCACAATGTGAGCAACGTGTGTAAAACGAAATCCGGCCTTTGTAGCCAGTAGACATAGTTCCTAAGCCATCGCATTCAGTATCATACGATGCTCCACATTTGCATTTGACGTTTACCGTCTCTTTCTTAGGCTCCTTTTTCTTTTTGTTCCAAAATGCCATACCTATACCTCCTTAATTAATTTGGCATTATCCTTACACTGACCACATTATATAACAAAAAGTCGCATTTTTCAAGGAATTTAGACATAAAAAGACCGCTTATTAGCGGTTCTTGTTCAATTGCACCATTTATGTTCTTTATATATCCTTCTAACAAATCTCGCAGATAATTTAGCTTGATCAAAAAACACAATCTTGCCGCAATCTTTACAATAAGTATAGAAACAAAGTTTTCTTCTTTCATCTGTCTCACTATTAAATACACTTAAGTAGTCTACTTTATACTCCGTTCCACATTTGCAAATTACTTTTGCAGTCCTTGTTCTTCTAAAAATTTTACTTAAAAAAGTCATGATTACCTCCATAGTCATATTGGTATATTTTTTATTTCTTTTACCATTATACTATAAATCATGACTTTTTTCAATTATTACATTATATTGTATCTTACGCTATACTTATTTCTTATATTTTCTGGATATTTTCTTTTATTTCTTACTATCTCAGTTATACAGTCTGTACTATCTGGAACTATGTTATATTTTTTGTTATATGTGTCTTCTATATAATATTTTCCTTGTTTGCATGTAGCTTTACATTCATTTTTTTCCTCTGCATTAGATACAAAACTTGCTAGCATACAATATCTTGTAGTCATAGCAGTTGCAAGACCTTCTACAAGCTCCACATTTTTAATTTTAGCTATTTTTTCTATATCCGTATCTTCTGTTTCAAATATAGGTGTAATAACATCTAAATTCTCAAAATGTGCAGCGGAAAAGCTATTAAATATATTTAGTGTATACTCACCAATTAATTCTATACCATATTTTTCTTTAAGTTCTTTTGCAAGAGGTAAATATCCAACGTTTCCAATAACTAAACCATTAATTCCCTCTTTAATAAGTCTTTCTATATTTTCTCTAATATACTTATCTAGATTTTTAAGTACAACATTTGGTATATGCATATATACCTTTGTTTTACCAACATATTTTAATATATCTTTTTCATATTCCTTAAATGATCTTGCTGGAACATATAACTTATCTAGATTTGTTTCATATCTAGACTTACAAAGAGCTATATAATCTTCTTTCGGATTATATCTATACATAAATACTGCCGTTGTTTTTGTTGAATTATTTTTACTTGAGATTGCTTTTAAATCTTGTTCCTTAATAGTTACTTCTTCTCTTTTTACAAGTCTACTTTCTTCTATTTTCTCTACAAAAACTCTTCTCAACTCGTTTAATTTAGATACTGGTACAAACAATCCTTCATCTATGTCTACTTGTATATTAGTAAACACTGTTGCTGCATCTTCAGTTTTACTAAATACCTCTTTAAGTTTTTCTTCTGTTACTCCAACACTTTTACTTATCTCTGGAATATATTCTAATTCTACATATACATCTTTATCTATAGATTTTGCAGAAATATTTATATCTTTTTTTATTGTTACTATAACAGTTTCTTCTACTCTTTTTTGTTTTTCTTTTCTCTCTAGATATTCTCTAGCTTCTTTATTCAATCTATTCTCAGATGTTTTGTATACTATGTCTTTTGCTTCCACTTTGCCTTTAACATCTCCAAGATAAACTATACTTCCTTTTTCTACATTAGCGTTTAGAATATTCCCTTTTTCATCTTTTATACAAGTAACAACAAAAGAGACTGGTCCATCACTAATTACTACTTCTACACCATCATGAAGATCTATATCTTCTTCTAATTTAAGCTTTATATACTTATCTTTTTTAGCTAAAACTTGTCCTAAATACAAACCTGTGTTTTTAGGAGTTATATCTGATATACTTCTTTTATATCTTACTCCGTTTAAGTATCCATCACATTTACCACTACGATTAAATAATTGAAGTAGTTCTTTTTCTGTATTCTTTTCTATAGCAAAATTATTATCTACCACTTTTCTATATCTACTAACAACCCCAGCTGTATATTCTACAGTTCTATTTCTTCCTTCTATTTTGAAAGATTTAACTCCTGCATTTTTTAGCGCTTCTAATGTATCTAATCCATATATATCTTTCTTACTTAAAATATATCTATCTTTAACTATAGCTTCTTTTTTAGCCTCATTGTATAAAGAATACTTCATTCTACAAGGTTGTGCACAACTACCTCTATTTGCACTTCTTTCACCAATTAACGCACTTGCCATACATTGACCAGATACAGAAACACATAGCGCACCGTGTACAAATATTTCTACTTCCATAGATATATTTTTTGTTATATATTCTATTTCTTCTATGCTTAATTCTCTACCAAGAACTACTCTAGAAAAGCCTAAAGACTCTAAATATTTTGCTTGTTCAAGATTAAGAACGCTCATTTGTGTACTTGCATGAAGTGGTAGCTTAGGCATAAATTTATGTATTAGCATTGCAATACCTACGTCTTGAACTATTACTGCATCAAGCCCCTCTTTATACAAAGTACAAACGATTTCTAAAGCTTCGTTTATTTCACTATCTAAAAGAAGTGTGTTAAGTGTTAAATACACTTTTACATCTCTTTTGTGTGCGTAGTCTATAGCATATATATATTCTTCTATACTCAAATTGTTTGCCATAGTACGTGCATTAAATTTATTTACTCCCATATATACGGCATGAGCCCCAGCATTAACTGCGGCTACGAACGCTTCGTAGCTACCTGCTGGAGCTAATATTTCTAATTCATTATCCATATTATTTCTCATACCCATTCCCCTTTATTTACTCTTTATTTGCTTGTTAAATAAATAAAGTGTTTTGTTATTTGCTTCATCTGTTACAATTGAATAGCAAATCCCGTCTTCATATATTTTTTTACCAGTTTCTGTTGTTTCTATTCTTGAGTTAGTAAACACAGTTGGTTTAGAATTTACAAACATCATATAATCTACACCAAAAATGCATCCCCACAAAAGCACTACAATAAGTAACAGTACAGCTATTGTTGCAAACACTACTTTTATCTTTTCTCTTTTTTCGTATTGATCTAATAACATACAATCTCCCTTATATTAATTAAATTTTGCTATTAATTTATATATTGGTCCATTTACCATGAATTTAGCTTCATATTCTGTCATTATATTTGGTTCTTCATTATCTAATTTACCAGCATCTATATCTGCATGTAAATTTAATGTTAAATACTCAAACGACATTTTGTTTTTATTCATATTCTTTAGAGAATACTCAAATAGACTTCTATTATCTGTCTTAAATTCTATTACAGAGCCTTCTTTTAATATGTCTTTGTATACTTCTAAGAAAGCATCAGATGTAAGTCTTCTTTTTTCATGTTTTTTCTTAGGCCACGGATCGCTAAAGTTTAGATATATTTTATCTACTTCGTGATTACCAAACAATTCTTTTAATTCTAGTGCATTAAAATCTAGAACTTTAAGATTGTCTAACTTCTTTCCTATTTCTTCTTCGTATCTTGCTATTTTCTTAGTTGCCAAAGATACCACGCCCTTGTTTAATTCTATACCTATGTATAGATTTTCTGGATGGCGATTAGCACATTCTGCAATAAATGCACCTTTACCAATACCTATTTCTAAACATATATTTTCATATTTACTTTTATCTAAAGATTTTACATCTCTTAAATATTTGTCTGATGATGCTAAAATTTCATCACAGTTTTTTACATTTCTTTGTCTCATAATTTCTCCTGTTATACAAGTAAAGATTTAGCAAGTGATACAGCTAATTGAATCACGCTAATTATTACAGTAACGTTTACTATTTGGAATAAATCTAATTTTTGCTTCTTGTTTTCTAGTTCTTTTATTTTTTCTTTTCTTTTCTTCTCTATTGCTTTAACTTTATCTTTTTTATTTGTAGCTTCAAATATACTCATTTTTAAATCCATTGTATTTTTGCTTTTTACACTGCTTATTCTTTGAGATATAGTAGCATTACGACAAATATAGAATCCTATTGCAGTAGAAATAGCTAAAAACAATAAGTTTAATAATAACGGAGCTATATATACAAGTGTACCTTTCATTCTCCCAACATTTAATACATAGTTTGCAAAATACATACATTCTGTAGATATACCAGCAGCTAAACCAACTACTGGAATATACATATATGGAACTATTCCTGCAAAGGCAATAATTGCGAACACTTGAATTCTTTCAATCCAATCTTTCATAAATGTTACATCTGGTTTATCGTATTTGAATGATGCTGGCGAATATAACACTGAACCTACTGAAAACAATGCAATAACTAATATTATTAATGTTGTTTTTAATAAGTTGTCTTTTACAAACACATATGTCTCTTTAAGATATGACTTAAATGTCATACCAGAAAATCTTTCTTTAAATAATTCCTTAAAACTCTTTTCTTCTTTTCTTTCTTTTTTCATTTTCATATTATCCCCTACTTAAACAAAAATCTATTTGCTTTGTATGTTCATCAGCTCTTGCAACAATTACCTTTACCTTCTGACCAATTTCATATTTCTTGCCCGTTCTTTCACCGATTAATACCATTTCTTTTTCGTGGTAAATATAATAGTCATCATCTAGGTTAGACATAGTAACTAAACCTTCAATTGTGTTATCCAGTTTTACATAGATACCAAATCCTGTTACAGAAGATATTACACCTTCATATTCGTCTCCTAAATGTTTCTTCATATATTTAGCCATAAATAAATCGTCAAAATCTCTTTCGATTTCTGTAGCTGTTTTTTCACATTCACTACTAGACACGGCATATTTTTCTGCTTTGTATTGTAACTTTTCCAATGTTCTATCATCTAGCACATAACCATTGTCTAGATATTTAGATATTACTCTATGTATGAATAAATCTGGATATCTTCTAATTGGTGATGTAAAGTGGCAGTAATCCTTAAAGTTAAGTCCAAAATGTCCTAAACATTCTTCAGAGTATTTAGCAAGTTTAAGTGATCTTAAAAGCATTTTAGAAACTATCATATACTTCTTCTCATCGTTTTCGAATGTTTCTAATGCTGTTGCTAAAGCTCTTGGATGTATTTTATTTATACCTTTAATGCTAGAACCTATATTTTTAAGCATTTCATTTAATTCTCTTAATTTTTCTAAATCTGGAGTTTCGTGCACTCTGTATATAAACGGAGCTTCTAGGTCTCTAAAAGTCTTAGCTACAACTTTGTTTGTAACTAGCATAAACTCTTCTATTATACTGTTAGATACACCAATTTTATATGGCATTACATCTATTGGTTCATTATTTTCATCTAAAACAAAGTGAGTTTCTGGAATATCAAAATTAATACTTCCATTTGCAACTCTCTTTTTATTTAGAATTTCATATAACTCTTTCATAAGCATAATGTCTTCTTTAAATGGCGCATATTCTTTAAGTGTTTCTTCATTTTCTCCATTTAATACTTCTTCTACCTTATGGTAAGACATACGCTTTTTAGAGCATATTACAGATTTGTATATTGTACTAAATATAACTTTAGCATCTTTGTTTATTATCATATCCACAGAAAGCGCAAGACGATCTTCACCTTCTGTTAAGCTACATATTCCATTAGATAATGTTCTTGGAAGCATTGGTATAACCTTACCTGGTGTATAAATGCTTGTCCCTCTTTTTATAGCTTCTTTATCTATTTCACTACCTTCTGTTACATAGTGACTTACATCAGCAATATGTACAGATAGTTTGTATTCTTCATCAGATATTTTTTCTACACAGATAGCATCATCTAAATCTTTTGCATCATCACCATCAATTGTGTAGATGTTCTTATCTCTTAAATCTACTCTTGATGAAATATCTTCAGCTGTTATAACTGATACTTGTTCTGCTTCATCTATTACTGCTTTAGGAAATTTTTCGTCTATTCCGTGACTCTTTAGTATTACTGCTTGCTCAATATCTCTATCTGATTCGTGACCAATTACTTCAACTATTTTACCTTCAGCTTTTCTATTTGCTGTTGGATACTTAGTTATTTTAATAACTACTCTATCTTTATTTTGTACGCCTTGAAGTAACTTGTATGGCACATACACATCTTCTATTACTCTGCCTTCTACACTAACAAAGCCAAAAGAATCGTTCTTTTCCACAGTACCAACAAATGTAGCTTCACCACGTTTAATAATTTTCTTAACAGTACCTTCTAAGCTCTTTCCTTCTTCTTTGTGTCCGTTTGTTTCTACTAGAATAATATCTCCATCAAAAGCACCATTAGTACATTCACGAGATATGTATATATCTTTAACATCTGCGTCTGTAGATAAAACGCGAGCGAAACCAAACCCTTTGGATTTGGCTTCAAACTTACACACGAACTTTGAAGTGTTGTTTGGTACACATATACGTTTGCTGTCATCTATATATATTTTACCACTCACTTCTAGTTTATTTATTATTTTTTCGAACTCATTCATGTCATCCTTAGGAACGCCGAAAACGACTGCAATTTGTTTTGCAGTCATTATCTTATATTCTTTAGAATTAACATACTCTAATATTCTTTTACTTCTTTCTTCAAACTCTTTCATATCCACCTATTACTTAGTTACTGTAATTGTAGTTGCAAAGCATAATACTACGAATGCAATTCC
The DNA here is from genome assembly GCA_045534225.1 of Clostridia bacterium. Classification (GTDB taxonomy): domain Bacteria; phylum Bacillota; class Clostridia; order TANB77; family CAG-465; genus UMGS1649. The sequence goes on from JAZSJJ010000004.1 coordinate 53,976, forward strand.
TAAATATATAGTTAATTTAGATAATACTCCATCTAAAGTTTTTCCTTTATTTGCACCATAGAATGTATTTCCTAATGCTGCAGAAGCCCCGTCTTTAGAACTTTGTAGCATTACTAATATTGTTAACGCAACTGCTACTATTATTGTTAATGCTATGCATATCCATGCAATCCATCCAATCATTTTATTCCCTCCAGTTTGTAATTTTAACACAAAGATTATACCATACATATATATAATTTACAACAAAAGAAATAAAAAAGTTTGCCTGTTTTTTCAATTTTTTTAATATTTTTGTTGACATTAACATACAATTATATTATACTAATAACATGCATCGCGGGGTAGAGCAGTCGGCAGCTCGTCGGGCTCATAACCCGAAGGTCACAGGTTCAAGTCCTGTCCCCGCAACCATACTTGTATTCGCTATCTAAAATGTTAGCGAATTTTTTTATATACTTTAATGTTATGTTATAATTGTTATTAAGGATGTGATTATATTGAAAAAAATTATAAAAATTTCTATTCCAATCATTACTATTGCTATTATATTATATAGCATCTATTTGTGTTTTTTTGATATTCAACATATAAAAGGACACCAATTAATAAACGAAGTAACTTCTCCAAACGGCAAATATACAATTTTAGCATACCTAAACAATTACGGTGCAACTGTAGATTTTACTGTGTTATGTACAGTAAAAAATAACGAAACTCAAAAAGAGAAAAATATATATTGGAACTATCGCTGTAATAACGCAGAAATTGAGTGGAATAGCGAAGATATTGTAACTATAAATGGTATTAAATTAAATATACATAAAGACACTTATGATTTTAGAAATGATTAGTACTCGTTTAAGTTTAGCAAAAAAGAAGAGCAATTTAACTGCTCTTCCTTTTTATTTATATTATACTGTTTCTTCTATATTTTCTTCCTTTTTAGCTTTTCCTTTAAAATGTGGCATTTTAGGTTTAATATCATTTACAGATACTGTTACACCAAATATTAGTTTTACAACCCATAACATCACAAATAGTACACCAATAGGTATTACACATGATGTAATTAATAATATAGCTAACGCATTCATAAAGTTACTTAACAACATTTTCCCTTTTTCTAGTAGCTTATCTACTGAATTCCCAACACTAGAAACAACGTTAGAAACTGTACCTGTTATTTTATCCCATAAATTAGAATCTTCTTTTGTTTCTACTTTTTCTTCCACTTTACTATTTTTCACATCTTCTGCTTGTTCAATAGTTTGAGATATTTTTGCCCCATAAGTATCTTCAATAAACATACTCAATTTCACGCTTACTGGAACTATAGTAAATATAATAAGCCCAAAAGCTGCTAGTTTAAATGCTAGTACTTTTAACTTTTCTTTCTTAGCAAAAATATATGTCGCAGTCAGTACGCAAGCTACTGGTATTAGTATTATGAATGTTAATTTTCCTGTTAGAGTTAATAATATCTTTTCTAAAAATATAACTCCTAATACTATTAATAAATATCCGCTCATATCCATAAGTTGATTAGCTATTGGTGTTGTTGCATCACCTGGTGCAGCTGCAAGTATTGTTGCAGCACCTGCTGTTGTTGCGGTTAAACCTATCACTTGTCCTTCTTTTTTATTTAAATGTTCTATAGACTTTTGATGAAATTCCTCGCCACCAAAAACGCTAGCTAAAACAAACATCGAAACCAAAGCTATTACGACAAGTCCTACCGCAATACCGATTTTAATTAATATTTCCTTGTTGTTTATAAAAAACTCTTTATTCATTTTTCTCCCCCTTTATATATACCCTAACAGCAAATGTAAATTTCGCGAATTACATTTGCTGTGTTATTTTATACACATAAATATTATCACTTTAGTCGACATTTTTCAACAAATTATACTCTTGTATTAAAAAAGATAGAGCATATTTCATCTCTATCTCGATTTTTTTATTCTTCTGTTTCCGCACCAGAATCTGGAGTTGGCTCTGGACTCGGTGTTGGAGTCGGAGTTGGCTCTGGATCAGGTTCTGGCTTTGGAGTCGGAGTTGGTTCCGGTTCGGGTTCAGGTTCTGGAGTCGGAGTTGGCTCTGGATCTGGTTCTGGATCCGGTTCTGGATCAGGTGTTGTTCCCGGATTTTCAGGTGTCGTACCTGGGTTTTCAGGAGTTGTTCCTGGATTTTCAGGTGTCGTACCTGGGTTTTCAGGTGTTGTACCTGGGTTTTCAGGTGTTGTACCTGGATTCTCAGGTGTTGTTCCTGGATTCTCAGGTGTTGTTCCTGGATTTTCAGGTGTTGTTGGAGTTTCTGGAGTAACTGGTGTTTCTTCCTTCTCCTCTTCCTTCTTCTCATCTTCATACACGCCTCTTGGAACAACTAATTTATCGTTATATTTAGATAAACTTATTGAGCCACCATCTAGTATTTCACCATCTAATACTTTGTTTATTAATACTGTTGCTTGTTTAATGTTGCCAGCATAAGGAATCATAACATAAAGTAATCTCTTACCCATAGAATATGTTCTTTCGCTTGAACCAGCACCATTTAACGCTGTTGATGATACTGTCCATTTTGCATTATCTGTTATTTGCATTCTTACTAATTCTACCATTTTATCTGTAGACATATTTGTTTGGAAACTTCCTTTTACTGAAGCTAGTATGTCATCAAATTTAGTAAGGATTGTTGTTGATGTAACTTTTTGAATTATTGCATCTATAACTGCTTGTTGGTTTTTACCTCTTGTTGCATCTCCACCTGGTAAAGAATATCTTTCTCTAGCAAAAGCTAATGTTTTCTTACCATTTAATTTATTTAATCCTTTTTTAATTTTGTATCCACCAATTTTTGTTGTGAATGCATATTCAGAGTTTACTTCTACTCCACCTATAGCATCAACAATTTTTACAACTGAATTAAAGTTTACTTTTACATAGTAGTTTATATCTATATTTAATAAATCTTCTACAGTTTTAATAGATTTTTCTACACCGTATATACCTGCGTGTGTTAATTTATCTCTATATCCACTTGTACCATTTAATTTTACATAGTAGTCTCTAGGGATGTTTACAAGTAACACTTGTTTTGTTGTTGGATTTACTGAAACAACCATATTAACATCACTTCTAGATTTAGAAGGCATTGTTGATGAACGAGAATCTATACCACTTATATATACATTGAATGGTTTCTCTGTTACTGCAACATCCTTAACAACTTCTGGCATTTTATCTTCTAAGTTAAACTCATATAATGTTGTTATCTTATCTGCAAAATCTGGAATTTCTTCTTCTATAATGTCATAGTATGCTTCTTCTAAAAGTATAGCGTCAACTGACTTATCCATTAATTTACTTGCAAGTTCATGGATATCATCTGTTTTTTCAGCCATCATTACTATAGCTTCTTTAAGTTTAGCCATAGCTTCTTCTGTTTCGCCCATTTCATTGTCATAATACATTAATAGTTTATATGATAGGTCTTCTAACTTTTTGTATTCACCATCTTTAAGAACAACTAATGCATAAGCTTTAGTTTCTATAACTTCGCTATCTATATCCTTTAATATATCTGTAGACTCACCAAGGATTGAATTTACATATACACATAGTGCTACTATCGCTACGGCTATAACTGCAAATATTACTTTTACTATGCTGCTGAACTTCTTCCATATTGTTAATGCTAGCATACCTATTAATACTGCTAAGCCACTAGCAAATACAAAGTATAATATTTTCATATAGTTTGCAGGTATTAAATTAAGATCATTATTTAATTTAACCCCTCTTATGAAAGTTATAATTAGTATAGCTGTTGCAACAAGTGTAAGTACTCCTGTTATTATTCTAATTATTTTCTTTGTCTTTGTATCTACAAACTCTTTTTTCTCTTTTACCTTTTTTTCTTTAGGTTCTTTTACTTTTTTCTCTTTAATTTTCTTTTCTTTAACCTTCTTCTCTTTTACTGGAGAATCGTTAGTTTCTACATTATTTCTTTTTAAGAACAACTTTTTATTTTCTTCTCTTTGTTCTTTTTCTCTTCTTCTTATTTCCCTTTGTTCTTTTCTACTTTCCATTTTATTTTTTCACCCTCGCTTGTCATTATATCACTTGTAAAAAGTATTATCAACAATATTATGTATATTAAAGTAAATTAATATAAAAAAGAGCAGTTTGCACTGCTCTAATGTGGTAGCGGCGATTGGAATCGAACCAATGACCTTTCGGGTATGAACCGAACGCTCTAGCCATCTAAGCTACGCCGCCGACTACGTATATAAATATACACTAGTTAAAGTTAATTGTCAATATTTTTTTTGCTTTTTGTATATTTTATTTTATTAAATTTAATTATATAAATAACCAATAAATAAGAGATGGTCTCCCACCTCTTATATTATCTACTAAAATTAAATTACCATACCACCATTTGGGCTTATTACTTGTCCTGTAATGTATCTTGCACTTTCTGATGCTAAGAATAATACAAGTTTAGCAACTTCTTCCGCCTCACCAAGTCTTCCCATTGGGATATCTTTCTTAATTAATTCAATATCATTTTCATCATATTCTTTGAATATCATATCAGTAGCTATAGTTCCTGGTGCTACTGTATTTACTGTTATATTGCTTGGTGCTAATTCTTTAGCCAAACCTTTAGTTAGTCCTATAACACCCGCTTTAGAAGCCGAATATGCAACTTCACATGAGCTACCTGTAATTCCCCATATTGAAGATACGTTTATTATAGCCCCATCTTTTTTAGATAGCATGCCTTGCTTTAATGCAGATTGAGTTACATTAAATACACCTGTAAGGTTTACATCTAATACTCTTTTCCATTCGTCTTCTTCTAAATCTGTAAATAGTCCTACTTGTGAAATACCCGCATTATTTACTATTACATCTATTCCACCAAATTCTTTTACAGCATATTCTACCATAGCGTCAACTTCATCACGATTTGTTACATCTGCTTTGAACATTTCCACTACACCATCACAACCTTCTAAGTCTTTAACTATATCTTTAGCAGATTGTTCTGAACGATTATAGTTTAGAAGAACATTATATCCTGCATTAGCAAAGGCATATACTATCGCCTTGCCGATTCCTCTAGAACCTCCTGTTACAAGTGCTGTTTTCATATGTATATGCCTCCTTATTATTTATTTTATATTTTAATTATTAGCCGTCAATTCCTGGTCCGTCAAAATCTACTGTAGGTGTATCAGTTTCTGATCTTTCACCAACTGATGTATCTACTTCTTCTGGTGGGTATACACCTGCAGTTAAAGTATCTATCATATCTGTTGATGCTGGTACTACTGGAGTATCAGTTCCGTCACCTGTCACTACTGGCTCTGTAGCTTCAGTAACAACTGGAGCATCTGTTCCGTCTGTTGGTGCTGAATGAGATCTAGTTTCTGAACTTTCTGATGCTAATACAGCTATTAAACCAGCTTCTCTCATTGTTCTGTCATAGCCTTCTACAGCATCTCTTCCTACACTGTCTATATCTGCTCTTACAGAATCACGTACCGCGCTAGATCTTGGATCTATTTCAGCTGATGCTGGTAATGATTCGAATTTATCTCCACCTGTTAACCAAGATATTGGATTAAATCTTCTTTTAGCTTTAACTTTTTTATGAGTGTCTAATGTTCCTCTGAATGTTTCCATTCTTCCTAATTCATTTTTAGCTAATAAGTATAATCTTTCATCTTCGCCTCTTAATTCTTCACCTGCAGCTATTCTAGCGTCTCCAGCTTCAACAACTTTAGCATATATTGCTTCAGCTTTTGTTTTTGTCTTAGGATTTGAAGCTAACGCTTTAATTCCTTTCCATGTAGTAAGTTCAGCGCTTGGTACTACTCCTTCACCGAAATCTTGTTTTGGATCTATTCCATATACAGTTTCAATTTGAGATATTGGAGTTCTGTATCCTTTAGCCATGTAATCTCCCATAGCTGTAAATATAACTTTAGCTTTATTTCTAAATAATCCAGTTGTTATTCCATATTTAGTATAAGCTTTAGGATCAGACATAAGTGGTAATAATTTCTTTATATGTACTTCACTTAATTGTTTTTCTTTCGCAAGTCTATATATACCATTAAATTCTTCAACAGTTAATTCTGCTGGTGCTTCTGGAGCTGCAACACTTGCTGATGTTCTTCCACTTGGAGTTGTTGTAGATGAACTACCTGGTGTAGTTGTAGAACCGCTGCCACCTGGTACTGCTGGTCCAGTTGTTCTTCCGCTTGGTGTTCCTGTTCCAGAACCTGTTCCTGGTACAACTGGTTCATCTGTTCCATCGCCATCGCCTGGCACAACTGGTTCATCTGTTCCATCGCCGTCACCTGGTACAACTGGTTCGTCTGTTCCATCGCCGTCACCTGGTACAACTGGTTCGTCTTTTGTTCCAAAGTTTTTCTTAGCTCTTTCTATTCTTTTTTCTAGTTTTTCTAATTTATCTATTTCATCTGGTTCAAATACACCTTTATCTTTAAAGATATTCATTATTGGTATTAATTTTTTATTATTTTCTTTTATTTCTCTTTTTGCTGAGTTTATTGCTCTTGTAGCCAAACTCATTTCTTTTTCTATACCTTTTATTTCAGCTTGGTATATTCTTATTTTGTCTTTATCTCCAGCTTCGCCCTTACCTTCTTCTTCAGCAATCATAGCTTGTAATTCTTCTATTCTTGCTTTAGATTTTTCTAAGAACTCGTTGTTTACAGCCATTTTTTCTTCTAAACCTTTAATGGCATCCATTATTTCTTGTTTTGCATTTCTTCCTAGTTCAACGATACTTTCCTCTAGGCTAGCAATTGCTTTATCAAAACCAGCAACTATATTCGCTCTTTCTGGATCAGATAAATCATCTCTTCCTTCTGCAGCCTCTTTATCTGCAACAAGTTTTTGATATTGTTCTTCTAATATTTCATAATCTTTTCCCACAATAATTACCTCCTATTTTTTTAGTTCGTCAACTTTCTTTTGTAGTTCTGCAAGTTTTTCTAAATCTTCTGTAGCTTTCTTTAATTTTTCTACATCTACGTTTATTTCTTCTTCAGTGTAGAATTTCTTTTCTTCCATAATATATACCTCCACATGCAAATTTGCATACTCTTATATTTCAATACTAACATATATAAAAAAATATGTCAACGATTTTTCTTTATGTTTTTTCGTGTATTCTAGGGCTTTCTTGCATATAATATACTAAACTTGACTATTTGTTAAAAATATTGTACAATAGTCGTTGAAAATATTTTTAGACTTAAAGGAGTGAGTTTAAAGAGGTTTAAGAATATTAGCGCAGGGTTTTGCTAATTTTAGCAAATTGACGAGGATGATAGTTATCGACACATCAGCGGGTGCTATCACGGTTTAATGGGATCGACATATAGGTACAAAAGGTAAAATTCGGGAATTACTACAAAAAGCCTATAATCCAAATGTACATTGAAAATAGAATATGGAGGATTATTATTATGTGCGGAATTATAGGATACGCTTCAAAGAATGAAGATTCTTGTAGCGTTGCATTGTCATGCTTAAAAAACTTAGAATATAGAGGTTACGATTCCTCTGGTGTCGCTACTAGCGAACAAGGAAAAATCAATATGTATAAAGCGCAAGGTAAAATTGCTAATCTGGAAGAGAAAATTAAAGATCATGATATTTCTGCTTCTACTGCTATTGCGCATACTAGATGGGCTACACACGGAGAGCCAAGTGAGACTAACGCTCACCCACATAAAGTTGGGCACGTTACTTTAGTGCATAACGGAATCATTGAGAACTACTCAGATATTAAACAAGATTTATTATCTAAAGGAATGAATTTTGTTTCTGAAACAGATTCTGAAGTTGCATGTGGATACATTAATTATATGTATGAACAAACAGGAGATAAAATGGCAAGTATAAAAGCCGCTTGTGATGAATTTAGGGGTTCTTATGCCCTACCAATTATCTTTGATGATGAGCCAAATACAATTTACTCTGTTAGAAAAAACAGTCCTTTAATTGTTGGCCTTAGCGATAATGGTAACTTTGTGTCTTCTGACGTTTCAGCAATACTTAATTATACAAATAAATATGTATTGTTAGATAATGATGAATACGTTAAAGTTACAAACGATAACGTTGAGATATTTGACTCTAACCTAAATAAAATAGATAAGCCAGTAGATACTGCTACTTGGAGTGCTGTTGAATACCAAAAGAATGGTTATGACCACTTCATGTTAAAAGAAATCTATGAACAACCTAAAGTTGTTAAAAACATATTAGGTAAATTCTATGATGATATAGACTTCACAAAATACGATAATATACACATCGTTGCTTGTGGTAGTGCTATGCATGCTGGTATGGTAGCTAAATACCTTTTAGAAAATAATGCTAAAGTTAGAACTACTGTAGAAATAGCTTCAGAATATAGATATAAAGAAAATCTAATTACACCTTCTACTCTAGTTATAATAATATCTCAATCTGGCGAAACTGCAGATACTTTAGCAGCATTGCGTCTTGCAAAAGAACAAGGTGCATATGTTTTAGCTATAGTTAATGTTGTTGGTTCTTCTATTGCTCGTGAAGCAGATAAAACAATATACACTTATGCAGGACCAGAAATAGCAGTTGCTACAACTAAAGGTTATTCTTCACAAGTTGCTACTCTAACAAATGTAGCTCTTACAATAATGAAACAAAAAGGATTATTAGAAGATTCTGTTATGGATACTTTCTATAGAGATATAGAAAAAATAGAAACATTAGCAGAAGATTTAATTAATTCTAGAGATATGTATAAAGCTATAGCAAATAAGTTATATACTCACGAAAATGTATTATACATTGGACGTGGCATAGATAGTGCAAGTTGTATGGAAGGTTCTCTAAAACTTAAAGAAATATCTTACATACACTCAGAAGCGTATGCAGCAGGCGAATTAAAACACGGTACAATATCACTTGTAGATCAAGGAACACCTGTTATAACTATCGCTACAGTAGACAATCTATATGAAAAAACAATAAGCAATCTAAAAGAGACAAAAGCTCGTGGAGCTTATACTCTACTAATAACTACAGATAACCAAAATGTAGATAATATAAAAGACTCATTAGACGATGTAATTATTCTACCTAAAGTTTCAGAGTTTTCACAATCACTTCTAGTAGTTATTGTCCTTCAATTAATTGCTTATGAAACAGCTATACTAAGAGGCGCAGATATAGACAAACCTAAAAATCTTGCTAAATCTGTTACTGTTGAATAATCCTTTTAGTATTAAAGCTAGAATTTAAATAATATATAAAAGTAAAGAGTGTTAACATTTAAGTTAACACTCTTTTTATATTTATTTAATTTATAAATTGTTATCTATTCTTCTGTCTTAGTTTCAACATCGGTTGTAGCTTTCATCTCTCCATACTTCTTATACATTTTTACAAATAATGCTACTAATATAATTACTCCTAAAGCAAGCATTGCAATTCCACCTAGAATAGTTTCTTCTAGCATTAGCACTCCCACAAAAAGTATTGCGCCAGTACCTAATAAATAAAGTAATATAATTATTATAGCTAATAATACTCTTAGAAATTTAGGAACCTTCTTGTTCTCACTTGCTTCTACTCCAACTTCAAAAATTAATTCTATTAAAAATTCAATTAACCCTTCCATATATATTCTCCTTAGTACTTCACACTTGGTATTAATACTTCATTTACTTCTTTATTTACATTTTCATTAGATATATTGAAATATTCTTCAAGTATTGGTTTTACTATATTTGCAACAGCTGTACCAGAATCTCCGTGTTCTACTATTGCAACAACTGCTATTTGTGGATTTTCTATTGGTGCAAACCCAACGAATACTCCGTTTGGATGTCCACTAGATACTTGAGCTGTTCCTGTTTTACCAGCAACTTCTATATCTGAATTCTTAAATACAATGTATGATGTACCACCTTGTTCAGATGTAACAGACTTCATTCCTTCTACTACCGCATCAACATGTTTTTGATTTAAATCTAATCTTGTAGATATGAATTTATATCCTGTTATTTTTTCTACATGCGCTAATAGATCTTCTGAGGACACATATTCATCTTCTGCATTTACAACATTTCTAATTAATGTTGCTCTATTTAACGTCCCTCCATTTGCAAGCGTTGCTATATAATTTGCAAGTTGCACTGGTGTAAACGAGTTATATGATTGTCCTATTACTGCAGATAATGTGTCTCCTAGATACCAATCCATTTCCTTATTAGCCCCCGCAATCATCCCTTTAGACTCTCCATAAAGTTCTACACCTGTTTTGTTTCCAAGTCCAAACATCTGACAATACTTAACTAAGTTGTCTATTCCCATCCTTCTTCCTACTTCATAGAAGAAACAGTTACAAGATACTTTTATTGCATCACTTACATTTACCCAACCATGAGTTCTTCCATAGTATGAATACACCCAACACATTGGATGATTTGCATATTCGTATCTACCATTTGCTTTTATCTTTTCTGTAGTAGTTATTACTTTACTATCTAGTCCGGCAAGTGCACTTAACATCTTAAATGTTGAACCTGGTGAATATGTTCCAGATATTGCTCTATTAAACATAGGTTTACTTGTATTGGCCATTATCTTTTTCCAAGAACTATATTTTATTCCAGATACAAATTCATTTGGATCAAAAGTTGGATAGCTTGCCATAGCAAGTATTTCTGAACTGTTTACATCTATGGCCACAACCACTCCAGATGTAGCATCAGACTTTTTAGAATACCCAGGCGCACCAGTTCTAATATTGTTTATTATCTTCTTTAAGTTTTTTTCCGCTACTTGTTGTAATCTATAATCTATTGTTAAGGTTACATTGTTACCTGAATCCGCCTCTTTATATATGTATTCCCCCGCTATCTCACCTTCAGCATCTACTTCTGTTCTTTTTATACCATTACTTCCTTTAAGGAAGGCTTCCATAGTAGTTTCAATACCCATCTTGCCTATGATGCTGTTATATGTATATCCTTCATCTTTTAATTCTTTGTATTCTTCACTACTAATTTTACTTACATAACCTAATAGGTGTGCCGCTATCGTTCCATAAGGATAATACCTTTTAGAGTTAACATTTATTTCTATCCCTGGTAGCTCGTTCTTTAACTCTTCTATCATGGCCATACTGTTATATGACACGTCTTTTGCGAGAGTAACCGATCTGAATAAAGAAAAAGGATTCGTTCCTATTTCATATCTTAAAGCAACTAATTTGTTTTTCACATCGTTAGATACATTTAGTTTGTTTAAATCATATTTAATATATAGATAATCTAATATTTCTAGCGTTGTGCTTTTTTCATCTATGTCATATGTTTCACAAATTATTTTTCTATCTTCTTCGCTATGGAATTCATTTTCTTCCATTGGGAAAGAAGATGTGTATTCATCATTATTTTGTTCCAATATATTTAACAATTTAAGCAGTGTATTATTTAATTTTTCATCTCCAACCTTAAATATTTCTACGTCATACGCAAGTTTACTTGTTGCTAGCACTACTCCGTTTCTATCATAGATTTCACCACGCGGTGCTTCTATTGTAGTTTCTCTTAACATTTTCTTTTCTGATTGCTCTCTATAACTTGCACCGTTTATTATTTGAAGATTTACTAAACGCAAAGCAAAAACAACCCCAATAATTACTACTAGGATTTTTAGTATTAATATTCTATTTTCGAAAAAATTAATATTAAGTTTTTGCTTCACTTTTCTTTACTCCATACCTTTATTTATTTTTGCCATTACAAAGAACAGCACATACGCAGCTAATATATTTATTAATACTGATTCTATTACTGCAAATACGCATGCTATTATTCCTATTGTTAACCCCTCACTAAATATATTTATTAACAACGTTAACACTTCAAATATAGCAATACCTATTGTTGTATACACTGCCACCGAAAACGGTGTATCCTGCTTATATATATTTTTCATGCTCTCTAAAATTATACTTAACAATGTAAATATTACAAAATACTTTGCTAAGGTGTGACCTAAAACCAAGTCTGTAAGTATACCTGCTAGCATAGATAAATATACTTGTCTCTTAAAGGAATTAACCATTATTATTACTATTACATAACACGCTACTAAATTTATTTTAGTTCCAAATATATGTACATTGTTAAAGACTTTTAATTGAAGTACTACCACAATTAAAAGAAAAACTATATTTAGAATATATGTTAGTACTTTCTTTAACATCAAACTCTCCTACTTTACTATTATTCCTACCATATCTAAAGAATCTAAATTAACAAAAGTCTCTACTATGGCATATCTATCTATTTCGTTTTTTCTATTCTTTATGCTTTTAATTATTCCCACCGGAATACCCTTTTTATATAATCCACCTATACCTGTAGTATATACTTTTTCACCTTCTGACAGTTCTGTATCTATTGGTATATTTACAAGTTTTACTGTATGACTTCCTGTTAGACTATATTCTCCTTTAATTAACGCTAGCTTATTAATATTTGAAATTTGAACACTTACAGAAGTTCCTGGTTTAAGTATAGTTGTAACAGTACTTGTTGTTTGGCTCACTTCCGAAACGTATCCCACAAGTCCCTGCTCTGCTATTACAGTTTGTCTTTCTTCTATTCCGTCATTAGAGCCTTTATTTATTACAAATGTTTCATTCCACGTTTCATAATTTCTAGAAATTATGTTTGCATATACTTTAGTGAAATGACTATAATTTTCTTCTATTTTCAGAAGCTCACGAAGATCTGCATTCTCTATTTCTAGCATATCTATTTCTATTTGTAACTGCTTAGTCTCTGCCAGCTCTTTTTCTAGACTTTCTATTTTTTTGTTTAACTTTTTAGTGTTGCCAAAGAAAGAAGTTCCTTCGCGAAATACACCAACTACAGTTCCTGTTACTCCATCCACAAAGCCTACTACTTTAGATGAAATATTTTTCACAAAAGGAACTTTAAGCGTTGCTAGTAAATAAATTGATATAATTACGCAAACTGCGATAATTATACCAATCATTAGTTTATTCTTCTTTTCTTTCTTTCTTAGTTTGGCATCCCTCATGTAATTCATAGTTATGCTCCTTATTTTCTTCTAGTCTTAATTGATTTCTTTAGTACTTCTATGTTAGACAAAGCACTTCCAACTCCTCTTGCAACACATTCTAACGGATTGTTTGCAATGTATACTGGAATTCCTATTCTATCTGATATGTATCTATCTATATTTTTAATATATGCTCCTCCACCACAAACAGCAATACCTTTTTCCATAATATCTGCTGCAAGTTCTGGCGGTGTTTTCTCTAATGTTATGTTTATAACCTTTATTATTTCTTCTAGTATTCTTTTCATTGCTGCTTCAATATCTGATGTTGTAACTGTAATTGTATCTGGAAGACCTGTTGAAAGGTTTCTTCCTTTTACTTGCATTCTTTCTTCTGTCATTGAAGAGAAAGCAGCGCCTATTGTATTCTTAATTTCCTCTGCTATATTATCTCCAATAAGCACATCGAATTTGTTTTTAACATATTCAATTATGTCTTTATCTAAATCATCTCCAGCAATACGAATAGCGTTAGAAATTACTATTCCGCCAAGAGAGATAACTGCTACTTCTGTAATACCACCACCGATGTCTATTATCATAGCACCTTCTGGGCTGTCTACTTTAATACCGGCACCTATTGCTGCTGCCATAGCTTCTTCCATTACGTATACTTCTTTTGCTCCAGAAAGATATGCAGTTTCTTCTACAGCTCTTTCTTCAACATCTGTAACTCCAGATGGAACGCAAATTACTACACGTGGTTTAGATAATACGCTTTTGTTGGTGCATTTTTTAATGAACTCTTCTAGCATCATTCTAGTCCCATAGAAGTTTGCAATAACTCCACCTTTTAATGGTTTAACTGCAAGAATATTATCTGGTGTTCTACCTAGCATTTCTTTAGCAACATTACCAACCGCCAAAACATCACCCGTTACATCATTGATAGCAACAACTGTTGGCTCTTTAAGTACAATGCCTTCGCCCTTAACATATATTTGTGTTGTTGATGTTCCTAAATCTATACCTATATCTTTTGCCATCAGTTTCATAATATTCTACCTCCCATAAATAGCGAATTGTTTGTTTCTTTTATACTTGTATATCCATTAGCCCCAATTATTACATGATCTAGAACTGTTATATCAAAAATAGCTGCATAGTCTATAATCTTCTTTGTAAGCAATACATCTTGCCTACTTGGAGTCGTATCTCCACTTGGATGATTATGTACCAGCACTATAGAACTGGCCAATTGTTTTATTGGTTCACTCAAAATTTCTTTCGGAGAAACCATTGATTTATTTGTCATACCAATACATACTGTTATAACTGACTTAACATGTGATTTTGCATCTAACAATATGACCTTAACGTGTTCTACTTTAGTTTCTCTAAGTTCTGAGGATAACATATCATATACTTGTTTAGGACTTGTTATCTTTATTTTTGTTTCATTTAATTTATTACTATTTATTCTTTTAGCAAGTTCAAGCAATGCTTTAATTTGTATAGCCTTTACTCTGCCAATACCCGGTGCTGTCATAAGTTCTTCAAGCGAGGCTTCCTCTAAATACTTAAACCCAGCATGTCCATTTGTATGGTTAGCAAGAAGTAATCTTGCCACATCTACTGAATTTAGTTCTTTAGAACCCGACTTAATTATTATTGCTAAAAGTTCTGCGTCTGTAAGTATTAATCCACCATGCTTTTCAAATTTTTCATATGGCCTATCCTCTAGTGGTATATTTTTAATACTCAACTTGTCCAACTATTACACTTTCTTTACTATAATTAGCGCTATAACTAACCCAATTATTGATGCAATATTTAAGTCCATCATAAAACCAAAAGTAACTTTAATAATGCTTAAATCTAATGTTAATGGGTTTGTCAATCCAAGCTCTTTACCATAAGCAAGAAAGCTTAAAGCAGGTACGCTTGCCGCTAATGTTCCCAAATATCCCCCTATAATTATCCCTGAAAAAACTATTAATGTTTTAATAAGATTTCTCATTGTTTCCTCCTTTGTTTTGCACGTCTTCATTATATAACGAAAAGCTAAATATTTCAACTATATTACAAAAATATGTCATTAAATTTTAGGAGTATATTTCCTAAAAAAATTACAATTGCTTTTAAATAAAAAATATAGTAAAATATTGTCTAGAAAAAGGGGTAATAATTATGGGTAAAAGAAAAATAGATTTAGAAAAAGAGCAAGAAAAATTAAAGATATTAGAGGCAAAAGCAGAAAAGAAAGCAAAAAGCTTTTTAACCGAATTCAAGCAATTTGCAACAAAAGGTAATGTAATAGACATGGCTATTGGTGTTATTATAGGTACTGCATTTACTAAAATAGTAAACTCTCTAGTTAATGATGTTATAACTCCGTCATTGTCTGTTCTTACAGGCAAAATAGACTTTTCTAGTTTATTTGTATCTTTAGATGGCGTAACTTATGAAACTGTGGAAGCCGCTAAAGAAGCTGGTGCAACAGTAATAAATTATGGCCAATTCTTAACAAACATAGTAGACTTCTTAATGGTTGCTTTGTGCTTATTTATCTTCTTTAAAGTATTCTTTAAGGCGAGACGTAAAAAAGAAGAAGCTCCAAAACCAGTTACTACTAAAAAATGTCCATACTGCTTAAGTGAAATACCATTAGAAGCAACACGTTGTGCTCATTGTACATCTGAATTAAAAGATTAGAAACAAAAAGAGCGAATAAAATTCGCTCTTTTATTTATATTATTTATCCATATACATAACTAATTTGTTGTCTGTTATGTGGCAATCCTTTTGGTCCCCTGCTAAAGTTTTTAAGAATGTTGTTGTGCTTTTTGCGTTATAGTCTTCCATAAGAATTGTTTGTTTTTTTGCATTTATATATGTTGGTATAATCTCTATTTTCTTTAAGCTACCTTGTTCATTAAATGTTAAATTGAATATTCCACCCTTTTTACCGTTTTCATAGCTTGTATCATGCATTAAGTATCCTAAGCTATATATAATTGGCTTATCTTTGTACATTTCTATTGGATACACTCCTAAAGAATGTGATCCAAGAACTACATCCGCCCCGGCTTTTATTATTGCTTTGTATGTATTTTTCATCCCATTAGTTATAGTATGGGAATTTTCATTTCCTAAATGAGCCATAACAATAACAGCAGATGCACTTTCTTTTGCTGTTTCTATTAACGCTTTAACTTTATTTAAGTTGTATACCATTATTCCGGCTGATGTATATGTTGATTCACTTCCTATTGTTTCATTACACACACCTATTATTGCAACCTTAATTCCATCTTTTTCTACATAAATTATTGAATTATTCAACCCTATTAAATCATAATCTTCTTCTAAGAATTTTTTTGTATCATTAAACATTGATTTCCCAAAATCTAATATATGATCTGTTGCTATATTTAGTCCGTCTATTCCTAGAGCGTTAAACGCATTATCTATATCTGTTGTTACTATATATTTGGAATTAGTTTCTCCTAGTTCTTGTAAATCCACTATATTTGTGGCCAAATGAGCCATTGTATAATCTGAATCTTTAGTGTATTCTGAAATATGTCTAAAAGCACTCATATAGTTATATTCTACATTTGAGCCAACTTTTCCACCCATCATTATCTCTCCAAGTGCTGTTATTTTTAATTCTTTAACAGGTTCATGACCTTCCTCTTCTTCATCAAAAACGTCTACACTTGCATCAGATTCTATTATTTCTCCGCCCGAAATATACTCATTCTTTGCTTTATTTACCTCAATAGCATTAGATATTGTTATAATACCAACTACTGTGCCTACTAATACAACTAATACTAGCGATGCTAATAATACTAGCTTCATGTTTATATTACTTCTGCCTGCACCTTTTCTTCTTCTAGTGATTGCACGCCCACGTCTTGTACTGTTCCACATAACCTCTTATCTCCTTTCGCACTTACCTTTATATAATTTTCCGTATACCCTAAAAGTACTCCATCAGTATAATTCTCAAAAAGCACTTTGACTTTTTTACCCAAATACATATTTAAGAATTCTTGATTTAATTTTTTGCTTAAAGCAAGTATTATATTACTTCTTTCTTTCTTAACTACACCATCTATTTGATTATCCATTTTGGCAGCTCTTGTATAGTTACGTTTAGAATACTTAAATACATGTATTTCTGTAAGTCCCATTTTATTTATTGTATCTATTGTATCTTCAAATTCTTCATTTGTTTCTCCAGGGAATCCAACAATTACATCTGCGGCAAGATAAGGATTGTTAAAATACTTCTTTAGATTACCACAAACTTCTATTAGAAGTTCCTTGCCATATTTTCTATTCATACGCTTAAGCACTTCTGTGTTTCCGCTTTGCATAGATATATGGAAATGCGGACATAATTTCTTATATCTTGCTAATCTTTTTATATTTTCTTCAGTTAAAAATCTAGGCATCATAGAACTTAATCTTATTCTCTCAATTCCTTCTATCTCTTCTAGTTTATCTATTACATCAAATAGATCTAGATTTTCTAAATCTTGTCCATAAGAAGCAACTTCTATACCTACTAGTATTATTTCTTTAACTCCATTACTAACCAAAGATTTAGCCTCTTTAACAATACTGTCTAATTCTCTGCTTCTAACTCTACCCCTTACGTATGGTATTATACAATACGAACAGAAGTTATTGCAACCATCTTCTATCTTAATTTCTTCACGAATTTCATAGCCATTTTTCATAGTTCCAATATCTTGATACTTTTTAACTGCATTAACATCTGTAAGAAGTGTTTTTTTATTCTTTGTTTTTATGCATTCTTCTACTATTTCTAATAGATTAGATTTATCTTCATTGCCTAGAATAATGTCTGCTTCAAATTCTTCTAAATGTTCTTTCTTACCTTCAACACTACAGCCCAAAACTGCAATAATTGCATCTTTATTTTGTTTCTTTGCTTTAGATAACATTTGTCTTGTTTTTCTATCGCTCATATTAGTAACAGAACAAGAATTTACGACATATACATCTGCTAATTCTTCAAAATCTACAACAGTATGACCTGCCGCTTCAAATTTTTCTTTTAACAAATCTGTTTCGTAATGATTTACTTTACAGCCTAGTGTTAAAAATGCTACTTTCATTATTTACCCTCATTATATATTTTTATTACTTCATCTACGATAGTTTTAGTTGAGTTTGGTTTACCTATAACCTTACACATATCTATCATTTGCTTAACTCTTTGTTCACTGTACATAGCTATATCTAAAACATGTTCTATTGGTTCATGTTTATATGTTCTTATAGCGGTACCGTTGTTTATGAAATAGTTTGCATTTTGTTCTTCTTGTCCAGGTATTGGATTAATTATTACCATAGGTTTACACATAGCTAAACATTCTGTTGATGTTAATCCACCTGGTTTGGTTATTACAAAATCACTTATAGCCATTAATTCAGGAACTTTATTTGTATAACCTAAAACAGTTATATTTTTGCCTGAAGTTGATGCTATATTTTCAAATCTCATTTTTTGTTTTTCATTTCTACCTGTTACAGCGATTAGTTGGAAATCATAGTTAGTTTTAAGTAAGTCTTCAAATATCTTTTCAGATTTACCAAGGCCCAAACCGCCACCTGCAAAGAATAACAATGTTTTCTTATTAGAATCAAGATTAAATTCTTTTCTTAATTCTTCTTTATCGTATTCTAAGCTAAATCTTTCAGAAACAGGAATACCTGTAACCATTATTTTAGATTCCGGTATGCCATATTTTCTAATACAGTCTTGCTTCATTTCAGAAGTTGCAACCATAAGTCTATCTATATACTCATGTTCTTCAACCCACATATTGTGAATACCATAGTCTGTCATAATACTTACAATATTAGCTCTAACTTTACCTTTTCTTTTTAAGTATGCACACATATGCGATACAAATGGGTGTGTTGAAATTATTATATCTGGATTAGTTTGTCTTATCATCTTCTTTAGACGAATTGTAAGAGCTTTGTTTACCATTTTATTAACTTCACCAATTGTATTAAACTCAGCTTTATCTGAACGTTTATACATTGTTCCCCATAATTTTGGCGCACGTCTAGTTACAGACGCATATCCTTTAACTATTAATTTGTTTGTTAATGCTGAAGAATACTCAAGTCCATCTTCATAAACTACTTGTACATCATCTAATTTTTCTAGAACCTCTTTAACAGATTCTGCAGCTTTCAAATGTCCATTTCCTACTTTAGCATATAACAATAATACTTTCATATTTTCATTCCTCCGTGGCTGGGGTAGTAGGATTCGAACCCACGCATGGCGGAGTCAGAGACCGCAGCCTTACCACTTGGCGATACCCCAATACATGTGTATTATATCACTTTATGTGTGTATTTGCAAGAATTATACTATTGCATCCCGCACCCTTATCTGATATACTCTAGCCAGGTGATAAAAATGGATAAAACAGGAAAGTTTTTCAAAAATTTATTTATAGTATTAGCTATTGTTATACTTGTATATGGACCTGCTCCATTTGTTATAGCTTATGATTCATTAATTGAGCCTATGTATTATAAACATACTAGCAAAAATTCTACTGTGTCAGTTATATTAGATTACTTTATTGATGATGTAGAAAATATTGATGTACAAACTTACGCACGTAATTTAGCAAGTAAAAATAATACTAATATTCATACATTATCTAAAGTAATAACTACACTTTTTGCATACTATTTAATAATTGTTACTGTAATATTAATAGGTCTTGGTATTTATTTGCGCAAGAAGAATGATAAAGAAGCTTCCAACAATTGCTTTATATCTTCAGCAATATTAGTTATTGGAACAATAGCTTATTTTATAATTATTAACTTAAATTAACTTAATTTAAATATAAAAACATCTAAATACTTTTGTATTTAGATGTTTTCTTTAACTATTTTCTTTATATATTTAACTATATTTCATATCTATTCTTAAACTCTATATAGTCTATTACTTCTACACCAAGTTCATTTGCTTTATCCAGTTTAGAACCAGCATTTTCTCCTGCTATTACTAAACTTGTTTTCTTAGAAACAGAACCAGATACCTTACCAGAATGCGATTCAATTAATTTAGATAAATCGTTTCTAGATATTTCATCAAAAGAACCAGTTACAACAATAGTCATACCCTCTAGTTTATTTGATGCTTTTTCTTCTTTAATACCTTTTAGATTTACTCCTGCTTTATCTAGCCTTTCTATAATTTCCATAGTCTTTGTTTTAGAAAAGAATTCTACAACACTATCTGCCATCTTCTCTCCAACTTCATCTATTTTATATAAATCTTCTGATGTCATATGAGTAAAGTCATAAATAGTATCTACATGTTCTGCAAGTACTTTTGCAGCTTTCTTACCTATATGACGAATTCCAAGACCAAAGATTAGTTTATCTAATGTGTTCTTTTTACTTTCGTTTATTGCATCTATTAAATTCTTAGAAGATTTTTCTTTGAATTTATCTAGTCCTTTAACTTGTTCATATGTTAGATAGTATATATCTGCAACATCAGATACAAGTCCATTGTCTATTAATTGCTCTACTATTGCTTCACCAAGACCATCTATATCCATAGCTTCTCTTGATGCAAAGTGTTCTATAGCTCTAAATGATTGAGCTCCACATTCGCTATTAGTACATCTTAAAGCAACTTGGCCTTCTTCTTTTTCAAGTATTTCACCACAAACAGGACATACAGTTGGAACAATATATTCTTGTTGTTTATCTCTTTTAGACATAACTACAGTTGCAATTTCTGGGATTACATCCCCAGCTTTTCTAATTTTTACTGTATCTCCTACACGTATATCCTTTTCTTTGATGTAATCAAAATTGTGTAATGTACATTTAGAAATTGTTGAACCTGCAACTCTTACTGGTGTTACTATTGCAAGCGGAGTTACTTGTCCAGTACGTCCCACTTGAAGTTTTATTTCTTCAATAACTGTTTCTTTTTCTTCTGGTGGATATTTGTATGCAACAGCCCACTTAGGTACTTTAGTTGTTGTTCCTAGTGTTTCTCTTAAAGAAAGGTTATTTACCTTAACAACTGCTCCATCTATATCGTATGGAAGAGAATCTCTAAGATTACCTATTTCAGTTATACATTCTAACACTTCTTCTATACCAACGGCCACTTTAGAATATGCTATTGTTGTTATACCAATTTTTCTTGCATAATCTAAAGACTCACTATGTGTTTCAAACTTCTTTTCAGATTTTTGTACATTAAATACAAATATACTTAACCCTCTTTGTTTTACAACGTTGCTATCTAATTGTCTTAAAGTTCCTGCTGCTGCATTTCTAGAGTTAGCCATTAAAGGCTTGCCTTGCTTCTCTAGCTCATCATTTAACTCGTCAAATCTTGCACGAGATAGATATACCTCTCCTCTAACTTCTATAGTATCGTTTGTATTTAGTTTTTCGTTTATTTCATCTAATTGAAGAAGGTTATTTGTAATTTCTTCTCCTACTAATCCATTTCCACGAGTAGAGCCTTTTTTAAGGACACCGTCTACATATTCTAAAGATACAGAAAGTCCGTCTATTTTTGTTTCTACAACGAATTCTGTATTATCTCCATATTCTTCAGTTACTTTTCTTACGAATTCTTCAACTTCAGCATATGAAAAGACATCATTCAAACTTTGCATTGGAACAGCGTGTGTTGCTTCGCTAAATCCTGCTTTGTTAGCTCCACCAACTCTCTGCGTGGGTGATGACTTAGTAATAAGCATTGGAAACTTTGTCTCCAATGCTTTTAACCTTTTCATTAACATATCGAATTCGTAATCTGATATCTCTGGTTCGTCCTTAGTGTAATAAAGCTCGGAATGGTAATTAATTTCTTTTCTTAACTTTGAAATTTCTTTCTTAGCCTCTTTTAATTCATTATCATCTACTTCTACTACTGGTTCACCAAAAAGATTAAACAAATCACTCATATTTTACCTCTTATAACAACCTATAAATATTATTGTCTAATATCTATATATTTTCCACATTTTCTTACATAGTCTATTGTAGACCAAACTGTAAATATTACTGCACCAACTAATGAAATACTAAATCCTACATTAAGTAGTAATTCTCCAAATCCCATTAATCTACCTTGTGTAGACATAAACTTAAACAATCCATTTGTATCTAATAATCCTAATGTTATTGTAATCATTTGGAATGCAGTTTTTATTTTTCCATAAACACCTGCAGAAATTGTAACACCAGCTTCTGTACCAAACATTCTTATTGTATTTAATAAGAAGTCTCTACATACTACTAAAACTGTTACCCATGCTGGTACAACTCCTAAACCTGTTAACATTATAAATCCTGATGCAACTAATATCTTATCTGCTAAAGGATCCATAAGTTTTCCAAATCTAGTTACTATATTTTTCTTTCTAGCTATCTTTCCATCAACCCAGTCAGTTAATGATGCAAGAACAAATACTCCTAAAGCTATATATCTTAGTCCTACCCATAAATCTTCTAATACTAATAATACTACGAATACTGGTACTAGACATATTCTTACTACTGTAAGTAGGTTTGGTAGATTTATTTTTTCTTTTTTAACTTTTTCTTTTTTCTCTTTTTTGGCTTTCTTTTCTACCTTCACATCTTCTTTAACTTCAGCTTCTTTTACTTCCGCTACTTCGTTTACTTCTACCTTTAATTCATTTTCTTTTTTTGCTGATTTTTTCATTTTTAATCTCCCTCTCTAATGCAAATATTATATTACAATACACTATACTTTTCAAGTAGTTAAGTATGTTAAATTAAGGTCTAGTAATTTATTTTAATATGTTATATAATCTAAAACAAAAAAGAGGTAAATAAAAATGGAATACGTATATTTTGGAATATATTTTTTAATAATAAACATCATAGGTTTTGTAATGATGTATAGTGACAAACAAAAAGCTAAGAAGGATCAATATAGGACACGAGAAAAATCTTTCTTTGTAGTCTCTTTACTATTAGGTGGAATTGGTACATATATTGGAATGTATAAGTTTAGACATAAAACACGCCACAATCTCTTTACCATAGGAATTCCTGTTATGATAGTAATAAACATTGTAAGCATATATTTTATACTAACAGAAGGATACCTTTTCTATATAGCAGATATAATTAAAACAATGTAATAATAAAATCACTTGTTATACATAATATATAACAGGTGATTTTTTTGTTTAATTTAACATATAAAAATATAATTAAAATAGGATATGTAATATGTTTAATATCTGGCTTTGCACTACACTTTGCATACGACTTCTTTAACAACAACTTAATAATAGGGCTATTTACACCAGTAAACGAAAGTGTATCTGAACATCTAAAATTAATCTTTTTACCATTTACACTATTTACAATATTCTTCTACTTCTATTCTAAAAAGAAGCTAACAAATGTATTCTTGTTGTCTTTTATAGCTAATATATTAGGCACAGCTGCAACAACCATCATATTCTACATAGGTATTAAATTTCTTGGTATGAATAACACAATATTTAACATTGGCACATATATACTTGGAATGACCGTAGCATTTGTTACATTCTATCTTGGATTATACAACGATAATTTTCAAGATGCTACAAAAGACTCAAATGAATTAGGAATATGTGCTCTACTCCTTCTTACAACACTATTTATAGTTAATACTGTATTACCAGTAAAGTTGCCTATTAACAAAGATCCTGTAGATGGCAGTTATGGGATATTTAAGGTAAATAAAACACAGAAATAAAATATTTCTGTGTTTTATTTGTTATAACTCAAATTGTGAATTATATAGTTCTGCATAGAAACCATTCTTTTCTATTAATGTTTCATGATTTCCTTGCTCTACAATATTACCATCTCTCATAACTAAGATTAAGTCTGCATTTTTAATTGTAGACAATCTATGTGCAATTATGAATGATGTTCTGTTTTCTGTTAATTTATCCATTGCTTTTTGAACTAACTCTTCTGTTCTTGTATCTACGTTAGAAGTTGCTTCATCTAGTATTAAGAATGGCGCATCTTCTATCATACCACGAGCAATTGTAAGTAACTGCTTTTGCCCTGCAGATATGCTTTCATTATCTGATAAAACTGTATCATAGTTCTTTGGTAGTGTTTTTACAAAGTGATGTAATCCAACTTCACGACATACATCTTTTACTCTTTCTATATCTACATCGTCTCTATCATATACGATGTTTTCTTTTACAGTTCCTTCAAATAGCCAAGTATCTTGAAGTACCATAGTAAATAACTCGTGTATATTCTCTCTTGTTAATTTAGATATATCTACTCCATCT
This sequence comes from Clostridia bacterium, assembly GCA_045534225.1. GTDB lineage: Bacteria > Bacillota > Clostridia > TANB77 > CAG-465 > UMGS1649. The sequence continues at coordinate 78,517 of JAZSJJ010000004.1, forward strand.
ATTTTAATCTTTCCAGAGTTTATTTCGTAGAACTTCATAAGTAGATTTACCATTGTTGTTTTACCTGCGCCTGTTGGACCAACTATTGCTATTTTTTGTCCTGGTTCCACTGATGCTGTAAATCCTTTTATTGTTGGTTCATCGTTACCATCGTATTTAAATACTACATTCTCAAATTCTATTTTACCTTTAACTTTATTCTTATCTAACTTTTTAGTAAAGCTAGATTCATCTGTCATTTCTTGTTCGTCTAAAAACTCAAATACTCTTTCACTTGCCGCAGCTGTTGTTTGTATTGATGTTAAGCTTTGTGCTATTTGTGAAAGTGGTGACGTAAACATTCTTACATAGCTTATGAATGCTACTATTATACCAAAAGATATATATCCATTCATTGCCATTAATGCACCTACTATACATACTGCTACATATCCAAAATTACCAACAAAATGCATTATTGGTTGCATAAGTCCAGATAAGAATTGACTCATTTTGTTACATTTGAATAACTTCTTATTAAGTTCATCGAATGTCTCCGTTGCTTGTTTTTTACCATTATATGCTTTCACAACTAAAAGGCCAGAATATATTTCTTCTATATGTCCATTTAGCTTTCCTAATTCTTCTTGACGCATTACGAAATACTTTTGAGACTTCTTAAGTATTGTACTCATAAGTAAAAAGCCTATTGCTGTTGTTATAACTGCAACTAATGCTAATATCCAGTTTGTTATAAACATCATAAGTAATGTTCCTATAAACATTACTACTGAATATACTAATGTAGATAAAGAACCATTCATTGATTGTGCTATTGTATCTACATCGTTTGTTACTATAGATAACACATCACCTGTTTGATGTTTATCAAAAAAGCTAAGTGGTAATTTATTTATCTTTATAGATATTCTACTTCTTAAACTTCTTGCAAAATTGTTTGCAACATGTGTCATAGAAATTGCTTCAAAAAACCCTGCTAAAGCGCTTACTAAATAAAGCATTGCTATAGTAAATACTATAGATTTAACTTTGTCTATGTTCATTTTAGGTTCTAATATTTTTTGTATACTTTCTGGTAAATTAGATATCTTGCTATATGCAGCTTGTGGATTTGATGTTACATCTACATCTTTCATCTCTTTTACAAACTCATATTGTTCATTTGGAAGTATTGCTGTACCATCAATTACTACTGGCTTAAATACTAAAGATATTAGCCCTTCTGGTAAATTATCTATATTTAATGGTTCATTACCTATATTTGTAGCTTGGCTTGGTGCTATACCAGGAAGATATGTTGTTAATGTTTCTTGTATATGATTTGTTAACTCTTGTAAATTTTCTGTATTTATTTTTATTCCATTAGATATTTCATCTGTTAAATCTGCTAATTTATCTGGTGCAGATATGAATATTACAGAACTTACTATAGAGAAAATTATACCTATTAACATCAATATTTTCCATTTACCAAGTTCCTTAACAAGTCTTTTTACTGCAGACTTAAAGTCTTTTGCTTTTTCCCCAGGTGCTCCTGGTGGACCTCCGCCTGGTCCAAATCTTCTAGGAGGTCTTCTTGTTGTCGTTGTTCTCTTATTATCCATTTGCTAACTCCTCCTCTGAAAGTTGTGAAAGTGCTATTTCTTTATACACTTCGCAGTTTTGTAATAATTCTTTATGTGTGCCCTCTCCTACCATTAATCCTTTATCTAGAACTATTATTTTATCTGCGTTCATTATTGTACCAATTCTTTGTGCAACTATTATACTTGTTGCATCCTTTGTATAGTCTTTTAATGCCTTTCTAAGTTTACTATCTGTCTTGTAGTCTAATGCTGAGAAGCTATCGTCAAAGATGTATATTTCAGGATCACGCGCTATAGCTCTTGCTATAGATATTCTTTGTTTTTGTCCTCCGGAAATATTTGTTCCACCTTGTGCAAGCTCTGTTTCATAGCCTTCATCCATTTTTTCTACAAACTCTTTAGCTTGAGCAACTTCAATTGCCTCTTTAATCTTCTTTGGTTTCTTTTCGCCTTTGCCATTATCCCCATAAGACACATTAAAGTTTACTGAACCATCAAATATTACTGCTTTTTGTGAAACATAGCCTATTTTGTTGTTTAAGAACTCTTGTGAGTATTTTTTAACATCTACACCATCTACTAAAACAACACCTTCTGTTGCATCATAGAATCTTGGTATTAGATTAATTAAAGTAGACTTACCACTACCTGTTGAACCAATAAATGCTACTGTTTCTCCTTTTTCCGCTTTAAACGAAATATCTTTAAGTAGATATTCATCTGCATCTGGATATTTGAAACATACATTTCTAAATTCTACTGTTCCTCTTTCTTTAGTAGTATTTTCTGCAAGTTCACCATCTTTTACAGTTATATCTGTTTCTAATACTTCATTAATACGTTTAGCTGAAACTGCCGCTCTTGGGAACATTACAAATGTTACAGTAAGCATTAAGAATGACATTATTACTTGAGTGGCATATGTACCAAATACAACCATATCTCCAAATATACCTATTTTACCAGCTATTGGAGAATTCATAATTAATATTGCCCCTATAAAATATATAGATAGAGTTACACCATGCATAACCATAGTCATAACGGGATCTAAGAAAGCAAATGCTTTTTGGTTAGATAATTGTAGGTTTGTTAATTTGTTGTTAACAACTTCAAATTTATCTTGTTGGTATTCTTCAGCATTAAATGCTCTAACAACTCTTATACCATTTAAGTTTTCTCTTGTTACTGAGTTAACCTTATCTATTAATTTTTGTACTATTTTAAATCTTGGAACAACTATAGATATAAGGATACCTATTGCTGTTAAAAGTATTGCAACTGCTACTGCAGTAGCTATACTCCATTCTACACTTTTACCTAATATTTTAGATATTGCCCAACATGCTGTGATAGGAGCCTTTACCATATGCATAAGTCCAATTCCAACTAACATTTGTACTTGACCAATATCGTTTGTTGTTCTAGTTATAAGACTACTAGTAGAAAAATCTTTTACCTCATTTATAGAAAGATTACATACTTTATTAAATAATTTCTTTCTTATCTTCATAGAAAATGTTGCTGCTAAACTAGATGTTTGGTATTTAGTAAGTACCATAAACATTAAACTACCTAGTGCACAGGCTAACATAAACGCACCATTTGTTAATATGTCTACCATCTTGCTTCCTGCTGTTTGTACTAGAACTGTAACTTCAGACATATAATCTGGCATTCTAAGTTCTAGACTTACTTGGCATACTACAAGGGCTATTATTAACAATGCGCGAAATAAATCTTTTTTATTTAATACTTTTAATAATTTAAACATCTTTACCCTTCCTCTTACTATCTTCAAATTATATGCTTTAAGAAAGAAAAAGTCAACGAAAACAGTATTCTAAGACAATATTTCACATAATAAAACAGCAGGATATTCCACTGCTGTTTTGTATATTATTTTACTAAACTAAAGTCTGTTGTTGTTCCAACTGTTGCAGGTGTACTTAATTTCAAACAAACAACAGGATTTATTCCCACGTATTGTTCCTTATAAGAATAAGCATTTATAAAGCCCATACCGGCTGCATATATTGTTTCCTCTGTTAGAGCCGCTGGCGTTGCAACAAAATAATAATAATTTTGTTTAGTGGCTTCAAATGACATTGCAGCTTGATATCCGTACTTTTTTGACCAATCTATAAAATAACCGTATTCTCCGTTTTCTTGCGTTTTATCAATTATATATTTTACTTTGCCCGGGTTAACTTGTTCATATGCTGCAAGTAATATTTCAACAGTTGGTCCTCCAATTGCTCCCACTACGTTTGTTCCATAATCTTCGGTATTAGCATAATTGCTATATCCAGTTATTAATCCTGCTACAGATTTATTATTTAAATATATATCTGTAAGTGTGTAGTCTGTATTGTTAAGTCTAAATATATTATATATTTCTAAATATGTTCTACCTGTATTAGCCATTCTACTTAAATTTGCAACACTTTCATTTGCCGCAATTGGAGACATTCCTTGATAAGTAGAAGTTATTAAAAAAACATAGCCATTCTTTTCGTCTACATATAATATTTTCCAATCTTCTACACCATTTGCCTTATAATCTACTGTTTTTCCTATATCACTCGCTTTAATTAAATGTCCTAGTGTAATAGAATTAATATCTGTAATTGTTATTCCAGTATTTGTTACATCAATAATCCACTTATCTTCTTTGATATTTTGTTCATTTAGCTGCTCTTTTACTTTATCTACTAATTCCTCATCACGCAAACCATCCATATACACATCTGCCCATATTAATGCAGCTATGTCTTGTACTTGACTTTGATTAGTTACATCTACCGCTTGACTAGCTTTATTTATTATTCCTGTGTTTGAAAGTGTTATTACTACACTTGCAGCGAGTATTATCATAACTATTATTGTTATTACTAGTACTATTAAAGATATTCCCTTTTTCATTTGCATTTTTACCTCTTTTCTTTCATACATCTATACTATTATATATTATGTTTTTATTCAAGTGTTTAATTTAACAATCTATAATATTTCACATAATATAAAATAGCAGTGAAACTTCACTGCCATTCTATATATTATTTTTATCTTTCATCTGCATCTTTTTTGATGCTGTTTTTGCTATACTCTTCACACATTATCTTGTATAAATCACGTAAACCAACCATTATTTTAGCTTTATTATATAAGTTTTGCATTGCCTCTTTATCATTGCTATCAAAAGAATTAACTACATCTTCTGGATTTATCCACATTTGAGCTAAATTACCTACTTCTCTAATAGCATCAGGATTTCCTGCTAAAAGTCTAGCTTTCATCTCTTCATTTCCTTTAAATAATTCGTTTATTTTTTCTTGTGTCTCTGCTGATAAAATCATATTGTTTTCTCCTTATATTTTTGTTCTTATTTCTTACTTTTAGAAGTACATTTAGCTATTAATTTGTCTATTCCGTAGAAAACAAATCCTACTACTACAAATCCTACTGTTAGTATAGCTACCCATTTAGCAACTCCACCTACACCTAATGTGTCTAGGTTTAAGAAGAAATATGGATAGATATATGGAGCTTCCGGATTAAATCCTAAAATCCATGCTCTTATATATATAAATATTACATATACAAGTGGAAATGCCATAGAATATACAGGATATATAGCTTTTACTTTTCCTCTTTCATAGAATAAAAACCAATGTGCTATATACATAATTGGTAGTACTATATGAAATAGTACACTGTTTATTCTAAAGTTTAAATACATTTCTCTATCGCCTGCAAGTATAAAATTAAATACTATAAATGTAAGTAATATTGCAAGTAATCCTATAAACTTTAATACTGGACATTTATCTACATAAGAATCTTCTTTCTTTTTTATTGTTTGAATTAATCCAGCAAATACTACACCAATACATAGGTAGTTGCTTAGATTTGTAAAATGAACATAGAAATCACTTCTAAATTCGTAATTAAATATTCCAAAACTTGCAATTATACCTAATAATCCTAGTGTACAAAAAGCAGTTCAAATATTAACTGACATGTTCTGTTTTTTATCATATATTTTTACCCCTTTCAAGACAAGTGTATTACACTTTACCTTTACCAAAACATTATATCACTTTTTCTACAAACTCAAGTATGTCTCTATCTATTTTATTTTTGTAAAATCATTGAAATATATATGTTTTTGTAATATAATAAATACATGAATTTTAAGGAGGAAAGATTATGTTAGACATTAAATTCGTACGCGAAAATCCCGACATAGTTAGGGAAAACATTAAAAAGAAATTTCAAGATAAAAAATTACCTCTAGTTGATGAAGTAATTGAGTTGGATAAACAAGTACGTTCCTTAAAACAACAAGGCGATGAATTAAGAACTAAAAGAAATAATATTAGCCAAACTATTGGTATGCTAATGAAAGAGAAAAAGGTTGAAGAAGCCGGCTTAAGAAAAGTTGAAGTTGTTAAGATTAACGAAGAACTTGTACATATCGAAGAAGAAGAGGCTAAAGTATCCGCTATATTAAAAGAAAAAATGATGGTTATACCAAATATTATAGATGACTCTGTACCTATTGGTAAAGACGACAGCGAAAACGTTGAAGTAGAAAAATATGGTGAACCAGTAGTACCAAGTTACGAAATACCATATCACGCAGATATACTAGGAAGCTTTGCTGGTCTAGACAAAGAAGCTTCTGCTAGAACAAGTGGTAATGGATTCTATTACCTAATGGGAGACATGGCACGTCTACACTCTGCTATGATTTCTTATGCAAGAGACTTTATGATAAATAAAGGTTTCAATTATTGCATACCACCATTTATGATTAAATCTGATGTTGTAACTGGTGTTATGAGCTTTGAAGAAATGGGCGCTATGATGTACAAAATTGAAGGTGAAGATTTATACCTAATTGGTACTTCTGAACACTCTATGATTGGTAAATTCAAAAACCAAACAATAGATGAAAAGAACTTACCATTAAACCTTACTTCTTATTCTCCATGTTTTAGAAAAGAAGTTGGAGCTCACGGTATCGAAGAAAGAGGTGTTTACAGAGTTCACCAATTCGAAAAACAAGAAATGGTTGTATTGTGTTTACCAGAAGAATCTATGGATTGGTATAACAAAATGTGGAGTTATACAGTAGAATTCTTTAGAAGCTTAGATATACCTGTAAGAACATTAGAATGCTGCAGTGGAGATTTAGCTGATCTTAAGGTTAAATCTTGCGATATTGAAGCTTGGTCACCAAGACAACAAAAATACTTTGAAGTTGGTTCTTGCTCTAACCTAACAGATGCTCAAGCTAGACGTTTAGGAATCCGTGCAAGAGGTGAAAACGGTAACTACTTCTTACATACATTAAACAACACTGTACTTGCTACTCCACGTGGATTAATTGCATTTGTAGAAAACAACTACAACGAAGATGGAACAATATCTATTCCAGAAGCATTAAGACCATATATGGGAGGACAAGAAAAAATTTATCCAAAGAATAAATAATAACAATAATTATACTAATATATTAAAGGAGATTTATGGAATACTTAAAAAACGTAGAATTTGTAAAATCTGTATTTAATAAAGGTGATTTAATCCGTGATGATTTACCTATCATAGCAATGGTTGGTAAATCTAACGTTGGTAAATCTTCATTTATTAATACACTTACAAATAATAAAAATACTGCAAAAGTTGGTCAAACACCTGGCAAAACTAAATGCTTAAACTTTTTCTTAGTAGATAAGAAATTCTATTTAGTAGACTTACCTGGTTACGGCTACTCTACTATGTCTGAGAAAGAAAAGGAAAATATAAACAAACTAACAAACTATTTCTTAGAGAATAACAAAAATATTAAACATATATTTTCTCTAATAGACATACGCCATCTTCCATCTAAGGATGATAGAGCTATGTATGATTGGTTAGTAGCTTTAGAAAAAGATTTTACAATAATACTAAACAAAGCAGATAAGCTTTCAAATGCTAAAATTGAAGCAAGCATAAAAGATATGGCTAAAGCATTATTTGCTAAAGAAGAAATGATACCATTCTCTACTGAAACAAAATTAAATCTAGATAAAGTATTAGATATTATTAAAGAAAAAATGAATTAGATATGTTAAAAGCAACGGATTATCCGTTGCTTTTTCTAATCTTATTTATTTGTTATTGTCCAATAGCCTTCTGTTACTGGTGCTAATGTTGTATCTTTTTCTAACGCTACCACTGCTCTGACTCCAGTTGATATACCCGTACCATATTCACCGCTATGCATTATATGCGCCCCGCCTATCGATACGCTTGATGGAAATACAGCATGTAGTCCATATCCAGTCATAACTGTATTAGACGGCGTCACCAACGCTCCGTAAGATGTTGTCGCTAACAAATATTCTCGATTTTCTCCATCTATCTCTACGAACAATTCGTATTCTGGAGTTCCTTCATCAAATTCCATCATATAAACTTTGCCATATGTATTACTATGTAATACCGCCTTCTTTGTAGGATCGCTATCTGCAACAATTGGTCCAGCAACTTTATTATTTGTGCTCTTATACCATTTTCCTGTACTATCATCACGCCATACAAATTCCGTCCAGTTTTTAGTTTGTCCCAAATTATCCACTTTGTATTCTTGGTCTCCTATTTTACAAACAGGCATATCAGTACCATCCCAATAAAATGCAACTTCTGCTCCGTAATCTGTTATATTTATTCCTTCTTGAGCTAATACAAATTCCGACCCAACAAATGTAGTTGGATCATATTTTGTTATCCTATTCAAATCCGAACCCGAAATCGACCTCACCCTTGCAGCTTTTTTTCCATTTCCGAAAGGCAAACAAAGTTTAGCAAGTTCGTTTTCAAAGTTATCATAATACGCTTGTGCTTCAGCTAATGTGGTGATTTGAGTTTCTATTCCTTCAATTACATTTTTGTTAGAAACCAATAAAAGTTCTCCATTTTCTGCGCCTAAGACTCTCCAACCATTTTCATCTTCATAGTCTTCTACTCCTGCTTCATAATCCACATAATCTCCTACATATAATATATCCTTACCATTTGTTACACTAGAACCATCTTGTTTCCATCCTTTATCACCTTTTAATGTAACTACTATACCTTTATTCGTTACATCAAATTCATATAAATCATTATAATCTTCAAGTTCTTTTAATACATCTTCTTTTAATGTATCTCCTCTTTTACCATCTAAATATTCCTCAGACCACACAAGAGACGCTAAATTTTGTACTTGTTGCATATTTGTTTTATCTACTGCTTCCCCTGCTTTATTTATTACACCTGTATTGCTTAATGTTATAACAACACTAGCTGCTAAAATTATCATAACTATTATTGTTATTACTAATACTATTAAAGATATACCTTTTTTGTTTTTCATACATTTCTCCTTTGTTATATACAATTATATTATTATATTTTTATTTTTTTAGCAATATATTTTCTAAAAAACGACACTCATTCATACGAATAAGTGTCATTCCTAATTTAATTTAAGTAGACATTCAACGACAAAATCGAATGTTCTCTATTATTCTATGTGTTTCTACTTTATATACACATATAAACATAATGAGATTATTTTGTCAAATGTATATTTTAACCTCTTATTTATTATAAATTTATCGTACCCATTGAAAGCTTTTCATAACATTCCCTACATACAGGCATATAACCTGCTTCTCCAACAAGGATGTCTGAATCTTTTGGTCCAGAATAATATGTGTATATCGCTTCTTCTGATTTACATACATCACACACCGAAGTCATAAGCTCTATTTTATCTGCCATACACATTACTTCTCCCATTCTTCCAAATGGTTTTCTGTCTGATGTTAAGTTAAGTCCAGATATATATATTCTTTTGTCTTTATTTGCTAATCTGTTTATTGCATCTAGATCTCCATCTAAAAATTGGAACTCATCTATTACATAAACATCCGCATCATACCTCTCTATATCTTCTATGCAAGAAATATTTAATGTATCTAACTCTTTTCCTGCTCTTGTTACTATTTTTGTCTCAGCAAATCTATTATCTATACTAGGTTTAAATACTTTAATATCTTTACCTCTTATCTTTTGTATTGTTGCTGCTTCTATAGCTCTTTTAGTTTTGCCACACTTCATAGGTCCTGTAAATACATTAATACTTCCCATAATACTAACCTTCCATATCTTTATTTATATTATATTCCGCTATTACTTCGTAACCATCCTGTTTGCTATATCTCAAATCATATATCTTTTGTGCGCATGTTGCAAATCTTAATTCTGCTGTCTTTTTATATGTTAAGTTTTGTAATCTTTTAGCAATTAGCTTTATTGGATTTGCATGAGTTACTATTAATATTGTTTTCTTTTCATTTTCCGGAACAAGTATTTCATCTAAAAACTCATTAAGTCTTTTTTCTACATCTAAAATACTTTCTGAACGTGGAATTATATTCTCTAACTTCTTAATAGTTAAACCAAGTTTTTCCGAATACTCATTTAATGTTGTACAACGTCTTAAATCGTTTTCCGGAACAAGTCTATTTTCTAAATCTAACTTTTTCTCTGTTAATGTATTGTATTCTGGAAACGCTTTGGCATCTACTCTTTTCATACCTTGAAACATGCCATAATGACGTTCATTAAGTCTTAGGTCTCTTACTATTTTCCCTTTATACTTAAGTTCATCCGCAAATATTTTACCTGTATCATAAGTTCTAGATAAATATGATGTATACACTTTATCTAGCTTCACTGTACCAAGTAGCATTTGTATATCTTTAGCAGCAGTAACTGGCTCTTTTCTTCCCTTTGCTGTTAAAGGATAATCTCTCCAACCATTTATTACTCCCTCTTTAATACCTTTGCAATCCGCATGTCTCATGAATATTAATCTCACGTTTTTTCCTCCTTATATTATAGAGTCCACAAATTCCTTTGCATCAAATTCCTTTATATCGTCTATTTTCTCCCCTATACCAATATACTTGATTGGTATATTTAATTCGTTTATTATTGAAAATACTACGCCACCTTTTGCAGTTGAATCTAGTTTTGTAAGTATTATTCCATCTACACTTGTCTTATCGTAAAAAGCTTTAACTTGCTCTACAGCATTTTGGCCTGTAGTAGCATCTATTACCATTAATACTTCTGTATCAACACCAACAATATTTCTATCTATTGTTTTCTTTATCTTTTCTATTTCATCCATTAGATTTTTCTTGTTATGAAGTCTTCCCGCTGTATCACAAATTAATGTATCGTATCCTTCATCTGTATATTTTTTAGAAGCTTCAAATATTACTGATGCAGGATCTTGTCCATCTTTTCCTGATACACATTCTACTTCTGCAACTTCAGCCCAAAGTTCTAGTTGTTCCCTTGCACCGGCTCTAAATGTGTCTCCTGCTGCAAGTAAAACTTTATTTCCCATCTTTTTGTATATATTAGATATCTTAGCAATTGAAGTTGTTTTACCAACACCGTTGACACCAACAACTAATATTACATTTTTCTTAGGATCAAATACTTTAGCTTCTTCTAATGTTAAAATATCTACCATTTGTTCTTTCAAAAGTTCAATAACATGTTCTTTTGATGTATCATCTTCTTTTAATAAATCTTTTCTTAATTTATTACAAATTTCTGATGTAGTCTTCATACCTACATCAGAAAGTATTAATAGTTCTTCTATTTCGTCTATGATTTCATCAATATCTTCATGAGATTTAAATATGTTGTTAAACTTGTTTGAAAAAGCTTCTTTAATCTTTGAAAATATCATTTTTGCTCCTTATATTATTTCGTTTAATATTATAATAATTATTTATTAAAACTTGTATCCACATTTAGTACAGAAGTTAACATCAACACCATGTACTGCTTTACATTCTGGGCATACTTTCTCTGTTATAACTTCTTCTACCTTCTCTACTGGTATTCTTACTTTCTTTTGTTTAGCGCCACAATGAGGACAGAACTTATTTTCTATTCCTATTGTTTCTTTACATTCTTCGCACACTCTTAAATCTTTAAGATATAGTGTCTTAACATCTATTTTATCTATATCTTTATACATTTTTTCTATTCTCTTACATTCTTTTGCAAGTTCTGGTGCTACTTTTTCACCACTCTTATATTTTTCGTATACCATTACACCGATTTCACCAAGAGTTGCTGTTATTTCGTCTTCAATATCACTAGCTTGTATTTTAAGCTTAGTTTCTTCCATAAACTTAGAAGATTTATCTGCTACTGTTTTATATGTTTTTTCTGCAACGTCTCCTGCTTTATCTAATACGTCTTTTACTTTATCTTTAAATTCCATAATTAAACCTCCAATTATACCTTGTTTATATCACAAAAGTTATACAAGTTCAATGATTTTTGATACTATATTTTCAAATTTCATTCCTCTTGACGCTTTAGCTGCAATAAGAGAATCTGGCACTAAAAATCTATCTATATGTTCATAGAATATTTCCTTAGTTTTATACCAATTTGCTTTTAACTGTTTATCTTCATCTAGGCTCTTATATGCGTCTTCCATATGTTCTCCAATAACAATTATATTCGTTATTTGCTTATCTATCGCATACTCTATAACAGACTTGTGACCATTTAGCGTTTCATCACCCAGTTCATACATATCTCCCATTATTATTGTCTTGCAATCTCTATTAGATGCTGCTACAGTATCTATTAAAGATTTCATAGAAACAGGATTTGCGTTATATGTATCATCTATTAAAAGGATATTATTGTTAAGCTTTTTAACATCCATTCTCATTTTTATACCTTCATATGATTCAACACCTTTTATTATTTCAGCTATGGTCATATTATATCTTTTACCTACTGCTATACCTGTTAAAGCTGCATATACAAGATGTTTACTTAGTCCTGGTATTCTTAATTCATAAATATTGTTATCTATTAGAACTTCTGCTTTAACTACACCTTCTGTATAGTCTACTACCGCATCTATTGCTCTCACATTTGCATTTTCACTGTATCCATACCATACTTTACTTATTGGATTAGTTACAGTTATTAGCATATCGTCATCTGCGTTAAGAATAGCTACACCGTTTTCTGGCATATTAGCAAACACCTCTGTCTTTGCTTTTAGTATGTTTTCTCTTGTTTTAAGATATTCAATATGCGCTACACCTATATTTGAAATAACTGCTGTATCTGGTTTAACTATCTTACTTATACTATCTATTTGACCTAAATGGTCCATTCCCATTTCTATTACTGCCACTTCATGTTCACTCTTAAGTCCAAGTACTGTAACGGGCGCACCAATTTCGCTATTTAAATTTCCTGCAGTTTTTAACACATTATATTTTATACTTAAAACTGATGCTATCATTTCCTTTGTAGTAGTTTTTCCTACACTACCTGTAATTGCAACAACTGGTATATTAAATTTTGCTCTATACCAAGTTGCAAGCATTTTTAATGCTTCTAATGTGTTATCTACAAGTATGTATACTATTCCTTCTACATATTCTTCTAGTTCTTTTTCTATAACTGCTGCTACAGCTCCATTTTCCTTTGCCATACCTATATAACTATGGCCATCAACATTTTCCCCTACAATAGCAAAAAATAGCCCATCAGTAGTTTTTACTCTACTATCTGTGACTACTTCTTGTACATAGGAGTCAAGGATAGTAGTTTTACCTACTACCTTTCCATTAGTTTTACTTACTACATCTAACAATGATACGTTTTCCATTGTTCCTCCTACTTTATTTAATATTTAATTTACTTTACCACTATATTTTCTTAAAGATATTTCTATTATCTTTTCACATAAATCTCCATACTCTATACCAGCAGCTCTTGCTTCTTGTGGAAGTAGGCTTGTTGGTGTCATACCTGGTAATGTATTTGCTTCCAAACAATATGGCAAATTATCTAAACTAGATAGCATAAAGTCTATTCTTGCATAAACATTCAAACCTAATGCTTTATATGCCTTTTCTGCCTCTTTTTGCATTAATGTTGTTATGAATGGATTTAAATTTGCAGGGCAAATTTCATCTGTCATACCAGCTTGGTATTTATTCTTATAATCGTAAAAACCAAATTTAGGAATTATCTCTATAATTGGAAGTGCATTTCCTTCCATAACACCTACAGAGAATTCTCTACCACGAATATATTCTTCTACTACTACAGTGTCGTCATACTCTCTAGCATTTCTTACCGCTGCTCTTAGTTCATCCATATCTGTTGCTATTGTAACACCAACACTAGAACCACCGTTTGAAGGTTTTACTACCGCTGGAACAAATAAATCCATCTTTACATCATCAAATACTTGTTCTTTAGTTATAGTTAAACCTTTTGCCATTCTAACGCCTCTTGGTATTAACATCTTACGAGTAAGATCTTTACTCATAGCTATCATACTACCTTCATAGCCAGTACCAGTGTATTTAATTCCCATTAAATCAAAAGCTGCTTGAACTTTACCATTCTCACCGTTTTCTCCGTGTAACGCCATAAATACTATGTCTGATGCTTTACAAATATTTAATACATTTGGTCCAAAGAACACTTCAGGATCTTCTCTTAGAAGTTTTATTTCTTCTATATTAGCTATTTGTTCACTAACTACAGATTTTCTATATAATCCATTTTCACCTAGTGTGAAAACTGTACTCATGTCTACATCTTTTAAGCCTAGATATACATCTAGCAATACTACTTCGTGTCCTTTTTCTTTTAAGGCCTTGCATATTAAAGTTCCTGATGTTAATGAAACATCTCTTTCTGTACTTGTTCCACCACATAAAACTGTTATTTTCATAATTATTTACTCTCCCTTATGATATATTTAATATATCCACTTCATTATATCACTATATATTTTATATTTCTACTATTTATCCAATAATTTCTAGTGTTGTTCCTGTTATTATTAGCCTCTTCATTCCAGCTGTTTCAAATTTAATTTCTGCAACTTTCATATCCGAATCTTCTGTAAGATTTGTTACAATACCAACACCAAACTTCTTGTGTCTAACCTTATCTCCCTCTTTAACATCTGCCCCGCTATTATTATCTTTAGCTACAACCTTACCGATGTTTACATTCTTTAAGAAACTAGATGCGTCAATTCCAATTTTAGAAGGAGCGCGTCTAGGCGAATATCCACCCATAGACTCACTTTCATTAATTTCATTAAATGTACTAGATAACCAACTTTCCACTCTAGAATATTCACGATCTAGATATGTCTCTTGTTTCATCTTAGCTTTTTCTAGATTTTCTTTTGCGGCTTCATCTAGATATTCTTTTGGAATTTCTTCAGTAAATCTTGAAGGTATTGTATAAGTTGTTGTACCATACATTGTTCTTTGTTTTGAGTTTGTTAAGAACAGTTCCTTCTTAGCTCTTGTTATACCAACATAGCATAGTCTTCTTTCTTCTTCTATACCATTATCCTCATCTATACTTCTCTTTGATGGGAATAATCCTTCTTCCATACCTACTAAGAATACTACAGGATATTCTAATCCTTTAGCATTATGCATAGTCATAAGGATAACTGCTTCACTATCTTCTTCTAGATTATCTACATCTGCTACTAAGGCAATGCTATCTAAGAAATCTGTTAAAGAATTATCTGCATTTTCTTCTTCAAATTCTTTTGCAACACCAAGTAACTCATAAAGGTTTTCTAGTCTAGATTCGTTTTCTTGATTCTTTTCTCTCATAAGTTCTGCTTCATAACCTGTAACTTCAAGTATTCTTTTCATAAGTTCAGATGGAAGCATTGTATCTTTAACTGCATTTAAGTCTAGTATTATATCCCTAAAGTTTGCTACTGCACCACTGCATCTAAGTTCTGCTATATTTGCAGGTTCTGTAATATACTCAAATGCACTAAGTCCCATAGACTCTGATTTTTCTTTTATTCTATCTACTGAAGTATCTCCAATACCTCGTTTAGGTTCGTTTATTATTCTAGTAAATGAAACATTATCTTTAAGATTGTTTACAAGTTTTGTATATGCTAATAAATCTTTAATTTCTTTTCTTGCATAGAACTTTGTTCCACCAATTAATCTATATGATGTACCTGTTTTCATAAACACATCTTCAATTACACGGCTTTGTGCATTTGTTCTATATAACAAAGCAAAATCTCCATATTTGAATTTGCCTGTTCTACACATAGAATCTATCTTATCTACTATATATTCTACTTCGTCATATTCGTTTTTAGCAGTATAATATTTAACTTTTTCACCTTCATCGTTTTCTGTCCAAAGGTTCTTTTCTATTTTAGAAGTATTGTTATTTATTACTGCATTAGCTACATTAAGTATTGTTTTAGTACTTCTATAGTTTTGTTCTAGCTTAACTATTTTGGCGCCATCATATTCTTTTTCAAAATCTAGTATGTTAGATATATCTGCACCTCTAAATGCATATATACTTTGTGATTCATCACCAACAACGCACACATTACCATGCATAGCTGCAAGCATACTAATTAGCATAAATTGTACGTGGTTTGTATCTTGGTACTCATCTACTAATATATGCTTAAACTTGTTTTGATAGTAACTTAGTCTATCTGGATTTTTCTTAAATAACTCAACTGTGTAGTTTAGGATATCGTCAAAATCTAGCGAATTGTTTAACTTTAATGTTCTTTGGTATTCTTCATATATTTTTGCTATAGTTTCTTTTCTATAATCTCCAGTTGCTTCTTTCATATATTTTTCTGGAGTCTTCATTACATTTTTTGCTGCACTAATTTCGTTTACTAAACTAGATACAGAATAATTCTTTTCATCTATTTCAAATTTCTTAAGCAATTCTTTTAATACTTTTTGTTTATCTAGTTCATCTAATATATTAAAGTCTCTAGTAAAGCCTATAGCTTCTATTTCTCTTTTTAATATTCTTACGCAAATTCCATGGAAAGTTCCAAGCCACATATCTTTAGCTTCATCTCCAACAAGACCTGTTACTCTTTCTTTCATTTCCTTTGCCGCTTTGTTTGTAAATGTAATTGCAAGTATCTCCCAAGGTTTACAAAGCCCTTGCTCTAAAAGATATGCAATTCTATATGTTAAAACTCTAGTTTTACCACTTCCTGCACCTGCTAATATTAAAAGTGGGCCATCTGTATATGACGCTGCTTCTCTTTGCACAGGATTTAATCCATTTAGTAATTCACTCATTTTTATATATTAACCTCTATTACTCCACCATAATCTACTACATCTAAATTCTCAAAATGATGGAATTTTAACCCTTTCTTCTCTATAAAATTCTTTATTTTATTTGCATTTATTAAATTATTTACATCTCCGAATAATACAACAGTGTCTCCAAATCTAGCCATAGCTCCGCCAATAAAGCCTTCCATTTCGGAGTTCTTAAATGACATTTGACTTTGCTTCTCAAAAATTTTGTTAGTTCTTGTTTTAAGCTTAACATCTGGTTCGTTTACATACAGCACTTCTATTCCTGCATCCATTAGAGCGCGTGCAACACCAATATCTGATGTGATACAAGAATTTTCATCTACTGGGAAAGTACTACATCTAGCATAACCTTGTCCAACATCTATTAGTCTATATCCACTATTTATTAAATATGTTTTAACCACTTCATCTGTATATTTAAAGTTGTGTATTGCGTTGTTCCCCACTATGCACACGTTATATGGCACATCTAAAGGATATTTACCGCCCACATGTGTAACACAAGTAGTTGCCGCAAAAGGAAGTTCTGCCTCTTTTTCTGGCGCAACAAATAGTACTCTACCCACCTTTAAATAATATATATCTACATGTGCAGATATTTCATCATACACATCTAAGTTAAAGTTATTTTCTATTAATTCGTAGCCTAAAGATTTAATAAATTCTTTCTCTACGTTTCTCATTCTAAAGTCTATAATTGCATATTTCATAAAGTAAAATCACCTGCTAAAAGTATACCTTTAAGCAGATAATTTGTCAATTGAAAACGACTAACCTAGAAGCATTTCATTGACTATTTTTTGCACAGCGTAATAATCATATCCAGCGGCTGTAAGTCTGTCTTTTCTTTCCTTACCATTCCCCCATTTTCCTTGCACAACTTCTTTTGCAATTTGTTCATTTGTTTTCTTGCCTAATAGTTTTTCATTAACTATATTTTGTATAGCATAATAGTCGTACCCAGCTGCTGTGAGTCTGTCTTTTCTTTCTTTACCATTCCCCCATAAACCTTTAATTACTTCATCTGCTATTTCTTCATTAGATTTTCTACTTTCACTACCTTCTTCATCTATTCCATTTATTCTATTTGCTTCTAAGATAATATAATCTAGCTTACTTAAAAGATATTTACCTGGGCAAGCAGTTGCAGTATACATGTTATGCCAAGTTAGATTTTCTCCTTTAACCAGCTTCCCTAAATTATTTCTTTTAGCCACATCTGCAACTAGAAGTATTAGCTTTTCCAAGGCTTTATCCGATACAGGATAATCTCCTCCCACCTTGCTATTAGATACTTCTATTGTTACAGATTCTTTGTTTGAGTCAAAATTGCTATTTGTATATGCAGTATCTTTTTCGTTTACATAGAGGGCCACCCTTCCATCACTACCGATTCCGTAGTGACTAGAAGCTTTTCTATCCGGATTCTTAAATACATTTCCGCACTCTTCTATTGTTAATACTGCGCCCATATGATGGACAGTTACCGCTTTTATCTTACTACCATTTCTTCCTAGCATATAATTTGTACTATTTGCTAAGATTGTTTTATCTATTAGTTTTGAATTACTCATATTTCATATTACACCCCATATATTATATGAAATATATCTTTTTATGTTTTATATTTATTAATAAACAGAAAAACACACGCATATTATTGCGTGTGTTTCTTGGATTAGTCTTAGGCTTTCTTTTTTGAATATTTTGCCTTCGTAGACTGACCGCCTCTTGTTGAGCGCTCGGTAACATTCTTTTCGACAAGCTCTGCAACTTTGTGTGCAAGTTCAGTGTCTCTTGTATACCGGTCGCATCTGTAATCCGCGAGTGCTCTGTGAACGTAAGACTTAGGGATGCCAAAATGTGCCGCTGTTTTTCTGATCGTGCTATTTTCGTACACATAATATTCTGCTATCTGCTGTCTTTTTTTCCGTCCTATCCTGTACTTCGATTTGAACATTTTTTACCTCCATAAATTTATTTTGGTCTTTGTTTCAACCATATATATTATATTATTTTTTAAGCAAAAAGTAAAGTAAAGGGCCTAATTTTCGCTATATTTCAACAAACTTCAACAAATTTAGTATTAAAACTTCTGTTGGATCTTTAATTATTGCTTCTCTTTGTTTTTTCATGTACTTAGGTATTTTCTTCTTAAATTCTGTTAACAGTTCCTCAAAAGTATAAAATTTAAATTCATCTTTTTCTTCTGACATTACATATTCTATCATAGATACTATTGTCCTTTGGTAAGTTTTTGTATCCGCGCTTTTTAACTTAGATGCAAGATTAGGAAGTATCTTTTCAAATAATATCTTCTTAGGTTCCATATCATCAGGTACACCGCTAAGCTTAACAACTTTAGTTATAAATTTTATTTGTTCATCTGTTATATTTATTAAAGCATTAAATACCTTACTATCTTCTGTTGGTATAACATAGAATTTATCTCCAATATATCCTTTAAGTACACGCATAGCATCATAATATCCCATTTCCATATCTCTACGAACAGATTTATTATCGCTTATTGCAATACCACTTAAAACCTTTTTACTTGGTTCTATAACTATAATATTTAGTCCTTTTTTATTAACCCATTTAGTTACACCTATTGCATTTGTTCTTATTTCTATAAAATCTGTATATCCCTTATCTATTAAAAGAGATATTGGACGATTATCAAAAAAGCCACCATCTATATATGTTTTATTATCTTTTAACAAATCTCCTTGTTTGAAAAAAGGAAGATATGAACTTGCCAAAACATATGATGCAACTTCACCTTCTGGTATATCTTCTTTATACATATATACCGGTTTCATATCTGTTAAAGATACTGTAACCATACCATAATCTATTTTAGATTTTCTAAGTTTCTTTTCATCTATATATGTACTATATAACTTCTTTAATTTATCTGAATCTACACCTTTATTTTCCACATTAGATTTTAAGAAATTAAACCAGTATTTAATAGATTTCATACTTACTTTCTTATCTACTAATTTTTCTATTTCTTTTTCATCTACATCTAATCCTAAAGTTGATGAACCTCTATACCACGCATCATATAATCTTTCAAAATCTCCTTGTGCAAGGACTGCAGCATTAAATGAACCAATTGACGTTCCTACATAACCACCAATTTTATATCCACATTCATATACCGCTTTCATCGCTCCTAAGTGGTAACTTCCTTTAAGCCCACCACCCTCTAGTACTACTCCATACATTTTTATCACCTAAAAAAATTATATGTCAAAAAAATATTAAAAGCAATATGATTCTCTTGTTACATAGTAAGAATTCCACCAGGTGTTTCTAATATTAATAAAACATTTTCTTCTTTTCCGTTATTAGCATTAATATATATAAGCACATCATGATTATCTATTTTCCCCTTTACTTCATATGTTAAAACTTCCTCTTTAGACTCTTTTGGAATAACTGCAAGTCTAATATTTTTAATTTCTACATCTTTGTTTATTTTAGCTTTTGCTTCTGTTTCACCAATACTCACTGTTAAGTTTTCTCTAGTTCCATGATTATATATATATCCACTACATTCAACTGAACAGATATCCCCATTATCCATAGCAACTTTAACTTTAATTAAATCTGGATAAAGTAAAACACCATCCTGTACAGCAGCATAGTTTATTGTTACCATGTTATTATCTACTAAATAATATGTTGGATCAAAATTTTTAAGTCCTAACGCTTTCAAATACTCGTCTCCAATTTGCTTACATTCTTCTATATTTAGTTTCTTTTCCTTAATATCTCTATTGCTTAGTATTAAAAGTAGCTTTCCTTCCTGTTTTGTTATTTGTACATCTACTTCTATCTTTTCTTCTTCATTATTATTTCTTATACATTTAACACTAAAATCATAAAGCGGGATATTTCCATTTATTTCACCGTTATATTTAACATCTTTTATTTCATATTTTTCTTTTTTTCCAAGATTTATTACACATTCTTTTACTTTTTCCACTGCTTGTTCTACAGTTACATCTTTATCCAATAAATTCTTTGCTTTATTGCTTACTATGTGTTCTGAAAAAGCCCCATCATATATTAGTCCTTCATAATCTTCTAATACTGAAGCTATGTTATTTATTCCTTCTAAATTAAGTTCCGCCTTGTCCTTTGTAAGTTCTTCTGATGCAACTTTTTCTACTTCATCCCATTTAATTCTTCCTTCTGTAAGTTTTGTATATATATCTGATAACGTCTCGTTTAATTTATCTGCAACTTCACTAATCTTATCTATATTTTCATAATCTTTTTCACTCAAATTAGCTTCCGTCGCTATTAAAGTTTCACTATATGATATAACCTGAGTAAAAAATTTAGATACATTACTTAGTGCACTTTGATTTACTGGAAGTGCAGAAAGATTATCTTTAGCTCTAGTTGCCTCTGCCATTATTTTAGATAACACCGGCAAGTTGTATTCACTTGTTTTTGTTATTTTAATCTTAGTAACTAATACATCTATATTGTTTACACTAGTTATTATCTCGTACATATTTCTATTATTTGTATCCGTATTTTCTTGCTTTTCTCTACCATAAATATTTATACTGTTCATCATAATGAGTGTGACCAAACCAAACACAAAAAATGCTAATACTCCCATAGCTTTTGAGTTCTGTTTCTTTTTTATTTCTTTAATTTTTGCTTCTATTTTACCTAACATATTCCACCTACTTTGTAAACCTATGTTTACCTATTGTTACTACAGTCGGTCTACTAAATATCCACTTATTTGTACTTGTTTTTGGGTTATAGAAAAAGAGACAACCATTAGTTGGATCTGAACCGTTATATGCTTCTCTTGCAGCTTTGTATACAGTTGAGTCTTTAGAAATAGGTTTATCGAATTGTCCATCTTTAACGCATGAAAACTGATTCTTTTGGTAAATTACGCCTGAAATTGTATTTGGAAACTCTGAACTTTTGACTCTATTCATAACAACAGCTCCAACCGCCACTTGACCTTTATATGATTCTCCCCTTGCTTCACCATTTATTAATCTAGCAAGCAAATCTACCATATCTCCATTATTAGATACAGAGCTTTGGTCAGTTTTCTTTTTGCTACTCGTTGAACTTTGATCTTTAACCGCTGCCATAACTTCTGGGAAAAGTTTTATTTCATTATGATTAAAGGTAATATATAACATCACAAAAAGCGCCATTAAAATAACTATTATTATACCAAAATTAAATATATTTTTCATAAATACCTCGCATTAATTTTATTAGTATTTTGAGTTAATAACAAAAAAAATATGCATATATTTTATATGCATATTTTAATTAATTATTTTCTTTTATTTTATATTCTTCAAGTAAGTTTATTATTTCCATGAACGCTTCATCATTCTCGAATTTTGCTCTATGATATTCTCTAAAAACATCTCCCGCATCATCTGCTCCAGCATCTACTATATCTTTAACTAATTCTATTTGTTCCTCTGGAGCTGTTTCTAAACTTATTCTACCAGTATCCGAATATTTCTTTGCCCATAAAATACATTCTAATTTATCGCAAAGGTATGCAAAAATTGCCTCTTTAGTTTCACGCTTTTCAAACTCATCTACATATCTTTTAATGTATTCACCATTTTTTATTGTACTTGTAATTCTTAAAATAGCTTCCCTTCCTAGTTCAGCTTTCTTAGCTTCAGTAACACCATCAAAAGGTGTAATATCTCCAATTTCTATTTCTTCAGTTTCATGATGTGCTAACATTGTTGTAACCTTATCTATATTTATATCCAAATCATATTCTAGATATATTGCCATAGCTAGAATTTGAGTTCCGTAAATGTGTTCTGCTATTCTTTCGACTGGTCCAGTTCTTAAAATATTCCAATCTACCCAACCACTTCTTTCTACTTCTTTTAATTTACATGCTCTATAATAATAATCTAATACACTTTCTGCTTTATTCATATTATCCCCCTAATACGCACATTATACCACAAATATTAACAATTTGTATATTATTCTGCCTAGCATATTTACAAATATTTTTAAGGTATATATAATATACATATGGCGTGAGTATCAATGCCAGGAGAATACAAATTTCGACAAAAAAATAAATTTGACAGCCGTTATATATTATAGTATCTTATATATCCAAAGGAGGAATATATATGATTAACAACAACAAAGAAAAACGTACTAACACTTTATGTGTAAGTGAAAATATTAACAACCTAAATAACGAAGAAGCTGTTATAGATAGAGTTATTGAACTATACGAAAGTGGTGCTTTTACTAAAAAGGATTTCATTTCATTAGATGAATTTGAAAAAAGAATAAGAGGTGTTATTTATTGATATATAAAGTAAATCTAACTAACCTCTCAACAATTACAACAGAATACAATTTAAATTTCTTAAAAATATTTAATTCAAAATATGCTGAAAAAGTTGGTAATAAGATAATTGCTGAAGCAAAATCACTTTCACTATTTCCACATTCACATCCAATATACAAGAAAACAAAATTAAATGTATACCGCAAATTATTAATAAGTGAATTCTTTCATATAATTTACACTATCTTTAACAACGAAGTAGTTGTATTATATACAACTGATGCAAGAAAAGAATCTGATGAATACTATTATTATCTTACTTAATTTTTAACCTAAATTTATTCCGTATAACTTATTATTTTTGTACATATATTAATACTGGTGAGTGTATATATGATTAGTAAAATTAAAAAATTATGGAACAAATACAAAAGATTATTGTTATATATTTTCATTGCATTAGCTGCTGGATTTATTGGTAATTTATTAGCTGGTGGAACTGAAATATATGAACAAATTAACACCCCATCATTTGCTCCACCTGGATTCTTATTTCCTATTGTTTGGAGTATATTATATATACTTATGGGAATAGGTGCATATTTAATATCTAAAGAAGAAAATAATTCTAAAGCTCTTAAGTTATATTATACACAGTTAATAGTAAACTCTTTATGGTCAATTTTATTCTTTAGATTTAAATTATTTGCCATCTCTACATTGTGGCTTGTTTTATTAATTGTATTGGTGTCTTTTATGACATATGAATTTTATAAACTAAATAAAAAAGCCGCCTTGATCCAAGTCCCATATATATTATGGATTGTTTTTGCATTTGTACTAAATTACTCTATATACCTACTAAACTAAAAACAGATACCATATTGGTATCTGTTTTTATATTATATTCTTTTATTATAATTTTACTTATCCTCTTTTTTTCTAAATACTAATAATTTGCTAAATAGATAATTCACTATAATTACCATAATTTGAGTTACTATCTTAGATATAACATCATTTATATGTAACACTTTTACCATTAACGCAAATGTTCCTACATCACAAGTTATTGCAGATATTATTCTACACCCTATAAATGATACAAACTCCTTAAATCCCGCCTTAAAACCTTTAGTCTTACTTTCAAATACAAATATTTTATTTGCAACATATGCAAATATTACTGCAACAACCCATGCTAAGCTACTACTTGTTACTTCTTCTAAATGCATAAGTCTAGTAAACAACATATATGCCACGAAGTTAAGGACAGTTGTAAGTCCACCACATATTAAATAGTTTATAATTTCTTTATATTTCAAATAATATTTTTTACCTAGTTCATATAATTTCTTCATATATTTACCCCTTTAATGCAGTTATTATATCACAAAAAAGAGTTTTTGCAAATCTTAACACCATAATAATTATAGTCCATATAAACAGAGAAAAGGTTGCCCATCAGGGCAACCTTACTTTGCGAAATTATGGTTTCCAATTACTTTTACTACAGGTCTAGTGAAAATCCACTGACTTGTACTAATCCGAGGATTGTAAAAGAATGTAGCGCCTCCAGTAGGATCAACTCCATTAAGAGCTTCAATTGCAGCTTGGTAACAAGTACCATAATCTGTAATTTCAGAATCCCATTTACTGCTACCCACGGGGCTAAACTGATTCTTCTGATAGATTACATCATGAATAGTATTCGGGAAGCCAGAAGTTTTGAGTCTGTTCATTACAACAGCTCCAACTGCTACTTGACCTTCATAACATTCACCGCGAGCCTCAAAGTAAATGAGTCTTGCAAGTAAATCCAACTCGTCTTCAGTGTACCACGTTTCTACAACAGTAGTTTCGGGGAGTTCCTTTAACGGAACCTTTTCTTCAGGAATTTCTTCTACAGGTGCTATAGGTTTGCTGGTAGCCATAGGCTCATCCTTAATGCTATGTGTATTATCTATTCTCTCAACACGAGTGTTGTCTACGACATCACTTGCTGAAACAACGATGCTAACATAAACTATAAGAAGGATTGCAAGAATGATTGTAAGAACTACAATCAACCGTACCATAATTTTCATTGTTTTTTCAAACATTTCAGTCGTCATTGTTTTTTGTACCTCCAATAAAATTTTACGTTGGACTAAAAATATTGATATGTATATTATATCACAAGAGCGCCTATTTTTCAAATTATGTTAACATCACTCATAATAAAACAAGCCATATTTCTATGACTTGTTTTTATTATATATTACATATTATTTTAAATTAAAGAATGTATCTAATCCAAGATATTTAGCTTTGTCTCCCAATTCTTCTTCTATTCTTAGAAGTTGGTTGTATTTAGCAACTCTATCTGTTCTAGAAGGTGCACCTGTTTTAATTTGTCCTGCATTAAGACCAACAACAAGGTCTGCTATTGTAGTATCTTCTGTTTCTCCAGAACGATGTGATACAACTGCTGTCATACCATTATCATTTGCAAGTTTAATTGCAGCTAAAGTTTCAGATATTGTTCCTATTTGGTTAACTTTAATTAGTATTGAATTAGCAACTTTCTTTTCAATTCCTTTGTTAAGTCTTGATACGTTAGTTACGAATAAATCGTCACCAACAAGTTGTATTTTCTTACCTAATCTATCTGTAAGCACTTTCCAACCTTCCCAATCTTCTTCTGCTAAACCATCTTCTAGAGATATGATTGGATATTTTTCACACATTTCTTCCCAGAATGCTACCATTTCTTCTACTGTAAACATTTCTCCAGTTTTCCAGAAGTAGTATGAACCTTCTTTTCCAGCTTTTTTAGCTTCTTCATACATTTCTGTTGCAGCAGCGTCAATTGCTATTCTAAAGTCTTTACCTGGAGTATATCCAGCTTTAGTTATTGCTTCAACTATATATTGTAATGCTTCTTCGTCTTTCTTTAAGTTTGGTGCAAATCCACCTTCATCACCAACTGCTGTGCTATATCCTTTAGCTTTAAGTACTGCTTTTAAGTTATGGAATACTTCTGCACACCATCTTAAAGCCTCTCTAAAGTTAGGTGCTCCAACTGGCATTACCATAAATTCTTGAATATTAACACTATTATCTGCGTGTTTACCACCATTTAATATGTTCATCATTGGAACTGGAAGTGTTACACCTTCACCATCTCCAATATATGTGTGAATGCTAACTTCTTGTGCTTCTGCTGCAGCTCTCATAACTGCCATAGATACGCCAAGTATTGCATTAGCACCAAGTTTTCCTTTATTGTCTGTTCCGTCTAGCTTGTTCATTAATGCATCTATTTCTTCTTGTTCTGTAGCATCCATTCCAACAACTTCTTTTGCTATTATATCATTTACGTTTGAAACAGCTTTTAGAACTCCTTTACCAAGATATCTACTCTTATCTCCGTCTCTTAATTCTACAGCTTCAAATGCTCCTGTAGAAGCTCCAGAAGGTACTATTGCTCTACCTTTAGCTCCACATTCTAGTTTAACTTCTACTTCTACAGTAGGATTACCTCTTGAGTCTAAAACTTCTCTTGCGTGTACCTCTTTAATTCTCATATCTTTTTCCATAACCTATTACTTCCTTTCTATATTACTTTACTAAAGAACGACCTGTCATTTCTTTTGGTTTTGTAAGCCCCATTATATCTATTAATGTTGGAGATACATCTGTTAATGTCCCACATTCTACCTTTTCATATCTATCTGATACTACTATGATTGGTACATCAAAAGTTGAATGGGATGTTATTACTTCACCTGTTACTAAATCTATCATCTGCTCACAGTTTCCATGGTCTGCAATTATTATTGCTTCTCCACCCATTTCAACTAGTTTATCTATAACTTTTCCAACACACTCATCAACAGCTTCAACTGCTTTTACCGCAGCATCAAAATCTCCAGTATGTCCAACCATATCTCCATTTGCGAAGTTTACAATTATTACATCATGTTTCTTAGCATCGATTTCTGCTACTAATCTATCTGTAACTTCATATGCAGACATTTCCGGTTTTAGATCATACGTTGCAACTTTTGGCGATGGGACAAGAATTCTAGATTCTCCATTGAATTCTTTTTCTTCTCCACCATTAAAGAAGAATGTAACGTGGGCATATTTTTCTGTTTCTGCTATTCTAAGTTGTGTGTATCCACGTTTAGATAAAAACTCACCTAAAGTTTCTTTTATTTCTTCTTTTCTAAATGCAACTTTAACTGTATCTAGGGTTTCTTCATATTCTGTCATACCAACATACATTAGATTAGTAAGTTTACCTGTTTTTCTAGTAAATCCAGTAAAGTTTGTATCCTTAAATGCATGAGATATTTCTCTTGCTCTATCTGGTCTAAAGTTTGCAAATATTACTGCATCTCCTGATTCTACCAAGGCTAGTGGCTTATCTTCATCATCTACTATAACTACTGGTTTTACAAACTCATCGAATTCTTGACATTCATACGAATTTTCTAACGCTCTTTCAGCAGATTTAAAGTGTTTACCTTCACCTATAGTTAATGCATCATATGCAAGTTCTACTCTATCCCAACGCTTGTCTCTATCCATCACGTAGTATCTACCACATATACTTGCCACTTTACCTACTTCTAGTTCTTTACATTTATTTTCTAACGCTCTCATATATTCCACACCTGATGTTGGAGGTGTATCTCTTCCATCCATAAACGCGTGAATATATACCTTAGATATTCCTTCTCTTTTAGCAAGTTCAAGTAGCGCATAAAAATGTTCTATATGCGAATGAACTCCGCCATCAGATAGAAGTCCAAATATATGTAACTTACTATTTTTTTCTTTAACATGGTTTACTGCATCTAAAAGCACTTTATTCTTAAAGAACTCACCTGTTCTTATCTTCTCAGATATTAAAGTTAAGTCTTGATAAATAACCCTACCAGCACCTATACTCATATGTCCAACTTCAGAATTTCCCATTTGGCCTTCTGGAAGTCCTACACTAAGTCCACTTGTCTTTAAAGATGCATTTGGATATTTAGCAAACAACTTATCTAGATTTGGTGTGTTTGCTGCTTTAAATGCATTACCTCTTTCATCCTCATTTATGCCAACGCC
Source organism: Clostridia bacterium (assembly GCA_045534225.1). Lineage (GTDB taxonomy): Bacteria > Bacillota > Clostridia > TANB77 > CAG-465 > UMGS1649. The sequence goes on from JAZSJJ010000004.1 coordinate 106,824, forward strand.
ATCTAATACCATTAGCACATACTGTTTATCCTTCATATTTTCTCCCTTACTATCTTGCAGCTTTTATTATATTAGTAAATGTTGGTTTTAAGCTTGCACCACCAACTAGTGCGCCATCAATGTTTGGCATTTCAAATAACTCTTTTGCATTAGCATCATTTACGCTTCCGCCATATTGTATTCTAACATTATCTGCTACATTTAATCCATACATTTTAGCTACGTTATATCTAATGTGTGAACACATTTCTTCTGCTTGTTCTTTTGTAGCTGTCTTACCAGTACCTATTGCCCATATTGGTTCATACGCTATTATTATTTTATCTACAAATCTTACATCAATGCTTTCCATTGCTTTTCTTACTTGTTTTTCTATTTTTTCTAAATGAACATTCGCTTCTCTTTCGTCTAATGTTTCTCCAACACATATTACTGGAGTTATTCCATTTTCTAAAAGAACTTTTGCTTTCTTGTTTACAGTTTCATCTGTTTCATTAAAGTATTGTCTTCTTTCGCTATGACCAATTATACAGTACTTAACACCAGTTTCTTTAAGCATTTCTACGCTTATTTCACCTGTATATGCACCTCTTGGTTCAAAGTGAACATTTTGTGCTGCAATACCGATATATTCGTTATCTCTTACAGCATCCATACTTGCCCATAGTGCTGTATATGGTACCGCAAAGCCAACTTCAACTTCACCATCTTTTACTTCAACTGACATAAATCTTAAAAAGTTTTTAGCTTCTTCAGCTGTCATGTTCATTTTCCAATTTCCAATTACAACTTTTTTACGCATATCTTACTCCTTATTTAACACACTCTTTCATTTCCAAATCTTGTACCCAATTAGGTGTTAAAGATTTATTTGCAAATGTAAAATACAATTTACCTTTAGAATCTAAACTCCATTCTCCCATCCAGAATGATGGATAGATTAGTTCTAGATAATCCCAATCAGACGATTCAAACATCTTGTTGATTTTATCTATTTCTAATTTTAACTCTTCCTCTGAAGTTATACTTCCATCTAAAAACTTAGAAGCTACTGTTTGTTCTATATTGTTATATACATCTTCAAACTCTTCCATGTTTCCTTCTTCTTCATACTGAGCCTTAATACTTAGCATTTGTTCTTCTGTAAGAGTTTCTGTATTTTCTGCATTAGGAATAATGTTATTAGTCTCTTTTTTATCCCCTGAAAGCATCAAAATACTTACAGCGATAATTATTATCGCCGCAAGTATCATATAAACATATTTATTTGATGCTAAATTCTTCATTTAATTCTCCTACATTTATTTGTCATTTAGAGCAACTATTCCTGGAAGTTCTTTTCCTTCCATAAATTCTAGTGATGCTCCACCACCTGTTGATACATGTGTCATTTCTTGTTCAAGGCCAGCTTTAGCAACTGCTGATGCGCTGTCTCCACCACCAATTATTGTTTCAGCATTAGATTCTGCCATAGCTTTTGCTACTGCATTTGTTCCAGTTGCAAATTTCTTAAACTCGAATACTCCAACTGGTCCATTCCATACAACTGTTCCAGCACCTTTAATTACTTCTGTAAATAGTTCTATAGACTTAGGTCCAATATCCATACCTTGGTATCCATCAGGAATGTTCATAGATTCTACTACTATGCTATCTGCATCTTCTGCAAATTCTGTGGCAGCTACTGTATCTACTGGAAGTACAACTTTTACATTCTTTTCCTTAGCCTTAGCAAGTATTTCTTTAGCTACTTCTATCTTGTCCTCTTCTAAGATAGAGTTACCAATATTTCCACCTAAAGCTTTAACGAATGTGTATGTCATTCCACCACCTATTATTATTGTATCTACTTTTTCTAATAGGTTTAGTAGCACTGCTATTTTAGAAGAAACTTTAGCTCCACCAATAATTGCTACTAGTGGTCTTTTAGGATTATCTATTGCATCTCCTAATGCTTTAAGTTCTTTTTCTATTAAGAAACCACATACTGCTGGTAAGTGTTTTGCAACACCTTCAGTAGAAGCATGTGCTCTATGTGCAGTTCCAAATGCATCATTTACATAGATATCTGCTAAAGATGCTAATTCTTTTGCAAACATTTCATCATTTGCTTCTTCTTCAGCAAATCTTCTAACATTTTCTAGTAATACTACATCACCAGGTTTCATATTAGAGATAACGGCTTTAGCGTTATCTCCAATTATTTCTGGTATAAGTGTTACTTCTTTTTCTAGGTACTCTCCAAGTCTTGTTGCAACTGGAGCTATTGAAAGTTTTTCTTTAGTCTTACCTATGTGAGAACAAAGAATTACTTTCGCATTATTATTTATTAAATACTTAATAGTATTTAAAGATTCTCTAATTCTTTTATCGTTAGTTATTGTAGTTTTTGTTTCCAAATCTAATGGAACGTTAAAGTCTACTCTAACTAATACTCTTTTATTAGATACATCAATATCTCTAACACTTTTTTTATTCATATATTTTTATCCTCTTAAACAACCTCTTATTTATTATCTACTCCATACATATGTACTATTAAATCTAATAGTTTGTTTGAGTAACCCCATTCGTTATCATACCAAGCAACTAGTTTTACGAATGTATCAGATAAAGCAATACCTGCTTTAACATCAAATATACTTGTATGTGGATCGTGTATAAAGTCTGATGATACAACTGCATCTTCAGTGTATGACATTATACCTTTCATACTTCCATCACAAGCTTCTTTAACTGCAGCTACTATTTCATCATAAGTTGCTGGAGTTTTTAATCTACAAGTTAAGTCTACTACAGATACATCTAGAGTTGGAACTCTGAATGACATACCAGTAAGTTTACCATTTAATTCTGGTATAACTTTACCAACAGCTTTAGCTGCTCCTGTAGATGAAGGTATAATATTGTAAGTTGCTGCTCTTCCACCTCTCCAATCTTTGTTAGATGGTCCATCAACTGTTTTTTGAGTTGCTGTTACAGAGTGAACCGTAGTCATTAATCCTTCTTCTATTCCAAATTTATCGTTTACAACTTTAGCAAGAGGTGCTAAACAGTTTGTTGTACAAGATGCGTTAGATACTACTACCATATCTTTAGTATAAGTATCTTCATTTACACCCATAACAAACATAGGTGAGCTATCTTTTGCTGGTGCAGAGATAACTATCTTTTTAGCTCCACCTGTTAAGTGAGCTGATGCTTTTTCATAAGTTGTGAATACACCAGATGATTCAACAATGTATTCTGCGCCTGTATCTTTCCAAGGTATTTCGTTTGGATCTTTGCAGTTGTATACCATTATTTTCTTTCCATCTACAACTAAAGCTCCATCTTCTATTTTAACTTCTTTATTTAGTCTTCCATGTATTGTATCGTATTCTAACATGTACTTCATGTATTCTAGATCTATAAAAGGATCATTTACTGCTACTACATCTACATTTTCCCTTTCTAGCGATGCTCTCATTACTAATCTTCCGATTCTTCCGAATCCATTAATTCCAACTTTTATCATATAAAAACCTCCTTAAATTGGCTAACTATATTTTATATCACTAATATTTATTTTGCAATAGTTGTGGGAATTTTATAACTTATTTTTTTAAGTTATTTTTTGTGACATTTTACACACAAAAAACAGGGCATATTTCATCCCTGTTTTTGTGTTTATATCTTTACTTTTATTTGGTATCTCCCTAGAATTTGCTTTTTGTATTCTTCTATTTTCTTTCCATCAACAAGTTCAATATTATTCGCTTTAGCAAGTTCTTTAGCAGATTGAGTAAATGCATTGTTAGTAATAACAATACCCTTATTTGCTTTATACATAGCTATTGCGGCTACTATTTCTTGAACAGCTGCATTTCCTACATGACTACTATAATATTTTGCTTGAATAACATATTTATAGTTATCTTTTGTTGCTATAACATCTGCACCTTGATCTCCACTCTTTTTAGTAACTTTTTCTATTGTATAACCAAGTCTTTTATATAGATTTGCAACATAGTTTTCAAAATCATAACCAGTTTTAATATTATCCAAACTTAGCTCTAATTCTTCTCTATTCTTTTCTTTAGATAAATCTCCTTTAAGAAGTCTGTCTCTTTCTTCTTTGAGGTCTTCAATATACTTCTGCTCTTCTATTATTGCTATTTTTTCAGAAGCCTCCATTAATATTTCATCTATGTTCGTCATTATATCGAATTTAAGACTTGTTTTCATTTTTTCTTGTTTTTTAAGAATATTTGCAATACCTATTATTTGACCTTCTCTGTTAAAATCTATAAGATTAGCAACTATATAATCTATCAGTTGTTCTTTAGTTTCAATAACAGCATCCGAGTCAATATTATATTTTTCAGCTAGTTTCTTTCTTTTTGCTAATTCTATTATCGTCCACCAATCTGTTTCTTCTAATTTATCTTTGAATGATTTGATATATAAATTTGTATAAAGAGTATACATCTTATTTACAATACTTTCATCTGTCATCTTTGCTTCATACATATTGTTATATATTGTGAATAATTCTTTGTTATTTTCAAATTCTGTTAAGTTGTCACAGGCTTTTATCATATCTATTAATAAACATGTATATCCAAATATAGGTTTACATTTCCCTGAGAGCTTATAAGATTTATCTCCAGCAGCCAATTTTATCACATTATTTGTTGTTAAATACTCATTTAGCTGTATATAATAGTTATCATATTTAGTCTTTATTTCTATTTTCAATTCATCAGTATCCAATCCATCGATAAGTTTGTTCTCATTTTTATCCTTATTATTCAAAACACATTTCGATTTGTATATATCAAATATTCCGTGTATTTTAATTCCTTCTTTTTTAATCTTAATATCCCCTAATACAAAATCCCATAATAGTGTTTTAACTGCATTTTTAGAATAGTTTTTTAATGAAACATTAATTTCATGCCTTTTATCTAAAATCTTAGAGTATAGACATAATATTTCTGGATTGTCTAATATTTTCTTCGTATATTTTTCTATTATTTTTTCCTTTTCTTTCTCATACACTTTATGTTTTTGTTCTAGAATATTTTTTTGTAATATTTTATTTTCCTCTTCTTTTTGTTTCTTTTCTTCTGCTATTTTTTCTTCTTTTTCTTTCTCCAGTTCTTTTTGCTTATCTCTTAATGCGGTGTTGTTTTTGCTTATTTCCACTTCAATCTTTCGTCTTTTAATCAATACCACCCATTTATATAGAAAATAAAGTGAAACAAGTAAAAAAATCCAGCTTAAGCTTGGTATATTAATAATTAGTCCTATAAACGCAAAACAGCATGTATAAAACGAATAATTTTCAATTACTTTTTCATACTTAGCTTTCAGTTCCATTCCACAAAATTCGCATTTACCATCTATATATTTACTTTGTTTGTGACAATTATTGCAAAGTATGGTAGTTTTATCAAAATTATTTTTTAATATTTCATCATATTCTTTTTCTACTTTCTTTATACATATTTTATATATAATCCATCCAGTTGTAGCAAACATCACAGAATAAATCAACCAAACCATTCTTTATCCTCCTAAATTATACCCATATTATACTACTCTTTAATGTAAAATAAAAGTAACAGATATAATTTCCGTTACTTTACATTTTTAATAATTTATTTGTTCTACTTCTATAAGATAATATGACTTGCCGTCTTTCTTTAATGTATATCTTAGAACTGGCATTTCGTCTCTATGGTCATTTATCCATATTTCTTCTTTTTCCATATCTTCATAATTATCAAAAACATGTACTAAATCATGCCCATTTTTATCTCCTATTATTACCTGTACTTTTGTGTTTTCAAAATCTATATCTCCATATTCGTCTGTAACTACACTGTCTTCATCATAGTTGTATACTCCAGATAACATATATGTATATACATAATAGTAATCTTTTGTTTCTGTTGCATTCATTAATATTTGTTTGCTAAATATTCCAACATATCCTAAAGGTATTACAGAATATGATTTAGATTCCTCATCGTAGAAGAATATTGATTTACTTACATCTGGTTCTGTTACTTCTTTAGTATTTATCTTTGCATCTTTACCAAATATCTTCTTTACATATTTATTTACATTAGCTTCAGAATAATCAAAATCTTCTTCATCCATCATTTTTTGAAGTGTTGCATCCATTATGAAAAAGCTTGAAAATGGAGCTATTTCTTCATAATATATTTTAGGTATAAAGTTATATAATTCCTCTCTCATAGCTTTTGTTACATCTTTTTCATCATCTTCTATTTTAGATGGTGCTTTACCTGTAAGCTCACCAGTGCTACTGTTATTGTTTGTAACATTATTTACTGGTGGTTCTTCTCCTCCTGTAAATATTATTACGCCAAGACAAACAACAACTATTAATATAACTATAGCTATTATTGTTATTTTCTTCTTATCCATATATTCTCCTTTATTTTATTCTGCCCACAAACCAATTTTATTTTCTCTTGCTTCTTTTTGTAGTTCTGTAAAATCTTCTACATATTTTACATTAGGCGGATATGTTGCAACTTTAGCATATCCTATTTCTAATAAATGTTTATTATACATTTCTCCATCTATATATACATATGCAAGAAGTCTTCCATACTTGTCTCTTTCCTGCACATCAAATTCTAATTTTACTGTTTTTCCATTTAATTTAGATTTTGTATAGTCTGATGTCATTACACCCTCTTTAGTATTTTTACTTTTATCTGCATGTACACTTTCAGGTGTATCTACTCCTATTAGTCTTACCTTTTCATCTTTACCATTAAAATCTACAACAAAAGTATCTCCATCAACAACTCTAACTACTTTGTATTCGTTTAATCCATTAACATCTGTATATGCATTACTTTCTACAAGAGTTGCATTACCACCGTCTAGATACTTCTCTAAATCTATATATCCTGTTTCATCTAGCACTACTAATACTAATGCTAGAATACCTGTTATTATTCCACCTATTATTTTTTTATCTTTCTTTTTCATTTGTTTTACCCCTCATACAAATGGTATCACAAAGCATTAAGCATTGCAATTTAAGTGTTTCTTTTTGCTTAATTTAACATTGTTCTTTTCCATTTGTTTTAACTCTTTTTCGCTATATTTTACTCTATATCTGTAATCTCTTAAAAGTCCTTTATATATACTCTTATGCGGAAGCATCAAGAAATGTTCTGGTTTTATTATTTCTGGTAAACCGTCTGCAATTCCCGCTTCTTTTAATACATATTTTAAGAATTCTGCGCAGTACAAATAATTTTCTTTTGCTATTCTTTTATTTATACTTACCGCAAACAACCCTGCTATATTAAATTTATATTTTTCTTTTTCCGCTTCCATTTTTAATATAACTTGTTCTAATTTTGCATATTGTTCATCTGTTACTCTAACTCTTAAAACTTGACAAGTTGTATTTCTAAATCTATAGAACGTTCCTTTGTGTATATATTCATGTACAAATCCACCTACATATGGATTGTATGGATTAAGTCTACCAAAGCTGTACATTCTTTCTAATTCTTTATCTAACGCTATAGATACATGCCCATATTCTTTCTTTGTATATACTTTTACAATTTGAGACAATGCTGAGCCTGTCATAGTTAATACTATATATATGCTTCTCATATTTCCACTCTTTTCTTAAGTATGTATATTATACACGAAAAAAAGCGAGATTTCAACAATCTCGCCTTGTTATATTATTCACTTCATTAAAATTTTATTACACTAGAAAAAATCCAAATTAATGCTAAACCTACTATTAGTTCTAAAAGCATAGCACCCATAAATAGCCATGGGATAAATAATATAACCCACAATTTACAAAACTCAGTTTTAATATCCTTAACTTTTGCTATTATACTTAACACAATAACAAGTGCTCCATATGGAATTATACTTAGTATTGTGCATACTGGGAAACCACCTTCTGTAACACCATGCCACATTATATAGTCTCCTATCATTCCTAGCATTGGTATTACAAACGATGCTATCACAAAAATTTTATCTAATATGTGTATTTTTTTCTTTTTTGCTTCTTGTTCCATTTTCTTTCCTTATTACATAGCTTCTCTATATAATTTGATAAAGTCTTCTTTAGTAACTTCTCTTGGGTTACCTGGCATACATGGATCTGCCATTGCTTTTTCAGCTAGCATATCTAAATCTTCTTCTTTGCATCCAGTATCTTTAACTGTTGTAGTTATTCCAACTGTTCTAGAAAGTTCTTCTATCTTTCCTACGAATACTTCAACTGCTTGTTCATCAGTAAAGCTTAATGCTCCTATTACGCCAAGACCAGCTAGTATTTCTTTAAATCTATCTGCGCATACAGCTCCGTTATATCTCATAACTGTTGGAAGTAATATTGTATTAGCTAGACCATGTGGTGTGTCATATACAGCACCTAATTGGTGAGCCATTGAGTGAACTATTCCTAGTCCAACATTTGAGAATCCCATACCAGCTATGTATTGAGCAAGAGCCATTTTTTCTACAGCTTTTGGATCTTTTTCATTTACAGCTGCTGGTAAATATTTAAATATTAATTTAATAGCTTGCATGTGGAACATGTCAGACATAGTATTGTGTCCTTTAGTAATGTATCCTTCAACTGCGTGTGTTAATGCATCCATACCTGTTGATGCTGCTATAGATTTTGGAAGTGTTTCCATAAGTTCAGAGTCTACTATTGCAAGAAGTGGTATATCGTTAGGATCAACGCAAACCATTTTAACTTCCCTGTCTTCGTCAGTTATTACATAGTTAATTGTAACTTCTGCTGCAGTACCATGAGTTGTTGGAAGTGCAACCATTGCCATTCCTCTATTTTTAGTATTAGATACTCCTTCTAGAGATACAACATCTGCTCTATCTGGGTTAGTCATTATTATTGAAATACCCTTAGCTGTATCCATTACAGATCCCCCACCTACTGCAACTATTACATCTGCACCTGATGCTTTGCATGCCGCAACACCATCTTGTACATTTTTAACAGTTGGGTTTGGTTTAATGTCTGCATAAGTATCATAAGGGATACCTGCTGCATCTAATACAGCACTAACTTTAGTAGCAACACCACAATCTAAAAGAGTTTTGTCTGTTACAAATAATACTTTTTTGTATCCTCTATTAGTTATTTCGCTTGCTAGTACTTCTCTTGAACCTCTACCAAAATGTGAAGTTTCATTTAAAACAAATCTTTCTGACATATCTTATTCCTCCTTATTTACATCAAAAATATATAATAACGTACCTAGGTACAATTATCCAAAATTATTACTGAAAATCTACTACGTTTATCCAGCGTCTTAAGAATTCTTGTTCTTCAGGAATTCCTTTAGTAAGCTGAGTTGCTGCAACTATTGGAATCCATCTTCTAATATGTGCCTTTTCTATTCCACTTTTTTCCGCAAACAAATCTAAGTATTTGTCTGCTAATTCCTCTTTACCTTGTATTGAGAATAACAAAAATGTTCTTGCAGCATCACCTGATGCATTACCTTGAGTCGCATGCGACCAATCTAGTACATATGCATCACCTTTTTCGGTGATTATTATATTACTTGGATTGAAGTCTCCATGGCAAAGTTTAGCATGGTTTTTCATACCTTCTAATCTTTGTTCTAGTTCATATTTTGTTGCATCATCTATAAGATTAGTATCTTTTAGTTTATTTCTAAACTTGTCCTTCATTCTGCTAAGCAAAGGAACTCTTTTAGATAATACACTTAATTGAAGATTTACAAATATATCTAGGTAATTATCCATTTTTTCTGGATGCTTATCCATAAGTTCAGCTAGCGTAGTACCTGAAACGTATTCAGATACTAGTGCCCAACCTTCTTTTATTTTTGTAACTTCCAATAGTTTTGGAATATTTAAGTCTGTAGCTTCTTCTACACGCGCTTGATTTAACGCTTCGTTTAATATATTAGATTTAGGATGTTTCTTTTCGAATAATTTTATTACTCTATCCCCATCTTTATATATTGTTTTGTTTTTTCTTTCAGCTAACACCTTTACAACTTTTACTGCCATTATTCTTTACCTCCATAATATGCGTTTAAGTACATTTCTTTTATTTCGCTCATTAATGGATATCTTGGGTTTGCTCCAGTACATTGATCATCAAAAGCTTGTTCTGTCATTTCATCAAGTCTAGCTAGGAAGTCTTTTTCATCTATGCCATAATCTTTTATTGTTTTCTTTATGCCAACTTTTTCTTTTAAGTCGTTAACTGCTTTTATTAAGTTTTCTAGTTTTTCTTCATTTGTTTTTCCACCAAGGCCTAATGCGTCTGAAACTTTAGCATATTTTTCTAATGTTTTTGGATGGTCATATTGTGGGAACGTTCCCATTTTAGGTGGTGCATCCACACTATTAAATCTTAATACATGTTCTATCATTAAAGCATTTGCTACACCATGTGGTAAATGATGGAATGAACCTAATTTGTGTGCCATTGAGTGACATACTCCAAGGAATGCATTTGCAAATGCCATACCAGCCATTGTTGCTGCATTAGCCATTTTCTCACGTGCTTCTGGATCGTTTGGTCCGTTATCATAAGCACGAGGTAAATATGCAAATATATTTTTTAAGCTTTCTATAGCTAAACCATCTGTATATTCTGTAGCCATCATTGATGCTAATGCTTCAAGGTCGTGTGTTACTGCATCTATTCCTGATGCTGATGTAAGACCTTTAGGTGCATTCATCATCATATCTGCATCTACTATTGCCATCTTAGGCATAAGTTCGTAATCTGCTAATGGATATTTAGTTCCAGTCTTTTCATCTGTTATAACAGCAAATGGTGTTACTTCTGAACCTGTACCTGCTGTTGTAGGTACTGCAATAAAGTATGCTTTTTCACCCATTTTAGGGAAAGTGTATACTCTTTTACGTATATCCATAAATCTCATAGCCATATCCATAAAGTCTACCTCTGGATGTTCATACATTACCCACATAATTTTAGCAGCATCCATTGCGCTACCACCACCGATTGCTATAATACAATCTGGGTTAAATGCTCTAATTTGTTCTGTTCCTTTTACTGCACATTCCAAAGTTGGATCTGGTTCTACATCAAAGAATGATGCGTGCGCTATTTTTAATTCATCTAATTTATCTGTTACTGGTTTTGTATAACCATTTTCATACAAAAATTTATCTGTAACAATAAATACTCTCTTTTTATTTAAAACTGTACCTAGTTCATCTAGTGCAACTGGTAAACAGCCTTTTTTAATATATACTTTTTCTGGTGCTCTAAACCAAAGCATGTTTTCTCTCCTTTCAGCAACTGTTTTTACATTTAACAAGTGCTTTATTCCTACGTTTTCTGAAACTGAGTTTCCTCCCCATGATCCACAACCAAGTGTAAGTGATGGAGTTAACTTAAAGTTGTATATGTCTCCTATACCGCCTTGTGCTGCTGGAGTATTTATTAATACTCTGCATGTTTTCATTGAGTTGTAGAACTGTTCTATTTTTTCTTGCTCAGTAAGTGTATTTATGTATAATGATGATGTATGTCCAAGACCACCATCTTCTACTAATACTTTTGCTTTACTAATAGCTTCCTTAAAGTTCTTTGCTTTATACATTGCAAGAACTGGAGATAACTTTTCGTGAGCAAATTCTTCGTCTAGGTTTACGTTTTCTACTTCACCTATTAGCACTCTTGTATTTTCTGGTACTGATACTCCTGAAAGTTCTGCAATTCTATATGCACTTTGTCCAACTATCTTTGCGTTTAGTGCTCCATTTATTATTATTGTTTTTCTAACTTTTTCTGTTTCATCTTCGTCAAGTATGTAACATCCACGTTTTACAAATTCTGCTTTTACATCATCATATATCTTGTTATCTACTATTACAGATTGTTCTGATGCACATATCATACCATTATCAAAAGTTTTTGAGTGGATGATAGAGTTTACTGCTAAAACTATATCTGCAGATACATCAATTATTGCTGGTGTATTTCCTGCTCCTACTCCAAGTGCTGGTTTACCACTAGAGTATGCAGATTTAACCATACCTGGTCCACCTGTTGCAAGTATTGTATCTACTGAATGCATTAATGTATTTGTAAGCTCTAATGATGGTACATCTATCCAAGAGATTATTCCTTTTGGTGCACCAGCTTTAACTGCTGCTTCTAGAACTATTCTTGCTGCTTCTATAGTAGAATTCTTTGCTCTAGGGTGTGGACTTATTATTATTCCATTTCTTGTTTTAAGAGCTATTAATGTCTTAAATATTGCTGTAGAAGTAGGGTTTGTTGTTGGTATAACCGCACCAATTATTCCTATTGGTTCTAATACTTTCTTTATACCAAAAGCTTTATCTTCTTCTACAACACCACACGTTTTTGTATCTCTATATTTGTTATATATATATTCTGCAGCATAATGGTTCTTAATTACTTTATCTTCTACAAGCCCCATTCCTGTTTCTTCTACTGCCATTTTTGCAAGTGGTATTCTTGCACTGTTTGCTGCAATAGCTGCTGCTTTAAATATTTCATCTACTTGTTCTTGGCTAAACTTTGCAAATTCTTCTTGCGCTTTTCTTGTACTAGCAATTGCTTTTTCTAATTTTTCTACGCTATCTACTACCATATGAGTTTTCTCCTTGTGTTATATCTTATGTATAAATATATATTTTTGCCTCTTAATAACAAAATCATAGTATCACATAAGTAGATTTTTGTAAATAGCATTTAAGCCACATATTTTATACATTTTATAGCCAATTTAACAAGCAAAAGAGAGCAATACTTTTAAGTATTACTCTCTTTATTTGAAGCTTAAAGTCCTTCCAGCTCCTTCTTGATTTGAGCCATCCGTGTTTTCATGTATTCACGAATTCCCTCGAATGCCTGCGAACCAAGCTTCGTGGTCACCTCTTTAAGCACCTTGTTGTTATGGTTATAAAAGGTGGAACACTTGAGGAAAATCTGAGCATCCGGATTTGTAAGGATATCCAAAGCTTCTTCAAGCTCATGGTACTCGTTTAGGAGTTTTCTTCCTTTCTTCATTGCTTCATCGTTTGTCTTCATTTTTTATCTCCTTATTATTTATATTTTTCTACAAATTGGGTGAATTGGTCCAACCTATACAAATTGTACAAACTTGTGTAGACTTCCGGGGTATCCCAACAGGCAGCTGTCTTATCGAAAATATCATAGAGGAATATCCGTACTGCTCCATCATTGTAGATTTGGATGCGCACAGCATTCTTAAGATTGCAAAGCATAAAGTGACATACATCACTATATGTTGCCTTGTCTGATATATTGACGTACACGCTGCCGGTTGCATTTTTGGTAGTTTGTTCTGCCAGATACTTTTCCAAAGCGTCTTTTGGAATCTGTTTCTTTTTTCCGTTCCACCATACTTCGAACTTCTCGTTAAGCCAAAACATAATTATTCTCCTTCGTTCTATTGTTTAATTAAACTAAAGTCAACCATTTAATTGACATAAAAATTATACCACAGAAAACAAAAAGTTACAACTACAAATTGTAATTGTAACCTTTATTCTCTGTCTATTTATTAATCTGCCGTTTCATATTGTCTAATAGTATCTCTTAAATTATTTATTTCTTCTTTTTGTTCATCTATTGTATTTTGTAAACGTTCTATTTTATCTCTTAAGTTTTCATTTTCGTTTATTTGTCTTTGAATTTCATATTCATTAGATATTCTTTTATCATTGTTCTCTTGAATTTTTTCTATGTTTTCTTTAGACGCATAAATGTATACTTCTGCCACATAAGGATAATCTTTTATTTGCTTGTTATTTATATCTTTTATTATTTGTTTTATTAAATCTATTGTTTTTAGTTCATCACTACCACAATATATTTCAATTCCATGATTTAAATCATGGACATAGCATTTAGCGTATTTAGTGTAATTTACCACTATTTTAACATCTTTTATATCCGTTTCAATATATCTGTATGCACAGTTATATGTATTAAAAGCAAAATCTTCTTTCATTTTATATACATACTCATCAGACATAGTAAATGTATTATCATTGTTTTCTATAACTTCAAAATTTGCAAATCCTATTAGTATTAATCCTATGCTTATTCCCATTATTACAAGTGAAGCTAAAAATGTTAAGCCAACTCTAGTCTTATTAAATTTCCTATTTACAATAAAATCATAAAGTATTTCTAATATTACAAAGTTACCTATAAGTAGTGCCGCTATTAGAAGTACCGCTCCTACAAATAACATACCAGTCTTTATGAACAACATACTTAGTACTAGAAGTGTACATAGTGATACAAATGTAAATACAAATAGCAAACCCAAGCAAATCACTACAAACTTTATAAAAGATAATACTATGTTGAATAGTCCATTTAAGAATTTAGAACTTGAATGATTTGGATCACGAATTATTACCTTTTCTTTTTTCTTTTCTATAAAGATTTTCTTTTTATCTGTATTTTCGCTTTCTGCTTTATCTTGTTTTTCTCCCTTGTTATCTCCTGCTTCTTCTACGTTTTCTTTTACTATTTCGTAATAGTCTAAATATCTAACCTTAAATATATGTAGCAAAACTGTAGTTCCAGCAATTATTGAAAAGACAATATATATTGCTTCTAATATATTTCTTAATCCATAATAATAGAAGTCTCTAAAAATAGTTCCAAAAACATTGTTAGCTATATAATCTCCTACTGCTCCTATTAATAAAAATACTAAGAATATTAAACAGAACATAAAACATTCTTCTATAATACATTTTAACTTTTGCTTCCACTTCATACTACTAAACATATCTATAGTTTTAGTTATAAAATTAAAGAAGTCTTTTGCATATTTGTTTACTACGCTTTTGGATTCTTTTGTTTCCTCCACTATTTTTACGTTTTCGTTCATTAGCTCATCTATATTGTAATTAAATAATTTGCATATAAGAAGAACTTTATCCATTTCAGGATAACTTTGCCCAGATTCCCATTTAGAAACTGCTTGTCTAGATACTCCAAGTTTTTCTGCTAGTTGTTCTTGAGATAAGTTATTATCTCTTCTAATTATTTTTAAGTTTTCAGATAATTTCATATATCTTTTTCCTCCTCTCTTACTGCAAATTATATATAATCAACCAGTTGCACTCTACCAAGTTTTAGTTGTTTTTTGTTAATTTTTAGTTGCATTTAGCATTTTACATCTTATTTTCTAGCTTTTTATTTAAATACACTGCATATATTAATGGTACAATTATTAAAATTACTGGAGATATGTATGTGGTAACAAAATTGGTCTCATTAAATACCGAAAGTGCATTTACTACACTATGTGTTATTATTTGCGGCCATATACTTTTAGATTTTACTAGTATAACTGCAAATAAATATCCTGTTGTTATTGCATAGCATATTTGAAGTAATGTTGGTATAACCTCAGCCCCATTTAACAGATTAATTATATGACCTACACCAAATGTTATTGATGTTACAATTATAGCGGCTTTTATATTATCTTTTGCCATCATTTGAAACAAGAAGCCTCTAAATATTATTTCTTCTAGAAAACCTACACACACCATAGAAAGCATATATATTATTGTTTCTGTTACAGATAAATTTACACTTATTCCACCAATTAAGTTTACCGACATTAGTATAACTAATGGTATAAAATACAGATATTGTTTTGGTTTTGGAAAGTGTGTTAAACTTAAATATTCTCCTAATTTATTTAATAACACAAACATTACTATTAATACTGTAAGAATTACATTTACAATTAATGTTCTATAATCTTCTAAACCAAAGTTATTCATGCAATATGAATTGGTTAGAAGATATATTATTATTAATCCTAAACTAATTAATGTTTCGTTTTTTTCAAAAAATTTTCTCATAATTTTTTCCTACTTTATTCTATTTATCCCTATTTAACATATTTAGTAAGTTTATTTTGAACATATCTTTTTCCGGATGTTCTTTACTTACCATTACTCCCTTATATGTACTAAGTTCGTTCATATGACCTTCTAATAATACGTCTGGTAATATTGTTTTAAGAAAAATAGTATCTACCTCTTCATTTATAATATACTCTAATGTTACTTTTCCATGCACTTTTTCAAACAAACTGTCTGCAGGTAGTTTTAATGAATACTGTGTTTCTTTAGTTTTCTTATTCTCAGCTATAACATCCCCTAAAAACTTACCATTTCTTAAATTAGGATAATACTCAAACATTAACTTTTTATATGCTAACATATTATATTTTTTTAAGCTTCTTTCTCTTTTCTTAAATTCTGTTTCATCTATATATTCTAAACTATATACTTTATTGACTTTTTTCATATTTCCTTCTAAAAAATAAAAGCAGACTTATCTAGTCTGCCTTATAAGTATGGTGCCGAAAGTGGGAATCGAACCCACACATAGTTGCCTATATCAGATTTTGAGTCTGACGCGTCTGCCAGTTCCGCCATTTCGACATAAATAAATTTTGCATGTCGTTATTCTACCACACAAAATTTATTTTGTAAACATATTATTTTTGTTTTATATATTATTTTGTTCTTCTATATTTTCTTCTACTTCTTCTGCAATTTCAACTTCAAAGTCTCCATCCTCTAGCGCATATATTTCTGCCATTATTGGTTTAAATAAACGTTCTTTCTTTGCCATAAGAACAAAACTACTATCTAATTTAATAGCATTTGTAATATGTGCCACTGCATCGTTTATATCTCCCATTTTCATATTTATCATAGCAAGAGTATATTCTGCTTTTGCTCTTAGGTTCTTGTCTGCTATTGCTTTTTCTAGATTTTCCTTAGCTAATTCATATTCTTCTTTGGCATAATACAATCTGCCAATAGAATAATATGCTTCATACATTTCATCATCTATTTCTAATACTTTATCGTAAGCAGATATTGCCTTGTTTATTTCTCCAGCTGCTGAATATATAACTGCTAGGTTAAAGAATGTATCTGCTGTTGCTTCGTTATTCATAGCTATATCTTCATATATAGCTTTCGCTTCAGAAATGTAGCCTAAATCTGAGAAAAGTATTCCAAGCATTTCTTTAGCTTCAATATATGCATTATCTATAGTTACCGCTTGATTTAGCATAGATATTGCAGCTTCTTTATTTCCTTGTTTATCTAAAAGCACCGCTATTTTGTAATATACTTCTGCATTATCTGGATTTACTGTTAATGAATTTAACAGCACATCTTTAGCATCCGCTATTCTATCTAGTTTCTCTAATGCTTTTGCTCTTAAATAATAAAACTTCAAATTCTTTCTATCTTGTTTTATTGCTCTTTGAAGTAATCCTTCTGCAAATTCATAATTTCTAATAAAATACATAAATTCTGCAACGTAATGCACTAATGTTAGTTTAACATTTTTCTCTAATCCTTTTATACTTACTAGTAACATCGGAATTATATATGAGAATATTAAAATTAGCACTTGCATAATGTTATTTAATTCTTTTCCATTTGCTAAGCATATTATAAATACAGTTTCAAGGAATATTGCTACTCCAACAAATATGTATAGTACTGGATCTTTCTTAGTTGACGTCTTAGACATTAATTGTATTATATAAAATACGAAGGTAATTATTATTACTACATTTATTAACCACATATTATCACCTACATGCTCATATTATATACTAGTTATCCACATTTTTCAACTATTAGGGGTAAATTAGAGTCAATACAATTGCAACTATTTTTTTATTGGTGTATAATACATGTTGCCTAGAGGTGGTAATTTTGAATAAAAATGATTTTAATGAATTAAAAAATATATCTAAAATACATATGATTGGAATTGGTGGAGTAAGCATGAGCGGATTAGCCGAAATCCTAAAAAATAAAGGATATATAGTTACTGGCTCTGACACGAATCAAACCAACTTAACTAATACTCTTATTGAAAATAATATTCCTGTATATTTTGGACATAACGAAAAAAATGCTATAGGCGCAGATGCAGTTGTTTATACTGCTGCAATAAAAAAAGATAATGCAGAGTATGTATATGCAGAAAAAAATAATATTCCT
>JAZSJJ010000015.1:0-20874 GCA_045534225.1 Clostridia bacterium
CAGAACAAGCAGAAGCGTTTAAGAGAATACTTGATATGGATGTTCTTGGCGAAAACATGAATAAACTAGATAAACAAACAGCAGATAGAATGTTAAGAGCTTCTATGGTTAAAAAGAAAGAAGAACAAGAAATAGAAGAAGTTGAAGAAGAACCTATAGAAGAGGAAGAAATAGAACCTGAAGTAGTTGAAGAGGAAGAAGTTTCTGAAGAAGAAATGGATGAACTTATTATGCTAGAAGATGAGATGGCGGATATTGATGCTGAAGAAGGTACTTTAGATGCAGATGTTGAAGAGGAAGAAGTCCACGAGGTTTCTGAAGACGATATAGTTCCTGGAAGTGTAGTTCAAGCAAGACAATGGTTAAGTTTAGGCTGGATGGGATATCTAAGTGGTAGACTAAATAGCGAAAAAGAAGTAAGATATTTTGCAGAACATATTTCGGCTAATGGTGTAAAGAAATTAGGTAAATTAAAAGATACCGGCTGGTATGAAAGATATAACTATTCTCAAGAGTATTCAATCGCTATAGTAGAATACATTGTTTCTACATATGGTGTAAGAACATTCAAAAAATTCTATGAAGATCCAACAGATTATGAACATACATTAGGTATAAGTAAAAGAGCATTTGAAGCTAGAGTAAAAGCATACATATATGGTAAGTATGGTCCAAATAGAATGAAAGAAGAAGTAGAAGAAAAAGCAGATGAAGATTTAAGCGTTACGGAAGTTAGAATAGATAGAAACGGTGGAGCAACAATTACTGAACTACAAATAGAACAAGAACCACCAGTTTTAGAAATAGTATAAAAATATATACAAGATGAACAAAATTAAATTATGAATAACATAAAAAGAGGTCAAGCCTCTTTTTATGTTGTCTTCTTACTCTAAACTAGACAAAAGACAAGAAAAGTTGTATAATACTAATTGCAAGTATTTCTGACAGTCGCGTAAGCTAGTCTTGCGAGGAAAGTCCGGGCACCTCAAGGTAGTAATGGTAGATAACGTCTACTGGGAGTGATCCTAAGGAAAGTGCAACAGAAAATAACCGCCGTAAGGTAAGGGTGAAAAAGTGAGGTAAGAGCTCACTAATTTGTATGGTGACATATGAGTGGTGTAAACCCCATTTGGTGCAACACAGATAAAGAAGATTAAGGTTACCTTGCCGCCTTCTTGAAATGTGGCTAGAGATGTATAGCAATGTACATCCCAGATTAATGGCTGTCTAAAACAGAACCCGGCTTATGAAATGCTTGCAAATATTTGTTGTATGTTTATACATACAACTTTTTTGTAACCAAAATGTAATAAAAAAAGTGTTGTAAAATATAAATATATGAGGTAGTATATATTATATATAATTGTATAATATATAGGTGATAACTAATGAAACAAAGAAAAATGACAAAGAAACAACACAAAGAAAATGTAAGTATAATAACTTTTGGAATGGTAGTTGTAACAGTTGGGATAACTCTTACAGCACTTGTTATGAGTGTGGATAACAGAATATCGTTTCTAAGTGCATCTAAAGAAACTAATAATAGTTTAATCATGTCAAATGAATTGGCAAAAGAAGTGGATTTAGAAGTTGAATCTTCAGTAGCTACAAATGCAGGCAATGTATCATTAAATGTAAAAACTACTTCTACAAATCCAAAAAGTTTCAAAGAATATAGATATTATATTAAAGAGAGTACAAATGACATATATGTTTTAGATGCAATAAAGATAGAAGAGCAACATGCATATGCAAAATTAGATCCTAATACAGCATATGATGTTAAAGTTGAGGCGATAAGCCATAATGGCTCTACAATGACATCTTCAACATCAGGTGTAACCCCTGTATTTGATTAGTAAAAAATAGTTGTTGACAATAACACAAAAAAATAGTATACTTATTTTGTTAAATGCGATGACAAGGGAAGAGTAATAAACAAACCTAATCAATAGAGAATAACACCTAGGCTGGAAGTGTTAGATTAGAATTTATGAAAGACACCCTATGAGCAGACTTATGAAAAGTAAGTACGTGTACTGCACGTTAAAATAAAAGAGAAGTAAATAGGGTGGCACCACGAAAGAATATATCTCTCGTCCCTAATATGTGAGAACATATTAGAGGCGAGAGCCTTTTTATATCTAATATGTTTAAGCATATTAAATATTTATTATAATTTATATATACATATTAAAAGGAGGAAAGAAAGATGTCTGAATTAATTACAGGACAAAAAAGAAGTGCTAGATGCACAGAGTTTACTGAAGCCGATGTAGGTAAAAACATTACAGTAATGGGCTGGGTAGACACAAGAAGAGATATGGGTAAAATCATATTCGTTGACCTTAGAGATAGAAGCGGAATAATCCAAGTAGTAATTGATGATAGAGTGTCAGCTGAAGATTTTGAAAAAGCAAGCCATATCAAAAACGAATACGTTATATCAGTAGAAGGTGTGGTTAATAAAAGAGAAGATTCAAAAGTTAACCCAAAATTAAAAACAGGAACAATAGAAGTTATTGCTAAATCTGTTAGAATACTTTCAGAATGTGATACTTTACCATTCCAAATTGAGGAAGCGGATCAAGTAGGAGATCAAACAAGACTTAAATATAGATATCTAGATTTAAGAAGTAAATCAATGCAAAGAAACTTAAAATTAAAGAGTGATATTTGTCACATTACAAGAAACTTCTTCCATGATGAAGGATTTATTGAAGTTGAAACTCCAATGCTAAATAAATCTACACCAGAAGGAGCACGTGACTACTTAGTACCAAGTAGAGTAAATCCAGGAATGTTTTATGCATTACCTCAATCTCCACAATTATTTAAACAAATATTAATGTTATCTGGATATGATAGATATATCCAAATAGCTAGATGTTTTAGAGATGAGGACTTAAGAGCAGATAGACAACCAGAATTTACACAAATAGATATGGAATTATCTTTCGTGGACGAAGATGATGTAATCGATGTAAATGAAAGATACTTAAAGAAAATATTTAAAGAAATTAAAGGTATAGATATTGAAACTCCATTCATGAGAATGCCTTATGATGAAGCTATGAGAAGATACGGTTCAGATAAACCAGACTTAAGATTTGGCATGGAACTTACAGATATGTCAGATATATTTGCAGGTTGCGAATTTAAAGTGTTTGCAGATACAATAGCTAAAGGTGGAAGTGTTAGAACAATAACTGTTCCAGGAGCAGCTAACTACACTAGAAAACAAATTGATGAACTTATAGATTTCGTAAAAATATATAAAGCGAAAGGTCTTGCATCGTTTGCTATTGAAAATGGAGAATACAAATCTAACATATTAAGATTTATGTCTGAGGATATAATAGCTAAAGTTGTTGAAAGAGCAAACGCTAAAGAAGGCGATCTTGTATTATTCGTAGCAGATACTAACGAAGTTGTATTTGCAGCATTAGGCGCATTAAGATGCGAAATGGCTAAGAGATTAAACTTAATAAACAAAGATGAATACAAATTCTTATGGGTAGTAGATTTCCCTATGTTTGAATGGGACGAAGAAAATAACAGATGTAAAGCTGTTCACCATCCATTCACAGCACCTAAGGATGAAGACCTAGCATTCATGGAAGAAAGACCATTAGATGTTAAAGCTAAAGCTTACGATATCGTATTAAACGGTACAGAACTTGGAGGAGGAAGTATTAGAATACACTCTAGAGAAGTTCAAAGAAGAGTATTTAACTTACTTGGATTTACAGATGAACAAGCACAAGCTAGATTTGGTTTCTTACTAGATGCATTTAAATATGGTGTACCACCTCATGGAGGTTTAGCATATGGTCTAGATAGACTTGTAATGTTAGTACTTGGATTAGACACAATAAGAGATACAATTGCATTCCCTAAAGATAAGAGTGCAGCTTGTCAAATGTCTGAAGCACCAAACGTGGTAGATCAAAAACAACTTGACGAACTTCATATTAAATTGAATTTACCTGAAGAACAATAATACTAAAAATATATAAACATATACGAAAGGAAAAAGATTTATGAAAATAGCAATATTAGGAGCTGGAGCATTAGCAATAGGATTTGCTAAGGTTTTGGAAGGAAGAGATTTTGACATAGTAATGTGGACAAAATTTGAAGCGGAAAAAGATGAAATTCTAACAACTAGAGTGAATTCTAAGTTATTCCCAGGAATAAGACTTGCAGATGAAGTTAAAATTACAACAGATATAGTAGAATCTGTAAAAGGAGCGGACGTAATACTTAACGTCCTTCCGTTTATAGCTATTAGAGATACTATAGAATTAATAAAAGATTTCTATGATGAGAAACAAATAATAATTAGTGCAACTAAAGGTATAGATGAAGAAAACTTTATAACTACAACAAAGCTTTTTGAAGAATATTTAGGGGCTACAAAAATTTCTGCATTATCTGGTCCGTCTTTTGCAATTGATGTTGCAAAGCATACAGAAATTTCTCTTATGTTAGGAACTACATCTAAAGAAGCAGAGGACATGACTCGTATGCTTCTTGAAACAGATGCTATAAAAATGGAAACTACTGAAGATATTGATGGAATACAATTCTGTGGAGCAATTAAAAATGCTATAGCGGTAGGTTCTGGAATGTTGGCTGGATTAAATGTTGCTGATTCAACTAGAGCAGCAT
Source organism: Clostridia bacterium (assembly GCA_045534225.1). Lineage (GTDB taxonomy): Bacteria > Bacillota > Clostridia > TANB77 > CAG-465 > UMGS1649. The sequence continues at coordinate 4,681 of JAZSJJ010000015.1, forward strand.
ATTTAGCAACAGGTATGACAGATATGGCAAAAGCGTTAGTTATGCTTGGCGGTAAGAAAGAAACTGCATATACATATGCTGGAGCAGGAGATCTTATGCTTACATGTATGAGCCCTACAAGCCGTAACTTTACATTTGGTTATTATTTAGGACAAGGGTTAAATGTTGATGAAGCATTTAAGATGATGAACAACAAAACTGTAGAAGGATACAAAGTAATACGAGCCTTAAACAAATATAGTAAGGAAAAAGATATACCTTTTTATACAATACCAGTGTTATATGACATAGTATTTAATGGCAAAGATGTAAATAATATAAAGAAAGTGTAAATAATAATTATAATAAAATATAGAAAGCGGGAGCGATAAGCTCTCGCTTTCTACCATTTATCTGCAAAATAAGTACACTTGTCGACATAAAATTGAAAAATGCCTAAAAATGTGGTACAATAATAATGCAAGAATTTGGTTGACATGGGCGATAAATTGTCTATGTAAATAATAATTAGAAAAGGAGAAATAAAAGGATGATAAAAAAACTCTTGCAAAAAATAGCAACACTCATTAGCACAGTTTTCAAACCTTTCGGATTGAAGCACAAAATGGTAGAGGTACCAACCAATCTTAAAAGGAGAGGTCGGAATCTAGCAATCGTAGAATTTAGTATAACATTTTTAGGTTTAGCATTTTCATTTTTACTTAAAGCAACTAATATTATGATTGAGATGAAATTCGTCATAGTAGGTATTGTGTTCTTTATGTTATACTATGGTGAGCAAGTTCTAAGGTCTAGCCTTGATCTTGTAATTGCAGCTGAGAGCAAAAAATATCAGTTTATGTTTGATAACGAAATTATCTTAAGAGGAAGTAAAATTCTTTCCGAGGTAACGGATAAGGTGCATAAAAAGGATGAAAAAACCAATATGTACTCTATAATGTCAAACGAGTCGGTAATAAATGTTATAAAGCGTTATTTGTCTAATTTGTGGGAACTTAAGATAAACAACATATTTAATATTTTAGGTATTATATCTGCTATATTAATGCTTGTTGTTGCGGTTATCACAAATAATGCAATTAGCCAAAGTATCTTTATTCCCGTATTGGTAGCATTTGCTATTACCGCATTCGCCACAACAGTATATTTGTCTATGAGTCGTAAAACTTATCACGAGAAATTCAGAGAAAGTGTCGATGAAGAGTATGAGATAAGCAACGATCTTCTAAGGGTAACCCCGATAGTAAAGAAAGATGTTCCTATGAGAATAAATCTTCTTAGCAAAACGATTAAAGCGAATAATAGTAACTTTATAACTTTTGATAAGAAAATGAGAATCTCAAGACTTATAATGTGCATAGTAGAAACACTTGCAACTTATGGAATAATCTTGCTATATATTTTCGGTATAAACTGGCAAAATATAACTGTTGCAACAATTGCAGAAATCACTGCTAATATTGTAATAGTAACGGCGGCTTTAAGAAATATAACTAGAATTACGGATTCTCTAGATAGATTTAGTGAACGCGTTACTGTTATAACTCGCGAAGAGTGTGAAATGAAACTCATAACTGAAACTTATGATAAAGTGACAGCAAGACATAAGGAAGATAAACCTGTAACTAGAATATGTATACCTGAATTTAAGATAAGCTATATCGAAGAATCGGAAAACGATAAACCATTTACCCTAAAAAGTGAAAGGGAGATAGTTATTTCTACCGGCGATGTAGCAATACTTTATGGACCTTCTGGATCTGGTAAGTCTACGTTTATGAAACTCATAACTGAAAGAATCACATTAAATAAGAGTGTGGATATCCCTTCGACATCTAGATTCTTATATTATGATGAAAAACTTAGGTTTGGTTCTCTTAGCGTATTTCAAGAATTGTTCTGTAACGATGAACAACCAAATCTTGCAAAAATGCAGGACATTCTTGTAAACCTTCATCTGTGGCAAGAAATTACCACAAACTGCGTAGATGTATGGCAATACCTCAAAGAGAAGAAGTATAATCATTTTTCAAACGGTCAGAAGCAAAGACTTATTATTGCAAAAATGCTTTACTGGATTGATGAAAATATAGATGTGCTTGTACTTGATGAGTGTACCTCAGGACTTGATGATGTTATAGGCGAGGTCGAAGGTGCAAACGCGCAAGAGATACTCGAATATATAACAACATATAGCAATAAAGACAAAAAGCGCATAGTTGTAATTTCTACTCATCAGAACATTGATGATTTCATTTCAAACATCGAAACGAATTTTAACATCCAAAAATTACAATTTGTTAGAAAAGGAGACTGCAACATAGTTAATTGACATTTATGCTAACAAAAACAAGGAGTGCAAATGCACTCCTTGTTTTTTTACTTATCCCATAAAATGTTTGGGAGTAAGTTCGGTCGGAATATATCCTAGGTTCATGTATTTTTGGATAACCAGTTCGTAGTCTTCACGAGCAATGTAACAAATTGACTTATATGGATAATCTATAAGTTTTATCCATCCGAGGAGTAGGACTGCTATATCATCATAAGATGAAACACCAATTTGTTTTGCTTTTTTCGTGATTTTAGCCCGAGTTGTCTCGTCGAGTTTTTCCAAATAGTTTTGGACTATTAAGATATGTTCCTTAAATCCTGAGTGTGACCGGCATTCATAGCCGTCTACCATATTTGGTAGTATCCATCCACTGAGAATCATGAGGTTCACCTCCAAAATTTTGTTGGTATTAATATTTGTGTATTCACACTAACATTAATATTATCGACTAATTAAAATTATACCATAGATTACATAAAAAGTGAAGAATAACAAGTAGAGTAGTTCTAAATTTATTTACAATTGCTTTTTTCTATGGTAAAATGTTTTAACGGAGGAAGAAAATGTACGACATAAATAACATAAGAAATTTTAGTATAATTGCACATATTGACCACGGTAAATCTACAGTTGCAGATAAGTTATTAGAACTTACTGGAACAATAGAAAAAAGAGATTTAACTGCACAAGTGTTAGATAATATGGATATTGAACGTGAAAGAGGTATTACAATTAAATCTCAAGCGGTTAGAATGAAATATACTAAGGATGGTAAGGAATATATATTAAATTTAATAGATACTCCAGGGCATGTAGATTTTAACTATGAAGTATCTCGTTCTTTAGCAGCGTGTGAAGGAGCAATACTTGTTGTTGATGCTTGCCAAGGCGTTGAAGCACAAACATTAGCAAATGTGTATTTAGCATTAGAAAATAATCTAGAGATTATACCAATAATAAATAAAATAGACTTACCTCAAGCTAGACCAGATGAGGTAAAGAATGAAATAGAGAATATAATAGGTATTGAAGCTATGGAAGCTCCTTGTGTATCAGCTAAGACTGGTATTAATATGGAACAAGTACTAGATGAAATAGTCGAAAAAGTACCAGCGCCTAAAGGAGATATAACTGCTCCTACTAAAGCATTAATATTTGACTCTAAATATGATAACTATAAAGGTGTTGTCGTTCACGTAAGAATGGTAGATGGAACATTAAGGCCAGGAGACAAAATAGTTGCAATGGCAAGTAAACGTGAATACGAAATAGTTGAAGTGGGATACTTTAAACCAGGAGATTATGAACCAGCAAAAGTTCTTAATGCAGGTGAAGTTGGATACATTACAGCAAGTATTAAAGACATTTCAGATATTCGTGTTGGTGACACATTAACTATTAAAGCTAATCCAGCATCAGAAGCACTTCCAGGATATAAAGAAGTAAAATCTATGGTATACGCAGGTATATTCCCTGCTGATGGAAGCGATTACGAAGAACTTAAAGAGGCGTTACTAAAACTTAAATTAAATGATGCATCGTTAAACTTCGAACTTGAATCTTCAGCAGCGTTAGGACATGGATTTAGATGTGGATTCTTAGGACTTCTTCATATGGAAATAATAGAAGAAAGAATAGAAAGAGAATATGGCATAAATATTATAACTACTGCGCCATCGGTTATATATAAAATACACAAAACTAATGGCGAAGAACTAGAATTATATAATCCAGCAGATTTACCTTCTGCACAGGAAATAGATTATATGGAAGAGCCAGTAGCTAAAGCGGAAATTATAGTACCTAAAGAATATGTAGGTAATGTAATGGAACTTTGTACTGAGAGAAGAAGCGATTATATTAATATGAAATATATAGATGATAACAGAGTGTGCTTAGAATACAACATGCCACTAAACGAAATTATCTATGATTTCTTTAATAGCTTGAAATCTAGAACAAGAGGCTATGCTTCTTTTGATTATGAAATATCTCATTACCAAAGAGCTCATCTTGTAAAACTAGATATTTTGTTAAATGGAGATGTAGTTGATGCTTTATCTTTCATAGTACATAGAGCAAAAGCTGAAACAAGAGGTAGAAAGATTGCAGAAAAACTTAAGGAAGTTATTCCAAGGCAATTATTTGAAATACCTATTCAAGCAGCAATAGGTGGAAAGGTAGTAGCTCGTGAAACAGTAAGAGCTATGAGAAAAGACGTGCTAGCTAAATGTTATGGTGGAGATATATCTAGAAAGAAAAAACTTCTTGAAAAACAAAAAGAGGGAAAGAAAAGAATGCGTCAAGTTGGTAGCGTAGAACTTCCATCAGAAGCGTTTATGACAGTACTTAAAGTAGATGATAATTAAGAATGAAATTTGAAAAATAAATGGCAAAAAATAACACGTAAAAAGCGGATTTGATTATTCAAATTCGCTTGTATTTTTTCTGTGTTAATGATAGTATTTAAGTACATTATATAAGGGGGAACATATGAAGAAACAAAAATTAGGAATATCATTAATAGTATTAGTAATAACAATAATAGTTATGATAATACTAGCTGCAAGTGTAGTAATAACATTAAGTAATGCTGGAATAATAAATAAAGCGAGTGATGCAGTGGATTTAACTAATAAAAATGAAGTGCAAAATTTAGCTAATTTAATATGGGCGGATGAATATATGTCCGGTAAAAGAGGGACAGAGCTTCAAGAAGCGGTATTATCTAAATTAGATAAATATAAAGATAAATATGATATTACTGTAACAGATAAAGGAGTTAATGTAACTGGAAAAGATGAGTTAGAAGATGTAACAGTAGCATATATAGAATCAGATGAGTTAGTAAGCGGCCTTTACGATTCAAAAGGTAGACTTTTAGTTTCGTGGACGGATTTAGTTAATGAATATGAATTTGATATAACAAAAGATTTTGTTGATGGTTTATCGTCAAAATATAGCAAGGGATCATTACATAATGTTATATTAACAAATGCAGAGTTAGCTAGTGCTGCGTTTATCAAGCTTGATGAATCTGTTACTAAAATAGGAGCATATGCGTTTTATGATATGAATAAAATTACACCGGTATTGCCTGTAGGCGCGGCGGCAAATAATTTAACCTATATAGGTGATTATGCGTTTTATGGTACAAATATAGAAAAATATAATATTTCAAACGATATAAATTATATAGGAATAGGTGCTTTTGGAAACTGTAATCTTGAGGAAATAAATGGCTATGGGAATTCTAGGTATAGATTAGAAACGGGTTGTATAATAAAAGAATCTGATGAAACTATAATAGTTGGAAGTAATTTAGCTACAATACCTGAAGATGTTGAGATTATAGAAGCACATGCTTTTTCAGGTAGAAAGAATTTAGGTGATATATATATACCTAAAGAAATAGGAGAGATTAAAGATTATGCATTCGCAAACACAATTATTAATAGTTTTGAAGTGGATTCATCTAAAGATACTGTTGCTATAACAAATTTAGCGACAGACCCTACATTTGATAAAGCTCAAAAAGTATATTGTGATATTAAGGATAATTCGTTTGAAGATGCAAGTATAAAAACAGTTACAGTTCCTAGTATTATTTTGGCGGAAATGAAAAAGGCTTTATCTGGAACAGAGAGACTTACTATTTTTAAAACAGCCGCAGTTAATGGATTGTTTGATATTGATAACTTATATAATGATGCTATGCCGATTACTCTATTATCCAATGTAGATAAATTAAAAGAAGTATCGTTAAAAGGTTATACTTCAATACAAGGTTATACAACTGAGGATGGGGCATATGGAATTTTACAAAATTGTACAAATCTTACAACTGTTAATATTATAGGTAATAAAGATTTAGCACATATTGCAAAGAATACTTTTAAGGACTGTCCTAATCTTACTGTGTTTAATGCTGAAGTTGAAATAGGTGCTATAGCAAGAGATGCATTTGCGGGTTGCAACAAACTTAACTATACTAAAGAGGGAATATTTTATTATTTAGGTGATGTAATTGTAGATATTGATTGTACTCAACACGCAACGGGAAATGCAGTAGTAATAGAAGAAGGACATTATAAAGAAACAATAACAGGCTTTTATGCCAACGCTTTTGATAAATGTAATCATATATCAACGTTAACTATTCCAGAAACGGTAGAAAGTATACCACAAGGAATGTTTGAAAAATTAACAAATTTAACAGTACTTGATTTGAAGGCAAGTGCGGTCGTTACTTTATATGAAACAGAAGCATTGAAGAATACAAATGTTACAGAAATTAAAGTTCCAAATGCTCAGGTTTCCAATTATAAATCTGATGGTAACTGGGGAATTTATGAAAGCTTAATAAAATCTTCTAGTAACCAATGTGTAACTGGAGATACTATGATATTGCTTGCAAATGGAAGTTATAAACGTATTGATGAAATTAAATATGATGATACTGTAATGGTATGGAATTTTGAAACTGGAAGTTATGATGTTGCTCCAATTTCAATTATATTCTACCATGGTGATGCTGAATATGATGTTACTAATTTAGTATTTAGTGATGGTACTGTATTGAAAACAATTAATACACATGGTTTATACAGTGTTTCTGATAATACTTTTGTGTACATTAGCCAAGAAAATGTTAATGAATATATTAATAAAGAATTTATTAAATATGATAACGGTAATACAAATAAAGTAAAACTTGTAGATTATTATATATCAAAAGAAACGACGGGAAGTTATTGTTTACAAACGGCGGGTGCAAATAATTATATTGCTGGTAATATGTTGTCACTTACAAAACCTGATTATCCGGGTTGGTTTGATTATTTTGATATTTCAGATGATATGAAGTATGATGAAGATAAAAAGAATGCGGATATAGCTAAGTATGGATTGTATGAATATTCTGATTTAGCATATACGGGAATTACATATGAACAATTTATGGCCTTTAACGGACCATATTTAAAGGTGCTTGTTGGACGTGGCGTACTTACTATAAATGACATAGAAAAACTAATAGCATTTTATTTGAAATAAGTATAAAAAAGCGGATTTGATTATTCAAATTCGCTTGTCTTTTTTTGTCGTTAATGATAGTATTTAATTACGTATATAAGGGGGAACATATGAAGAAGAAGTCAAAGATATTTTTGACCATTTTTATGGTGTTTGTAGTGTCAATAACTACATTACATTACAATGGTAAAGAGTTAGATACATCTGGTTTAATAAACATAAATGAATGTTCAAATGAATTTATGGAAAAATATTTTACCGAGATGAGTAAAATAGCGGAAGAGGATAAGCCTAATATACTTATCGTCACTAGTAAAACTAAAATAGTTAACACATATGGTGCGAAAAATGTAATTGCCGCGCCAAATAATCAATATATGTTAGTATATGATTCTAGTGAGGCAAAGGATGAAGCAAAAGAGAAATTAGAAAAAGCAAAAGGCTTAATTTCCGTAGAAGAAAATATAGAATATAAAATATCTGCATATAACTCTTGGGGAGTGACATCAACAGGAATGGATCAAGCAACAGCTAGACTTGAGGCGCGAGCTGGTAAGGATAATATAGTTGTAGCAATAATAGATACAGGTCTTGATGTGACTTTGTTTAAGAGTAATTACCCAAATAAACTAGCAGGAACATATAACGCGCTTACAAATAGTACATCTCAGTCTGCTATGACAGATGAGAATAGTCACGGTACTCACATAGCCGGAACAATAGCAGAGAGTACACCATCAAATGTAAAAATACTTCCTGCAAAAGCATCAAGTGGATCATCTTTGTTATCTACAGATATAATAAGAGCGATAAATTATATCGTAGATAATAAAGCTGCAGATGTAATTAATATGAGTTATGGTTCATATTCGCCACATAGTGCAACACATGTAGCAATACAAGCAGCTACAGAAGCAGGAATAATATGTGTAGCAGCAGCTGGAAATGAAGAATTAGCTCAAATGGCATATCCAGCTGGATATCCAGAAACAATAGCGGTATCTGCAATAGATTCAATGAATTCAATAGCTAGCTTTTCTAATGTGGGTTCAAATATAGATTTTGCAGCGCCAGGTGTAAATATTAATAGTATAAATGGATATAAGAGTGGAACATCGATGGCAGCACCACACGTAGCAGCTGCGGTAGCAATAGTAAAAAGTTATAATGAGAATTTTACAAAAGAACAAGTAATGGAAATATTAAAATCTAATGCAGTAGACTTAGGAACTCCCGGTTGGGACTATGTCTTTGGATATGGTGCAATAAACTTTATTGGATTTAATTATTGTACATGTAATTGTGCAACATGTGATAGTGTAGCGTGTAGCGGATGTGCTTGTGTAACATGTATACACAAAGATATAACTAAAAACATAACAAGTATATCAGTTTCAAAAGTAGTACAAGAAACATACAATTATGGTAGCATTTCTAATCTTGCAAATACAGAACTTAAACTTTATTATAGTTCTGGTAATCTAACTAAAAAGATAGGGGATTTAGAAGATGTAACAATAACTGGATATGATCCATATAAATATACAAGTCAGACAGTAACTATAACTTTTGCTGGAAAGTCTACTCAAATGACAATACCAGCAAGAACAGAACCACAATCTTTTTGGTCATATGAGATAGTAAGCGGAAACAATATTAAACTTTCTGGAATGAAAGCAACTCCGGTTAAATGGTTGCATTTACCAGAAAAGATAGGCAATTACACAGTAACAGCAATTAAAAGCAGCTTGTTTAAGAGCAAAGATTTAACAATAGTAACTATGCCAAGTACAATAACTAGTATAGAATCTGAAGCTTTTGCTAGTTCTACAGTAAGAGAAATAAAAGCGGGAGCTAGTACATTGACGCTTGGAGCTAAAGCTTTTTCTAAAGCGAATAATTTAGAAAAAATTAATTCATTTGTTAAATTGACAGGTGAAGATACGTTTGAGGAGTGTTATTCATTAACACATTTAGAATTGGCAACTACAAATACTTCGATACCAGGGGGCTCATTCTATTTGTGTACTAATTTAGAAAGTATAACAATTCCAACTGCGGTAACGACTATTGGAGACTATGCTTTTACAAATACAAGAATAAACAATTTAACTATACCAAACAATGTAACGAGTATAGGAGTAGCAGCGTTTGCTAATTCATTTAATTTAGAAACATTGAAATTATCTACTATACTAAAAACAATAGGCGAGGGTGGTTTTGCATCAGCAGCCAACTTACAATCACTAATCATACCAGCAAGTGTAACTAGCATAGGAAAAGATGCTTTTAGAGCGTGTACAGGATTATACACAATAACTGTAGCAAATGGAAATACATATTATGATAGTAGAGAAAATTGTAATGCATTAATAGATAGTACTACTAATACATTAATAATTGGTACGAGCAATACGACAGTTGTACCAGGTACAGTAAAAATAATAGGTGAAATGGCGTTTGCATTTAACCATCTTTTATATGAAATAAAAATTTCTGAAGGTGTTACAACAATAAAACCAAATGCATTTTATAATACGTACTATTTACAACAAGTAATACTACCAGAAACATTAACTACAATTGGAACAGGAGCATTTAATTACACGCCATATTTAACACTTTGGGTACATAGTGATTCCTATGGTAAGACATATGCAACAGCTAATAGCAGAGCGTATAGATGTTATAATCCAAGTAGTGTGTCTGTAACTGGAATAAAGACTTCATATACTGCCTTTGAAAAAGTTCCAACATCTGGTGTATATTTAACAGCGAAATATACAGATTATGATGGCACAAGAACAGAATATATAACAAGCGGTATAACAATTGGATACACTGGTGGTAATACAAGTTTAAGAGCGACAGATACATATATTACAATAAGTGCATATAACACTATTGGTTATCATATAACTGGAAGAGTAACGATAACTGTAAATAAAGCGACTCCATCATACACTGTTCCGACTGGCCTTTCTGGCATGGAAGGACAAAAGTTATCTGAAATAGTATTACCGACAGGATTTAGTTGGCAAAGCCCAAATACAGTTTTATCTGGTTTAGGAAATAAAGTATATAAAGTAACATATACTCCAACAGATACTATAAACTATAATATAGTAACAGATATAAATATAACTATAACAGTAGTTTCGGATAAAACAATAATAACTCCAACAATAACAATTGCAGATAAGACATATGACGGAAAGTTAAGTATAGATGTTGCAACAATTAAGGTTGCTGAACTTAAATCAACAGAGTATGTGGTAACATTAGCGGCATTGTCTTCGGCAAATGTTGGCACAGTAAATGCAACAATTAAAATAAAACTTACAAACGATAAATTCAAAACTACAGCATTTCCGGGTAAGTTACAGGAATATGAAACAACTGTAAGTATGAAAATAGTACACGCAAAAGTAGCATATCCTATACGAGTAGATAAAGAATATACATATAATGGAGCAGAGCAAACTTTTGAAGTGACGGGGTTTGATGAAAAAATAATGAGCATTACAGGAAATAAAAGAACGGATGCTGGTAGTCAAACAGTAACTATAAAGTTAACAAATTCAAATTACACATGGACAGATGGGACAAAGAATAATTTATCATTTACATTTGTAATTAAAAAAGCAGACATTGTATATATAGCAGAAGACGGACATTACGTTGTAGATGGACAAGGCTATGGAATTACATTAAATGTAACAAGCCCTACAACAGCTACAATAAAATATGCTGATGCATCTGGAAATTATACATTAAGTACAATGCCAAAATATACAGCAGCTGGAACATATACAATTAAATTTAAGATATCTGCAGGTGATAATTATAACGAAGTAACAGATGAACGCAAGTTATACATTTATGCAGAAGGAATAATAAACAAAACAAAAGATAAAGAAGTAATATATGATGGTTTAGAGCATACATTAACAATGGATATAAACATTGGCGATGTAACAATTAAATATTCTGTGGGCAATACAAAATACGATTTAGATAAATTACCAATGTTTAAGAATGTTGGGGAATATGTAGTAAATTACAAGATAGAGAAAACCGGCTTACAAACAATTTATGGAAGTAATAAAGTTAAAATCTATGGAGTAAAAACAAAGGATTCTTCGCTTAGAATTGATGGTAATTATCTTAAGATAAAAGATTTCAAAACAAATTATACAGACATTGTAAACAAGCTAAATATCTATGCGCTAAACCATACAATTCTTGCACACGATAAAAATGGTGTAGATAAGAATACTAATACTATGTTCACAGGAGACTACATATCTATTTACATATATAGTGCATTAGAACATAAGGAATTCAAATATACAGTGGTGGTGTTAGGAGATGCAAATCTAGACGGTAAAATATCTGCCTTAGACTATGTAAGAATAAAGAATCACATTATGAAAGATCCAGAGATAAAAGATTCATTATCTTTATTATCGGCAGATGCTAACGATGATGGAAAAGTATCAGCACTAGACTATGTGAGAATAAAGAATCATATAATGGACGGAGGAAAATAGTAAATGAAGAAAATATTAACAATATTATTGGTAGGAATGTTTGTGCTAACAACTTTTTGCAATAATGTTTATGCGAAGGGTTCGATAAAACCTTCTACGACAAGCCTAACTATGGAAGAAGGGGGCTCTAAAACATTTAGTATATCTGCATCTAATGCAGCGGGAAGAGTAGATATTTCAACATCCAACTCTTCAGTTGCAACAGTTAGTGTAAAAAGTAAATGGTTAGATAATAATAGTGTTTCAGTAAAAGTAACAGGTAAGGCTGTAGGAACAGCTACAATAACAGTAAAATTATCTGACGCTGCTACATTTGATGAAGAAGTATTAAATAAGACTTATAAGATAACTGTAAAGGTAACTGAACCTAAATCTAAAAACAACAATTTAAGTTCTATTTCGGTTGATGGATACAAATTAGTTAAACAAAGCGATACATCATATACGTTAGATGTAGGTAATAGTGTTTCTAAAATAACAATCAAGGCTACTGCGGCTGATTCTAAGGCGTCTGTATCTGGAACTGGAGCAAAGACTCTTAAAGAAGGTAAAAACACATTTAACGTTGTTGTAACTGCTGAATCTGGAGCAAAGAAAACATATGTAATAACTGTAAACAGAAAAGATGGATATTATTTAGAAGATCTAGTGGAGGCGCTAAAAACAAACGAACCAACAATTAAATTAAGAGATGGAGATAAACTTACATCAGAACATTTAGATAAAATTAAAGCAAGCGGAAAAACGGTTGTGTTAAATGCATCAAATAAAGAGGGAGATTTTACATATTCTTGGAATGTAGATGGAACTAAACTTTCTACTTATACAGAAACAGATACGGGAATAGTATTTGATTCGGAGTATAAAGAGGAAATTGGAAAGCTTTCTAACTATGCGGATGGTAAATACATACATTTTGAGCAAGTAGGGGCTGGCTTAGCTGGAACTACATTAAAAATATATGTTGGAGATAAATACAAAGACGAACATATATTAAATGTATACCTATATAATAAAGAAGCAAACACATTAACGTTAGTAACAAATGGTCTTTCGATTCTAAACGGAAATATTGAATTAGCCTTTAAGGATTATGGAGACTATATATTTACAAGAGCGACAGTAGAAAAAGAAACAAAAACAGAATCTCCAATAACTAGTTTATTAGGCGGAAATGGTGCTGCAGAAACTGGTATAGATTTTAAGATGATTGCTATAGTAGAAGCTTGTGCAATAGTATTATTAATAATAGTAATTATTGCTAGAGGTAAGAAAAAATAATATAGCAGCTAAAATATAATATGATAAAACAAAATATAATACAAAAAACAGACTCGTGGGAGTCTGTTTTTATTGTTGGTGTTTTACTATTTTGCCTTTTGCTATTTTTTAGCCTTGGCATCTCTAGAAAGTTTAACGGCAGTTTTAACAACTTCGTAGCCACCATCATAAATTTTAATCTTGTTTGCTTTAATAATATTATCACACATAGCAATAATATTAGTTCTTTCAGTAACAAGCATTTCAGCCATATTGGTTGCTTGCTCGAATGTTCTACATTCTATAGTGCCATCACCGATTTCAGCAGAACGAAGTGCTCCATATGCTTCATGAGCGCCAACTCTTCTAATAAGAAGTTTTGGAACAGGATAGAATGCAAGCTCGCTAGGTTTAGTTACCATTACATCACATTCACGCATTAGAAGGTTTGTAGAATATACAGCGGCAAATATATCACTGTGTAAAAATACATGTAATCCTTTTAAGTCTTCATTAAGCGATGCTTGAGTTGCAAATTCAGCTGTTTTATCGAAATCGTCCGGGTGAAGTGTTATTGTGTCCATAAAATTAGGTATTTTTTTAGCTAACTTTTCTAACACGTCTTTGTGGTCGCCTAAATTTAAGAATATTGTGGCTGTACCACCTTTGACTCTTGGAAGTAGGTGAGAGATAATCTTTTCTATCATTTCAAGACCAGCACCAGCTCCGCCGACAGGTATTAAAAATCTTACAGGCTTTCTACTAATCATTCTTTCCATTCTTCTTTTGCAATCATGATTAATATTAGATACAATTTCATGATCTACATAGTGGCCGGCAAGAACAATATCTTTAGAAGGCATTGCTTTAGTTTTACCATCATACATTTCATTTAGAGTTTTATATCCTAAATATGATGATGGGGTTTGTACTGTGTGCACAGAACCTTCAGCAAGATGCAATGTCATAGGAAGGTTATCTGGGATAACATTAACGACACAGTTCATTCCTGCGTGTATTGCAGCTTGAGCAGGCCAAGAATGTGTAGCTATAAATGGCAAGTTCTTATCTAAGTCTTGATATGCTCTTGTCATAAGTTCGCTATTCTTTTGGTCTACTGCATTACGAGAAAGCTTCTTATACATATTCTTACTTCCTGGTTCCCAAAGAAGTTTATCAAAAAGAGGAATTCTTTGAGATAGCCTTGAACCTAATGAATAAAGCTCATTAAGATAAGATATAACTTTGCCACCAGTTGTGTCTTCGAATGAGTTTAAGTCCAACCAATAAGGCGTAAATCCAAGTGAGTGAGCACACGATGCAATAGCAAGTGCTATTCTGTAATGCCCAAATCCCATACGAATATTGCCAATAATAACAGGTCTAGGACCAAGTTCAAGTGGTTTGTCCGAACGTACAAGGTTGTGTATTTTAAAGTATTTAGCTACAATTGGATTTGGTATGGCTTTAAGATGATAGATTTGTTTTGTATCATCACCATATTTAAGTACAAAACGCCTTTTGCTATTTGCAGCGCGTCTGTAATCTGCTTTTTTTATTTCGTTTCCAAATATTTTTTTAGAACGGTCAATCATATTAGTTACTCCTTAATTTACTGATAATTTTCTTATATAATATCATATGTAAATTTTTATTACAATAACTTGTAAAGTTCTTTCGTAATATATATAAATTGACATAAATCTTGACTAATTTTATATTGTGATATACAATTAATATATTATTTGGAGGAATTATGGGATTAATATATGGAGTAAATCCAGTAAAAGAAGCAATAGAAGCTGGAAAGACAATAAACAAATTATATGGCTCAAAAGGAAGCAAAGAAGTATATGAGCTATTAAAGCTTGCTAAATCTAAAGGAATAGTAACTGTAGAAGCAGATAAGATAAAACTAGATAAGATGATAACTACTGAAGGAGAGAAATTAAAGAATTCACAAGGTATAGTTGCTTCGGTTACGGACTATGAATATTATGAAATAGAAGATATATTAGAATATGCAAATAGCAAGAATGAAAAACCGTTTGTACTTATATTAGATAAAATAGAAGATCCACATAATCTTGGTGCTATAATACGTAGTGCAGAGTGTATGGGTGTACATGGTATAGTAATTCAAAAAAGAAATGCTTGTCAGATTACAGATGTAGTAGAAAAGACTGCTGCAGGTGCTGTTAATTATATGAGAGTTGCAAGAGTAACTAATATAACACGTGCAATTGAAGAATTAAAGGCTGCAGGGTTATGGATATATGGTTTAGATATGGAAGGTGCAACAACTATATATGAAACAGATTTAACTGGAGCAATAGGAATAGTAGTTGGAAACGAAGGCGAAGGAATATCTAGACTAGTTAGAGAAAACTGTGATGGTATAATCAAGATACCTATGGTTGGTAAGACTGAATCTCTTAACGCGTCAGTAAGTGCAGCTATAACTATATATGAAATAAAGAGACAAATGGATAAAAAGTAACATATATAATAAGGATGATTTTTAATACAAAAAACATCCTTATTTTTATATTAAAAAGGAAAATAAAATTTTGTAACATTTTTGTAATATTTTTGTTGACTTTTTTATGGTGAAGAGTTATAATAATAATGGTGATGCTACTACAGCATTACATAACATATGATAAATAAGCAAATAACTACATATTAGAGCATAATGGTAGTTACTTTTTTATTCTAAAATTGAATTGACTTATTTACATAAAAATGTAATAAAAATCACTTTCGAAAATAGGTAAAAAAATAAAACGAAAAAAATGAAAAAAATCTGATTTTTTTGTTGACAAAACAATTTGCCTGTGTTAGAATAAGTCTTGTCGCTAACAAGTGACAAAAGCACATTGAAAAATAAAGAGTAAAACAAGCCAAGTAAAGATGGGGTTATGGAAAACATAACAACCACGTTAATTTTATTAAAACAAAGTAATTAAGAGATAGCTAACGTTATCTTGAGAGAATTTAAGACAAGAGTTT
>JAZSJJ010000013.1:0-19142 GCA_045534225.1 Clostridia bacterium
TCTATTTTACTTTGAGGTACAAAAAACGCTTCTAATGTTTGTTCATTAGAAAGTATTGTGTGTGTGTGTGTGTGTGTGTACAGCCGCAAGGCTTTCAGCGTTTTTCATCTTTTATGTTCCCCTCTTATGTATTTTATTTTATTATATATTTATTATGTTGTCTATACTTTAATAATATATTTATACTTTTTATGTAAAAAAGCAGAGCCTTAGCTCTGCTTTAATATATTTCTTTTCTACAATTCTACTTTCCAAAGAATCCTTTCTTCTTTGTTGTTACTTCTTCACTACAAGATATTGCATATTGTTCTAACAATTCTCTTTGCTTATCTGATAGTTTTTTAGGTATTTCTATTTGAACCTTAAATTCTAGATTTCCTCTACTATTTCTATATGGAACCCCTTTATTTTTTACAGTAAAGATTGTATCTGGTTGAGTACCTTCAGGTATATCGAAATCCATTTCACCTTCTAATGTAGGTATCTTAATTGGTCCGCCTAGTACTGCTTTTACAAATGGTATTTTTGTTTCAAAGTATATATCTCTTCCTTTTCTCTTGAATGTTTTATGTGGAAGTACTGATACAACTATGAATAAATCTCCATTTTGACCACCGCGTTTACCAACATCACCTTGACCTTGTAACGCTATTGCTTGCCCATCATCTATTCCAGCTGGTATATTTATTTCAACCTTCTTAGCTTTTCTTACTGTTCCTGTACCTGCGCAAGTTTCACAAGGTTCTTTTATTACTTTACCTTCGCCATTACATTTATCACAAACTTTAACTGTGCTAAATTGCCCCATGATAGTATTTTGTACTGTTTGTACTTTTCCACGTCCACCACACTTATCACAAGTTACTTTTTCACCCGTCTTTGAACCTGTTCCATTACATGTAGTACAAGATTCATTACGTGTTATAGAGATTTCTTTCTTTACTCCAAATACAGCTTCTTCAAAAGTAAGCTTCATATTGTATCTTATATCCGAACCTTTAACTGGTCCATTTTTTGCTGCTTGTTTGTAGCCGCCAAAGCCGCCACCAAACATACTACCTATAATATCTTCAAGATCTATATCAAAACCGCCATTAAATCCAGAGAAGTCAAATCCGCCTGCTCCGTATCCACCAGCACCATATCCAGCATAACCGTTGCCATTTACAGCATCAGCACCAAATCTATCATATTGTGCTCTTTTCCCCTCATCAGATAATACACTATACGCTTCTGAAACTTCTTTAAACTTAGCTTCAGCTTCTTTTTCGTTTCCTTGATTTGAGTCTGGATGATATTGCTTTGCTTTTTGTCTATATGCTTTTTTTATTTCATCTTGAGTTGCCGATTTGGAAATCCCAAGAATATCATAATAATCCTTACTAGCCATTATAGTCCCTTTCTAGTTTAGAAACGGAATTAATTAAATCCCGTTTCCAACTTAAATTACTTATTTGTTTTCAGATTCATCTTCTACTTTGTAATCTGCATCATGAACAACGTCTTCTGCGCCATTTGCATTATTTGCTTCTGCTTGTTTAGCTGCTTCAGCATATAATTTTTGAGAAATTTCGTAGAATACTTGAGTTAATTTTTCGTTTGCTGCTTTTATAGCTTCTGTATCTGTTCCTTCAAGAGCTTTCTTAACGTTAGCAATTTCAGCTTCAACTTTAGCTTTTTCATCATCAGAAACTTTTCCTTCAAGTTCTTTCAATGCTTTTTCTGTGTTGTATACCATAGAATCTGCATTGTTTCTAACTTCAACTTCTTCTTTCTTCTTCTTATCTTCTGCAGCATGTGCTTCAGCTTCTTTAACTGCTTTTTCAATTTCTTCTTCAGATAGATTTGAAGATGCTGTTATAGCTATTTTTTGTTCATTGTTTGTAGTCATATCTTTAGCTGTTACGTGAACGATACCGTTAGCATCAATATCGAAAGATACTTCGATTTGAGGTACTCCTCTTGGTGCAGGTGGTATTCCTGTTAAGCTAAATCTACCAAGTGTTTTGTTGTATGCAGCGATTTCTCTTTCACCTTGTAATACGTGAACTTCAACAGAAGTTTGACCGTCAGCTGCTGTACTGAATATTTGAGATTTTTTAGTTGGTATTGTTGTATTTCTTTCAATAAGTTTTGTAAATACTCCACCAAATGTTTCAATTCCTAGAGATAGAGGTGTTACATCTAGAAGTACTAGACCTTTAACATCACCTGTTAATACACCTGCTTGAATTGCTGCACCTATAGCAACACATTCATCTGGGTTGATTCCCTTGTATGGTTCTTTACCTGTTAATCTCTTAACTGTTTCTTGAACTAAAGGTATTCTTGTTGAACCACCAACTAATAATATTTTATCTAGTTTTTCAAATGACATACCAGAGTCTTTCATAGCTTGGTTAACTGGTCCTACTGTAGCTTCTACTAGATCAGATACTAATTCTTCAAATTTAGCTCTAGATAAAGTTATATCCATATGTTTTGGTCCAGTTGCATCTGCTGTGATGAATGGTAGGTTAATGCTTGCAGTAGCTGTTGAAGATAATTCAATTTTAGCTTTTTCTGCAGCTTCTTTTAATCTTTGCATTGCCATAGAATCTGAGCTTAAATCTATTCCTTGATCTTTCTTAAATTCAGATACTAAGAAATCCATAATTCTTTGGTCGAAGTCATCTCCACCAAGTTTGTTGTTACCTGCTGTAGCAAGAACTTCAAACACACCATCACCAATATCTAGTATAGATACATCGAATGTTCCTCCACCCAAGTCATAAACCATTATCTTTTGGTCTTTATCTTTATCTAGACCATAAGCTAAAGCTGCTGCTGTAGGTTCGTTTATAATTCTTAGAACTTCAAGACCTGCTATTTTACCAGCGTCTTTAGTTGCTTGTCTTTGAGAGTCACTGAAGTATGCTGGAACTGTTATAACTGCTTGAGTTATAGTTTCACCAGTAAATGCTTCTGCGTCAGCTTTCATTTTTTGAAGTATCATTGCTGATATTTCTGGAGCTGAATACTCTTTACTATCTATTTTAACTTTTTTGCTTGAACCCATATCTCTTTTAATAGATACTACTGTTCTGTCGTGATTAGTAACTGCTTGACGTTTAGCTACTTGACCTACTAATCTTTCTCCGTTTTTTGCAAATCCTACTATAGATGGAGTAGTTCTTGCACCTTCACTACTTGTTATAACTGTTGGTTCTCCATTTTCAATAACAGCTACACATGAGTTAGTTGTTCCTAAATCGATTCCTATTACTTTTGACATAATTTAATTCCTCCTAATACTACAAAAATTATGTATAGCTTAAATATATTTGTTTATTTATATAATTAATATATTTAAGTTGTAACCATTTAATTAATTTGCCACTTTAACTAGTGAGTGACGCACTACTTTATCTTTCATTCTATATCCAGTTCTAAATACTTCAACAATTTCTTTTTCACCTTTTGTATCATCTTCAACACTCATTACTGCTTCGTGATATTCAGGATCAAAAGTTTCTCCTAAATCTGGTATTTTCTCAACACCCTGTTTCTTAAGAACCTCTATTAATTGAGTATATATCATAGATATTCCTGTTTTGTATGTCTCATCTGAACATTCAGCATCTTTAGCTTTTTCAAAGTTGTCTATTATTGGTAACATTTCAGATATTACACTAGATAATGTTGATGAATATAATGTTTCTTTTTCTTTATTCATTCTTTTCTTGTAATTATCGAATTCAGCCATATTTCTTTTTAAGCCATCACAATATTCTTCAGCAAGCTTCTTTTGTGCTTCTAAATCTTCGTTTAATTTTGCAATGTACGCTTCTGCTTCATTTGCTCCAGATTGTTCTTTTGTTTCAAGTGTTTCCTCTGCCTTACTTTTTGCCACAATTAACACCTCCTTAATCCTTGTTAAAAATCTTTCTTAGTTTTTCATTAACTAATTTTAATGTATTTATAGTTTTAGAATAATCTACCCTCTTTGGAGATATTAT
Organism: Clostridia bacterium; assembly: GCA_045534225.1. Lineage (GTDB taxonomy): Bacteria > Bacillota > Clostridia > TANB77 > CAG-465 > UMGS1649. The sequence continues at coordinate 3,999 of JAZSJJ010000013.1, forward strand.
TCCAAGACTTGCGTTAGTTGTATTATCTGTTACATCAAGTGATACTAATGTATAATCTTTAAGAAGTAGCTCTTTATGTTCGTTTCCTATAATGACAGAAACATCATTTGCTTCAACCTTTTCTAGCACTTCGTTTATTATATCGTTTGTTCCAACAACATTTAGATATTTCTTAATTTCTTCAGCATCTGAGAATTCTGGTAAAGCTAACATATTAGATATATCGCCTTTAACTTCAGTCTTTCTCTTTGTAACTCTATCTAACATATTCTTATTTATCTCACTTAACACATGAGAAAATTTCTTCAACTCCTTGTGAATCATATCGTTTAATACAAGCGATAAATTCTCAAGTGGTGTTCCCTTTAAATTTTTATTTAGTAACGTTGTTAATTCATCTATTCTTTCTTCAGGTAAAGTATCATTTATTTGTACAATAACATCTTTAACTGTTCCAGACTTAGACATAAGTATAATTAAGAGAACCTTTTCAGATATCTTTAATATTTTTACTTGTTCAACCACGTCACTAGATTTTACATTAAGTACTGTTGGTAAGTTTAATACTTTAGCTACAACTTCAGCAGCATGTTCCAATGTCTTTTCTACACTTCCATAGCTTACGATATTATTGTTTATATAATCTATATCCACCATTGCTAGTGTATCATTTTTCATTAGATTATCTACATAATATCTATACCCTTCTGTAGATGGAACTCTACCTGCAGAGACATGTGGTTGTTCTAACAAACCATAGTCTTCTAATAGCTTAAGTTCATTTCTTATAGTTGCAGAACTAATACCATATTCTTCTGCTATCTGCTTTGAACCAACCGGTTCTGCTGACTCAATATAACTTTCTACTACTGTGGCTAGAATCTTCTTTTTTCTTTCATCTAATTCCATTCTATTCACCCTATTAGCACTTTAACACCTCGAGTGCTAATTTCCCCTATATAATACATCCGTTAATATATATTGTCAACAGTTTTTGTGAAAAAAATCAAAAAAATTAGCACTTTCACATAAAGAGTGCTAATTATGTTATAAATCCCATTTTTTCTACATATTTCGTTACTTTTTAATTCTTCCTTTTACCCCAATTATTGTTACTCCACAGTCATTAAAACTATCTACTACAACTGTTCCTGCTCCTATCTTAATATTATCTGCTATATATACCGGTCCTAATACCTTTGCACCAGTACCTATCATTACATTGTTCCCTATAGTAGGATGACGTTTAAATTTATCTTTGCCAGTACCACCTAATGTAACCCCGTGGTAAATAGTACAGTCATCTCCAACTTCTGCAGTTTCACCTATAACTATCCCCATACCATGATCAATAAATAACCTCTTGCCAATTATAGCTCCTGGATGTATTTCTATTCCGGTTAAAAATCTAGCAAGTTGAGATATACATCTTGGTATAAATCTTAGACCTTTTAAGTACAACCAATGTGCAAGTCTATGATAAACTAATGCGTGAAATCCGGGATAGAGTAATATAACTTCAAATATATTCCTTGCTGCAGGATCTTTAGATAAAATATTCTGTGCATCAAGGTACAATTCTTTAATTCTTTTAAGCATACAATCACCTAATGTATTTTATGAAATGATTTGTATAAAGTTAAAATTAATAAAATAAAAAGGAATGTAATTTTACATTCCTTTTTATTACTTATTTTACCAACGAAAAACCATCAGCTGTAGCTACTGCAGGTATATCCGATTTTATACAAACAACCGGACGTAATACATCATAACCTTCATTTATATCCCTTTGAAGATCTCCATAACTTATTCCGTTACCATTATCTTCATTTTGTAAGGCACCTACATATAAGGCTGTTTCTCCATTATAGCCATAATCTCCCATTTCAATGGTTGGAGATGCCAAGAAATAATCATTAACTATATATAAATCATCAATTTCTAAATGTAATACTGTTTTACCTGGTTCATTTATATAATAACCATATTCAGATTTGCTTCCATCTGCATTCTCTAATACTGGTGTTATTCTTGTTTTTTGTGGATATTTAGCATTATATCCTGCTGCTAAAAGTTCTATTGTTGGTGTTCCAATCGCACCAATTACATAGGATTTTCCATCTTTATTTATATAATCTGTAGTATTTGCAAAAGTCATATATTTAGTAACTACTTCCGCTGTTGCAAGACTACCTTCATAATTTTTATTTAATGTATATCCTTCTTGTCCTAATTTAAAAATATTATATAAATCTATAAATTTATTATTTGTTATTTCAAGTGTTGGTACAACGGATTGTAAGTCATCCCACGGACTTGTAGGATATCCATAATATCCTCCTAACGAACTAGCATAATTATCTGATACTAAAAACACATATCCATTTTTCTCATCTTCATAATAAACACGCCATTTATCATATACGACTTCTCTTATTATTTCTTTCTCGTTGTCATAATCCCAATCAGGAATTTTTGCAACTACTGAATAATCTACATATTTTCCATAATCTTCAGCACTTGTTATAAGCTTACCTAAAGTAGTTTTTTCAGCTACATATATACCAGAATTACTTATTATTATATTCCATTTATCTTCTGTTATCCCTTGTTGTTCTAATTTAATTTTAACATCTTCTACCAACGTTTCATCTCTTTTGTTATCCATATAAGCATCTGCCCATATTAATGCAGCTAAGTCTTGTACTGATGCTTCATTTGTTAAATCTACAGCTTCACTTGCTCTGTTTATTACACCAGTGTTAGATAATGTTATTACTACACTTGCTGCTAATATTATCATCACTATTATTGTAATGACTAAAACTATTAAACTTATTCCTTTTTTCATTTGTTTCCTCCAATTTTGTTATATTCATAATATTACATCTTCTGTTTTTTTGCAACATAAATGCCCATGTTTTATTAACATAGGCATTTATGTTATTCTACTTTTTATTCTTTGCTCTTTCAGCTTCTAGTTCTTTTTTAGTGTTGTTTAATTTTATGTATAAGTAAATCACTTGACCAAACTCAACTAGAGCTAATACATAAACTAATATTACTAATGTATTATTATTTAGTATATTCATTAAAAAGCCTTCGCTTCTTTCAGTTGGCTTGCTGCTATTTCCGTTAGGATTGTTTTCGTTATATATAGATACGTATGCGTTTTCTTCCTCTTTAGCAAGCATTTCAAATATAACTGTATATTCTGTTGTACTACTCTCATCTAAAGATGTTACTATTACTTTTACCGTATTTTCGCCAACTTTTAATTTGTCTGCTCCTTCTACTACATACGTAGCTTGTTCAGCTTCAGTAAACGCTAAAACGTTAAGTGGTTCTTCTGTATATTTAATTGGTTTAGCTTTATATTCTGTTTCTGTTTTTGTAAATGGTTCTTCAAATTCCATATTTTCAATTATTAGATTTGTAAGAGATGAAGATGTTTCTTCTATGTCTCCTTCTTTTTCTACATTAATTTTATATGTTTTTGTTGCACCATTTTCTGCTTTTACAACTATTTTAATTACATTATTTCCAGCTTTAAGATTTTTATTGCCACTTACAGTATATGTTGCTTTTGAATGTGCAGTAGTTGCTTTTACTGTTATATTATCTACGTCTGCTCCAACTTTAATGTTGTATGTTGTTTGGTTAGACTTAAAGCTTAATCCTTCAACACTTAAAGAGATTTTCGTTAAATTACAGTTTGAAGATTTTGTTGTAGTTGTGGTATCTTTGTCCGTTGAAGCCGCTGGTTCCTTAATAGTAATGGTTTTGCTTTTTGCAGATACTGTTATGATGTTACCAGATTTATCTGATGTTCCTGCTGCTGGAGTTGCTGTTATTACAGTTTTACCACTTTGGCCTAGAGTAACCGCAAATGTTTGTGAATTGTTTTCTATCCATACACTACTTTTACTTAAAGTGCCATTGCTAGCAGATAAATTTACTCTTCCTGTAAAATCTCCTTTTATTGTAATAGTTATTTTCTTTCCTGGCGCTCCACTAGAAGAACCTGTTAGTGTTACACTTGCTGCATATACATTTCCTAGAAATACGAAACATACACACATAAGTAATATCATAAATATTTTCTTCATTATTTTATTCCTTTCTTATTGAGCGATGTTGCCTTCACCCATTATATAATTCTTAATCAATACATAATCATTTGCATATACAAATGTATCTCTACTAACATCTGCGGCTATCATTCCTATATCTGTTAAATTACCTTCACCCATTATGTAATTCTTAATTAATACATAGTCGTTTGCAAATATATAGCCATCACCATTTACATCACCATATACAACAACTGTTAGTTTATCATATTCTGTATTATCTTCTCTTAAGAATGTTATTGTTGTTCCTGTACCAATTAAAGATTCATCTGTTAATTCTTTATTATTAACATCTTTAACTTCTATCTTTAATCCTTCAACTTCTATTTTCGACTTAAAGTCTAATACTTTTGTCGTTTCTGAAATTCCTGTAAGTTGCTTTGTAGTTTCATCAAATTTTATACTTTCATCTATTGTATAAGACTCATTTGGAAGTACAGTTAGTTTCACCTCTTTAACAATTTCAGTTCCTGTACCTAATACTCTTAAAGTTGTTTCTCCAACTTCTAATCCTTTTATCTTATTGTCTTCTACTATAGCTTTAGTTGTGTCTACTACTTCAAGCGTGTATGACTCAATATTCTTAAGTGTAACTATTGGTTCTACATATTTAGTTACTCTAACTGTATATTCTTCTTTGTCTAAAGTTATTTTATATTCCTTAGGAAGAACTGTAAGTTTAACTTCTTTAACTACATCTGTACCAGTTCCTAGTACTCTTAATATTGTTTCTCCTTCTGCTACACCTTTTATTTTATTATCTTCTACTATAGCTTTAGTTGTGTCTACTACCTCTAGTGTATAACCTTCAATATTCTTTAGTGTAACTATCGGTTCTACAGTATCATCTACTTCCACTTCATATTCTTCTTTATCTAAAGTTATTGTGTGTTGCATTGGAGTAATAGTAAGTTTTGCTTTCTTTACAAGTTCTACATTTGATGCATGAACTTCTATTTCTATTTCACCTTCTGCTAGTCCTTTAATAATCTTGTTGTCTATTACTTCGGCTTTAGTTTCATCAGATACTTTTAATGTATATGATTCAATATTTTTAGTAGTTATTACTGGTTCAATTTGTTCCCCAGCTTCTACTGTATATTCCTCTTTATCTAGAGTAATATCATATGTTTTTTCTTTTACTGTTACTTGTACAGTTGCTACTTTACCTTGGTCTTTTGTGGTAGCTGTAACTGTTGCAGTTCCTGTTCCTACTGTAGTTACTTCTCCATTTTCTACAGTTAAAACATTTGCATCACTTGTAGTCCATATTACTTCTTTAAATCTTGCTTCATTTGGAAGAACTGTTGCAACTATTGTTAGCTTATCTCCCTCTTCAATGGTAATAGGTTCTGTTTTGTCTAGAGTAATGCTTTCAACTTTAGTATATTCATATGTTTGTACATAATCTTTCCAAACATATCCTTTTACTACTTTACCATCAACTTCAATTTCTACATAGTCCCAATCATAGCCGTTACCTTTTTTAGTTCTAGTTAATATAGTTCTCTTATCTGGATCGTCTGAAGTTTCAGTAATTGTGTATATTACATTTTCTAATTCTGAGTTTGCAGATGAACGCACATTAAATGTTTCTTTACCTTTTGTTGTTGTATCATCTAAATACACTTTTGTATTATCTGCTTCAAATACCGCTGTATCTCCAGCTGGATAAGGTGCTGGATCTTCTGGCATATTTTCATATACTGGTATATAGAAGATAAATGGTGTATCTAACATATCTAATTTCTTATATGCAGCATATGATATTTTACTTTCACTTATTGGCGCCATTATATTTGTTTGATATTGATATGCCATAAGTGCCGCCGCATTTCCATAAGGATTATTTACATCAAACTTTTGGAAATACACTGTATCTTGTCCATATTGTATATATGTAGATTTAATTTTACTTACTCCACCATATATAGATAAATATGGTGTTGTCCAACCTTGTGATTTTGCATGTTTAAGCCCATTTGTTACTGAACCTGTACCATCCGCATTTGGTGTTGAACCTATATTAAAGAAATTGTATACTCCTGGATACGTTTTGTTTGAACCGTTTACGCTTCCGTTGTTAATTATATCTCCAGAAGTTTCCTGTATCATTCTTGAAGCAATGTATACACTACTTACCTTTAATTCTTGTCCTACTTTATTTATTATTTCTGAGTAAGATAAATCCATATCTATCCATACTCCAGCATTTTTATATTTTTTTGCATAAGTTCCAACCATTGGTGAACCTGCTATTACTTTTTCTATTACATCAGTTGTTATATGTTCGTTATATGACAATCCTTCAAATTGGAATACTCTATTTTTATATAACGAATTTCTTGGATCCATTACATAAGCAACTGCAGATTTAGAAGCTGCTACGAATGATCCATCTATTTTAATGTTTTCTCCATTCATCTTCCATACAGCATCATAACTCTTTGGTACCGTACTTATTCTTTTGTTTGTATCATACGACTCATGTTTTAGAACCGTATTCCATTTAAGGCCTGTATATACCGCTTTAAACTTAGCGTTTGGATATACTTCCTTAAGATTATCTATATACATTTGATATGACTCAGGGAACTCATCAGATATCTTAGATACCGGCAAATTATTCTTAAGTATTGCATTTACCTGTTGTGTAAAAAAAGCTAACCCTAAAACCATACCAAATACTTTTAACCCTTTTTTTAAGTTATTTGGTAATTTCTTTTTCATCTTATACCCTCTCTTTATGTGATTATACCAAAAAGGTATTAATTGAACAAGTATTTTGTAAAAAATTACACAATCCTGTAACTAAAGAAAGAATCACTAAAAACTAGTGATTCTTTTATATATTATTCTACTATTGTTTTCCAAAGGCCATGCTTGTTACAATATGCATAAAGTTCTTTTACTCCATCTGCTTCAAACTCTACTTTGGCTTCCATTCCTGGTTCTAAATTTCTCATCTCATAACCTTCTTCTGTAAGTGCCATTATCCATTCTATATAATGGTCTTCTTCCATTACGTGATGTACCTCGGCTATTAATTTATTATCCTCTTTTGTATATGTTGGTAGGTGCTTTTCAAAAGACGCATCTACTGAGTTTGGAACTTGTTCTATCATTTGGTTATCGCAACATTCTAATGTTTCTGACTCATCAAAATTCAATACTACTGCTCCACATTTATTACATTTAAATAATCTAAATCCCATATTATTACCTCCGTTATATTATATATACTAGCACATAGAAATAGAAAAGGAAAGATATTTCTACCTTTCCTTTTTATGAAATTTTTCCTTAATTCTTGCAAACCATCCTTTTTTCTTTTTAGGTTCGTAGTCTTCCATTGGACGTTCAGAAAAATCCATGACCGTTATCCGAATGCATTTATTGTCTGTAGAAGTCTCAAACTTTAGGTTTCCCATAACCATAGTTGGATTTGGACTTTCAAACATCTGTCTGCATACAAACGCTTGATAAAGGTCCATTGGATCTGCTTCTTCATGGTTGATTTCTCCACCATCTTTTCTGAAGAAAAAGAATTGATTTTCATCTTCTCCTTGTTGAAGTACATAGGTGCCGTCAGTTACTGCGTTATAATTCTCGGACATATTAATATCCTCCTTAAATTATTTGTTGCACGCATTATACCATACCATTCGACATTTTTCTACATTTTTCGTATATTTTGTTTGCTGTTTTTTAATTTATCCACACTTTTCACCTTTTGACAGTATATTTCTTATGTGATATAATGGTAAAAATCAAAAAAGGAACCAAAATATTAATATATAAGGAGAAAATTATGCTTGTATTAAAACTTGGCATTATTATCTTAGGCGTTTTAGCAGTTTGCTACGCATTCTTCGGCGCACTTTTTGCAGCGCACGCGGGAGTACCTGTTAAAAGCAAAATTATGCGAAGATACAAATGGGCATCACATATCGGCATTATCATCCTCTTTGTTGGCGGCTTTGTTATTATCTTCCTTTAATAGAAACACACCTAACGGTGTGTTTTTTATGTATTATGTATAGTATTCGCTTAGTTTTATTGAATTTTTATGCGTTTTATGTTATACTATAAGTAGTGGTTTATTTAGTCCATTATTAATTATATGAAGGAGAATTTTAGCATGTCACCACTTAGAAATTTACTCGTATTTGTCGCAGCGTTGATCATCTACTCAATCTTTGTTGGAGCTATTTTCCACACAGACAAAGAAGTAAAGACAAAAATCAAAATGTTTACCGTATATAAATGGCTGTCCCTTTTTGGATATGTATTATTTGCGGTTGGTCTTGTCTTTATCATTATGTCTTTCTTCGCTTAAGCAAAAGCAGCGAGCCTCATATTTTGAGGCTCGTTTGCTTTTAAATTATTTTTATATTACGTTTTTATATTATGTCTATCTATATAGCACTTTCATTTGTATTTCACTTGTTTTTGTGATATAATATTAGCGTTAAAAAATAAACACTAAACTAATTAGAGAGGTAGTATTATGGAAAACAAACAAAATGTAAATGGTGTTGTAGCAGCTATCGGTAGATGGATGCCTCTTCACAATGGTCACAAAAACTTTTTACTTAAGCTTGCACGGACTTATTCACATGTAGTTGTTATGATTGGTTCTTGCTACGAAGCAGGTACCAGTAGAAACTGTATACCTGCAATTGAAAGAGAAAAAATGCTTAGAGCTATTTTTAGCTCTGCAAAAATCCCAAAAGAAAAGTACACTATTATTCATGTTCCGGATACCGAAACATTTGAAGAATGGATTATGAATATACGGAATGTATGTATCACAAATGGTGTAACACATTTCTGTACAGGAAACAAGAAGGATATTTTAGATGTTCTTGAATCTCGCGGTGAATCTTTGGGTTTTGATATGATAAACCCTGAAGATGGTTCGGACTTCCCATACCATGCAACAGATATTCGCCGAATGATTATTGAAGGTAACTATGAAAAGCTTGAGGAACTCATCCCTGAGGAAATCAAACCTATTCTTTTCAGAAATTCCTTTAAGGAAATCATAGCAGCCAGCAAAAATTACGGAGTAAAAATTGTCCCCGGAAGGCAAGCTGTGGATGTTATACTTCTTGTCCGCAATATCACGGATGGTAAGGTGTATGTTCTTCTTGGCAAGCGTTCCATGGACAAGGTAGACTTTCCAGGCTATCTTGCACTTCCCGGTGGTGGTATCGATGAGTTTGAATCGCCATTTGACGCTGCTATTCGGGAATTCTATGAAGAGACTGGCCTTAAGCTCCAAATGATAGACAATTCTTTGGAACCTGCTATTGTCAAATTCGAGAATGTTCCCAATACTAATCTTGAGCAAATGTTTATCGTTGGAATTTATAGTTCCGAAGATGAAAATCTCGCCGGTTCACGTGGTGGTTCTTCTCAATGCTTCGGCGTCTTCGTTGAAGACGAACTATACAAGTATGAGGAGTATCTTAAAGCTTCTGACGATCTTTCCGAAGTTGCATTCTATGAGATTCACGAAGCCATCACCTTAGGTCTTGCTTACCAGCATGCAGAGATGCTTAGAAAAGCTATCACTATGTTTGATGCTTATCCTGACCTTAAAAAAGGAATTCCCTTATCCCTTGACCAATACATTGCAATAAATTCAAAGGTTATGAACTTTGTAAAGTTGGCAATGGAAGTTGATGTTCAAGATGATGAATGGGAAAAACTCACCGCTAATCTTATAAGCTTAAAGGATATTAAAAATGCGTAAAACATGTGTTTCTACCAAGTTTCCTTCCGCAAAGGAATTTAACTCTATGTACCAAAAAATTGGCACAAATTGTCTAGCCTTTGCATTAGGACGGACAATGGATTCTCCTACACTTTACGATTTGCTAACTATTGATGAAATAAATCTTCTTAAAAACGGTAAAACTATTCCAAAGAAAGACATTTGCGAAGCATTTATTTCAAAAGCTAAACAATTCAACCTAAATGTTAGACAAATTACCGATATGTCCGAAGCGGAAGGTAAAGTTCTATTCATTCTGTTTGGTTGGTATACCGATTTTATTCACGGAATAGGCAACTACGATTATTTCTTCCATGTAATTAGAAGAAATGAATTAGGCGTCTATGAGCATAAAGCTGATTGGTATGAAAAAGCCAAAGTAGTTACAGATAACGAACTCTTAAATTGGCTTATGCTTGACATTGAGCGTTATTATTTTGTTCTAGATTAATATAAAAATACCCATTGTTTATTAACAATGGGTATTTTTATACTTTACATTAATTCTTGCGTTTATTCTTGCATTTAATAATGAAACTGTAGTAAAATACACACTTCCTCAAAACAACAATACTATCTTTTCATCAGAATACAAACTTCATATGCCAACCGAGCAAGAACTAATAGATACAATAGAAGAAGAAAAACAACATTTACGTTCATATACATAAATTAATACCAACCTCATTTTTGACAGAGGTTGGTATATTTTATTATATTACTTGGAGCTGGTGGGCGGAATCGAACCGCCGACCTACAGGTTACGAATCTGTTGCTCTGCCTACTGAGCTACACCAGCATATGTCAGCTTATGCTGACTTTTTCTTTTCTTTTTTTACACCTTTTAATGTATAAATTGAATGTATTATAAGTATACATGGAATTACTAATGTTAACAATAATGCTGTAATGTCAAATCCAACCATAATTACACTTATTATAACATCTGCTACCATAGACATTCCTACTCCAAGTTCAAGTGCTGCTCCATATACTTTATTTTTATAATACACAATTGTTGTTACTCCCAAAAGTGCAGCAACTATAAACGACATTGCAAACTCGCTTATTAAAGTTCCAAATGTTACTTCCGTAGTAGAAGTATATTCTAATGTAGATATTCTACCTATTATACTTAATATTATTAACATTATATATATCACAGCAAAAAACAATGTAAAATTTGCAGGATTTTTTAATACCTTAAAACTTACTTTCTTTTTTGTGTCTTTTTTATTTATTTTTCTTGTTGCTCTCTTTACGTCCTTTTCCATATTACACCTCTTATACTTCATTTATTCTCTTCTTACATTATCTACTTTTTAGAGCTTTTCGTCAATACTTTGCCACATTTTTAACATAAAAAAACTGGGATAACCCAGTTTTAATTTATTCTATTTTTTATTTTAATTTCAGATTAAGTCATTTCTGGTGCTGTACCTAAATCATATGAGAATTTGATTTTCTCTTCAATCTCACGATCAACATCTGAATGTTCTAATCCTTGTGCAAGCATAAGCTCACTTATTAATATCTCCTTAGCTGAGTTTAGCATTTTCTTTTCAGCTGTAGAAAGTCCTCTTTCCATATGTCTATGAGATAATTCTCTAACCACATCAGCCACTTCTAGTATGTCACCAGTCTTTATCTTTTCAACATTAGATTTATATCTTCTGTTCCAATTATTTTCGTATACATATTCTTCCTTAGGTTTTTCTAGCACAGCAAATACACTTGGCGCAACCGAAGAGTCTGATACTTCTCTTACTCCAATCTCCGCAGCTGATTCTGTAGGCACCATAACCTTCATATCACCAACTGGCATTTTGATTATATAATATTCTGCTGTATCTCCAAACATTTCTTGTTCTTCGATAGATTCGATTGTTCCTGCACCGTGCATAGGATATACTACTTTATCTCCAATACTAAACATGCTAATCCCTCGCTTTCCTTTTATTTTATCAATCACAGTTATATTATACCACTTTTTATATAAAAAGTAAAGGAATTTGAAAAATTATTTTTTCTTAAAATTCCTTTACTCTCTGTATATTCATGTATTTTTATTAATCGTTTTGTATGTTTTTAACAAGGTCTTTTATGTTGTTAACTTTAACAATTTTTGCCTCTTTAGGAAGCGTTATTTTCTCTAGTCCATACTTAGTTGTATAGATTGTAGTAAATCCAAGCTTAACTGCCTCTTTAATTCTCTTTTCTACATTTACAACGCTTCTTATCTCACCTGTTAATGCAAGTTCTCCTATAAACAATGAACCTGGTTTTACCGGCACAGATTTGTAACTAGATATAACAGCCATAGCTACTGCAAGATCTGATGCAGGTTCAGTTATTTTTATTCCACCAACAACATTTACATATACATCTTGTGCTCCCAAGCTTATACCACAAACTTTCTCTATAACTGCAAGAATCATATTTAATCTGTTTAAATCTATTCCATTAGTTACTCTTCTTGGTACATTATAATATGAATGTGATGTTAATGCTTGAAGTTCTAGAAGTAATGTTGATGTTCCTTCTAAAATTGCAGTTGTTGCAGCTCCCGGTTGATTAGTTTCTTTAGTTAAGAACATTTCAGACATATTAGTTACTTCTACTAAGCCTTTTTCTGCCATTTCAAATATTCCTATTTCGTTAGTAGAACCAAATCTGTTTTTTACTCCTCTAACTATTCTATGACTTACAAATCTTTCTCCTTCAATGTACAACACAACATCTACCATATGCTCTAAAAGTCTAGGTCCAGCTATTGTCCCATCTTTAGTTACATGTCCAATAACTATTGTTATTATCCCCATCTTTTTAGCCACATTCATAAGTCTTGCTGTTACTTCTCTTACTTGAGATACACTGCCTGGCACTGAAGATATTGCTTCATCGTACATCGTTTGTATTGAGTCTATTATACAAACTTTTGGGTTCATATTAATTATTTTTTGTTCTATTTCTGCTATATCTGTTTCCCCATAGAAATATATTCTATCGTTATCTATTCCTAGTCTATCTGCTCTAAGTTTTACTTGGAGTTCAGATTCTTCACCTGATACATATAGCACGTCTCCATGACTTGTTAGCTTGTCTGTTACTTGAAGCACTAGAGTAGATTTTCCTATACCTGGTTCACCACCTAAAAGTATAAGAGAACCATCTACTATTCCTCCTCCAAGCACTCTGTCTAATTCCTCAAATCCTGTAGTAAATCTTTGTTTATGTTCTACAGAAACATCTTTTAACTTTTTTAATTCGCTTTTTGGTACATTTGAAACAGATCTATTTGCTACTGTTTCTTTCTTTATTTTTTCTTCAACAAAGCTATTCCACGCATTACAACCCGGGCATTTCCCAAGCCATTTTGCAGATTCATAGCCACAGTCTTTACAAAAGAATACTACTTTTTCTTTTCCCATCTATTACAACAAATCCTTTCTCTTTAGCCATACAGTTACTATTATTGTTGTTACTGCCATTATTCCAAGTATTATATAAAATCCATTTAATCCCGCTGGTAGAGGGAACGGAACATTCATTCCAAATAACGATGCAATAAATGTTGGTATAGATATAATTAATGTTACTGATGCTAATAACTTCATGACATCATTTAGGTTGTTAGATACAACTGTTCCAAATACTTCTGTCATCCCGTTTAGAATATCGCTATATGTTTTAGACATCTCTAATGCTTGTCTATTTTCTATAGCTGCATCTTCAAGTATATCTTCATCCTCTTCATACACCTTAATTAACTTACCACGATTTAATCTTTCCATAACAGCTTGGTTTGTTTTTATTGCTGTATTAAAGAATATCATAGACTTTTGGTAATTTATTAATTTGAATAGTTCATTACTATTCATAGATTTAGCTAAGTTTTCTTCATACACTTCTAGGTCTCTGCTTATATATGTTAAGTATCTTAAGAACTCAACAGATGTGATATATAACAATTGGAACGCAAGCCTTGTCTTCTTATATGTACATATTTGTCCAACTATTGCTTTTTTCTTAGTAAGCATATCTAGTAGTTTAAAAGATGCATTTGAAATTGTTATAACAAAATCATCTCGGACTACTAGTACTCCTATTGGCATTGTTGTATATACCTTGCCGCGTTTATTACTTTCTGTTATAGGCATATTGAACGATACCAATACTTGGTCGTCTTCAGTATCTATGTGAGACGTTTCTTCTTCGTCAAGCGCGTATCTTAACAATGTTTCATCTGCACCAGTTTCTGATATGACTCTTTTTAGTTCTGCTTCTGTAGGCTTTATTAAATCTATCCAGCAGCCCTTCTCTATATTCTTGATTTCAAGAATTGTTTTGTTTTCTTCAGTATTTTTTAATATTTTAATCATACTATTTCCTCCTCTCTCCAACTTTTATTTTATTATGCCCGCAAGGCTCTTGTCAAGCAAAATAAGACCACTTTTGTTGTTTTGCGAGTAATTTTATGGTATAATCTTTTCGTAGTTAAATTTAGCCTACAAATAATTATTTAAGGAGCACATATGAAAGACCTGAAGATTACATTTGTACAGGACGGCAAAGAGCAAGTAAGAGAGTTCGATACTCTTATGGATTTCATGGTACATTACGAAATGAGCGATGACAAAAAGCAGGCAACAACCGCAGAAAAAATCACAGCGATTTTCTTTGAAAAACCTATTCTTACCAAAGAATTTCTTTCTATGCAGCAGCTTTACGAACACTGTAGAGCTATTACGTTTTAGTACAACTTTCCCAAATAAAACCAGAGGAAATATTCCTCTGGTTTTACGTTATATTTAATTGTTACTTTTGATCTTCTTTAGCTTCTGCAGGTAGTTCTAATAATTCTGGATACATTATATATCTTCTAAAAGCCGAAAAAGCTCTTGCATAATAATATCCATCACAAATTCTTTCATCCATTACAAATCTGAATGTCATATACTTTTCTGTTTCTCCAGTAGCTACATCCTTAATTCTAGTTTTTCTACCACCCATTGCAAGGAACCCACTTGTTGTTCCAAAATTATATATATGATGAAATATTGAATCAATTCCAATAGAACCTAAGTTAGTTAAAAATATACTAGTATGAAAAGGCGATGCTTCTATAACTGCTTTTGGTAATAATCCATGATTATCTAAGAATATTACTAAATTTATTATACATTTTATTATCCAATTTGGAAAACTCATTATAAATGCAGCAAG
>JAZSJJ010000010.1:0-20102 GCA_045534225.1 Clostridia bacterium
ATAACAAGTGCACAATCACAATTATCAGGTATAACAAAAGGTTTACAAAACCAAATAACAGCTGCATACGATGGTAAAACATTAACAGGTGCAGAAGTTATAGCAGCTTTCCAACAATATGAAAGCTCAGAAATGTCTATAGTTGTACAAGTAGGAGCATTAAGAGGATATACAGGAAAATATAAATTAGATGATACTAAATTACAACAAGACAAATCTACAACAACACTTCCAGCAGCAACTCAATCATATCCAGGTGGTGTTTATTACACAGGTGGATATACAGAATTTGCAGCAAATGGTAGAACAACATTAACTAAATTACAAGCTACAGGAACAGGAAACATGGGTGTAAACGCATCTAAAACATTCTATAGCAGTGTAATTAAAGACTCTACAACAGATACAGTTGTTGGTATATTATTTATACAAAGAGCTGCATAGTTAAATAAAAGTCCAGTTTTTAGGCATATAATTATTAATATTGTATGCCTTAAAACGCTATTTATTAGTAAATGAAAATTGATAAATATAAGAGGAATTAAAAATTCTTTTTATACTTGTTAATTTAAGGGGGTGCACATAGTGGAACACGAATACTCGACAAAAGCTATTTTTATAGCACTTTCGTTATTTGTAATAATGCTAGTTATAACATTAATAATTAATTATTATACTGCAGCAAAAGAAATAGCGAAACAGGCACAATTAAAAACAGACATACCAGAAACTTTTGATGCTATAGTAAAAAATTATGATCAAGTAGAGGACAAGATTTCTGGAGCAGAATTACAATCTTTAGTTAGAAAATATGCTTATGATAGTAAAGTAACTATAAATGTAGTTTCTATAAGTAATGATGATAGTCCAGAAAATCAAATAGCTAGAATAGATGAGGCATGGTATGACAATGACACAGGAATAGTTGATGAAAAAGAGTTGAGTACAATAAATCCTTCATGGGTAGTTCTAGTAGAAAAAGTAATTAATGGCGATTACATAACATTAAATGTGCATTTAGATTATACAATAGATGCGTTATAAAGGGTGGTTATAAATGGAAGAAAATATACAAGTTTTTCTTGGAGTATTTATATCAATATTTCTACTTTTTATATTTCCAGTATATATGGCTTTTGAAAAGAAAGATGACGTTGCATACGTTTTAGCGTTGAGATTTACGCAAGAGTTTGTAGACACTGCGAGGTCTAAAGGGTATATAACAAGAGACATGTATGCAGATTATAGAAATAAACTTGCAGTAACAGGCAATCATTACGATATTGTAATGACACATGAACAAGTGAAGTTAGAACCAATGGTACAATACTACAAAAAAAATGCAGAGGGTAACTTAGTATTAGAAAAAACGACTTCAAAACAAGCTAAAGACGAAACAGATGCAGAGGCATTAGCAGTAGGAATGGCTGATCCAGGAACATTTGGAATATATCCTTACTCTACAGATCAAGATCTTGAGGAATTCCTAAATAACTGGTATAAGGGACTTGGATATGAAAAGATTGTTGAAACATATGAAGCAACAACTCAAGTTTATCCAGTGGAACATATTGAAGCTATATTAGAGCTTGAAAATAAATTGTGGTTAGATGCAACTACAGATGATTTTGTTTGTGTGGATGAGGGAGAACCAGAAGATTTAACATCTTCACCAAAGAAAATAAATACTTGTAAGTATGCATATACAATGAATGAAGATGATATCTTCACAGTAATAATTAAAAACACAAATACAACACCTGCTACGTTAATGTATAACATGGTAACAGGAAACACACTTAAGAACAACACAAGAATATATGTAAATTACGGTGGGGCAGTAACAAACACAAGATGGTTTGGAAAAATAGACTACGAGAAAATGAAGCATGATGATTTAGATTTATATCTAATGGATTTAAAAAGTTTCTTTGAAGGTGAAAAAGAATTCAGTAAATCAACGCCAACAGCTACATACACGTACTTTACAGAAGCAAGTAGAGGATACGGTTACATGGTTGAGTTTGAAACTAGACCGTATGATACAACAGACTTACAAAAAGTAGGCACACAAGTTGCAACAGATGAAATAGAAAAGTACAACTTTGCATGGGGAACTGATGCTACTAATGTTGGAATGGAATTAAGTGTTGGACTTAATGGGGTATGTATTTTAGGTAGATATAGCAGTACGAATACGAAAGTGTTATTATCATATCCTGTAGCTATAACTGGATATACTAAAATAAGAGTTAGAGTAGATAGACGAAAAGTTGGAACTAGTTCATATAAATATAAAGCTATACTTTATGTCAATGATAAAAGAGTTGGAGAAACTGAAGAACTAGATACAAGAATAGTAGTTTATAGATTAGGTCAAGGATTAGTAAATAGCGCAAGACAAAATTTTGAAGGAGTAATAAGAAATATTAAGCTATATTATAACGGATAGGAGGAAAAGCTAAATGGACGACACATCAACAAGGGCGATAAATTTTGCAGTGGCATTAATAGTAACATTGGTTATAGTTACACTAGTAGTTGCTTCATTTAGCAAAATTAAAGAAGTCTATTCATTAACAAAAAATACAGATATTTCTTTACATGGTAGATTTGAAAACATATATCAAACATACGATGGAAAAGAATTAAATGGAATGGGCTTATTAAATACAATAAAGAAATTTGAAGACGCTACAGATATAATTAGTGATGTTACTTATCCAAGTAGTGCATCGGTAAAATCTACAGCGACACTTCAAGGAAAAAGGGAGTCTACTTTATTAAAAGAATATTTGAAACAAAATAAAAAAGTTGGAACACACACATTTAGATATTCAAACAAATATAAAGTAGAAGTTAAAGATGTAGATGGTAAAACAGTAATAAACTTTAAGTAGGAGGTGGATAGCGTGGAAAACTCAGCATACGATGCCGTAATAATAGCAGTAAACACATTGGTATTTATGGTAGCGGTTTCAGTAGGAATGTTGCTAATGACAACTGTAAATAGAATGGTAGAATATACAAAAGAAATAGCGGATTCCGAAATAGGCGGAAACTTAATTCAAGAATTTGGTGATTTACAAGAAAGAACATATACAGGTGCTGAAGTTTACGCGGTATATGGCCAAGCACTTAAAGGAGAACTTACAGGATATACTATAAAAGTAAAATCAGGTGGTTCGTTATCAGATATAGAAATATATGGCTCACAATATGGTATGGCGCAATTAGATGCAACGTTTATATTAGATTGTACGGGAGCTAAAAGTTATACATTTGTAAAACAAGATGATTAGTAGAAGGGAAAATGTAGATGAGAGATACAATAAGTATTATATTCGCCTCGATTTTCATGGTCCTCGTAATAGTAATATTACCGCTATTTAGTATATTAGATAGGCAGGACAATATAGCATACAATGTTGTATTAACACAAACAAGTAAGTTTGTAGATGAAATAAGGGCAAATGGATTTATAACAGAAAATCAATATGAAGCTTTTGTTAGTTCTTTAGCAGCAACAGGAAATACTTATAAAGTTACGCTAGAAGCATATAAACATACTCTAATACCTGCTACTAATGCATCAGGTACAATAATACAAGATACATTCGTAGATGAATTAGAGTTGTATAATACAAAAGACATAATAGATTATCTTACAAATAAAGAGGTAAACGAAGAAGTTGATGATTCAAATAGAAAACAAAATGTTTATCTGTTTGAAAAACAAGATGAAATATATGTAAGGGTATACAATACAAACATAACAGCAGGAAGCGTTATGTATAATATGTTAATGGGAGCTGTTGATACAAAAGTTATAGATGTAACATACGGTGGAGCAGTTAACAATGTGAACTGGGAATTATATAACAAGATGACTATAGAAACGATAGCAACACCAAAGGTTATATTATCTGTTCCAGTAAATGCAGAAAATAGTATCAATGTAATTGAAGATGAAACAGGACCAATAACAGGCGAGTTCATGTCAAATGAACAATTAAAAGATTATGAGTGCGTAGTTGAAGATTATGGCGCGTTATTTGCAACACCAAAAGAAATGTGCGAAGATATACCAGCAGATGACGTATATAAATATAGATATGATTTACAAGAAGAAAAGAATAGAACAATAACCATAGCAGTTAAGTTTGATGATGTAACACAAATACAAGTAAGAAATCCAAATTTTATAGATTATGTGTATGATATATTCTCATATGATGATTGGAGCTACATTAAATCTAATGAATTGTTTGATAAAGATGCAACGAACATAGCAAACAGATCATCAGCAGAAAAATTCGTAATAGAAAATTATATAGTTTTATCTGGAATAGAAGCAGATATAAATTTAACAACTAAAAATAATGTTGGCACAAAACATGATTTCAATATAGAGCTAACAAACGTAAGAATAGCAACAGTAGATGCAATAACAGAAATAGCAAGTGTATCTGTTCTACCTGGACTTGGTAGAAATGAATATCACGATTTAACAATAGGTGATGAAACAATAAAATTTGAAGTAACAACTAAGTCAGAAGATCAAGAGCTTGCAATATTAGGACCATATAACTGGAAACAATTATTAAAAACAAAAGTTATAGCTGCTTCTGCAATAGCAACAGATCCATTAATAGTATTTAGAAATCAAGAAATATTCTTTAGAGTACAATTTACTGGATTTGCTAAAAAACCAGAAGAGATGGTAACAATTATTAGCAACAAATTAAAGGTGATAAGAGAAAGTGTTGAAAAAGAAGTAGAAAATGCAAGTGTATCTTTACAATACTTCACACCAAAACAAATGCAAGAAGACTATGGCGTAACTATTGATGGAGATTCAATATTAGTAAAACTTAAATATACAAATTCACATTACTTAGAAGGAAACAGATATCTATACCTAGATGAAAAATGGATAGACGACATGCCAGAAAAATATAGCCAGGAAGTATTCTACTTAGATAGAGATACAAAAAATCCAGATGAACCAAGATTATTATTAGATGGTATTGAAGGAAATAATGGTTGGTATATATCTGATGTAGGTATATCAGTTTCAAGATTGTCTGATCCAGGACAAACTCCAGGAGTTTCGAGAGTGACAAGTGAG
Organism: Clostridia bacterium; assembly: GCA_045534225.1. GTDB lineage: Bacteria > Bacillota > Clostridia > TANB77 > CAG-465 > UMGS1649. The sequence goes on from JAZSJJ010000010.1 coordinate 5,132, forward strand.
GGAGTAGCAGTAGCAACTGTAGCTTCTGGAATATGGAGAACTACAGTAGAAATGTCAGGGGCACAAACATTAGCTCCAGCGGACTTAGATGATGTTGCTAAGGTAAGCGCAAACGGAACAACAACCGTTAAGTTAAAGACAGAAGACTATGCGGGGAATGCATATACATTCCCAAACAAAACTATAAATGTGGACAAAATGAGTCCATCAACACCAGTATTAACAATACCGACAGCACCAGCAGGTGGTTGGTATACAACTAATGTAACTATAAAAGTTGCAACAGGAACAGATTCTCACAGTGGTTTTGATAAAACTACTTACCTAATAGAAGGTGCAAATGCTACTGGAAGTGAAAAAACATATACAGGAACAATAGTATTAACTGAATCAGGTATTAGTAGAGTTACAATAAAAAATTATGATGTTGCTGGTAATACTTCAACTGTTACAAGAGAAATTAAAATAGATAAAGGTGAACCACCGGTTGTAACATTTGAAAATATTAATGGATTAAAGAAAAACGATGATACAGAATGGTATCATACAGATGTTGAAACAAGAATAACAGTACATTATACTGGTTCACTTACACAAAGTGAAACATCACATTATGAAGTAGTAGGACCAACACCGGTAGCTAAAACAGAATTTTCAGGTGACATACTAGACATTATACTACACGGTAATGGTATTCATACTATAAAGGTATATACTTCAACTACGACAGGAGTAACTTCAACATATGAACATGTAGTAAAAATAGATGAAGATGCACCAAAAACACCACAGATTTCATTATCAGGAACAAAAGAAAAATTTAGATTACCAAATGAATCTGGTGTTATTGAAGAAGAAGAAGCATCTTGGTTCTCATCTGATGTAGTAGCAACAATAACATTAGACGAAGACGTAGGTGATTCGGGTGTAGATAAATTTACATATACTACACAATTTAATGAAGAAGAACCGGTAGAAGTTAAAGATGTGCCAAGTGGTACTACAATAACTTTTGATAGAGAAGGAACAACATTATTAACTATTATAGCGACAGACAACGCAGGTAATGAAGAAGTTTATCAAGAGTATATAAGAATAGATAAGACAAAACCAACAGCTGCTACACCAGTTGTTAATGCAATACTTGGAGAAAACGATTGGTATACATCATCAGCATATATTTCTTACGAAAATGAAGGAGATGATGTAAGCGGAATAAGCTATGTAACAATAGAAATTCTATCTCAAAATGCTTCAGGTGACTGGGTTCATGAATCTGATGATGTTTGGGATATATCTGAAGATACTGCGGGTAAAAAAGTAATATTAACAACATATAATGGAGCTGCACTTTCAGAAACATCAGAAATAATAGTTAAGATAGATACACAAGAACCAACGGCGCCGACAATAAATCTAACTACTGCTGGAACAGTAGGTTTTGAAGAATCATCAATATATATGACAAATGGTGCAGTAACAGGTGCTATAACCGCCGGTGTAGACCAACCAAAGGATGGAGTTAAGTCTGGCGTATGGAAAACAACATATGAAATTTCGTTAGATGGTGCTGGATATCAAGATGAAACAGAAGGACTATCAGTTACAGTTCCAGGAACAGACGGCTATGATCAATATTATTCAATTATAGCAAGAACATATGATAACGCCGGAAATTATGCAGAGGAATCAGCGACATTCAGAATTAACCAAAGAAGACCAGATGCACCGGAAATAGTTGCTATAAATGGAGTAAGTGTTGAAGGCGGAACGGCTATAGGTGAACCTGGTTCAGGAAGCATAACAATAGCTGGTGCAATAGGAACAGAATTAAATATATATGTAGCTGGAAGCCTTACAAATACAATTACAAATGCAACAGATACAGAGATTACAGATGCATCTTGTGGATGCTCATTTAGTGAGGGTGTATCATACACTATTTATGTAACGATAAAAGATAGATTTGGACAAACAAGTTCGCCAAGTGCGACAGTAACATATGAATGTAGAACAGGAGGGGAATACGATTAATGAAATTGACAGATTATTCTATGATTTTTATTGCGATATTCCTCCCTATCGTAATAATAGCTTTTGTAAATACATCTTTTATGATAAAATCAGAGAAGAACGAAATATATTACAAAGCAATAATTAATTCTGCAACCAAAGACGCTGTGGCAGCAATGAAGCAAGTCGAAGGTTCAGATATAGATTATGGATATTCTGGTATCGTAGATAAAAAAGTAAGTATAAATCCAGAACAAGCCATAAAAACATTTTACAACTCATTAGCTAATAACTTTGGAGTTAAAGATAATGTAAATGCATTAGAAAGATTAAAAATGTTTATTCCTGTAATAGCAATAATAGACTATGATGGAGTATATATACATTCTTTAGAAGACACTTCGGGTGGTAAAATAGAGTTTGTAACTAAACCTAAAGTAAAATATACATATACATATGTAATTGCAAAACAAGAAGTAGATCCTATAACACATGAAAAGAAATATGATATAATGAATGTAACAGATGTAGAAAATATAGGGTTGCTCGAAATGTTATCTAATGTTGTTTATGAAATAACATATACAATGGATGACTATGTTTATCTTAATATATATAAAAGATCAGGCTTTGATCCAGACGAAGAAAAGAAAAATTTAATAGTAAGTAAAGGTTTTTACTTAACAGATATGGAAAATAATAAAGAGCTTGTTTATACTGAAGATTTAGTATCTGAAGTAGAAAAAGAATTAAGAGAAAAAATAGTTACACATTTAAGCGAAAAAAGAAGAGATGTTATAGCTAAAACAGGAATGAAACATATTTCTTACGCTATAAATCATCACAATGATTTTGCTGGACATACAGGAATTGATTATAAATTCACATTCGCAGTAGATTCAGACACAGCTTGGTTTGAAACAATGAATGGTATAGGTCTTATTTCAGTAGTTCAAGGAATATCATTAGGAAACAGATACTTAAACTATAAATCATATAGTGCAGCGGAGTTATCCGAAACAAGAAAATATTACGTTAGTGCTGCTCTAGAAGAAGATACAAAAGAACCTGAGACGCCTGGAGCGACAAGGGAGAAAAGGTATTATCTAGAGTATGACCTATATCATGCATCTACAAAATGTCTTGTATATGAATATTATATAAGCATGGCGAAAGATACAGTAGTGCCTACATATTATCAAAGTAAGGCACAAGCAGCGACACAAGGGTATTATGCGTGTCCAATTTGTAAACCATAGGGGGATATATGAAAAACGAAGAGAAAGTTAAAAAAGCTAAAAGCAATGAAAAAGCAAAAAAAGCTAAAACAAAAAAGAATTCGAAATTTTCACCACTCTCTGGAGTTTTACTAGCAGTCGTGTTGGTAGCTCTTTGTATCGTATCATATTGTGTGATACAAACAATAAGATACAAAGAATATACAGATAAAATGTATTATTATGGATATAATGAGTTTTATTCGAATGGAAAAGCTACAGCATATAAAAAGGTATCTAATGTAGACATGTTTAGAGTCCTAATAGGTTCTCTAAACAATGCTACAAAACTAGATAGACTAGCTTTAGTAGAAAAAACAGAAGAGATGACAGAAGAAGACGTCTGGTATCAAACTGCAAGCAAAATGAATTTAGCATTAAGAATTCTAGATGAGGATAAGAACAAAAATGCTACAAAGATAAATGCAGTTATAACAGCAATGAGAATACTAGACTCTGCAGTGGGAGCTGATGTAGAAAAAGCTACATTAAACATGTCACAAAACAAATTAGAAAAATTTGCAGCAACAGATGCAGATTATATTGCGATGGCTGTAACATTAGGAATTATTGAAAATAATGATTCAGCATTAGGCAATAAGAAGATTATAAGAGGAGAATTAAATAAACTTGTAATGGAACTTGCTAATAAATATGCAACGGTTTATTACAAAGACAAATACTTAGATGAAAGTGGTAACATAGTAAAAAATGCTGCTTATATTGTAACAGATAAAGCAAGCTTACCATCTAACGAAAAAGAATTTCCTTATATAGTAAGTAGTGTAGAAAAAACTGAATATGAAATGCCATTAATGGTAGAAAATGAAAAAGATTTTGTTAGTCCAAAAGAATTATTCAAAGATATGGGTAAATTATATGGACAAATAGATGAAACAGTTGCAAACTACTTAGAAAAAATAGTAAATGTAAATTACGAAACAATAACAGAAACAAAATTCTATAATGATATAAATAGATACTCTATATATGATTACAATAGAGATATTGTAGATATGTATGTAGATTATGTTATAGAAAATAAAATAGCATTAAAAGGTAATGTTGAAATGTTATTACCTGTGCTATATTATTCAGGCGAAAGATATAACGTAAGAGCTAAAATAACAATAGAAGTTCTAAATTCTGCAACAAACAAAGATCTTTTATTTGGAGATCATGGAAATAATGTAGAATACAATGGAAAAGAAATAACAATGTATGTAGATATTCCAATGTCTATGTCAATAAACTCTAAAACATTATATGTAGAACCACATTGTGTAGCAAGACGTTTAGTAGCTAAAACAGATAGCGTAAAAGTAGAAAAAGTTCAAGGAGGAGTAATATATGAAGAGAACAAGTAAAATATTATCATTATTCATAGCATTATTTTCTATATTAGTCCTTGCTGGAACAAATAGTGTATTTGCAATAGCAGATCATCACTATTCATGGAGAAAAGATGTTAACGGAGATGGTAAACCAGATTTAGTATTTAGAAAATACACAACAGCAACTCCAGAACAAATAGAAGAATATGTAAAAGAAAAAGCTTCAAGTTATGTTACATCTGAAGATGGTTCAACAATTTATGGTTTTACATATAAATCAGTTGTATATCCATCAAAATGGGTAGAACCAGATTCAAACGGTGTACATAAACCAAGTACAAAAGAATTTCAAACGATAGGTTATTCTTTCCATACAGCACAACAAGGAGTATATCCAGTAGCTACAGAAGGAACAGCCGCAGCAACAATGATATCTCATGATGATTATGGAGTAGTAATACCAATATCTAATACGATAACTAATGCGTTAAACTATTTTAACCACGTTTCAAGTAAAATTGTTAAACCTCAGTTATTAGATGATGATGAAGTTCTTGAATCAATACCTTCATTAATATATGAAGTATATAGCAACAAAGGTGCTATAAAACAAGTGCCATTTGGTACGAAGTGGAACATAAGTACAGTTCAACCACAAAATAGACTTATATATAGATACGCTATAGTAGAAGCATACAGAGGAGAAGCTGGCACTTTAGATACTGAGTATTTCTATATAGAAGAACGTGTAATTTATCACGATGATTTATTAAAATTAAGAGAAGCATTAAAAGAAAATGGTTTCTCTGAAAGTCAAACATCATTATATGTATCAGATATAGTAATATCTGGAGCACAATATGATGACGGTGGATATGAATTAGCAAGAACAGCAGCAGAATTCTTTAGCCAATATCAAAAACGTGGCTATACAAGAGAATTCTGGCCAGTAGATGTAGTTGGTACTGCTGAAGATGCAACAAGAGCAGCGTTAAATGCTTTTGATAATGCAATAACAATACCAAGAAAATCTAAGAGAAATGTATATATTAGACACATAAGCATTGGAGAAAATACTGCAGTAACTGCATCAGCATTAAGCAGAGCAACATTCTTAAGTGCAATAAATCCACAAATGCAAATAAAGGATGATTTCAATGCAGAATATACAACTATTTATCCAAATGAAATTCTAGATGGACAAATAGAAATATACGAAGGCAACATAGATATATACCAATATCTAAAGAAAGTTGCAAACGAATATCCAGGTACAGAACAACATGTTGCAATAGGATATAATGCAGCAGGAGGAAATTCTCTTGAAGAAGCTGTATTTAACGTAAATTACACTTCGGCAAATGGAAGAATATATGACGGAAGCACAGTAGAAATAGATGGTCTAATAGCAGAAAGCGAAGCAGAATGGGTAGTAATAGATTTCTATTATACAAAGAAACCAGAAGTTGTATATGTAAACCACTTATTTGTTGATGTAAACAACAAAGTACTTCCAGCAGCAAAACAAAACATAAAGGCAAATGATACAGCATTTATGGGTGCATTATTTACAGATCCAATATCTGCAATAAAACCACCATATGATTCTATGGGAGACAATGAAACAATAATAAATTACATCCAAGAAAGATATTATAGACAATCTGGAAAAACAATACTAGTAAGAACATCACTAGACTTGTTAGATGAAAGATTTACTCTAAAATATATTTGGGAAGGTGTTAAATATATAGGATATCAAAAATACAATTCATATGTAACAGTAGAGAGCCTATATGGAAGAGAAGTTTCACCAAGAAAAGATTGGTACAAACCATTCGATACAATTTTAGGTGTATTAATAGAACCAGGAACAAAACAAGTTAACTTCTATTATTACAACAAAGATAAACAAGAAGCAGCAATACCAGATAAGTTTATATCAATGAAATACTACTTCAAATCTAACACAACAGATGAAGGAGATTGTTTCACTGAAGAAGGTAATGAAGTGTTATCAGTACCATCTGGAGTAAAAGCAAAAGCAGGTTTAACAGAGTTATCTAAAGTAATGGCATCTGCAATAAACCTAGAATATATAGATAAGAAAAACAATAAACATGATGTAGACATTACATTAAACTACGCATGTGGTAATGAAAAAACTACAATAAATATAGACAATGTTAAATATTCATTTAGCTACTTTAGAGTAGATGAATTAGTAGTAGATACACTACAAAAAGTAACAGTATTTGATGCTAGTGAAAAATGGGCTTCAACAAACGGTACACCAATGTTCAATTGGTCAAACGATAAAAAAGAATACAATTTCAATACATCAAATCCTTCAATTTCAGCAAAAGCTATAAAGACAATAGATACTTCTGATTATGACAACATTACAAATTGGAAGAATTACGCAACAGTAAAAATTGAAGATAATAAAGGAAATGTAAGTTCAGAAAACCCTACAGATGTATCTTTAAGTCATACATTCTTAACTTCAACTCAAATGTCAAGAGTAGATGCAAATGGTGATGGAAAAGTAAACGCTAAGGATAAACAAAAAGCACAAAAAGATGTGGACGATGCAGCAAAGACACTTGCAAATCTTAGAAAAGTACATGAATACACATTAAATAAACTTGCAGACAAACAAGAACAATATGATAGAGCATATGCAGATTATCAAAGCGCAATGGATCAAAGCAGCATACTAGCAGCGGCAATAACATGGGCTACAAATGCTAAAAATGAAGCGCAAGCAGCATTAAATAGTGCACGTAATGGTGTAACAACTCAAAACAATATAATAACAAATAAGAACGACAATATAAGAACGTATAACACAAACATATCAAATCGCGAAAGTTGGATATCTACAGCAACGTATACTACAATACCAAGTCTACAAAGACAACAAGCAAGACAAGAAGGAGAACTTGAAGACTTAGAAGATTTATACTCAGAGTATGTAAGTGATCGTTCACCATGGTATGATACAAAAGCTAGTTATGAATCAGCACAATCTTCAGCCGAATCTGTAAAAGCTTCATATGAAGGCAATAAAACAGCTCTTAATACTGCTATAGCAGCAGCAAGTAGTGCTATAAGCAAAGCAAATTCGGACATTGCAAAACATTGTGTGGATAATGGAGACGAGGCATTATGTGCAGGTGCAAGACAAGCATTAAACGAAGCTAATGAGGCAAAGAGAGTAGCAGATGCTAATTATGCAGCAAACGATGCCTTAATAGCAGAACAAAATAGAATAATAGCTGATTTACAAGCTTCTATAAACAGCGCTCAAGCAACTATAGATGAATACACAAGATTAATAAACTCAACATCAAGTTCAATAACTGCTAAAAAAGCAGAAATAAATACAACAAAACAAGATATCGTAAACACAAATAATAATATAACTAGCTGGAGAAACGAAATAACTACAAATAGAAATAATATAACAAGCGCACAAAATGCTATAAAAGTTGCACAATCAGAAAGAGCTAGATTAAATGGTTTAATACCAAGTTTAACAAGAGAATTAACTTCAGCACAATCTAGATTAGATCTTGCAAATAAAGAATTTAACCTATTCAAAGAAGCAAATCTAGTTGTTAAACTAGCATGGTTAGAACTATGTGAGATAGAATTAAACCATCGTAAGAAATCAGCAGAAAAAGCATTAAATGCTATAAACTCAGCTGAATCAAAACTTGCTAGTGCAGAAAGATATCTAAATACATTAAATACTTATTATGATTCATATAAAGCACAATATGATATATTCGCTTCAATAAAAGATAAAAAAGCTTTAACATCAGATTTAAGTATATTAGTTTCAACTAAAGAGAAGAAGGAAGTCGCAGATACAATGGGCATTAAGATTACATTTAAAGTAAGCAATATGCACATTACGATCGGTGGAGAAAATCTAAACGATCCAAATAGACTTACAACAACAAAGAAAATAAACTTATCTACAGCTATCGATCAAACAACAGAACTTGAAACACCAGAACCATTATTCTATCAAAAAGCATATAATGGAATTGGTACTAAAGTAACAGAAGCAGATTATTCACAATATGATATAGCAAAAACAGTTCCTAACGGAGTAAGAACAATATCTGCAGAAGCTAAATATAAAACATCAGTACTAATCAAGAAAGACACATTACTATATGACTCAACAGTTAAGAGTGTTGTAGACGATGTTTACTATTCAAAATTCATAGATAAGAAACAAGAGTTAACAGATGGTGAATTCAAATTAGATTATGATGGTCTAATTACACAAACTGCAAGAAAAGTTAATATTTATACACCAATAGCTGCATCAGCAACACTACAATCTGATTCATATCAATTAGTAGATCAATCAAACATAACAAGCAGCTCAGTACAATTAATACAACTTGGAGTACCATTCACAGTAACATTTGGTAACAAAGTAGAAAGTACAATTAAACCATATAGCTCTCTAACAGATGCTAAGAAATATGCAGCAGGCTACTATATCAAATTTGATTTTGATATAACAACAGCTTCAGTATATAGAAATGGCGTTGAAAGAGGTTGGGTAACATCAACTGGTTCAATAAGTACAAACTTAACTAATAGAAAGAAAGATGTAATAAAAGCTGGTACATGGATAGGACCAATAACTAGCGGTACATCAAGTACACAAATTAAAGCAACAGTATATTCTGATGTAACAGATGATACAATAAATGCAGCGGAAGAAAATCGTTCATATACAGTAAGAGCATACGCATATAACGCTACAAATCTTGTAGACTCATACGGACGTTCATTATCTGGATATTACGGAAATAAATATGATTTATTGGTAGACATGTTACAAAATAGAGCAACTGTAAAAGCAACTGTAAAAAATATCTGTACAGATAAAATTACAACAGGCGCTGAAACAGATATGCCAAGCTATTTCGCAGACAGAAAATACGAACTAGTAGTTCTAAATAAATTATATGACTTTAGAATTACAGACTTAAAAGACGTTTCATGGAAAAATGTATTTAGAGAGAATAGAAATTCTGTAGTAAATGCACATACAGGAGATTTATACTACTCTGGAATAAGAAAATGGGTATACTCTAACCTAGATCCAACTAAGACAGTTGCAAGAACAACTGCAGAACTTGGAAAAGATCCAGTTAGAACATTACCATTAGGACCTTACAAGAATACAGATAAGACATATGTAAAAGCACCAAAACTTGGATACTCATTTAGCTATGATATGAAAGTAACTGGCGCATACTATGATGCAGATGGTAAACCATTAACTAATAAATATGTAGATATTAAAACTAAATTCTACTTCATATCTAAAGATGGTAAAACATTCTTAGAAGAAGGAAAAGGCGGAATCTACTTATTCTATAAGAATGCAGATGGTAAATATGTAAGAATCAATGAAACAAACGGTGGAGGATATGAATTAAAATTCACACCAAATGATCCGTACAGATATATAACAGATAAAGAAAAAATTACTTTATCTAAAGATGAAGAGGTACTTGGAAATCTAAGAAATATTAGATTAACACATGAGATGGCAACTGTATATCAATCATACGATACAGCTAATACAGCTAATAACGGAACAATAATAACATACTATGGTGAATACAAACTTCCAAACTCAACTATTGCAGTAGCAGTAGATTCAAGTGGAAATTATGATATAAACAAACCATTAAAGAATGGTTACATAGGAGTTATCTTTGATATAACAGCAAAAGCCGGAACATATGGAAAGAACTCTACACCAATAAGCTTATCATACGGAGCAGCTACAAAGACTTATTCTGAAATAAATGCAAATCGTAAAGGTGAAGATTTATTAAAAACAATAGATGCTGCAAATACTTCTCAATGGGATTATGAAGGATATCTAGGATTTAAGAATTTCGGATATACAGCAACATTTACAGCAGCAACATCTATGCGTTTAGAAGATGGTCAATGGTCACTTTCAAATGCACTATACAAGAAGATTAAAGGAACAGTAATCCTTTATGACGCAGATGATAGAGCAGCTACAGACTATGAATAATAGAATGTAACTAAATAAAAACTCTCAAGATTATCTTGAGAGTTTTTTCTTGTAACTTTTAGATTTATGTAAGATTATGGCTAATAATATCAACTCAATTGACATTAGAAACCATTAAATATATAATCTTAAAAAGAGGTGGAGACATGTTAGATTACAAGAAGACAGGGGCAAAACTATTAGCACTTGCTGGAGTAGTTGTTGCGGTTTTTGCCGTAATATATTTAGGAATATATTTCTGGCCATTTGCAATAGGAATAGCATTAGCATTTTTATTAGAGAAACCGGTTAATGCAGTAGTTTCAAAATTAAAAATTTCAAGAAAGATTGTTGGTACAATTGCAGTAGCTATAACATTTTTATTAATAGCAGGAATAATTGCATTAGCAATAACTTCACTTGTTAATGAAGCAATATCTTTAAGTGCGAAAATCCCTAATATATATGAAAACTTAAAAATAGAATATAAAACAATATATACATCCATAACAGAAATGTTAGACAGAACACCGTCTGGAGTATCTGAATCGTTGTATAACATAGGATTAAACATATTATCTAAATTAGCGACACTTACAACAAAATTGGCGAATACAATTATAAACTTCATAATATTTATACCTAACATATTAATATATATAATAGTAACATTTCTAGCTACATTGTTCTTAGTAATAGATAGAAGAACAATAACAAAATTTATGACGGATGTACTACCTAATAGCTGGGTAAAAAAGATTACAGATGTAATAGCAAAATGTTTTATATCTTTAACAAAATATTTAAAAGCATTGTTTATATTAATAACAGTTACATTTGTAGAATTGTTAATAGCATTTGTAATACTTAAGGTAGACTATCCATTAACTATTGCAATAATAGGGGCATTAATAGATGCCTTACCTATATTAGGAATAAGTGCATTATTACTTCCTTGGGCAATATATTCTGCAGTAACAGGAGAACTTGGATTTGGAATTTCTTTGGTAATTCTTTATTTTATGATGACAATAATAAGACAATTAATAGAGCCAAAGGTAGTAAGCAACAACTTAGGAACACATCCATTTATAACTTTACTATGTATGTATTTAGGATTTAAGATACTAGGTTTAGCAGGATTAATCATAGGACCAGTCCTTATGATAATATTCAAAAATGTTTTCTCTACAATGTTTAAGGCAGGGTATTTTAAGAATATATTTGTATTAAAAAAAGATAAGAAAGTAACAAAGGAATAAAAGATAAATTAGTAAAATGGATCGTAATTAAAATATTACGGTCTATTTTATATATTTTTTCTAAACATATGAATAAAATATTTGACAAAATATATAATATAATATATAATTAGTACCAGGTAACAAAAATGATTTGACAAAATGAAGACTAATATTAAAACTAATAGATTATATATAATTTGAAGGGAGATAATATGTTAGAGGGTATATTAAGTACAAAAGCCAAATACAAAGGGTACAAATTAATAAGAGATGGATTTTTAGATACAACATCTAGACTTCCAGAGAAGGTTGGGTTTTTAGAAAAAAGACCTGGAATGGATAAGTTTAGAGAAATTACATACAAGGAGTTTAGAGATGATGTTGCAAGTGTAGGAGCAGCATTAATTGAAGAACTAGATCTTAAAGGCGAAAAAATAGCTATAATTGGTGAAAACAGCTATGAATGGGCAGCATCATACTATTCTGTAGTTTGTGGTGCGGGTATAGTAGTACCATTAGACAAAGAGCTTCCAGCTGAAGAAGTGTTAAACTTAATAAATCGTTCTCATGCTAAAGCAATATTCTATTCGCCAAGAAAGAAAGATATAATTAATACAATACGTGATAGAGCAACAAATATTGAAGCGTTCATTCAATTATATGAAAATGAAAATACAATAGAAAACAAAACAGACAAAGACTATACATTTGAAGAACTTGCAAAAGTTGGTTACAAGTATAAAGAGGAAGTATTACTTAATGTACCAATAGATGAAGATGAATTTAGAATATTATTATTTACATCTGGTACAACAGCAATGTCTAAAGGTGTAATGTTATCTAACAAAAATGTAATGGCAAATATGGAAGCAGCTTTTGAAGCGGTTACATTATATGAAGACGATAGATTCTTCTCAGTATTGCCTCTTCACCACACATACGAGGCCTCAATTGGAATGGTAATACCAATTTCATCTGGTATATCTATAGGTTATGCTGGAGGACTTAAGAGCATAGCAAACGATATTAAAGATCTTGAACCAACAGTTATGTTAGTTGTTCCAGCTTTAATAGAAAGCTTAATAAAAAAAGTAAATAAGAATATAGACAAACAAGGTAAAACTAAAGTTGTAGATGTAATGTCAGATGTTACAAATGCATTTGGTAAACCAGGTAGAAGCTTAAAGAAATTAGTATTTAAGGATATATTAAAAGCTTTAGGTGGAAAGATAAGAATAATAGTTTCTGCAGCAGCTCCAATAGATCCACTAGTAGGAAAGAGAATAGAAGACTTTGGTATAAGCTTCTTACAAGGATACGGATTAACAGAAACAGCACCTCTTGCAACAATAGTTCCAGAGGACAAGAGAAATCCAGCATCAGTTGGTAAAGCAGGAAGCTGTACAAAAGTAAAAATACATAATCCAAATGAAGATGGAATAGGTGAAGTATTAATAAAAGGTTCTAACCTAATGCTTGGATACTACGAAGATGAAGAAGAAACAAACAAAGCTATAGTAAAAGGCTGGTTCCATTCAGGAGATTTAGGCTATTTAGATAAAGATGGTTTCTTATTCTTAACTGGTAGATGCAAAAACTTAATAATAACTGGTAATGGTAAGAATGTATATCCAGAAGAAATAGAAACATTAGTTAACCAAATATCTTACGTAAATGAGTCAATGATATATGCAAAACAAGATCCTAGAGATGAAAAAGAATTAATAATTGCAGTTAAAGTAACTCTAGATACAGCTTTCCTTGATGAAAAATACGGAAAGAATAAATATCCATCAGATGAAGAACTTCATAAATTAATTTGGGAAGAAATTAAAGAAGTAAACAAAAAACTTCCAAGTTACAAATGGATAAAAGAATTAGAAGTTAAAAAAGAAGATTTTGTTAAAACAACTACAATGAAAATTAAAAGATATGAAGAGTTAAAAAAATAATATAAAATAAAGAGCAAAAAGACGTCTATAGACGTCTTTTTATCTTTTTAGGTAAAGTTTAGTCTAAAAGAATAAGCTAACCCTAATTTCCGCTTACAGCGCTTTTAACAGCATCAATATCTGCCATACCTGCAGGAGCAGCTGGTACATAGTAACCATTATCTCTTGCAAATACATATAATTGCCATTGCAAATCTTCTAATTCGTTCCTATATGAAACTAAAGTATCTCTAAATTTTTTATTATTAGATTGTTGTATGCTATAGTTTATCATATTAATTATACTGTTTGTTGTAGATAAGCTATCTGCTATTGCTATTTTTTCATTCATAATTTAATCTCCTTTCATTATATAAGACTTGTTAAATCTTGTTTAATACTGTTACAAGTAGTACAAATTTTAGTTAGGATATCTGTACCAGTTGAGTCGTTTACAAGAGTTTTGTAGTACTCTATCTTAGTGCAAAAACCAGTAGTTGCACCACATATGTGTCTTAAATCTTGAAGCTCTATTTGATTTAATGTATCCATATATTTTCCTCCTTAAATAAATACATAAATATTATGTGTAAAGAAATAAAATATATGTAGTAAAAAATTAACAAAATAAAATATAAAAAATGAAAAAATAGAACAAATATAGTATAATACAAATAGTAATTTGTAAGGCAAATTATGATTACCCAACTATTCGTTGATACAAAAAATACCCCACTCAACGATTAGTATGTGTACTTTTTCAAAATAATAATTTACACTTGAATTGAAGGAGGTAAGTAAGTATGGATCAGATTAAAATTGGAAAATTTATAGCCGAATGTAGAAAAAAGAATAACTTAACACAAATGCAACTTGCAGAGAAATTAAACATTACAGATAGAGCTATATCTAAATGGGAAAATGGAAAAGGAATGCCTGATTCATCAATAATGCTTGATCTATGCAATGAACTTAAAATAAGTGTAAATGAATTATTAAGTGGGGAGGTAATTAAAGTGGAGGATTATAAAAAACAAGCTGAAGAAAATTTATTAAAAATGGAAAAAGAAAGAGAAGAAAAAGACAAACAATTATTAAATTT
>JAZSJJ010000006.1:0-26558 GCA_045534225.1 Clostridia bacterium
AAATATAATAAAAGATTTACAAAAAAATGAATTTGATATACAATAAAAATATATAAAGGGGTAAACATATGATAAAAAACGCTGAAAGCCTTGCGGCTGTACACACACACACACACACAAGTACATTTACTAATGAAAAAACATTAGTAGCGTTTTTGCACCCTAAAATAAAAGATAAATTAGCAAAGTAACATACATAGAAATATGTGTGCTGCTTTGCTTTTTTGCATGCAAAAAGGAGGAAAGAAAAATGCAAAAGAAAGGAATATCTTTAATAGTTTTAGTCATTACAATAATAGTAATGATAATCTTAGCTGCAACTGTTGTAATAACATTAACAAACACAGGAATAATAGACAGAGCAAATGAAGCTGTGAATGCTTCAGATAAAAAACAAGTGGAACATCTTGCCGCGTTAGCTTGGGCGGAAGCTTATACTGCAGGTATAAGAGATCAATTTATACTTGAAACAAAAGTCAACGAAAAATTAAAAGAAAGCAATGTTGATGCGAATAGATTTAATATAGAAGTATCAAAAAAAGGAATAAATGTACAAGCAAAACAATTAGAATTAAATGACTATGGATTTTATTTTGATGCAGAATATTCATTAAAAGGCTATGTAACTCCTCTAGGGAACATTTGTAATACTAGTGTGACATTCAAAGAAGATGGAATATACATTAATGACCTAATTACTTCAAGAACATTTGAAGAGGGATATTCTTTTAATATGGCGGATTTTGGCGGAACAGTCTATAGTCGCATTAATTATTTAGAATATAATAAAGTTTATTCTGGAATAGGAACATTAGGAGCTAAATGTCAATTTTATGTGGATTCAACTGGACGTTCATACGATTCATTTGTAATATCTCAAGATAAAATTACATATAGTAATAAGAAAGTAGATTTAAGTGGAGCAATAATAATAGAATTCTCAGAAGATGGTAAATCTTTTGTATTCAATGGTCAAACATTTGTAGTAGCAGAATAGTTTATAAAGGAAGAGTTAAATCTCTTCCTTTTTCTTGACTTTTTCGCTATCGCAATATATAATCTTTACATAAAAAATTAAAAATCTATTATTAATATAAAGGAGATGATTAAATATGTATGAATGGCGCACAGCCAAAGTTGATGGCAACACAAGAAAAGCGTTCGAGCTTGCGACAGACATTGCATGGCGTTTCGATGATGAAAAAATTCGGAGCGCGTATGTAATCTTTGCAGCATTGAACATTTTGGACTCTTCGATTTCCAAGATCATCATGGATGCAAACGGCATTATGATTCCGGATCTCGATCTCATTATGGAGGATAAGAAACTCTTTGGTAACATTTTTGGTAAGGAAATAGCAGAAAAAATCTTTGCGGAACGCGAAGAAATGGAAGAAGAGATGGAAGCGGCAAACAATTCTAAGGATGAACCGCCTACAGAAAATGAACGTATCGAAGCAACGGTAATGGAATTCCTTGCAGACCTTATGGGATATGGCGATGACGAGATGGACATTATTGTCCCCGCGTATTCAGATAAGCTGGAAGCGGCTTTGGATGAAGCATATCTCAGATGCAAAGCAATGGGACTGGATTACCTCACGCTCGATGTAATCATTTACTCACTTCTTCAGAATGAAGAATCCAGTGCATACAAGTTTGTAAACGGTTTCGTAAACGGACTTGGGTGGGATATGCCTACCTTTATGAACAGTCTTAGAATGATTGCGAATATTTCTGAAGATGCTGATCACATCGAAAGACCTGTGGTTATTCCGGCAGCTCTTGCTACCTGCGTAGAAGTCCTTAACGAAAAGTACAAGAAAGGCGATGAAATCATAATTCTTGGAAGAGATAAGGAAATCTACAAAGCGTTCAATATCTTCTCTAAGAAGACAAAGAGAAATGCAGTTTTGGTTGGTAAACCTGGTGTTGGTAAAACCGCAATTATTGAGGCTATTACTCAGCACATCGTAAACGAAACTTGTCCTCAAGAATTCGTTGGTTACACCGTCTTGTCTCTCGATGTAAACGCAATGGTTGCAGGTACCAAGTATCGTGGCGAGTTTGAAACCAAGGTTGCAATTCTTAAGCAGTTCTTGGAGAATACTCCAAAGGTAATTCTCTTCGTAGATGAGATGCACCAGATGCTTGGCGCAGGTGGCACTTCTGATGGCAACGTAGACCTCAGTGGTTCGCTTAAGCCAATCCTTTCCAGAGATGATGTCGTATTTGTGGGAGCTACCACTAACAAGGAATACGATTTGATCCTTTCAAGGGATGGAGCTTTCAAGAGACGTTTCGAGGTAATCGTGGTTAAGGAGCCGAAGAATCATGAAGTAAAAATCATGATTGAAGCAAAGATTAAGACTATGGAAAGATACCATAAGGTAGAAATGCCTCGTGATCTTGTAGACTATGTTATTCTTTGCTCCAACTGCTTCAACCTTGAAAATGCAAACCCGGATAAGACGCTTGACCTCTTAGACAGAGCAATGGCTATCGCAAAGGTAGACAAGAAGTCTGTTGTAACACGCGAGTGTATCGACAAGGTATACGAAGAGTGCTTCGAAAAGTATGGTAAGATTTCTAAATCAGATATCAGATCCACTGCTTACCACGAAGTAGGACATTATATCGTAAACCGTCTTACCAAGCTTCACGGCAATACCAATGTTACTGCAATCTCCATCATTCCTGCTGAAGATTACCTTGGAGTAAACATCCTCGAGGATAACGATAACATCGTTATGTGCGACAGAGAATATGTGGAAGCATATATTATGGCGCGCCTTGCAGGTAGAGTTGCACAGCTTAAGGTAAACAGAAACTTGGACAGTGGCGCTTCCAACGATATTATGGTGGCACACCAGTTTGCAAAGATTGTTGTAACCCAGTATGGTATGGATGACGACAACTTCCAGAATCTGTTCCTTATGGATACGGATCTTATGAGCGAGAAACTTGCAAATGAGATTAACGAAAAGGTTGCAGCACTTATCAAAGAATGCTACGAAAAGACTGTTAAGTTCATCGATGAACATTGGGAAATCTTGAAGAATATGGCAGAGTATCTTATTGAAAAGAGAATTGTTACTTCTGACGAGCTTGACCAGTTCATTCCTGCTGAACTTAAGTAACCAAACACAAACACCCCAGATTAATTTCCGGGGTGTTTTTCTAAGCTTAAAACAAACAAAAGTTCTATGTTTTCTTGACACCTTCTTGTTCCGGTGATATACTTATTTTGGTGAAAAAATGGATAAATTATTAAATGAAAGTGTTCAATATCTAAAAGGTGTGGGACCAAGTAGAGTTAAGCAATTAGAGAAGCTTGGAATAAATACCGTTTATGATTTGTTAACACACTTTCCAAGAGAATATGAGAATAGAAATAATATAAAGAAAATAAAAGACTTTATGTTTGGTGAGTATGTTGTATTTATTGCAAGAGTTAGTACTAGACCAGAGATAAGAAGAAAAGGTAGAGGCTTTAGTTTAACATATTTTTACGTTGCAGATGATACAGGAAGAATTAGAGTTACAATATTTAACCAACCATATCTAAATGATAAATTAGAAATAGACAAAGAGTTTGCTTTTTATGGGAAGGTTGAAGAAAACAAAGGTAAATTAGAAATGGTAAATCCAGTTATGGTAGAAAAAGAAAAGCTAGATAATATAACAGGCTTTTATCCAATTTATCCTTTAACTGCAGGTATTAAAAATGGATATATTGCAAAATTAGTAGGTGAACTATTAGATAGAAAATATGCATTACCAGAAATATTAAGCACAGAGTTAAGAAAGAAATATAATCTATGTGAAATAAATTTTGCACTAGAACAAATACATAGACCAACTAAATTTGAAAACGTAGAAATAGCAAGAAATAGATTAATATTTGAAGAATTATTCTTGCTTCAACTTGCACTTTTAAGTTTAAGGAATAGGAACTTTGAAGAAAAAACTGGTATTAAGTTTCATAATACAGATTATACAGAATTCTTAAAGATACTTCCTTTTGAACTAACAGGAGCTCAACAAAGAGTAGTAAGTGAAATAGTAAAAGATATGGGAAGTAACAGACCAATGAATAGACTTGTACAAGGCGATGTTGGTTCTGGTAAAACAATAGTAGCTGCTCTTGCTATGTATGTAGCTGTAAAGAATGGATACCAAGCAACATTAATGGCACCAACAACAATTCTTGCTACACAACATTATGAAGAACTTAAAAAATATTTTTCGCATTTTGGTATGACTTGTGACCTTTTAACAGGAAGCACAACTCCAAAGAATAAGAAAATAATATTAGAAAAGTTAAAGAATGGTGAAATAGATATTTTAATTGGAACTAATGCGTTAGTTTCAGATAATGTCGAGTTTAAGAATTGTGGGCTAGTAATAACAGATGAGCAACATCGTTTTGGTGTTAAACAAAGAATGAAACTAAATGCAAAAGGAGAAAATCCAGATGTTGTTGTTATGACTGCAACACCAATCCCAAGAACACTTGCACTAATGGTATATTCTGACCTAGATATGAGTATAATAGACGAATTACCTAAAGGAAGAATACCAATTAAGACATATGTAGTAAATGAAACATTAGAAGAAAGAATAGATAAGTTTATTGCTAAAGAAATGGACAAAGGAAGACAAGTATATGTTGTATGTCCTTTAATAGAAGAAAACGAAGAACTAGACTTAACAGATGCAACTAATGTTTATGAAAGATACAAAAATGATGTGTTTAAGAATTATTCTGTGGGTTTCTTGCACGGAAAAATGAAGAAAAAAGAAAAAGAAGAAGTAATGCAAGACTTCAAAGACGGAAAAATCCAAATGATAGTTTCTACTACTGTAATAGAAGTTGGTGTAAATGTACCAAATGCTACACTTATGGTTATAGAAAATGCAGAAAGATTTGGTTTAGCAACACTTCATCAATTAAGAGGAAGAGTTGGCCGTTCATCTTTAGAATCATATTGTGTGCTTAAGGCAAAGAATATGGGTAAAGAAACAAGAGAACGTTTAGGAATAATGGTTAAATCTAATAACGGTTTTGAAATAGCAGAAAAAGATTTAGAGATACGTGGACCTGGAGATTTCTTTGGAATACGCCAACATGGTCTTCCAGAGTTTAAGCTAGCAAATCTACTTAAAGACGTTAAGCTACTTAAGCTTTCAAATGATGCTGCTAAAGAGGTTCTTGCAAAAGATCCTAAATTTGAGCTTGAAGAAAACAAAGTTCTAAAAGAAGAACTATATACTAGATACAAAGAACAGTTAGTGAATATTGGAACATAAAGAGATGGTTAAACATCTCTTTTGTTCTATTTATCCACATTATTCATACATATGTATAGAAGGAGTGTGGTAATTTTGAACCCATTTAACGAACAACCTATAGACTTAGAAAAGTCATATATGAACTGGAGAGAAATATATCCAAAATCTTATGATAAAAACAATATTGATCCATATACTAAAACTAGGATAATATTAATGAACGGTGCAGAAACAGAGCAAGTATTTTTTATGCATCAATTTAGCAGAAATTGTAATGATAACAATGTAAGAAGACAACTTGCTGTAATTAGAAGAACTTCACAACAAATGCAAAAGTTAATACAATGTCTAAAACCAATTAACGAAAACGCATTAGAAGCAACAATAACATATGAACAACTTGCAGTAGATTTAACCGCTAGACTTGCAAAATCTGAACCTGATCCATATGTAAAGCAAGCATTAGATTTTGCACTTCTAGAAGATTTTGATCACTTGTACAGATATGCGAACCTTCTTGAGATGGAATCTGGAATTCCAGCAGAAAAACTAGTTGGAAGATATACAGAAATAACACCAGGAAGACCAACAATAGCTCACCATAGATGTCCATTAGATTCTGTTAGATATCACATAAACAATAAAGAGGCAGATATTTTAACCAAACTTCATATAAACATTATAACTGCAGCAGAGCAACAAACAATGAACTTCTATATGAATATATGTAATCTTTATCCGACAGATTTGGGTAGAAGAGTATACCAAGAAATAGCTATGATAGAAGAGCAACACGTAACGCATTATGGTAGTCTTATGGATCCAAATACAACGTGGTATGAAAATCTGCTTATGCATATGTACACAATGTGTTATTTGTATTATTCTTGTATGAAATATGAAACAAATGAATATATACGTAAAGTTTGGTGTATGGGATATGAACGTTCAGTAGCAGGACTTCATCTTGCAGCATATCTACTTCGCGAATATGATGGTAAAGAAGTAGAACAAGTTATTCCAAATCCTGCCTTCCCTGAATTATTAGATTTAGGACCAAATATAGAATATGTGCGTGAAGTATTAAAGTGTACTGTAGATTATACGGCAAAAAGAGAAAACTATGTTTTAGTACAAAATTTAGAACCAAATGCGGGATTCTTTAAATATCAATGTCAGGTAAATGAAGAAGTTGGAACTGTACCAAGTCACAATGTAATAGAAAAACATATATGTAAACGAGGCGTAGATTATAGATTTGAAGTAGGGCCAAATCCAATAATGGAATTAAGAGATAGAAAAGAAGATAACACAAGCGTAGGCAGAACATGGGGATGTAGAAAAGCAAAAGAAAGTATAGAATAAATTATTAACCACTATCATACTATTAAGTAGTAGGAGAGTGGTTATTGTGTTATATATAAAACAATATACAAAATTTATGATGTTAGCATACATTTTAGCGTTTATACTTTTGTGTTTAACAGCGGTTCTTTTTACATATACTAATATAAATGATGGATATATGGATACATTTGTATATGTAATAGTAGGAATAACAAATTTAATAGGGAGTATGCTTGTAGCTAGAAAAATAAAAGAAAAAGGAATAATTCTAGGAATAGTATTCGGATTAATATATTTTCTTTTAATATACCTTCTGTCAGGGATATCTTTTGGTTTTGTAATGAATGTATCTGTAGCAATATATTTAGCTACCGTACTTTTAACAGGAATGTTTGGCGGTATATTAGGTGTAAATATGTAGGTGTAGTAGTGAGAGTGGAATATATTAAAGTAAATAAAAGTAAAAAGTTAATATCGCTTCTAGTTATATTATTCTTGTTAATACTAGCGTATATAGCATTAGAAGTATTTGATGTTAGGGAAACAGTAAGTAGTAAAATAGAATTTGCTAAAAATACAGAAAATTATGAATTTGTACTGGGTGGAGAAGCGTGTGGAATAAAACTTTTAGCAAATGGTGTTTTAGTTGTAGAGGTAGATAATATAAAAAGTGGTGTTAAAGTAGGGGATATTATACTTAAGGTAGACGATACGCCTGTGGACACAAATAGAGAAATAATAGAATATGTAAATAAAGAAGATGTTATAAAGAAAAATAAAGTTATATTAACTATTAAAAGAGAAGAAAATACAATAACTAAAGAGATAAGTCTTACGTATAATAAAATAGATAATATCTATGAATTAGGATTATGGGTTAAAGACAGTAGTGCGGGAGTAGGAATGGTTACTTTTTATGAGTTAACTACAAATTCATTTGCTGCGTTAGGTCACGGTATAACTGAAACTAAAAACAATGTAATACTTCCATTGCTTACAGGAGCTATTGTTAGAGCAAAGATAAATAGTATAAACAAAGCAGAACCTAAAACACCAGGAGATTTAAGAGCGACAATATATAAAGAGGTGTTAGGACAAATTAGAAAAAACACAGGAAATGGGCTATATGGAATTATGGAAAATAAAGAAAAAATAACAGAAAAGAAAGAACTAATAGAAGTAGCGTCAAAGAATGAAATAAAAGTAGGAAAAGCATATATTTATTGCACATTAGATAAAGAGGTAGAAAAATTTGAAATAGAAATAGAAAATGTACTTCTAGATTCTACTGGAAACAAGAATATGATAATAGAGGTAATAGATAACAACTTAATTAATAAGACAGGTGGTATAGTTCAAGGAATGAGCGGTAGTCCAATCGTACAAAATGGAAAATTAATAGGATCAGTTACGCATGTATTTCTTAATAATCCTAAAAAGGGGTATGCTTCTTTTATAGAAAATATGATAACAGATATGGAAAGTATATAATAAAACTAATATATAAAAAATACTTGCTTTTCTTTTTAATATTGTATAAACTATATTAGTAAAGAGGAGATAAATATGAAAAGTTTAAAAAATGGACACAGTTTATTTAGAGTGCTTTTTGTAGTAATATTATTAGGCGCATTAGCATGTGTGTTAGCAACTTTGTTATATGGCGATGCTGAAATAACAGAAACAGAATTAAAAGAAATGCAAACAAAGGCGGAAGCAGCATATAAAACAGTATATTTTTCAAAAGTAAAAACTGGTTCTAGAGGCGAAGTAGAAGTAGCAGAACTTATAAAACAATTAAAAGAAGACGGAGTTAACGGTTTTAAGATTTCTAACTTTAAGTTTACAATAGAAAATGGTAAGGTTACAGTAGAGCCTAAACGAGCCGAAGTAGTGAAAGATTAAGAAAACAAGTATACGGACTTGTTTTCTTTTTGTATATTAAAGTATGTAAGTTATAATAAATTTGAAAAGTGTCACCAATTGTGTTATAATTATCACACAAAAATAAAATAAATCTATATAACTATTATGGAGGAACTATGGAAAGACGTGAATTAGAAGCTCTTATAAGAGAAGAAAATTGCATCAAAGGTGGAACAAAGGAAGCGTGCATTAAAATACGGGAAGTATTAAATCACCAGATGAACCCAGGAAATCAGTTACACGCTCCTGGAAGTTCAGTGTCTATCGAGGAATTCTTAGATGCAGTAGAAGTCCTTGTTGGATTTGCATTAGAACATCCGGATAAAAAGGTGTATAAATACTGTTGCGAATCTGATTGTGCCTATGCACATAATCCTAACTGTAAGGGCCGGCTTGTTGTTGGTATTAAGAAAAGATGGGGTGCGGGAACGGTTAATGTATGTCCGTATCATGTAGAGGAGGATAAGTAAACTGTGGAAAGCAAGAATAAGTACTTAAAGCTTTGCCTTGATCCTGAACTTGAGAGGGAATCTCGTAAGACACATAGAGGGGCGCTTTTCATTTCAGTTGCAATATCAATTATTGTTGTTATTGCCGCTTTGTTTATGGCGTACTTCTTAATCTAAGAAAAACATCAAAAAAGTTAACTTTTTAGTTGACAAAACCCATTAAGGCGTGTATAATATATCCAGTAAAGTAAATTTGCTTTACTGGATATTCTTTTTAGGAGGAAATATGGAGGATAAGTTAGAGAAAATACTACTTTATGAAACATATAAAGAAATGCTTACATTAAATATGCAAGATGTATTTGAACAATATTATTATTCAGATTTATCCTTAAGGGAAATCGGAGAAAACAACAACATTTCTTTTCAAGCAGTTAGAGATGCGTTAAAGAAGGCAGAAAAGACATTAACTGAGCTAGAAGAAAAATTACAAGTTGTTAAATTAAAAAATGAAATAACAGAATTACAAGAATATATATCTAATGATAATATGGATATAGAAGAGTTAAAAAATAAAATAAGAGGATTAGGAGAAAATTAAATATGTTTGAAAGTCTATCAGATAAACTTCAAAATATAACAAGAAAACTAAGGGGCCAAGCTAGAATAACAGAGAAAGACTTAAAAGAAATGCTTCGTGAAGTAAAGTTAGCTTTACTTGAAGCAGATGTTAACTACATGGTAGTTAAAGCTTTTATAAAATCTGTTGAAGAAAAAGCTTTAGGCGAAGAAGTAATGAAATCTCTAACACCAGGACAACAAGTTGTTAAAATAGTTAAAGATGAATTAACATCAATGCTTGGTGGAACAGATTCTAAATTAAATATGGCAATGCACGGACCAACAGTAATAATGCTAATAGGTCTTCAAGGTAGTGGTAAAACAACACTTGCTGGAAAACTTGCAAATTACTTAAGAAAACAAGGCAAGAAACCACTTATGGTTGCATGTGACGTATATAGACCTGCCGCTATAACACAACTTAAAACATTAGGTAAAGCTTTAGATATACCCGTGTATAGCGAGGAGGATAACAAAGATGTAATATCCATCACAAAGAATGCTTTCAAGGAAGCTAATTCTAAAATGTGTGATGTAATATTAATAGATACAGCCGGACGTCTTCAAGTAGACGAAGTGTTAATGGATGAATTAGTAAGATTAAAATCATTCGCTAAACCACACGAAGTAATGCTTGTAGTTGACGGTATGGTTGGTCAAGAAGCTGTAAATGTAGCAAGCGCGTTTAACGAAAAGATTGGTATAGATAGTATATCTTTAACAAAATTAGATTCAGATACACGTGGTGGTGCTGCGCTATCAGTAAAACACATAACAGGTAAACCAATAAAGTTTGCATCTGTTGGTGAAAAGATGAATGATCTTGAGATGTTCCATCCAGAAAGAGTTGCATCAAGAATACTTGGTATGGGAGATGTACTTACTGTAATAGAACAAGCTGAAGAACTTTATGCTGAAGAAGAAGCTGAAGATTTAGAAAGAAAAATTAGACAAAATGAATTTACATTAGAAGACTTCAGAAAGCAAATTAAAAAGATTCGCAAAATGGGAATGAACAAATTAATGTCTATGCTACCAGGTATCCCTAGCGAACTTAGAAATGCTGAAATAGATGAGAAACAAATAGATAAAATAGAAGCTATTATTTCATCTATGACAAATAAAGAAAAGAAAGACACTAGTATACTTAATGCATCAAGAAGAAAAAGAATTGCAGCAGGTAGTGGCACACAAGTTTCAGATGTAAATCAACTAGTTGCTCAATATGAACAAATGAGAAAAATGATGAAAGATTTATCAAATGGTAAAAACCCGCTTGCGAACCTTATGGGAAAACGCAAAGGTTTTAGATAAAATATAGTAAAAAACAAATTAATATAAATTTCAGGGAGGTGAAATAAAAGATGGTAAAAATCAGATTAAGAAGAGATGGTTCTAAAAAAGCTCCATACTATACAATGGTAGTTGCAGATTCTAGATATCCAATGGATGGTAGATTCATAGAAAAAGTTGGAACATACAATCCAATGACTGAACCTAAAGCATTAAACCTAGATGCTGATAAAATAAAAGAATGGGTTAAGAAAGGTGCAAAACCTACAGATACTGCAAAAGCTTTAATAGAAAAAGCAGGAATCGATCTTAAGGAGGTCTAGTGAATGTATAAAGAATTAATAGAGTATCTTGTAAAATCATTAGTAGATAACAAAGACGCTGTAGTTTTAACAGAAGCTAAAGAAGATACTAAAACTGTTATAACAGTTAAAGTAGATTCTAAAGATATGGGTAGAGTTATTGGTAAAGATGGAAGAATTATAAAATCTATCAGAGAAATAGTTCGCGCATATAGTGCAAAAAACAACGATAAAGTTGTTGTTAATATAGAAGAGTAAAAGATGGAAACAATTGAATTTGGTAAAATCGTAAATACTCATGGATTAAAAGGTGAAGTTAAAGTATATTCTTATACAGATAATGAAAAGAAAATACTTAAGCTTAAAAAAGTATATATTAAGGGCATTGAGTATAAAGTTGAAAGCATGAGATTACAAAAGCAAATGTTTTTAATGAAACTTCAAGGTATAGATGACATTGATCAAACTAAATTTTTAATGAACGAAATGTGTTTTAGAGAAGTAGAAAAAAACGAGTCAAATGATGACGAGGGATATTTCATAAAAGACTTAGTAGGATTAGAAGTTATAGATGTAAATGGTAATAAAGTTGGTACACTTAAAGAAGTATTTAGAACTGGTGCAAATGATGTATATGAAGTAGTAGATGAAAATAATAAATCTATTTACTTACCTGCAATCAAGAAAGTAATAAAAAGCATAGATATTAGCTCTCATAAGATGACAGTAGAACTAATGGAGGGGCTTTAATATGAAGTTTACAATACTAACACTTTTCCCTAATGTAATTAATGAATACATAAATACAAGTATTATTTCTAGAGCAATAGCAAAAGAAAAAATAACTGTGGATGTAATAGATTTAAGAAACTTTGGTAAAGGTGCAAGAAGAAATGTAGATGACACTGTTTATGGTGGTGGAGATGGTATGGTAATAACCGTACCGGTATTAGATGA
Organism: Clostridia bacterium; assembly: GCA_045534225.1. Classification (GTDB taxonomy): domain Bacteria; phylum Bacillota; class Clostridia; order TANB77; family CAG-465; genus UMGS1649. Next base: position 12,191 of record JAZSJJ010000006.1, read on the forward strand.
AGCATTAGCTAGTATAGAAAATATACAAGATTCTAATACACATATCATATATTTAAGTCCAAAAGGTCGTGTGTTAAGTCAAAAACTATCAGAAAAGATGTCTAAAGAGTATGAACATATTGTTCTTTTAACAGGACATTATGAAGGCATAGACGAAAGAATATTTAGTCTATATAACATAGAAGAAATATCTATCGGAGATTATGTCTTAACTGGTGGAGAACTACCAGCGCTTGTACTTCTAGATACAATAACTCGTTTGATACCAGGTGTAATTAAGGAAGATTCAAGTAAGAATGAAAGCTTTAGCAATTCTTTACTTGAAGAACCACAATACACTAAACCAGAAGAATATAAAGGACTAAAAGTTCCTGAGATATTACTTAGTGGTAATCATGGCAAAATAGATGAGTATAGATATGAAGAAAGACTATATACAACACTAATAAAGAGACCAGATTTATTTAAAAGATACATAAATGAAAACAAATTAGACATAAACAAAGTAAATGAAATCATAACCAAAAAGGAGGGAAACTAAAATGGATATAATCAAAGCTATAGAACAAGAACAAATTAACGAAAACGTAGCTAACTTCAAAGTTGGTGATCAAGTTAAAGTTCACGTTAAAATTAAAGAAGGAAACAGAGAAAGAATACAAGTATTTGAAGGATTTGTTATCAAACGTCAAAATGCTGGTTCTAACGAAACTTTCACAGTAAGAAAAATATCTTATGGTGTAGGTGTTGAAAGAACATTCCCTGTACACTCTAAAAACATCGATAAAATCGAAGTTATAAGAAGTTCTAAGGTAAGAAGAGCTAAATTATACTACCTAAGAGAAAGAACAGGTAAAGCAGCTAAACCAGCTGAAAGAGTATAATTAAAATAAAGTAAATATATTAAAACATAGCGGTACAAAAGTATCGCTATGTTTTTTACTGTTTTTTCCAATGAAAGCACGAGATATGTAAGATGTTGTCGAAAATGTTGTAAGACGCTTTCAAGATATATATAATCATTTTACCTTTTTCACATATATTTTTTTCAAAAAATTTAATTTCATATGGTTGCGTTCGCAACATTTTTCAAATAATTATTTTAATCATAGGAGGTAAAATGGAAACAGAAAATAATAATCAAGAAGAAAAGGAGTGGGATTTGTTAAGTCCAAAAATAGACGTGGTATTCCATGCTCTTTTTAGTGAAACTAATAATCATTTAACAGAAGCACTTTTAACAGATATATTAAAAGAAAAGGTGAGAATAATAGCTAATTTAGATAGGCATATGGATATAAGCATGGCGGAAGAAAAATTGGGAGTTATGGATTTAAGAGTAGAATTAGAAGATAATACTAATTGTACTGTAGAGATTCAGATAAAACAGTATAAGGATGAAGCAGATAGATTCTTATATTATTTAGCAGATACATATTCAAGACAACTTAAAGCTGGAGAAAAATATAAAGAACTGAACAAATGTATAAGTATTATAATATTAAATCATGAAATGAAAGAATTAAAAGATGCAGAAGAGTTAGCGGTGCATTTTACTATGAGAGATAGTGCGACTGGAAGGAAAATATTGACAAATAAATTTGAGTTAGTTATAATTGAATTACCAAAAGCAAGAAGATTTTATGAACAAAATAAAACAGATAAATTAAGCCAATGGATGATGTTCATAGATAATCCTAATGCGCAGGAGGTAATGGATATTATGGAAAACAATGATGCTATAAAAGAAGCTGAAAAGGAATTAAAATGTGTCAGTGGAGATTACGACTTAAGGCGTATCGCAGAACTTAAATGGAAATATATTCAAGAAGAAGGTGCTAATAAAGCATATTGGGAAGATGTAAAAAATGAAGTTGAAGGTATGCGAAAAGAAGTAGAAGATAAACGAAAAGAAGTAGAAGATAAACAAAAAGAAGTAGAAGATAAACGAAAACAAATTGAGGAAAAAGGTAAACAAACTGCATTATTAGAAACTGCAAAAAAACTACTAAAAAAAGGAATGACATTTTCTGAAATAACAGAAATAACTGGAATTAATGAAGAAGAAATAAAAAAATAAAATGATATAGTATAAAGAGCAACATATACAGTTGCTCTTTATTTTTTATCAAAACTATAGTATAATACTTATACATTTTAGGAGAATATATGAGAATAATAGCAGGAAAATTTAGAGGAAGAAAATTATTAGAATTTGATGTAGATAGTACTAGACCAACTTTAGATAGAGTTAAAGAGCCTATGTTTTCAATACTTTTACCATATTTAGAAGATGCTAAAGTGTTAGATCTTTTTAGTGGTACTGGTAATCTAGCAATAGAGGCGTTATCTAGAGGTGCGTCTTTTGCTTGGATGAACGATATAAATAAAAAGGCATTAAGGCTAATTTCTGGCAATGTTTCGTTGACACATACGGAAAATTGTGTTAAAATAACGGGGAAAGATTATGCAAAATGTTTAAAGCAAATACATGAGGAAGGATTAAAGTTCGATGTTATATTTTTAGATCCGCCTTATGGTATAGATAGTGAAGAAAAAATATTAAAACTAATACTGGAATATGGTGTACTTGAAGAGGATGGAATTATTGTATTAGAAAGCGACAAAAGAAAAGATGTTGAAGAAAATATACAAGGGCTAAACCTTAAAGATAAAAGAACATATGGAAGAGTAGTTATTAGGTTGTATGAGTTGGAGGATTAAACATGGAAATATTTACATTATTAGAAAATTTAGAAGAATTAGTTGAAAGTGGTACAAAAGTTCCTTTATCTACAAAGGTTCTTGTGGACAAGGATGAATTAAGCGAAATTTTAGAAGAAATTCGCATGAAATTACCTGATGAATTAAAACAAGCTAAATGGGTGAAAGAAGAAAGACAAAGAATAATAATGGACGCTCAAAAAGAAGCAGACCAAATAGTTAAAGAAACAGAAACTAAGATAATATCTTTAGTAGATGATCATGAAATAACAAGACAAGCTTTAGCACAAAAAGAAGAAATAATTGAGTCAGCAGATAGAGTGGCACGTGAAATTTCTGAAGGAACAAGACAATATGCAGACGCATTACTTGGAAGATTAGAAGAAATATTAAAAGAAACTTTAAACGTTATTCATGACAACAGAAAAGAATTAAAATAACATATAAAAACAGCAAAAGTAAATTAGTAAAAAATGCTTAAATACTAAATACTTTTGTTGCTTTTTTTTTTAATATAATATAGAATTATATTAGTATAAAAGGGGATTACTATGGGTAGAAGAAAAGGAAGCAAAAATAAAAAGAAAAAAACTACTGCAGCAAAAGAACCAAAAAAGACTTTTTTATCTGAATTTATGGGTGGATTAGTCTTTGTATTAGGGCTTGCGTTATTTATTTTATTTAAATTTGATAACATTGGCGTAGTAGCAGATAATATAAATATGTTTTTTACAGGGCTATTGGGTGAAGCAAGAATAATACTTCCAGTAGTATGTGGTTATGTTGGAATAGTTTCAATATTATCTAGCAAAAAGAAAAATGTAGGAGCAGAACTTCTAAAGGGATGCTTAATAACTGTTTTAGTATCAGCAACAATTTACGCATTTACAGTAGATAGATACGATTTCTGGACTAATCCAGGAGCGTTTGTAAACTTCGCATATAAAGGTGCAATAACAGAAAATAACTATGCAGGTCTTCTAGGTGGTATAGTTGCATCGCTTACTAATCTATGTGGCGGAGTATTAATTTCCAAAATAATACTTGTAACATTTACATTCTTCTTTATATTATTCTTTATAAACTTAAGTTTAAGAGATTTCTTTGCGATTGTATATAATATAGTAATAACAATTGTAGAGTTTATAGCAAATATGTTCATCACAGTATTTACTACAGATGAAGATTCTATAAAGAGAAAAGAATTAAAATTAAAAGAACGTGAAAAGATTAAAAGAGAAAAAGAAATAGAAAAAATACATAAAGAAGATTTGAAACGAGCAGAAAATGTAGTTAGAAATTATGCTAATGTACAAGAGGAAGAAAATGGACAAATAAAATTAGATCTTGCAAGCGAAAGTGAAATAAAACAAAAACAAGAAAAGTTAAAAGGCCTTCAAGATGAATTCTTCAAAAAACAAAAAGAAGAAAGTGAAGAAAAGAATGTTAAGGAAGTTCTTCAATTAGATCACTCAATGCATGAGGATGATTTAGAAGACTACAACTTCCCACCATTATCTTTACTTGGAGATCCAGCGCCATCACTTAAAGTTGTTACTAAAAAACAACTGGATATGATAGCAGATAAACTAGAAAAGACATTATTAAGCTTCGGTGTTGAAGCTAAAGTTAAGAATATAACTCGTGGACCAACAGTAGTACGTTATGAACTACTTCCAGCTCCGGGTGTTAAGGTAAGTAAAATAGTTAACCTTGCAGACGATATTGCACTTAACCTTGCAGCAAAAGCAATACGTATAGAAGCACCAATACCTGGTAAAGGTACTGTTGGTATAGAAATACCAAATGAAGTTAAAGAAGCTGTATATATTAAAGATGTAATAGCATCAGATAAATTTAACAATGCAGAATCTAAATTAACATTTGCTTTAGGTAAAGATACAGCAGGTGATGTAACTATAGGAGATATAGCTAAAATGCCGCACGTATTAATAGCTGGTGCAACAGGTTCTGGTAAGAGTGTATGCATAAACGCACTTTTAACATCAATATTATACAAGGCTAAACCAAGCGATGTTAAATTAATATTAGTGGATCCTAAGGTTGTTGAGCTTTCTGTATATAACGGAATACCACATTTGTTAATTCCAGTTGTAACAGATCCTAAAAAAGCAGCAGGTGCTTTAGACTGGGCGGTTTCTGAAATGGAAGCAAGATATGCTAAGTTTGCAGAATACGGAGTAAGAGACATCAAGGGATATAACAAAATAATAGAAAGAGAAGAAAACGGAAAGAAATTACCACAAATAGTAATAATAATAGACGAGTTGGCTGACCTTATGATGGTAGCAGCAAATGATGTTGAAGCAAGTATTTGTAGAATAGCACAAAAGGCAAGAGCAGCAGGTATGCACTTAGTAGTTGCTACACAAAGACCGTCTGTAGATATTATCACAGGTGTAATTAAAGCAAACATACCTTCAAGAATAGCGTTTACAGTATCTTCCCAAGTGGATTCAAGAACAATACTTGATCAAGTTGGTGCTGAAACACTTCTTGGAAAAGGAGATATGTTATACTTCCCAACTGGAGAAATGAAACCACAAAGAATGCAAGGTGCATTTGTTTCAGATGCAGAAGTAGAAAACATAGTAACATTTATTAAAGGTAATTCAGAAGCTAGATATAATGAAGATATTATAGAACACATAGAAAAACAAGGTAAAGTAAATAAAGGAATGGATGATCCAGAAGCAGAAGAAGGCGATGATGCAGATGCACTTCTAGATCAAGCAATAGACCTTGTTGTAGATATGGGGCAAGCATCAGCTTCAATGTTGCAAAGAAGATTTAGAATAGGATATTCAAGAGCAGGAAGAATCATAGACCAAATGGAAGCAAGAGGGATTGTTTCGGGATATGAAGGTTCAAAACCTCGTCAAGTATTAATATCTAAGGAAGAATGGGAAGAATTAAAAATGACACCAGGACTTCCAACTAATGAGGAGAGTATATAAATGAGTATATTAAATAGACAAAAGAAAAGAGATGCATATTTATTAGCAGAAGCACAACCAATGCGTATAAAAAATGAAGATGGCAAAGATATAAATGTATTTTTTGGTGGCTTATGCAATGTGGGAGATAAAGTTCTACACAGTGCTTGTATAGAATATATAATAAATAATAAAAGAACAGTAGAAAAAATGGTTTTAATAGAACCGGTAACTAGAGAATATGCTGATGGATATATTGAAGATAGGACTGAAAAATATTTCAAAGAAATATTAGACAGTGCAAATATGTCTGAAGATAAAGAAAAATATGAGGCTTTAACTAAATTCTTTGGTATGAAAGAAACCGAAGAAGATGAACTTAAGAGTGATTACATCGGTTCTTTAGCACAATATGAAAATGGTACATATTATAGATTTTTTGATGACAATTTCAGAATTCAATATGTAAGGGAGAAACTAGACGAAAAAGAATTATACTGGTAGTATAGGAGGAAACTAATGAAAATAACATTTTTTGGAGCTGCAAGAGGTGTAACTGGTTCATGCCATATGATAGAAGTAGGAGACACAAAATTTCTTATAGATTGTGGATTGTTCCAAGGAACATTAACAGAGCAAATATTAAATTATGAAGAATTTCAATTTGATATAGATGATATAGATTTTGTTATACTTACACATGCTCACATAGATCATAGTGGTAGAATACCAAAACTATTTGTTTCAGGATATAAAAATCCTGTATATTGTACGCCAGCAACAGCAGACCTATGTTCTGTAATGTTACCAGATAGTGGACACATACAAGAAAAAGAAATAGAATGGGTAAATAGAAAAAGAATGAGAGCTGGTAAAGCCCCAGAACCTCCTATATATACAGCAAAAGATGGTTTGGACAGCTGTAAACTATTAAAGAAAATAGACTATGGTAGAGAGTATAAAATAAACGATAATATCACTTTCAAATTCTTAGATGCTGGACACATGTTAGGATCTGCAATAGTAGAGCTATACATTACAGAAAACGGTAAAACAGAAAAAATGACGTTTACTGGTGACCTTGGAAATGAAGAAAATCCAATAATACGTGAACCAGAAAACGTAATAGATACAGATTATCTAGTAATTGAATCTACATATGGTGGAAGATTCCATAGCCCAATAAAGGAACAATCTGAGGAGTTTATTAAAATAATATTAAATACCATAGACAGAGGTGGTAATGTAATAATACCATCGTTTGCAGTTGGTAGAACACAAGAAATATTATTTGAACTAAATAAATATTTATCTAAAGATGTAGATGCAGAAAAATATATAGAAAGATTAGATAATATACCAATAGTTGTAGATAGTCCTTTAGCAAAAAATGCGACAGAAATATTTGAAGATAACTTCAATTGCTACAACGAAGATGCATTAAGTTATTTACTTATGGGAGATAACCCAATAAGCTTCAAGAACTTAAGATTTACTGCATCAGCAGATGAATCTAAGGCACTTAATGAAGATGAAACACCAAAGATAATAATATCTGCAAGTGGAATGTGTGAAGCAGGACGTGTAAAACATCACCTAAAACACAATCTATGGAGACCAGAATCTACAATATTATTTGTAGGATACCAAGCAGAAGGAACGCTAGGTAGAAAGATAGTATCTGGCGAACCAAGAGTAAAAATATTTGGTGAAGAAATTGGTGTAAATGCAGAAATAAGAATGTTAGATGCATTCTCTGGTCATGCAGACCAAAACGGTATATTAGAATTCATAGATAAAATAGAAAAGAAACCTAAAAAGATATTCCTAGTACATGGAGAATATGAAGGACAAAAGATACTTAAAGAAGCAATAGAATCTAAATTTGGAATAGAAGTAATAATTCCAGAAAGAGATGAAAGATACTATTTAGGAGATAGCAAGTTTGAAAAGACAAGCTACAATGTACGCGAAACAAACTTAAGATTAGATATTTACGAAATGCTTACATACTTAAAAATAGATATGGAAGATGTATCTAAAGTAGTTAAATCTGATGTAAAACATGGGGCAACAGAAGAAGAAATGTTTGAAATTAAGATGAAATTAGTAGGGCTTAAAGAAGAAATGCAAAAGATAAAAAATAGAGTTAAAATAGAAGATATGAATTAAGGATAAAACTAAACAGGAGTAACAAATCTAGTTACTTCTGTTTTTTATTAATAAACTGTATATAAATATACTTTTGTATGATATAATTCTTGTGGAGATGATAATATGAAATGTAAATGTTGTGGAAGGGAAGATGCGACAGATTTATATGACTTCTGTTTAACTTGTATAGAAAAGAATTGCGATATTGACGATTTGTTGCCACTAAAAGAATTTGGGTATGATCCAGATAAAAAAGAAGAAATAAAAGTAGCACCAAAAAAGAAAAAAGGAATAATTGAATTTTTAGCTAACGGAGATAAACTAGTATTTGGAATACAAATTGTTATACTGTTAGTTACTTTAATATTGCCGGTTGGATTGTTAATAATAGATTCATCATGGAATAGAGTTTCTATAGCTAATTTGTTTTGGTTTATAATACCAGCGATATATATTGCTTTTTTAATAGTGATTAGCATAATTAAAAATAAAAAAACAAGTGAACAACCACTAGCAAAACCAAGCGTGCAACCATATATAGCATTAAGAGCTGGATATTTAGAAGACGCGATAGACTTTTACTTAGAATGTAAAGCGAGAAATGTAAATTCTGTAAACGATCCGGATTTTGATATTATAGTAAAAAATATGGATGATGAAATAGAAGAGCCAAAAAGCTTATTTAATATAGGAAAGAAAGTAGATGCTAAAATAAAAAATAAGAATAAAGAAATTGAGCTAGAAAAAGAATTAAAACCATATTATGAAAACAAATTAAAATTCGTACATTCCTTAATAAGTGCTGGAAATATGACAGATGTAGAAGGTGCAAAAAAATATATAGACAAGATACAAATAGAGCCAGTAAAAATGAAAAAATTAGAATTTGGTTCAGAAGAAGTAAGATTTAATATTAAAGCACCCGAAGTAAAAATGTTTAAGAAACCAGCTAGAATGTATTGTAAGATAAAAATAAATATGTTCGAAGATGGAACGTTATTAGGTGAAGGTTATATCACAAACAGGTTATACGATTCCATGAATTATGATGTTGTATTCAAAATGAATGAAAAAATTAAAGATAAGAAGAATGTAACATTTGAGTATGAATTTTTAGAATCAATAATATCAGAATAATATAAACCACGAGATTTTTCTCGTGGTTTTGGCATATATATATTAAGTTTTATTCGGTAAATAGTAATCTATAACTCCATAGATAGCAGCTGCAATAACACTGCTTAACATAGAGATGTAGTAGCCACGGATTATGAATTGAGACATATATATAATTAAAGTAGCAGATACAAAGCCAACAATAGCTCTACCAAAAGGAGCATCATGTATTTCTGTAACTGTTGCTACTAGATAATCTAATACTACTGTAACAAATGCACATAATACTAGAATAGGTGCACTTTCTGTGTTAAAGTTTGGTGCCATGTATGCAGTAGCAAAGAATATAACAAGTGCAGAAAAAAATCTAATAGCCATTTGTTTAGTCCTAATTTTATTTATTTGTTTATTCATAATTGTTTCTTTTACCATATTTTTTTACCTCAAAAGATACAAATAGTATTTGTATAATTTTATAAAATATGCAAAAAATACAAATGTATATAAGGAGAAGAAAATGTTAGTAGTATTTTTTAGAGGTTTAATTTTATTTACGGTTGTTTTTCTTGTAATAAGGCTTATGGGAAAAAGAGAACTTTCAAAAGTGCAACCTTTTGAACTTGCCATTATTGTTATGATATCTGATCTTGCATCAGGACCAATGCAATCTAGAGATACTCAAATTTTTGCAGGGGTTATTCCAATAATTGCACTCCTTATTCTATATGGAATATTTACGCTTGTTATACAGTCTAGCAATAAAGTAGAAAGTGTTATTTGTGGAACACCAAGTCTAGTTATATACAAAGGAAAAATATTAGAAGAAGAATTAAAAAAACAGCAATTAACAATAGAAGAACTTATGGAACAGTTAAGAAGTAAAGACATATATACGGTACAAGAAACAGCTTATGCAATACTTGAAACTAATGGAGATTTAAATGCAGTAAAAATGGAAGACGCTACAGGAAATAGCATACCACTTAATGTAGTAGTAAACGGAGAATATGCAGATAAAAATATTAAAATGCTAAATCTTACTAGAAAGGATATAGATAAAAAGTTACTTAAGAAAAATCTAAAACTAAAAAATATATTAATAGCAACAATAGATGCAAATGGTAGATTTGTATACCAAGAAAAGGAGAAGAAAGTATGAAACAAATATTAATAATATCTTGTACACTTCTATTAATTCTTGGGTTACACTTTGTGCAATATTCTTTTCTAAAAGATTCAAGAGAATTAATTATATCTAAAATATCTAAACTAGAAGAAAGCATAACAAATGACGAAAGTTTGGATAAAATACAAGCAAACAAACAAGAATTAGAAAAACTTTGGAATAAAAAAGAATTAGGCTATGGTATATTTTGTGAACATAGTGCAGTATCGGATATAAAAGAAAGTATGTCTAGCATATACAAATACATATTGTTATTAAACGAAGAAGAAACAGTAAAACCACATTTATTAATAGAATGTAATATATTAAAAGAGAGAATAGAAAAGGTCGTAGAAAGTGAAAGATTAAAGCTTACAAATGTTTTGTAAGCTTTAACAATTATAAATAATATAAAATATAAAAAAATAAAGAATATTATTTGTTCTTTAATTCATAAAGTACACTTTTTATTATTTCATGTGTGTCATCAGACACTTCTACTAAAGGTAGACGAGTATTTCCAACATCCATATCTAATATGTTCATTGCATCTTTTACAGGCATTGGATTAGGTTCAATAAATAAAGCTTTAATAAGACTAGCATATCTTAATTGTAACTCTTTAGCGTAGTTTGTTTCGCCTAAAAAGAATGCTTGACACATGTTATGAGTATCTTTTGGATATATGTTAGATAATACAGAAATTACACCTTTACCACCAATAGAAAGTAATGGAACAATGCTATCATCATTACCAGATAATACAATAAAATCCTTTGGAACTTTAGCCATTAATTCTAACAGCTGAGAAAAGTTGCCGCTTGCTTCTTTTATACCAACAATGTTTTCAACAGTAGCAAGTTTTGCTACTGTATCAGGTAATAAATTTACACCTGTTCTACTTGGAACGTTGTATAAAATACAAGGTGTGGCTACGCTTTCTGCAATAGCTTTGTAATGCGCTATAAGACCATTTTGGGAACTTTTATTGTAATATGGAGTAACTAGTAGTAATCCATCTACACCGACCTTTTCGGCGAATTTAGAAAGTTTTATTGTATGTATTGTGTTATTAGATCCTGTTCCAGCTATAACAGGAACTCTTCCGTTAACAGTTTCAACAGTGAATTTAATAAGTCTTCTTTTTTCTTTATCGCTTAATGTAGCACTTTCACCTGTGGTGCCACAAACTACTAAACCATCAATTCCTTCATTAATTTGGAATTCAATTAATTCTGCCATCTTGTTATAGTTTATCTTACCGTCCTTAAATGGTGTAACAAGTGCAGTATATGCGCCTTTAAACATAGAGTACCTCCTAAATATATTAGTAGTTTATGTGTTTTGAAAATTTTTGTTAAAAATTGTATTAAAAAATATAGAATAAATATATTTTTTAGACACACAATATATGTGAAGATAATTAAAAAGATTATTTGTAAGGAGGTATAATATGAAGTTTTTAAATACATTAGTACTTGTGCTAGTTATAGTTGGAGCTTTAAACTGGGGACTAATTGCTTTATTTAACTTTGACCTAGTTGCTTGGGCATTTGGTTCTATGACAATGTTAACTAGACTTGTTTACGGTTTGGTGGCTATTTGTGGGCTTTGGGCTATAACATTCTTCACAAGAATGTCCATAGATGGATAGTTAAATTTGCAGTAAAGAAAAGCTTAAAGAGCAAAATAAAAGAATGGTTAAATAAAAGAAAGATAAGAAAAAAACAAAAAGTATACACTCAAAACATTAGAAAAAACTAATGGTTTGAGTGTATATTAAGTTTACTCAACTTTACATAAAATTGACTTTTGCTACATCCTTTGGTATAATACGAGTGAGTAAAAAATATACCACGATTAACTAAAGAGGGGGATAAAATGAAAAATACAACAAAGCAGATTTGCATAACAGCAATGGGAGTAGCACTTTTTGTAGCATTAACACTTTGCGTCCAGGTACCAGTCTTTCAGAATTACTATCTGTGCTTAGGTTATTTTGTAATGACAGCTTTTTGCTATATTGTTGGAACCATAAGCGGAACAATAGTAGGAACAATGGGTGTTGTTATATATTGCTTAGTTACAGGTGGACTTCGGGGAATGCCTGGATGGGCGTTAGGTAATCTTGTTATTGGAATAATCTTGGGCTTAACATTTAAGTTAACAAGAAAAATAAAGAAACCAATAATTGAGATAGTAATATCTACAGTAGTAGCCGTATTCAGTGTGGCATTAGGAATACTTGTAATTAAATCTTTAGTAGAGCATGTAATATACACATTACCATTTACTTTAAGAGTTCTGACTAACATTTATGCATTTGTTGCAGATGTTGTTATTATAGTTATAAGTATACCTATTTGCAAAGCTATAGAGCCAAAGATTAAGTCTATGATTAAATAGAATAGACAAAAAAGAAGAGAGGAAATGTAAATATTTCCTCTCTTTTATTTTTTGATATTAATTAAATTTGTTATTACAATAAATCTGCGAGTTTAGTTATTGTACCTGCACCTATTGTTAAAACAATATCGTTTGGTTTAATAATTTCGTGTATGTGTTTTGCTATATTCTCTAATGTATGTAAGTTTTTAGCATCTGTACCAGCTTTAGTTATAGCATCTGCAAGCATTGTAGAAGAAACAATTCCTTCGTCTTTTTCTCTTGCTGCATATATATCTGCAAGAAGAACTATGTCAGCAGTTTTTAATACTTCTACAAATTTATCAAAAAGAGTATAAGTTCTTGTATATGTATGTGGTTCAAATACAGCTATAACTCTACCATCTGTTTTTTCGCGGGCTGTAGTAAGCGTAGTCATAATTTCTGTTGGGTGATGAGCATAATCATCATAAATATTAACATTTTCACCAATTGTTTTTCTGTATTCAAATCTACGACTTGCGCCAGTGAATTCTTCAAGACCTGCTTTTGCAAGTTCAACTGGTATGTCATTAACAACACAAGAAAGTAGTGTAGCAAGTGCATTAGATACATTGTGCACACCAGGTGCATTTAATCTTAAGTGAGTAAGAAGCGTTCCTTTGTAATATGCATCAAATTCATAACATTTATTATCTGCAATTTTAATGTTTTCTGCATACATATCTGCATCAGTTGTTCTAGTAGAATATGTGTAAACATTTATGCTTTTAGATGTTATTGAATCGTTTGCAATTGTTAAAACATCTTGTATATTTTCATCATCTTTGTTAACAATAAGTTTTCCATTTTCGTGCATTATACCAATAAACTTAGCAAATGATGCTTTTATATTATCTAGATTTTTGAAGTAGTCTAAATGTTCTTCTTCAATATTTAATATTATTGCTGTATCTCCAGGAAAGTTTAAGAAACTATCTACATATTCACAAGACTCTAGTACAAAGTATTCATTCTTTCCAATAGAGTAGTTGAAGTTGTTTAGTTCTTTTAGCTTAGAACCAACTAAAACTGTAGGTTCAACACCTGCTGTTTGAAGTGCAGAAGCTATCATTGATGTAGTTGTAGTTTTACCATGCATTCCTGCTATACAAATTGGTTTATCATATTGCTTTAAAAGTTTTCCAAGGAATGGAGCTCTTTCAAAAACAGGTTTGTTAAGTCTTACAGCTTCAAGATATTCTTTATCTGTTTCAAGGTTTATGGCAGCTGTATATACAACCATATCTGCATCTTTTACTAAATTCTCATTAGAACCGATGTGTACAGGAATTCCTTCACCTTCAAGCATTTCAACCATAGCTGAACCCATGCTATCTGAACCAGTTACATCAAAACCAGATTTTTTAAGCATAACAGCAATACCGCTCATGCTTATTCCACCAATTCCAATCATATGTATATGTTTGTATTTTTTTAGATTTTCTATATTTGTGTTAAAATTAATCATTATAGTCACAACACCTTTCTTTATCGAAAGAATTATATATGTAAATTAGAAAAAATTCAATATGTTTGCATAAATATAATATCCAAAAAACAAAAAAACGTGTTTCTTGAAATATTATTGTAAAATAAAGAAGGAAAAAAACAATTTTTGGCGAATAGAATAAATGTACATAATAAAATAAGTACAAATTTTTAAAACATTGGAAGGCGGTGCACATTAATGCAAATAACAGACGTACGTTTAAGAAAAGTAAATTCAGAAAACAGAATGAAAGCTGTTGCTTCTGTAACATTCGATAATGAGTTCGCAGTACAAAGTCGGAGGCCAAGCGGTCTTAGGAAGACAATTTTCATTTTC
>JAZSJJ010000003.1:0-52955 GCA_045534225.1 Clostridia bacterium
AATAAATCAATAATAAACAAAATAATCAGAATAGAAATATTCTGGTTATTTTTTAATATAAATATAATGTTGTTTTCTATCAAAAGAATACCTTAAAATGGTTGCAAAATAAGGTATTCTAATATATAATATGGTGAGTAAAATTATAAGTAAAGGAGAGAAAATATTATGCTAAAATTATATAATACATTAACAAGAAACAAAGATGAGTTTATACCGCTAGACAAAGAGATGGTTAAGATGTATTCATGTGGACCTACAGTATATAGCGAAGCTCACGTTGGAAACATGAGAGCATATATATTTATGGACACTCTAAGAAAAACTTTGAAATATAACGGATATAAATTAAATCACGTAATGAATATAACAGATGTTGGACATATGACATCTGATGCTGATGAAGGCGAAGATAAGATGGAAAAGGCAGCAAGAGAGACTAAAAGAAATCCATTAGATATTGCTAAAGAATATACAGATAAGTTTTTAAGAGATATAGATAAATTAAACATAGAAAGACCAGAACATATAACACCAGCTACTGAACATATAAGAGAAATGGAAGCTTATGTTAAAAGAATAATGGATAATGGTTATGCTTATGAAACATCAAAAGGTATATATTTTGATACTTCTAAACTTCCATCATATGGTGAACTTTCTAGAGTAAATTTAGAAAAACAAATGGCTGGAGCAAGAATTGAAGTAGATGAAGAAAAAAGAAATCCACTAGATTTTGCTTTATGGATTAAAGCACCAGAAAACCATATTATGAAATGGGACAGTATTTGGGGGGTATGCTATCCGGGTTGGCATATTGAATGCTGCGCTATGAGTAACAAATACCTAGGCGAGAAATTCGATATCCATACAGGTGGAGTAGATCATATTCCAATTCACCACGAAAACGAGATAGCACAAGCTAAAGGTGCAACAGGAATAAATCCTGCAAACTATTGGATACACAATGAGTTCTTGCTTATGGATGGCGGAAAGATGTCTAAAAGTTTAGGCAACTGCTATACAGTTACTACAATTGAAGAAAGAGGATATGAACCACTTTCATATAGATATCTAAACTTCACATCACATTATAGAAATAAATTAAACTATACTTGGGATGGAATAGATGCAGCTCAAACATCTTTAAACAGACTTCGTGAGAATTATAAAGAACACGCAAACGGAACTGGAAGTGTAGATGAGAGTGAAATAGCAAGACTAGAACAAGAATTCTTAGATGCAATAAATGACGATATGAACATGCCAGCTGCTTTAGCTGTAGTATGGGAAATAGCTAAGAATAGTAATCGTTCTAAAGATTACGCAAAACTTCTAGATAAATTTGATACAGTATTATCTTTAGGAATGGGATTAGAGCCATTTAAGAAAGAAGAAAAAGTAGAAATAGATGCAAACATCGAGGCTCTACTTGAAAGAAGAAAAGAAGCAAGACTAAATAAAGATTTCAAAACTTCTGATGAAATAAGAGATGAATTATTAAGTCTAGGATATAAAGTAATAGACACAAAAGAAGGACAAAAGATAGAAAAGGTTTAAGGAGGATAACATGCCTATATTAGATAGAACTAATAAGGATGAAGTAGAAAAGTACAACAGCTTTGTTAGAAACAGGGAACATACGAGTGCACTTCAAGATTTAAATTGGGGTAAGGTAAAAGAAGGCGAGTGGGAACAGGAGGCCGTTTACTTAGAACAAAACGGCAACATCACTGCCGCTATGATGATATTAATCCGCAAGTTTGCTAAAGGAATTAGCATTATGTATGCACCACGTGGACCTGTTTGTGACATAGAAGATGTATCAACAGTAAAAAAACTAATAGATGAAGCAAAACCACTTGCTAAAAAGTATAATGCTTTTGTACTTAAAATGGATCCAGAAGCAATATATACAGAAAAACTAGAAGGTATGTATAAGAAGTCTGGTTTCAAAGTTAGAAATAAAGATAAACATAAACACGAGTTTATCCAACCAATATATAATATGATAATCCGTATGGGCACTAAAACTGAAGAAGAAATATTTAAAGGATATAGCGAAAAAACTAGATACAACATACGTGTTGCTGAGAAAAAAGGTGTGACAGTAAGATGGTCTAGAGATCCTAAAGATATTGAAATCTTCCACAACCTATCTGAAATAACTGCAACAAGAGATAAAATATCTTTAAGAAGTAAGGAATATTATATGCGTATGCTTGAAGCATATGATGAGGAACACTTAAGAATATATGTAGCAGAACATGAGGGCGAACCTCTATCTGCAGCTATAGCATTAAACTATGGCGGTAAGTTATTCTACATTTATGGAGCAAGCTCAAATGAAAAACGTAATCTAATGCCAAATTATCTAATGCAACAAACAATGATTAGATGGGCTTTAGAAACTGGTTGTACAGAATATGACTTTGGTGGCGTTTTTGAGATGGACAAGTCTAATGGATTATATAGATTTAAAGAAGGTTTCTGTCATCAAGAAGGGGTTACAAAATTTATTGGTGAAATAGACCACGTATACAAAAAGAGTGTATATTTTGCTTTTGTACACCTTTTACCAATATACAAGAAATTTAGAGGACTACTTAAAAAGAAAAATAAATAAAACATATAAAAACAACAATAATTAAACAGAAAATAACAAAGAAGGAGGCAAATACATATGGTACATCAAATGAGACTACAAGATTCACCTTTTAACAGTATTAAAGCTGGAACAAAGGATATAGAAATGAGACTATATGACGAAAAAAGAAGAGCAATAAAACCAGGAGACACTATAGAGTTTACTAACATAGTAACAGACGAAAAGATATCTGCGGAAGTATATGCGTTACATATTTTTGCAACATTTAAAGATATGTATTTAGCTTTTGATAAAACAAGACTAGGATATGCTGAAAGTGAGATTGCTCACCCAACAGATATGTCTAAGTTTTATCCTGAAGAAGAAATAAAAGAATTTAATGTAGTTGGAATTGAAATAAGATTAATTAAGTAAATAATAAACAAATGTAAGATAAGAGGAAGATAAATGGTACTAATAGGAAAGGTTTCACAAATTATATATAAAAATGAAAGCAATGGTTATACTGTCTTTTTGATGAAATCAGAAGGGGAGTATGTTACTGCTGTAGGTGAAACTGGTGCCATTGAACCAGGAGATGAATATGAACTAGATGGCGAGTTTACTTATCATAAATCTTACGGAGAACAATTTGCATTTAAAACAATTACTAAAGTATTACCAAGTGATGCTACTGCTTTAATAGAATATATAGCTAAAAGTGGTATAAAAGGAATTGGTAAGAAAACTGCAGAAAAGGTAATAAAAATATATGGTGATGATGCTTTAGAAGTCATTAGATACAAACCAGATTTATTAATGGATATTAAAGGTTTTAATGACGAAAAAGCATATGCCTTAAGCGAATATATAAATGACGAATGGGAAAGATTTAATCTTACATCATTTTTAAGTAAACATGGCATTGGAATAAATATGGCTAGGAAAATATATGATGCTTAAGGAATAAACGCTGTAAACATTATAAAAGAAAACCCGTATGCATTAATGGATTTCGTATCTAACTTAGATTTCAAAACTACTGATGCCTTGGCTACAAGTCTTAACATAGATGCAACACATCCAGATAGAGTAAAAGCTGGAATTATATACATTCTTACTTGGTATATCCGTGAAGGACATACTAATATAGAAAAAGACTTGCTTTTAGACAATGCAGAAAGACTACTTGGTGTATCGTCTGTACATATAGAAGCAGCTCTAGAAAATCTAAAACACAAAGATAAAGTTGTAATAGAACCTAGAGATGAAAAAGAATATGTGTATAGAAAAAGCATGTATATAGCTGAGCTTAACATTGCTAGAAAAGTAATAGAACTCACAAAGAAACCAACTCTAACAGGAAAGTTAGATAAAGATATAGAAAAGGTATCTGAAGCACAAAGCATAGTACTTTCAGATACACAAAAAGAAGCTGTAAAGACAGCAATAAAGAATAATATTTCTGTAATAACAGGAGGACCGGGTACTGGTAAGACTACAATAATTAAGTGTGTTATAGACATACTTAAAAAACGTGGACAAGATTATGTACTTGCAGCACCAACTGGAAGAGCAGCTAAACGTATAACTGAAACAACACATGAAGAAGCTAAAACATTACATAGACTTCTAGAAATAACAAAGATAGAAGATACAGACATAGATACATTTGTTAATTTCCCTGTATCTGTAATAGATAAAGATGTGTTAATTATAGACGAAGCGTCTATGATAGATACAATTCTTATGAATAATGTAATGAAAGCTTTATCCGACCATACAAAACTAATAATAGTTGGAGATAGTGATCAATTACCATCTGTAGGTGCAGGTAATGTGCTTAAAGATATAATTAATTCAAATGTTGTAAACACAGTTTGCTTAACAGAAATATATAGACAAAGTGCAAAGAGCGATATAATAATGGGAGCACACAGTGTTAAAGCTGGTGAACACATTAGTTTTAAATCTAAAGATACAGATTTATATTATATCGAAACAGATAGCGTAGAAGAGACTAAAAAGGAATTAGAGAGCCTTTTGACTCACAGGATAAAGAATTTCTTTGGAGAGGATTTGGCCTTAAATACGCAGGTTATAACGCCAATAAAGAAGACAGAAATAGGTACACATGAACTTAATAAATTAATTCAAGGAATAACACTTAACCCAAATGATGAAATGCGTCATAGAAAAGTTGGAGATAGAGTATTCTACGAAAATGATAAAGTAATGCAAGTAAAAAACAATTATGATATTAATTGGGACTATGAAGGTGTACAAGGTACAGGCATATACAATGGAGACATTGGATATATAGAAACAATAAACACAAAAGATGAATATTTAATAGTAGACTTTGACTCAAAGAAAACTAGATATGATTTTGATGAACTGGATCAACTAGAACATGCTTATGCAGTAACTGTTCATAAGAGCCAAGGAAGCGAATTTGATGCGGTTATAATTCCATTATATGTTTGTTTTGAAAAACTATTTAACCGTAATTTGATATATACTGCTATGACTAGAGCAAAAAGATTATTAATCTTTATTGGAAGACGCTCTGTTATAGATTATATGATAGATAATACTAATGAAAAGGCTAGAACAACTGGCTTAAAATACAAAATCGAGATTTTAATGTAGTAGGGGGTATTTATGAAAGAGTTAGTAGAAAGTATTGAAAATTATATAAGAAAGCCATATACAGATTACGCTGTTATGATAAATGGTGAGTGGGGTAGTGGTAAAACACACTTTTGGAATAATAAGTTAAGACAAAGAATAGAAAATATAGCAAATGCTGATGGAAAGAGATATAAAACAATATATATTTCTTTGTATGGTATTAACAGTATCGAAGAAATAAGTAAAAAGATATTCTTAGAAACAAATCCGATGATATCGAAATCACTTAAAAAGTTTGTAGAAGATTCAGATGGAAATGTAATACCAGAATACGTAAAAACAGGTATAGACATAGCAAATCTTTATGGAGCTATGAACACGAATACTCAAATGGACTTTGCCAAAGCGTTTTCAACAGATGATAAGGTTTTATGTTTTGACGATCTTGAAAGAGCAAATATAGACATTATAGATATCCTTGGATACATAAACAACTTTGTTGAACACGATGGAATTAAAACAATCCTTATCTGTAACGAAAAAGAACTTGCAACTAAGTTTAAGAATAACAATATAGAAATGAAAACATTAATAGCAACTATGCTTCTAAAGGAAGAAGGCGCTATTAACGATGAAGATAAATTAGAACCATTTGTAAACAAATTAGATTCTAAGATAAAAAGTATTTTTGATAGAACAAATGCTTATGAAAGAATTAAAGAAAAATTAATAGGTGAATGTTTTGAATATATGCCAGAATATACATATATATTAAATGGTATGATAATGAAATACGAATATGATTTGTCTTTATCTAAATTCTTAAAAGAAGAGATTTCTACAATTATCTCTACATTTAATAAAACAAATACGAAGAACCTAAGAGTATTAAAACATGCATTAAATGATTTTGAAAGAATATTCTCGGCAGTAAAGGATGCATATCCAGAAACTCCAAGAGAAACTTTAAGAACATTACTAATGTTTACTATAGCAGTTTCTTTTGAAATTAAAGTTGGTAGCGAAGTAAAACAAATATTTACAGATGTAGAATCTAACGAAGAATATCATTCATATATTTATACATCAAGCTTAATGAACGATCAAAAAGGATACTATCTACGTGAATTTGATACAAGATATTTCTTAAATGCTAAAGAAGAATATAGATTCTTCAAATTTGTAGAAGTATATGTAAGAAAAAGAATATTTGACGAAAAAATATTTGGTGCCAACATGAAGGAAATGTTAAACCAAAAAGCAGATAAACGCTCTGATCCAAACTATATGAAGCTACTTACAGGTGCATATTGGAAACTTTCAGATTTTGACTTTAGCATCCTAAGAGAACAAGTTTTATATGATATTAAAGAGGGAAATGTGCCTTCTAAAGATTATGTTAAAGTATTTGCAGTATACAAATATTTAAACGATATGCAAATAATAACAGTAGATATGAATGATGTAAAAGCTAAGTTTACTACAGGGTATAAACTATCTTTAACAAATGAAGCTAGATACAAAATAGAATTAGATTCTGTAAGCGAAGATATAGATGTTGAGGATGCACTTGTAAAAGAATTTGCAGAAGAATGTAAGAAAGCTAAAGATATAATCTATGATGAATGCATTCGTGAAAAGGTGGGATACCTATTCAAAAACCTTGTAGACAACATTGATGAATTCTACAAACAAATGATAGGACCATATGCTACAATACCTGTATTTGCTAAGTATGAAATGTCTGTGTTATATGATAGGCTAAGAGACGTTAAAAATAATGACCTATACAATATAGTAAGCATTATGAGCACAAGATATGATGACAAAGAAGAGCTTCTAAAACAAGATAAAGCAAATCTTAAGAAATTAACTGAAATAATAGATGAAAAAGCAGATACATTTGGAAGCACTATCAAGAGAGCATTAATTAAAAATTTAAGTACAGAAATTAAGAAAGTATTAAAGAATATATAGAAGGTAGAAATGTAAAATTAAATATATAAAAAAAGAAGTGCTTTTGCACTTCTTTTCTATTTAGCTATTGTATAATATGAAAATATATAATAATATAGTTGTATATATAAAGAGGTAAAACATATGAAAAACAAGCAGGGAATAAGTTTAATAGTTTTAGTAATAACAATAATTGTTATGATAATATTAGCTGCTGCGGTTGTAATAACATTAAGCAATACAGGCGTAATAAATAAAGCAACTCACGCTGTTAGTTTAACAGATGAAAAGCAAGCACAAGATTTAGCTTCGCTAATATGGGCGGATGCATATTTGGATCAAACAAGAACAGATACTATAGAAAAAGTTGTAAAAGATAAATTAAAGGTTCAAGGTATTACAGAAGATAATTGGAATATTAATGTAACAGACGATGGAGTAAGAGTAAGCAAGAAGGAAAATTCAAATGATTCGGGTGGTAACAATAGTGTAAAACGTACATTTGGAGTTATGATGGATGAGTCTAAGTATGTCTATGGTGAGATATGCCATATAGAGGATGCTGCGTGGTATAACGCTGAAAATCCATTAAAACCTTTTAATGATGCAATGATAGAATTTGAATATGAAGAAAATATGACATGGAGAGAATGGGTAAATTCACCATATAATACTCAAAACTTTGTAATAGTGGTTGCAAGAAATGCAGAAGGCGGTTTGGCGGGTGAATGTATTGCAACGAATGGTTCAGTAGCAGATGAAGGCGAACAAATAACTATAGCATACTTAGATGTATACTATTCAGATGCTGCTTGCACTAAAATGGTAACAGATGAGAATAACATTGCTGGTTGTGGTAAGGTGTATTATGGAATAAGGGAGCTATTTAATCTAGATGAAAAAATAGATACAACACTTAATAGGTTGCAACCAACAGTATCTGAATTTATGGGTAAATATTATAAATCGACTCCATTTTTATCATTTGGATTGTATGAATGGTAATGTTATATATTAATATAAAATAGGAGAAAGATATGAAAAACAAGCAGGGAATAAGTTTAATAGTTTTAAGTATAACCATACTTGTAATGGCAATACTTGCAGCAACAGCAATAATTGCACTAGAAGATAGTGGAATAATAAAAAGAAGTAAAGATACTGTAGCTGGTAATAATTATGCTGATGAAATGACCAGATTAATTGTAATAAAAAATGGAATACTCACAGATAATTTGGGCGAAATAACAGTCGAAGAATATATTACAGAATTAACTAACAAAGGTCTAATAGAAACAGGAAGAACAAACAACGCAGATGGAAGTATAACGGTAACCACAAAAACTGGCTTTGAAGTAATAATATCTCAAAACGGAACGAGTGATTTAACTTTAGAAATAGAAGGATACACACCTCCAACGAGTTCAAATAACGGTAACAATACTGGAAATGCTGGAAGTAATGGAAACGGCAATGTTGCAAATGGGCTTCCGGGAGAGGGCGAAAAGGTGCTAGATGGATTTAAAATAGCTATGGATGAGTATTTTTGGGGCGAGACAGTTCAAATAGAAGATTCGGATAAGTATAATGCGGCAAATCCAATGAAACCTATATATGACAGCATGCAAACTTTCGAGTATGATGCAAATATGACATGGAGGCAATGGGTGAATTCATCATATAACACATATGGGTATAAAATATTGGTTGCTGATGGAGCAACGGAAGGATATTCAGGAGAATCTATAGTAACAAGTGATTCGAGGAGTACGTTAGGATGTCAAGTACAAATTTCCAGCCTAATTATATATTATAATGATGCTGCTTGTACACAATTAGCTACGGACGAGGAATATATAGTATATCACGGAAAGATATGCACCGCGCAAATTGGACTATTTGATTTAGACACAAAAATTGAAGATACTCTTAATTCAATGGTTGTAACTGTAACACCTTTTTATAATATATATGAAAAAAGATTGCCTTTTTTTGTATTCGGATATTATGAGGATTAACATATGCAAAATAAACACTAGTTTTGTCGATTGGTGACATAATATTTGCATTTTGTAATACATTGTGGTATAATACATAAGTTGTTAAAATAAAATCTATAGAAAGGGGCCTAACTATGACCACGTGTGTTGCTAACCAGTTGGAAGCAAAAAGAGAAACGGTAGTGTTCCACGATATGGTGGATGCACGCTTAGTAAAGTATGACGAAATTCATGAACTGCAAGATGGTTACTTCAAAGTCTTAAAAAAAGGATCGTGGGGCGTAATCACATCCGATGGAGAAGAAGTTTTTCCTTGTATGGCATCTACAATATATTATGTAGAAAATGGCCGTGTTATCTGCGGTATGGATGATGACGTCTACTCAATTGAGCTTAAGAAAGCTAAAAAGGATTTGGAAGGATAACCAAATCCTTTTCCTTTTTATGTATATTTTTGTGTTTATGAAAAATAATATATGTAATGTTATTTTAATATATATAAGGAGGAAAAATGAAATCTACAGGAATGATAAGAAAAATAGATGATTTGGGTAGAATAGTAATACCTAAAGAAATACGTAAAACATTAAAGATAAGAGAAGGTGACTCGTTAGAAATATATATAGAAGGAGAAAGAATAATACTTAATAGATATTCACCGCTAGGGGAGTTTATAGAGGACATTATTGTTCTAAGTGAAAGTATTTCTAATAATACCGACACTAATATTTGTATTACAGATACTAAACAAGTATTAATTGCTACTGGATATTTAGAAAAAGAATATTTATATAAAGAGATAAGCAAAGAACTATTAGAAAAGATGGAAGAAAGAATTTTGTGGCAAAACAAAGGTGAAAATAAGATTAAAATCACAGAAAATGATGAGTTAGTTAAAAAGTTAAATCAAGTAATTATGCCTATAATATATGAAGGAAGTGTACTAGGTTCAGTCGTACTTTTAACAAATGATGTTAATAAAAAGATAACAGAAACAGAATTAGGACTAGTTAAGGTAATGGCAGATTATTTAGCAAATAGAATGTAAAAAACAAGTGGTACCAATATATAGGTATCACTTGTTTTTTACTATTTAATTATTATAAATTACCAGCTTTTTCAGCATATTTTTTAAGTTTATTGTACACATGGTAAGATATTGTGTTCTTTTCGAAGCCTTCGCCTTCAACATATGTTCCATATTTAACACCAGTTAATATTTCTATACCTTCATCTATTGTAGAGATAGGATAGATGTGGAACATTCCTTTTTCAACAGCATCAATTATTTCTGCATTTAACATTAAGTTCTTAACGTTGTGGTGAGGAATAATAACACCTTGAGTTCCTGTAAGGCCTTGCATCTTGCAAACTTCATAGAATCCTTCAATCTTTTCTGTAACACCACCGATAGGTTGTATTTCACCTTTTTGGTTAACTGATCCAGTAACTGCTAGGCCTTGTCTAATTGGTACACCAGATAGTGAAGAAAGGATAGCGTATAATTCTGTAGAAGAAGCACTGTCTCCGTCAACACCGTTGTATAATTGTTCAAAACATATACTTGCATTAAAGCATAGTGGGAAATCTTGAGCAAATTTTTCACCAATATATGCTGAAAGGATAAATACACCTTTAGAGTGAGAGTTACCACTCATTGAAACTTCACGTTCAATATTTACTATACCACTCTTGCCAAGGTATGTATTAGCTGTTATTCTAACAGGTTTACCAAATGGGTAACCACCAGAGTTTAGAATAGTAAGACCATTAATTTGTCCAACAGCTTCACCTGAAGTAGAGATTATAGTAGCACCGTCATAAATCATACGTTTAAGTGTATCATCAAGTTTTCCATATCTTTTTCTCTTATTTAATGTAGCAGTTATAACATCTTGTGGTTCAACTGCTTTTCTTTCAGCAAGTTTAGCAACGTGTGCAGATTCTATTATTATATCTGTTAAATCTGTTTGCATTGCAGTAAGTTTTGTTTTATCTCCAGCACATCTAGAACTGTATTCTATAATTGCTTTAACAGCTTCGCTCTTAAATGGAAGTAAGCTTTCTTTTTTAACAACATAAGCAACATATTCAATAGTTCTTCTTATAGTATCTGTATTTTTATCTATAGAATCATCAAAGTCTGCTTTCATCTTAAATAGTATTTTGAAGTCTGAATCAACAGTACATAGTTGTTGATATATTTGTTCGGTACCAAATAATACTATTTGAGTTTTAATTGGAATAGCTTTTGGTTTAAGAGCAATCATGTGAGATGGAGTAGCCATGTCACGAGACATATCTATACTTAATTCTTCATTTCTAATTACTCTTTTGAATGCTTCCCAAACAGACATGTTAGTCATAATATCACGAGCGTTAACAAGTAGGTAACCACCATTTGCTTTATAGAAAGCACCAGCTTTAAGAAGAGTGTGATCAGTTCTTGTAGAACCCATAACACTTTCATATTCTAATTTACCAAATATATCTGTATATGTTGGGTTAGAACACATAACAACTGGAGCATGAGTTAGCATTTCGTTGTTTACTATTACATTAACTTTATACTTGTGCCATGGTTTTGTTTGATGACGCATAGCAGCAGGCATTGAATCGTCTTTTGGGCTTTCCTTAAATTGGTCTGCGTTTTTAACTATATCTTCTTGTACGGCATATAGGTAATTTTGTATTTTTAGATTGCCTTTGTATTTAATCTTTAAATCGTTAATGTTTTTTGAAACGATGTAAGATATCATATTAGACTGCCATGCATTAACCTTTTCATAACATTCTTTTTCAAGGGCATCTAGTTGTTTCATTATACCCATAGTTTCTTGTTGTATTTTAGGAGATTTAGTTTTGTATTTTTGTTTTGTTTCTTCATCTAATTTGTTAAATTCTTCTTCGTTTAATACTTTCCCTTCATGAATAGGAGAGAAGTATATACCGTCAGTTGCTGTTTTAATCTTAAATCCTTGAGCTGTTGTATATTCATCAAATTTTTTAAGAATAGCATTTTTCTTTTCTTGGTATTTTTGCATTAAAAGTTTTTTCTCTTTTTCATAGTTTTCGGATTTGAAAACCTTACCAAGATTTTCGCGTATAGCAACCATAAAGCGGTGCATATCTTCTTTAAGTTCACGTCCGGCACCAGGTGCTAAGAATATTGCTATTGGTTCATTTGGATTTTCAAAATTGTGTACGTAACAAAGATCATCTGGAACGGGTTTTGTTTTAGCTAGTTTATTTACAACAGATAAAACATATGGCATTTTACCCATGCCAACTTGTCCACAAACAAATAGATTGAATCCTTTTTGAGGCATTTGTAAAGCGGTTTCAACAGTTTCAAGAGCTCTTGTTTGACCAATAATTCCATTATATGCAGAAATATCATCTGTTGTCTTGAAGTTAAATTGAGAACCGTTTAGTTTAGAAACTAAATCTGTAGATTTTAATTCTTTAAATTTTCTCATATGTACTCCTTAAATATTTTGCTTCATTTGTAACTACGTTCATATATATACCTAAACTATATAACAAACAATAAAAAATAGCAACTGTTTTAAGAAATAAAAGTATAGAAAAAAGAATAAAAATATATACGTAAAAAGCCTTGAAAAAATATTCGTTATGTAATAGTATAAATGTATATGATGTATAAAATATGAGGTGGAAAACAAATGAAAAAAGGTATATCCTTAATAGTTTTAGTCATTACAATAATAGTAATGATAATACTAGCAGCAAGTGTAGTAATAACACTTTCAAACACTGGAGTAATAAACAGAGCAAGTCAAGCGGTAGATTTAACAAACGAAGCTGCGGTACAAGACTTAGCTGCATTAACATGGGCAGATGCTTACATGGATAATAAAAGAGGAACGGATTTGGTAAACGAAGTAACAACAAAATTAGGTGAACAAGGAGTAACAGCAGACAAATGGAATATCTCGGTAACAGATACAGGAGTAACAGTAACAAGTAATAAGTCTTCCACAACGTTAGGTTCATTAGTAAAAGGACCAGAAGATTATGGTAAAATAGTAGATTATACTGTAACGGTAGACGGTACAACATATAATGAATGGCAAGTGTGCTACGAAGATGAAGAAAATAATAATATTTTTATAATTCTTAAAGAAGGAATTCCTACTAGAACTTTAGGTTCTATGGAAACGACTCAAAGTATGGAAGATGTGTATAGTATATTTAAGTTAGGACAACCCGGCTTTTCATTGTTAAGTACATATCCAGATAAAGGAACGGGGTGGTTAATAGGAAACTTCCAAACATTTGCAGATACAAACGAAAAATACAAATCTTATGTAGTGGCTGCTATTGGTTCTCCAACATTTGAATTAATCGCGGCTGGATATAACGCTAAATATAATACAACAGCAATAATACCAGTAATAGATAGAAGTTATGAAACTGCTTCAAGTTCGGGTTCTGATGGATATTATATAAACGAACCTGGTAGTTCCGGTGTTGGTGGTTTAATAATAGATGAAATATATTGCGTAACAGGCAAATATGTTTGGCTGGCTGCTAAAAGTGCATGGGGAGATAGAATGGGAACTGTTGGGACAGGTAACGAAGGTGGAGTTTCTTCAACTGTAGTTGATCAACTAGCAGTGCTTCGTCCAGTGGTTTGCCTTAATGCTAACATTCCGGCAAAAGTTGGAACTGGAGCTTATGATTTTACTTTAACAAAATAATAAACAATAAAAAGGACTTATTAAATTAAGTCCTTTTTCATTATATTTGCATCTTCTAGATTATCATAATATTTAGCTCTAGTAGATATTTTACTATAGTTTAATTTTGTGTATAGATTAATTGCAGGTATATTTGAAGTGCGAACTTCAAGGAATATGCTTTCTATTTGTTTTTCTTGTAAGTGTTTTTCTAATGTATTAAGCAGAGAAGAAGCAATGCCTTGTTTTAGGTGGTTTTTATCTGTTGCTACTGCGGTTATATCTGCATGATCTACTAATAGTTCACATCCTATATATCCAACTGCTTTGTTTTCTATATTATCTATTGCTACAAGATAATATGTATTTTCACTTTCTAAATCTTTTTTAATTGAATCATATGAAAGATTTCTATGTTCTAATGTTTTTTCTATTGCTTCAATTTGCTCTAGGTGAGAAACATCTGCTTTCGTTATAGATATATTGTTCATTATTTTTCACCATCACGAGTTCTTTCAGCTTCGCTATTTCTAAAATACATTGCATCTAAAGTTTCGTATGTATATGTATTTTTATCTGTTACATCTTCCTTAAATATATTTCTTAAATCTAAGGTAGAAGATGTAACTTCTGTACCTGTTATTTGGTCTGTAAATGGATTTTCAAGCATTTCTTTGTTATCTGTAACAACTAATATGTCTGCTATTTCTTTTTCTTTTAGAAGGCTAATTAGAGCCTCATATGGAAGATTACCAGATATATTTGTTTCTTTTAATTCTTTATTATCTGTAACTTCAAATAGTTCATAATATACTCTAGTGTTTTTTGCATCTAGTGTAGATAATATATATTTGTGCTCTGTATCTAAATGGTTTAACGCCATAAGTTTTAAGCTTGTTACTCCAAGTATTTTTTTATCTAATACTTTAGCTAATGCCTTAACGGTAGCTATACCAATTCTAACTCCTGTAAAAGAACCAGGACCTAAAGTGCATGCTAACAAATCCATATCTTTAACTTTTACATTGTTTTCATTAAGTACATCATCTACTAAAGGTAGAAGCTTTTCTGAGTGAGTTATTTCATTATCTATTTCTTTAACGTAAGTAGTATCATTTAACATTAATGCTACTGCGGCTTTTTTAGTAGTGCTGTCTATTGCTAATATGTTCATTAAACATTTCCTCCTAAGATTTCTATTGTTCTTTCATTATCTTCATATTCGTTATTTCTAGTTATTGTTATATATATTGTACCTTTAGGTAATATATCTTTAATTATTTCGCCCCATTCAATAATACAAAGTCCAGAGTGGAAGTAGTCTGTTCCTATTGTGTTTTCAAAATCTTCACCGTCTGTTAAACGATATGTATCAAAATGGAATATTTTATTTACTTTATCTAAATTCTCTTTTGGAGTATATTCATTAACTATGGTAAAGGTAGGAGAGGATACATCGTTTTCTATTCCAAAGTATCTTGCAACTCCACGCATAAATCTTGTTTTACCAGTTCCTAAATCTCCAGTTAAAACTATTATACTGTTATTATCTAGTTTTTTTGCAAAGTCATATGCAAAATTTTCTGTTTCTTTTTCTGAATGTGTTGTTATTTTCATTATTTTCACCAAAAACATTATACTATTTATATACTAAAAATACAATGTAAATAGGGAATTTAAGGGAAAAATGTATCTAAAAAGTGCATAAAAAGAAGAAAAATAGCGAAAATTTTTTGAAAAAATATTTGGTATACATAAAATATAAAGGGAGGGAGCTTTAATCTTACAAAATGCGCATAAATAAAGGGTTTTAAGATATAATATTAATAATATTTCATCAATGTTTAATAATTATGGAAACTTAATATGTAACGTGAGAATTTTGAAATAAAAAAGTTTCTAAAAAGTGTTGACTTTTAGCCATTCATGAAGTATAACTTAGTTGTAATCTTATTACAGGAGGTAAGAAATATGAATAAAGGTGAACTTATTGCAAAAATCGCTGAAGAAAGCAAATTAACTAAAAAAGCTGCTGAAGCTGCTTTAGACGCTTTCGTATCATCAGTAGAAGGTGCTCTTAAAAAAGGAGAAAAAGTTCAATTAGTTGGATTTGGTACTTTTGAAGTTAGACAAAGAGCTGCAAGAAAAGGAAGAAATCCTCAAACTAAAGCAGAAATAAAAATACCTGCTTCTAAAGCTCCAGTATTCAAAGCTGGTAAAGCTTTAAAAGAAACTGTTAACAAATAATAATTAATACAGTATCTTAAAGAACCCACATAGTGGGTTCTTTCTTTTTGTTGTAAAATCTACCTTTTTGTGATATAATTCTTATCGTTAGAAAAACAAATCACATTACTAATGTAAGGAGAATTAGCATGAAGAATTTCGTAGAAGGTTATTTAGAAAGTCTCTATTCTACGCTTAAGCCTGAATATGTTTCATGGCTTAAAGAGTACGTAAAAGAGCACAAGTTCATTACAGATAATCCTAACACAACAGAAAACTGCGCAGCATCCGAAGAGGATCAAGAAAGAATCTACAAGATTTCTAAGTTGTTTTATCTTGCGCATCAAAGTGCAAATAAACGCGGAATTGAAGTTGAAGGAAGCGAGAATGGTTTTGTAAGACTTATGGTAGTTGTTAATTTGGATTCTGAAACAACCATTGAGATGATTACCTGGATTGGTCAGGGCGCAGAAACGCAAGTTACTCTTGTGCCTGCAGGTTCTGGTAAGATTAATCTTTGTGATATTCTTAAAGACAACAAGATGTAAAAGATGCGAGCATAAGGTAAAAACTTATGCTCGTATTTATATATAATTATTATATATAACTAAAAAATAGCATAGATATATTGTAATATTTAGCATATTTGTTATATACTTTTTGTATTAGAAGGAAGGTAAAAACAAATGAAAAAAGGAATATCTTTAATAGTTTTAGTAATAACAATAATAGTAATGATAATCTTAGCAGCAAGTGTAGTAATAACACTAAGCAATACGGGAATAATTAATAAAGCAAGTGAGGCGACTTCTGCAACAAACTTAAAACAGGTAGAGCAAATAGCGACACTTGCGTGGGCAGATGCTTATTCAGATGGCAAAAGAGGAGAAATGTTAAAAGAAGATGTTTTAGCTAAACTTGATGAATACAAAGACGCTTATGATTTTGATGTGACAGATAAAGGTGTTACAGTAGCGGATAAAGGGACTCTTACTACTACTTGGAGAATAGAAAGAGAATATGATAACGGTCTAATTACAAAAGCGGTAGTAACAGATGGTACGGTAAGTTATGAAATTGGAACAACTGTAAACTATATGCCATCTGGTGTAGGTGATACATCATATAAAAAGGGTTGGAAACTACTAGGAGTAGATGAAGTTGGCAGACTTCTTATAATGTCATCAGATGATGTAACAAGTTCTGGAGTGAAATTAAGATGGCAAACAGGCTATGTAAATGGTCTTACTCAAATCCAAAATGCAGTTAATAGTTATAAAGATGGAACTTATGGTATAAGTGTTAGAAGTGTTAAAACTGAAGATATAGACAATATAACAGGCTTTGATAAAAATAACTTTACAGGCGCTTTTTATTGGGAAATAGCAAAGCAATTGTATGGACTTGGAGATGCTGAATTAATGTATTATTATAATATGAGTTCTGTAGATGAATTTGATATAACAGGCTATGGTTTAGATATTATACTTGAATATGATAATAACAAATCTGCTGCGAAATATTCATATGATTTAAATGAAAATACAAGAACAGGTTATTTATCATACTCATTTAGTGAATATCATTATTATGATATGCAAACACAAGAATTTAATCATATATCGGTATATACTCCAGGGGTGAAAGTTGCAATAAAAAATACAGCTTATGGATATCACGTTGGAGGAATGGTGGATAGAACTTCTAAAATATATAGTATGCTATCTTTAAATAGCGCTGGGGATGATTTTGCAAGATATTGGGTAGCAAATACAAATGTTATAGCATATCCAGATAAAACTGAGTATACAATGTCTCTTGTTAATGGCGAGGTACTAAATGTACAAAGTTTATTTAATAGTCATAATGCAGAGATAATAGATGAAAATGGTGAACTCGTATCATATACTAAACCGGTTCGTGCGGTAGTAACACTAGATGCAAATGTTAGCTTGAAAGAAAGTTCAAGTGTACCTGGTACATATGATTTAGAAATAAAATAACATATAATATAAAAGTGTGGTTTTTCGTTGAAAAATCACACTTTTGTGGTATAATATGTACCATAGAATAAAATAATATATGTGAGGTGGAATATGGTTAAATACACAAAGAAAAATTCATATGAAAAATTAAACAGATTTGAGCAAGAAGAAATGTATAACTATGTAGATGAGTATATTAAATTTCTTAATGTTGCTAAAACAGAATACAAATGTGTAGAAGTAATTAAACAAGAACTAGAACAAAATGGGTTTAAGAATATTTCTTGTTTTAATGTGCTTGTTCCAGGAGATAAAGTATATTATATAAACAAAGACAGAAGTATATATGCTGCAATAATTGGAGAACAATCTGAAACATTAGGTGTAAACATTGTTGGTTCACATATAGATAGTCCAAGATTAGATACTAAACCTATGCCTCTTTTTGAAAAGCATGGTATGGCTTTAATGAAAACACAATACTATGGTGGAATAAAGAAATATCAATGGTTAAGTATACCTCTTGCAATGTACGGAACAGTATATAATGAAGATGGTGAAAAAATAGATGTAGTATTAGGTGAAAGTAATGAAGATTATACATTTGTAATTACAGACCTTTTACCACACTTAGGACGTGAAGAATCTGAAAAGAAAGCATCAGAATTTATTGATCCAGAAAACTTAAATGTTTTAGTTGGTTCGGTTCCAGATTTAGATGAAAAAGAAGATAAAGTTAAATCTAAAATACTTAAAGCATTAAATAAGAAATATGGCATTACTGAAATAGATTTTGCAAGAAGTGATATTCGCTTTGTGCCAGCATTTGATGCTAAATATATTGGATTAGACAAGGGTATGATAGCAGGCTATGGCCAAGATGATAGAGTTTGTGCTTATGCAACAATTACTGCTATGTTAAATTTAATAGAAGAAGGAAAAACATTAAATAAAACAGCTATAGCTTTAATAGTAGATAAAGAAGAAATTGGTAGTGAAGGAAATACTTCAATGAATTCTTGGGGCTTTGAACTATTTATGACTAAGCTTTTAAGACTTAGAGGAAAAGAATCAAGAGAAGACTTGCTACAAACATTAGATAATTCATATATGTTATCTGCAGATGTATCTGCAGCGGTAGACCCAATGCATGACCACTTAAGTGATATACAAAATGGTAATATTGCAGGATGCGGAATATCTATAGAAAAATACACTGGTAGTGGTGGTAAATATTCTGCAAATGATGCATCAGCAAAGTATATGTCTTATGTAATGAACTTATTTGAAAGAAACAATGTTAATTACCAACTAGGAACATTAGGAAAAATTGGTAAAGGTGGTGGCGGTACTATTGCATACATCCTTGCAGCAAAAGGTGTAGAAGTAGTAGACTGCGGTACAGCACTTTTATCTATGCATTCTCCTTATGAAGTGGCATCTGTAATAGATGTGTATATGACATACAAAGCATACAAGGCATTCTTTAAGGGATAATAAATAAGGGGGATATATGAAAAACGTATTTAGGAATACCGATTATATATTACTAGGACTTGTAATAGTCCTAGTAGTAATTGGAGTAATCGGAATATATAGTGCAGGGATGAATAGTACAAGCTCTAGCGATGAGTGGGCAAAACAAATAGTATGGGTAGGTATATCTTTAGCAGTTATGTTTGCTGCATGGATGCTAGATTACCATTTAACAGGAAGCATAGGAATAGTAGCCTATCCAATATTTTTAGTAGCCCTGGTTGTAGTACTTTTTATGCCAGAGATTAACGGAGCATCCAGCTGGTTTAATCTTGGAGGCTTTCTACTTCAACCATCTGAGTTTATGAAAATAGCATATATACTTGCTGTAGCAAAATATATGGAATATATGGGTAAAGGTAAAGAAGCAGTTAACAAATGGCAAAACATATTAGTAATAGGAGCTATGTTTGCAATTCCTGTAATACTAATAATGTTACAACCAGACTTGGGTACAGCTATAGTTTTTGCTAGTATAACATTTTTTATGATGTTTAAGTCTGGCTTAAGCTATAAATATGTTATAGCGTTAATATTACTTGTAATAATACTTGTACCAATTGTATATTTCTTTGTGTTAAATGATTACCAACAGCAAAGAATACTTGTGTTCTTAGATCCAGAAAGAGAACCATTAGGCGCAGGATATAACGCAATACAATCTAAGATAGCGGTTGGTTCTGGAATGTTATTTGGGACAGGCTTAGGTAAAGGAACACAAACTCAATGGGGATATTTGCCGGTTAAATCTTCAGACTTTATATACTCAGTAATATCTGAAGAATTTGGATTTGTTGCATCCTTTTTAATAGTTATAGCATACGTATTTATGCTACTTAGAATATTAAAGATAGCAGAAACTTCTAAAGACAGATTTGGAAGTTTAATAGCAATTGGAGTATTTGGAATGTACTTTTTCCACTTTGTAGAAAATATTGGTATGACGATTGGTCTTATGCCTATTACAGGTATACCATTACCATTTGTAAGCTACGGTGGAAGTAGTCTTCTTACAAACTTTACTTGCTTAGGACTTCTTTTGAGCATAAGCGGAAGAAGACAAAAATCTTTATTTGTAGAATAGAGGAGAAATTAGTTTGGAACTAAAAGAATATATAAAGGAAATAAAAGTTGGGAATATACTTGTAAAACATAATGTGTTTTTAGCACCAATGGCAGGAGTTACAGATTTACCATTTAGATATATTTGTAACAAATATGGTGGCGTGGTATATTCTCCAACAGAAATGGTTAGTACTCGTGGACTTGTATATCAAGATAAAAAGACACATAAAATAATGGATATGCATGAAAACGAAAATCCTAAAGTAATACAAATATTTGGTAGCGAACCGGATATTATAAAACAAGTAGTGTTAAGATTAAATGAAGACAAGAATGTAGACATTATAGACTTTAATATGGGATGCCCAGCACCTAAAGTAGTAAAAAATGGTGATGGTAGTGAACTTCTAAAAGACTTAGATAAGGTAGAAGAAATAATTAAGACGCTTACAGAAACTAGTACTAAACCAGTTACAATAAAAACAAGACTTGGATATAACAAGGATACAGTGACTGCTGTTAAAGTTGCTAAACTTTGTGAAAAATATGGCGTTAGCATGCTAACAGTTCATGGTAGAACAAGAGATCAGTATTATACAGGTATAGCAGATTTAGAAGGTATAAAAGAAGTTAAAGAAAGTGTATCTATTCCAGTAGTAGGAAACGGAGATGTTGTAGATTTAGAATCTGCTAAAAGAATGTTTGAAACAGGTGTAGATGCTATAATGGTTGGTAGAGCGGCTTTCGGTAATCCATGGATATTTAAGAGCATACTAGAAGGAAAAGAATATATACCGAGTTTAGAAGAAAGATTTAGTGTAATACGTGAGCATTTAGATTTAGCCCTGTCTCGCGAAAGAGAAGAAGTAGCAATACCTAAAATGCGTAAACATATATCTTGGTATTTCAAAGGACTAAAACATAGCAGTGTAGCAAGAGATAGAATAAACAAAGAAAACACATATGATGGTGTGGTAAACATCTTAAATGAATATTATGAAATGTTAAAGAGAGAAGAATAAAACTTCTCTTTTTTTATATAAACTAAATAAAAAATATAGACAAAAAATGAAATATATTATAGTATAGATGTATATAAAATAAAGGAGAGACAAATGAAAAAAGGAATAAGTTTAATAGTTTTAGTCATTACAATAATAGTAATGATAATATTAGCAGCAAGTGTGGTAATAACATTATCTAACACGGGTGTAATAAACAGAGCAAGTCAAGCTGTAGATTTAACAAATGAAGCTGCAGTACAAGACTTAGCTGCACTTG
Organism: Clostridia bacterium; assembly: GCA_045534225.1. GTDB lineage: Bacteria > Bacillota > Clostridia > TANB77 > CAG-465 > UMGS1649. Next base: position 21,974 of record JAZSJJ010000003.1, read on the forward strand.
TATGGGCAGAATGTTATTTAGATCCTGTTAAGAAAGCGAATATGGCAAATTCAGTCAAAACAGAACTTGCAAACCAAGGAATAACAGAAGATAAGTGGAATATAAATGTAACTGAAACTGGGGTAACAATAAAACAAAAATATAAAGGTGATACATTAGGGTCTTTAATTGCAAATCCGTTGACGGATTATGGCAAAAAAGTAAATTATTCAGTAACAATAGACGGGACCGTTCATAATGACTGGAGAGTATATTATGAAGACGTAATGAATGGATATGTGTTTTTAATAGCAACTACTAATATTGGTTATGCATATCCAGATACAACATCGGTATTGGTTAGCGAATTAACCGATAAAGAAAAAGAATTGTTTAATATATGTACATTAGGAAGAAATTCTGAATTGAATAATCTTATTGCATATATGATAAGAAATTATGGTAATTATGCTAACACTACTGATTATGGAGAGTATGTAGTGGGAGCTTTAGGAGGTGCAACGCTAGAAATGCTATGTGCTTCTGCAGAACAAATGGGATTAAATATTCCATTTGATACGAGCGAAGAAACCATAGATGATATAGATGGATTATATATAGGTGGAAGTGGGTGGTTGTTAACTGCTGCTGGTTATGACAGCTTAATGTTAACAGAATCTAATTATATAACATCCGGAACAGGCTCTTGTGGATTAAGACCACTTATTTGTTTAAGAGCTGACACACCAGCTCAAGCCACATCAGATGGATATTCTATTATTAAATAACAATCAAAACAGTTAGTATAAACGCTAACTGTTTTTTTGCATATAATACATTTGGCAGAGCTGCAATGGGAAATCCTTGGATATTTAGAAGCATAATAGAAGGAAAAGAATATATACCAAGTTTAGAAGAAAGATTTAATGTAATACGAGAGCACTTAGATTTAGCTCTGTCTCGTGAAAGAGAAGAAGTGGCAATACCTAAAATGCGTAAACATATTGCATGGTATTTCAAGGGATTAAAACATAGCAGTATAGCTAGAGATAGAATAAATAAAGAAAACACATATGAAGGTGTAATAAACATTCTAAATGAATATTATGAAATGCTAAAGAGGGAAGAATAAACCAAACAGGACACAGAAGAATTAGTCAATTCTCACTTTGTGTCCTGTTATTTTTTAGTTAGATATTATAGAATAATGGCTAGAAAGAGGTGGATTATGGATCAAGAAAAGATAGGAAGATTTATAGCAGAAAGAAGAAAAGATAAAAATATGACACAAGAACAAATGGCAGAAAAATTAGGAGTATCTAGTAAATCAATAAGTCGTTGGGAGAACGGAAAAACAATGCCAGATGTTTCGCTATTTGAAACACTATGTGAAGAATTAAATATAACAGTTAACGAACTATTAAAAGGAGAAAAAATAACTAGCAAAAGCAAATCAATTAATTTATCTGCAAAAACACTTTTAGATTACACAAACTATATAAAAAGAAAAAACAAGAGAATAATATTAACCATATTATTCTTTATGAGCTTATTACCAATGTTAATGAACCAATATGGCGGACTAAAAGGAGTACAAGAAATAACAGGACTAATTAATTTATTAAATCCAATAGGAATATTATCTGTAATATTATTTCTTCTAGGTGTATGGTTACCGTTTAAGAAAGATATAATAGGGAAAATATTAGGAGGAATTGGTGTAATAGGAATTGTAGCTTCTGAAATATATAAATTCTTTACGTGGCATATTATGAATATAACAGGAGAAATGAGCCTTGCAAATAGCATAGAATTTGCCTTTCCAGAATTCTATATAGGAATGGGAATATCTTTGATTATGGTAGTTATATATTTTTTCATAGACAAAATAATAAAAGAATAATAAAAATATTTACAAAAAATAAAATATATAATAAAATAAAAACATAAAGAGGGTGAACAAATGATAAGAAACGCTGAAAGCCTTGCGGCTGTGCGCACGCACACAATACTTTCTAATGAACAAACATTAGAAGCGTTTTTTGTACCTCAAATTAAAATAGAAACTAGCGAAGTAACACATACTTAAAAGGTACGTGCTGCTTTGCTTTTTGCATGCAAAAAGGAGGAAGGAAATATGCAAAATAAAAAGGGTATATCCTTAATAGTTTTAGTCATTACAATAATAGTGATGATAATATTAGCAGCAAGTGTAGTAATAACACTATCTAACACTGGAGTAATAAACAGAGCTAGTCAAGCAGTAGATTTAACAAATGAAGCTGCAGTACAAGACTTAGCTGCATTAACATGGGCAGATGCCTATATGGGCACTCTAAGAGGCCAAGACCTAATAGATAAAGTAACAGAAGAATTAGAAGAACAAGGGGTAACAGCAGATAAGTGGAATATAACTGTAACAGATACAGGAGTAACAGTAGCGTCAATCGCTCAAGAGACAGGATTAATTGAGTTTACTATAGAAGGAGTTACATATAAAGCAAAAGAAGGAATGACGTGGAATGAGTGGGTAAATAGTAAATATAATACAGCAAATCCGAAATTTATAGGTGGTGAAATAGACGGAGATCCACAAAACAATTATACAGACATGATGCAACAATATATATGGATTGAAGGTACTGGAACTGATAATGGAGAAGGCGAAGCACCAAGTTTAGATATGACGCCGTGCATTGCGTTTTATGAACAAACAAGTCCAAATTCTGCTACTTGGGGAAACTATATAGGTAGTGATGTAATAGTGGCTGGTTTTGCATATATTTTGAAGGCACCACATTAAAATATTAAGTAATTAATATAAATTTGAAACATAGTGAATAGATTCATAGGAATCTATTCTTTTTTATATAACAATTAAACTTTAATTACATATAATAAATAAATGTGTAGGTGAACTATGATAAAACGTGGATATATATATTATGCAGATTTAGGCAAGGTGGTAGGAAGTGAACAATCTGGTGTTAGGCCGGTTGTTGTTGTACAAAACAATCTAGGAAACAAATACAGTAATACAGTAATAGTTTTACCTATAACCTCTAGAGTTAAAAAGAAATTACCAACGCATGTGAGCATAAGCAAAAATAAATATGGTTTGGAAAAGGACTCAATTATTCTTGTAGAACAGATTAGAACATTAGATAAAAGTAGGCTAAAAGAAAGAATAGGAAGGGTAGATAAAAAGGTTTTAGATGAGATTAAAAATGCCTTAATTATTAGTTGCGACTTGCGTGGAAATGCTAGTTTTTTAGAGTGCTTAAAGTTTTTTAGGAATATGTGATAAAATATGTGAAATTTCCTTGCAATATGTTTTTATGAATGTTAAAATAAAGGCAGTAGTACAAATTTACTCTAATTATAATTAAAGGAGAATAGTATATGGACAGTAGACTAAAAATCAAAGCTTATGTAACATCGTACTCTGAGGAAGTCACTGGTAGCTGCAACCATGTGAAGGTTGCCTGGCCGGATGGTCGGGAACTTTCGTTTGTAATCGATTGCGGACTCTTCCAGGAAAAAGAATATTTAGAAAGGAATGCTGAAAAGTTCGGTTTTACACCAAGCAACATCGCGTTTGCAATCGCAACCCACGTACACACTGACCATGTTGGTCGGTTCCCGTACCTGGTAAAGAAAGGTTTTATGGGTAGAATCTATACTACCGAGGAAACTAAGCAACTCCTTCCTTATATCTTGTCTGAGACAAGTGACAGACTTCAGGAAGAATATGACGTTGCACTTAAGAAGTACAAAGCGGAGAAGAAGGCAGTGCGTAAGGCAAAGCTGGACTCGAAAGGTCGCGGCAAGAGGGATAAGCAGCGTAGGGAATATACCAAGGATAAGCCCAAAACTGAAACTCATATGCCGGTATTAATTTTTGAAAGAAAAGACATTGATGTCTGCTTAGATAGAGTTAACACGGTAGCACCTTTTGAAATGTTTTCTCCCGCGGAAGGTTTGGAAATCACATTCTATCCGAATGCTCATATCGGCGGTGCAGTTCTTGTACACGTAAGGGCTTTCGATGAAAGTGAAGAGTTGAACTTCTTGTTCACTGGAGACCTGGGAATGACAAATCCTGTCACCGGCGGAGTTACAATCATTCCTGACGAGGTTTGTAAAAAGATTGACTTTGTAGTATCTGAAGCTACCTACGGAGCATCTGATGGACCTCGCGATGATGAAGCAGAGAGACAAAGACACATCAAGATTCTGGAAAACGTTCGTAAGAAGCGTGGAACAGTAATGTATATGTCCAACTCTCTCGAAAGACCTCAGAAAGTTTGTGCAGACCTCGTAAGTATGCAGAGGGAAAATGTATTTGAGGGAATCAAGGATTTCAAAATCTATTTCGATTCTACCTTTGGTATCAAATGCCATTCCAAGTATGTAAAGCTTTACGGCACAGACTATGTTCCGGAAAACTTCAGGATTATCGACAAGACCGACCGCGAGTTGGTTGCAGCCGAGCAAGGACCTAAGATGATTATCTGCACATCGCCGAGACTTTATCAAGGTTCGTTTGTAACGTATGGTGCAAAGATGCTTGCAAACAAAAATGTAACACTTATCTTTGTAGCATATATCCCGGAGAATGTAAGGAACATCGTAAATCTGCCTCGTGGAACTGAAATTGAGTATATGGGTGAGAAAGTAAAACTCATGTGTAAGATGTATAACTTCGGTTATTACTCCTCGCACATCCCTCCTGAAGACTTGGATAAGTTCCTTGCAAGGTTTGAAAACGCAAAGGCACTTCTTTTCAACCACGGCACTGTAGAAGCAAAGAGCAATTATGTAAGAAGATACAAGACGGATGTAAACTCCACACACAACCTCTTGTTCGGAAGAACGGTAATGCTCACTTCTGACGGAATCAAAAAGTATTATTAAGCTTAAGTCTCAAATTAGGGCTAACACCTAAAGGTGTTAGCTCTTTTTTGCGTAAATATATCTAGATATTTTGTAGTGTTCTTGCAACATTTTCTCTTTTTTGATAAAATACTATATGTAAAATTTGAGGTGGTATATATGGCAAATGTAATAGATTATATAAAATGGAGAGGCGATTTAAGTGTAACCCAAGATGACTTTAATGAAGTAGATGGATTAATACTTTCTAGAGCGTCATATTTCCCATTTGAATCTTTAATGGAAGATAATGAAACAGTTACATTTAGAGAAATTGGCGAAAGATATTCTAAACTTGATGTAAAGACATTAAATATCCTTTGGCCGGATGATGTATACTTAATTCCTGCAATGGGAAGCTCAAAAAGATTTGGAGAAATGTTAGTAACTAAATATGATCACAAGATTGTAAAAGAACAAGATATACAATATGCAGCTGTGACTATACTTATGCCAAATGACACGATATATGTATCATATAGAGGAACAGATAGTACAGTAGTAGGTTGGAAAGAAGACCTTAACATGACATTTATGACTCATGTTGCATCACAAAAAGAAGGTGTGAAATATTTAGAACAAGTTGCTAAAGAATATCCAGATAAAAAGATATTAGTAGGCGGACATTCTAAAGGTGGAAATGTAGCAGTGTATTCTGCTGTATATGCTAGCAAAGAAGTGCAAGATAGAATTGTAACTGTATATAACAATGAAGGTCCTGGATTTAATAAAGAAATTATTGAATCAAAAGAATATAAGCTAATGATAAATAAAGTTGAAACGTATATTCCACAAGATTCAATCTTTGGAAGAATGTTATATAACGAAGGTAAATATACAGTAGTAAAAAGTAATGAATTTGGCGTTATGCAACATGATTTATACAGCTGGGAAATAGAAGGCAATAAATTTATAAAACTTAAAGAAGTAACAAACGGAAGCAAGTTTATAGACAAGAGCTTAAAAGATTGGTTGGAACAAACTGATCCTAAGAAACGTGAAAAGGTAATTGAAGTTGTATTTGAAATAATAAATACAACAAATATAGAATCATTTAAGGAACTTATGAAAAATCCAATAGCTAAAGGTAAAATACTACTTGGATCATATAAAGAATTAGATGAAGAAACTAAAGATATGGTTATAAAAACAATAACAATACTATTTAAGATAATGAAAGATAACTTTGTAGAAGAAACAAAGTTAAAAACAAAAACTAAAAAAGAAGGGAAAAAGAATGTTGGAGCTGAACAAACAGTATAATTTCAAAATAAAAGATGTTGGTATGAACTTTGAAGGTATTGCTAAATCTGATGATGGACTTACAGTATTTGTACCAGGAACACTTAAAGATGAACAAGTAACAGCTAAGATAATAAAACTTAATAAGAATTATGCACTTGGAGACTTAAAAGAAATAAAAGAAGCTTCTAAAAGAAGAGCCAAACCAGTATGTGAATATTATTCTAGATGTGGTGGTTGTGAAGCTATGCATACAGACTACAAAAACACATTAGAAATAAAGAAAGAAAAAGTAATTAACAACATAAAAAAACAAGGGTTAGATGAAACGTTGGTTAAAGATATATATGGTATGGATAAACCATATTATTATAGAAATAAAGTTCAATATCCTATGATAAACCGTAATGGTAGAAACTATGTTGGTATGTATGAAAAAGGTAGCCACGATTTAGTAAACAATAAACAATGCTACATACAAGATGAAACAACACATAAAGTTGCAAGAAGATTGTTTGAACTTTTAGATAAAGAAAAGTTTGTAGGATATAATGAAAAAACACTTACTGGAGATATACGCAATATAATGGTTAGACGTGGAATACATACAGATGAAGTTATGTGTGTATTAGTGGTAACAGATAAGTGCTTAGCAAAAGATACTAGAATGGATAATGTAGTAAAAGAAATTACAAAAGAATATCCAAATGTTAAATCTTTTGTATTAAATATAAATGCTAAAAATACAAATGTAATATTATCTGATGAGAATGTTTGTATATATGGAGATGAATATATAACAGATAAAATAGGAGAATATACATTTAAGATTACAGCAGATTCATTCTTCCAAGTAAATACGCTTCAAGCTGAAGTGCTATATAACCTTCTAAAAACAGAAATGGAGCTAGAAAAGGATAAAACAGTATTAGAGCTATATAGCGGAGTTGGAAGTATAGGAATATATTTATCTGATGCCGTAAAAGATATATATGCAGTAGAAATAGTAGAATCTGCAGTTGAAGCGGCTAAAGAGAATGCGCGAATAAATAACGTAACAAATGTAATACATGTTTTAGGAGATGCAACAAAAGAAACATTAAAATTAAAAGACGAAGGTAAGTTTTTTGATTACATTGTAGTAGATCCACCAAGAAAAGGATTAGATGAACAAGGTATAGAATTAATACTAGAACTTGCTCCTACAAAGATTGGTTACGTAAGTTGTAATTCAGCTACACTTGCAAGAGACTTAAAACTTTTATCTCAAAAGTATGATATAAAGAATATAAAGATGGTAGATATGTTCCCATGGACAAGCCATATAGAATGTGTTTGTGTATTGGAACTTAAGAAATAAGAAAGGTAAAAAAATAAAGGAATATACAATATGATAAGATATTATTACTCAATTATTAGAAATGCTTTTACAATTCTAAATGAAGTAGAAGCAATGAACAAGATGAATAAAGACTTAGAAAACAATCCAAATGAATATTCAGACGAATATATATATAAATATGTTAAAGATAATATATTATCTGTAATGCATAGAACAGGACGTATAGAAACAATAGTATATGGTGAAGAAAATTTGCCTAAAGAGGGTGGATATATGATGTATCCTAACCATCAAGGCAAATATGATGTTTATGGTATTGTTTCTGTTCATGAAAAACCTTGTACCTTTGTAATGGATATAGAAAAGTCATATAGATTAGGTGTAAATCAATTAGTAAAGCTACTTAGAGCAAAACGCTTAAACAAAAAAGATAATAGACAAGCTATGAAGGTTATTAATGCAGTAGCAGAAGAAGTAAAACAGGGCAGAAAATATGTTTTATTCCCAGAAGGTAGATACGATGGTAAAAAGCCAAATGAACTTCTAGAATTCAAAGCAGGTTGCTTTAAGATAGCTCTAAAATCTGGAGTACCAATTGTACCAGTTGTTTTAGTAAACTCACATATACCATACAATTCATGGAGTTTAAGAAAAGTAACAACAGAAGTACATTATTTAGAGCCAATATATTATGATGAGTATAAAGACTTGAACACTCAGCAAATTGCAGAAATGGTAAAGACAAGAATTGCAAATAAAATAACAGAAGTACAAGAAAACAAAAAGAAGAATAAGAGAAAAAAGAAATAAAATTTAAATTAGGGGGAATAGCTTATGGAAAAAGAGACTAAAAGTTTTTTTAAGAATAAAGTAGTAAGAATATTATTAAAGCTTATACTTACAGCAATAGTTGTATTTGTGAGCTGGATAATAGGATTTATATTACTGCTACTTTGTAGTTCGTCTGGTGTTATAGATATATTAACATTTTGTAGCACGCTAGTAATACCAGGGCTATTACTACCATTAATATATTTTAAGAATAAAAAGAAAGTGGTTAAGATCTGGGCTATATTCGTTTTAGCATTAGCCATAGGGTTAGGTATAAACATAGGTATTATTAAATATGATGAAAGCATAACAATAAATACAAGCCCTAATATTAACACAAGCGAATATCTACCTTTTACTAATAATACTAAAATAGTAAAATTAGATTATGAAGCAAGTCTTAAATTAAAAGATAACTTGCCAATTGTAGATGGAGCAGCGGCAGTATTCCCTGTATATTCTGCTTTTGTAAATGCAGTATATCCAAATACAACTACATTAAATGATGGTGTATTTGAGTATAACAATACGGTTAGAGGATATAGACTACTTGGAGAAAAAAGAATAGATATATTCTTTGGAGCATATCCATCAGATACACAAATAGAAGATGCGAAAGAAAATAACACTGAATTTGAGTATACAAAAATAGGTACAGAAGCTTTTGTATTCTTTGTTCATAAAGATAATCCGGTTACAAGTTTAACAGCAGATCAAATAAGAAGGATTTATGCTGGTGAAATAACAAATTGGAAAGAAGTTGGTGGAAAGAATGAAGAAATAGTAGCCTTCCAAAGAAATGAAGGAAGCGGCAGCCAAAGTATGCTAATTCGTTTTATGGATGGTAAAAAGATAATGAAAGCTCCAACAGAACAAGTAAATGATATGATGTCTGGAATAATAGAAAGAGTATCTAATTATAAAAATAAAACAAATTCAATAGGTTTTTCATTTAGATATTATTTAGAAGGTATTATTAAAAATCCTGATGTTAAAATGGTAAGTATAGATGATGTAGCACCAACTGTGGAAAATATTAAAAATGGAAGGTATCCAATTACTACTTCTTTATATGCGGTAACATATAAAGATAATCCAAATGCAAATGTAGACAAACTAATAAATTGGGTATTATCTAATGAGGGACAAGAAATAATAGAAAAAACAGGCTATGTAGGAATTGCAAAATAATTAAATATATTAAACAAAACTATCTAGAAATAGATAGTTTTATTTTATACTCATTAAAATAATAATTAGTTGATAATTATTTTTTATTGTGATATTATGAAAGAAATAATAGAACGGATAAGAGGGAAAATATGAAGTTTGAGTTTTGGAATAGAACAATTGAAATGTCGGAATCAGACAAAAAGTATTTTGCGATTTATGTAGAATATAAACAAGATGTAATAAGAATAAATAAAATGTTAAGTGATGTGCAAGACAAGTTGGATATAGATAATTGGTATGATTGTAATACTAATGTAAATTTATATTTAGAAGATTGTATTACAGAAAAGATAGAAAACATTATAAATGAAATGAGTAAATATGGAGTGTATGATAGAACAGTAGAGGATTATCACATACCGGAATATGTAAATTATATAAATACAATTTCTGATTTTACAAATTATATTAAAGCGATTGATGCGAATGTTGCAAATATGATTAATTCTCAAATAAAAAACGCTTATCAAAGAGCAGGCGAAAAAATTACAGGAAACCAACATGGAATTATAACAAATAATTATGGCAGTATGTTAAATTATGCCGTTTCAGATGCTATCGAGCGAAATTGGCAAAGAAAAGAAGCTAAAAAACAGTTTGAAGAAGATAGAGAATGGATAAAAGAAAATGCAAATTATAAATTCAATGTTTCGTGTAAGGATTATTTAAAAGAAACAACAATTCCTAAACTTCAAAAAACTATAGAAGAGTTTTATATGGGATTGTTTGATAAATACATTCTAGAATTAATGTATTTAAATAAATTCATATCGCCTACATATGATGAAGAACAAGCTAAAAAGATATTAGAAAATTTTTATATAAAAGCAAACAAAGAAGAAATAATTATTAGTGCTATAAAGGAATATCCAGCTAGTGTATTTGAAAATATAGAAATATTTACTTATATTATGAAATCAGATATGAAAGATGAATTTATAAAATTGATGCGTTTTATAAGTTATGAAAATATAGTAGCAAATAAATTAGAAGAAAAATTATTTAAAGATTTAGAAATTAAAGATTTTTCTACTTATACGACAAAAGTAGATGCTGAAATTGAATTTATATCTGAAATAAAAAATATTGATAAGGAAGAATATATTACTAATTTGTGCAAGAGTATATATGAAAAAATAAACGAAAATGAAATTTTTAGACCTGAGCCTGAAGAAATAGATAAAATTAAAACAAATAAAGAAACTTCATATGGTATTAGTAATTTTTTGGAAATGAATGATAGTATAACATTTATTTGTGATAAGTTAAACAAAGATAAAAATAAAGTCTTATATGGACCATTCAGAAAACTTTTAATAGGTTCTTGGAATGAAGCAATGGAAAAATTAGAGAGGTTCCCTTTAATTGATTTTGGCAAAATAGGTATATTATTATTGATGATTATAGGTAGTTGGCTACTTATAACAAGTCCAGATGTTGCAATATTTTCTGTAATTTTATTAATAATATCTATTGCATATGGTATAAAACTATTAATAGATGTAAAGGAAGAAAAAACAAATTTTGAGGATAAAGAAATAGCAAATATAACGAAATGTCAAAAAGGTTTCGAACTTATTAGAAGAATAATAAACGGAAGTTACGAGAAGAAATTAATAGAATTAAATGATGATTTAGAAAATAGGTATTATTTAGAACGTGAAATAAAAGAAATAGAGAATAAAAGAACAAGAATAATAGCTGCGATAATATTAGCAATAGATATAATAGTTCCTATTATTTTTGTTTCAATTAGATTATTATAATATTAAATATGAATCAAGGAGTAAACAAATGAAAGGGATAGTAAAAATAATTATTACAATAGCAATATTTGTAACAATAGGTTTTGGAATTACAGATTATTATACAGTTTCAAGATTTGATAAACCAATATTTTGTATAGGAACAGAACTTGCAGATGATGGTGGAAGTGGTAAATATATTGGTCTTGGATATTCTTTTGATATAAAAGGAAACTTTATGCCAGAAGATGAATTCCCTGGTGTAACTAGATACGACTTCTATATCTTAGGTAAACGCATAGAATCAGGAATAAGAGATTAGGTGATTATATGACTAAACATAAATTGAAAGTGCTATTTATACTAATCCCATTGCTAATTTTAATTGTAGTTGGTGCTATTATTGTAGCACTATGTACAAATAAAACATTCTTTAGTGAAGAATATGAAGGGGTGGATGGTAAAATTAGATTTATACCCAAATATTCATATTTTAAGAGTGAATGTTGTATGACATTAGCCACATTTTATTCTTTAAGAAGCGAAAAAGATTTAAAGAATGAAATTAATGAATATATGAAAGATTTTGAGTACTTTGATGATGAATCTACATATGGATATATGAAAGAAGATATCTTTATACAAAACTATGATGTAGTAAACCACGGAATGTATAGAACAATACATATTACATATTAGGAAGGAAGAAGAAAACAAATGGAAGAGAAAAAAGGAAGAGATACTTTATCTAGATTTTTTAGAAACGTAGTATTAATACTTACTGCATGGTGGTTAATAAATAATATGTCTGTCTTAGGTGCAGTATTATCTAAAGTTGCAAATATATTATTACCATTTATAATAGGCGGAGCAATTGCATTTATAATAAATATACCAATGACATTTTTTGAAAAACATATGTCTTGGATTAAAATTAAAGTAATTAGAAGAATATTATCAATAATTTTATCGGTGTTAATAGTAGGCCTTATTATATACTTAATAATTAATTTAATAGTACCAGAACTCGCATCTATTATTAATATGTTAATTACTAACATACCATATTATATAACTGAGGTAAAAGATCTTGCAGTAAAATGGGATTTAACAGAATATATAGAAAAACTAAATTTAGATGAAACAAACCTAAAAGCACAAATATTATCTATCGCATCAAATGTCTTTACTTCATCAATATCTTTAGTAAGCTCAGTGTTTGGAGTTGTTTCTACAGCAATAATATCTATAATATTTGCAATATATGTTTTAGCAAGTAAAGAAAAGATAGCAGAAACATTAAAAACATTACTTAATGTATATGCTCCAAAGAAAGCTAAAAAGATAATAGATTTAGGAAGCTTAACAAATGTATCGTTTAAGAGTTTCTTTACAGTACAATGCTTAGAAGCAATAATATTAGGTGTGCTATGTTATATAGGAATGTTAATATTAAAAATACCATATGCAATACCAATTAGTGTATTAATATCTGTAACAGCATTAGTACCAATAGTTGGTGGAATTGTTGGTATAATAATTGGTGCAATATTAATTGTTGCAGTTGAACCTACAAAAGCATTACCATTTATAATATTTATGGTTGTGTTACAACAATTTGAAGGTAATGTAATTTATCCAAAAGTTGTAGGTGAATCTTTAGGACTACCTGGTATACTTGTGTTAGTAGCTGTAACACTTGGTGGTAATATGTTTGGTGTACTTGGAATGTTATTAAGTGTACCAACAGCAGTAGTAATATATACACTAATTAAAAACGATATTAAAGATAAAACTAAGAAAGATAACAAAAAAGAAACAAAACCTAAAAAAGAAATCAAAAAGGCATAAATATATTTACAAAAAAGCGAATATGTAATAGAATAAGAACATAAAGAGGGGTAAACAAATGATGAAAAACGCTGAAAGCCTTGCGGCTGTACACACACACACACACACAATCATTTCTAATGAACAAACATTAGAAGCGTTTTTTGCACCTCGAATAACAATAGAAACTAGCAAAGTAACACATACTAAATAGGTATGTGCTGCTTTGCTTTTTTGCATGCAAAAAGGAGGAAATAAAAATGCAAAAGAAACAAGGTATATCCTTAATAGTTTTAGTCATTACAATAATAGTGATGATAATATTAGCAGCAAGTGTAGTAATAACATTATCTAACACTGGCATAATAAACAAAGCAAATGATGCGGTAGATTTAACAAATGAATCTGCAGTACAAGATTTAGCTGCATTAACATGGACAGATGCATACATGGACAATAAAAGGGGAATAGATTTAATAGATGAAGTAACAAACAAATTATCTGATCAAGGAATAACAGCGGACAAATGGGATATCTCAATAACAGATACCGGAATAAGTGTAACAAGTAAAAAGAATGTATCAGGAACAGGGTTGGGGTCGTTAATAACAGTAGAAAACTACGGAGATAAAGTAGATTATTCTGTAACAGTAAATGGTATTGTATATGATGATTGGCAAATATATTATCATAATAGTGAGTATATATATTTAATAGCAGAAAACAGCATAGGAACGGTTTCGGTAAGTAATGAAACAAAAGTATCTAGTTTAACAAGCGAAGAATTAGCGCTATATGATAAGTTTAGAGTAGGAGATGGACCTAAATATACATTAGCGGATACAGTAGGCGAAGATCCATCATGGGGCTCACAAGCGGTAGCGCAACTAATAAAATATTCCGCAAACTTTGCAAACAAAACAACATATGGAACAAATGTAGTTGGAGCAATAGGTGGACCAACAATCGAACTTCTAGCAGCGGGTTGGAAGGCAAAAGGTTACACACCAACACTGACAATAACAACAGATGCATATGGATATTGTATAAATGAGACAAATTATGTAAGCGTAACAAGCGATGGATTGTATGTATCATCAGATAATTATTGGTTGACAACTCCGGTTAATAGCGATAGCCTTATAGTTGTTACGCATAATAGGCTTATAGGTACATATATTTTCGGCTCCGGCGCTTATTATGGCGTGCGCCCCGTAGTTTGTCTAAAATCTAGTATCCCTGCAACAGTAGGAACAGGAGATTATGATTTTAGTTTAACAAAATAAAAATAATAAATAAGATTTGCTTTTGATTTAACAAAAGCAGGTCTTTTTTATTTGTCATCAGCATTGAAAAATTAATACATATATAGTATATTGTAAATAGTATTAGTATAGGAGGTATATTATGAAAGATTTAGTAAATGTAAATTTAAGAGAATATATTGAGAAGAATATATATCCGGAATACAACCTAAATGATAAAGGTCATAATCTTGAACATATAGAGTTTGTTCTAAATAGAGCATATGAAATATCTAAAAACTATGAGCTTAACTTAGATATGTTGTATGTAGTTGTATCCTTTCATGATATAGCCTGCCATATAAATAGAGATGAGCATGAAATACTTTCTGCTAAAAGAATGTATGAAGATGAAGCGTTAAAATTTTTTTTTACAGATGAAGAAAGATTAGTAATGAAAGAAGCTATAGAAGATCATAGAGCTTCTTTAGAGTATGTTCCAAGAAATATATATGGAAAAATATTATCTTCAGCAGATAGAAAAATAGACATAGATATTTATCTTAAATCTTCTATGGGATTTAGCATTAAAAAGAATCCTTTAATTACAGATGAAGAAGTAATAGAAGAATCATATCAGTTTGCTATAAAGAAATTTGGTAAGAATGGCTATGCTACTACTAAAATGTATGTAGAAGATAAAAAGTATAAAGAATATCTAGAAGAATTACAAAGACTAATAGATAACAAACAAGAATATATATTAAGAGCTAGAAAGGTACTAAGTAATTTAAGATAATGTATAAATAACAAGGCCTGAAAACGTTTGGGCCTTGTTTTAAGTATGGAGGTGAATATATGTCAGTAATAAGTGTAAACAATTTAACTTTTGGTTATGATGGAAGTTATACTAATATATTTGAGAATGTTTCTTTTAACATAGATACAGACTGGAAACTAGGTTTAATAGGAAGAAATGGAAAAGGAAAAACCACCTTCTTAAAATTATTACAAGACAAATATGAATACAAAGGAAGTATATCTAAAAATGTAGATGTGGATTATTTCCCTTATGATATACCTAACAAAGATAGATTGGTAATGGATGTTATACAAGAGATTGCACCACTTGCAGAAGAATGGGAAATAATAAAAGAAATAAATTTACTGCATGCAGATGTTGGAATATTATATAGAAGTTTTAATACATTAAGTGGTGGAGAACAAGTTAAAGTGTTGTTAATAAGCTTATTCTTGAAAGGTAATAACTTTTTGCTTATTGATGAACCGACTAATCATTTAGATAACGAAACAAGAGAAAATTTAGTAGAATATTTAGCTAAGAAAAAAGGGTATATATTAGTATCACACGATAGAAACTTTCTAGATAGAGTAGTAGACCATATTATCGCTATAAATAACACTAATATTGAAATTAGACAAGGTAATTTTAGTGTTTGGAAGGAAAACAAAGATAGACAAGATGCTTTTGAACTTACACAAAACGAAAGACTACAAAGAGATATAGCAAGACTTGAAATAGCTGCTAAAAATACAGCTAAATGGTCAAATGAATCAGAAAAGGCTAAGAGCAGAAAACACAACACTGCCGAATTTATAGATACTGGATACATTGGGCATAAATCTGCTAAAATGATGAAAAGCTCTAAGGTAATGGAACAAAGATTAGAAAGAGCAATCGATGAGAAAAGTGAATTGCTTAAAAATATAGATAGAACGGATAAATTAAAAATAATCCCAATAGATAGTGCAAGAAATCCATTGGTAAGTTTAAATAAAGTTCAAGTTATATATGATAATAAATGTATATTTAATCAGGTTACATTTGAAATAAATTCTAAAGAAAGAATTGCACTTGTTGGTAAAAATGGAGTTGGCAAATCTAGTATATTGAAATTAATATTAGGTGAGAATATAGAATATACAGGAAATATAAAGGTGCAAAATGGAATAAAAATATCTTATGTATCTCAAAGTACAGAACATCTTAATGGTAATTTAAAAGATTTTGCAATAGATAACACTGTGGATGAAAGTATATTTAAATCTATGTTAGCAAAGATGGGATTTACAGATAAAGATTTTGATACAAACATTGAAGCGATGAGTGAAGGTCAAAAGAAAAAAGTATTAATTGCTAAAAGCATTTCAGAACAAGCAAATTTATATATATGGGATGAACCACTAAATTATATAGATATATTAACACGTGAACAAATTGAAGATGCAGTTTTAACATATAATCCAACAATAATATTTGTAGAGCACGATGAAAGATTTATAGAAAAGATAGCAACAAAAATTGTAAATATAGGAAAATAGAATTGGGGTAAAAATGAATAAACAAGGAAATATAGAAGTAGAAGGAATAATAATTAAATTAAAGAAAATGTGGTGGATAAAAATAAATACAAAAGCTTTTAGAACATCGCCATTAGATGGAGCAACATTTCCATATATAATAACTGTTAAATACACTGTAAATGACACCACTTACGAAAAGAACAAATTTGTGTATTTAGGAGATAAAGAAATAAACATTGGAGATAAGTTGAAGGTTGTTTGTGATGTAATTAATCCTAAAAAGATAGTCATACATAAATAAATAATAATTTGTAGCATGCAACCTATAGTTGACAAATAGTTGGTAGAACGCAATTATTAAAATTTATATAATTATCCTAGAAGGAGGTAATTATTATGACCATTGGAAGTAGAATTAGAGATTTAAGAAGAAACCTTAACTATTCTCAAGAGTATCTTGCAGAACAATTAGAAGTAAGTCGACAAGCAGTATCAAAGTGGGAACAAGATATATCAAATCCGGATACTAATAATATTATTAAATTAGCAGAACTGTTAAATTCTACGGTAGAATACATTGCATCAGGTAAACAAGAAACAGTAGATACGAGTAAGTCTAAACAAAATTTATCTAAAAGACAAAAAATAAAAATAGGTATTATAATTAGCGTTTGTGTATTATTAATAGTATGCGGAATTTTAGTTGGATATATTTATACTAGACCTGTGGATTGGGATGCTGGCGCTTGTGGTGGAGGATATGCTACTTGGATTTTTGATAAATACAATAAAGATTTAACTGAAGTTTTCTTAAATGGAATGGGAGAAGAAAAAGAAAATATTATTTCTATTAATTCATTGCGAGGCACACAAAGTGCTACCTGGGACGAAAATAAAATATTTTTAACATTTAATATTAAGTATGAACATAAAGATTATGGCTTAGTAGAAGAAAAGGTTAATTTTATAGGCACACGTTATTGGATAGACTCATTTAAATGGAGTGGTGCTATTATAGTTGGCAAATAAAATAATAATAAATAAAAAAGCGAGTAGTCCGCATTGGACTACTCTCAAATGTTTTAAATGCTGATGCGTATAAACGCATAGCTCAATAATAACTTAATTATAATATATAATATGTGAAAAATCAAGATATTATAATTATTTTGTGAAAAGTTCGATGAGTTTTGTATCAATTAGATTTAAACTTGAATTAGAAATATGTATGCCAGATAATAAATCATTTGAAGATTTGGGGTTAAAAATACGTTGTTTACTAATAGTTGTAATTTGATTTAAAAGTGCTATGCTGCCTTTTTTCATTTTGTTTATTTCATGTTGGAGTTTTAGTATCATTTTTGAATTTTCGCTAACTAAATTATTTTGATAAAACGAAGTGTTTAAGGGAGTATATAAAGAAGATTTAGAAATATGTTTTTTTAATTTAGAATATAATAAATCATATAATTCGCTACCAAGATTAACAGTATCATTGAAATAAGTTTTATCCTCTTTTATAGATGTTAATGGAATTACATTTAGTGTTCCAAATGATGGTTTATCGTGTTTGCTTATCACAATGCAATAGTGTAGGCCGCCAAGTTCGTTTCCGGATGTTAAATCCCAAGTCGACTTTTATTATATCGCCTCTTTTATATCGTTTTAGTTCATTGGAATTAAAACATTTTTCATTATCATGGTAATTGGCGAAATCATTTATCCAATATGCCAACAAATCAGATTTTTTATATTCGCCTGCAGATATATGCTTAATAAAAGATTGATTTAAACGATTAAGACTAAGATTTTTTAGATTGATTGAAGATAATTCGGTATCGTTATGCTTCGAATTAGTGTTCATATAAATACCTCCTAAAGAACATATGTTCATTTTAACATTTTTAGTTAAAAATGTCTAGCTTTTTATAAATAAAATATAATTTTCTTGTTAAAGTAGCATCCTTGTGATATAACATAGTTAATATAAAGAGGTGTAGTATGAAATATAGAAAAGATAAGTACGGAAATGATATATCTGTTTTAGGTTTTGGGTGTATGAGATTTACCAAAAAAGGAACAGGAATAGATTTAGATAAAATGGATAAAGAGGTAATGACTGCTATAAATGCAGGTGTCAATTATTTCGACACAGCATATATTTATCCAGGAAGTGAAGCTGCTTTAGGGCATGTTTTAGCAAAGAATAATGCTAGAGATAAAATATACATAGCTACTAAGCTACCACAATATTTAATTAAATCTAAAGAGAGTGCAGAGAAATGTTTTAATGAAGAGCTAGAACGTCTTAAAACAGATCACGTAGACTATTATTTAATGCATATGTTAACAGATGTAAAGAGTTGGGAAAGACTATGTGAACTTGGAATAGCAGACTGGATACGTGAGAAAAAAGAAAGTGGTAAGATACGTCAAATTGGTTTTTCTTATCACGGGAATTCAGATATGTTCTGTCAAATTGTTGATGCATATGATTGGGATTTTTGTCAAATACAATATAACTATTTAGATGAAACTTCTCAAGCAGGAGTAAAAGGTCTTAAACATGCAAATGCTAAAGGGTTACCAGTAATAATTATGGAACCATTAAGGGGTGGAAGACTTGTTAACAACCTTCCAGAAAAAGCTAAAAAACTATTTGAAAACTACAAGATTAAACGTACACCAGCTGAGTGGGCATTTAGATGGTTATGGAATCAACCAGAAGTTACTTGTGTATTATCTGGTATGAATTCGGTTCAGATGGTAGAAGAAAATGTTAAGAATGCTTCTACTGCAGAAGTAGGTGAATTTGACTCAGAGGACTTTAAGCTTCTAGAAGATGTAGTAAAAGAAATAAATAGAAGTATGAAAGTTGGCTGTACTGGTTGTGGATATTGTATGCCTTGTCCTATGAAGGTAGATATCCCTGGAACATTTTCTGCATATAACAAATTACATACAGATAGTAAGTTTATTGGGCTTAAAGAGTATGTAATGTGTACGTTACTTAGAAAAGATTCTACATCTGCTTCTAACTGTGTAGGATGTGGTAAATGCGAAAAACATTGTCCACAGGGATTAGAAATTAGAAAACATCTTAAAGATGCTAAACGTGAGCTTGAAGGGCCAGCATACAAAGTAGCAAAAAGATTTGCTAAATGGTTCTTAAAATATTAGATAATAAATATACAAGAGGTGAAATATGAGACTTGTACCTATACCAGAGGATAAATATGATGAATATAGATTAGGCGCTATATTTGACTGCTATAAATGGGATCCACAGTTTAAGGATAACAATACAGTAGCAAAATATGCTTTAGTATTAACTAAAGAAGAATATGAAGAACTAGTATTTCTTACAGAGTCTATGGATAAGGAAACAATAGCAGCTGAAGAATATCTAAACGCAAATTTAGATAAGGCAAAACCACTAGGCTTAGCAAGAAGACTAAAAAAGTATATAGAATCTATGTCTAACTATGATAAAACAAAACACGTTAGACTTATGCGTTATGATTTTCATCCAACAATAGATGGAAAATGGGCAGTAAGTGAAGTTAATAGTGATGTGCCAGGAGGATTTGCTGAAGCATCGCTACTTCCTAAACTTGCTAAAGAAATAATAGGTCTAGATGATACATATTCTGTAAAATGTTTTGGAGATATTTTGGCTAACGCAATAAAAAGCAAAACAAAGGAAAATGGAACAATTATGATGGTACATTGTACTTGCTTTAGTGACGATAGACAAGTTATGCAATATATAGGGGACAAGCTTGCTAATATGGGATTTAAGATAATCTATGGAGCGGCAGACCATATTGTATTTAAAGACGGTGTACCATACAGTATACTTTCAGGCAATGAATGTAAATTAGATGGGATAGTTAGATTTAATCCTTTAGAATGGGTAACTAGAATTAAACCTAAAAAATGGGGAGGATACTTTAATACAGAAACTATGTCTTGTAACCATCCAATTGCGTTATTTGCTCAAACTAAAAGATTTCCACTTGTTTGGGATAACCTAGAAAAAGCAGGTATATCTATGAAATACTGGAGAGAACTTTTACCAGATACAAAGCTTATTAAAGACTTTAAGAAATTAGAGGATAAGAGTGGATATATATATAAACCAGTATATGGTAGAGTAGGAGAAAAGATAGGTATTAAAGAAGCTTGTGAAGAAGGCGAATACGACAAAATACTAAAAGAAGTAAAATGGCACCCAAAACGTTATCTTGCTCAAAAGCAGTTTATTAGTAAACCACTAGAAGGAATAGATGGTAAAGAATATCACGTATGTGTTGGCTCGTATACCGTAGATGGAAAACAAGCTGGCTTTTATGCAAGAGTTAGTAATGTGCCTCGTATAGACTCTAATGCGGCAGATATTCCAGTTTTAATAGAAGGGAGCATAGAATGATGATAGGAAAAGAAATATATAAAATTTGGGCTCCTAAAAGCAAATGGCAAGGTTGGGTAAGACCTGTACTATTTGTTGGATTAGATATGGATAATGTTAAAGATGAATATTTTAGTAAAAATCTTGATGAGATACTTTATAAAGAATATATAAATAAAGAAACGGCGTTTATAATAGACTTGCCAGGAGCAGAAAGTGTAAAAGAAGGATTAAGTATTGCAAAGCATGGGGTAAGACCTATTGCAATATATAACGGACCAGATGAACAAAAAGGTTCCACAGCAAACGTAGATAATTCTCCATTAGAACTAGCGGTTTTATGGGGAACAGATATACTTAAAGATATACAATTTGATGATGATGCACCACCAGCTTTTCTATTTGATAGTACTAGAATGAATTTAATTAGAAAAGATAGAACCGTCTATGATAATAGTTGGTATGTATATGAGCAAGATATGCCTAGTGCAAAATACTTATTAGATAATGGAATAAAGAAAGTTATTCTTGTTTCAGATAACGAAAAAATAAGAAAAGATACAAATAAACTATTATATGTATACAAGAATAAAGGACTAGAGATACTACATACAGATGGTTTTAAGGAACCAACTAAAGCAAAAATAAAGAAGGCTAAAAAAGAAATAGATTAATATATATTATAAATTATAAACAATAAAAGAGTTCAATTTAATGAACTCTTTTTTGTTATAATATTTGTGTTTAATATTGTTTGGCTATTAGTGACCGCCGCCACCGCCGCCGCCACCACGACCGCCTCCGTAGTAACCACCGCCGCCACCACCATAGTGACTAGAGTAAGTTCTTGATGCAGAACGAACATTTGAACTAAATGAACGACTGCTAGAGCGGAAGTATGTTGAACGATAATATCTGTTTTCAAGCATTGGGCTTGCTGTTAATTCAAATTCTTGGCATCTTATATTTAATGCTTTAATAACTTTTTCTGAAATTCCAAAAGCTGTAGCATAAACCAAATATTTTTCCCATAGCACTAAATCTACAACTGTTTTTTCGTTCATTAGTGTTTGGCTGTTTAAGAAATCATATAAGCCTTTCCATTTAGCGTATTCATCTTCACCAAATTGTGTGTATAACAACGCTTTACTACCGATTTTACTTATTTTGTATGCTTTAAGTAGGAATGCGATACCAACAAGAGTAAATGCTCCGTATGCATAATCTAAACGAGTAAAGTGAGAGAAGAAGTTAACTAATACTATAAATACAATACCCCAATTTCTAGAAGTTTTTGCTTTGCTAATCATCGTATTTTTTTGCTTGTCATATTCTGCTGTTTGGAAATATCCATGTAATACACCTATATTTTTGACAGAACGTTTTACTTTTTTAACAAATGAATCTGTATTAGAATAGTCTAGTTTAATTCTTTGTTGGAACTGTTCCATTGTTAATCCTTCTGGTCTGTTGTATCTGTATATTAGATTTAGATATGCTTCCTCAGAAGGAGTTAAATCTTCTAATTCACCATATGAATCAGAATAATATTTTGAAATCTTAGCAGGGATAGTTATTTGCTTCTTTTCCATTTCAGCAATTCTATCCATTATACTAGTTCTTGGAGTAGTATCTGTAGTAGAACCAAATGTTGTAGCGTTAAAACTTGTTGATACTGGTTCTTTTGGTCTATCGTCTACTTTAGCTAATATTTTGAACACTGTGTTTTTAGGTGTCCAGTCTAAATTTCTGTCTTTCTTTTCTAAAGAAATATATTTTTTACGCACTAAGCTTAGCATTAGAGCAGAATATACTTCTTTTAGTTCTTTTTTCTTTCTTTCCTTAGAGAAAACTAGTGTAGCAGCGAAGTATGGATCTAAGTTGCTAGGAATATCTCTAAAGTATTGTACGTTTATACTTGGTTTATAGAATGTGTTATCTTTATATAGTTTGTTTATAGTTAATGTAGCAGATAATAAAATAAGTACAGAAACTATAATTGCAATTACTAACACTTTAGTTTTAGCACTACGAGCATTTGTAAGCAGAGCATCGTATTCTTCTTGCTCATCTAATATTTCTTGAAGCGCAGGATCGTTATAATATCTATTTCTTGAAGCGTGATCTGTAAATTTATGTCTGTCCTTACCATATGAAAGTAAAGTAAATTCTATATATTGATTATATGGTCTAAATTTAAGTTCGGATTCATCCAAATCAATAATGAATGTATGGTATCCTGGATTTTTGAAATCTGATTCTGTAAAGTTAAATGTATGTGAATTTGTTCCATATGTACCCGCTTTATAATTTCCTACATCTGGCATATCTTTATCTGGTATTAATATTTCTGCTTTGAAAGATTTAAGATATTTAATAGTAGACTCAGAATACATAGTTAAGTATAAAGAAGAGCAGTCTGCATATCTTAAAGCCGCGTTATTCATTTCATAAACAACTTCAAATTGCACTTTTTCTCTATATAGTCCGTTAACATACATTAATACACATTCGTATCTATCGTAGTCTGGATTGTATGGTCCTGGACTATGGAACCAATGATATGGTCCGCGTCTATATTCGCTATCATACCAATAGATTCTGCTTGCAGGTCTGTATACTCTGTAAGAACCATCAGGCAATATTTCTTTAACAGACAAAACATTATAATCTACTTTTACGCCATCTTCATATTTTTCTGGTAATGCCCTCCAAAGCTCCCAAAACAAATTACCTTTTGAGAAGGCGTGAATATCAAAAGTAAGTTTTTCTGTTACTTGTATTTTTCCGTTGCTTCCGTATTCATCAATAAGAACGGCTTTGTAATCTACATCAGTTACTCTTGCATAATCCCATGGATTTAAATTTATCTCTGAAAAGTCCACAATTTCGCTTATCATAGAAATAAATATAAAGGCTACATAAATGATGACAATAATTGTACTGGAACTAACGTATCCTTTTTTCATAATTCCTCCTTAGTATATATAATATAAATCAAGTATATATTAAAGCTAAATAAATGTAAAATAAAATCCTAAAATGATATAAAATTGTAACATTTTAGAGTAGAAAAAGAGCTAGATATATGGTATATTACAATATATACGGAGGTAATATGAAACGCAATATTGAAATAGGGAAATACGCCGGCTTTTGCGGTGGCGTTAATTTATGTATAAAAACATTAGATGAGGAAGTAAAAAAGAATAACGAAAAAATATATTGTTTAGGCGAATTAGTGCATAATAAGGAAGTTGTAAATAATTTTAGTAAAAAAGGTGTAATTTTTGTAAATGAATTATCTGAGGTGCCAGATGGTTCAAAGTTGGTAATAAGAGCACACGGTGCGGAAAAACATACATACGAGCAAGCTAAAAATAGAAGAATAATAATATTAGATTTAACATGTCCAAAAGTTGCAAAAATTAAAGAAGATGTAAAAGATTATATAAATGAAGAGTCGTATATAATTTTAGTTGCAAAAAAAGAACATCCAGAAGCCAAAAGCACAATAAGCTTTTTAGGAATAAATGCTAGCATCATAGAAAACGAAGAGGAATTAAAAGAGATAGTTAGTAAATTAGATGGGTATAAGAATATAGCAATAATTGCACAAACAACTTTTGATGAAAAAACATTTTTAGAATATGCCGAATATGTTAAAGAAAACGTAAATGGAGATGTTAATGTAATAATTAAAAATACAATATGTAACGCTACAAGCGTACGTCAAAATGAGACAAGAAATATGGCAAAAACAAAAGATGCTATGGTAATACTAGGTGGGAAAAATAGTTCTAACACACATAAGTTATATAATATAGCTAAAGCAGAATGTGACAATACGTATTGGTTAGAAACGAAAGAAGAATTAGATTTAAGCCTGCTAGATGATAAAATAAATGTTGGAATTATGGCTGGCGCATCAACACCTAAAAATGTAATAGATGATGTTGTACAAGCTATTAAAGAATATGAGGGATAATATATGGTAATAGGAATAGATTTAGATGGAGTTGTTTTTGATTCAGAAAATGTTTTTAGAACATATGAAGAAATATACGATATAGAAGAGCTAAATGGAAATAATTTAATAGATAGAAGCGAACCTAAACATCAACAAAGATATAATTGGACGGAAGAGCAAACGAAAGTGTTTAGAGATAAATATTATTTAGAAATTTCGAAAGTAAGCCCTCTAATGGCTGGATTTGAAACGGTATATAAAAAATTAATAGAAGAGGGACATACATTTGTTGTAATAACAGCTAGAGGCGGATGGATTCCCGAAATGAAAGATGATGCAATAAGAATATTTGAAGAAAATAATCTTTCTTTTGATAAATACTACTGGCATACTTCAGACAAACTAAACGCATGCATTACGGAAAAAGTAGATGTTATGATAGATGATGATTACAAAGTAATAGAACATTTGGCTAAAAATAAAGTTAAAACATTATACTTTAGAGATACTAATTTAAAGAAATTAGAGGAAAACGAATATGTTAAAGAGGTAAATAACTGGGGAGATATCTATAGATATATAAAAAATCGATAAAATATTACATAATGCTTGAAAAAAACTTGCATTTATTATAGAACTATAGTAGTATATAGTGCCCGAAACGCGGGGAGAAAACAAAGGAGATATTTATGATAAAAACAAAAATAGTAGCGACAATAGGACCAAGCTCAGAAAGTGAAGCTATGTTAGAAAAACTAATGAAAGCAGGATTAAATGTAGCAAGATTTAATATGTCACATGGATCTCATCCAGAACATTTGGCTAAAATAGAAAGAGTAAAGAAACTTAATAAAAAACTAAACAAAAATGTTGGACTTATGTTAGATACAAAAGGACCAGAAATACGTTTAGGTGTATTTGCAGAAGAACCAGTGTTATTAGTTCAAGGCTCAGAATTTACACTTACTACTAAAGATGTTGTAGGAGATACAGAAAAAGTTAGCGTTACATACAAAGGTTTAGTAGATGATGTTAAAGTAGGCTCAACAATATTATTAGACGATGGCTTAATAGAATTAGAAGTTGTTAAAATAAAAAAAGAAGACATCGTATGTCTTGTTAAAAATACAGGCTCAATTAAGTCTAAAAAAGGTGTTAATATACCAGGTATAAAATTATCTTTACCAGCTTTAACAGATAGAGATAAAGAAGATATTAAATTTGGTGTAGAAAACGATGTAGACTTTATAGCTGCATCTTTTGTAAGAAAAGTACAAGATGTTTTAGATTTAAGAAGTTATCTAAATAGCATCAACGGAGATAAAGTAAAAATAATTGCTAAAATAGAGAACCAAGAAGGAATAGATAACTATGATGCGATACTTGAAGTTGTCGATGGTGTAATGGTAGCAAGAGGAGATATGGGTGTTGAAGTACCTATAGCTAAGCTTCCACAAATCCAAAAGGATATGATTAAAAAAGCTACAGCAGCTGGTAAGATGGTTATAACTGCAACACAAATGCTAGAATCAATGGTAACTAACCCAAGACCAACTCGTGCGGAAGTATCTGATGTAGCCAATGCAATATATGATGGTACAGGAGCAATAATGCTTTCTGGCGAATCTGCTTCTGGAAAATATCCGGTAGAATGTATAAATATGATGAAAAATATTGCAGCCGAAACAGAAGACAGTATAGATTATTGGAATAGATTTAAGAAACGTAATGTAAGCAAATTGGGTGCGTATGTAGAAGCGGATGATGAAGATGAAACTAAAGATGCAAATTTATTTAGAAGACAAATAAACTTTGCTGTATGCTCAAGTGCATTATTTACAGAAGCAAAAGCAATAATATCTATATCAGATAAAGGTAAAACACCAGCTGTTCTTTCAGGATATAGACCTAAATGTCCAATATATGTGTTTACTGCGAACGAAAAAACATATAGACAATTATCTCTAGAATGGGGAATAACAGCATACTGCTTCCCAGAAGAACGTAATTTTGAAGAAATTCTAAAAAAAGGTGTAGATACATTAATTACAGAAAAACGTCTTAAAAAAGGAGATATAGTAATATTAGGTGGTGGAACAACTAACGATCACATTTCAGAAAACTACTTATCAACACAAGCAATGGGAGCTGTAATTAGAATATAAAAGTATTTATAAAAAGTACTTGCAAATATAAAAAAAGTGTGTTAAAATACTATGTGTAAAATTAAGACCAGTACAAGGGAGGGAATATAAATGGCAAAATGTGAAATTTGCGCAAAAGAAGTAAACTTTGGAAATAATGTAAGTCACTCTAACAGAAAGACTTCAAGAACATACAAACCAAACGTTCAATCAGTTAAAGTAAATGAGAACGGAACAGTAAAATCTATAAAAGTATGTACTAGATGCTTAAAATCTGGTAAAGTTGAAAGAGCGTAGGAATAATTAAAAGAGGCGAAAGCCTCTTTTTTTGTTGCCTTTTTTAACCTTTAAGATTTGAAGGTGCATTGGTATTACCGAATTTTTTTTCGTATTCTGCACTTTTAATAGAATAATCTAAATATTCATTTAGATAACGATAATAGTAGTATTGGTTGTTGTAAAAATCTATTGGTGAAGGTAAAAATGATGGCGTGGGTGCTACATTGGGTGGTAATGACATGTTAGGTGTAATGTTATTAAAATTATATGGATTAAAAAATGCTCTTTCGTCCAAGAAAATCATCTCCTTTATGTATATTATATAAATAATAAGCTAATAATATGATTACCTCATATATAAATGAGAATCCCCCTTTTATTAGAAACGATATTTAATATCGTTTCTTTTTTAATGTTAAATATAATATGATTATTGTAGTTAAGATTATATATACATATAAACTTGGTAACATATATGGATTTGTTTGTAGCACATTCAAGTTTAATGATGCAGGCATATCTTGAGAGACGGTAAATATGTTAAGTTTTAATATAACATATGTAATTATTGTGCTTATAATTCCTTGCAACAGTTTATATAACATTAATTCTTTTAATTTTATTCCTATTTTATATACAAAAGAGTATACTTGAAAGATTATCATAAATGAGCTAAAAGACAAAGTAAAAGATGTTAATAGTATTGCAGTAGTTGTATTTAGAGGCAATATAGAAACCAATTGTATTCCTGTTGTGATTTCAAATATACCTGCTAAAAAACTCTTAATTAAATCTGGTGCTTTTAAATCGTTTAATAGGATGCTTGGAACAAGTGAAAATATTATTAAATATCCTAAAATTATTCCTAATGTCTTAAAAGAATTTAGTGTTGATGTAAGCAATATATCAAATGGAGAAGATATTTTGTAAAAACTATTTGAAATTGATACATTTTGTTGTATAATATGCTGTGAGTAAGGATAACATATTCCAATAATTATACTGGATAAAAAATGTGAAATAAGTAGAATTATTCCTATACTCAAACTATTAAACATACTTATACCAATAGCACAAAGAATATATGATGGACTTGCATTGTTTGTAAATGAGACAAGCTTTCTTGCAAGAGGTAAGGATATTTTTCCATCGTTATATAATTTAGCTATGCATTTAGCAGAGTTGGGATATCCTAAAAGAAAGGATATAAGTATAATAAAAGTAGCACCTTTTGGGATTCTAAATATTTTAGATAATATTTTAGATATACCAAATGATAAGTTATATATAAGATTAGTATTTATTAATATTTCTGTTATAAGTAAGTAAATATATAAAGAAGGTACTAGCGTGTGAAGAAATATATTTAGCGAATTAGATACACACATATATACATTTTCGGATCTAATAAATAACAGAATTATACATAGGTAAATAAATATATTAGTAATAACTATTTTTGTTTTGTTGGTAGAGATAATCTTCATAAAAACACCTAATAGATATTACTAAAAAGGAGAATAATATATGCAATATGTAGAAGATTTTGTGGACTTCAAATTAATAGATATGGCTGGCGGAGAAAAGTTAGAACGTTGGGGAAAATATTTATTAATTAGACCAGATCCTCAAATAGTATGGAACAAGAAAACAAACCCTAAATTATGGGAACAAGCTGACGCTAGATACATAAGAAGTAAAACTGGTGGTGGACATTGGGAAGTTAAAAAGAAACTTCCAGAAAGCTGGCAAGTTTCATATAACAAATTAAATTTTAATATTAAACCAATGGGCTTTAAGCATACTGGACTTTTCCCTGAGCAAGCTGTTAACTGGACATATATGAAAGAAAGAATAACAGCAAGAAAGAAATTAGGGAAAGATACTAAAGTATTAAATCTATTCGCATATACTGGCGGAGCAACAGTTGCTTGTTTAGAAGCAGGTGCAAGTGTATGTCACGTAGATGCATCTAAAGGAATGGTAGCTTGGGCCAAAGAAAATGTAATTAGTTCTGGGCTTAAAGATGCACCGGTTAGATTTATAGTAGATGATGTAATTAAATTTGTTAAAAGAGAAATAAAAAGAGGAAATAAATATGATGCAATAATAATGGATCCGCCAAGCTATGGAAGAGGAGCAAACGGAGAAGTTTGGAGCATAGAGAAAGATTTAGAAGGACTTTTAGAGCTGTGTGTAGAGTTACTATCTAACAATGCTGAATTTGTAGTAATTAACACATATACAGGTGGCCTTTCAGGAACCGTAATTTCAAATTTATTAACTATGGTATTAGAATCGTCTAGAAAAGATTTAATTAAAAAAGGTAGAATTGTAACAGACGAAATAGGTATAAAAATGGAAAACTCATCGTTTGTTCTTCCGTGTGGAATAACAACCAAGTGGGAAAATGGAGGTATATAGAATGCAAGAATCAGTAGGTAATTTATCGTTAAAAGAGAGAATAGGACAAATGTTTATTGTTGGTCTAGATGGAACTGAGACAGACGCAGACATAACAGAGTTAATTCAAACATATAAAATAGGCGGCGTATACATTAGAGAGAAAAATATGTATACAGTAGAAAAATTACAAAAATTAATTAACGAATTGAAAGCTGCAAATACTGGAAATTCAGTACCGCTATTTATAGCAACAGCACAAGAAACTGGAAGAGGTAATATATTACCTGATGAGATTAGAGCTATACCTGCTATGAAGTACATAGTGGAAAATACAGATAAATCTGTTGTTTATGATACTGCAAATTTAACAGCGGAATTATTAAAAAAATTAGGGTTTAATATGAATTTTGCACCACTTATGGATATGGGTGGAATGGTAAACGGAGTACCTTTAGGAGATAGATGTATTTCGGAAACAAATACTACATTAGTTTCAGGAACAGGCGTACAAGTTGCAAATGCTCATAAAAATAATGGAATAATTCCAGTTCCTAAATATTTCCCAGGTCACTCTACAGCAAAGGCTGAAAGAAGTAATCTGGTTATACCATATACAAACAAATCTATAGCCAAGCTAGAGCATTTAGATTTAGCTGGATTTAAATATTTGATAGAAGATGGAATTGAAACAATGTTAGTTGGACACATACATCTTTCTAAAATAAATATGTTTACGCCAGCATCTTTATCTCACAAAGTAATAGATAAGATATTAAAACATAAATATAACTTTAATGGAATTGTAATAACTGACGATTTAGCTAGTATGTCAATCGCAGTACAATACGGTTTGAAGTCAGCTGTACATAAAGCGATTCTTGCGGGGAATGATATGATGATAATTAGCAACGCAGGAAAAGTAAAGCCAAT
This sequence comes from Clostridia bacterium, assembly GCA_045534225.1. Lineage (GTDB taxonomy): Bacteria > Bacillota > Clostridia > TANB77 > CAG-465 > UMGS1649. The sequence goes on from JAZSJJ010000003.1 coordinate 52,820, forward strand.
TCTAGAAGATTTGGAAAAACAAGTGGCTAAAGGAAATATAGATGGCAAGGTTATAGAAAACAGAGTTCAAAAAATACTTGATCTTAAGGTTAAATACAATCTAAACGATAATGAATTGCCAGCTATAAATATTGAT
>JAZSJJ010000005.1:0-161665 GCA_045534225.1 Clostridia bacterium
GTCTTAGGAAGACAATTTTCATTTTCAACTCCTTGGCTCACAGAACGACATGGCTACGATCCGACTTCCTCACGGTAGTTGGCGCAGCCGCTACTATCTCTGAGATCGTAAAAGCTTATAAAGCTTCTTACGATGAAGGTACCGGCAAACACACTTACAAGTTCCCTGTTTGGGTATTTGTTTTTGGTTCGCTTGTACTTGTAGCACTTGCAGCAATTGTTCTTCTTTCTCTTAAGAGATTGTTTGGCTTTGCTCTTATTCCCGTAGCAGGACTTCTTGCAATCCTTTTGGTAATTGCTATTCTCAAGAAATTGGGTAAGATGTTCTGGATTACACTTGTAGCACTTGTACTCTTGGTTGTAGCACTCATTAGTTACGGCGCAGCTGTAATGGTTAAGAATGACATTAATCTCAATCCTGGTATCTCTGTAGAGAACCCTGTTCCTGAAACTGAAGTTCCTGAAACTGAAGTTCCTGAGACTGATGTACCTGAAACCGAAGCTCCTGAGACTGAAGTTCCTGAAACTGAAGCTCCTGAGACTACTGCTCCTGAAACCGAAGCACCCGAAACTGAAGCTCCCGAAACGGACGCTCCTGTAGTAGATGCTCCTGTTATCAAGGACGAAACTCCTAAGGAGGAAACTCCCAAGGAAGAGCACCCCAATGAAGGTTTTGTACCTGTGGTTGTAAAGATCAATGCCCCTGAGACTATGCGTTATGCAGAACCCATCGTTCTCACTCTTGAGGGCGTTAAGGCAGAAAATCTTAAGTTCGGCAATGAGGACTTCCTCGCTATCGCTATCCTTTCGGATACTGAAGTTGAGATTACTCTCGTAGGCATCGTTAATGACGCTGGCGAAGTTGAATTTGTTCCTGCTGCTGGATACATCACTGTTACAGATTCTGAAACTGGTGCTAACGTAACTATCGAAATTGTTGAGTAATCAACAATTACAAAACGTCAGACACCTCCGGAACTTCCGGAGGTGTTTTCTTGTGCTTTTTTGACAATATTTTTAATATGCATAATTCTATTTCGACAAACTTCGACAGCATAAATTGTTATACTATTAGCGAGGTGATTTTAGTGACGTATACATATGATGATAGTAGAAGTAAACTTAGTATTGTGTTAGATGAAGAGGTGGATGTTAATTCATGTAAAACATTAAGAACTATAATAGATGGGTATATTATGAGATATAGCCCAAAGGTTTGTGAATTGGATTTGGAAAAAGTATCTTTTATGGATAGCTCGGGAATAGGGTTTGTGTTGGGCAGAAAGAATTTAGCAGATATGTTGAATTGTAAATTTAACATTGTAAACGCTAATGCGGGAGTTAAAAAATTAATGCAACTTTATGATAAAGCTAAAAGAGGTGTTTAAGATGTTAAATGATGTATATATTAAGATAAAAGCGCGATTGGAAAATATTTCTTTGACTAGAGTTTGCGTGGCATCGTTTTTAAGCAATACAAATATAACGTTAGATGAACTACAAGATATAAAAACTGCAGTTTCGGAAGCAGTTACCAATTGTATAGAACATGCATATGAAAATGATGAAAGTAAATATATAGATGTTGAAATGAAATTGGCTGAAATTGATCAAATGACATATTACTATGTAAAGATTGTAGATAAAGGTGTTGGAATTGAAGATATAGAACTTGCAACAACACCTACATATACTAATAAACCGGAGTTAGAACATGCTGGTATGGGATTTACAATAATGGAAACGTTTATGGATGAGGTACAAATAGATTCTACATTAGGAGAAGGAACAACGGTAATCATGACTAAAAAGTTAAAAACAATAAAAGCGTAGGAGGTGCAAAATGGAATGTGTTTATGAAAGATATATTAGAGATTTTAGATGCAAATATTATATCTTAAAAGCTACAAAAGGATATGTAGGAATAAAGATAGAAAAGTTAAATCCAAATGGAGAAATATTAGAAGAAGCAAGTGTGGAAAATGTGGACAAAGATGAGACAAAAGTAAGAGAACTGTTAAAGATAATAAACAAAGGAAAAGTTACACCAATTACGTTAAAGGATGTAATAGCGGACAGTGTTATATAATGTTGCAAAAGAACTCATAAAATGGTATTATATATACTATGTATGAGTTCTTTTTTAGGAGGTAACTTTGCAATACGAGATATTAGAAGATGAATTTGTAGGTTTAAGAATAGACAAATACTTAAATGAAATAAATGAAGATTACACAAGATCTTTTGTTCAGAAAATGATAGAAGAAGGAAATGTAACTGTAAATGGAAAAACAGTCAAAGCATCATATAAATTAAAAAAGAATGATGTTATAGATGTTGAAGAAATAGAAAATACAGAAATAGAAGCTATAGCGGAAGACATTCCAATAGATATTGTTTATGAAGATGAAGATATAATAATTGTTAATAAAGCTAAGGGGATGGTAGTGCACCCTGGCAATGGAAATTACACCGGAACTTTAGTAAACGCTTTGCTATTTACACATAAAGATAGACTGTCTGCAATAAATGGCGTTGTAAGGCCCGGAATTGTCCATAGAATCGATAAAGATACTAGCGGCATAATTGTAGTCGCAAAAAACGACAAAGCCCACAAAACGCTTTCTAGCGCGTTTAAGGTGCATAATATAACAAGAAAATATATAGCTGTTGTAAAAGGCATAGTAGAGAAAGATAATATTAAGATTGATCTTCCTATTGGAAGAAGTACTACAGATAGAATTAAGATGGCTGTGACTGAAAAGAATTCAAGGGAAGCTGTTACGCATATTAAAGTGTTAAAGAGATTCTATGAATCGGGATATACTTTAGTAGAAGCTAAACTTGAAACTGGAAGAACACATCAAATAAGAGTACACATGTCATATATTGGACATCCGCTTTTAGGAGATGATACATATGGACCTGCAAAGAATGAGTTTGGAATAAGTGGACAAGTATTACATGCAAAGACTTTAGGGTTTACTCATCCAACTACTGGTGATTATGTAGAATTTGAACAGGAAGAACCAGAAGAATTTAAAGAAGTATTAAATAAATTAAAATAGTATAAAACAAAAAAATGAGCAAACATTAAGTTTGCTCAAAGTATATATAAACATAAGACTTATGGAATAATATATTATATGAAAGAAAAGTGTGGAGGTGAATTAATTGGAAGAAATACGTATAAATAAATATATAGCAAATTCGGGAGTGTGTTCTAGAAGAAAGGCAGAGGAATATATCCTAGAAGGTAAAGTGTTAATAAATGGAACGGTTTGTGCTGAACTTGGATATAAGGTTAAAGAGGGAGATGCTGTAGTAGTAGATGGCAAACAGATATCTTTAGAAGAAAATAAAGTATACATCATGCTAAACAAGCCTAAAGGATATGTTACAACAGCAAAAGAACAATTTGGCAGACCATCTGTGCTAGATTTAGTTGAAGTAGAAGAAAGAGTTTACCCGGTAGGTAGACTAGATATGGATTCTGAAGGACTTTTAATATTAACGAATGATGGTGAGTTTTCTAACAATATAATTCATCCAACAAAACATATATCTAAAAAGTATGAAGTTACACTAAAAGATAATATAACTGAAACTGCAATAAGCAAATTAGAGAATGGAGTAGATATCGGTGGTTATGTAACAAAGCCAGCTAAAGTAGAAAAGGTAACAGATAAGAAAATTTTAATCACTATTGGTGAAGGAAAGAATAGACAAGTAAGAAGAATGATAGAAGCAGTAGACAACAAAGTATTAAATCTAAAAAGAATTGCTATAGGCGGACTAAAATTAGATAAATTGAAATCTGGTGAATATATTAAATTAGATGAAAAATTGGTAAGCAAGATATTTGAATAATGTAGTAGTTGTTTGGGATAATAAAGTTAAATAGACGCAAAAAAGAAAGCCTTAGGCTTTCTTTTTTATTATTTCTAGTGTTTTCTTTTTCTAGCAGCTTCAGATTTCTTTTTTCTCTTTACGCTTGGCTTTTCATAGTGCTCCCTTTTCTTTATTTCAGCAAGAACACCAGACTTAGCACATTGTCTTTTGAAACGTTGAAGAGCGTTATCTAAAGTCTCGTTCTCTTTTACTTTTATTCCTGGCATGTTTATATTCCCTCCCCTCAGTGGGAAATACATAAATTCGTATTTCTAAATTACTTGTAAAATTATACTATAACAGCGCTTACAAGTCAAGAGGTAGTAGAAATCTTTTTGTTTGGTGCATTAGAAAAAACGAAAATAATGTAAAATATGGTCGATTTAATTGACTGTAAAGCTTTGGTGTAGTAATATTAACATATTAAAATGGAGGTATAATGTGGATTACAAAAAGATTTGGTCAGAAGTAATAACAGCATCATTAATAGTAGTAATATCTGCTGTAGCTATAATTTCATTTATGGTTATATCAGATCAAAATGTAGATATATATAACCCAAGCGATAAAATCGCGGTTTCAAAAGGTACAGATAAAATATCTGAAGTGCTTAACCTTATAGAAAGTAAGTACATGGGTGAAGTGGATATCGAGAAACTTGTAGATGGTGCGATAGAAGGAATATTTAAGAATATAGATGATCCATATACTAGATATCTGACAGAAGAACAATTTGATGAAGAAATAAATGCCGGTGATGAAGAATATTCTGGAATAGGTGTACATATGGGACTAAATCATACAACCGGTAAGGTTAGAGTTTTAGGTGTAATGCCAGAAACTCCAGCGTATAAAGCAGGACTTAAAGCCGGAGATATTATTCTTGAAGTTGAAGGAACAAAGTTAAATAAAGACAATTATAATAAAGCTTCAGAAAAGATTAAAGGTAAAGAGGGAACATATGTAAAACTTCTTGTTGAAAGAGATGGAAAAGAAATTGAATTCAACATTGTAAGAAAAACAATAAATGCAAGTAATATATCTTCTGAAGTAATTAAAGGAACAAAGATAGGATATATTAAAATATTTGCTTTTGAAAGAAATATATATAATCAATTTAAGAATGAATACGACAGATTAATAAATAAAGAAAAAGTAGAAAAATTAATCATAGATGTAAGAGACAATCCTGGTGGATTTGTTACAGATACAATAAAAATAGCAGATTTATTATGTGGTGAAGGACTTATAATTAAAGAAGAATATGGTGACGGAACAGTTAAAACATTTAAATCAGATAAATCGGCTTCTAAAGTACCATTTGCTATACTAGTAAACGAAAATAGCGCAAGCGCTTCAGAAATATTAGCAGGTTCTATAAAAGACTTAAAGGCTGGTAAAGTAATTGGAACAAAGACATTTGGTAAAGGAATAATGCAAAGTTATATTGAACTTGAAAATGGTGGCGGTGTAGCTATAACAATAGCTAAATACTATACAGCATCAGGAAATGAAATACATGGTGTTGGAATAGAACCAGACATCAAAGTTGAATTGCCAAAAGGAACAAGTATAGATTATAAAGTAAATCCAAATACAGATTTACAACTTAAAGAGGCAATAAATGCCTTAAAATAAGTAAAAATAAAGAATTAATATAAATGATAAAAACAGGTGAGATGAAAATAAAACTCACCTGTTTATTTTACACTTAAACGACATAGATTACATAACATTGAAACAATAGAAAAAAACATAGTTTTTGAAATTTGAATGAAGTCTTGAACTATGCTATAATCTGGGCATTAAGAGGTGATTGTCATGATTTTGAAGGAACATGCTTTTGCAAAGATTAAGGCGGATGCGGAAAACTACAAAGGACAAGAATTACATTTCAAATATAATGTTGGAAGAAACAAAGTGGAGAATCTAACTGGTGTTATTGAGGGCGTTTATAGTGATAAGTTCAGAATTAGACGCACTGACATTGCTGCCCCTGCGACATTTAGTTATGCAGATATACTAACGAATTCATTAGAAGTTACAAGCCTAGATGGTGGAGAACAGTTATTAAGCTATGAATTTGATACTAGCAAGAAAATAGTGCAATTATAAGTTATTAAGAACGTGTTCTTTATGAGCACGTTTTTTTGTCGCTTTTTGCAAACGAATAATTTACTAGAGTACGTAAGATAAGATGGTAAACAACTAGAAAAATAAACAAAAATTGTTTACATTAATTAACCATAAGATATAATAAAAATATAAATTTTGAAATTTATTAAAAAAAGTGTTGACAAACAATTGTTCTTTATATATAATGATGTCATACTAAAACAAACGTTCGTTATTGTAGGAGGTAATATTAATGATAACTGATGAAAGAAAGAAAGCTCTAGATATAGCTTTATCACAAATTGAAAAGAACTTTGGTAAAGGTTCTGTTATGAAACTTGGAGAAGTAGGAAGTGTAAATGTTGATGCAATACCAACAGGAGCACTTAGCTTAGATATAGCATTAGGTATTGGTGGAGTGCCACGCGGAAGAATAATAGAAGTATTTGGACCAGAATCTTCTGGTAAAACTACAGTTGCTTTACACATGATAGCTGAAGCACAAAAAATGGGTGGAATTGCAGCGTTCATAGATGCAGAACATGCATTAGATCCAGTATATGCTAAACACTTAGGAGTAGATGTAGATAACCTTATAGTATCTCAACCGGATACAGGAGAGCAAGCACTAGAAATTACTGAACAATTAGTAAGAAGTGGTGCTATAGATATTATAGTAGTAGACTCTGTTGCAGCATTAGTTCCTAAGGCTGAAATAGATGGTGAAATGGGAGATTCTCATGTTGGTCTTCAAGCTAGACTTATGTCTCAAGCTTTAAGAAAACTAACAGGTGTACTTGCGAAATCTAAAACAGTTGCAGTATTCATTAACCAATTAAGAGAAAAAGTTGGTATAATGTTTGGTAACCCTGAAACAACACCAGGTGGTAGAGCTCTTAAATTCTATTCTTCTGTAAGATTAGATGTTAGAAAACAAGAAGCTATAAAAATAAACGGAGAAGTAATGGGTTCTAGAACAAAAGTTAAGGTTGTTAAGAACAAAGTTGCACCTCCATTTAGAGAAGCAGAATTTGATATAGTATACGGTAAAGGTATTTCAACTTCAGGTTGTATCTTAGATCTTGCTGTAAACCTAGATATAGTAAATAAGAGCGGAGCATGGTTCTCATATAATGGCGAAAAGATTGGTCAAGGAAGAGAAGCTGCTAAAGCATTCTTAGAAGCAAACAAAAATATTATGGCTGAAGTAGAAAAGAAAGTAAGAGATAACTTTAATGTTGCATTTGAAAAGAGCCTTGGAGAAATGGAAGAAGACACTGATGAAGAAGATGCAGCAATGTTAGAAGAGGAGAACTAATTTGAATAACTCAGAGATGAATATATTAGCAAGAGATAGAGCTATTAAATATATAGGCATTTCTAAAAAGACAGAATATGAGGTAAGACAAAAATTGAAGAGGTTAGAAATAACCTCTTCTGTCATAGAGGAGGAAATAGAATACCTAAAAGAATTAGGCTTCATAGATGATAAAGATTACGTTAAATGTTTTGTTAGACAATGCTCTAAACTTAAGCAATACTCTATATATGAAATTTATAACAAACTCTTGCAAAAAGGCCTTCAAACTAGTATAATCGAAGAAGAATTAGAGCTTCTTAAGGATTCGGATTATGAAGAACAGGTTAAAGAAAAATTAATGAACGGAAAATTAAAATCATATGATGAAGAAAAGAAGAAAGCTTACTTATATAGAAGAGGGTTTAAGTTTTAGATGGAAAACGTAACAATGGACGAAGTGTTAAATGACGGTATAAATCAAAAACATACAGTGGCTATTTCAAACTTTGAAGGGCCGCTGGATTTGTTATGCTTTTTAATAAGTAAAAACAAAATGGATATTTTCGATATCTCCCTAAGTGAACTTACAGATAAATACATAGAATACCTAAATGAGATGCAAAGTCTAGATATGGAAATAGCTACAGAGTTTATGGTTATGGCTACAACATTACTATACATCAAATCTAAAAAGCTTCTTCCAATTGCTGAACCAGAAGAAGATGGAGAACCAGAAATTACTGAAGAAGAACTTTTAGAAAGAATTGCTAAATATAAAATGTATAAAGAACTGCAACCAACTCTAAGAGAAATGTATACATTAAACTTTGGTACTTTTGAAAAGCTTCCAGAAAATATAAAAGTAAAGAGAGAATTAAATAAAGATAGCCTAACTTCTAAAGAAAATCTTTTAGAACTATATAACGATGTATTAAAACGTAAATTCGATAAAATAAATATCAAATCTGAAGAAATAAAGAAGATTGCGTTATATGAAAAGGTAACAATTAAGAGCAAAGTTAAACAAATAATAGAAGTGTTCAAATCTAAAAAGAGCTTTGTGTTTAGCAAGTTGTTTAACAGAAAAGATTCAACTAACATAGATGTTGTAACAGCATTCTTAAGCGTACTTGAACTTTCAAGACTTAAACATGTAGCATTAAAACAAGAAAAAATATATGGAGATATTACAGTAGATAAAATATCTGATGCTCCAATAGATGTTTCTTTAATTAACGAATAAAATACAAATAATGGGAAAAGATATAACTGGTGATTATATGGTAAAAATCATATTGCTAGTTATATTTTTTCTTTTTATGTATTTATTCTTTGCTCCTAATAGCATAGTGGTAAAAGTAAATATTAAAGCGGACAATTATTTTACTAATATATCTAGATTAGATGAAATGGAAAATAGTATAAAAATAAAATTGCTAAAAGTAATACCAGTATACAACCAAGAGTTATTTGTACAGAATGGTAAGAAGAAAAAAGAAACAAAGAAAAACGATACGTTACTTAACAAAGATTTTGTGGATAGTGTGGTTAAAAGGTTAATAAAAAAAGCAAAATTAGATAAATTTGTGTTATCTTTAGGATTTAACTTAGATGATCCTATAGCAAATTCATACGTAAATGCATCCCTTAACACAATTCTTTGTATGTATATAAATCACAACCAAAAGAAGTTTAATCTAAATAATTTGTATTACAGAACATACATTAGTGAAAATTTACTTTTTTTGAACTTTGAAGGTATAATAAATATTTCTCTTACAGATACTATAAAAGTAATTGCAAAAGAGTATTTTAATAACAAGAAGAAAATGAGAAAGAACAATAAGAATAATAAGAAAGAAATACTTGAGCGTAGAAAAGGAGATATGTTATGGCGGAACATCCAATAGATAACCTTATGGTTACAGCAATGAATTCTTTAAGGGACATGATAGATGTAAATACAATAATAGGAGACACAGTACAAAGTGCAGATGGTACAGTTATTATTCCAGTGTCTAAAGTTTGCTTTGGATTTGCAGCAGGTGGAAGTGAGTTTGAGAGTAGTAAAATAAATAAGTACTCAGACAACCCTAAAATGCCATTTGGCGGCCGGAAGTGGTGCTGGAGTGAAAATATCCCCGGTTGCATTTTTAGTTGTTAAAGATGGCGTTATAAAGCTTCTAACGGTGGATGCAGATAAACCTTTAGATAAACTTGTAGATGCTATACCAGATATAGTAAACAAGATTGTGGAAACAGTGGATAAGAACTTCCTAAATCCAACAACAAAGTTAAAAATTATTAAAAGCGAAGAGTAAAGTAAGCGTAAAGAGATAGATTTTTCTATCTCTTTACTTTTGTATATGTAGTAGATATAATTTAGGTATAGGTAATTTGGAGGGTTAAAATGGAATTGTTAGATGAATATGAGGAAGTGTATAACAGAAATATAAAAGATAAGAGCGAGAGAAAGAATAAAATTAGTGGAAATGTTTTTGCACATCTTATGAGAAGAAATATATATGAATTAGTTAAAGACAAATTTGATGTAAGTGTTGTTAATTCATATATAAAAACATGTAATACGGAATGGGACATGCTTATTTTGAAAAAAGGAACATTAGATTTAATGGGGGATAATGTCTATCCAGCGGAAGATGTTATAGCCGCTTTTGAATTTAAAACAAGTGGTTTGTTTACGCAGACAATAGATGAATCTCTAGAATACATACAAGTACATATGGAAGAGTTAAAAGAAATAAACAAAAATATTAAATATGGATATGTTTCTCTTTGTGAACGCCCAAAGCATTTAGAAGCTATACAGAAAAAAATAGCAAAGAACTCTTTTTGGATAATTGAAGGATATTATAGAGATAGAGAAAAAGAAAAAACAAAAAAGAATAGCTATAAAGAATTTGAAAAGTTTGTTAACAATTTAATTAAATAGAATAAAGAGGATAAATTATGGATAAGAAAATATTAGAATTAGAAAAGAGTTTGTTTATGGTAAAGTATATGACTAACTTAGAGTACTTAAATGATATAATAGCAGATGAATATTTGGAAGTTGGCAAATCTGGTTTAAGATTTACTAAACAAGATGTGGTTAAAGAATTATCTGCACTTACAGAAGATAGAAATATAACAATGTATAACTATGAATGTACAAAGGTAGATGAAAATACATATCTTGTGCATTATATAACGAAAAGTAAAGAACAAAATATATTTAGAACATCTATATGGAAACAAGATAATGAAAGAATATATATAATATTCCATCAAGCTAGTTTATATAAAGAGGATGTGGAATTAGTAAAATATTAAGAAAGCAATATGAAACTATTGCTTTTTTAATATTACTAAAGTATAATAAGTATGAAAAGTATAACAAGTAAAACTTAAGGAGGAAATTATGGATAAAGAAAAGTTTGTAGGAATAAGTAGAGTTGGAGAGAAAGGTCAAATTGTAATACCAAAAGAAGCAAGAGATATGTTTGGTATTAAACCCGGAGATTCTATTATAGTTCTTTGTGATAAAACAAGAGGAATGGCTATGGTAAAGGCAGATGCCATTGAAGATTTAACAGATAAAATTTTCCCTGTAGGAGGAAATTAGAATGTTAGCTATTGAAACAAAAAATCTAACTAAAAAGTTCGGTGAGAAAATTGCTGTAGATAAAATAAATTTAGAAATACAAGAAGGAGAGCTGTTCGCTTTACTTGGCACAAATGGTGCTGGTAAAACAACCACAATTAAAATGTTATCTACATTAATATTACCAACAGACGGTGAAATTAAAATTAGTGGGTTGGACATAATTAAAGATAGGCAAGAAATAAAAGAGATAATAAATGTATCTCCACAAGAAACGGCAATAGCACCTAATCTTTCTGTTAAAGAAAATTTAGAATTTATGGCAGGTGTATATCAAATAAAAAATAAGAATGAGAAAATAAATGAGCTAATAAAAATCTTCAAATTAGACGAGGTGTTAAACCAAAAAGCAAGAACTTTATCTGGTGGATGGCAAAGAAAAGTATCTATTGCAATATCTTTAATAAATGATCCTAAAATATTATTCTTAGATGAACCAACACTAGGGTTAGATGTAATAGCAAGAAAGGAATTGTGGACGGTTATTAAAAGTCTTAAAGACAAAATAACAATAATATTAACAACACATTATATGGAAGAAGCAGAAAGTTTGTCAGATAGGATTGGAATAATGGCAAAAGGTAGTTTGGTAGATGTAGGAACAGCACAAGAATTAGTAGAAAAAACTGGAACTAAGAATTTTGAAGATGCATTTGTAAAAATAGCAACTGGGGGTGAACTATAATGAGAATATTAAATTTTGCAAAAAGAAATTTCAAGGAAATTATACGTGATCCGCTAAGTTTAATTTTTGCTGTTATATTACCATTATTTTTGCTATTCATATTCCAACAATTTGACATACCAAGTGAAAGTTATAAATTAGAAAACTTTACACCAGGAATAATAGTGTTTGGTTTTTCTTTCATAACATTATTTACAGCAATGCTAATTAGTAAAGATAGAACAACATCATTATTAATAAGACTAGGAATTAGCCCAATGAAGTCTATAGATTACATATTGGGATATATGTTAGCTATTATCCCAATCATATTAATACAAAACATATTGTTCTTCATATTAGCAATAATGTTAGGATTAAGTTTTAGCATAAACATTATTTATACAATACTAATCTCAATAATAATAGCAGTATTATTTATTGCAATAGGAATAATAATAGGAAGCATTGCTTCAGAAAAAGCATCATCTGGGATATCAAGTATTATAGTTCAGCTTGTGTGTTTCACAAGTGGAATGTACTTCCCTATGGAAGCACTTGGAAAAGGATTTGGAACGGTTTGCAAGTATCTACCATTTGAATCATGCTTAACAATATTAAAAGGGATAATGAACAATACTTTAGAAATAATAACAACAAGAAATATTATAGTATTTGTTATATACACTATAGCTATTCTAGCCGTATCTGTAATAATATTTAACAAGAAAATGATAAGTGATAATAAATAACGGAATATTAAAAGAACGCTTTGGCGTTCTTTTTTGCATACATAGAAATATTTAGTAAATAATATATTTAGGTGAAATTATGCAGTTTAGTAAAAAGAAAATAGAAAACAAATCAAAACTTATGGAAAGCATTGCAGATACTCTTAAAAACTGCAGTGATTTTACTATGCAAAAAATAATATCAGAAAACTCTAATACAGAAATATATAAGTTATATTTTAATATGTTAATAAATGTTCAAATTATAGACGAAGAGATATTAAAACCTTTAGCAAATAATTTAGTAAATATAAATAATACACAAGATTTGCAAAAACTAATTACAGAAGGGAAAATCTATCATTCAGATATAAAGGTTGAAACAGATAAAGATAAAATAATTGAAGCAATGTTAGATGGTTGCTTTGCACTTGTATGTGAAGAACAAGGTTATGTTTTCGATACTCGTAACTACAGTAGAAGAAGCATAGATGAACCACAAAACGAAAGTGTTGTATTAGGTCCACGTGAAGGGTTTATTGAAGCAAGAACAACCAATATTTCTTTAATTAGAAGAAGATTACAAACACCTAAACTTAAAGTAATAGATGAAGATGTTGGAACTGAAACAAAAACAAAAGTATCTGTTTTGTATATGGAAGGTACAGCGAATCAAGAGCTAGTTAATGATGTGCTTGAGAGAATACGAAGCATAGACATTCCTGCATTAATATCCATAACAGACTTTGAAGAAAATATGGTAGAAAGAAAATATTCCGTATTTCCACAACTTGTATCTACAGAAAAACCAGATAAAGTTGCAGCTAATATTATAGAAGGAAAAGTTGCAGTAATAATTGATGGATTCCCTATGGTGTATATAATGCCTGCAGTATTTGCTATGTTTATGCAAGCACCAGAAGAATATAACATTAACTATTTTGTAAGCTCGTTTATTAGGCTACTTCGTTATTTATCTACATTCATAACTCTAACTCTACCTGGGTTATACATATCTGTTATAACATTTCATCAAGAGATGTTACCAACCACACTTGCTAAAAGTATTATAGCAAGTAAACAGGATGTGCCACTGCCGGCTTATCTTGAGATAATAATAATGTTACTCGCATTTGAGATATTGCTTGAGGCGGGAAATAGGATGCCTAAAACTGCTGGTCAAACGGTATCTATAGTAGGGGCGTTAATAGTTGGTGAAGCTGCTGTTAATGCAAAGTTTGTATCACCAGCAGTTGTAGTTATAGTAGCAGCATCTGCAATATGTGGTTTTGTAATACCAAGTCCAGATATGTCTAATGCAGTAAGATTAGGAAGAATATTTTTAGTAGTAACAGCATCCTTAGCAGGACTCTATGGAATGTCCTTAGCATTAATAACAGCAATATATTATCTAAGTGGAATGACTTCATTTAAAACAGCATACTTAAAACCTTTTGCAGATAATGGTGGTAAAGCACTTCTTGCAGATACATTAATTAGGACGCCGAGTACAAAGAGAAAAGATAAAATGGTTAGGTGGAAAGTATGAGAGCAAAAATTATAACAATTGTAACAATTGTGCTTTTGGTTACAGTAACTTTGTTTAACATAGATTTAATTCCATTAAGGCGTGAAATTTCGGATATAGAAGTGGTAATGGTAGCAGGATTAGATAAAACAGATACTGGTTATGAAATGTCTTATCTAAAAGGCGATGAAATAACTATGGGAAGTAATGGTGAAAGTGGCAGCGAAACACTAAAAGTTATATCCATAGATGCAGACAACTATAACTTTGATATGCGTCATATACAAACAACAACAGACAAATATATTACATCAAGTCATATTCAATATTATTTCATAGGAGAAGAAACAGCTAAAACAGATTTTTATCATGCGATAGATGCAATAGTTAGAGGTTACCAAACAAGACTTAATGCAAGAATATATGTAGTAAAAGGTGCAACTGCAAAAGAGTTTTTGGAAAAGGCAGCATCTTCAGATTACAAGTTAGAAGATAAACTAGAACTTATGCAAAATGATTTTTGGGCTCAGAGAGTAAGTATGGATATTGAAGTTTTAGATGTAGTAAAAACTTTGTTTACTAAAGAGGGAATAGGAATGATTCCTTTAATAGAATTTACAGATTATCTAGGTGCCTTTGATGAAAAAGTGGAAGAGTACGATAGCATGCATAGTGGGGAAAGTGTGGATAACATATCCACAGAACATAGTGGAATAGAAGAAACTCACGTGCCTTTTAGTTATGCTGGAGTTGGAATAATTAAAGATATGCAAATGGTAGATATGCTAACTGAAAAAGAAACAATGGTTGCTAATTATATATTAACTAAAAATAATGCATCTGAGATAAATATAGAAAAAGGAGATACCTTTGTTTCTTTTGGAATAGATACGCTTAATGTAAAAGAAAAATTTAAATTTGATGAAAACGACATATTAAATGAAATAATATTTACGGTTACATTTGATGCTAACTATGAAGAAGTAAAGGCATTAGAACCAGTATTTACACTAGCTAAAGTAGAAGAATACGAGAAAGCATTAAATGAGACTGTAAAGAAACAAATAGAAGATATAATTAAATTAGAGATAGATAAAGATATGGATTTTTTAGCCTTGAAAGGAAGGCTAGAATTTAAGCATCCATATAAGTATAGAAAGAATGAAGAAAATTTTAGCGAAATACTTAAGAAATGTAAAATAACAGTAGAAGCAAAAGGTCAAATAGAAGCGACATATGATGTAGTTGAAAGTAATTATAAACAGAAGGGAAATAGCAAATGATATATTATGTATTAGTACTTGCAGCAGGAATATTAATAGATGTAAAAGATTTAAAAGAGTCAAATAATAAAAGTGACTTAATCTTTTACATTTTACTAACAATACTAGCATTAGGTCTAGGTATATATTATTACTTAGATCCAACAAGACAGGGAATATCAGAATATGTAATAAAGATGCTTAATATGGAAGGAGTGTAGGTATGAGTAAAAATAAAATATCTATGTTCCAAGTAACAGCTATGTTTATGCTTCTAGTTATAGCACCAATAGTAAGAGGATTTCCTGTAAGAGCGGCAGGTATTGGTGGAAAAGCGGCTTGGGTAGCGGCTTTAGTTAGTATAATTCCAAACATATTAATTGTACTTATAGTACATAATTTAATGAACAATGTAAAAAGGAAAGATGGAAAAATATTAGAAAGTTTAACAGATGTATTTGATGCTGTGTTTGGTAAGGTAATAGGAAGTATACTTGCAGTAGTTTATGTAGTTTGGTTAATACTTTGGGCTGCAATAGAAATAAGACTTGTAGCAGAAAGACTTACTTCAACTATGTTAATATATACGCCATATAGATTTTTCTTAATTACAATGTTAATTGTAATATTCTTCTTTGTAAGGGGAAATATAAAAAGCTATGGTAGATTTGCCGAAGTAATGTTAGAACTATTTGGATTAGTTTTAGTATTTATTTGTTTTACTGTACTTCCAAATATAGAGATAAAAAATTTATGGCCAGTTACAACTTATGACACAAAAAACATACTTTTAGCTAGCACTCAAAGTACAGGACTTTTCAGTATATTTACCTTCTCGATGTTTATAGGAAACAAGATAGAAGATAAAGAAAAAATTAAGAAGTTTGGAATAGGAGCAGCAATAGCAACAGGAGTAGTTGGTGCTATTGGAACTGCAATAACAATAGGAATATTTAGTCCAGAAGTAGTTGCATCTTTATCTCAACCATTCTTTATGGCACTTAAAGTAATTAATGTATTTGGCGTATTAGAAAGAATAGAAGCTATATTTATAACTTTCTGGATAGTAGCAGACTTTATGGCAGTATCTTATTGTATACTAATGGCAACAAATATATGCAAGATAAAATGCAAATTAAGTAACAGAAGAATAACAGTAACACCAATAATGTTAATACTATATATACTTTCAATTATGATAGCTAACAGTTATTTTTCACTTCAAGTATTTTCAGCAGATATATGTTTAACGTTACATCTTGTGTTTGGCCTAGCAATTCCATTCATTGCATATATTATAGCTAAGACAAGGAAGATGATAGTACAAAGATAAATTTATAAAATAGAGTAGTAGATATAATAAATCTGCTACTTTTATTTTATTTACACTTATAGTATAATGTAGTCTGGAAGCAAGAGGGATGGAGAATAGCATGTTATTATATAGAGATTTAGGTGGAATAAAAAATAAAGAAGGCAAGATAATAAAAAATAATATGATTGTAAGAGGGAAAAGTCTATACAAAATAAAAAAGAAAGATATAGAGCAGATAAAAAAATATAAATTATCTAAAGTAATAGACTTAAGAACAGCAGTAGAAGCAGATGAGAAACCTAATACAATAATAGATAATATAAAATATTTACATATGCCAATATTCAAAGAAAAGACAGCAGGTATAACTCACGAAAAGGAAGAGAACAAATTAAAAATGCTAAAGAATATGGTTAGTATAGAAAATCTATATAAGTTGATGGTTACAGATAAATATTCTATAGAGCAACTAAAGAATATAATCCACGAGATAATTAATTCAGATACATATCCGGTACTTTTCCATTGTACGGCAGGTAAGGACAGAACTGGTGTAGTTGCGATGCTACTATTAAATATATTAGATGTAGATGAAAAGATAATAATGAACAACTATTTAGAAATAAACAAAACACATAAACCTAAAGCAAATTTATTCTATGCATTAATAAATATTCTAATGTGGAATAAAGAATTAGCTATAAAAGCTAGAAGCTATTATATGGTGCATGAATCATATTTACAAACAGCAATAGAAGCAATAAAAGAAAAATATGGAACAATAGACAACTATATAAAAGAAGCGCTAGGAGTTACAGATGAAATGAAACAAGCATTTAAGAATAAGGTGTTGGCATAAGACCAAGAATATACTTGGTCTTTTTCTTTGGAAAGTTATGTCAAACTAGTTAACAAATAGCCTTAAATATGGTATAATTAAAGATAGGTGACTTTAATGAAAAAGAATATTGTTATACCAGTCATTCTTGCTATATGGGTAATCATTGTATTAGTTATAGCAAGTATGGTAGAAACTAAGAGAGATGAAAAATTAAATATTACAACATCATTTTATCCAATGTATGTTGCTACTTTAAATATAACTGATGGAGTAGAAGATGTAGAAGTGACTAACCTAACAAAAGGAACAACATCTTGCCTTCACGACTATTCCCTTACTACAGAGGAAATGGTATCTTTAGTAGATAGTGATGCTCTAGTTATAAACGGTGCAGGGATGGAAGGATTCCTTTCAAATGTTATCTCTAACTATTCTAATTTAGATATAATAGATTCTTCTAAAGGAATAGAGTTAATAGAGATGGAATGCCATCATAATCACGATCATAAAGGAGAAGAGGAAGAACATAACTCACATACATTTGTGAGCATATCAAATTATATTAAACAAATAGAAAACATTACAGAAGGGTTAGTTAGAATAGATAGTAAAAATGCAGAAGCGTATTTAAATAATTCTAGAGAATATATAAAAGAACTTGAAGAATTAAAGAAAGAAATAGAAAATGCAATTAAAACTTTACCTAATAAAAATATAGTAACATTCCATGAATCTTTCGATTATTTTGCTTATGAATTTGGACTTAATGTAGTAACTAAAATAGAAAAAGAACATGGTGAGGCAGCTAGTGCTAGTGAAATAGTACATATAGTAAAAGAAATAAAGGAACATAATGTAAAATGTATATTTGTTGAAACTGGATATAATGTAAACATAGCAGCTACCGTTGCTAAAGAGGCAGGCGTTAAGATATATGAATTAAATCCAGTAACATCAGGTAAGAATAATAAAGATGAATATATAAAAATAATGAGAGAAAACTTAGAAGTTATTAAAGAGGCTTTAAAGTAGGAGGGAAGACGTTGGAAAGAAACGATTGTAAACATTGTTGTACAAAAGTAGATAAGCTAACAGTAAAAATAGAAGATAATACAATACTAGATGAAATATCAATGCATATGCATTGTAACGAAACAACAATGCTAGTTGGTAAGAATGGTGCAGGGAAGTCTACTTTAGTTAGAGCAATTCTAAATGAAGTGCCATATACAGGTAACATCAGCTTTTCTAGCAAACACAACAATAGTACAAAACTAACAATAGGTTATGTACCACAAAAAATAGAAATAGAAGCATCACCAATGAGCGTTTATGATTTTATAGCAAGCGTAACAGGTCATGGACCGGTATGCTTCTATAAATCTAAAAAACAATATGCTAAAATTCTTGAACACTTAAAAGAATTTGGTGCAGATAGTCTTATAGATAAAAGAATATGTGATCTGTCTGGTGGACAAGTCCAAAGAGTGTTAATAGCAGCAGCTACAATGCCTTATCCAGAATTGTTAATAATGGACGAGCCTGTATCTGGAATAGATGCTAGCGGTAAGCAAGAGTTCTACAAACTAATTGATGAAATAAAGAACACAAAAGATATTGCAATACTAATAATATCTCATGACTTTGAATATGTAAGACAATATGCAGATAAAGTAGTACTAATAAACAAGAAAGTATTAAAATCTGGAACACCAGAACAAGTACTAACAAGTTCTGAATTTAAGAATGAATTTGGAATGGAGGTAGTATAATATGGAATTAATATATAGCATAATAGAATTTATATTACCGTTTAGCTTTATGGAATATGACTTTATGAAAAATGCACTCTTAGCAATATTCATAATTTCGCCATTGTTTGGTCTTGTTGGAAGTATGATAGTAAACAACAAAATGTCATTCTTCTCAGATGCATTAGGACATTCTGCGTTAACAGGAATAGCAATTGGAGCAATACTTGGAATAAGCAATTATTCTTTGTCTATGGTAATCTTTGCAGTAATATTTGCAATACTACTTAACTATATAAAGAACAAAAAGACAGCATCAACAGATACAATAATAAGCGTATTTTCATCTGTATCTATTGCACTAGGATTAGTTCTTTTATCTAAATATGGTGGAATAAACAAATATTCACAGTATTTAGTAGGAGATATATTAAGTGTAACAGCAAGCGAGATATTAATGCTGTTAATAATGTTAATAATTACAGTGCTTATTTGGTGCAAATTATCTAACAAGTTAATAACTATAAGCACAGATGTATCTTTAGCAAGAGCTAAAGGAATAAAGGTACAAGTTATTGAAAATGTATTTGGAGTACTTATTGCAGTACTTGTAATGCTAACTATTAAATGGGTAGGTATCCTTTTAATAAACGCACTTTTAATATTACCAGCTGCAGCAGCAAGAAACATTTCAGGAAATATGAGAGAATACACAATATATTCAATATTATTCTCATTAGTAGCTGGATTTACAGGATTAATTCTTTCATATATATTTGCAGTAGCAACAGGTCCAACTATAGTTGTTATATCTGGAATAATGTATGCAGTAACATTTGTATTTAGAAAGAAATAGTAAGAAATTAACATAAAGAAAAAATAACATAAAAATAAGCAAAACCGTGTAGGATATATCCTACACGGTTTTGAGTATGAGTTTTAGTTTAGAAAAATTGTATTAACAATGTTTAACCGTTAACCGCCTTAGCAAAGAGTTTAAGCAGAGAGGTTATAGCGAGTCTGTTGTAAGGAGCAAGTGTTGCGTTAGAAGCTACCCAACTTCTGAAGACTTCCTTAAGCCCATCCTTTACGGTATCTTCGGTGAGTTCAGAATTTGTTTTCATAACTTCAGCGATGATATTTTCGTAAGTGATACGCTTAATAGAAGTAGAAGCGAGGAAGGCTTCGTTAATAAGCGGATTGTCCGTGGGCAGACCGATTGCAGTGAGGAAGTTGCGAGTGTTCGCAAGAATGGAACCGCCTACTTCAATATCCTTCAAGGCATCTCCTACTACTGTAAGAAGAACGTCTTCTGCAGTTTGTCCCTTGGGAAGAGTAGAAGATACTACCTCATTAGTAGACTTATTTGAAGAACCCTCTTCTGTAGATGCTGTTTCATCAGTTTCAGGCTCATCTGTGAAAATCATTTCCGGTTCGCTGTCATCGATATCCTCGAAGAGATGTGCAAAGTTTGCACTGTAATCTCTTGCCTTGGGAAGCAAGGTTACCAGATTGTACAAGAAGTTCGGCTTAGCCTTACCAACAACCGATTGAAGTCTTTCTGCACGAAGGTAGCGACCTTTGTCAAGAAGCGCTGTGCCGCCATAGTACTGCTCGTAGTAGTAATCTACATCGATATCTCTGTGGAAGGTAATGTATACCTTTGCATCGATATCTTCGAGTGCCTTGGTAATTGGAACAACGTATACCATCTTATCTGCGGTGATATCGAGTACGATACCAAGAACGTGGCTGCCGTTGATTTCGCGTGGAAGATGTGTACCAAAGTAACAGTCGACAACATCGCCGATAGAAAATTCGATGATGTTAGGATCAGTGAACTTGAGGCTCATCTCGCGGATTGCAGTCCAGATATGGTTTACGATTTCTTTCTCGCTACCACACTGCTTGTACATTGCCCAATAGGCAGTGCGAAGCAACTTGTTCATTGCTGCTTCAATAGCAGGATTCTGGAACTCAATCTTCTTTACAATGAGATCCTCCGCAGTTTGCGGTCCAACCTCTACAGGTGGGGTGTTTGTTACAGCGTCTGCAGGAGCGCCGGTTTCTGTTGCTTCGCCATTAGATTCAGGCGGGAATTCTTCAACAGAAACAATTTCGGTTTCGTTGGCAACTTCTGCTTGGTATTCTTGGACAGGAACATCGCTTTCTTCGGGAGATTCCTCTGAGAATTCTGTAACAGAAACTACAACGCGTTCTTCGATAGCTTCTTCATCTTCTACGAGGTTGTCTACCTCTACACCAAGAAGTACGTAGTACTCGTTGATGAGGTCGATAACGGAATCGATAAGTTCATCATGAACGTTTTCGACAGTTACGAAACCGTTTTCTACATCGAGGTAGATTCTACAGCGGATTTTTGTAACCGCTTTAAGAAGTGAAGATATGTTTCCATCTTTGGGGCCATTTACTTTAAAAGTGAGTCTATTCATTAACTAATTCTCCTTTGGTCTTTATTAAGTTGTTGATTAAGCGAATGAAATCGCTCGTGGGAGCCTTTTTCATCTTGAAGTTTTCCTTAACTCTTGCTACGATAAGTCTTTGAATTTCAGAAGGCTCAATACTAGTATTGTTTTTGTGAACAAACGAGCTAAGCGTTTCCAAATTGTAATACTCACATACAAGACTTCTAAAGATAGCTTGACTTAAGAAATCTACGCCACGCCTTGCGAGATCAAAACCAAAAATTTCAAGCAGAATCTTAATCTTTTCTTGATTAGACATAGCATCGCTACAAATGTTATATACATCTGTAAGATTTGCAAACTTTAAGAGCTCGCGTTGAACTTCGTTAAGTTCTTCGATACTTTGTACTACAGGAACAGGTTTAGGAGGTTCTTGCTTAATTTTTGAGATTTGTTTTTCACGAGGATCGTAATCCGAGTCTTTCCTAAAAGTACTCTTTTTCTTCTTTTTAGGAGTAGGTGTAGAAGTTGCAGGTTGCACCTTAGGTGTTGCTACAGGCATTGCGGGTTGTACTGCAGGTTTGCTTGTAATTACAGGTTTTGTTTCCTTAACAGGCGCGATAGCTTCCGAGGCCTCATCTTTTTCTTCAGTTGTAAGACTTAAAGAAGTACAAATGAAACTTGAAAGTTCGTCCATAAAGGAATCTGTCATTGTACCCAAATACTGCATAAAGCGAGTCTTGTCTACTGTTTGGATTTGCTCTGCAAGAGCAGTACTGTAACCAGAAGTAAGACCGGGATGAGCCTTGGTATAATCCGCCATTGTTTCTTCTGTGAATTTGAAAGTGAAATGGGTAGGAAGATACTTGGGCTTATACCTTGTGGTGAAAGGAATTACAATTGTGGTAGGAGAGTATTTATTACCCTTATCGTTTTGGATAACAATAACAGGTCTAATACCTCCTTGCTCAGAGCCAACTGCATCGCCTAAATCACAACGATATACTTCGCCACGTTTTACTATCCTTACTTTACGAGAAGATTCGGGAGTTTTGACTACAACTTCATCTGTTTCCGCGTTCACTGTCTCAACGATTTCTGATTCGTCAGTGGTTTCTGTCACTTCTTCGGTGTTTTCAACCGCGCTAGGCGCTGTGCTATCTTCGTTGATGCTTTCTAAAGCAGGAGAATCTTCCTTTACAGGAGCTTCTACTACTTGTTTGGGTTTGGTTACTTTAGCTATAAACATTGGTGTGTGTTTTAATCTGTTGCTAGAATAATTGGTAAAGTTTGTTTCGCTAGTATAGTTCTGTACACCAACAACAGTTACCATACTAGACAAGGTGTTTAAGAGTTCATCGGGTAATGTGCCATCGAGGTAAATGGTGTCTCCATCAATACGTGCTTTGATTTTATACTTCACAAGCACTTTAGAGATTTCGCAAACATTTACATCCTTTGAAAGTAATAGTAACAAAATCTGTTCCTCCATGAGTTTATTTGGATTTTGGCGCGTAATATCTTTATGCTACAACATAATATTTTTTCTCCTTTTAATATATATTTTTTGCCGTCTAGTATAGTAAACTAGACCATAAACAAAATTGCTTAAACATTATATCACAAAGTTATGTAAAATACAATAAAAACGCATACATTAAAGTATGCGTTTAAAATCTCATATATATATTTTATTATTTTATTATTAACTTAATGAACACTTTTTTACCTTTTTTAAGGACAACATATCCTTTTTCAAAGTCTTCTAAAGTTAATTTTTTGAATATATCAGTAACCTTTTCATCATCTAGTGAAACACCACCACCAGCGATTAATGTTTTACCTTCGCCTTTAGATTTAGCAACGTTTGCAACAACCATAACATCTAATAATCCTATAGCTCCATCTACAAATGATGCTTTATCTAATTCAACAGTTGGCATATTGTCTGCATTTTGTCTGTTTTCAAATAACTCTTCTGCAGTTTGTTTAGCTTTTAATGCTTCTTCTTCGCCGTGAATAAGTTTAGTTATTTCAAATGCAGCTATCTTTTTAGCTTCGTTGATGTGCTCGTCTTTTAAGCTAGATAATCTATTAACTTCATTCATTGGAAGGTAAGTTAAAGATCTAAGTACTTGGTTAACTGATGCGTCTTCAATGTTTCTCCAGTATTGGTAGAACTCGTATGGAGTAGTTTTTTCTGGGTCTAACCATAAAGCACCTTTAACTGTTTTACCCATCTTAGTACCATCTGAGTTAAGTAGAAGCGGGCAAGTTACACAGAAGCTTCCGCTTTTATGTATCTTTCTAATTAGGTCTACACCTGCTAGCATATTAGACCATTGGTCATCGCCACCAATTTGTACTCTACAATTTTCTGTTTCAAATAACTTTAAGAAATCATAGCTTTGCATTAACATGTAGTTAAGCTCAAAGAATGTAAGACCTTTTTCCATTCTCATCTTGAAGCATTCAGCATCAAGCATTCTATTTACATTAAAATGAACTCCATAAGTACGAATGAAATCCATATAGTTTAGATTTAATATCCAGTCAGCGTTGTTAACTATTATTGCACCGTTTTCTCCTTCAAAAGAAACGAATTTGCTAACTTGTTTTTTAATTTTCTCCACATTGTTATCTATGTCTTCTTTTGTTAACATTTTTCTCATATCAGACTTGCCAGATGGATCGCCTATTAAAGCAGTACCACCACCCATTAAAAGTATTGGTCTATGACCATGCTTTTGGAAGTATGACATAATCATTAAAGGCATAAAGTGACCAATGTGAATACTGTCAGCAGTTGGATCGATGCCTAGATATACTGAAAACTTCTCCTCCTTTGCTAATTTTTCAAATTCATCCTCGAAAGCTATTTGCTTTATAAGGTCACGAGATTTTAATTCTTCGTAAACTGTATTCAAATGTATCACTCCTTTCATATAATTGTACATATCTGTAACAATTTACTTAAAGAGTATATCACATTTTGCTTTTTTTTCAACGATTTAATTGAAAAATACCCATATAAATGATAATATATACTAAGTTAAGGGAGGGCTAATCTTGAAAAGATTTAAACCAACATACAAAATAGACAAAGTTTCAAACATACCTTTCGTTTTACTTGAAAGAGATAACATAAAAGGCATTATGTTTGATGTAGATAATACACTTACTACACTAGGTAAAGGCATAACTGAAGAAAACAGAAAATGGATAGAAGAAGCTAAAAAACTGGGATACAAAATATGTCTTGTAAGTAATACATTAAATGTAAAAAAAGTTAAGAAGATAATGACAGATTTAGATATTTACGGATTATACTTTGCTAGAAAGCCAGGTACAAAAGCTATGGCGATGGCATTAAATATAATGGATGTAAAGAAGGAAGAAGTTGTTTTAGTTGGAGATCAACTATTTACTGATGTTTTAGGCGCTAATAGATTTGGAATAAAATCTATATTAGTAAATCCATTAAGCAAAAAAGAGGGAATATACACATCATTTAAAAGACCATTTGAAAGAATGGTAATGAAGAAACTTGAAAAGGAGAGTGCAAATGATTAACTATATCATAGCAACGATACTAGCGCTAATACTTGGACAAGTAACGGCGCATTTAATTTATAGATTACCAGAAATAGTAGTAGATGAAGATGAATTGAAAAAATTAATTCCTACACTTAAAACAGGATTTAAGTTAGATTATAAATATCCAATATTACTTGCAATCTTGTTTAATTTAGTAGCATACTTTGTACAAGCTACATTCTTGAAATATCTATATATGTTTACAATATCAATGATGATTGTAGCATTAGTGCTAGATTTCAAAATGCAATTAATACCAGATACTGTACAAGTAGCACTTTTGGTACTTGGAATAATAGCAACAGGAGTAGATTATACAAATTGGCTAGGACATATAATTGGATTTGTGCTAGGTGGAGGAATATATTTACTTATCGCATTATTCTCAATTCTAGTATTTAGAAAAGAAGGAATGGGGATGGGAGATGTTAAACTTATGGCATGCCTTGGTTTAATATTTGGAATAAAAGGATTTCCAACAGACTTTTTTAACTTCTTTGCTAAAGCGGATATAATCTTTACAATAACAATACTTGCTTTCTTTATGGCAGCTATTGTAGCAATAATATTAATAGTTATAAAGAAGACAGAACATACATCATATATGGCATTTGGACCATATATAGTAATTGGAACAATACTTATAATGTTATTTGGTACAGAACCATTCTTAAACGCATATTTAAGTCTTTGTACAGGGCTTTCAGATTTGCTTTTAGGCTGGATGTATAAATAACTAATAATAAAAAGATAAATAAAATATATTAAAGAGGGATATATAATGAACGAAAGATACTTAAAATTTGCTTTAGAAATAGCAGAAAAAGCAAAAGAAATAATGCTTGGATACTATGGATATAAAATAGATTCAGAATATAAATTAGATCAGACAATAGTAACTAAAGCAGACCAAGAAATAAACCATTATTTAATAGAAAGAGTAAAAGAAGAATTTCCAACTCATTCAGTTGATGGAGAAGAAGAAAAAATGGGACATAGCAACTATGTTTGGGTATGTGATCCAGTAGATGGAACAGCCATGTATGCAAGACATATACCAGTAGCAGTGTTTTCGCTTGCACTCGTGGTAGATGGCAAACCAATAGTTGGAGTAATATGTGATCCGTTTAACAATAGAACATACTATGCAATGAAGAATAAAGGTGCATATGTAAATGGAAATAGAATACATGTTAACGATGTAACTTTAGAAGATAAAAGATGCATAGGCAACTATGATATGTGGAGTCTTTCTAAATACGATATCTATGATTGTATGAGAGAACTTAGTAAAAAAACATATTATACAAGCCTAGGTAGTGTTGCAAGAGCTTGTACATGCGTTGCAAGTGGAGAGTATACAGTGGTAATATTCCCAGGAAGCAAAGGTAAAAACTGTGATGTTGCTGCAGCCAAAGTAATAGTAGAAGAAGCAGGCGGTAAGTTTACAGATTTATTTGGTGAAGACCAAAGATATGATGAGGATATAAACGGAGCTATTGCAACAAATGGAATAGTTCACGATGAAATAGTAAAAGTAATGAAAGAAAAAGTAAGA
Organism: Clostridia bacterium; assembly: GCA_045534225.1. Lineage (GTDB taxonomy): Bacteria > Bacillota > Clostridia > TANB77 > CAG-465 > UMGS1649. Next base: position 26,643 of record JAZSJJ010000005.1, read on the forward strand.
GGTATGGAGGAATAATATGAAATTTGGACCAGCAGGAAATGATGATGCATTCTATAATGCAGGATATAAAAACTCAGAAGAGATGCCAAAGTATTTAGCAGAAATGGGACTTGATGCGTATGAGTATCAATGCTCAAGGGGTGTTAGAATATCTGATGAGAAAGCAGCAAAACTAAAAGAAGCAGCAGAGAAATACAACATTTCTTTAAGTGTTCATTCGCCATATTATATTTCACTTTCTACACAAGAAGAAGCAAAGAAGATATCTACAATAAAATACATAACAGATTCTATGGCAGCAGCTAAGAAAATGGGAGCAACTAAAGTTGTAGTTCATGCAGGTGCACTTCTGGGACTAGAAAGAGAATATGCAGTAGATAGTGCATGTGCACTTCTTAAAAGAGCATTAGAAGAAGCAGACAAGCTAGGACTAGGAGATATAACAATATGCCCAGAAACAATGGGAAAGATAAATCAACTAGGAGATAGCAAAGAAATAATAAAAATGTGTAAAGTGGATGAAAGACTAATACCAACAATAGACTTTGGACATCTATACTGTAGACATATAGGAGCACTTAGAACAGAAGAAGATTTCACAAAAGAACTTCAAATGTACATAGATGAACTAGGATATGAAAGAATGAAACACTTCCACAGCCACTTTAGTAAAATGGAATACACAGAAAACGGTGGAGAAAAACAACATGTAACATTTGCAGATGAAGGTTTTGGACCAGACTACAAAGCGGTAATAAATGCAATAAAGAAACTTAAACTAGAACCAACAATAATCTGTGAATCTGCAGGAACACAATCACTAGATGCAAAAGAAATGAAAGATTATGCAGAGAGTATATATAAGATATAAATAAACAACCAACTTATTTAATAAATAGGTTGGTTGTTTGTATATATTATTCACTTAATGTGCTAAGTAATTCAACGAATTCGGTATAATAGCTAAGGTTAATTTTATAGCTCTTATAATTATTATTTTTTACAATGCATATATAGTTTTTAGAAAACATTATGGTTGTAGTTTCTTTAGGCGAAGAAAAATCTATCCAAAATGTTCCTTCGTGAGAAAAATCAGTTGTTTTATATCCTTCAATCTCATATAAAAAACTAATGACTTTATTAATGTTAGAAAAATCATCTAATATAATTTTTGTTGGAGTCGGAGTGCGCAATTCAATTTCGATTATAGAAGTATTTTCGCTTATATTATGTAATGGTAGTTTACTTAGATGTTTGCTAATATAACCTACTCGTGTTGTTTTGTATGCGTAGGACCAACTTAAAATGAAAACGATAGTTATTATAAGAGCAAGTGTAAGTAGTAATAATATGTTTTTTATGTGAGGGGATTTTTTTACCATAATTATCTCCTTTAAACAATTATATAATATTATAAAATTATTAAATTGTCAATGCAATAGAAAAAATATACAAAAAAGTTGAAAAATGGAAAATAATGTAGTATAACTATTTTGGTTTTTTGGATAGAGTTTAAATAATTATTGAAATTAAAATTTAATTGAGATTGGAGATTAAAAATGTTAAAAAGAATATTTGCATTAATAATTGCTTTTGCTTGCGTTTTCTCGATTACAGTAAGTGCACAATCGCAAGAAGAAAATTCATATGATTTATTGTCGTATGATATTAAGATGCAGTTGTCAGAGACGGAGTATAATAATCTTTCACACTGGCTTCAAGAAAGTATAAGTAAATACGGCATACCAAATCTTGAAGAAATTGAGAGAATGGAAAATGGCGGAGGTATATCGTTGCGAGCGGCTTCTGATTATGGATTTATTCCATCTGCTACTGCTTTTGAGCGCTATACCTACGGTAGTTTTATTCAACAAGTCAATGTATGTTTGCCTTTAGCAGTAGCTAATGCAATATCTTATTTTGATTATATAGGAAGAACAAACCTAATTGCAGGAACATCGCTTTCACAAAATGAATTTACGGAAATATGTAACAAAACGCAATGGGGTCCATCTGGTACAACATTGCCGAAAGCGGTTAATGGATTAGCTTTATATGTAGGACAAAGAGGATATGTAGCTACTGATAAATTATATTATATTTCTTATTGGACGAATTCAAAGAATAGTATAAATAATGGTTATCCATTGCTGGTGGAACAACCAACTACGGATCCTAAAACTAGCCATTATAATCTTGCGATTGGATATAAAGTTGAAAATAATGAAAAGTTACTGTTAGTGTGTACCGGAGATTATGATGTTCCTTTAGCGTGGCTTAATATTAATTTGGTTACAAAAATAGATCGTATTTGGGTTGAATAATATTTAATATAATTTAAGCTCTATCGAAAACTTTGCGGAGGTAAAATTTACCTCCGCTTTCAATATATATAAATTTATTTTTTCTTTTTCTCTACACTAAATCCAAACTTGCCTAGTTCTTCTCCAAGACTGTAATAATGTCCGTGAGAATATGCTAAAAGGTTGCAAGCGCGCATATCAAATCTACCTGTTTCATCTAGATATTTTTCATCTACATTTACTGCAAGTATTTCTGCCATAAACATATCGTGTGTACCTAGTTCTTTTATTTCTTTAACTCTACATTCAATAGATATTGGACACTCTTTAATCATTGGGACACTTGTTTCTGTACCTTGTTCTTTAGTAAAGTTACATTCTTTAAATTTATCTACTAACTTGCCAGATTTAACACCACAGTAATCTACATATTTTGCTAAGTCGGCGCTTGCTAGATTTATTACAAATTCTCCGCTTTCTTTAATAATATTGTATGAATGTCTTTCTTTACGTATAGACACATATGTCATTGCTGGATCTGTACATATTATTCCAGTCCATGCAACAGTTAATATATTGCTTTTATCCATTGTACCACAAGATACTAAAACTGGTGGCAGGGGATATACCATTGTTCCTGGTTTCCATTTCAATTTGCTCATAAAACACCTCTATAAATTCATTTCTTGTAAAAGTATATCACAAATATTTATACTTGTATACTAAAGATTATCTGGAGCTTTTACAAATGTATTTGCTGGTGCGGTAATCTTTTTAATTTTATCTACCTTTATTACGGGCATATCTCCCATATAATAGCCTTTTGTTATTACACCTGAGATTTCTATCCATTCTCCTTGAACAAGGTCTAAATCTCCGTTATACTCGCAAAGGAAACCAACTACTTTATCTTCGCCATCTAACATCATATTTCTTCCGCATACAAAGTTATTTTGTTTGAAATCATAAAGAGTAAATACAAAACCAGAACACTTAATACTTTTACCAACACAACCATCGATATTGTTATGTGCCTGTTTTAGAATAGTTGTAAAGTTTTCTTCGTTTAGTTCGTAGTCATATGTTTGAGCAGGAAGTGGAGTAGAAGAATTACCACCAAGTTCTAAAACTAATGCTATGCCTATTGCTACTATTAAACAGATTATTAGAATCTTTTTAGGATTTAATTTTATATTTTTAACGTACATAATTCACCTCTAAAATATATTACATACTATTCTTAACATTTAAATTTATGCATGTATTTTATGTAGGCAAAAGAAGCCACCCCTAAAATTAATTAGGAGTGGCCAAATTTGTTTAGCTTGAATGACGTTTACGATATTCCTTTATTGCTTTTCCGTGTCTCTTCCAAAACTGTTTGTATTTTTCTTCATCCGTAAGACTCTCGGTATCATCGGTATACAACAGTGTGGCATTAAAAGCCATATACTTGTTCTTAATATACACCGTGGGGACATCGAGAAGAAGAATTTCGGGAACAAAATCGCAGTCCATGGTGAGGTTGTAGGGATATTCACTACCAACACCTTTAAAGTGACAGGGATTGATATACCACTCAGTCTGCTCGGGTTCATCATCATCTTCGCCCATACATACAACAAACTTGATGCAGATGATGGAAGTGTCTTCAAAATCTGGACGGATTTCGTTTTCGGTAAATTTCAACATCTCATCGTAGGAAGATTCTATAGTTATCCGCTTATCTTCCTTTGCGACTATTTTCTTTACAACATAGTCTAACATTTAGGTTCTCCTTGAAAAATTATTTTGAGGTACTAATGTACTACAATGCTTAGATTATACCAAAAAATGCAGTGATAGTCAACATAAAAGAAAAGAACCCCGAAATTACTCGGGGTTACTGTTAAAGATTGTGGTGCTAAAGAGAGGATTAATCGATATCTTTCAACTTCCTTAAGAAAAGTTCAAGTCTTTCGTGGTCTGTTAATCCGTTTAAGCCTTCAATAAGCAGAGTTGTGTGGAATGATTCGTATTTCTTGAAAACATCTACCTCTTCCTTGTTTATAAGAAGAAGCTCGGGGATGAATGAAGAATCCATTCTTGGACCATATGCAGAATATCCAGAATAGTGTTTGTTGCTACAATAGTATGGGTTAACATACCAAACGCTTTCTTCTGGATCATCGTCATCCTCACACACACAGTACAGAAACTTAATTGCAAGTACGGCTATATCGTCAAAACAGGGCCGTAACCCCTCTACAATAAACCGATGCATTTCCTCTTGGTCAGATACAACCACTTCTCTTTCGCCATCACGAGCGATGACTTTTTTAATTAAGTACTCATTCATGCTACATACACTCCTTTTAAATTATTTTTTGGTGCTATGGTACTAATTTCTGTAAAACATTATATCATTAGAAAGGAACAAAGTCAACATAAAACTTTATTCTGTGGGACTTTGCGGATATTTATAGTCTTTGCTTTAAAAATTTATATTCCTGTGATATAATAACACCACTGTTTGAAAAGAAGAAATAAGAGGAGAATAAAATGGGAATAATTAAGAAGATGTTTGGTTCATACAGCGAGAAAGAAATTAAAAGAATAATGCCACTTGTAGAAAAAATTGAAGCGTTAGAAGAAGACTACAAGAAACTTTCAGATGATGAACTAAAAGCAAAAACAGAAGAATTTAAGAAAAGATTAAATGATGGTGAGTCGTTAGAAGATATATTACCAGAAGCTTTTGCTACTGTTAGAGAAGCTTCAAGTAGAGTTTTAGGAATGAGACACTTTAAGGTGCAATTAATTGGTGGAATTATACTTCACCAAGGAAGAATTGCAGAAATGAAGACAGGTGAAGGTAAAACTCTTGTTGTTACACTTCCAGCATACTTAAATGCACTTACTGGAAAAGGTGTACATATAATCACAGTAAACGATTACCTAGCTACATACCATAGTGCATGGATGGGTAAATTATATAAATTCTTAGGATTAACAGTAGGTCTTGTTGTACCTAACATGCCACCACATGCTAAACAGGCAGCATACAATGCAGACATTACATATGGTACTAACAATGAGTTCGGTTTTGACTACCTAAGAGACAACATGTGCTTATCTAAAGATGAGATGGTACAAAGAGAATTAAACTATGCAGTTGTGGATGAAGTGGATAGTATCCTTATAGATGAAGCTAGAACTCCGTTAATTATCTCAGGAATGGGGAAAGAAGCTACAGATTTATACACAAAAGCAGATAAATTAGTAAAAAGAATGAAAGCAAAGGTTATTGTAGAATCAGATAACAAAACTTTTGACGAATCAGATGAAGAATACGATTATGTAATAGATGAAAAAGCAAAAACTACAGCTTTAACAGAAAAAGGTACTAAGAAATGTGAAGAATATTTCGGAATAGAATCTTTATCCGATGTAGATAATATGGAAATATCTCATACAATTAATCAAGCATTACGTGCTAATGGTATTATGAAAAAAGATACAGACTATATTGAGAAAAACGGCGAAATATTAATCGTAGATGAGTTTACAGGGCGTATAATGGAAGGTAGAAGATATAGCGATGGATTACACCAAGCTATTGAAGCTAAAGAGGGAGTTAAAATTGCAAGAGAATCTAAAACTTTAGCAACAATAACATTCCAAAACTACTTTAGACTATATAACAAACTTGCTGGTATGACTGGTACTGCTAAAACAGAAGAAGCAGAATTCAAAGGAATATTTGGACTAGATGTTGTAGAAATACCAACAAATAAACCGGTAGTAAGAATAGATACAAATGACCAAGTATATAAAAATGAAATGGGCAAATACAACGCCATAGTAAGAGATGTAAAAGAATGTTACGAAAAAGGACAACCAGTTCTAGTTGGTACAGTATCTATAGAAAAATCTGAGTTAATTAGTAAACTTCTTAAAGCAGAAAGAATACCTCATGAAGTACTTAATGCTAAGCACCACGAAAGAGAAGCAGAAATAGTAGCACAAGCAGGTAAATTTAAAGCAGTTACAATTGCTACAAATATGGCTGGTCGTGGTACAGATATACTTCTAGGTGGTAACCCAGAGTTTATGGCTAGACGTGCATTAGAAAAAAGAGGAGAAGACTTAGAAAAAATAGAATTTGCAATGAGCCCTCTTCCAACAGAAGATGCGGAGATACTTAAACTTAGAGAGGAATACAAAGCATTAGAACAAGAATATAAAGCTAAACTTAAAGACGAAAAAGATAAAGTTATAGCTGCTGGTGGTCTTAAGATTATAGGTAGCGAAAGACACGAATCAAGACGTATAGATGATCAGTTAAGAGGCCGTGCAGGACGTCAAGGTGACGTTGGTGCTTCAACATTCTATATCTCTCTAGAAGATGATCTTATGAGACTATTTGGTACAGATAAAGTACAATACTTAGCAAATATGTTAGGTATTCCAGAAGATATGCCAATAGAACAAAAAATGCTAACAGGTGCTATTGAAACTGCTCAAAAGAGAGTTGAAGGACGTAACTATAGCATAAGAAAGAATGTCTTAGAATATGACGATGTTATGAACAAACAACGTAATATAATCTATGATCAAAGAAGACAAATTTTAGATAGTGATAGTATTGAAGAAATTATTAAGAATCTAGCTACAAATAAAGTTTATGAAATTGTAGATACATACACTTCTAATTTATCTAAGAAAGAAGAAATAGACAAGGAAAGTCTTAATAATACGATACAAAGTGTATTTGGTTTTGAACTAGAGGATAGTGAAATAGATAAGGAAACTTTAGAAGAAGTATTATTAAACAAGGTATTTGAAGCATATGAAGCTAAGAGAAATATATTCAAAGAACAAGGTATAGAAAACGAATATAATGTTATAGAGAAACTTATGATGCTAAGAAATGTAGATGAGAAATGGCAAGAACATATGGATAATATGACTCAACTTAAAGAGGGAATACACTTAAGAGGGTATGGTCAAACAAATCCTGTTGAAGCATATAAACAAGAAAGCTATGACATATTCTCAGACATGACTCACAGCATTAAAGAAGATACTATAAAAGCAATATTTAGAACAAGCTACAACACAAGTAATACTAAAAACACAATGAATAGATTAGGCCAAAGTATAAATAGAATAGATGATGCATCTAAAGCAAGTATTAATATAATGAATACAGGAAATCCAGAAGTAGTACAAAAAAGAGAACCTGTAAGAGTAGAAAAAACAGTTGGTAGAAATGAACCATGCCCATGTGGAAGTGGTAAGAAATATAAACAATGCTGTGGTAGAAATAATTAAAAATTAAGGAGCAGAACACATAATTTTGCTCCTTTTGTCGTTATTATGGGAATGTGTGTAAAGGACTTGCAAGAAATAGTTTAGTATGATAATATCTAGCTAATAAGTGTCACACACTTATTATAGGAGGTTTTATATATGGAAAGAAAACTAAGAGTTGCCCAAATAGGCACAGGAAAAATGTCTGTATACACAATGAGATATGTATACGAGAAAGGTGCTGAAATAGTAGCAGCATTAGATGTTAATCCAAATGTTATAGGAAAAGACATTGGAGAAATAATAGGTTCAGATAACAAAGGTGTTGTTATTGGACATATGGACAATGCTAGAGAGATATTAACAGCAGCTAAACCAGATGTAGCTATCGTTACAACAATGAGCTTAATTGCAGATCTAGACAATCCATTAACACTATGTGCAGAATTAGGAATAAATGCAATCACTACTTGTGAAGAAGCATTCTATCCAGCAAACTCAAATCCAGGAATAACAAATAAATTAGACGAAATAGCAAAAAGAACTAACTGTACAATTACAGGAAGTGGATACCAAGATATATATTGGGGACAATTAATTACTTCAATAGCTGGTTCTACACAAAGTATAACAAAAATTAAAGGAAGCTCTAGCTACAACGTAGAAGACTACGGTATAGCTTTAGCTAAAGCACACGGTGCTGGTTTAACACTAGAAGATTTTGATAAAGAAGTAGCTGCAGCAGATAGAATTTCTGATGAAGCAAGACAAGAACTTATTAATAAAGGAGAATTCTTACCTTCATACATGTGGAATGTAAATGGATGGTTAGCAGATAAATTAGGCTTACATATTACTGCACAATCTCAAAAATGCGTTCCTCAAACATACCACACAGACCTAGAATCTTCAACATTAGGTATGACTGTAAAAGCAGGTGATGCAACTGGTATGAGCGCAGTTGTTACATCTGAAACAGCAGAAGGAATAGTTATTGAAAGTGAATGTATTGGTAAAGTTTATGGTCCAGATGAATTCGATAAAAACGAATGGACAGTAATTGGTGAACCAGAAACAACAATAGTTGTAGAAAAACCAGCAACAGTTGAACTTACATGTGCATCTATAGTAAACAGATTACCAGATGTAGTAAATGCAAGAGCTGGTTATGTACCAACTGCTGAAATTGGAGAATTAAACTTCAAAGTTAAACCTTTAAATGAATATGTAAAATAATATTTTAATTAAATATAATAACAGTTAAATATTTAAGGAGCAAAATATATAAATTTTGCTCCTTTTGTTGTATAATAGAGGAAATTAATCGACACATAAATATAAGGGTAAGAGGTGAGGGTATGTCTAAAATAACAGTAGAATTAGAAAAGAATTTAGATGCTTTTTTAGATTTGCTTTATGTTGTTAACAAAGAAAATAAACTGGATACAATAGAATCTAAATTGGATGCAATAAAAAAGATTATAGAAAGTAAAGAAACGAATGAATATATTCTAGATTGCAAGAAAATTATAGATAAGAATATTGGTATAGAAAATCTTTTAACATTTATAGAAGAAATACAACATATAGCAAAAGACGATAACGAAGATGAACTTAACAAACTGAATAATATACTAGGCGAGTATATAAATGATATAAAAGATAACAATACTCAGCTCTCTGTAAAAACAAAATGGTCGGCTATAGACAACTTATTAAAGAACGAAGAATTAAATCCAAATGATCTTTTAAGAAGTGAACTATTTGATGAACCAACATCAGATACTTACAAAGCGATAACTGCTTATAACATATTAAATCCAACTATAATATTTACAGATGAATATGATTCATATTATGCATTCGAGAGTAGTTATGATATTCTAGAAACTATTAGTGAGAATCAAATATATACCTCAACACCAATATTAGAATTTTTGCTAAGTATGCGTGAACAGTTGCTAAAAACAGATAATGTATTAGAAAACTTCAAATATTTGTATATAAGAAGACATCGAGTATATTTTGATGAATTAGATTATTACAAAATGGCAGAAAATATGTTTAATATGTCTAAAGAAGAAGCTAAAAATATGTTCATAGAATACGCAGATGACTTCTTAAATAATAAAAGATATAAAGAGATATATAAGGAATTAGAAATATCTGAACAAGAGATAGCGGAAATATTTCATCAAGATATATCAGATGAGCTTAAGCATAACAAAGAATTCATATTATCCATACTTGAAGACTGTGCGGTAATATATAGCGATTATTTAGATATAGATGAAAAAAATGATAGGGACATAGCGGTAGCATATGTTAATTCGGAAAAATTCAATGGGAAATTACCGGAATATTTGCTTTTGGAAGATAAAGAGTTAGTTATAAAATGCATAAATAAGAATTGTATGGATGCATATAATAGAGCTTCGTTAGAGCTAGTATCAGATAAAGATATATTAAAACTTGTCTTTGAAAATGCACCGCGAGAAATACCCAGAATAATTTGGGAAGAAAATAAAGAATATTTAGAAGCATTGCAAATAAAAGATATAAAAGAAGCAGAAAAAATCATTGGAAATGTAGAATACGAAACTGCTGTTAGACCAACATCCTTGCTCCATTTTAGCGAAGAGCTAAGAGATAATAAAGAGTTTATGCTTAAATATTTATATCTTTATCCAAATGATTACAAATACTTAAGTAAAAGGCTACAAGTAGATATAGATATGGTAATTCTGGCTCTGAATAATGATATGATACCGTTATGGGATGCACATTATTACATATCTTGTTTTTCAGAAGAAGAACTTGCTGATGAAAAGATAATAAGAAAATTATTAGAAACGCCACAACTTGTCAAAAACAATAAATTTTTATCTTTAGTATTAGATTTACCTAATAACGTATTCAAAAAGTATATGCTTAATGCAAAAATTGTAGAAAGCATATTAGCTATCAATAAGCAGGGATGGTGCTGGCCACAGATTGAAGATATTGTTTCTAAAGTTTATGAGGTTTTTGAGGGAGTTCCAGATAATGAATTTTTAATAATTGCATTAATAAAAATGTCACCGGCAGATTTTTTAATTACAGGAGAAGATTTAAAGGCACAAGGTGGTTTTGAAGGAAGTATTTATGAGAAAATAGAAAACAACGAAAAGTGTAAGAAATTATTAAAAGAACTATTATCTAATAAAGAAGATATAAAATATATTATTGTTGAAAATCCATGGATATTTAAATATATAGATGAAAAACTAAGATATGAGGTTGAGTTTATAGTAGAATGTATGAGAATAAACGGCAATGTATATCAAAACATTCCAGATGAATTATTAGGAAATGAAGAAATAAAAAATGCTAATAAAGTAAATCCAGAAGATGAATGGTTTGACTTTGAAGTTGATGAAGAGTTACCATTTTAGATTAATATAAACAGGAGGTGTGTTATGAGTTGGGATGAAACCTCACGAGATTATAGAGTGTATGGAAAAATATCAGAAAAGAAGAAAAATGAACTATTAGATTATTTAGAAGAATTAAATGAAACTTTAGGCGAAGCATTAGACATTGACACAACATATATATCTGAAGGTGTTATAGTAGAAATAATAGAGGAAGGATTATATAAATATGGTTGCTTTAGAGGAGTAATAAACGATGAGAAAAAATTCATCGAGAATATTCTAAACATAGATAAAGATAATATTGAAGTTGAGATGACGACTAATGGTTGGTGTGAAACAGATTCTGAAATATACTATTATAAAGACGGAGAATTAAGGCGCACAACAAGACAAACAAGAGAATTTCAAAAAGTAAAAAACAACAAAGAAGAACTTATTAAAAAAATAAAAAAAGATATAAGCTATTTTGAAAGCTTGCCTAAAGAAGAAAGAAAAGATATAGAGTATCAAAAAGCATCAATGTATGCAGAATATCCAAGTATTACTTGGGAATTTGGAACAGATGATTATGATAAAATGTATTCTGAAGAATTTGTAAAAAGCGAAGATGCATTAAAACTTGCTTTTAAATTAGGTACAAGAGACCAGCTTCTAAAGAAAAGAATATTACCGAATTTTATAAACAATACAAAATTACTAAAAAAACTTTTGCCATTAAAACCAAGATACATTAGATATATGCCTGAAGAGTTAAAGAAAGACAAAGCACTTATATTAGAATTAATAGAAAAAGATAAAACAACGCGCGGTACAAAAATGGATGCCGAGGACATAGATGCTAGCTTATATAAAGATAAAGAGGTAATGCTCAACTTTTTAGATATATCTCCATATTCGCTCGAGTATGCAAGCGAAGAATTAAAGAACGATTATGACTACTGTAGTAAAGCTGTTAAAAAAGAGTTGGTTAATATGTATGCAAACATAAAAAATGAAAAGGTCCTAAATGAAAATATAGTTAAGGTAATTTCTGATGTGGGAGTATTATTCAATGATACTAAATTACCTAATATTAAAATAACGGATGAATTAAGAAACAATCTAAATTTGCATAAAGAATTATTTAAGAATTTTATAAATAAATATGATTGGAGTGTATCTAAGGAAAAAATAAACAAGAAGGAACAAGAAATAGATGGTATAAATAGTATAGAAGAATTATTTTTATTTTGCTATAGAAAAAAAGAATTTAGAATACCTGACCTGTATTATGCTATGTTACCAAATTCATTAATAAAAGATGAAAACTTTATTAAAAATGTACAAGAACTAAATAAAACAAGACGTCCAAAGATGCGCTATGGTGGGGAATTTAGAGATAAATTAAAAGTTATATTAAATGATGAACTTTTACAAGATGAGAATACTATAGAGATGCTAAAGAAGAATAAAGTTGAGATTGTATTTAGACCAGAGTTTATTACCACTAAAGAAGCAGTAGTAGCAATGTTAAAAAATAAAAGCGGAGACAAGTGGAATAAAATTGCACTTAGAAATCTAAACGAGAATTTAAGAAATGATTTAGAAGTTCAAAAAGAGTACATTTTACAAGATGGAGCTTATTCAATTAAAGAAATAAATACCGAGCTATTAAAAGATAAAGAAATAAGAGAAATTGCTTTTGGAAATCTATCTTTATTCTTAGAGGGACTGTTAGATGGAGATTACGGATACTTTACGGATGAAGAATATTCGCTGGTGACATTGAAAGAGCTGCTGTACATAAAGGAATTAACTAATTTTAATTATGAAGATTTGTTAATTTTGGTAAGAAACAATCCGTTAATACTGTTATACACAAAAGAGAACTATTTTGGCGACAAAAAAATGATGCTAGAAGCAATTAAAGGTAATATGGGCATACTTAGATTTGCAAATAAAGAACTTCTAAAAGATAAAGATGTCCTTAATGCTGCTATAGAATCTGAATTTATTAATCATAGTGTATTAAAGTTATTTGATAACACTGTATTTACAGATAAAAACGTAGCACTAAAAATAATAAAAAAAGCGCCAGATATGTATGAAAAGCTAAGTGACGAATTAAAACAAGATAAAGAGATAATACAATATGCTAAAGCTTATTTTTATAACTTAAGATATTTCCCAGAAAAATATAAAGAAAATGCGAAATTCGTATATAGTATACTAAGTAAAAACATTAGCACAGAATGGATGCTTCAAAATTTCTATAAAACAGAATATAAAGATAATGAAGAAAATACGATACCATTGTTTTCAGAAAAGTTATTAAACAATAAAGAATTTATGCTTAAACTCTGCAAAATAAATCCAGGTGTATATGAAGCTAACGAATTACATATGTTAAGCGGGGATGACCTTATTAAAGATTCAGACTATCTAAAGGAAGTTATAAACGTAAGAGCGGAAAGGTATAAAAAGAAAAAAGCAGAATATATACGTCTTCCTAAAGATTGTATGAAAACTATAGGTGAAGATGAAAAATTATCTTTAGAAGAAATGTATTTTATGTTATTAAATCAAGATATGAGAAGAGTATACTTTGCAGAATATATGAATAACAATACAGAGTATTATAAAAAATATCTTGCAAAACAGGAAATAATAAATAGTGAATTGGATTTAGAAAACTGTAATACATTTGAAGAGATTATAGATAATATAAAAGGTGTAAGATATATATACGCAGGACAAGCATTTCCAGCAAATCTTCTAAAAAATGAAAGGGTAGCAAACTATGTTTTATCTAAATACGATAACTATGTAATAGAAAATGGTGAAATTGTAAGAAAGTTAAAGAATGAATTAAAATACACACCAACACCTATAAAAGATACAGGAAACGACGAGGATAACGAAGAAAACGAAACATATCAAAAATATCTAAAGCAAAAAGAGCTTATACTTGCTGGTGAAACGGATGTAGATAAAATTGTATTCAAAAGGAGTAAAATTGATTGTGAAGATGATGAATGCGAAGACGAAGAATATGAAGAAAATATATCAGAATACTTTGATGAAGATTGGAAATCTGCAGATATAGATGAAAATGATGATTGGCGCTCTATAGATATAGATGAGGATGATGAATTGCCGTTCTAAAAACTAAATATATAAAAGACATATTGTTAATAGTTAAGACAATATGTCTTTTTATGTGTTATATATAAAAATATCTTGCAGTTTTTTTAATTATTAGATAAGATAATTATATTGAAAACATTAGGAGGAAACCATGTACTATAACAAGGGTATAAAAGAAATAGAAAAAGAACTAGGTACAAGTTCTAAGGGATTAACAAAAGAAGAAGTAGCTAAAAGACAAGAAAAGTACGGAATGAATGTGTTACCTAAAAAAGAATCAGATAGCATAATTAAAATATTCTTTAGTGAATTTAAAGATCCAATGGTAATATTATTGTTATTTGCTATAGTCGCTTCATTAATAGCAGGAGAAGTTATTGATGCAATAGCAATATTTGTAATTGTATTAATAGATGCTGCTATGGGTGCATATCAAGAAAATAAAGCAAACAATACAGCTGAAGCATTAGCAAAGCTTGTAACAACTAAAGTAAAAGTTGTAAGAGATGACGAAGTAATATCTATAGATGCAAAAGATTTAACAATAGGAGATTATGTACTATTAGAATCTGGAGATAAGATTAGTGCAGACATGCGAATTGTTGAAGCACACAACTTAACAATAGATGAATCAATACTTACAGGTGAAAGTGTACAAGTATCTAAAAACAGTGATACTGTAAATAAAGAAAATGTTCTAATTGCAGAACAAAGCAACATGGCTTTCTCTGGTACAACTGTTGTAACAGGAAGAGCAAAGGCTATTGTTGTAAGCATTGGATTACAAACTGAAATAGGTAAGATTGCAGATAGCATAAATAATGCAGAAGAGGAAAAATCTCCTCTAACAATAAGAGTAGAAAAATTATCTAAACAGATTAGTATGTTAGTACTAGCAGTAGCAGTTGTAATAACAGTACTATTAATAATAAAACAAGTACCAGCAAATGAAATATTCTTATCTGTAATAGCACTTGCTGTATCAGCAATGCCAGAAGGATTACCTTTAGCGCTTACTATGGCTTTAACTATAGCATCAAACAAGATGGCTAAGAAAAATGTAATTGTTAGAAAATTAAAATCAGCCGAGTCACTTGGAAGCTGTACTGTTATAGCATCAGATAAAACTGGAACATTAACAGTTAATGAACAAACAGCAAAGAAAATACTTTTACCTAATGGTGAAGAATACAATGTTTCTGGAACAGGATTTAGCTTTGATGGTAAAGTAACAGGAAATAATTTGGAATTAGCAAAAGAAATATCAATGTTAGGTGTTATAAACAACGAAGCAACTGTAAACGAGGAACAAGTTATAGGAGATTCAATAGATATAGCATTCAAAGTATTAGGAAAGAAATTAAAAGTTGAAACACATACAATAAGAACATTAGAAACAATACCATACGAATCTGAGAATAAATTTTCAGCAGTATTCTATGAAAAAGATAACGAGATATATTGCACAGTTAAAGGTTCTTTAGAAGTTGTTAAATCATTCTGTAAAGATATCAACTTAGTAAAAGAAAAAATAAGCTCTAATATATTAGAAGACCAAAACGAAGGAATGGCAAAAGATGGCTATCGTGTTATAGCACTTGCTAATGGAAAGATTAAAAAACAAGAACATTATACAATAGATGATATAAAATCATTAACATTCATAGGAATGGTTGGATTTATTGATCCAATAAGAAAAGAAGCAGTAGCTTCAATTAAAGAATGCCGCGGTGCAGGAATAAAAGTCCTAATGATAACTGGTGACCATCCTTTAACAGCATTCTCAATAGCAAAAGACTTAAAACTAACAGATAAATTTGAACAAGTAGCAACAGGTCATGAAGTAGACGAAGAATTTAACAAAGGCGAAGAAAGCTTTGATAAATTCGTAAGTAACAAGGTAGTATACGCTAGAGTTACACCACTTCAAAAATTAAAAATAGTAGAATCATTAAAAAGACAAGGCGAGTTTGTTGCAGTTACAGGTGATGGAGTAAACGATGCACCGGCTCTTAAAGCAGCAAATATCGGTGTAGCAATGGGAAGTGGAACAGATATAGCTCGTGAAACAGCAGATATGATAATAGTAGACGATAACTTCACATCAATAGTTGATGGTATTAAAGAGGGACGTGTAGCTTATGCTAATATTCGTAAGATAATACTATTCTTAATATCTTGTGGTCTTGCAGAAGTTGCATTCTTCTGTCTATCTATAGTATTAAATTTACCAATGCCACTAGTTGCAATTCAATTATTATGGTTAAACGTTGTAACAGATGGCGTACAAGACTTTGCTTTATCTTTTGAGAAAGCAGAAAAAGGAATATTAAAAGAAAAACCACGTGATCCTAAAGAATCAATATTTAACAAAGAATTATTACAAGAAATATTGGTTTCAGGAGCAGTTATAGGTTCAGTTGTATTCGCAGTATGGTATTTATTATTAAACAAATTAAATATGGAAGTAGATATGGCTCGTGGATATATAATGGCACTTATGGTATTTATCCAAAATATACATGTATTTAACTGTAGAAGTGAGCATAGATCAGCATTTGCCACACCTTTAAGCAATAACTGGTTTATACTAGGCGGAGTGGCAGCATCTGTTTTATTACAAATAATAGTTATGGAAGTTCCATTCTTCTCACAATTCTTGCAAACGGTATCTATTCCATTTGGACATTTAGCATATCTATTTGCAACAGCAGCATTAATACTAATTGTTATGGAATTCTATAAATTAATAAATAATGCTATTAGAGGAAAGAAGCTAAAGAAAGCATAAAATATAATAGTAAAAGAGTAGATAATATATCTACTCTTTTTTATACCTTTTATTTTTTAGAAATGTAGTATATAATATCTTAAAGTACATAAGGGGGAAATATGAAAGAAGAATTTAAATATGAATGTCCAGAAAAATATTTGGAGGATGTATATGTAAAAGACACAAAAGAATATTGTTTAGTAATTGAAAAAGATATATTTGATGATGAAACAATAGAATATGCAAATAAAATAGGAGAATTATATCTAGAGAAAAAAGAAGAAATATTAAATGTAATGTTAGATAACGGATTAAGAACATTTTATGAAGAATATACTGACGAATACATAAAGCAAAATATAGGCACACCACAAATAAGGATCCAGTTTAAGAAAGATGAGTCGCATCCTAATTGGAAATTCCAATATGCAGGAATTATAGATTTTGTGGAAAGCAAATTAGACGAACATATAATAAGCATTGAATTTTCAGATGAACTAGAATTAGATGATAATGTTCAAATAAATGGATAGGTAGTAATATGAAAAACATAGGAAACAGATATGATTGGCAAGCTCTAGTTATAGTAACAGTTTTAATGCTAATAGGAGTAGGAATACTTTGGGGAACAGGACTTTTTAGAATAACTAGTATAAGTATGTTTATAGAATGGTTTTGGGAGTTTGGAATAGCGTTAATATTTTGTGGATTCTTTATAGGTGTAGGAATATATTGTTGGTGGCTATACATATGTAATGTATTAATAAAACCAAAAGAAAGAATATTGTTTCTAAAAGGTATAGAAGATGAGATGTGTACTTTTGTAGATAAAAGAGGAAAAGTATTTTATTTTTCAAATGATAACTACACAGTTAATACATATTATGCCGTGTTAAAAACAAAGGATCATATACATAGTATAGTTGGCCCTGCAATGGATAATTTTGAAATAAAAAAAGAAAGACCAAGTTATTGGTTAAACTTTTACTCGCCAATAGGAGATTTTGAAAATATATTTTTACTTCCTATAGTATATGTTATAGCATTGCCGGGTATATGTATGTTGTTTTATCCGGGGTTAATGGAAAGAATAATTGGAACATTTATGTCTTTACCATGTGTTTTAATTATACTTTATGATTTAAAAGAAAAGATAAGAAGAGGTAAAGCTAAATGATAGATATAACTAAGGCAAAGGAAGCATTTAAAGAATTCCTTGAAAGATATAAAACAGATGAAGATGTGTTAGGCTTTGAACTTAAAATAGTACATACATATCACGTGGTAGATAACGCAAGATTAATAGCAGAAAAGTTGAAACTTAGTGATGAAGATATAAAACTTGCGGAACTCATAGCACTGCTTCATGACACGGGCAGGTTTGAAGAAATAACATATCTTAAACAATTTGATAACGCTACATTTAATCACGCGGAACACGGCGTTAAAATGTTATTTGAACAAGGATTAATTAGAGAATTTATTGAAGATGATTCGTATGATGAAATAATTAAAGCAGCAATAGCAAATCATAATAGACTAGCTATAGAAGATAGACTAGGTGAAAGAGCATTGCTTCACGCTAAAATAATAAGAGATGCAGATAAGTTAGATAATTTTAGGGTAAAGAAAGAAGAAAAAATAGAAGCAATATTCCCTGGTAGGGTAAAAGATAAAGAGCATATTGAAAATTCTACGGTTTCAGACAAAGTATATGAAACAGTATTAAACAAACAATGTGTAAATATATATGATAGACAAACGGCACTAGATTGTTGGGTATGCGTACTAGCTTTTGTATATGATTTAAACTTTAAGGAAACATTTGAATTAATTAAAGATAACAACTATGTAGATATATTAATAGATAGATTTACATATGTAAAAGTCGAAACAAAAGAGAAAATGGAAACTATACGTAGAGTAATAAAAGAATATATAGAAGAAAGATTAAAATAGAGGTGTATTATGGAATTAAATGAAAATGGTTTTATTAAAATAGAAGTAGAAAACCTTATAGATTGGAAAGAACCAAACGGTGAAGGCTGTATGGTATCAGATAGAATTACGAAAGAAGGATGGAAAGTGGGATATATGTATAGAGAAGAACCAAGTCCTAATAATCCAGATAGTGGTTGGAGATTCTTTAAAGGTGATGAAGATGAAGAATATACATCTAATCCAGATAATGTACATATATTTGCATTAAACACAATCTGTAATTATGATAAAGATATAATTCCATATCTAAACTCTAAAATAGGAAGTGCATATATAAGAGTAAGTGAAACTGAATTTGAATTAGATAATGGAACTAAAGAAATACATTTTATGAAACAACAATAATATGGTAAAAAATTAAATACTAATTTGGGTATATATGAAGCAATTTAATGCATATACTTGAGTTAGTATTTTTTCAGGTGTATAATACACATATAAAAGGGGGAAGGGTATGAAAAAACTAATAGTAATACTTTTAGTATTTGTATGTACTATTACTACTGTTTTTGCGGCTGAAGTGGATATTATAAAAGACACAAACCTAAGAAACGCATTAATAGATTTGGGAATAGATACAAATAATGATGGAAAGATAACAGCCAAAGAAGCAGCAAGTTGCACTTGGGGGTTAGCTCTTCATTCAAAAGGAATAGAGTCAATAGAAGGACTTGAATATTTCGATAATGTAGATACGCTACACCTAGATAAAAACAACATTTCAAATATCGAGCCTTTATTTGGTATGGATAGTTTAGCTTATGTAGCGTTAGGCGCTAATAGAATAAACGATACTTTTATGAGAGACCATTCATATCATAATAGAGTAGAAGAATTAAGAGCAAAAGGTGTAACTTTATTTGTTGGAAACCAACAAGTAGATTGGGATGGTACAAAGATAACATCTAGTACACCAAAATATAGAGTGCTATTTGTTATAGCAAAAGAAACAGATTTTACAGTGCCAACAGTAGAAGGTGGTACTGTTAGTCAAAAATATACAATGTCAGAAACAGATATTGCATTTCTGAAAGAATGCGCAAGACTTTTTGAAAGATATACAGAAAAGTTAAGTGATTATGCAATAGATGTTGTAGTAGATGTTTATGTAACAAATAATAAAATAACAAAGCTTAGCGAACCTGGAATTGCATATACAGGTATGTACACATATTCGCTTTGGGGAAGCGATATTGAGGAAATTGCAAGTATATATTCACATTATGATTCTACAATAGTAAATGCATATTTGAATGACAAAATGCATGATTCTTCTGGTGTTACATACTGGAATGGAACAACTAATAGAGGTGACATATTTATACCATATGATAGCACAATAAATGGATATGTAGTTAATAACGAACCACTAGAAGATATTCTAGAAGAATATAAAAAAGATATGGTAAATGGCGCAGAAATAGATACTTTTGTTCATGAATTTATACATGTGTTAGAAGGATATGGTGCAGCAAACGGACTAAAAATGTGGGAATTCCATGATGCGTTAAATCACGAATTCAAAGAAGTAGACAGTGTTTACGAAGATACTTTTGATAGAATGGGAATGTATCTAAGAGGAGCTGAACATCCAGAACATCCTGGCGAAAAGGGAATAATACCTTGGATATATGAAAATTCACCAATAAAAGTAGAAGCTGGTAGTACAGCAAAACCAACAACGCCAGAATTAAGTGTTAAGTTAGATGTACCAACATCTAAAGTTACATTAAGTTGGACAGCATCAGATTCTGTAAGCTATTATAGAGTATATCGCTCTACAAAGCCTACAACAGAATTTGAATTAATAAATAAAATTCCTGTTGGGACAACTACATATTATGAATACCGTACAGAAGGAACATATTATTACAAAGTAGAACCGGTATTATCTTATCCAGATAAGGTAATATACGGAGATGAGTCAAATGTGGTTAGCGTTACAGTAAGGGCAATGGTACCACCTCAAGCACCAACTATAGCAATTAAACAAGGCGAAAGAAGAACATTAGAAATAAGTTGGGAAAAAGATGTATATGCATCAGGATATTATTTATATAGATCAACAAGTAAAAACGGAACATATACAAAGATAGCAACAATAACAGATGAGAGCAGCTATATAGATAGAAGCTTAACATCAGGAACAACATATTATTACAAATTAATAGCATATAATGGATATGGCTGGAGTGAAGAATCTAATATTGTATCTGAAATAGCAGGTACTCTAGATACACCAGTGTTAAACATAGAAAAACAAGGAGAAAATACTTTCAAATTAACTTGGAATGCAGTAGAAAATGCTACAAATTATTCAGTATTTAGATCAAGATATAAAGATGGAGAATACGAATGCGTATGTAGTTTTGATACATTTGAATATATAGAAGAAAATGTACCAAAGGGAACAAGATATTATTACAAAATTCAAGCAATAAATGCTAATGAATTATACGATCCTAGTGAATATTCTAATATTGTTACCGAGGCGGTTCCAGGAGATAAAGTTGAAGGAAAACCAATAGTAATAATATTAAGAGATGGTCCAAATGCAGTTAAATTAATGTGGAATTGGATAGTAGGTGCAGAAGGATATGTTGTAAAAAGATCAACATCAGAAAATGGAACATATGTAAATATTGGAACAGCAACACAAAAACAATTAGTTGAATTTATAGATGAAGGATTAAAAACAGGTACAACATATTATTATAAAGTACACGCATATAACGAATGGGGAATAAGTGAAGATTCGGATGTTGTATATAGGTTAATACAACCATTACCTGCTCCAAATGCATACATAGAAGTGTATGAAGAAAATAACTTTAGAGTATATTGGGATACGGCAGATGGTACAGCAGGATATAAAGTATATAGATCAACAAGTAAAAATGGAACATATAAATTAGTAGCAACAACACCTGATACAGTTCAAGAATATATAGAAGAAGCAGTTCCAAAAGGAACAACATATTATTATAAAGTGGTAGCATATACAGACAAAGAAACAAGCGCATATTCAAATATAGTATCAGCTTCTGTAGAAAGAGATAAAATACCAGGAGCACCAGCGGTAGAGATTACTAAAGGTAACAATAATTCTTTAACTATATCTTGGGAGGCGTTAGACTTTACAGATGGATACTATGTATATTATGCAACAAGCAAAACAGGCAAATATACAAAACTTGCTACAGTAGAAGGAACAAGTTATACACATAAGAAATTAACTTATGGAAAAACATATTATTATAAAGTAGTAGCATACAATGCATACGAAAAAACGGGTTATTCAAATGTGGTATCTATGAAAGTAGTACCAAATGAAGTAACAGGATTAAAATTAGCTCCATCAGGTTCAACATCAGTTAAACTTTCTTGGGATAAATTATCTAACACAGGATATGCAATATATTATTCTACAGATGGAGAAACTTGGACTCATGTAGCTAACACAACAAGTAATAGTTATTCACATAGTGGTCTTAAATCTAATACTACATATTATTACAGAGTTAGAGCATACCAAACACTAAGTGGAACAAAACACTATTGTGCATATTCAGAAGCACAAATTGTAGTAACAGCGCCAGCAAGTCCAAAGGTATCTGTAGCAACAACAGCAAACAAGAGCTTAAACGTAACTTTTGGAGCAGTAGCAGGAGCAAATACATATGAAATATATAGATCAACATCTAAGAGTGGAACTTATACACAAATAGCTATTTTAGGTGAAGCAGGAACATATGAAGATAAAAACCTTACAGTAGGAAAAACATATTACTATAAAGTAAGAGCAAGAAATGAAGCGGGCGTAGTAGGAACGCTTTCAACATATGCTTCTGGCATAGTAGGACCTGTTAAGGTGGAAAATGTTATTAAAACAAGCGCAAATTCAACAGCGGTTAAGATTAAATGGGATAAGATAGATGCGACTGGTTATGCAGTATATAGATCTACAGATAATGTTAAATGGACTAAAGTTAAAACAATAACTAAAGGAACAACAGTAACATATCTAGATAGCGGATTAAAAGCAAACACAACATATTATTATAAAGTAAGAGCATATGTAACAGTAGGAAATACAACAGTTTATGGACCATATTCTACTGTATACAGCACAAAAACAGCACCAGCAGCACCAAAGATTTCTGTGGCTACAACTACAGATAAAACATTAAATGTAACTATTGGTTCATCAAGCGGAGCGGTTAAATATGAAATATATAGATCAACCTCTAAGAGTGGAACATATTCATTAGTAACAACTTTAGAACAATCAGGAATATACAACGACAAAGAAGTAACAGTAGGAAAAACATATTATTATAAAGTAAGAGCAATAAATACCGATGAGTTAGCAGGATCATATTCAGCGTATGTATCAAAAACAGTAATACCTGCTAAAGTGGCAAATGTAGTAATGACTAGCGCAAGTTCATCAGCAATAAAAATTAAATGGGATGAAACTGAAGCAACAGGATATGAAGTATATAGATCTACTAATAATAAAACTTGGACTAAAATAAAAACAATAACTAAAGGAACAACAATAAGTTATTTAAACAAGAGTCTAAGTGCTAATAAAACATATTACTATAAAGTAAGAGCATATAAAACAGTAAGTGGCAAGAAGATATATGGTTCATATTCAACAGTATACACTGCAAAAACTGCAACAAAAACACCAGTATTATCAGTAACAGCAAAGGATTATACATCATTAAACGTTACAGTAACTGCAGTTTCAGGAGCAGCTAAGTATGAAATATATAGAGCAGATGCAACAGGAGTTTATGAATTATTAACAGTGTTAACTAAAGCTGGAACATATGTAGATACAGACTTAATGACAGGTACTACATACAGCTATAAAGTAAGAGCAATCAATTCTTACGGAACAGCAAGTGCATATTCAAAAGTAGCATCTAGAAAAGTTGTTCCAACAACGCCTAAGATTTCTCTTAAAACAACAAGTAAAAAAGTTACAGTTGTAGTAAGTGAAATAGCTGGAGTAGACGGATATGAAATATATAGAGCTACAAGTAAATCTGGTAAATATACAAAGATAGGAGAATTAACTGGTTTAGAAGAAGCACTAGAATTTATAAATTCAACAACTAAGAATAAATATTATTACTATAAAGTAAGATGCTATACTTTAGTGGAGGGTGTTAAGGTATATAGCAGCTATTCAACTATTAAGAGTATTAAATCAAAATAGTAAAACAATAAAAGCAGACGTTTTCGTCTGCTTTTTGTAGTGTAAAATTATGTTTAAATATACTAATTAGACTAGTGTGTGCTATTCTTTATTCATCCTTGTTTAAGAATAACGCAAGTTCTTTTAGTATATTACAACCGTGTTTTATTTGTTTGTCTGTAAACTTGTTTAGATAATTTCTGGTGTCGTTTACTAGATTTGTATCTTTGCCAAATAGAATGTAATCTGCAGATTTGTTTGTGTATTCACAAAGAAGTTTTAGTTTTTCTAAAGATAACATACATTTACCTTTTTCTACTTGACCTAAGTATTGTGGAGAGATATGTATCTTTTTAGCAAAAGCTTCTTTAGTCATATTTAATTCTTCGCGAATAGCTGTAATTCTTTTACCAATCTCAACTTTCATAGTATCTACACCACCTCTTGTTACCCACATTCTAGACTAAAAGTAGATTTTGTGAATGAAAATACACACTATATAAATGTGGTAAAATGTGACAATTTATGATATATTAAAAAATATATAAGGAGGGATAGTATGGTTACTAAACATGTAAATATAATGCTAATAGAAGATGATGTAAGTGAAGTCGCTAAATTTAAGGAAGTTTTCAAAGATAGAAAAGATGTATCTTTGGTTGCTGTTACTAATTCATCAAGTATAGCAATAGATGAGTTTAAGAAGTACAAACCTGATGGGATAATTATAGATTTAGAATTAACAGATGGTGAAGGTAGTGGATTTGAGTTTATGGAACAAATTAATGAGATGACTCTAGCTACATTACCTAAAATGGTAGTTACAACTAATGTGCATTCTGATGCTGTTTATGATTATTGCCACAAGAACAATGTGGATTTTGTGTATTACAAGAAACAAAATAATTATTCACCAGAGAAGATTGTTAATACTCTAGTAATGCTTAGTGGTTACCAAAACAAGAAAAAGAAAGATGATCCAAACGAAAGTAATGGAAGCACAGTAGACAATATAAAATTCAAAATGGAGAAAGAACTAGATAAAATCGGCATAGGTAATCATTTACAAGGAAGAAAATATCTTCGAGATGCAGTTGTATACATACTAACCTTTGAAGAAGGTAGAGTATCTATAGCTCAACATTTAGCAGGTGTATATAAAAGATCACAAAGTACAATAAGTAGAGCAATGCAAAATGCAATAATACACGCGTGGCGTGTAACACCAATAGAAGATTTAACAAAATATTACACTGCAAGAATAAATTATGAAACAGGTGTACCAACACCAACTGAAATGATATATTACTATGCAGATAAAATAAGAAAAGAAATGTGGGTATAAATAAAATATTAGAGGGCAAGCAATAGTTTGCTCTTTATTGTTTTATCTATTTATATATATAAAATCTTGTGATATAATCTAAAAGTATTTGGAGGTAAATATGGATATAAAAGAAATGTTATTAAAGTTTGTTCCATCGTGTGAACAAGAAGAAAGAGATATAGAATTTTTATTAAAGTATGTAGACACATATGCAGATGTGTTAACAAGAGAGAATGTAGTAGGACATTTTACGTCATCGGGCTTTATAGTAAACAAAGAAAGAACAAAATGTCTTATGATACATCACAATATATACAACGCTTGGTCTTGGACAGGTGGACATGCAGATGGTGATTCAGACTTTCTACATGTGGCAGTAAAGGAAGCTGAAGAAGAAACAGGTATTCCAAAAGAAAGAATAAAAGTACTTACAGAAACACCAGCTACAATAGAGGTGTTAACTGTAGATGGACATGTTAAAAGGGGTAAATATGTTTCAAGCCATCTTCATTTAAATGTAGCATATTTACTAGAAGTAGATGAGTCTGAAGAAATAAGAATAAAACCAGATGAAAATAGCGGAATTAAATGGATTGAATTAGACAAGTTAGAACAAGCTGGCGTTGAGGAAAAGATGAAACATACATATAGAAAATTGATAGCAAAAGCTAAAAACATATAAGGAGATTTATGATAGAGGTAATATCAGATAAAAAATATTCATTCGAGAATTTAGCGGATTTTTTTAAGTGGCTAATGAAAGAAAAAAATATAGACAGTATAAAGTTAAATGGAAATGAAGAAGCGAATAATGTGTACAAATTTGTTAAATATTATAAAGCCACAAAAAAAGAATGTGAGCAAGCTTTATCAAATGTAAACAAAACTTTTGGAGACGAAAAAGATAATGAATTAGTAAAAGAAAGTATAAATGAGTTAATAAGAGTTAATTCGGATGGCAAGTTTTTAAGAGCAATGTTAATAGCTCTTGGATATACTACATTTGCTAGTGAGAATGATGATGCATATTTACCACTTGCTGCGGCTTATGAAACATTCCAAACAGCAATTCTTATCCATGACGATATAATAGACAACGCTGTATTAAGAAGAGGTAAAGAGACTATACCAGTAACATATAAAGACAAATTTAATGGTTACAAAAATAAAGAAAAGGTTACATTTGAACCAAAGAAAAATCATATAGCAGATTCACTTGGAATTTGTATTGGAGATTTAGGATTCTATCTTGCAAACAAAATAATAATAGACAATTACAAAGATAATGCTAAACTAGCTGATGTATTAAGTTTATACAACAAGATAGTAATTAATACAATTAAAGGCGAAATAATAGATGTAAAGCTGCCTTTTGATGCAGAATATCTTGGAGAAAATGTAACACATGAGAACTCTGTAATGGAAATATATCATCTTAAAACTTCTTGGTATTCTGTAGTAGGACCATATCTTTTAGGGATGACGCTTGCAGGTGCTAAAAAACAAGATATGGATAAAATGGAAATCATACTAAATAATCTTGGCATAGCATTCCAAATAAAAGATGATCTTTTAGGAATATATGGAGTTGAAGAGGAATTAGGTAAATCTGCGTCTTCAGATATATCTGAGTTTAAGCAAACCATACTTTATGCATATTTAGTAGAAAAAGCGCCAGAATATTTGGATGAAATAAACAAATACTATGGTAAAGATAATCTTAACTTAGATGAGTTGAATATGGTTAAAGAAATATTCGATAAAAGTGGTGCAAAAGCGTATGCAGAAAATATAATGAACAAGCTTTTTGCAAATGCTATAATATCTCTTAAAGAAGAAAATATATTAGATGAAGAATATAGAAAAATTCTGTTAGGATTAGTAGAATACTTAAGGTTAAGAACTAAATAATTTTACATAATACTTGAAAAAACAGCCTAAATGTTGTAATATATTTAAGGAAGGAGGCAGAAAATGCAATATACAAAAAAAGTAATGGATCATTTCTCTAATCCAAGAAATGTAGGAGAATTAGAAAAATATAACGCAGTTGCAGAAGTAGGAAATGCAAAATGCGGAGATATCATGAAAATGTATCTATATATAGAAGATGATATAATAAAAGATATATCATTCAAAACTTTTGGTTGTGGAGCTGCTATAGCAACAAGCTCTATGGCTACAGAGTTAATAAAAGGTAAACACATAAAAGAAGCATTAAAACTAACTAATAAAGCAGTTGTTGAAGCTTTAGAAGGATTACCACCAGTTAAACTTCACTGTTCAGTTCTAGCAGAAGAAGCTGTAAGAGCAGCTATATTAGATTATCTAAAAAAGAACGGAAGAGAAGAAGAATTTGAAATTAAAAAGTGTAATGGTTGCTGCAAAGCATGTGACCACGCGCACTAGAAGGTGGAAATATGAGACAAGCAACAAGATTAATTATTGAAGATGGCGAAGATATAATCTTCATAAAAAGAACTAAAAAAGTTAGTGGTAGTCCAAAGGTATTCTATGTATTACCGGGTGGTTTTATAGATGAAGGAGAAACTCCTGAACAAGCTGGTATACGTGAAGCAAAGGAAGAACTTACACTAGATGTTGTATTAGATGGTTTCTTTACTAAAGAGTATGTAGAAGAATTAGATAAAGAAGAATTCTATTATTTTGCTAAAATATTAAATGGTAGACCTAGACCTGGAAAAGGCGAAGAGTTTAAGAATATGAGCATAGATAGTCCATATGGATTATATGAAATAGCAAAAATAAACAGAAAAGAAATTGCTGCTTACGATATACTACCAATAACAATTAAAGATAAATTAGTTGCAACATATGTATAAATTAAAACATATTAAAAGATATTATTTGTATAACAAGTAGTATCTTTTATTTTTTCTTAAATAGTATATAATATACGATATAGAAGGTAAGGATATGGTAAAGGAGATAATAATAAAAACAATGTGGATAGTGTTAATATTAGTAGTTATTATTTTGCTTGGTTGGTATTTATACCATGAAAACACAGCATTACAAGTAGATAAAAAGGTAATAATAAATAGCAAGTTGCCAGAAAGTTTTGATGGATATAAAATTGCACATATATCAGACTTTCATAATACAACATCTAAGAAACTTGCAGGTAGTATTATAAACAAAATAAAGGATAGTAAAGTAGATATAGTAGTTATAACTGGAGATTTAATAGATTCTAGAAGAACAGATACTAAAGTTGCGATGGAATTTGTTAAAGAATTACTTAAATCTAATGTTGTATATTATGTGCCCGGAAATCATGAATCTAGAATACAAGAGTATGAAGAATTTAAGAAAGAAATTGAAAAAATAGGCGCAAATGTTTTAGATAACAAAGCAGAACAGATTATAAAAAATGGAGATAAGATTAATCTGTTAGGTATAAAAGATCCAGCTTTTTCATATGAGTACTCTTTAGACGAACATTTAATATTAAAACAAGAAATAGAAAGTTTAACATACGATAAAAGCATTTATACAATACTGCTTTCGCATAGGCCGGAACAATTTACAACATATGTAGAACAAAATATAGATTTAGTACTTACAGGTCACGCGCACGGCGGCCAAATAAGACTACCGTTTATAGGTGGAATAATAGCACCTGTGCAAGGATTTTTTCCTAAATATACAGAAGGAATTCATAAAGAAAACAATACAACTATGGTAATAAGTAGAGGAATAGGAAATAGTATATTTCCATTTAGAATAAATAACAGACCGGAATTGTTATTAATTGAACTTAAGAATAAATAAAATGTATATAAAAAAACAAATATATGTGATATAATAAACAGACTAGAAACTAGTCTGTTTTTTGTACAAATAAGGGTGGTATAAAATGAGTACGGTAATAGTTCCGGCATATAATCCGGATGAGAAATTGTTGGAAGTTATAAAAGACATAAAATCGTATAATATAGATAGAATTATTGTTGTTAATGACGGCAGTAAAAAAGAATGCGATGAAATATTTAATTCTATAAAAAGCGATGTAATACTTTTAACCCATGAGATAAACAAAGGTAAAGGTGTTGCTCTTAAAACAGCAATGAAATATATAAAAGAACTAGGAATAGAAGATAAGGTTTTGACGATTGATGCAGATGCCCAACACAAAATGGAAGATGGTATTAAATTGTTAGAAAATTTAGAATCTAGTAATAAAGAGTTTGTTACAGGAAGTAGAACTTTTAAAGAAAAAGTTCCGCTAAAGAATAGAATTGGCAATGTAATAAATTCATATACTTTTATGCTTTTAAGTGGCAAGAAAGTAAAGGATACATTAAACGGCCTTAGGGCATTTAATACAAATTTAATAGATTTCCTACTAGAAGTAGAAGGCGAAAGATATGAATACGAAATGAATGTAATTATTCAATGTGCAAAAAACAAAATAAATATAAAAGAAGTACCTATAGATGTTGTTTATCATGAAGGCGAAAACACATCGCACTTTAGAGCAATAATTGATTCTATAAGAATATATGGAACAATGCTTGTATATTTAGGTAGTTCATTTATAAGTTTTATTATAGACTACATAGTATTTATTTTAACTATGGCTGTAACAAAAGAATTAATAATATCTAATGTTATAGCAAGAGTAATAAGTGCAACATGCAATTTTTTACTAAATAGTAAGATTGTCTTTAGGCAAAAGAAAATAACAATAAAACAAGTAGTGCAATATGCTTTTTTAGCAATATTTGTGCTTGTAATAAATACTACGTTGTTACAAATAATAACAAATAAATTGCCGTTACCTGCTTTAACAAAGGTTATAACAGAAGTAATAATACTGGCATTTAATTATATAATTCAAAAGAAAATAATATTTAAGAATAAAAATAAATAATAAGAATAAAGAGGGTATATGAATAGAAATAAGTTTAGAAAAATAACATATATTTGCTTAGCATTGGTTGTAATCATAGTTGCATTAATACTAATATTGATAACAACAAAACAAGATGGCAAACTAGATGTAATACAAACTGCTAAATCAGAAAATGTTAGAATAATTAATAACAGATATCTTACGCAAGGAGATATTGTTACGTTTAAGATATATGATGAAGAAATTTTATCTCTTATAAACGAAAGTCGTGTAGAAGTAGTAAATACAGCTGGTGTTAAAGTGAGTGATGCTGTTATAGATGGTGATGAAATCTTAGTAGACACATCGTTTATAATGCCCGGGAAATATAATATAAGGATAATAAATAGTAGAGATACTATAGTTGTAGAAGATCAATTTAAGGTAATGTTAATAAGTTTGTAAGAGGTGAAATGTGGGGTATATATGGATGTATTTAGTTTTGATGACTATAGCTTTTGCGTTGGCTATCAAAACCGAGAAGAAAGTAGATTTTACAATATTTTTAAGTATAGCAGGAATTGCGTTAATAGAATATGTTTGTGGTTTATTAATAAACTTAATTGTGGCTAATATAATTATATATATATTAGCTGGCATTTGTTTGATATATCTAACATCAAAATGTATTAGAGAAAA
Organism: Clostridia bacterium; assembly: GCA_045534225.1. Taxonomy (GTDB): domain Bacteria; phylum Bacillota; class Clostridia; order TANB77; family CAG-465; genus UMGS1649. The sequence continues at coordinate 57,653 of JAZSJJ010000005.1, forward strand.
AAGTATAAAATGCATATTAAACAAAATAACACCTGGAAGTATATTGCTAACAGTTATATATATAGTTACAATAATTTTATATAAGGAGAAACTGGTAACACAACACAATGAAGTTGGTGCGTGGGCTCTGTTAGTAAAATATCTAAGGGATACACATGAATTGCCAAAGTATGGTTCAAGTATGATATATACAGGTTATGTCCCTTTAGCTGGTTTGTGGCATTATTTTGTGTCTACATTTTTTAGTAATTTTAGTGATGGGAATGTATATATTTCAAGCGCGCTTATGCAATATAGCATGGCTATAGCAACAATGAGCTTTATTAAATTTAAGGATTGGAAGGAAAGTATACTATCTAATCTATTAAATATATTTAGTTTATTTATGGTTTGCTATTTAATATTCACATCGTTATATATAGATACCACGCTTGGACTTGCCTTTGCTCTAGGACTAATATACATATATAACATAGACAAGTTAAAACTTTCAGATATGATAGCTTTCAGCTTTATTAATTTGTTTTTAGTTTTAATAAAAGATTCGGGAATATTATTTAGTGTAATTCTAATCATTCTTTTAGGTATAAATGAAATATTTAAGAATAGAGATGAAGAAAAGAAAAATACAAAAAAGATAGTTATATATTTTGTGGTGCTTATACTACTTATAGTTATGAGTAGAACTGCTTGGGGAATTTATTTAGATGTAAACAATCTAAATGGTTCTGGAGATACTAGCCAAGTAAATATAACAAATGTATTAGATTTAATAACAGGAGAAGCGCCTAAGTATAGATATGAAACACTTAAAAATTTCGGCCAATATTTATTAACAGGAAAAAACTTTGAGTTGTTTGGAGTAAATATATCAATTGCTTTGTGGACATTAATAAATGTTGTCGTTATATTAATAACATACATAGTAAAGAAAGATAAAAATATATTAAAAATATTAATGGGAATATTAGTAGCCAACATAGCATTTTTATTAGGAACACTTGCAACATATTTATTTATCTTTGCGCAATGGGAAGCGGAAGTTTTATCTGCTTTTAGCAGGTATACAAGAACACTTGTAATAATAAATACAATTGCCATGATATATGTAATAGTAAATTATTATGAACATAAGAAACTAATTAGTGTAGCAATGCTAATAGCTGTTGTAATTGCTTCGGATAAAAGAGGTATAAATGAAATAATACAAAACAAAGAGAATATTCAAACATATAAGGAAATCCGAGAAGAATATATGGGAATAGAAAAATACAGAGAAGTATTAACAGAAAAAGATAAGATTTGGGTTGTTGCTTCTTATGAAGAAGATGCCAATAATAGAATAATTAGAGAGATAGATCTTTTAAGGTTTAAGTATCAAATATTTCCACATAAAGTAGGAATGCTTTTTGAATTACATGCAACAGAAGAACAAATAATAGATAAGTTTAAGGTTGGATATACATATATATACTTCCTAAAAGGAACGAAAGATGTATATGATAGATTTAATTTCTTGCTAGATGAAGGCAGAGAAATTGAACAAGATAAATTGTATAAAGTAATAAATGAAAATAATAATTGGAAAATAGAATTAGTAGAAATAAATGGAGGAAAAAGTGAGTAAAAAATATACAGAAGCTCCAATAGACATATTAGAAATGTCTATTTTAGAAATACAAAATGCGGTAGATTTAGGGTTAATCGACTATGAAACTATAGCCAGAATATATCTAGAGAGAATAGAAGAATATAATGACGAATTTAAGGCTGTAATATCCGTAAATGAAAATATAGTAGAACAAGCTAAAAAGTGTGATGAAGAGTACGCTAAAAACGGAAGAAAATCCGAACTTTTTGGTATACCTATAATACTTAAAGACAATATAGACTATGTAGGATTGCCAACAACAGCAGGAGCAAAAGGACTTGCAGATAATTATCCTAAAAGTAATGCAAAGATTACACAAAATTTAGTAGATGCAGGAGCGTTGATTATAGGAAAAGCGAATATGAGCGAATTTGCTTTTAGTGCGGCTATATCTAAAAGTTCATACGGAACTGTGAAGAATGCATATAATACAGCATATACAACGTATGGTTCATCAGGTGGAACTGCGGTTGCTGTAAGTACAGGTATGGCTGTAGCTGGAGTAGGAACGGATACAAATTCATCAATAAGAGTACCATCTTCTGCGGCTAATTTATATGGTTTAAGACCAACATATGGTCTTTTAAGTGGAGATGGAATAATTAAGTATGATGCTTCACGCGATACTGCAGGACCTATGACTAAGTATGCAGAAGATAATGAGCTCCTACTAGAAGCAATGGCCAAGAACAATAAAGAATATACAAAGAATGAAGTGGACGTTAAAACATTAAAGGTTGGTGTATTAACTCAATTTGTAAATGGAGATTCTAAAATAAATCTTCCAGCGGTTTCTAGTACATCTACTGTGGTTTTAGACTTGTTTAATAAAAAGATAGATGAGTTGGAAGAACTGGGAATAGAAGTAGTAGAAATAAAGGATTTCTATAGCTATACAGTATATGACTATTATTACAGTACAATTGGCGGTTGGACAATGTGTTACTTCTTTAATAAATATATAAAGAATACAAATAGCAGTGTTAGATCATTTCAACAATTAGTAAACAAAGGTGGATACATACAAGCGTTAGGGCCATATGCTAGTTGCTGTAATGATTCGCTTGCGAAATTTAATACATATGAGGCAACGCATAAAAAGTTTGCGGACTATGTTAAATCTAAGATGGACAAGTATGATGTAGATGTTTTGGTTTATCCTACAACTAAAAATACAATAACTAAAGTATCTAATGCATCAATAAAATCTCCAAGTTCAACAATATCTCCGCCAACTGGTTATCCGGCAATATCTATACCAATGGGATTTAAGAATGGACTACCTTATGGAATTGAGTTTGTTGCAAAATATAACGAGGAACATCTTTTATATGCAATAACAGAAGCACTGGAAAATAAAGAGGATGTTAAGATATCTGATTTAACACCAGATTTATATGAAATTCCAGAAGAAGTAGATAAACTAGTTGATTTCTATACAGATAACCAAGAAACATTGAATAAAAAGGAATATAAACAAGTTAAAGAGGAGATGCTAAATTTCTTTGATGACTACAATACTGTAGAGAATAAAGAGGAAACAGCAACAACCTTAATTGCTAATTACAATACGGTAACAGAAACGATACTTTTAGAACAAGAAAAGAAAGAACAATTAATGAGAAATACAAAATATATTGGAATAGGTGTTGGGGTGCTGTTTGTGTTAGCTATAATCTCATCTGTAATCAAGAAAAATAAGAGAAAAAAGAGAAGAAAAGCTAGAAGAAAAGTAAACAAATAGTGTATACTATAAGAGATAAATATTAAATTTTGAAAAAAGTCAATAAAAAGTTTTAGTTTTGTTGACTTTTTTCTGCGTTTATGGTAAACTTGTATAGCATATGTAAATGGCAAAAACACGGAGGTGCGAATTATGAGAGAAAATATAACACTAGCATGTACTGAATGTAAACAAAGAAATTACGAAACAAGCAAAAATAAAAGAAACACTACTGAAAGAGTTGAATTAACAAAGTTTTGTAAATTCTGCAAAAAACACACAGCACATAAAGAAACAAAATAATGAATAGGATGTGAACGTTATGGCATTTTTTAAGGATACAAGGGCTGAACTAAAGAAAGTAGTATGGCCTACAGGTAAACAAGTTGTAAACAATACTATATGGGTATTAGTACTTGTTGCTGTTATATCTGCTGTAGTACTTGCATTTGACCTTTTGTTAGAAGCAGGCGACAATGCGCTATGGCAAATGATATCTAAATGGATAGGTTAGGAGTGATAAGTTATGTCAGAGAATACACCTGATATAAATGAAAATGTTTCAAACTGGTATGTAGTTTATACATATTCTGGTTATGAAAATAAAGTAAAGAGCACACTTGAGAAAGTTGTTGCCAATCGTGGCCTTGAAGATAAGATAGAAGAAGTTATCATACCAATGGAAGAAGAAATCGAAATAAAAGATGGTAAACAAAAGACGTCTATCAAGAAAGTATTCCCAGGTTACGTATTAGTTAAAATGATAATGACTGACGAAACTTGGTATGTTATTAAAAGCATTAAAGGAGTATTTAGTTTCGTAGGAACAGGAGACAAACCTTTACCTCTTACAGAGAAAGAGATGATAAGTCTTGGAATCGGAGATGAAGTGTTAAATCTTGATTTTGAGGAAGGCGATTCTGTAACAATAATAACAGAACCTTTCTACAACTACCCAGGAATTATCGAAACAATCGACAAGGAAAAACAAAGAGTGGTTGTAAAAGTTAATATGTTTAACAGAGAAACAACTGTTGAACTAGGCTTTGAACAAATACAAAAAATATAACTTAAATAATATAGTTAATATATTTTAAGGAGGTGAAAAAGATGGCAGAGAAAAAAGTAACACACGTTATAAAACTTCAAATTGAAGCAGGTAAAGCTAACCCAGCACCACCAGTAGGACCAGCATTAGGACCAGCAGGTATCAACATCATGGCATTCTGTAAAGAATTCAATGAAAGAACTGCAAAAGACGCTGGAATGATATTCCCAGTAGTGCTTACTGTTTACCAAGATAAATCATTTGAATTTATAATCAAAACTGCACCAGCAGCAGTATTATTAAAGAAAGCAGCTGGTATAGCAAGTGGTTCAGCAAAACCACACAAAGACAAAGTTGCAAAAGTAACACGCGCTCAAGTCGAAGAAATAGCTAAAACTAAAATGCAAGACTTAAACGCAGCCTCTTTAGACGCAGCAGCTTCTATGATCAAAGGAACTGCAAGATCAATGGGGATCGTTGTTACTGAATAATTATGGGAGAGTAAAAACTCGCTAAAACCAAAGGAGGGAAATGAATCGTGAAAAATAGCAAGAGAATGAATGAAGCAAAAGCCCAAGTAGAATCAAGAGTATATGATATTGAAGAAGCTTTAGAATTAATGGCTAAATTACCAAAAGCTAAATTTGACGAAAGCGTTGAATTACACGTTAAATTAGGTGTTGATTCTAAACAAGCAGACCAACAAGTTAGAGGTACAATAGTACTTCCACACGGAACAGGTAAATCTAAAAAAGTATTAGTACTTGCAAAAGGCGATAAAGCAGCAGCCGCTGAAGCAGCTGGAGCAGATTACGTTGGAGATGACGATATGATCGCTAAAATCGCTAACGAAGGCTGGCTAGATTTCGATGCTGTTGTAGCAACTCCAGACATGATGCCTACATTAGGTAGAGTGGCTAAAATATTAGGACCTAAAGGTCTTATGCCAAACCCTAAAGCTGGTACAGTTACAGTTGATACAGCAAAAGCTGTTAATGAAATTAAAGCTGGTAAAGTAGAATACAGATTAGACAAAAACAATATTATACATACATCAATTGGTAAAGTATCATTCGGTACTGCAAAAATAAAAGAAAACTATGAAGTATTATTAGATGCTATAGTTAAAGCAAAACCTGCAGCAGCTAAAGGTACTTACTTAAAATCAATTGCAATATCTACAACAATGGGACCTGGAATCAAGATTTCAGCAAAAGCTTAATTATTAAAGAGATATACAAAGTGCCGCTTCAAGCGGTGCTTTTTGTTTAGGAGAAAAGATGGAAGAACAAGAAAAAATCGAAGAACTATCATTAACAGATAAAATAGTAGAAACTTTTAAGAAAAAAACAGAAGAATATAGTAAAGCATTAAATACAGAGAATTTCCATTATGAAGAACTATACCAAAAAGGTAAGAAAGAAAATGGAAAAGCTTTTGCTATGGCAGTATTAGAATTTAAAGACTTTTTCTTAAAGATAAACTATAGAGTGCATGCACCAATGCTACTTCCAAGTAGCACATTAGAAATGAGAATATTATTTAAGGGTGGGAAATTCCCTGTAGAATATTCAATCTATGATTTGTTAAACATTATAGATGAAACAAACTTCATATGTTATACAATACCATATATAACTACTCAAGAATTAATGGAACAAGCATTAGCACACTTAATGGATTGTTTCACAATATATAAACTTCAAATAGAAGAGTTATTTCAAGATAAAGAGAAATTTGCTATACTTGAAGAAAATATAGAGAACCAAATACAAAAAACTATAGGTGGCAAAGTTTTTGAGTCAGGCAGCATAGAATATATGATTCGTATGTTAGAAGTATACTATTTATTTGATGCAGCAAAGTTTACTACAGAAATATATACAGAAGAAGTTCTTACTGGAAAATACAAAAAGGCAGTAAAACATTATAAGAAAAAAGGTGAGAAAGCTACTATATATGAAAGTAGACTTGCAGAATTTTTATGGCAAAGAAAAGAAGAATATTCTTTTATACCAGAAAACTTACACACTAACAAAGTAGTTAAGAAATACCAAAAGGTAGGAATAAAAGGAACACTTCTTTCAGGAGTAGCGTTCTTTATACTTATGCCTTTATGGACAATATTCTATGGATTAATATATGCATTAACACATTTTAAGATATCTGAAGGTTCTATTTATATGACTAATTCAGAATATCCATTGTTAATAATAGTAGGTTTTGTAACAGCCATTGTTAATATGTATTTTGTAAGAAAGATACTTGCTAAAATAACTTATGGAAAGAGATTTGAGGAATACAACAGAATAGACGCTATCCAAAACCCAGCGTCAACTAATAACAAAATGTCTAAATCATTTCAATTTGTAATAGCAGCTGGAATTGCATTATCTGTACTTGCAGCGAATACATATATCAAGTTTAATGAAAACAACATAATATTAAATACAGACATGTTACAAGTAAATGGAACAGAGATTCCATATACAATGGTAGATAGCGTATACAAGACAGAAAAGATAAAAGGATTTAAGGAATATGTAGAAGTAGATAACTATGTAATTGTGCTAAAAGACAATACAAAGATAGAACTATATATGTATATGACCAACGAAGAATTTGAACAATATGTTCTTCCAATATTAAATAAAAAGGAAATAGAAATAAAAAACATTGATCTTCTAGAAAATATACCTAAAGTAGAATATAAAGAAGTAGTAGAATAATAAAAGCAGGATAGGTAACTATTCTGCTTTTCATATAGGAAGCATCATAAAACACCAATATATCTTTATTAAAACCACTTGAATAATATCGAGATATATAATAAAATAAAAACATAAAGAGAGGTAAACAAATGATAAAAAATGTCGAAAGCCTTGCGGCTGTATACGCACACACAATCATTTCTAATGAACAAACATTAGAAGCGTTTTTTGTACCTCAAATTAAAATAGAAACTAGCAAAGTAACACATAGCTAAAACTATGTGCTGTTATGCTTTTTGCATACAAGAAGGAGGAATGAAAAAAATGCAAAAGAAACAAGGTATATCTTTAATAGTATTAAGTATAACAATATTAGTAATGGCAATACTTGCAGCAACAGCAATAATTTCATTAGAAGATAGTGGAATAATAGGACGTTCAAAAAATACAGTATCAAAACAAAACCAACAAGAAGAATACACAAGATTACAAGTAATAAAAAATGGAATATTAACAGATAAATTTGGCGAAATAACAGTAACAGAATATGTAGAAAAGCTAAAAGAAAAAAATATAATAGAAGAGACGATAACAACGGATGAATACGGTAGTACAGTAGTTAAAACAAAATCGGGGTTTGATGTATATATTAGTCAAGATGGAGAAGCAAATATCAAAATTTCGTTTGAACAGATAATACCACCGCCAACTTTAGCTTCGTTAATAACAAGTGCGGCAGATTATGGAAAGACAGTAGATTATACCGTAACGGTAAATGGAACTACATATGATGATTGGCAAATATATTATCATAATAGCGACTATGTATATTTAATAGCAGAAAATAGCATAACAAATACTACATTAAATAAAGGAGTACCAACAGTAGCAAGCTTAACTAGCGATGAATTAGCATTATATGAAAAATTTAGAGTAGGAAATGCAGATAAATACACGCTAGCAGATACAGTAAGTGGAGACACAACATATAACTGTAAAGCAGTAGCGAAATTAATAAGAGACTATGCAAATTTTGCTAATACAACAGATTATGGAACAAATGTAGTAGGAGCAATAGGAGGACCAACACTAGAGTTATTAGTAGCAGGATGGAATGCAAAGGGCTATACACCAACAATGGCACTAACAATAGACACATATGGCTATAAAATAAACAATGCTATCTATGTATCAGTAACAAGTGATGGATTATATGTACCATCAAGTTATCGCTATTGGTTGGTGTCTCCGTCTGCTTACGACTATGACTATGTTATGCTTGCGGGCTATGACGAAGTGGACCAGAACCGCTTCATCAATACTAGTGGCGTTCGTCCCGTAGTTTGTCTAAAATCTACTATCCCTGCCACAGTAGGAACAGGAGATTACGATTTTAGTTTAACAAAATAACGTAGGCACTAAAGATAAGCGTACTTTAACGTAGTGCTCAAGTGGTGACAAGTACCACCTGTGTAAGCGCACAAATTTCGCAAGTTATATAGGATACATAAAATGTAGATTTTAAATTAAGAGTAGAAGCAAGAATGTTAAATAAACATTCTTGCTTCTACTTTTTTGTGCATAAATAAGCACAAAATGATGTTTTAGGTGTGTCGAATTTTGTCAATGAAAAGACAAAATATTAACGCTCAAATCGTTGACATATACACAACGGGTAATTAGAATATTTGTATGGGGGAATTAAAAAGAAAGGAGGGAATAAGAAAAAGGTAAAAATGTTTTTTCGGGGGAGTATATAAAAATACATAGATATAAATGAAGAATAAATGTAAATATAAGAGGAGGAAAAACAAATGAGTGAAAATGAAATAGAGAAAATTGGAGAAAGTATAAAACATGTAGATGAATATGGTAATGAATATTGGTTTGCAAGAGAGCTACAAAAAGTATTTGAATATAAAGAGTGGCGTAAATTTGAAGGTGCGATAAATAAAGCAATAGAGGCATGCAAAAACAGTGGTAATACTGCGTTAGACCATTTTGTCGGCGCCGACAAAATGGTACCTATTGGTTCCGGTGCATTAAGAAATCAAGCAGACTACAAACTAACGCGTTATGCCTGCTATTTAATAGCACAAAATGGAGATCCGAGAAAAGAAGTAATAGCATTAGCACAAACATATTTTGCAGTACAAACTAGAAAACAAGAGTTAAGTGAAAGAGAATATAGTCTGCTTATAGAAGATGAAAAGAGATTTTATCAAAGAGATTTAACTAGAAAAGGTAATTATTCACTTAATCAAACTGCTAAGAAAGCGGGAGTTAAGAATTTTGCTAAATTCCATAATGCTGGATATAAAGGGTTATATAACGGTGAAACTGCAGATGACATAGCTAAAAGAAAGGGTTTAAGATATAGGGAAGATATATTAGACAACATGGGAAGTGATGAACTAATAGCAAATCTATTTAGAATATCTCAAACTGAGCTTAAATTAAAAAGAGATAATGTACAAACAGAAGATGTAGCAAATGATACTCATTATATTGTTGGAAAGAATATACGTGAGGTAATAGAAAAGAATGGAGGACCTATGCCAGAGGAACTTCCAACACCAAAGAAGAGCTTAAAAGAATTAGAAAATGAAAATAAAAAGACTTTAACAAACCAATAATTTATAAATAATAGATATAAAACTGTGTGGTGAAAACCGCACAGTTTTAAGTTTTTTAGGTATATAATATAAGAAAATTAAAAATATTTTTAATTTTTTGTTAAAAACACTTGACAAACAATTATCTTTTTAATATAATGTTAATATCAGATAGAGATAAGTGATTGCTTTTCAATAAAAGCACATAATTGGGAAGCAATTATTTTTACGTCCTATGTTATTAACGAAATGTTAAAAAGAAATAAAATAATATATAAAGGAGAATTGTTATGAAAGAAATTAAGGTAACCGCAAAGAAACTGCTCGTTGTCGTAGACATGGTAAACGGCTTCGTGGTACACGGAAATATGGCTGATCCTAAAATCGGTCATATTGTTCCTGAGTGTGAAAGACTCGTAAAAGAATTCCTTGAAAAAGGCTATCAGGTGGTATACATTACCGATTGCCATAAGGAAAACTGCAATGAGTTTTTGAAGTTCCCTGTACACTGTGTAGAAGGAACAGACGAATCGGAAGTGGTAGATGCTCTTAAAAAGTATGAGGATAAAGTCATTGTTATCAAAAAGAACTCTACCAGCGCAATGTTTGCACCTGGATTTATGGATATCATAAATCAGATGACAGACCTTGAAGAAGTTGTCATTATCGGCTGCTGCACAGATATCTGTGTACAAAATCTTGCTATCCCGCTTGCAAATTATTTTGACGAAGGAGATAGACAGGTAAAAATCACAGTACCTGTAAACGCAGTTGAAACCTATGACGCACCGTATCATCCGAAGGATGAATACAACGAAATGGCATTCAAATTCATGAAGCAAACCGGAATCAATTTAACTGAAAGATATTAAGGAGGATACTACTATGAAAAACAAAACTATGATGATCGATTACTATGAATTCACGATGGCAAAAACCTATTTCGATAACGGCGAGAAAGACCGCAAAGCTTGCTTTGATCTTTTCTTCAGAACCAATCCATTCGGCGGCGGCTACGCAATAGCTGAAGGTCTGGACAACATTGTCGAGTATATCAAAAACTTCAAGATTTCTGAAGATGACATTGCGTATCTTCGTGAAGTAGGAAGCTTCTCTGAAGAGTTCCTTGATTACCTTAAGAATCTGAAGTTCACCGGCGACATCTACGCAATTCCTGAAGGTACACCTGTATTTCCGAACGAACCGGTTGTTACAGTTGTAGCAAACATCATCGAAGCTCAGCTTATCGAAACATCTTTGCTTACAAGTTTCAACCACGGCACCCTTGTTGCAACGGCTGCTAAGAGAATTACCCATGCTGCAGGCGACATTCCTGTTATGGAATTTGGCGCAAGAAGAGCAAGAGGCGATGATTCCGCAATCGAAGCAAGTAAGTATGCATTTGTCGGCGGCTGCGCAGGAACAAGCAATACTCAGTCTGCAAAAGAAAACGATATCCCTGTTATGGGAACAATGGCACACAGCCTTGTATCTGCTGCAGACTCTGAGTATGAAGCGTTCCTTGCTTACGCAAAGAGCAATCCTAACAACTGCGTATTCCTTGTAGATACCTACGATACACTTCGTAGCGGCGTTCCGAATGCAATCAGAGTTGCAAAGGAATACCTTGTACCGAACGGATACAAGTTCAAGGGTATCAGAATCGACAGCGGCGACCTTGCGTATCTTTCTAAGAAAGCAAGAGCAATGTTGGATGCTGAAGGTTTCGTAGATACTGGCATTTGCCTGTCTAACGGCCTTAACGAAAACACCATCAAGTCTATTTTGGACCAGGGAGCATGCATAAACAGCATCGGTGCCGGCGACAACATCGCTGCTTCTAAGGAAAGAGTAAACGGCGTATACAAGCTTGTTGCAATCGAGAAAGATGGAACTTTAGTTCCTCGTATCAAGGTCAGTGAAGATGCTGCCAAAACAATTACTCCTGCGTATAAGAAAGTCTACAGATTTTTCGATAACGCTACGGGATATGCGTTGGGCGATGTAATCGCACTTGCAGATGAAATCATTCCTACGGATGGATACACGCTTGTATCTCCTACCGAGGAGTGGAAAACAACCTACCTTGAAAATTATACTGTAAAAGAATTGCAGGTACCTATTTTCTTAAACGGCGAATTGGTATATAATGTACCTAGTGTAAGAGAAAGAAAGGAATACTGCAAGCAAGAATTTGCGAAAATCTATCCTGAGATCAAGAGAGCTGCAAATCCTCATGGCTACTATGTTGACCTGAGCGATGAACTCCTTGCTCTTAAGAAGAAAATGATTTTCGAGGCAAGAGGTAAGAAAACCTTCTAAATCTACACCAAGGAGAGTATTATGAGACAAGAAAAGTTAGATGCATTAAACGAAATCGTAAGAAAGTTTAGTGTAAAAGAAATAAGAGAAGTAGAAGGCAGTGGTAAGAAATTTATCACAAGTGTTCCTAAGGAATATATCTTAAGCGGTGGCATGACAGTTCGTCGCGAAGAAATCCTTAAGAACGGAAAAGCAGGAAGTGCGGTAATCGTAGTACCTGTATGCGGGGATGAAATCCTTACATCTATCGAACCAAGAGTTTTCACAAAGCTTACGGTAGGTGTAGGATTCCCTGCAGGGTATGTCGAGGAGGGAGAAGATCCTAAAGATGCTGCAATCCGTGAGCTTGAAGAAGAATCTGGTTTGGAAGTTTCTGAACTTATTGAACTTGACTCTTTCTATCAAGATGAAGGTTGCAGCGCCGCTCTAAACGTAATTTATCTTGCTCTTGGATGTAAAAAAACACATGAGCAACATCTGGATAAAGATGAATTCGTTGAGTGCATGACATTCACATATGACGAGCTTTTAGAGCTTGAAAAAATGGGATATATCATGGGAGGAAATTCAAAACTCGCGCTTCACAAAATAGAGAAGTATTTAAGGAAGTGATTATATGAGTTTTAATGCAAAACAAGAAACAGAAAGAGTTGTAGAGTTCATACGTGACTACTACAAAAAGAATAATCTAAAAGGAGCAATCCTTGGAATAAGCGGCGGTAAAGATTCAGGTGTCGTAGCTGGCCTTATGGTAAGAGCCTTAGGTAAAGAAAATGTTCTTGGAGTTTGGATGCCTTGTCATTCAAAAGAAGAGGACAAAGCGGATGCTAAGCTTGTAAGTGACCACTTTGGATTTGAGCTTATAGATTATGATTTGACAAGTGTCTACGACACATTCAAAGCTAATCTTGCTCCAATTGGTACATTTGATGAGACTATAACGCTAAACAGCGACATCAACATTAAGCCAAGGCTTAGAATGGCAACACTATATTATCTTGCAGCGCTATACAGCGAACTTAAGAGTGGCGCATACTTGGTAATTGGTACAAGTAACAAATGTGAACTTCATGTAGGTTACTTTACTAAGGGTGGCGATTCTGTTCACGATATTGCTCCAATAGCAGACTTTACTGTAGATGAAGTTATTGCAATCGGCGAGTACATTGGAGTACCTGCTAAAGTTTTATACAAAACTCCGGATGACGGTTTATCTAACAAATCTGATGAAGATAAGCTTGGAGTAACGTATAGACAAATTGCAAAACGCATGAACGGTGAAGAACTTCCAGAAGATGTAGCATCAAAGATTGATGCTATGCACAGAAGAAATATGCACAAGTTCAATATTCCAACGTACAGAAAAAGCAAAAGTTAAACTTAAGCACCCTAAATGTTAAAACATTTGGGGTGCGTTTTTTAACATTAAATAATATGATAATATTAAAATATATAAGGAGAAATAATATGAAAATAGGTATATTTGGAGGATGCTTTAATCCACCGCACGTAATGCATTATGGTGTAGCAAATAGCATATTAGAACAAGGTTATTTAGATAAAGTTATATTTGTTCCAACGGGAGATAATTATGATAAAAAAGATCTTGCATCTCATAAGGATAGAGTAGAAATGCTTAATATTATGGTGGATAAAGTGGATATGTTGGTATCAGATATGTGTAAAAATGGAGAATATCCATACACTTACCAAGTATTGGATTATTACAAAGAAATGTATCCTAAAGCAGATATATATTTTATCTGTGGAACAGATAATTTAGACTGGTTTAAGGAATGGAGAAACTATGAATATATGCTTAATAATTACAAACTACTTGTAGTATCTAGAAATGGGGATGATATTCCTAAAATAATGGAAAACTATAAAGGATATGAAAGTAGTATAGAGTTTGCAAGTATTAATCCAAAAGTATTATCTTCTACAATAGTAAGAGAACATATAAAAGGAAATGCTGAAGAAAAACTAGAAGGATTAATAGACAAAAAAGTACTAGAATATATAAAAATAAAAGGATTGTATAAAGCTTAAAATGGATATATAATTTAAGTGAGGTGCAGTATGATAAAATCATTAGAATATTTAAGAAATCCAGAACAGCATTTAGATGAAGAATGGTTGGGATACTTATACAATACTAAAGAGACAAAATATAATGTAAACAATGTAAGTAGTTTAAAACAAATAACGCATCACTCGGTGCTTAACTATGTAATAAAAACATTAGAAGTATTAGAAAAAATAGAAAGCGAAGAAAAATTAGATAAAGAAACAATATATTATGTAGAAGAAACTCTAAAATGGAGTGAAGTAGCTAAAACCGGAGATAAAGAAATAATAAAAGAATGGAAGTCTAATGGTTATGATTTGTTTTGTCATAATATAGGTTCAAGCGAAATATATAATGAGCGCAATAATGATGAAATAGTTAGAATATTAATTAAAACACATGGCTTGGTAGGGCAGTACATAATAGGTGAAATAAACTTAAATAAAAATAAAGAGTTATATTACTTAGTATCTGAGGGAAAAATAGAAAAAGATAAACTTAGAAAAATATTACTTGTTTTGAATAGATGTATAATAGAGGGCCTAAGTGAAAAACTATATGAAAGTGTTAAGTTTAAGGTAGAAGAAACAATAGAAAATATTTTGAGTAATAATTTAGATAATAAAATTAAAATTTCTACTAGATTTGAAATGTTAAATAGGAGACTAAGTGAGGAAAATAAAAAATATATAGAAACATTAGATAATAATATATTATGCAAATTGAAACAAGTATTTAATATTTTGGAGCTTTGGTATTACTATAGTGCGTTAAAAGATTTTACGATAGAAGAACAGGTTAAAATTTTGTTAATGGTTAACAATTATTTAAAGGATAATATAGAGCATTTATCTTTCGAAAAATTAATGCGCAGTATTTATTTAGAATATAAAAATAAGAAAGAAATTAATCTATACAAGAAAAGAATAATCGAAGCATATCTAAAAGAGATAACTTTTGAGCAAATATTAGATAATAATATAGATCAAAATCCGCATATAACTTATTCAGTTAAGAAGAATCATAATACA
Source organism: Clostridia bacterium (assembly GCA_045534225.1). Lineage (GTDB taxonomy): Bacteria > Bacillota > Clostridia > TANB77 > CAG-465 > UMGS1649. The sequence continues at coordinate 72,825 of JAZSJJ010000005.1, forward strand.
TTAATATTTAATTTTAATTTTTCTAAACAAGCAAGAAAGTTAATTGCTTTTTGTGAGGTTGCAAATACAAGCAATAGTTTATATCAAAAGGCGACATATATGCTTTATGACTTGCTAGGATTTAGACGTGATGCTTACGATAGATTCTACAATGAAATAGATTATTTAAATACTATGAACGCTTCACTTAATGAGAAAGCGGTATTATTAAAATATATAGTTGGAAATAAAGTTTTAGATGTCGGTCCTGGTGGCGGAGCTTTATTAGATTTGATAGAAAAAAATAGACCAGAACTAGATTTATACGGAATAGATTTATCTCAAAATGTAATAGATAAGCTACAAGATAAAAAGATAAAAGAAAACCATGCATGGAATATAGTTAAAGGAGATGCGCTAAAGTTAAGTACATATTTTTCTAATCTAGATACAATTATCTATTCTTCTATAATTCATGAATTATATTCGTATATAGAATTTAATGGTAAAAAGTTTAATAAAGAAACAATAGCAGCAAGCTTGAAAGAGGCGTATGCTTCACTTGCTGTAAATGGAAGAATAGTTATTCGTGATGGTATAATGACATCACCAAAGGAACAATATAGACTTATAGAATTTAAAGATGTAAAGGATATAGAAATACTAAAGAGATATTGTAATGATTTTGAAGGTAGAAAAGTAACCTTTGAAAAGGTAAACGATAATACAGTAAAGATGTTAGTAAATGATGCAATGGAATTTTTGTATACATATACCTGGGGAGAACAATCGTATCCTTTAGAAATAAAAGAACAATTTGGATATTTTACACCGGAAGAATATGTAGACTTTATAAAGGAAACATTGCCAAATTCGAAAGTTATAGAATGTAAAGCATTCTTGCAAAATGGTTATGAAGAAAATTTATTACCAAAAATAAATATATATGATGAAAATGGTAGAGTAGTAAAATTACCAAACAGTACATGCATAATTGTTGTAGAAAAGTGTGCTTGCTAACAAAAGACAAATGAGATATAATATGTGTGTATTGGAGGGGCGATATGGAAAAGATAACATATAACTCAGAGGAAGAATTCTTAAAAGCATATAATCCAGAAGATTACGATAGATTATCTGTAACAGCAGATATACTACTATTTAGTGTATCCAGTGAGAATACAGAAAATTATCGTAAAACTGATGAAAAGAAAATGAGCATTCTTTTAGTAAAAAGAACAGATTACCCATACAAGGATAAATGGTGCTTACCAGGAGGATTTGTAGGTGTAGGCGAGGAACTAGATTATGCTCCAAATAGAATATTAAAGAGAGAAACAAATCTAGACGATATATATCTAGAACAATTATATACATTTGGTGGAGTAAAACGTGATCCTAGAATGAGAATAATATCTGTTTCATATATGGCGTTAGTGGATAAAAGCAAAATAGAAAACATATTAACTCCAACAGCTTCTTGGTTTGATATAATCTCATATGAAGAAAAAGACGGCGTAGTAAATGTAATGTTAGATAATGGAACTGATGTAATTAAATTTGCTATAGCTAAACATGTAAAGCCACAAGTAACAGATAAATATGATATGGAAATACTAGATAACAATTCTTTAGCTTTCGACCATGAACAAGTAATACTTACAGGTCTTGAAAGATTAAGAAACAAGATAGAGTATACAGATATCGTATTTAATATGATGCCAGAATTATTTACACTAGGAGAACTACAAAAAGTATATGAAGCAATACTAGGTAAGAAACTACTAGATCCAGCTTTCAGAAGAATAATTGCAAACAAAGTTGAGAAAACAGATATAATGAAAACTGGCGGAGGACATAGACCAAGTGTAATGTTTAGATATAAAAAGAATTAGGAAAAGAATAAATTTACATAAATTGAGAAAAAGTGTTGACATTACACCTCTTGGGTGTTATAATAATACACGTAAATAAAATTTACCCAAGACAGTAGGTACAAAGTAAATCCTACCGAGGTGATAAGTAGTCAAGATTATTTCTTAATATATATTTTAAGATTGATATAGATGATACTGTTACCTTTATGGGTAACAGTATTTTTAATTTAAACAAAAAGGAAGGAGAATTAACATGCCAAGCGCAAAAGTATTAGAAGCTAAAAAAGCACAAGTTAAAGAATTAGCAGAAAAAATACAATCAGCAAAAATGGTATTCTTTGTAGACTACAAAGGTATAACAGTTGACGAAGACAAAGAAATCAGAAAAGCATACAGAGAATCTGGAAATGAATGCATGGTTGTAAAGAATTCTTTAATAAAATTAGCATGCAAAGAAGCTAATATCGAAGGACTAGACAGCGTATTAGAAGGACCTACAGCAGTAGTTATAGGAACAGAAGAATACACAACTGGACCAAAGATTGCACACGACTTTGCTAAAACTCATGAATTCTATCAATTCAAAGCTGGAATCATGGATGGTAAAGCAGTATCTGTAGACGAAGTTAAGAAACTTGCAAAACTACCATCAAAAGAAGTTCTACTTACTCAACTTGCATCTGCTCTTATTGGAAATATCAGAAACTTAGCAGTTGTGCTTGATCAAGTAGCAAAGAAAAATGAGGAGTCAGTTAGTGCCTAAGACTAACTAGAAAGATTTAAGGAGGAATTTAAAATGGAAAAAATCGAAAAAATATTAGCTGATATCGAAACTTTAACAGTTATCGAATTAGCAGACTTAGTAAAAGCAATTGAAGAAAAATTTGGAGTATCTGCAGCTGCAGCAGTTGTAGCAGTAGCAGGTGGAGCAGCAGCAGGAGCAGCAGCTGCTGAAGAAAAATCAGAATTTAACGTAGTTCTTAAAGAAGCAGGAGCTAACAAAATCCAAGTTATAAAAGCAGTTAGAGAAGCAACTGGTTTAGGATTAAAAGAAGCTAAAGACTTAGTTGATGGAGCGCCAGCAACTATAAAAGAAAACGTAGCTAAAGAAGAAGCTGAAAAAATGAAAGCAGCTTTAACAGAAGCTGGAGCAGTTGTAGAACTTGCTTAATGTTTAATTATTAAAAATACAAAGAAAAACACTTCAGAGATTACTCTGAAGTGTTTTGTTGTGTGTTGCGGTAGTGTTTGACGAAACAATGTTTATACTTCTTAAGGGTTAGTTACTGCTTGGTTCTTTTTCTTCATCTTAAAATAAAGATCAAGATAATCCAAAACAAGATATGCGCCGATGCCGATGAATAGAACCATAGAAACTGTTTTAATTAACTGAAGTACCCATGTGGTTTGGATGAAATATTCTCCGTTATATCTAGAATAAGTGATACCACTTTCCTTAAGATAAATATTTTCATTCCAACCATCTTCGGTAGGTACTTTTTCCACGGTAACAATTTCATAGTCTTTTGCATCGAGCTTTGAGAGAAGTACAAGTTTTTCCGACGGAATGAGATAACCGGTGCTATTGTCTGTACGAATTACAAATTTGATGTTGTCGTAGTCGTTAAGGGTAAGGGTGCTATTTTTGATTTCGTAAGGGATTTGGTTCTCCGTAAGATAAGCTTCTACATCACTGATGTTATCCAGCTCGGTAAGAGCAAGGTGTACTTTGTATTCATCTGTATAGTTCGTGCCAGGGTTGGCAAGAATACAGGAGAATACGATGAAAACGATGAGCATTGCTACGCCTGTGCTTAACAGCACGATCCGCTTGATGTTTGCTTTTGACATTGGTCTATACCTCCAAATACTTTAATTAAATATATTTCTTAACGCCAAACACTATATATATTATACCATATTTTTGTATAAAATTCAATAAAATCACTTTACATAATAATTTGACAAACCTACTTTCGTGATATATAATTTGTTTTGCAGAAGAGAGGTTATTATGAACAAAGAAATTATATTAGAAATAGCAAAAACATTAGGGGTAAAACAAAACCAAGTAGAAAAAACATTGGAGCTTTTAGAAGAAGGAAATACAATTCCATTCATTGCTCGTTACCGTAAAGAAGCAACAGGAGCATTAGATGAAGAACAAATTAGAAGCATTAACGAGGTGTATGAATACCAAGTAAATTTACTAAAAAGAAAAGAAGATGTTATTCGTTTAATAGATGAAAAAGGTATGCTTACGGAAGAACTTAAGAATGACATACTAAGAGCAGAAAAACTTGTAGATGTAGAAGATTTATATAGACCATTTAAGGAAAAGAAAAAGACTAAAGCAACAGAAGCGATTGCTTTAGGGCTACAACCTTTAGCAGATTTAATATTAACATTCCCAAAAGAAGGAACATTAGAAAGTATAGCTAAGGAATATATAACAGACAAAGTAAAAACAGCAGAAGATGCAATAAAAGGTGCAAGCTATATTATTGCAGAAAACGTCAGCGATAACAGCCGTTTTAGATCATGGATTAGAAAGTATACATATAATACTGGTATGCTTACTTCTAAAATGAAGAAAAATGCAGAAGATGAAAACAAGGTTTACGATATGTATTATGAATATACAGAACCAGTAAAACAAGTTAAGCATCACAGAGTACTTGCATTAAATAGAGGAGAAAAAGAAGGCGTGCTAAATGTTAGTATAGTAGTAGATGAGGCAGCTATACTAGAACATATGGAGAAGTTCACAATAAAGAACAAAAACTCTTTTGTAGCACCAGTTGTTAAAGAGGCAATAAAGGATGCATACAATAGATTAATAAGTCCAAGTATCGAAAGAGAAATACGCGCAGATTTAACAGAAAAGAGCAGTGAAGCTGCAATATCTGTATTTGCCAAAAACTTAGAAAAATTACTTCTTCAACCACCAATGAAAGATAAGATGGTATTAGGACTAGATCCAGCGTTTAGAACTGGTTGTAAGCTAGCAGTAATAGATAGCACAGGTAAATACTTAAATATCTCTGTAATTTACCCACATGAACCAAAGAATGAAACACTTAAAGCGAAACTACATGTGTTAAATCTAATAGATAAATATAACATAGATATAATAGCAATAGGAAATGGAACAGCATCAAGAGAAAGTGAAGCCTTTATAGTAGATGTAATAAAAGACGCAAAAAGAAAAGTAGAATATATAATAGTAAACGAAGCAGGAGCTTCTGTATATTCTGCATCTAAACTTGCTATAGCAGAATTCCCAGATTTACATGTAGAAGAAAGAAGTGCAATAAGCATTGCAAGAAGACTTCAAGATCCATTATCTGAACTTGTAAAGATAGATTCAAAGAGTATTGGTGTAGGACAATACCAACACGATGTTCAAGAAAAGAGACTAGATGAATCGTTAGATTTTGTAGTAAGTAAAGCGGTTAATATGGTTGGTGTAAACTTAAATACAGCAAGTCAAGAATTGCTTAAATATGTATCTGGTATGAACAAGAAAACAATAGATAAATTTTTAGCATACAGAGATGAAAAAGGTAAGATCTTATCTAGAACAGACTTAAAGAAGGCAAAAGTCTTTAGTGATAAAGTATACGAACAAGCTATAGGATTTATGAGAATAGAAGGTGGAACTAATCCATTGGATAGAACTGGAATTCACCCTGAAAGTTACAAGTTGGCGGAAGAAGTGTTAAATAAAGTAAATATGGACATCAAAGAATTAGGCTCTAACAAGCTAATTGAGGAACTTAATAAGTTGGATGTAAAAGAAGTTGCAGAAGAACTAAAAACAGATGAATATACGCTAGAGGACGTAATAAAGGCGTTAAAATCACCAGCGAGAGATCCTCGTGATGATTTTGAAAAACCTCTTCTAAAAAGTGATATATTAAAACTAGAAGATTTAAAAGTTGGAATGAAACTACAAGGTACAGTAAGAAATGTTGTAGACTTTGGAGTATTCATAGATATAGGTCTTAAAAATGATGGTTTAGCACATATATCCAAACTAACAGATAAATATATTAAACACCCACTAGAAGTAGTAAGTGTTGGAGACATAGTAGATTGTTATGTAGAAGAAATAAAATTAGATAAGAAGAAAGTATCTTTAAGTTTACTTGAACCTAAGTTTTAATATAATATATGAAAATACAAAAGAACAAGCCCGTACAGTAGTACGGGCTTGTTTGCTGGGTTAAGATACTTTGCTTATACCTTATGAATGACCAAGTTTCCTTTCCTGGAGTAAACCAAGAGTTTAGATTCATAAGTCAAATTAAGGTATTCGCGAATTTCCTTAGGGATAAAGAAACGGTATTTCTTGTCGAAACCTACGATCCCAAAACAGGGAAGGTCGAGTTCTTTATCATTAGAGAGAAGTATCGTCTTATCATCCGCGATATTTAAGTATATCCGAATCTCCTCTTCGAAGTTCAAATTTACAACAGCGCGAATGTTTTCGGTTATGCAGAGTCTGTTTTGCTTATCCATAGCAGTCATGTTAATTGGTCTCCTTAATACTTACCACCTTTCTATGAGAATTAGCTTCAGCATAGGTGATGGTTACGGAATCTCCAGCTTTGAGAATGGGAAGTACGTACTGTCCAGCGGAGATAGGTGCTACATACAAGTTACCATCAGCGATAATGTAGTAGTACGAGTTGCCTTCGATGATTGCAGTGTAAATTTCAGATACAGTAACAGTAGCAGTTTGCGTTTCAGCTTCAGCATCAGGGGTTGTGTTAAGACCATTACCTATAAGCTTCATATAGTTGCTAAGAGCAACTTCTACGCCCACGGAAGCGTCAGTTACGCTAACCTGCTGTATGTTTTGTACAGAAACAAATGCATACATCTTTACCAAACCAGCGGCATCCTTAAGACTCAAGAAGTAAGTGGGCTTGCCATCTACACTAATGAGAATGGGGAACGTTGCGCTGTAGTTTAAGTGCTGTACGGCACCTTTTGCAGAATCCATAGCAGAATATTCTTCTGCAGAATCAAGCTCAAAGTACTTTGCTGCACCTGTTCTCATGTTTACCAAGATGAAACCGATGTTAGACTCGTCAGCTACGACAGAGGTAATACCAGTATAGAGGTAAACATCATTGCCAATAGTTACATAGTTGTAACCTTCGGTGGATTTCTTTACGCCTTTTTGACCAAACCAAGTGTTGAAGAAACCGTTTTCGTACTTGCCCCAAGAATCAATCATGCTGACTGTAAGGTTAGGATCAAGTGCTGCATCAATCCATTCAGGAACTTCATCCAAAGAATAGGAGTGAAGCTTACCAGAAATAGGATCTACGGTAATACAACCGGTAGGGGTCTTTGCACCGCCAATGCCTGCGCCATACTTGTAGGTAGGAATGATCCAGAAAGGATTACCTTCGTCATCAATTTCAAAAGAAAATTCACCAAACATGGTGCTTCTGAAGTTTCTACGAAGATATCTCTTGAGGTCCTTACCCCAGTAGGAACTAGGAGAATACTGCATTCCCTCTTCGAGTTCAACATATTCCGCTTCTTTAGTAACACCATTTACAAGAACGTATCCAGGGATACCATTAATCTTGTTGTTGTTGTATTTAAAGAAACCAGCGTAGCCAAGAGGCGATACGCGAACAGGTGAACCGTTGTAGTTAATGATGGTGTATTCGTCCATGACGTTAAACTGCGAAACCATGTCCGTCAAAGTACCCATCTTTCTCTTACCAAGAATGATAGAGCTGTCTTTGTCGATTTGAGGAACAGTGTTCCAATCTACTTCGTTGAACTCTTGTTCAAACGTAGTGTTTTCGACATCAAGACGAGAATAGTACTTTCCAGAGGAACACATTGCAGAACCTGCAATTGCGCCAATGATAAGAATCAAGAGCATCAAAACAGTAAGTCCACCAGAAACAAAGGCGGGAATGAAAATCTCATCCCAAAGCCCTGCAACTACAAGACATACAGTAAGAATTGCTCCAACTCCGATCAAATACCACCAGAAACCGGGGTTTGCGAAGTTTGCTGCCGGCATAGCTAAGTAATAGATAAGCCAAGCGAAGAATGCGGTTACGATACCAGCGACACTAAATTTTACGGTGTTTTCCATTAGTTTTTAAATCTCCTTATAAATTATTATTTTTGGACTATGTCTTAACACACCTATAATTATAACATAAGTTTACATAAAAGTCAACAAGATATTAACAAAATGTTAAAAACATAATGTAGATAAAAGAGAACAATTTTCTAATCGTTCTCTTCAATATATTTTAGTTTTATATTAACCTTCTTTATTAGTTAATTCTTCCATAGCAAGTAGGTATTCCCACTTTTTATCTACTTCTTTTTGTATTTCTTCAATCATCCATTCGTTTCCTTCTTTAAATAGATGTTTGAATCTTTTTTGTGGTTTTAAGAACTCCTCAACTGGAAGTTTTTTAGCTGGTTTGTAATTTACTTTATACACACCATTAACAACTTCGTAAAGTGGCCAGAAACAAGTTTCTACCGCAAGTTTTTCAATAAGTATTAAATCTTTAGGATCGTAACCCCAACCTCTTGGACAAGGAGCTAATGTATTTAAGAATGCAGGCCCTTCCGTATATATTGCTTTTTCTGCCTTTTCATAAATATCTCTAAAGTTACCATACATAGCAGTTTGCGCAACATAAGGTATATTGTGTTTAACCATTATTTCAGTTAAATCTTTTCTTTGTTGGGCTTTACCAGCTACTACTTTTCCCGCAGGAGCAGTAGTTGTATCTGCATAGTGTGGAGTAGCAGAGGAACGTTGAGTTCCTGTGTTCATATATGCACCATTATCATAACATACATAAACCATATCATGTCCTCTTTCCATAGCACCAGATAAGCTTTGTAATCCTATATCATAAGTACCACCATCACCACCAAATGCAATAAATTTAGTAGTTTTATTTACTTTACCTTTTCTTTTTAATGCATTGTATGCAGCTTCAACACCTGAACAAGTAGCACCAGCATTTTCGAATGCACTGTGTATAAATGAAGCATCTTTCCATGAAGTATATGGATATATACAACTAGATACTTCTAAGCATCCTGTTGCGCTAGTTACTACAACTTCATCTTCAGGTTTAACTGCAAGTAATATTGTTTTTACTGCGGGAGGAGCACCACAACCAGCACACATTCTATGACCGCTAGTAAATCTTATTTTCTTGTTTACAACTTCTTTTAAATTATATGCCATGTTTTCCTCCTATTCTCTTACACCAAGGTAGTAAGTACCATTTGATTCTTCTTTACCAGCAACTACTGCTAACAATTTGTTATATACTATTTCAATATCTGTAGCTTTTACATCTCTACCGCCTAACCCGTAAATATAGTTTGAAACAGGTATATGTACATCGTGTTTGTGAAGAGCTGTAACAAGTTCTGTATAAACTGGACCAGACATACCGTTTACGCTATCTGCTTTATCCATAACGGCTAAAGCTTTTAAGTGTTTAAGAGCTTCTGCAAGTTCTTTGTGTGGCATTGGTCTAAACATTCTAGGTTTAAGTAATCCTACTTTTAATCCTTCGTTTCTTAATTTATCTACTACAGTTTTTGCAGTACCTGCAGTTGAGTTTAGAACAACAAGTCCTAGTTCTGCATCATCTAATTTATATGATTCAAAAGCATCATAGTATCTACCAGATATATCTCCAAATTCTTTAGAAACTTTAGCAATTATATCTTTTGCATCTATCATAGCATCAGCTAATTGTTTTCTGTGTTCAAAGAAATAATTTTGTAAATCTAAAGGTCCCATTGAAACATGTTCATCAGGATTTAATAAGTAGTGTTCTGGAGTATATTCTCCAACAAATGCTTTTACTTTTTCATCCTCTAAAAGCTCAATGTTTTCTACTGAATGAGAAGTAATAAAGCCATCATAGCATACCATAACTGGAAGTTTTGCTTGTTCAGCAATTTTAACCGCCATTATGATATTATCGTAAGCCTCTTGGTTAGTTTCGCAGTATAATTGTATGAAACCACAATCTCTAGCCCCCATAGAATCTGAGTGATCGTTGTGTATGTTAATTGGAGCAGATATTGCTCTATTTACACACGTTAAAACTATTGGAAGTCTCATACCACTTGCAATGTATAGCATTTCATACATTAATGCTAAACCTTGTGAAGATGTAGCAGACATTACTCTTGCACCTGCAGCTGAAGCACCTATAGCAGCAGACATTGCACTATGTTCGCTTTCTACTGGAACAAATTCTGTATCTACAGTTCCATTAGCAACAAATGAAGAGAAATATTGTGGTATTTCTGTTGAAGGTGTAATTGGGTAAACCGGAACAACGTCTGGATTAATTTGTTTCATAGCATAAGCTACAGCTTCATTACCACTAAGTCTTTCTTTAATTGACATTAATCATTACCTCCTTCATCTTCCATATGTATTGCTTTAAATGGACATACGCTTGCGCATATTCCACATCCTTTACATTTTGAGTAATCTATACCTGTCATAACGCCATCTTTGTGACAAGTAGCGTTATCTGGACAAGGTAATATACACATCATACAATGTTTACATTTTTCTTTGTCGTGAACAGGTCTTTTATTTCTCCATTCACCAGTATTGAACTTTTCTGAGTTACCAGATTCAGTAATAATACCAGCTAAAGGAAGTTCTTTTGCACCCATTTTATCATTTACCATAGTTATACCTCCTTAACTTCATCATAAGCGCGTCTTACTGCTTCCATATTAGGTTCAATAACTTCAGGCTTTTTAGCAAATTTATGTTTGAAAGAATCCAACATATTTTTTTCTAAATCTTCTTTAGACATTAAACCTGTAACTTTAATAATAGCAGCAAGAAGAGCTGTATTAGGGAAGTTAGCACCTATTGTTTCTAGCGCTATTTTAGAAGCATCAATTGTATATATTTTTACATTTACATCTTTAAGTTTTTCCTTTATTACAGAAGGTTCTAAAGAGCTGTTAATAAGAATTGCACCATTTGGATCTATTCCTTTACAAACATCTACAGGACCAACCAAAGTATCATCTACAACAACTACATAGTTTGGTTCATATACGTTTGAGTGTATTCTTATAGGCTCATCATCTATTCTGTTGTATGCAGTTAGAGGAGCACCCATTCTTTCAGGACCGTATTCAGGAAATCCTTGAATATATTTTCCAGTATTAAAAGCAACATCGGCAAGTAATAATGATGCAGTTTTTGCACCTTGACCGCCTCTGCCGTGCCATCTAATTTCTATCATAAAATTCCTCCTAGTATATATTATATAAACTACCACTAGTATATATCACGATGGGTAAAATAGTCAAGAAAATGCGCTTAACTTACACATTTCGACACAAAATATTTTTTGCAAAAATTAAAGATGGAATGTATAATTTCTTGTATGAAAAATATAAACAAAAATATAGTTTTAATTATATTAATAATAGTTTTAATCGTTCTTGTTATTTCTAAAGCAATTCTTTTTCTAAACAAGTACCCTGAAGATGAATATATTTCAAGTACAGATGTATATATAGATTCGTTAAAAAAGCTAACAGAAACAAGCGTGTCGTATAATGTAAGAATAGGAGAGAGGTTTAAGGATAAATTCGTTCTAAAGATATACATAGAAGATGAGATGAATGAAATTAGTTGGAATGAGTATACAAATCTAAAATACGGTGATGTTATTAAAATAAATGGTAAAATACAAATACCAGAAATAATGAACAATCCGGGAGAATTTAATTACAAATATTATCTTTATTCTAATAATATATATGGAGAGATTATAGCAAATAAAATAATAGAAAAAAGAGAGTATAAATTAGGTGTTAAAGAAAAGGCAATAAAATGTATACATATGTATAAAGAATATTTGGGCAGAACTTTAGATAAATATATAGCTAACAAATATTCTTCCATAGCTAAAAGTATAATTTATGGAGATACACTAGATATAGACGAAGAAATAAAGATGGACTTTGAAAAAGCGGGCATAAGTCATATGATGGCTATTTCTGGTTCTAATATAGTAGCTTTAGTAACAGTAACAACAATAATATTTAATATATGTAAATTAAATAAAAATACTAGTAAGCTTTTAAGCATAATGTTAATAATTGTATATATGATACTTACAGGGACTAGCTTATCTACTTTAAGGGCGGGGATAATGTGTATAATATGCACGCTACAAAGCTTAGAAAAAGCAAGGAGTGGAAAAAATAAGAGTACATTTAGCAATCTTTTAATAACTATAATATTAATTCTAATTTATGCACCTTTTAGTGTATTAAACATAGGATTTATTTTATCTGCTTTGGCTACTTTAGGAATCATTTTGTTTAATCCATTCTTTGTAGTTATAAAAGAAAAGACTTTATTAAAGATAAAGAATAAGTTTATAAAAAATGTATTGAATATACTATTAAATAATTTGTTTTTAACATTATCCGTTCAGATTTTAATATTCCCGGTTCAAGTAAATTCTTTTAACTTAATTTCTTTAACAAGTATACTATCTAATGTATTTTGTTCGTTAATTTCAAGTGTAATAACGGTTATTGGATCAGTATATATCTGCCTTTCATGGTTACCAATTGTTTCATGTACATTAGTGAAGTTACTAGGCATATGTATAATGATACTTTTAGGGTTAATTGATTTGTTCAAAAATATTCCGTTAGAAATTGGTATAATGGACTTAAATATTTTTGCAATTTTAACATATTATGTTTCTGTATTTTTAACATATCTAAGATTGTATTTAACAAAAGCGTATGCTAAGAAATTAAATTTCAAAAAATATACTATTGCACAATATATATGTATATTATTATTTGTTTTTGTGGTTGTATTTTCCGATATATATTTCAAATATTTAGATAATTACATATCCTTTTTTAATGTAGGGCAGGGAGAACTGTCTTTAATAAAAAGCAAAGATAATATGGTAATTGTAGATATTGGTTCGATGAAAAGTACGCTTGCATATAACAGTATAAATGGATATTTCAAGCATAAGAATGTAAAAGGCGTTGGTGCAATAATATTATCTCATATGCATACAGATCATATAAACGGGTTAGAAAATTTTGTTAAGCAATATAAAATAGGGAAAATAATATATGCCAAACCGTTTAATGAAACTGAAGAATATGCTAATTTTTTAAGAATTGTAGAAGAGAATAATTTGGAAATTGTAGAAGTAAAAGAGGGAGATAAATTCCTATTTGGAGATATGCAAATACAAATTTTATTACCAAGCGATAAAAAAATATTATCTAAGGAAGATAAGGAGGGGCTAAATACAAATTCGTTGGTTTGCAAAATTAGTGTAAAAGATAAAGATGTTATATATATGGGAGATGCGACATATGAAACAGAAAAAATGCTTTTAGAAAAATATAACGGTACGGATTTGTTTAATAATATAGAAATATTAAAAGTTGGGCATCACGGTTCTAAAACTTCTACCAGTCAAGAATATGTAGAAAAAGTACTACCTAAATATGCAGTGATATCTTCAAAGGAAAAGTACTACGGACATCCGCATGAAAATGTAATAGAAATTCTTAAGGAAAACAAGGTGCAAATATATATAACTGAAAAAATTGGATATATTAAATTTAATTTGAATAAATTATAAAAAACGGTTCAAAATATTCTTAAAGATAGGTGAGAATATGAGAACAGAAACGTTATATAAGATATTATTTGGAGTATCATTGGTGCTATTTTTTGTAGTGGGTATGTATATAGGAGTTGAGATAAGTAAAGAAGAGGAACAGAAAGATGTAATAGCTTCCGTCGATAATAAAAAAGTAAATATAGCTGTTGAACCATATGTAGAAGAAACGGAACAAGAAGAACCTTTAATTGATGTGATTGTTAAATATACAGATGTATATCCAGATTGTGGCCATACTATTGATTCAGAAGAGAAACATGAGAATACAACTGTAGAAAATATGAAACATGAAGTAGACGGAAGAGATTTGGGTTATAGATTAATAGGTATAGAAGATGGAATTTTAATATATCAAAAGGTACATAACGGAAAATGTCTAAACCATTATAAAGTTATATTTGAAGAAGGTACGGTTAAGATATATAGAATTAATTTAGCAGGAGAATTTGAACTTTACCAAGATACAGAGATAACAATAGAAACAATTAGAGAAGGTATAAGAGAAAAGTTAAAAGAAGGAATATTAGTAGATGATATAGAAGAATTACTTCTTTTAATTGAAGATATAGAGAGTTAAAAATAAGACGACAATATATTATGTATGTAATATTTTGTCGTTTTTCTACGACTTTTGTAAGCTTTTGTCAGAAAGCTTGTTGTAAAGAAAAATTTAGTATATAATCCCGATACCTTGTTCTGCAATTTTTCTATTTAATGTTTTTTTCATAAATTATTTTATCTAATTGCGTTCGCAATAATATCCAACACATCGTTTAATTAATAAACTACCAAAGGAGGTGAAGCTAAAACATATTTACATAGATTATTATACTCAAAATAGATGTAGTATTAAAATAAATTATTAAGGTTGCAAAACAGGGAATGAAAAAGTTGTAAAGTGGTTAATATAACTACAAAGATATTTTTGAATGTAAAAGACAAAAAACACGGTATTACCGTGCTTTTTGCTTGCTTAACCTTAATTCATCTGTTACAGCCCAAAGAAAGGCGAGTGCCCCACCGATAGCAACAGTTGCTAAAACACTGTGGAAGATAATGCAACCTGTAAAATTAACATTTGGAGCATTTACTTTAGTAAGGTAGTCTCCGTTATTTAGAGAAACAGTTACGGTTTCTTTGAAGATGTTTTGGGAAGCGATAGTTACCTTATCTTTGCCTTGGATGTATCGAATAGTTTCATTTGTGTTGGAACTGTGCGGAGTTGATTCTTTATTAAGATAGCTTACTGCAGCATTCTCATAGAATGCAACTTCATCATTTGTAAGTGAAACCGGACCTTTAGTAGCGGTTACAGCCATAAAAATGAAGAATAATGCAAGAACTAAACATGTAGGAATCATCATAGCGAATAAGTGCTTGTCTTTCATATATATTTCTCCTTTAAATTATTTTTAGAGTAAAATATTTGCTCGCAAGTATTATATCATACTTACGAGCAAAAAGCTATAATATACATATTATTCTTGTGTAACTGGTTCGATCGTAACTGTATTATCTTTAACATCGACCACATATTTTTTGTTTTCTACAAGTTCCCCTTTAATATATTTAAATGCTATAGTATCTTCAATATTTTTAGTGATTGCTCTTCTTAAAGGTCTTGCACCGAATTTATCATTAAATCCTTTTTCAGTAATAAATTTAATAAGTTCGGGTGTATAAGATATTTTAATACGTTTTTTCTTAATATCTTCAACATATTCATCTACAAGAAGTTTAGTTATTTCTAACGCGTTTTCCTTTGTTAGCTTGTTAAATACAATAGTATCATCTATTCTGTTTAAGAACTCTGGTGAGAAGTAGTCTTTAAGAGCACTTTCAACCTTCATAGATAACATATCTGATTCTATCTTTTCGTTAGCAAATCCAAATCCATCGTTTTTGAAGTTTGTTCCTAGGTTTGAAGTAAGAACAACTATTGTGTTTTTGAAAGATACAGTCTTGCCTTGAGAATCTGTAAGTCTTCCGTCTTCAAGAATTTGAAGAAGTATATTGTATATACTTGGATGTGCTTTTTCTATTTCATCAAATAATATAATACTGTATGGATTTCTTCTAACTTTTTCTGTTAGATATCCAGCATCATCAAAGCCTACATATCCTGGAGGAGAACCAATTAATTTAGATACGCTATGAGATTCCATATACTCAGACATATCTAAACGTATAATTGCATCTTCTCTATCAAATAGTTCATATGCTAATGCTTTAACTAAAGCAGTCTTACCAACACCAGTAGGACCAACAAATATAAATGAAGGCGGTCTAACTGTAGTTGTTAGGTTGCTTCTTTTTCTTAGAATTGCATTAGTTAAAGAATGCACAGCGTCTGTTTGACCAATTATCTTTTTATTTAAGTTAGTTTCAAGGTTAAGTAGTTTTTCACTTTCTGCTGTAGTTAATCTTGCAACTGGTATTTTAGTCCAAAGTTCAACCACTCTTGCTAAGTTTTCAAAAGTTAATGTAGACTTCTTAACGTTCTTTTTAAGTTCATCTAATTTAGATTTTAATGAACATTCTGTAGCTTTAAGGTTAGCTGTCTTTTCGTAATCTTTAACATCACTTTCAGCCATTTCTTGCTCTGTAGCTTCAAGTTCTTCAGATATTTCTTTAAGTTTTTCTTCAATACTTTCAACTTGAGCCAAGATTTTGTTATCTAGATATACTCTAGAACATGCTTCGTCTAGTAAATCTATTGCTTTATCTGGGAAAAATCTATCATGTATATATTTTTCTGCAAGATAAACAGTATCTTTAATAGCTTGGTCAGGTATTGTAACTTTATGATGTGACTCATAATATTTTTTAATACCTTTAAGAATTTCTATTGTATCGTCTATGCTTGGTTCATCAACCATAACTGGTTGGAAACGTCTTTCTAAAGCAGAATCTTTTTCGATATATTTTCTGTATTCTTTAAGTGTAGTTGCACCAATTACTTGGATGCTTCCGTTAGATAATGCGGGTTTTAACATATTACCGGCATTCATTGAGTTATCATGTTCCATACCACCAACAATATTGTGTAGTTCATCTATTGCTAAGATTATGTTAGAGTACGCAGCGCATTCGTCAATTACACCTTTCATTCTGGCTTCAAATTGACCTCTAAATTGTGTGCCTGCAACCATAGCAGTCATATCCAAAAGATATACTTCTTTGTTTGCAAGTTTTTGTGGTACATCACCAGATGCTATTTGTAGTGCAAGTGCATTAAGTACAGCCGTTTTACCAACACCCGGTTCACCAATAAGTGCAGGATTGTTTTTACTGCGTCTATTTAGTATTTGTATTAGTCTTTCAAGTTCTCTTTCACGCCCAATAACTTTATCTAGTTTTTGCTCTTTTGCAAGTCTAGTTAAGTTAGTACCATAAGTATCTAGATATTTAAGTTTTTTATTTGCTTTCTTTTCTTTAGTTTTAACTTTAGATTTAGCTGGTTCTCTGTCCTCATCATCTTCTGACTCATCTTGAGTAAATGGTAATATGTTTGGCATTGAATCGGGATCCATACCAGGCATTCCATCAACTCCAAATCCGTTAAACATATTAGAAAGCTTATCCATATCTATATTAGAAAACAATTTTTCAAATTGTTTAGAAAGTCCGGCCATTTCTTCAGGAGATATGTTTTCAAAAGGATTAGCTGCAGGATCAAATGTTTTGATACCACGTTTCTTTGCACATTCTGCACAAAGGCCAATCATTTCGTTCTTCTTGCCGTCAGGACCGTTATCTTCCATTTTATTTATGTATATTACTGCAACGTTCTTTTTACAGTCTGAACATAACATCATGTGTTCCTCCTATTAGTCTTATCTAAAAGACTGAACTAAATTATATCATAGGAAAGGTGTAAGTTCAATAAATATGGTACATTTAACAAAATCTAAATATTTTGTTTGACATAAAACTTGACAATTGACCTCAAAAGTAGTAAAATATAGTTCCTGTAGCAATACAAATATTTTTTAGGAGGCATAATCTTATGCAGCAGAAAACTCTTAGCATGAAGGTTCCGGTTGGAATCAAAGCGATGGCAGAAATGATGGCGATGGAAGAGGTTGAGGTTCGGTTTTTCCCGAAACTCGATGACCTAAGGTCGCTCCTTAAGGATTACAATTTCGGCACCCTTACCAAAAGAGCGCTTCTTGAGAAGCTTGAAGCACTTAAGGCAGAATGTCTGGAGGAAAACTTCGACACCTATGCTGATGGTATCGGTGAGCTCGTAAAAGCAATTCAGTATAGATACTAAAAGTATCTTGATATAGAGGTTCGTGTAATTACGGACCTCTTTTTCCGTTTAAATATTTATTATATAAACTACTAGCAATATTTACTTTTCTTTGATATAATCATAAAAAATAAGGGAGAGTAATATGGAAAATATAACTGGAGTAGTAGAAGCAATACTTTTTGCAGTAGGTAGAAGTGTTGGAATAAAAGAATTTAAAGAAGTACTAGGAGTTAATGCTAGCGAAATAGAAGCGGCAATAAAAGACTTGGAAGAAAAATATAAAGGAAATAGTGGTGTAAGTCTAGTTAAGTTTAATGATGAATACCAACTAGTTTCAAACAAATCGTATTTTGAACAAGTAAGTAAATTTGTAGAAAACTCTAAAAAAGCAAATCTTTCTACAACATGCTTGGAAGTACTTAGTATAATTGCATATAACCCTAAAATAACTAAGGGGGAAATTGAAAGTATTCGTGGTGTAAACAGTGATTCGCAAGTATCTAAACTATTAGAATATGGCTTAATTGAAGAAGTAGGCAGAATGAATGCACCAGGCCGACCTGCTATGTTTAGTGTAACAAACGAATTCCTAAAATGTATGGGAATAAACAAGGTAGAAGAACTTCCAGACTACGATACAATAAAGACAGAAGATGAAGACTTGTCTATGTTTAAGGAAATGGACGAAGCTTCAGATGCTAAAAAAGAAGAAAATACAGAAAGTGTAGAAACTGAAAAAGAGGAAGAATAATTAAGGAGGAAATATGTCACTTAATATAATTCTTGGAAAAAGTAATAGTGGAAAAAGTGAATATTTGATGAATAAAATTATGGCGTGTGGGGATAAACAGGCCATACTTTTTGTACCTTCTTCAATGCGTGTTACTGCTGAACAAGAATATTTAGAATATACAAAGAAAAAAGGTATAGTTGATGTAACGGTAACAAGTATTGAAAGATTTGTAGATAGAAATGTAAATAAAGGTGAATTATATAAATCTAAAGAATTTTTGCCAGATCTTGCAAAGAAGTTGTTAGTAAGAAAGGTAATACTAGAAAACGATGACCTTTTTGAAATTTTTAGAAAAGTAAAAAACAATACGAATTTTATAGACAGAATGTGTTCGTATATAGATAGTGCAAAGAATCAAAACTTATGTGCAGAAGATATATTAACTAAATATGCAGAAGAAGACTTTTTAGGTAAAAAACTAAATGAATTTGGCAATATATATAAAAAGGTTGAAGATGAACTTAAAGATAGGTTTGTATCTAGTATAGATGCCGTAGAGTACTTCATAAAAGACATTGCAACTAATGAAAGAATAAAGAATATGGAGTTCTTCTTTGACGGGTATAATAACTTTAGTAAAGTAGAATTTGAATATATAAAAGCATTGCTTTTTGCGGGTACAAATGTATATTTAACATTAACAATAGATATAGAAAAATATTTAGATGGAACTACAGAAATATTTAGTACTGCTTATGAAACGTTAGAATATTTAAGAAATATGTCAAAAGAAATCGGAGTAAAAGTTGAGGAAATAAATCTTAAAGATGTTAAAGAAAATAGACCAAAAGATTTAGCGCACCTTGCAGCGAATATATTCGATCTTTCAAAAAATGAATATAAGAATGAAGTGGAAAATATCAGCCTTGTACTTAAAGAAAACACATATAACGAAATAGAATACGTAGCGGTAGATATTCTGTCTAAAGTTAAAGAAGGATATAAATTCAAAGATTTTGTAGTTTATACTAATAATATCTCAGAATATGAAGTGAATATAACTAGAGTATTTTCTATGTACAATATTCCTTTGTATTTTAATATGGAGAAAAGTATACAATCTAGTCCACTTGCAATATATATTTTAACGGCATTAAGAATAATAACGGAGGGACTAAAAAAAGATATATCTCCTGTAATATCACTTGCAAAAACAGGACTAATTGAGATAGAGAATGTAAATGAGTTTGAAAATTATGTACGTGAATTTGGTATAGCAGGCTATATGTTAGAAACTAAATTTACACATAACAATAAAAAAGAAGTAAATCACATATATAATTTAGATTTGTTAAATGACATAAGAGAAAAAATCCTAAATACATTAACTGACCTTAAGACTAGAATAGCAGCGGCTAGTACAGCTAAAGATATAACTTATGGTATATATGAACATCTAAAAGAAATGGGTGTTATACAAAAATATGAACAAGAACTTAGCATAGTTAAAGAAGAAAGTGTAAATGAATATAATAAACAAATACAAATTGTATCTAAAATATATGAAATAATGGATAACATTGTTCTAGCTTATGGAAAAATAGATGTAAAAGAGTATTTAGAACTTTTAGAATATGGTACGAAAGAACAAGTAACAGACACAATACCAGAAAAAATAGATCAAGTATATGTTGCAGATATTAATAAAAATAGAGGAACAGCAAAGAAAATAGGTTATATAATTGGTGCGTATGATGGTGGTCTTCCTATAGTTCAAAATGAAGATAATATCTTTTCGGATATCGAACTTAAGAAACTAAAAGATAACGGAGTGGACCTAAAACAAAGTAGAATAGATAGAAATAACATGCAGTTATTTAACATATATCAAGCTATAAATAAAATAAGAGAAAAACTAATTGTAACAGTACCATCTAGCGGCATGAATGGAGGAAGTTTAAGGCCAAGTACATTAATACAGACAATAAAGAATATATTGGACATTAAACTTGAGAGTGTTGAAACTAGAACAGATTTAAGCTTACATTCTAATTTTATGGATTTAATTACGCGTATTTGCAACATAAGAGAAGATACAGATAAAGAAGAACTTGAAAAACTATACAACGAGTTCTTGGTATACATAGAAGATGAAAAGTATAAAAATATATTAGAATATGCAAGGCAAGATAAGAATTTGGCTAAAGAAACACTAGATTTAATATATAAAGATAAAATAAATTCAAGCGTTTCTAGATTAGAGCAATTTAAGAGATGTCCATTTGCGTATTATACAAACTACATATTAAGCCTTAAAGAAAATAAAGAATATAAGGTAACGAGTTTGGATGCGGGTTCTTTAATGCATGAAGTATTAGAAGAATTTTCTAAATACGTTCTTTCGAAAAGTATAGGATGGCAAGACATAGTTGTAAATGAAAAAATAAAAGAAAAATGCTTTAAGGAATTAGATAAGATAACAGAAAAAATATTTGAAGAAAGTTATTCTAAATTTTTAACTAGTCCTAGATATGTCGCGCTAAAAAAGAAGATAAAAAATAGCATGAGAAAGACAATATATGCAATAGCGGATAGTTTTAATCATAGTGAGTTTAGACCACTTGGATATGAAATAGCATTTGAAGATGATGCCTTGTTTGCACCTATTAAAGTAGAGCTAGATGATGGTAAAGCGCTATATTTAAGAGGAAAAATAGACAGGGTAGATAGCGCAAATATAAATGGAATGACATATCTAAGAATCGTAGATTATAAATCGTCTAAAAAAGATGTTACATTAAATGATGTAAAAGATGGAATTATGCTTCAACTTATGTCATATATGTGGGCAATGCTAGAAAACAAAGAAAAGATTAGTAAAGAGGGCAAAGTTTTACCAGCTGCAGTAAGTTACTTTACGGTTTCGAGACATCTTTTAAGTTTAGATACCTATGAGCATGATGATGCGAGAATAAGCAAAAAATTAAAAGAAGCATTAAAGCTAAGAGGAATATATATAAGAGATATAGAAATCCTAAAAAAATTAGATAACGAAGTAAACAACAATTCCGAATCATATTTAGCATTAACCTCAAAAGCCATGACTAATGATACTAGAACATTACCAGAAGATGTATTTGTAGAAGAATGTAATAATATGCGTAATATATTAAAAGAAGTGTCTACAGATATGGTTAAGGGCAATGTAAGTATATGTCCAAATAAAAAAGTAAGAGGTGTTTGCGATTATTGTAAATTTGGAACAGTATGTAGAAAAGATATATTGAATTAAATTAAAATATATGATAATACATATGTATAATTAACAAAGGAGAATAAAATGAAAAAGGGAATATCATTAATAGTATTAGTAATAACAATAATAGTTATGATAATATTAGCAGCAAGTGTAGTAATAACACTTAGCGATACTGGAATAATAAACAAAGCTAGTGAAGCAGTAGATTTAACGAATCAAAGTCAGGTACAAGATTTGGCTGCATTAATATGGGCTGATGCATATATGGCTAACAAAAGAGATGAAGCTTTAGCTACAGAAGTAATAACAAAATTAGGTGAACAAGGAATAGAAGAAAACAAATGGAATATAGAAGTATCAAACACAGGAGTAACAGTTACTGTTAAAGACAGTGAAGTAGTTGCCGGCTTAGGTTCTTTAATTACTAAAGATAACTATGGAGATACAGTGGATTATACTGTAACGGTAGATGGGGCTACATATACAGATTGGCAAATATATTATCATAATGAAGAGTATGTATATTTGATAACAAAAGATAAAATAAAAACAGGTTCACTACAAAAAGGTATAAAAGTAGCAACCTTAACAAGTGATGAACTAGCATTATATGAAAAATTTAGAGTAGGTAATGCTACAAAATATACACTAGCAGATACAGTAAATGGCTATCAATCATATAATTCGCAAGCGGTAGCGGAACTAATAAAAGATTATGCGAATTTTGCTAATACAACAGATTATGGAACAAATGTAGTAGGAGCAATAGGCGGTCCTACAATAGAGTTATTAGCAGCGGGTTGGAATGCAAAAGGGTATACACCAACGATTACTTTAACAACAGATACATACGGATATAAAATAAATGGTAAGATTTATATAGATGTAACAGCAGATGAGCTTTATGTACCATCAAAATATTACTACTGGTTGGCATCTCCGTCAGCTAGTGATTATCGTGGTTCTATGGATGTTGGTGGTGGCCATGTGTACAGCTATCGTCAATATACTGGCACATGTGCTTTCCGTCCAGTAGTTTGCCTAAAAGCAGATATCCCAGCAACAGCAGGAAATGGCGATTATGATTTTGAATTAGTAAAATAATAATAAATAAGATGTGAATATTAAATAAACATTCACATCTTTTCTTTGTTTTACATAATACTTAAAAAGCGTTAAGATACACGGTTTTTAGATTAAAACACTTGAAAAAAAACAAAATTAAGGTATAATATGGGTATATATTATGAATGAATGTAGCAAGGAGGGATTTTTTTGTCAGATATTATTGTTAGCGAAGCTAAAAAAGTGAATATACTGGATAAAATAATTCAAAACGTAGTAATAATGGTTAATATATCTAAGATGAACAGAGCAATCGATGAGCATCTTAATGTAATAAAGAATACAGAAAGGGACGACCAAAAGGCATACGAAGAAAATATCTTAAGAGAAATTGTCTATGTAAAATACCAATACGATATTATGCAAAGAACAATGTATGAATTAAGACTTTCTTATCCAAATGAGATAATAGATAATATTAACTCAATAGATAGAATTGAAAGACTAGAACTTCAAAAAGAATTCTTAGAAATGGAATATGATAGAGTATCTAGAAGTAAATTCAAAAATAAAGAAGATGTAAAATATATGCTTTTAGTAATATCTTCAGTTATACAAAAAGTAAAACAAGATATTAAGGATGAAGGTAAGAATCAAAGATATAATCAAGTAATTAAATGCGCTGAGGAAATTGATACAAAGATTTTAGAAGGTTCATATACAGAAACTTGTTATACTCAAATGTTTGATTACTTAAAAGCATATGTAAATTATATAAACGATAATTATGATATATCTAAATTACCAAACGATGAAAAGGAATTGATTGAACTTGTAATTGAAGCTACACTAAAAGGTTTGGATTCGGATATAGATAAGCTTACTTATGATTATTCATTAATAATAAATATATGCCAAAATGCATATAGATATTTCAAAATAGTAGACAAAGTATTTGGAAAAATTCAAAAAATATATGATGATTCTTTCGAACTAGGATATATAGATATAACAGACTATATTAACTTCTATAAAGAAATCTATGATACAAAGATTAAAACTATGGTTAACGATGTGCATAGAACAATAAAAATAGAAGATGAGTATTTGGAATATTCTAGACAACTTCATGAAGATGAAGGAATAATGGAATTTATGCTAAATCAAGCAATTCTAACAACATCTTCAGAAAAGGTTAAAGCAAAAATAGAAGAAGAACTAGAGCGCTTTAAAGTAGAAGTTGAGGAAGAAGAGACAACTGAAACACTTGAAACTGAAACAACAACTGATGAAGAAACTGAAAATGTTGAAGTTAAAGTAGAAGAAGTAGCAGTTCCAGTAACAACAGAAGAAACAGATGTAATTGTAAATGTTGATGGAACAACTGAAGAAGTGGTAAGTTCAGCAGTTGAAATAGTTGAAGAACATTTCGAACTAGATGGTATAGAAGATGTGTTTGAAGAAACTGAAATAAAAACAGATACAGATGCAGAAGCTGTATAATATATAAAATAATGAAAATAATATGAGTACTTCAATTGCAGTATTGCATTTGAAGTACTTTTGCATAGGAGGGAAATATATGGGCTTTGTACATCTACATATGCATACAGAATACAGCCTTTTAGATGGCGCAAACAAAATAGGTGAATTAGTAGCTAAAACTAAAGAACTTGGCATGGATGCTGTAGCAATAACAGACCATGGCAATATGTTTGGTGCAGTTGAGCTATATAAAGAATGTAAAAAACAAGGTATAAAAGCAATCATTGGATGCGAGATGTATGTTGCTCCTAGAAGTAGATTTGAAAAAGAAGGTAAAGTAGATGCAGAACCAAATCACTTAGTACTTCTAGCTATGAGTAATAAAGGATACCAAAATTTAATTAAATTAGTATCTATAGCATATACAGAAGGTTTCTATTACAAACCAAGAATAGACCTTGAAGTATTAAAAGAATATTCAGAAGATTTAATTGCTTTAAGTGGTTGTATGGCTGGTGCTGTCGCTAGAAAAATATCAGATGGAGATATAGATGGTGCTAAGGAAACAGCACTAAAATACAAAGAAATATTTGGTGACAGATATTATCTAGAAATCCAAGATAATAAATATAGAGAGCAAATGGTAATTAACCAAAACTTAATAGCGTTTTCTAAAGAGTTAGACATACCACTAGTTGCTACAAATGACTGTCACTATCTAACCAAAGAAGATTATTATTTCCACGAAGTACTTCTTTGTGTACAAACTAAAAAGAAAATGACAGATGAAGATAGGATGACATTTGAAACAAATGAGTTCTATGTAAAATCTCCAGAAGAAATGATGAATGCATTTAAGAATGTGCCAGAGGCAATAGAAAATACAATTAGAATTGCTGAAAGATGTAACGTAGAGTTTGTCTTTGGACATACAATTCTTCCAAACTTCGATATCCCTGACGGCATTTCGCACTATGATTTCTTTAGAAACTTCTGCTATGAAGGTATGAAAAAAAGATACAGTGAAGATATGTATGAGAAGGTAGCTGAAAGATTAGAGTATGAACTTGGTGTAATAGAAAAGATGGGGTTTATAGACTACTTCTTAATAGTTTCAGATTTCATTAGATATGCTAAAGAACAAAATATACCAGTAGGACCAGGAAGGGGTTCTGGTGCTGGTTCTGTTGCAGCATATTGTAGTGGAATAACAGATATAGATCCGCTTAAATTTGACCTTATATTCGAACGTTTCTTAAATCCAGAAAGAATAAGTATGCCGGATTTTGATGTAGACTTTTGTTTTGAAAGAAGACCAGAGGTTATAGAATATGTTGCAAGAAAATATGGCCGTGATCATGTTGCGCAAATAATAACATTTGGAACAATGAAAGCAAAACTTGCTATTCGTGATGTTGCAAGAGCAATGGATATTCCATATGCTAAAGCAGATGTTATAGCAAAGATGATACCAAATGATCCAAAGATGACCATAGATAAAGCTATAGAAATGAATCAAGAATTAAAGCTTCTTTATGAAAATGATGAAGAAGCAAAACAAATAATAGATGTATCTAAAAAGGTAGAAGGTCTGCCAAGACATGCATCTACTCACGCAGCGGGTGTCGTTATTACCAAAGATCCAGTAGACACATATGTACCACTTTATTTAAATCAAGAACAAATATCCACACAGTATACTATGACTACTTTAGAAGAACTAGGGCTTCTTAAAATGGACTTCTTAGGATTAAGAACATTAACAGTTATTGCAGATGCTAAGTATTTAGTAAAGAAAATACATGATGTAGATGTGGACTTTGGGGATACATACGATGATTCAGGAGTATACAAACTGCTAGGTGAAGGAAAAACTAATGGAGTATTCCAATTAGAGAGTGGTGGCTTTAAACAAATGATGAAGGAATTAAAGCCGACAAATATTGAAGATATAGCAGTTATGCTATCTTTGTATAGACCAGGACCAATGGATCAAATACCAAGATATATTAAGGCGAAGAATAATCCAGATGACATAGAATATACACATCCTGCTCTTGAACCAATTCTTAAAATAACAAATGGCTGTATGGTATACCAAGAACAAGTTATGCAAATCTTTAGAGAATTAGCAGGATACAGTTTTGGTAGAGCTGACCTTGTACGCCGTGCAATGGGTAAGAAAAAGATAGATGTAATGAATAAAGAAAGAGAAATATTTATTAATGGTCTTGTAGAAGATGGTAAAAGGGTAATAGATGGTGCAGTAAATAGAGGTATTGATGAGGCTAGTGCAAACAAAATATTCGATGAAATGGCGGAGTTTGCAAAGTATGCGTTTAACAAATCTCATGCGGCTGCATATGCTGTGGTATCTTACCAAACGGCTTGGCTTAAAGTACACTACCCAGCGGAATTTATGGCTGCAACAATGAACAGTTTCTTAGGCAACTTAGATAAAGTACCAGAGTATATAGCTGAGTGTAAAACATTAGGAATAAATGTATTAAGACCAGATATAAATGAAGGCTATGCTCGTTTTGCAGTAATAAACGGAAATATTCGTTTTGCTTTAGCATCAATCAAAAATGTTGGTGAAGGAGCTATAGAACAAATTATTGAAGAAAGAAAAAGAAATGGTAAATATGAAAACTTTGTAGACTTTATAGAAAGAGTACAAGGTGAAAGAGTAAATAAAAAGTGTATTGAGTCCCTAATAAAAGCAGGAGCTTTTGATGAACTTGAAACAGAATATAATCGTTATGATTTACTAGCAAGTTATGAAACAATAATGGATTCTGTGGCAGGAGAAAAGAGAAATGGTTGTGAAGGTCAAGTATGTATCTTTGAAGGTTTTGGTATAGAAGAAACAGGAATAACAAATAGAAAGATATTAAAGACAGGAACGGTTCCAACTAAGAGAGAACTTTTAGATATGGAAAGAGAAATGATGGGACTATATGTTTCTGGACATCCATTAGATGAGTTTATGGATATAATACAAAAGAAAGCGACACTTACATCAAAAGATTTGAATGTAGAAACGAATACAGAAGAAACAGAAAGTGATGTGGATGAAAGTGTAAATCTAGAACAGTATGATGGCAAAGAAGCTATTATGTGTGGACTTATAACTAACTTAAAGAAAATATATACGAAGAGTAACAGACAAATGGCATTCTCAAATTTTGAAGATCTATTTGGAGATATAGAAGCAGTATTCTTCCCAAATGTATATGAAAAGTATGCAAATACAATAAATTCAGATAAAGTTGTAGAAGTAAAAGGAAAGATAAGCTTAAAAGAAAATGAGAAGCCTAAAATTCTTGTAGACAGTATAAAAGAACTATCTAAAGAGGAAAAGGTGTATATTAAACTAACTGCATCACAAACAGAATATGAAAAAGAAAAAACTAAGTTATTCGAAATATTAAAAGAATATCCAGGAGACATACCTGTATATACATATTTTGAACAGACTAAAGAGGTAAAAGGATTAGCAAGACAGTGGTGGGTAACACCAACTAATGACCTTATTACAAAGCTTACAAATACCTTTGGGTTGGGTAATGTAAAAATAGTGTAAAACGCTTGCGTATTAAAAATTATATGTGATAGAATAAACAAAAGTGACAATAGTCTAAAATAAATATTTTGGAGGTACGTTATGAGTAATATTCGTGAAGGCAACGTCCGGGTGTATTACCTGGAAAGAGAAATCAGGGAAGCTCTTAATGTATTAAGAGCAAGACCACTTACAGAAAGAAGTGAGCGTCAGCTTGTCGATGGGGCAAAGTTCCTTGAGATGATTAAGCATACTCCGTATAGCAGATATAAGACAGTTGCAAGTCTTAAAGAAAGAATTGTTAAGGAACGGAACAAGCTTAAGGCGGAACTTATTAAAATCGATACAGGCTCTACGGGACACCAGATTTCCATCTTTGAGATGTTGGATGAACGTTCGGAAGAAGAAAAGAAGAGACATGAATCAAGAGTGGCAAAGCTCAAGGATGAAATTCACTGGCTTCACAAGTGCCTTGGTATTTGTAAAAACACGGATTATTTCAAGTAAGAAAGTAGAGGGAGATTATCCCTCTACTTTTCTTTTAGTTATTATTAAATATGGAGTAGAATATACTTGTAAAAAGCAGGCTTTTGTAATATAATAGAAGCGTTAAATTGGAGATTTAATATGAAAAAAATAAGACTAGTATATAACAAATCTGCAGGACAAAATAAGGGTAGTGAAATAATAAGCGAAGTAATTGGCAGATTAAGTGAAAATGGGTTTGAAGTAACAGCTTTTAGAGCATCAAGAGAAAACTCA
Organism: Clostridia bacterium; assembly: GCA_045534225.1. GTDB lineage: Bacteria > Bacillota > Clostridia > TANB77 > CAG-465 > UMGS1649. The sequence goes on from JAZSJJ010000005.1 coordinate 101,552, forward strand.
TGCGAAGAGTTTATAGCAAATACTCCAGAAGATACATACGGTATAGTTGTAGCTGGCGGAGATGGAACTATAAATAAAGTTGTAAACTTTATGAAAAAACATAATATAAATGTTCCACTTGGAGTTATTCCAGCTGGCACATCAAACGATTTTGCCCTCCATCTTGGAGTGTACGGCGATGTAGATAAAGCGATAGAAAGAATAATAGAAGGAAATACAGAAGGCGTAGATATTGGTAAAGTAAATGATAGATACTTTGTAAATATCTTAGCAGCTGGAATGTTTTCAGGAACATCTCATAAAACAGATAAACGACTCAAAGAGATGCTCGGTCATGCTTCATATTTTATAACTGCAGCAAGAGAACCTTTCGAACAAAAACCATTTAAGATAAAAATTGAAACAGAAGATGGTATTGTTGAAGAAACGGTAGTTGTTGTTATGATATTTAACGGAAGCAGTGTAGGAAGAATAGACTTGTTTTCAGATAATTCAAGTATACAAGATGGAATGTTAGATATAGTAATGTTGAGAGCTGGTAAGATGGCAGAAACATTAAAGATATTAAGCGAATTTGAAGATGGAAAATTTGTAAACAACGATAATGTTGCATACATTAAAAAAAAGAAATTTAAGATTTCATTAGTAGAAGGAAAATGTACTGCTACGGATGCAGATGGTGATGAAGGGCCAGAACTTCCATTTGATGTTGAATGTGTGGAAAAAGGTATAAATATGTTTATGTAATAAACTTAAAATGTTAATAGAAAGAAGGATTATAAAATGTACGATAAAAATATAGATAAAAAATGGCAAGATAAATGGTATGCCACAGACGCATTTAGCGCAAAAGATAATAGTGATAAAAAGAAATTCTATGGACTTGTAGAATTCCCATACCCATCAGGTATAGGTCTACATATAGGTCATGTTAAAGCATATATAGGACTAGAAGTTATAGCTAGAAAGAAAAGACTTGAAGGATATAATGTATTATTCCCAATTGGTTGGGATGCATTTGGTCTTCCAACAGAAAACTATGCTATAAAAACAGGAATACATCCAAGAGTTGTAACAGATAACAACATTGAAAGATTTACAGAACAATTAAAGAAAGTTGGTTTCTCTTTTGATTTTAACAGACAAATAGATACAACAGATGAAAACTATTACAAATGGACTCAATGGATATTCTTAAAATTATTCGAAAAAGGATTAGCATACAAAGATATAACAGAAGTTAACTACTGTCCAAATTGTAAAGTAGTACTTTCTAACGAAGAATCACAAGGTGGAAAATGTGATAGATGTGATGGAGAAGTAATCCAAAAAGAAAAAGAAGTATGGATGTTAAAAATAACAGACTATGCAGAAAAATTACTTGAAGGATTAGACGAAGTGGATTTCCCAGAGAGAGTTAGAGTACAACAAGAAAACTGGATTGGTAAATCTACAGGTGCAGAAGTAGACTTCAAATTAAAAGACTTAGACGACAAATTAACTGTATATACAACAAGACCAGATACAATGTTTGGCGTAACATTTATGGTTATAGCACCAGAACATCCAATGATTAAAAAATATGCAGATAGAATTGAAAATTTAAGTGAAATAGAAGCTTATGCTGTAAACGCTAAAAAGAAAACAGAGTTTGAAAGAGTACAACTTGCAAAGGATAAAACAGGTGTAGAAATTAAAGGCATAACTGTAATAAATCCTGCAAATGGTAAAGAAGTTCCAGTATGGGTATCAGACTATGTAATGATGGGATATGGTACAGGAGCAATAATGGCAGTACCCGCACATGATACTCGTGACTATGAATTCGCTAAGAAATTTGGAATAGATATAATCCAAGTAATTGAAGGTGGAGATATTTCTAAAGAAGCTTATACAGATATAGCAAACGGAACAATGATGAACTCAGAATTCTTAAATGGTAAATCTGTAAAAGAAGCAATTGCGTCAATGATTGAGTATGTGGAAACAAAAGGATTTGGACATGCTAAGACAAATTACTTTATGAAAGACTGGGCTTTTGCAAGACAAAGATATTGGGGAGAACCAGTACCTATTGTTAAGTGTGAAAAGTGTGGATTAGTTCCATTAAAAGAAAGTGATTTACCATTAACATTACCAAAACTTGAAAACTTCAAACCTGGTCAAGACGGTGAATCTCCACTTGTAGAAGCAACAGAATGGGTTAATACAACTTGTCCATGTTGTGGTGGACACGCTAAACGTGAAACAGATACAATGCCACAATGGGCAGGATCAAGCTGGTACTTCTTAAGATATATCGATCCTAAGAATGATTTATCTTTAGCAAGTATGGAAAACTTAAAATATTGGTTACCAGTAGACTGGTACAATGGTGGTATGGAACACGTAACACGTCACTTAATCTATTCAAGATTCTGGCATAGATTCTTATATGATATTGGTGTAGTTCCAACTCGCGAACCATATGCTAAGAGAACAACTCAAGGATTAATATTAGGTTCTGATGGCGAGAAAATGTCTAAATCTAGAGGAAACGTAATTAATCCAGATGATATAGTAAACGAATATGGTGCAGATACACTTAGAACATATATGTTGTTTATAGGTGAATATGATGCAGCTGCTCCTTGGAATGATAATGGAGTTAAAGGTGCTAAGAAATTCTTAGATAGAGTTATGAGATTAGATACATTGTTAGTAGACAAGTATGAAACTGTAGATGAAGAATATGAAAGAGAATTAAACAAGACAATTAAGAAAGTTACAGAAGATTACGAAGCTATGAAATACAATACAGCAATAGCTCAAATGATGACCTTTATAAATGTGGTATACAAGAAAGGTGTAATTTCTAAAGAGGATTTAGCTAAATTCTTAATAGTATTAAACCCAACAGCGCCACATGTAACAGAAGAATTATGGAATAGATGCATAGATTCTACATCTATGATAGTTGATGCTTCTTGGCCTACATATGATGAATCTAAGATTAAAACAAATACAGTTGAAATTGCAGTTCAAGTATGTGGTAAGGTTAAATTTATATTAGCTCATGAAGTAGGTATAAGCGCAGAAGATTTAACAAAACAAGTTTTAGCAGATGAAAGATTAAAACCATTCATAGATGGTAAGGAAATTAAAAAGACTATAATTGTTCCAGGAAGGATTGCAAATATAGTTGTGTAATGATAGAATGAAAATATAAAATGAACAGAAGATGAAAGAGAGGAAGTTAAATGGGGTTAGAAACATTAACCGTTATTCTACTGACTTTAAGTGGACTGGCTATATTCCTACTGGGAATGTCGGCACATAGATTTGCTGTAAAAGGCCAAATGAAAGAGCATGCTGATGTTAAACAAGCAGCATATATAGATGCTCTTACAGGTCTTGAAAATAGACACAAGTTTAATAAAGTAATATCCGAAATGGTAAAACATGAAGATAAAAAATTTGCATTATGTTTCTTGGATTTAGATGATTTCAAACATATAAACGATAATATGGGACATGATGCAGGTGATGAACTTCTAATTGAACTTGGAAGAAGATTGGTAGATAGCCTTGGAGAACATGGTAGAGTGTTTAGACTTGGAGGAGATGAATATGCTTTAATAATAACTAAAGCAGACTCAAAACTTGAAGTAGAAACAGTTGTAAAAAGAGTAAAAAGAAATGTTACAATGCCAATAAACATAAGAGATACAAAAGTAAATCTTGAGTATAGCTTAGGTGTAGCGATGTTCCCAGACGACTCGAAAGATAGTGTACAATTAGTAAACTTTGCAGATTCTGCAATGTATTATATAAAAAAGAGTGGTAAGAGCGATTACTATTTCCATAACCCTGCACTTAGAGCTCAAACAGAAAACAAAAAGAGGATGGAAAAAGAACTTAAAGATGCTTACCAAAATAAAGAGTTTGGAGTAGATTTCCAACCAAGAATAAATCTTAAGAATCCAAAAGAAATTTGGCTTGAAACATTCTTGTTTTGGAACCACCCTGCAGTAGGAAAATTAAAAGCAGAGTATTTCTTAAAGTTTGCAGATTCAATTGGGCTAATAATTGGAATAGACGAAATAATGATTGAGCAAACACTTGCAAAACTAAAAGAAATACGTGAAGCGGGACTTACTAATGTAAACATGGCAATAAATATTTCGCTAAGACATTTCCAAAGAAATGACTTTATAGAAAGACTTTGTGCAATGTTTGAAAATCACAAAGAAGAAGCAAAATGTATAATGCTTCAACTTACAAGTAATATAAAAATAGAAAAGATAGAAAACTACAAAGTAATGTTTGAAAAACTAAGAAAATACGGAGTAAGAATTTCTGTATCAAACTTAGAAATAAAACATGAAGTATTAGATATGTTCCATAGATTAAATGTTGATGAAGTAAAAGTAAGTGCAAGCTTCTTAGATTCAAATAGCATATTTAAGGAAAGTGTATTAAAAGATATAGTAACACTTTCTAAAGATCTTGGATATCAAGTAGTAATAACAAGAATAGAAGATGAAAATACACTTCAAAAAGTACTTAAATTAAAGGTAGATATGGTACAAGGAAACTACCTTGCAAATGTAGTTGAAAGCGATAAATTAGTGCCATTCTTAAAAGAAGAAGTAATGAAAGTGTTAAGTAAAAAATAACATGTAAAAAATATTACAAAAAGTATTAAAAATATTAAAAAAGGTGTTGACAAAACACCTTTTTAATATTATAATACTAGTTGTCAGCAAGAGTGGGCGCATAGCTCAGTTGGGAGAGCATCTGCCTTACAAGCAGGGGGTCATAGGTTCGAGCCCTATTGTGCCCACCACTTTTTTTGGCCTGGTAGTTCAGTTGGTTAGAACGCCGCCCTGTCACGGCGGAGGTCGTGGGTTCGAGTCCCATCCAGGTCGCCATTTTTTTATATACGGCCAGATAGCTCAGTTGGTAGAGCAGGGGACTGAAAATCCCCGTGTCGGCGGTTCGATCCCGTCTCTGGCCACCAATGCGGGAATAGCTCAGTTGATAGAGCGTCGCGTTGCCAACGCGAAGGTCGCGGGTTTGAGCCCCGTTTCCCGCTCCACTAAGACATTACAAGATGTCTTTTTTTTATGCCTAAATAAAATAGTGGATGTGGAAGTATATAGCAAGTAGTAACCACCATACATAAATGTGTATGGTGGTTTTGTTATATAAATAAAGTTAAAAATATTGATAAAAAAGAGAATATGTAATAGTATAGATATATGGTAAAAGAAAAGGGGAGAAACAAATGAAAAAAGGAATATCTTTAATAGTATTAGTAATAACTATAATAGTAATGATAATCTTAGCAGCAAGTGTAGTAATAACGATTAGCAATACAGGGATAATAGATAAAGCAAATCAAGCAGTAGATTTATCTAACGAAAGACAAGTGCAAGATTTAGCTTCGATGATTTGGGCAGAGGTATATCTAGATGAATCAAGAACGGATTCGATTGAAAAAGTAGTTAAAGATAAATTAGCAGATCAAGGTATAACTGATGAAAATTGGGATATAGTAGTATCTGGGACAGGAGTATCTGTTACTACTAAGAAAGAGTCCGAGTGGCCAATTACTTGGAACATGGCGGAAATTACAAATAATATTTCAATAGATATTGGAGGCGGAATGCTATACAAAGTATCTGATGTAATGCTAACTGAAGGCCAGATGGCAGGAGCTGTAATATCTATGTCATCGGTTAGTATTATTTGCGCACCGTATTTTAATGAAGAGAACATAAATGTTTATGCGGCTCTTGATGAAACATCTACATACCAATTAATACTGTTTGTTGTCGAAAAAGCTGGAGCTGTATGTCAACAATTTGGAGGAATCGTTTTCGAGGAATCGGGAATTTATGTGGCAGATGCGGGTGGAAATTTAGAAGGCCAAGATGTTAATTTATCATTAAATATCCAAAGTGGAATCTATGAAGAAACAATAACAGATTCATGGAGTGAAATCAAAACATATGTTGATAATGGGACTTATAAATCACATTATAAGTTGGGAGATACGAAAGGAATTAAATGCTTAGATGGTCGAACCATTTTAGTGGAAATTGTAGCATTTGATGCAGATGCTAAAGCCGATGGGACAAAGGCGTCAATTACATGGATGACAAAAAATATAGTAAACACTGGTTCGATGAATTCAACAGATACAGTTGTAGGTGGTTGGAAAGATAGTGAAATGCGTAATTGGCTACAGAATGATTTTTATGCTATTTTACCAAGTGAGGTAACAAGTTCTATTGTGTTAGTAGATAAGACATATTATGATTTTGATACTCGCTCTACATTATCTTGTTTGGATTCTCTATGGCTTCCATCTCGTCACGAAGTGTTTAGTGAAGAAACTGATACAGGTGCTTATCGTGAAGCTTCGGGAGTAGATTATAGTAGCTATTTTACAAGTAATAAAATAAGAATGAAAAAGTATAATGGATTACCACTACCTTGGTGGTTGCGTTCTAGTACAGGATTTTCGAATAGTGGAAAAGGGTTTAGTTTTGTTGAGGAAAGTGGCAAAATGTGTGGTTCAACTTCAGCTACAAGGGCGAACGATGTTTTGGGAATTGTTTTTGGATTTTGTATGTAATTAAAAAAAATAACGGTATGAGCTTGTCATACCGTTATTTTTAGTTTTGTATTTAATTATCTAATTAAAATCTATAAATCACATTTCTAAGTAGCATTAGTATATAAATTACTACTCCGATTGCAACTAGTACAGACATGCCCTTAAGCTTGAATTTAGGCACTTTAAACTTGTATATGAAAAAGAATGCAATTACAAGGAAAAGTACTGTAAAAAGTATACTAGCGAGCGTTTCAACACGAGATATAATTGGAAATAGTAATGGGAGAATTAAAGCTACAGATGTAACTGGTAATCCTTCATAACTTTTTCTAGCTTCTGTTGTTTGTTCTTGGCGTTCATCTTCCATAACATTAAAGTATGCTAGTCTAATTAAAGCTGCTAGTGAGAATATTCCGTAAGAAATTAACGCATACCATTCTTTTACGCCGGTTGTATATACTATTACCACTGGAAGTATTCCGTAGCAAACAAAATCTGCTAAAGAATCTAGTTGTATTCCAAATTTCTTTTCCTTATCTGTTCTATCTTTTTTTGTTCTTGCTACTAATCCATCAAACATATCGCAAAAGCCTGCAAACATTAATGTTCCTAGCGCAAATATTGGATGTCCTTCTATTGAAGCAAATATTCCAAGTAGGCCAGATATTAGCCCCATATATGTTAAAATTACAGTGTAATTATAATACCCTATCACTTAAGTTTCCTCCGTTTATGTAACAGTGCAATTGTACACCTTAAGGTAGTAGATGTCAAGAAATATAATAAGTGAGAATATGTGAGAAAATTTAAGTTAACATAACTATTGACAAAAGGTGGAAAATGAGTTATAATATTAAATGTAGACGCGAGTTTACAGAATTTTATAATTAAAATGGAGGACGTGTGATGTACATAATTGTCACAACCAACAAAGCACTGGCCGAGGAGGCAAAGAAAAGAGGAGCGAACGTTTTTGAGGACGTTCAGGTAGCAGAGCCCGTTACCCGGTTCGTAAACCAGACCTATGGCGAAGGTGAGATGAAGGTTATCAACCTCATGACATCTCTTGCAATCAAGCCCAATCTCAAGGGTTATGATTACATCAAGTATATCATGACGAGCTGCGCAAATGATCCCAAGTATCATCACAGAAGCATGACCAAGGAAATCTATCCCACATGCGCACGAGAGTTCGATACTACTCCTTCGAGAGTTGAAAGAGCAATCAGACATGCGCTTGAGAGAAGTTTCCAGGATGTACCTGAGAGATACTTCCAGATCTTCAACAGAGATCTTACCGAGCAGCCGACCAATTCTGAGTTCATCAGCATGATGAGTCAGTATCTTCACAAGCCGGTAGCCGCTGTGTAAACAGCAAAAACAAACGCTAAACTACTACGCAAAAGGGCACCCAATCTTGGGTGCCTTTTAATGTACAAACTACAAGAAGATGAAACACTGGAGGAGAAATGTACATAATTTTAACCAATAATGGTAATCTTGAAAACTATGTAGGAAAGCTTGGTACAACAGCTTTTATGATTCCAAATAGCATAAGAAAAGAACGGTATAACAATGAAGGTTTGGTAACAAGCATAAATCGAGGTATCGCAATAATTGCATTGGTAGATGGTGCTAAGGTGTATGAAACTGTAACTATGCAAGGATTTTTTCCTAAATATGAAACGCGAGAAGACCTTGTAGATAAGCTTATTGACGAGCTTTTTGAAGCTTTATCAATGCGTAAAAACATGAAGGGTTATGATTACCTTAAATATATGCTTAAGCAGTATGTTGAGGATGATAATAGCTACTTAAAGTTTGTTTGCAGTGAGGTTTATCCAGAGTGTGCGGATGTTTTTCATGTTAGCGCAAATACAGTAAGTAAAAATACCAAGGATCTTATCAAGTACAGCTATGAAAGAAATGCTATGAAGTATGAAGTGTTGTTTGCTCATACAGGTATCGCACCACTTACAGAAGCACCTAAACCTAGTGCATTTTTACCTGTTATAGGTGGAAAGATTCGTGCACTCATAATTTAACAGCATAATTAAAAGGCAACGTTTATGTAACGTTGCCTTTTGCTTTATATTGACAAATTCAGTAAAAAGAGTATAATACTTATGCGTACTTTATATAACAAAATTTTAATAAATTGGAGGGAAAGATGAAATCGTACGTTATTGTTACACGGAATATGAATCTTATCAGATGTACTGTTCCGCCAGAAGAAATGTTGCCCGTAGATGAGGAATGCAGGAAAAAAATGAAGCTTGATGCTGATGTGATCATTTTAGATCACGATCAAGATTTTGCTTTTTTGGCATTTATGGAAGGCTCTAAGGTTTACGAAGCTCGTACAAACAAGAAGCTTGTTCCGGAATACGAAACAGAAGAGGAGCTTGTAGAAAAGATGGTAGAGCTTCTTCTTAAGGTTCTGGAAATTGACCAGAACGAAAAGGGGTATGCATATCTTAAATATATGCTTAAGCTTCATGTGGAAGACCTTGATTACAATTCCGAAACTATGGGAGATGTGGTCTATCCGGACTGTGCTAAACATTTCGGTGTAAGCCCGAGAACTGTATCCAAACATGCAAATCGTGTTCTTAGGGATAGCATTGCAAAGAACAAGTATAGACATATTGCTCTTTGGGACAGTATGGTTGTAGTGGAAGCGGTTGAAAAGCTGAACGTTGCTGGCTTCCTTGTTATTGCAGGCGAGAAAATCAGAACCGTTATTCGTAACAATTTAAACTAAAACAAAAACAGACAACATTTATATAATGTTGTCTGTTTATTTCTATTTAAATAATAAATTTGTTATATTATTCTGCTCTAACAGTAATTCCAAATCTGTTATTTAAAGATTTAACAATAGAATCTACTTTGCTGTTAATTTGTTCAGAAGTAAGCATTCCATCATCATTAGAAAGTCTAAGTCTTAATACTATAGATTTCTTTCCTTCAGGAATTTGGTTTCCTCTGTATTCTTCAATAAATTCTACTTCTTTAACTTTAGCTTTAATTGTAGAGTGGATGTTCTCCCAAGTTGTAGCTTCATCTACAAGTAAAGATAAGTCTTTTTCTACTAGAGGTAATACTGGTAAGTGTTCAAATTCATTTGTTCTAGAAGCAAATGGAACAAGTTTACCAAAGTCTAATTCAAATACAGCTACATTAGTACGTTTAATCTTGCTATCCATCATTGTTTGAACGGATACTAGACTTAATGTACCAACTTTTTCATCACCGCGCATAATATCTAAGTATGCGTTAACATCTGCCCAAGAAGGTCTTTCTCCTTGTTTAAATGTTAATCCTTCCATATGTGTATATTCTGACATGTTTTCTATAGCACCTTTAGCTTCGTAGAAGATTGCTTTAGCATCTTTGCCAACTACAACACCTGTTAAGTATTTCTTGTGTACAGGTAATGTTTCGTTTTCTGAAGATGGGTGGTATTCACCTTTTTCAAATACTTGAGCCATTTCAAACATTTTGAAGTTTGTCATATATCTAAGGTTTTTAGAAATTGCTTCTAACATACCAGGTACAAGTGAACTTCTTAAAATTGCACTTTCTGGAGAAGGTGGAGTAGCTAGTTTAATAGATTTTGATACATCTATTTTAGCTGCGTAAATATATTTATCTTCTATCCAAGGATAAGTAAATATTTCATTAAATCCACATCTATATGCTAAATATTCTCTTAATCTTCTTTCAAGAAGTACATTGTTTTGATGAACTGCGTGTTCAAAGTTAACTGGTAATGGTTTAGCTTCAAAAGATTCAAAGCTTAATAGTCTTGCTATATCTCCCATAACGTCATCTTTAAGAGATACATCACCAGTAGATCTCCATACAGGAACTGTTACATGGTATACGCTGCCATCAAAATCTATATCGTATCCAACTGCTGTTAAAACTTTAATAATAGTTTCGCTAGGTATTACTTTACCTAGTCTAACATCTAAGAATTCTTGTTCTACATCAATTTTTTCTCTTTCAGTTTTAACTGGGTAAACATCATTGTATGCTACAACTTTAGATTCAGGGAATAATTCCTTAAATAATATTAAAGCCATATCTCTACCTAAATCTACACGTTCAGTGTCTATGTTCTTTTCATATCTAATAGATGAATCTGTTTTTTCATCAAATCTTTTACCAGTTTTTCTAATTGTTTTAGCTGTGAAGTTTGCAACTTCAAGTAAAACACCAGTAGTTTCTGGAAGTATTGAATCTTTCTTACCACCACGGATACCAGCAAGAGCTAGTGCAGATTCTGTATCTGCTATTACTAAATCGTCTTCTGTTAGGTCTATGCAGTTATCGTCTAGAAGAAGTAATTGTTCACCAGCGTTTGCATTTCTTACAACTATTTTTTCTCCTTTAACATGTGTTATATCAAAAGCGTGAGTAGGTTGACCTACTGCAAGCATAACATAGTTTGTTATATCTACGATTGCATTAATTGGTCTCATACCACCATTTATTAATGCTGTTTTCATCCACATAGGAGATTCTTTTTCATATACATTTGCTATTTCTACACCAACATAACGTTGACATTTTGTGGGTTCTAATATTTCTACATTGTATTTAGGTAATGTGCTATCTATTTCCACTTTATCTAATTCTTTTAATGGTACATCATATATACAAGATAATTCTCTTGCCATACCATAATGTCCCCAAAGGTCCGGTCTGTTTGTTAAAGATTTGTTATCTATTTCAATAACTGTATCGTTCATCTCTATAACATCTGCTATGTTATCTCCTGGCTTGCAGTCAACACCTTTTAGGTCAACTATTGCGTGATCATTTTCAGGTGGAAATAGTTTGTCTAAGAAAACTTCTTCAGCGCCGCATATCATACCATAAGAGTATTCACCGCGCATTTTAGTTTCTTTAATTACAACAGGTTCACCTTCACCATGCCAAACAACTTCAGCACCTGGCTTAGAAACTACAACCATTTCACCTTCGTATAGGTTTGAACCACCACATACGATTTGAACGGGTTCATTAAGACCAATATCTACTATACATATTCTTAATGCATCTGCATTAGGATGTGCTTTTATTTCTAAGATTTTACCTACAACAATATCGTGAAATTTTTCTGCAGTATTTTCTACACCTTCAACTTCAACTGTTCTTAATGTTAAATCATAAGCTATCTGTTTTGGAGTTATTGTGTCAGGTAAATCTATATATTTTTTAATCCAATTTAAAGATAATTTCATTGTAATCTCCTTTCTACTTGAACTCTCTTAAGAATCTTAAATCTCCGCTGTGGAATAGTCTTACATCATCTACACCATAACGCATCATTACAAGTCTATCTAGTCCAATGTTGATATAGAAACCAGTCCATTCATTTGGATCAAGGTTTGCAGATTTAAGTACGTTTGGATGTATAACACCACCTGGCATAACTTCAATCCAACCATTGTGGTTACATACTTTACAACCTTTACCACCACAAACTAGACATTCCATATCTATTTCGTATCCTGGTTCTGTGAATGGGAAGAAACCTTCACGCATTCTAACATTAATTTTTTTACCGAATACTTTTTCTAGTATTGTTTGTATCATAACCATACCAGATGAGAAAGATATATTCTTATCTACTATTAATGCTTCATATTGGAAGAAAGCTCTTTCGTGTCTAGCATCTGTAGATTCGTTTCTATATACTCTTCCTGGATATACAAATCTAGCTGGGGCACCATGTTTTAATAAATATCTTACTGAACCACCAGTTAAATGTGGTCTTAAACATAATCTTTCAGTACCAGATTTTTCTTCTGTTCCTTCTATCCAATATGTATCCATAGATTGACGAGCTGGATGGTCTGGTGCGAAGTTAAGGTTATCGAAAGCATACTTTTCGCTTGAAATATCATCTTCGCTATATACTTCAAAGCCTAGTGACGTAAACGCATCGTTTAAGTCATAGCACATTTGAGTAATAGGGTGTAGAGCACCACCGCTTACCTTAGTTCCAGGTAATGTTAAATCTAGTGGTTCGTCTAATACACTTTTAGAAGCAATTAATGCTGCTTCTTTTTCGTTAAGTTTAGTTTCAAATGTAGTTTTTATCTCACTAATTTTCATACCAACTTGTTTACGTGCCTCAGCATCTAAACTACCCATAGATTTAGATACTTCAGAAAGTGGACTTTTCTTACCAGTTAATTCTCTACGAACATCTTGAAGTTCTTCTACTGTTTTTGTAGCTTCAATTTGTTCTAAACCAGCTTTAAGAATATTATCCATGTTTTGTAATATTTCCATTAAATTTTCCTCCTTATTTAATACATAATAAAAAAGTCATCTCATCCTAGATTAGGACGAAATGACTTTGCTTCCGTGGTACCACCTAAATTCGTTACATTGTAACGCACTTAACAAGCTATAACGGGCCTTAGCCGACTCAATCTACTGTTAGTTCAAAAGAGCACCTCGAAAGTGAAATTTCGGTTTAAGTATATTAGCAGGCTTACAGCCGGTGACCCGCATTCTCTAGAATATATTCTCTTAAACTTACTTTGCTTTGTCTTAGGTTTTATATATTCAAAACTAGTTATTATTATATCACAAAAGAAAATAAATGCAAGTAGTATAAATAAAATACAGGCCTAGATATTTCTAGACCTGCATTCTGTTAGATAACGTGAACGATGTAACAACTGTTAAGGGTATAGATTTTATATCCTTTGTTGTTTATTTGCTCTACGCTTCTAACGCGTGAAGTGAGTACGGTAGTACGAGAATATTTATTACCATCTGGTAACTGTTCGTAACAAAGAAACCGCTCGCCAATTTTAGGCGGCTTAGTTGCAATTACAAGTCCGACTTTAACATCATCAAACCAAATGGAGTTAAAATAGCCGTCTACTCCTTTTAATGTGTAATTGGTTTGGCATTCTCCTACGTCTTTAGATACCACTTCGTAAAATTCTCCTTCTTTAAGGAGCGTTGGGGAACTGCAAGATGTATATGTAGCAGTGCCGCCGTTGTACTTAACTAATCTAGTAGCCATTTAAACCTCCTTTTAGCCAATTAGTACGATACAACCACATAGTTAGTAGTTAGTTTAATTTAATAACGCAAATATTATATCACAAATTTAGTAATAAGTCTACATAAGAGACATAGTATGTATTAGGTGATTTTATGAATTATGAATTAGCAAACAAATTAGATTTTGAAAAGGAATTTAAGATAAACAAACCATATCCCGAAATAATGGTAACCAGTTTACCTTTTGAAGTAATAGCTAAAATTAAAAAACTTTATGCGGATAGAAGAAGTGAACTAACTAGCGTTATGCAATACATTTACCAACATTTTATACTTGGTTCCGCAGAAGGCTTAGATAATATATCTCATGCGATGGAAGATATAGCTGTAAAAGAAATGGAACATTATGAAATGCTAGCTAAGATATTAGTTGGTTGTGGGGTAGATCCAAAGAATTGTGTGTACATAGATAATAATATAGATATTTGTGACTATTGGAAAGCTAGCTATGTAAATTATACAAGAGATTTTATAGATATATTTGAAAAAGATATTATACTTGAACAAGCAGGAATAAATTCATATCTTGAATTAGTAGAAATGACAGATAACGAAAATTTGAAAGAAATTATAGATAGAATAATTGAAGATGAAAAGTCTCATATTGCATATTTTAAGGCTGTGCTAGAACTAGTTAAAAAATAATGAAATCTTATATTGAAAAATCTCCAAATCTTTGATATAATAGCTCTGTCGTAGTATGGAGGGAGTATTAAATGGAGAATGATAAGAAGTTCACTTCTGAAATGTTTGGATATGCTAAAAAGGAAGTTGAAGAATATATAAAGGAACTTAAGTCAGATTATGAAGGCAGATTACAAGTTGAGAAGGCAGAAGTAAACAGACTTTCTAACGAAATAACTATCATAAGAAAGAAACTTGAAAGATATGATAGTGAATATCTACAAAAACAAGAAAAAGTTGCTAATGCTTTAATTACTGCAGAAGACCAATCTAAAGCGATTGTTGAGAGCGCAAGACAAGAAGCTATTAGCGAGAAAAATAGAATTGAAGCTTTAATTGAAGCTGAAAAAGAAAAACTATTAGATATTAAAAAAGAAGTAATCGGATTAAAAGAAAGAACAATAAGTGTTCTTGAAAAATATAACACTGCAATGTCAGATCTTTTAGAATAATTTAAGCATAAAATAAAACTAACCGTAATAACATAGAGTAAGGTGATGAGTCTATGGATAACGCGGTTAGTTTTTTTAATGCCGTTTTAAGTAAAATAAAAGATATAAAAAATAAAATATATAAATATTTGCATGTTAGTACATCTTTAACATTTGGTGCAAGTATGTTAACAATTTTAGGAATAGCATTATTAAGAACACCTAAGTTATATAACGGACTTTTTATGTTTGCGACAAACGTAAGAGAAAAAACAGATATAAACCTAGATATGACTGCGTTTCTTAAAGCTTATCCTGTGCTTAATGTGGACAATTATGTATTAGCAGAGAAAGAAATAGAAGAAAAAGTGGATAAAGACGAAAACAAGGCTATTACCAAAGAAGAAATCGTTCAATCACAGGATACAAGCTTGTTTGATGCATCGGCAGTAGATGTAAATTCGGATAATATTGTATTAGAAGAATCTGACGCAGTAAAAAAGAGTGCAAAAACATATACAAGAATAGATATAGATGGGGTAACAATACTAGATTATTCTTCGAAGAAAATAAATTATGAAGAAATAATGGATATGGAACTTGATTTGAAAAAGTCAGACGATATGGTGTTGATGTATTCAACACATACTTCGGAAACATATACAAACAGTGATACATATAAGTTTGGATATTCTGGAACGTATAGAACAAAAGATGCAAAATATAATATGTTATCTGTCGCACATATATTAAATAAAACATTAAATGAAAAAGGAATAGCAACCATATTCGATACAACACCTCATGATTATGTTTCGTATAACAATGCATATAAAAACTCTATGAAAACATTAAATAAAAATCTTGAAGAATATTCGCATTTTGGCCTTGTAATAGATGTGCATAGAGACGCATCTGGTGACTTAACATTTGGACCAGAAACAAAAATAAATGGTAAAAATACAGCAAAGCTTATGATAGTAATAGGTGTAGGCTATCAAAGTCTAGAAAATAAATATTGGAAAGAAAATTTAAGTACGGCTTTAAAAATAGCAAAGATTGGTGAAGCAATGTATCCAGGACTTTTTAGACATATCCTAGTTAGAGATTCTAGATATAACCAACATCTTGAAGATGGGAGTATATTAATAGAAGTAGGTGCAACAGGAAATACCTTAGAAGAAGCATATTATGCAGCTAGATGTTTAGGAAATATAATAGGTAAATTATATAAGTAATATGCATAAATTGCCGTAATTTGTTTTTTTATCTCCATTTACTTGCAATTGAGAAGGATAAATTATATAATATGGTTAGGCAAAATGTAATTTGACAGAAATTGTATAAACAATGTCAAAATTAATATAGATAAAAGTTATATAGATTAGATATTGTACTTTGAAAATTTAATATGGAGGTAACAAAATGACAGGTATAATCATAGCAATTGTCGCTACACTTGTTGTTGCTGTACCTACATCTGTTTTAGTAACAAGTTCGCAAAAGAAAAAACAAGATGCTCGTGACTTAGAAAGTGCGGAAAACAGATCAAAGAAAATGATCGAAGATGCTAAACAAGAAGCTGAAAGAATCAAGAAAGATGCAATGATTGAGGCGAAAGATGAGGTAATCAAGCAAAAAGAAGAAGCAGACAAAGAGATTAAACAAAAGAAAGCCGAAATAGAAAAAGCAGAACAAAGAGTAAATCAAAGACAAGATTTAGTAGATAAAAGATTTGATTTAATCGAGGAAAAAGAAATAAGCTTTTCTATGAAGCAACAAGCATTAGAGAAGAAAGAAAAAGAACTAGAAAACTCATTCAAAAAAGAAGAAGAGGAATTAGTTAGAATCTCTAGACTTTCAGTAGAAGATGCTAAACGTGAGTTAATGGCTAGACTGGAAGATGACATGAAAACAGAAATGGCAAACTACATAGTAGACGCTCAAGCTAAAGCTAAATTTGAAGTAGATAAAAAAGCTAAACAAATGTTAGTTGGAGCAATTCAAAGATGCGCTGCTGACCATACTTCTGAAGCAACTATATCAGTTGTAAATCTGCCAAGTGATGATATGAAAGGTAGAATTATAGGAAGAGAAGGTAGAAACATTAAATCTATTGAAACATTAACAGGAATAGATATCATAATAGATGATACACCAGATGTTATAGTATTATCTAGCTTTGATCCAATCCGTAGAGAAGTAGCTCGTCTTGCAATTGAAAGATTAATTGCAGATGGAAGAATACATCCAGGTAAGATTGAAGAAACAATAGAAAAAGCAAAAGTAGAAGTAGCAAATACAGTTAAGGAAGAAGGAGAAAGAGCTCTTTATGAAACAGGAGTTATTAATCTTCATCCAGACCTAATTCAATTATTAGGTAAGTTAAGATATAGAACAAGTTATGGACAAAATGTTCTTAACCACTCTATTGAAGTAGCACATATAGCTGGACTTCTAGCATCAGAATTAGGATTAGATGTAGCTTTAGCAAAACGTGCCGGTCTTCTTCATGATATTGGTAAATCAGTAGACCATGAAGCTGAAGGAACACACGTAGAACTAGGTGTAGAAATCCTTAAGAGATACAAAGAATCTGATGCGGTTATTAATGCAGTAGCAGCTCACCACGGCGACTGTGAACCAACTACAATGGAAGCTGTATTAATTCAAGCAGCAGACGCAGTATCTGCATCAAGACCTGGTGCAAGACGTGAAACTGTAGATACATATATCAAGAGATTACAAAAACTTGAAGAAATTTGTGATGGATATAAAGGTGTAGATAAATCTTATGCTATCCAAGCAGGTAGAGAAGTAAGAATTATTGTTAAACCAGAACAAGTAGATGATTCTGCTGCAACAATTATGGCAAGAAATATTGCTAAACAAATTGAAGCAGAAATGAATTATCCAGGACAAATTAAAGTAAATGTAATTCGTGAAACAAGAGCAGTTGAACTTGCAAAATAAAATGAATTAAATAACAAAACGCCATCAACGAAAGTTGAAGGCGTTTTTTAGTTGTAAATTTACATAAAAAGTGGTATAATGTGAACGTTAGTATAAATTTCTTATCCAAGTAATTACGAAGGAGGTTTAGGCATGTTTAGGAAGAAGGCATTTATATATAACTGGTGGGTTGGAACTAAGTCTGAACGGAATTGTTTTGTAGATATTTTCTCGAAAGAATGTGTTACAAAGGATTGCATTGTTGTAGGGCAAGTACATTCTCCTTTTTATGATATGGAAACAAGTAGAAATCCTGTCATAAAGGTAACTAAAAGAGGGATAATAACAGCAAGCGGACGTTTTTACCCGTATTCTACAGCACACCCGTTATACTTAATGTACCTTAACGAAATTCATAGCAGTGAAAGAGGGATAGTAGCATTTAATTGGTGCGAAAGTAGAAAAGTGGAGAAACAAATTACAGCAGATGTTTTATTTCCAAATGGTGAATACAAGGAAAATATTACGTTTGATTTTGAGCCACTAATTGAACAACATCCAAATTTCTTAGGGTTTTCTCAGACGCTTCAAAGTAGGGTGGTTTTTAACACCTTTGATGTAAGACCGTTTAAGCCAGAGTATAAAGGCTGGATATCTCCTACTGAGGTTCGTGATTCTGCAGACAAATTTGCAGATTACAGAAAGGAAATTGTAAGAAGAACAACGAATCTTTTTAAGGCGATTAAATGAACAAAAAGCACAACTTAAACTAATATTTAAGTTGTGCTTTTTGTTATCTATTTTTACTTTGCAATCTGTTCTTACAATTTAATGTATTGTATTAAAGAGGACATTATTGTAATTTATAGATGTTTTGTAATATAATGAAATGGTAAACAAATAACAAAAGAAAAGGTGAAAGAATGATAGATATAAACGCATATTTTGACAACTCATATCGTGGAAGTAAAAATCCGGATTTAGGAAAGATAAAGGAATTCTTAAAGTTATATGATAGTCCTGAGACTAAACTTAAATGCATACATATTGCAGGAACTAACGGAAAAGGAAGTTGTACGGAAATGGTAAGTAACATCCTTGAAAAACAAGGTTATACAGTAGGTAAGTTCATAACGCCACATTTAATAAACTATAATGAAAGAATTAGTGTAAATAGCGTGCATATAACGGACGAAGAACTAGAGCAAATGATACTAGAATTGCAGCCCAAAATGGATGAATTTGCTATAAACACAGGTGTAAAGCTATCATATTTTGAGATAATAACAATAATTGCATTTATATATTATACAAGAAAAAATGTAGATTTTGCAGTTTTAGAAACGGGCTTAGGTGGAAGAGACGATGCAACTAATATAATAACAAATACACTTGTATCAATAATATCTTCTGTAGATTATGATCATATAAAATTATTAGGTGGTACGCTTACGGAAATAGCTACAAAGAAAGCAGGAATAATTAAACCTAATTCTCATACAGTAGTGTATAAAATGAAAGACGAAGTGATGTATGTAATAAATGAGAAGTGTAAAAAAGAAAACAATACATTACATATATTAGATTCTAACAATATAAAAGGATATATATATAATGAAGATTATCAATATTTTGATTACACTACAATACCAAATGTAGCAGTAAATCTAAAAGGTAAGAAGCAAGTAGAAAATGCTTGTATGTGTATTGAAGCAATGAACATACTTAACAGTTTAGGATATAAAGTTTCAAATGAAGCTATATATGAAGGGTTAAGAACAGTAGTACATAAAGCAAGAATGGAAAAGATATCTGAGTTTCCAGATATATATTATGATGGTGCGCACAATGCTCCCGCAATGAGAATATTCCTAGATATGATGGAAATGTACTATAAAGAAGAGAAAAGAATATACATTGTATCAATATTAAAAAGAAAAGATTATGCGAAGATGTTAAAAATACTTTTAGAAGATAAAGATGCAACAATAATATTAACATCTGGTGCTGACGATAAAAAATATGCTACTTCACAAACGTTATACGAAGAGGCATTAAAAAATAACAGAGGTCCAAATGTATTAATGAAATCTTTAGATGAAGCATTAGAATATGCATTTACTAAAAAATTGGATTCAACATCTTTTGTAATAGGAAGCTTTTATGTATATGGAAAGGTTATAAATAAGATTAAAGAATTAAAAGAAAAAATGTCGTAAAATGTAAATGAATACTTTGCTAGAGTGGCAAGGTGTTCATTTGTTTTTTTAATAAACTAATTAATACATGTTTACAGCAAAAATATAAATCGTTAAAATGTAAGTATAGTTATTCTTAGCAAACACATAATAGTTTTGGTGATGTTTATGAGAATAAGATTATTAAAGAAAAATGAAATAAAAGAAGTAGCAAAACTTTTAATTGCGGCTTATGAAAGTGAAACAAAAGATAGAAGATGGAATGAGAAGTATGCAGAAAAGTATGTTTGGTTGTTATACAGAATGTGTAACAAATTGTGTTTTGTTGCCGTTGAGGAAGGTAAAATAGTAGGGGTTACATTAAATGTAATAATGCCAGAATTTAACAAAGAAATAATAGAATCTAGGGTACTTGTAGTTCACCCAGAATATAGAAGAAAGAAAATAGGAACCAAATTAATTACTAGAGCATGTATAAAAGCTTTAAATGACTATGGTGTAGAGGAAATAGAAAGCAGTATTTATACATTAACTAATTTCCCAATTACATGGTATGAGTGTCTGGGTTTTAGAACAAAGAAGTATTATGAGGTTACAAGAGCAAATATAGCAAACATATTAAACAAAGTTTAATGTTTGCTATATCATTCAATATCTGTATCATTTTTATTGTTATGGTGTATTAAGGAACCACGAGTAATAAGGTGAGAATTACCAAACTTGTTAAGTATATCATCTACGGTTTTATCTAGTTTTTGTTCCTTTTCGTTAAAAGTTTCAAATAGATTTAATTGAGTTGTTTCATCTGGCTCTAAATTACTAAGGCTTATCCCTATAAGTCTTAGTGGTTCGCCTTTATACATTTTGTTAAATATATTTTTACAGTCCTTAAAAATTTCATTAGTTCCATTAGTAGCAAAATCTATAGTTTGAGCCATAGAATATACTTTGAAATTACTTGTTTTTAATGTAACTGTTATGGTATTTGCTTTCATAGATTCTTTTCTAAGCCTATTGCATGTATCTTGTACGATATCCAGTATAAAAGAATAAATATCTTCTAAATTAGTTAAATCAGTTACAGATGTTTTGCTGTGACCTACGGATTTAGGTGTTTCTTTTTTACTATGTCTTTCATCAATATCTTTTCCCCAAGCATAATTATACAAATCTTCACCTTGAGATTTTAGATGCGCCTTTAATATATTGATGTCTGTATGTGCAAGTTTATATACCGTGTCAATTCCTAAAGTTTTAAGTTTAGCTGCAGTTTTGCCACCTAATAAAAACATGTTTTCTATAGGCAGTGGCCAAAATTTTTCTTTAATTTCTGAAACATATAATGTATGTATTTTATTTGGTTTTTCAAAATCGCTTGCGACTTTTGCAAGATATTTAGTATCAGATATACCAATGTTTACGGTAAAGCCTAGTTCGTTAAAAATTCTATCTTTAATGTTATTTGCAACTTCCATGACACTACCTAAAAGGGGAATGTATGTAATAAAACATTCATCAATAGAATAGGGTTCAATTTCGTCAGAGAAATCCTCCAAAAGTTTTCTTAATTTAAGACTTTCCTTCTCGTAATAACTGTGATTAGGCGGAACACATACTAAATCTGGACATTTTTTTACAGCTGAAAAAATAGGTTCACCTGTTTTTACCCCCATATCTTTCGCTGGTTTAGATTTAGCTAGGATAATTCCAGTTCTGTTTTTAGGATCACCTGCTACTGCTGAAGGAATAGTTCTTAAATCAATAGTTTCCCCTTCTTTTAACCTTTTAACGGCTTCCCAAGAAAGAAAGGCATTGTTAACATCGATGTGAAAATATATTTTAGACATTTTGTTCACCAAACATATTATACAAACATTCGTTCTTAAAGTCAAGAGGAATTTTCTGGAGGTGTATTATGAAAGTATATGTGCTAGAACCATTAAATAATATTGAGCTTTGTAAATATTTAATAGAGAAAAAGGTATATGTAAAAAATCTAACCTTAGCGGATGTAGTGATAGTAGACAAAGCTTTAAATATAAGAAAGTCACTAGATACTATAGACTTAGCACTAATGTATGGAAAGGAAATACTTTGTATAAAGAATGGTTTTGCTAAAGAATACTATGTAAGCAATCATCTAATTTATGATGGAGCAATCTATATTTGATAAAGAATAGAATGTGTGGTATACTTAATAAGTATTTAAGATAAAGACTAAAAATAATTTTTAGGAGGAACAACTAATGAATTTATCTGAGAATGTAAGAGAAGTGATTTTATCTATGAATGGAGAGTTTACTATCGAGGAACTTATTGCAAGGCTTGCAGCTGAAAATATTTTCGTAGAAGGTCAAAAAGAACAAGTACTTGATTTGGTAGATGGATACTTAGAAACGGATATTATGCACCATATTCCGTTTACAGATAAATATTATGTGTAAACTACAAATAGCACCCTAATATAATTTAGGGTGCTATTGTTATAATATTATACAGATTAATCCGCCACAACCTTCGTTAATTAATCTTTCTAATGTTTCTTGAAGTTTCATTCTAGCTTCATCTGGCATTTTGTATAGTTTATTGTGAAGTCCTTCGTTAACTAATTCGTGTAGAGATTTGCCAAAGATATTAGATTTCCATATAGACTTAGGATCGTTTTCAAATTCTGCCAAAAGATATTTTACTAAATCTTCAGATTGTTTTTCGCTTCCAACTATAGGAGATACTTCTGTTTCAATATCTGCTTTTATCATATGAATAGATGGGGCAGAAGCTTTTAATTTAACGCCATATTTAGTACCTTGTTTAACTATTTCTGGCTCTTCCAAAGTTAACTCATCTATATCTGGAGTTACTATTCCATAGCCTTTAATGTTAACTTCTTCTAATGCATCTTTTATCTTAGAATAATCTTTTTTTACCTTAGAGTAGTCATCAATAAGAGTAAATATATCACATTCTGAATGTATTTCGTTTCCTGTTTTTTCAGAGAGAACTTTAAAGAACCATTCGTCTTTAATATCCATTTTAATTGTTATACATCCATCAGACATATTAGCTTCGTCAACCGCGATATCTTTAAATATATCTGAATCTTTAATGAAGTCTTTAGTTAGTTTGGTTATTTCTCTAATTGAAGTATCCTTTAAGAAGTTATCTTTTACTAAAGATATTATTTTATCTTTTAATGGATAAGTGATATCTAGCATATTAAACCAATTAGGGAGTTTGAAACTAATTTCACTTACAGGAAACTCCTCTAACACTCTAGAGAACATTTCTTTAATGTCTTTTTCTGTTAAATCTAAAGCGTTGCTAGCTACTACAGGAACATCATATTTTTCTTCTAACTCGCATCTTAGGGTTTCAGTTTTAGTTGAAGTTGGTTCTTTAGAGTTAAGCATTACAACAAATGGTTTGTTGCATTCTTTAAGTTCGCGTATTACTCTTTCTTCGGCAGCCACATAGTTTTCTCTTGGAATATCTGTAATACTACCATCTGTTGTAACAACAAGACCAATAGTAGAATGATCACAAATTACTTTGTGTGTCCCGGTTTCAGCAGCTTTAGCAAATGGTAGCTCATCATCTGACCATGGAGTTCTTACCATTCTTGGCATATTGCCTTCAAGATGCCCCATTGCATCGTTTACCAAATATCCAACACAATCTACGAGCCTTGCTTTCATTTTAACGTTACCATTTAAGGTAATATCTACAGATTCGTTAGGAACAAATTTAGGTTCTGTAGTCATAATGGTTTTTCCAGCTGCGCTTTGTGGCAGTTCATCTATTGCACGTTCTTGTTTATGTGGATTATCTATACTTGGTATAACAAGTCTTTCCATGAAGTTCTTAATAAATGTAGATTTACCCGTTCTAACTGGCCCTACAACGCCAATATATATATCCCCGCCTGTTCTAGCAGATATATCCTTGTAAATATCTATGCTTTTCATAATTTACCTCCAATATTTCTTAATACAAATATACGAGCATCAAGAAAAAATATTACAATTTCTATGCGAAAAAATATAATGTATATTTTTTACTATACTTTTTCATAAAAATGTAGTAGAATGTACTTAGGAAAAATTATTCTTAAGGCGGAGGTAATATGAATAAAATATGGAAGATAAAAGATATAGATAATAACAAGGTAAAAGAATATGTAGAAAAGTTTAAGATTTCTGAAGTAGCAGCAAAGATGTTACTTGCAAAAGACTTAACAGAAGATAAAATAGACGAATATTTAAATCCAAGTATAGATAAACTTCATGATCCATACCTTCTAAATGATATGGACGTTCTTGTAGATAGAATAATCCTTGCTAAGACTAGAAACGAAAAAGTAGCCATATATGGAGATTATGATGTTGACGGAATAACAAGCATAACTTTAATATATACATTCCTAAGAGATTTGGGATTAGACATGGTATATTATTTACCAGATAGAATAGAAGAAGGTTACGGGCTAAACATAGAAGCATTAAAGAAATTAAAAGATGAAGGAGTTTCTTTAGTAATAACAGTGGACTGTGGTATTTCTGCAGTAAGTGAAGTAGAATACGCTAAAAGTATAGGGTTGGATGTATGTATAACAGATCACCACGAGTGTTCAGATACATTACCAAATGCAATTAGTATAGTAAATCCCAAAAGACCAGATTCAACATACCCATTTAATTCTTTGGCTGGAGTAGGAGTAACATTTAAGGTGCTTTCTGCAATAGTTAAAAGATTAGGTTTAGATGAAAATGAATATCTAAAATATTTAGATATAGCAGCAGTAGGAACAATAGCAGATATAGTTCCACTAGTTGGAGAAAATAGAATAATAACAGCTAACGGATTGGAATTATTAGCTAAAACAAAAAATGAAGGATTAAAAGCTTTAATGAAGGTTGCTAGAATAGAAAAGGTAGATTCAGATAATGTATCTTTTGGAATAGCACCAAGAATAAATGCAAGTGGAAGAATGGCAGATGCAACAGTTGCAGTTAAAATGCTTCTTGCAGAAAATGAAATGGAAGCATACAAATATGCTAAAGTTTTAGATTCACAAAACACAAAAAGACAAGAAGTAGAAAAAGGAATATATAATGAAGCAATAGAACAAATAGAAAAGAATGGCTTAGATAAAAGAAAATCTATGGTTATAGCAGGAGAAAACTGGCATCAAGGAGTAATTGGAATAGTTGCTTCTAAACTTACAGAAAAATACTTGAAACCGGTAATACTTTTAGCGTATGATGGAGCGACTGCTAAAGGTAGCGGAAGAATACCAGCGGGTATTTCGTTATACGATGCACTATCTGAATGTTCAGATTTATTGACAACATTTGGTGGTCACGAACTTGCGGCAGGACTTACATTAGAGACTAAAAATATAGAGGCGTTCAGAGAAAAGTTTGAACAAGTAATAACTTCTATGAAGGAAGAGGATTTTGTAAGAATTATAGATATAGATACGGAAATAACTAAAAAGGATATTACATTAAACATATTAGAGGATATCAATCTTTTAGCACCATTTGGACAAAAGAATAAAAAACCTGTGTTTATGTATAAAAACCTAAAGGTAACAAGTGTTTCTACGCTAAAAGAAGATAAACATTTGAAATTTAGATTAAGTGATGGAGATTTCTATGTGGATGCTGTGTTCTTTGGAGCAGGAAATAGAAGAGATGAAGTTACTCTTGGTGATAGGATAGATGTAGCAGTAAATGTTTCATTAAATGAATTCCAAGGAAGAAAATCTATACAATTTTTAATGGCAGATTTTAAGAAAAGTATGGTGTAATGAAAATGTTGTTAAAGGAAACAGAAAAAATTGAAGTTTATCTTTACGAAATAGAGATAGAGAATACAGGACATATTACAAATATGTATGTAATAAAAGATAAAGGTACAAATAAAATAGCTGTTATAGATCCAGCATTTGATGGTAAAAATATAAAAAATACTATTAAATCAATAGGTGAACTTGAATGTGTAATTATAACTCATTCTCATGCAGATCATATAGCAGGTCTTGCAGAATTAGTAAATGACATAGATATAAATGTATATATTCATTCATTAGATAAAGAGGGGCTTTGGAATACTACGTTTAATGAAGAACAAGTGGTTGGAACAAATGTAAAATTGGTAGATAAAGAGAGAGTATACGTAGTAGAAGAAAATGATGAAATAAAAATAGGAGATACAATATTTTTTGTAATGCATACTCCGGGACATACGCAAGGCTCAATGGTTATATATAGCGAAAGTGAAAATGTGTTATTTGCAGGGGATACAATATTTAAGAATTCTTATGGTAGAACAGATTTAATTACAAGCAATAATAATGCGATGGGTATAAGTCTAGATAAGATTTTTAACAAGTTCAAAAATATATCTGTTTATCCAGGACATGGACCGTTTTTTGAACTAGAAGATTCTAAAAGAAGAATTAAAATGTTATATGCATTTAAGGGTTTCTAAAATAAATAATAAAGCAAAAATAGTAATGAGTTAATCATTACTATTTTTGTTTGTGTAATATGTTTTTATAACAAATTATATTTCTTTATCATCAGATTTAACTTTAACTTCTACTTCTACTTCGCCTTGAACTGCCATTCCAGAATCATAACTTGCAACTTCGTCTAAGGTATTTACTGCATTTAATTTATCCATTGTAGCATTTACTCTAGGACTAAATGGAATTTCTTTTGTTCCAACGTGTGGGATTCTATCATCTGTTTCCATTTCTTTAATAGAGCCAATTGGATCTTTGTTATCCCAATATTCAGTGCCATAGTCTTCTTCTAGAAATTCCTTTTTATATCCTGAAGTATCTACTGAAGGAGCATCTGCTATAGATGGTAATGTTAAACCATATTTTGAAAGCACTTCTTCACAATTAACATCTTCAAGATTTAATTCTGCAACTAGTTGGTCAAATGTTTTCTTACCTAATTTCTTTCTCATAGATGTCGCAACTTCTAATGCTGCTAATTTTTCTTGAGTAGGAGCTAAAGCTGGAACATCGTTTAATTGTTCTATTGTATATGGTGTATTAGTACGTAAACCGTGTTCGTAGTTTGCGGCAAGTCTTTCCATTTCATATCTACTCTTTTCAGAGAATGTTTTAGGATCAACGCCTTGTTGCACTTCAGTTGCCATTCTAGCATCCATTGCAGCTAAACATTCATGATATAACGAAGCAGTTAAGTTTGTTATATTTCTATAATCTGTTTGAGTAAGTTGGCCTTTTCTATTAGGATTGTATTTAATAGAATGCATAGTATCTGTTATGAATGTAACACGTGCCATAAATGTATCGAAAGCTTTAGGATCTGCAAACTTTTTAGACATAACTTCTCTAAAATGTTCTGGACCTTTTTCTGCTGCTGAAAGGAATTCTTTTTCAGATACACCCAAAGCAGTGTGAACCATTGTACCTGCAAATATTAAATCGTTATATCCAACGTGTCTCATCATACATTTTGGATCTGAACCAGGCCCCATATCTGCAGATAGACGCATGTTCATAGTAAGTCTAGATGCTTTCATTTCAGTTAAGATTTCGTTAAAGCTTACACCTTTTAATCTACCGTTTTTACCAACTCTAATAAATGAATTTGGATCTTCGGCAAGTAAATCTTCGCCAACGTGTCCTAATTCATGGAACATTGCGCATAAATGAGCTACATAGCTTTCATTTCTCGCAGACATACCTGCATAGTTTAATGTTATCTTCTTTTCTTCTGGATTGTATGTAGCATTAAGAGAAGAGTCTGGACGATCATCTATCTCTATTGTATCTAAGTTTTGTAACATTGTATCTAGTTTTGCGCGAACTTCTTTATCAGTTAGACCAAATTCAGCTGCGCTTCTAGATAAATATTCGTTAAGTAACGGCCATGAAGACTCTGGATAACCATGAGCTTCAAAATCCGAATTAAAATTATATTTTTTATATTTTCTTGCTGCCATATTAACCTCCTAAACAATATCTAGAGGTTTAGCTTCAAGCATATCTAAAATTGTATTTATTAAACCTTCATCCTTTATTAAAACTAATTTGAAATTTTCTTTATCGTAAAGATAAATATTTTCTTCAATATCTAAATAATATATAGAACCATCAAATTCTATAGAGCCAAGTAATGGAACTCCATTTATTTCGTTTTTCCCCGCCATATATATCCCTCCATAATACAAAAATTATATTATATATAAATTTCGATGTCAAGGAATGAAAATATAGAGATTTATGAATTTGTAAAGTATAGACAGAAACTGGCTTTTGTGGTATAATAATTATGTAGAGGTATGTTTGAAAATGGTAACAAGTTTTAGCGAATTATTAGAAATAGAAAAGGGTAAAGAATACTTTAAGGAATTAACAGAATTTATAGACAATGAATACGCATCAAAAACAATTTTCCCAGCAAGAGAAAATGTTATGAATGCTATGAAATATACACCATATAAAAATGTTAAAGTAGTAATAGTTGGACAAGATCCTTATCACGGAGTAGGAGAAGCGCATGGACTTTGTTTCTCAGTAAACCCAGGGATTAAGGTTCCACCATCATTACAAAATATATATAAAGAATTACATAGAGATTTAGGATTATACATCCCAAATAATGGATACTTACTTAAATGGGCTAAAGAAGGAGTACTAATGTTAAACAGTGTTTTAACAGTTGTAAAAGATACTCCTGGAAGTCACAGAAAAAAAGGTTGGGAGACATTTACTGATGAAGTAATAAAAGCAGTTAATGATAAACAAGAACCAGTAGTATTTCTTTTATGGGGTGCTTATGCAAAAGAAAAGAAAGTATTAATTACTAATCCTAAACATCTAGTATTAGAATCTTCACATCCAAGTCCATTCTCAGTAAAAAGTGGTTTCGAAGGATGTGGACATTTTTCTAAGACAAATGAATTCCTAAAACAAAACGGAAGAGAAGAAATAGATTGGCAAATAGAAAATATATAAAGGAGAATAAATGAAGACAAGCGATTTTAATTACAATTTACCAGAAGAACTAATAGCACAAGTACCACTTAAAGATAGATCAAGCTCCAAATTACTTGTACTAGATAAACATAATGGAAATATTGAACACAGAAATTTTAAGGATATAATGGAGTACTTAAATCCAGGAGATACTTTAGTACTAAACAATACAAAAGTAATGCCAGCAAGAATATATGGTACAAGGGAAGGTCATACGGGTAAAATAGAAGTACTTTTACTTAAGAATACTGAAGGAGATATTTGGGAATGTTTAGTTGGTCCTGCAAAAAAAGCAAAAATTGGAACAATTTTAGTGTTTGGGGATAGACTTAAAGGACAAGTTGTTGATATAATAGAAGAAGGTATAAGAAAAATAGAGTTTATATATGATGGAATATTTAATGAAATACTTGATGAAATAGGCATTATGCCACTTCCACCATATATAACAGCAACGCTAGAAGATAAAACAAGATATCAAACGGTGTATGCTAAATATACAGGTTCGGCAGCAGCACCAACAGCAGGTCTTCATTTTACAGAAGAACTACTAGACAAAATAAAAGAAAAAGGTATTAATATAGCATATGTAACATTACACGTAGGACTTGGAACATTTAGACCGGTTAAAGTAGACGATGTAGAAACACATGTGATGCATAGTGAATACTACGAAATAGAAAAAGACGCTTGTGATATAATAAATAATACTAAAAAGAATGGTAACAAAGTAGTTACAGTTGGAACAACATCATGTAGAGTTCTAGAATCAGCTTCAAAAGAAGATGGGACTTTAGTACCAACACATGATAATACACAAATATTTATATATCCAGGATATAAATTCAAGGTGGTAGATAATTTAATAACAAATTTCCACTTACCAGAATCTACATTAATTATGTTAGTATCTGCATTAGCAGGTAAAGAAAATATTATGAACGCATATGAACAAGCCGTAAACGAAAGATATAGATTTTTCAGTTTCGGAGACGCAATGTTTATTAAAGAGTAGTTTTGAGGAGGTAATAAACTATGGCAAAAGAAACTATTGTAGAGGGATCTCAAGATTTCAAAGATGAATTTTTCGCACAATTAAAGAATTCTGTTATACCAACAGAACCAGAGGTGGGAGCTGGCAAAACAGACAGATTAGCAGACCTTTTAGCAAGAAAGGAACAACTTGCAAGAGCTTTGGATGAAGAAACAGATACTATAAAGAAAATGACTTTAAGAAGTGAAATTTCTGAAGTTGAAGAAGAAATAGCTAAAATTCAAGGTAAAGACGGCTTGGATGAAAAAGAAACTGCAGAAGAAGATTTAGACGAAGATGCTAAAAAAGCAGATGAAGCTAAAGCTGAAGAGGCAGAAGAGCAAGATTTAGCGGCAAGAGAAGCTCAAGAAAGAGAAGAAGCAGAAAAGAAACAAAGAGAAGCTAGAAGTCTAGCTTTAAGAGAACAATATCATGAAGCGTTAGTTGCTCTATACAACCATAAGGTAGTAAGTGCTGAAGAAGCAAAAGCTGCTCAACTTTCTATGACATCAAGAGAAGCTTTCGATAAAGAACTACAATTAGAAGCAGAAATGTATAGACTAAGAGATGAATACTTATCTTTAGGAAATGAAGATCCATATACAGAACTTAGAACAGAATTAATGAAAAAAGAAAGAATGGCTGTAGATCCAATGGAATCTGTAATTAGAAGAGATGCAAAAGAATTTGCAGAACTTCAAAGAAAAGTAGCAGATATAGATGCAAGAATTGCAGATATAGATAGACAAATTGCAGATGACCAAATGTCTGAAGGTGTTGCAGAAAAATTAAGACAAGAAAGAACAGAGTTAGAAGCTAGAAAAAGTGCAACTGTAAAGAAAGCAACGGTGCTTAAAGAAAGATTAACTCCAATAGTAGCAGAAAAAGCAAGACGTTCAGAAGCAAGACTAGAATTAGATGCTAAACTTGTAGAAACATTTAGTCCGGAAGACAGTAAAAATCATCAATACCAACAAAAACAAGCACAAACAATAACAACTAATACAGAACAAGGATTAAGACAAGAATATAGACATCTAAATGAAAGAATTGGACGCAGAGAAGAACGTATATTAGAACTTAAAGAACAATTATCTAGAACACCAATAGATGACTTCGAAGGAAGATTAAATTTATTAACAGAATTAGATAGGGAAGCTACATTATTAGAAGCAGATAGAGAATCAAGAACTGATTTAAGAAGAAAAGACAGATTAACACCAGAACAAAGAGCTAAAAAAGCTAAAGAACGTGAAGAAGAAATTGAAACAAGAGCTGAAGACTTCTATAAAGAAACAGATGAGGCTAGGGATTTAGTAAGAGCTCAAAACAAATTTATTGGACAAGACACAGTTGCAAATCCAGTACAAAATACAATTACAGAAACCACAGATAGAAATATTAAAACTGTAGCTGCAACACATGCTATAATATCAGGTGGACCAAACGATTCTTTATCTAAAAACTATTTAGAATATCAATCTACAAAGCAAATTCTTACAGTAATGAGAGATGATGAAGAAGTTGCACCATCTGTAATACCTGGTCTAGAAGATAAAGTTATAGACATTGAAGATGTTGAAGAAGCTCAAAAATACTTAGAACAAAACGATGAATTAGCAAGAGCTAATGAACAACTATTAGAACAACAAAAACAAGTAGAAGAAAGAACAGCAAATATATAATAGAAAGGTAAAACATGAGCGCAATAAAATACGAATTAATACATAAAGATAAAAAAACTGGGGCAAGGTTAGGAAAAATAACCTTGCCACATGGCACTTTTGAGACCCCTGTTTTTATGCCAGTTGGAACACTTGGTACAGTAAAATCTATGACAGTAGAAGAACTTAAGGATATAGTTGAAGCAAATATTATACTTGGTAATACATATCACTTAAACTTAAGACCTGGAATGGAAGTAATAAAAGCAGCAGGTGGCCTACACAAGTTTATGAATTGGGATAGAAATATCTTAACAGATAGTGGTGGATTTCAAGTGTTTAGTCTTCAATCTATAAGAAAAATAACAGAAGAAGGTGTAGAATTTAGATCGCACTTAAATGGTGAAAAACTATTTATGAGTCCTGAAAGTTCAATAGATATACAACAAACTTTAGGCTCAGATATTATGATGTGCTTTGATGAATGTGCACCATATCCTGCAGAAAGAAAGTATGTAGAAAAATCTATGGAAATGACTACAAGATGGGCTAAAAGATGTAGAGACGCACATACTAATAGAGATACACAAGCATTGTTTGGAATAGTACAAGGTGGTATGTATCCAGATTTAAGAAAGAAAAGCGCAGAAGATTTAGTTAAAATAGGATTTGATGGATATGCAGTAGGAGGTCTTAGTGTTGGTGAACCAAAAGATATAATGCTTGAAGTTCTAGAACAAACAACGCCACATCTTCCTGAAGATAAAGCTAGATACTTAATGGGAGTAGGAAGTCCAGACTATTTAATAGAAGCGGTACTAAGAGGAATAGATATGTGCGACTGTGTTCTTCCAACAAGAATGGCAAGAAACGGAACTGCTCTGACAAGTAAAGGTAAAGTCGTAATAAAGAACAAACAATATGAATTAGACTTTAGACCGCTAGATGAAAAGTGTGAATGTTATGCCTGTAAAAATTATTCTAGAGCATATATAAGACACTTGATGAAGTCTGGAGAAATCTTAGGTGCAAGACTTATGACAATACACAACTTAAGATTCTTAACTAAACTTATGGAAGATGTAAGAGAAGCAATAAGAGAAGATAGGCTACTAGAATTTAGAGAAGAATTCTATAAAGATTATGGTTACAAAGTAATAGATAGTGAATATTTCAAACAAAAGATAAATGAAAATAATAGTAATTAGGAGTAGTTTATGAAAGCAAAAAAAGGCGAGAAGAACGTAATTAGTACAATAATTAAATGTATAGTAGCAGTTATAGTTCTATTGCTACAAATATTAGTTTTCTATTTCATGTATATGAGAGGTATAGCTTTCGCAAATACCTTTACAATAGGTTCTGTAATACTACAAGCAATATTAGTATTGCATATTCTTAATGGAAACGGAAAACTAATATACAAAGTTCCGTGGCTTACATTTATAATATTCTTTCCAGTGGCTGCAACAGTAGTATACATATTGTATGGTGAAAGAAGAATAAATAAAAGACTTAAAAAAGCTAGAGAAAAAACAATAGCAAACTCACATTATCTTTTAGATAAAGATGAGGATGTATTAGAAGAAATAAAAAAAGAAGTAGAAGATACGGATACAATTAAACAAGTGAAGCTTCTAAAGAAACTTACAGATTATCCAATAAGAAAAAATGAAGGATTAGAGTATTATGATATAGGAGAAAGATGTTTTGATGCAATCCTAGATGATATGGAAAAAGCAGAAAAATATATCCTTATAGAGTACTTTATTCTAGCTAAGGGAAAACTTTGGGATAAAATATATAACGTATTAGAAAAGAAATTAAAAGAACAAGTTAAAGTAATAATAATTGCAGATGGTTGGGGTTCTGTCTTAAGATATCCAACCAAGCAAATGAAAGAATTAGAAGAATTAGGAGCAATAGTTAAAAAATATAACCCTATAAGATATGGTATAAATAACTATATAAATTATAGAGATCATAGAAAAATAGTAGTTATAGATGGAACTATAGGATATACTGGCGGAGTTAATATAGCAGACGAATATGTAAATGAGCAACAAAGATTTGGACATTGGAAGGATATTGGTATAAGAATAACAGGTAAACCAGTAGAGAATCTTGTAGTAGCTTTTCTTAAAATATTCGAACTTGTACAAAGAGAAACCCCAGATTATAAATGGTTCTTAGATAATAAGAAAGAACACGAAACAAAGGATAATAAAAAAGGTTATACTATGTTCTTTACTGATGGACCAGATAATAAACAAAATCCGGGAGAAAATATACATATATCTATGCTTAATGCAGCAAAACAATATGCATACATATATACTCCTTATTTCATTGCAAGCCAAGAGTTACTAGGAGCAATATTAAATGCTGCTAATAGTGGAATTGATGTAAGAATAATAACACCATCACATCCAGACAAATGGTATGTACATATGACTACAAGAAGCTATTACGAAACACTTCTTGAAGCAGGCGTTAAGGTTTATGAATATTTACCAGGATTTCTACATGCAAAATCACTGTTAACAGACGATAATGCTGCTGTAATAGGAAGTATAAATTTAGATTACAGAAGTATGAATCTAAACTTTGAATGTGGCGTTTGGATGCATGATACAGGTATAGAAAAAAATATTAAAGAGGATTTCATAAACACAATGAAACTAAGTAAAGAAATAACTTTAGAAGAAGTTAAAAAGAAAAATATATTCGTTAAAATGCTAGAAGCAATACTAAAGACATTTGCTCCTATGCTGTAATAACAAGTGAAATAATAAAGAAAAATAAAATAAATAACTTAATCATATAATCTACAGAGGTGGATTTATGGTTAAGTTATATTTTTTAGGTTTAGATAAGAGAAGTATATATCTTAAAGAATTGTATGAGGAAGAAGAAAAGAAACAAGAAAAAGGTAAAGAAAGATATACAATTACAGATGTATTAGAAGAAGCGGATGTAGTAATTTTACCAATACCACTTACAAAAGATAGAGTGCACATTTTAGGAGAAGGAATAGAAATACTTCCATTTATTAAAAAGTGCGTGGGTAAACTAGTAATAGGTGGTGCTTTAAGTGCATTTACAGACGAATTTAAGGCTTCAAATGTAGAGTGTATAGATTTAATGGAAGAAGATAGCATGGCACTCTTAAACGCCATTCCAACGGCTGAAGGAGCTATAGCAAAAGCAATGGAATATACAGATATTGTACTTCATAAAAGCAATACGTTAGTATTAGGTTTTGGTAGAGTGGGTAAGATACTTGCACATAAATTAAAAGGATTAGATGCAAATGTGTATTGTGAAGCTAGAAATAAAAAAGACCTTGCACATATCCATGCTTTAGGGTATAATGTAGTTAAATTACAAGATTTGGATAATGTACTAGGAAATATGGATATAATATTTAGTACAATACCAACAGAAATATTAAAAGAAGACTATCTAAAACTACTTAAGAAAGGTGCGGTAATAATAGACCTTGCATCTAGCCCGGGGAGTGTAGATTATTTAGCTGCAAGAAAATATAATATAGATGCACATTTGGAATTAGGGTTACCATCTAAAGTGGCGCCAAAATCTGCAGCGGAATATCTAAAAAAAGAGATAGACGAAATATTAGAAGATAGATTTAATAAAAACTAGTGAATTAGGGGGATAACATGACAATTATACAAGCGATAATACTTGGTATTGTGCAAGGAATAACAGAATTCTTTCCAATATCTAGTTCAGCACATTTAATAGCATACAGATTCTTTATGAACATAGAGTGGGATAAAGCACTGGAAACTGTAGTAGATACAGCATTGCACTTTGGAACACTTCTAGCAATAGGAATATACTTCTTTAAGGATTTTATAAAAATGTTTATGGAATGTTATAAGTTTAAAGGTAAAGATGGAAAGATGTCTTTTAACAACCTTAAACAAGAAGGTAAAATATTTTGGTTTATTGTAATAGGCTCAGTACCAGCGGCAATAATAGGATTATTGTTTAAGAAATTAACAGAACCAATAAGAGAAAACATAATAGTAATTGGTATAGCCTTAGCAGTAATGGGAGTAATACTATATATAGTAGATAAAAAGTGTAAAAAAGAAGTTGATATGGAGAAATTAACATTAAAGCAAGCGGTATTAATTGGTTCAAGCCAAGTGTTAGCAGCATTAATACCAGGATTCTCTAGAAGTGGAACAACAATGACAGTAGCAAGAGCTACAAAGATGGAAAGAGAATCTGCAGCTAAGTTTTCATTCCTTCTAGGAGCACCAGCAATAGCAGGAGCAGCACTACTTGCGTTTATAGAAGATTTTAGTTTAGCAATGTTGAACTTCCCATTTGTGCTAGCAGTCTTAGTATCATTTGTGGTGGGAATGATAGCAATAAAGACATTAATGGAAATAGTAAAGAAAATAGGATATGAAGTATTTGCAATATACAGAGTATTACTTGGTGTAGCCTTAATAGCTACATATTTAATAAGACTTTAATTAGGAGGTAACTAAAGATGAGTATAGTAGATGTAAAACAAATAGTAGAAAACAAGAAAGTAAAATTAAAAAGAGAAATACTAGATTTAAGAGATAAAGGAATAGTTCCTAAACTTGCAGTTATACTTGCAAATGATTCTGATGCATCAAGAGTATATGTAGGAAGAAAAAGAAAACTTTGTCACGAATTAGGAATAGAAGAAACAGAGTATCTTTTTGATGAAAAAGTAACTACAGATAACATATTAAAAGTAATAACTAAATTAAACAATGATCCAGAAGTAGATGGAATACTTGTTCAATTACCATTATTCAAGCACCTAGATGAATCTAGAATAATAGATAGTATAGTCCCAGAAAAAGATGTAGATGGTTTCTCTGCTATAAATGTTGGTAGACTATATCAAGGAAAAGATGAAATAGTTCCATGTACACCAAAAGGTGTTCTAACAATATTAAAAGAATTAGAACCAGAACTTAAAGGAAAGAATGCAGTTGTAGTTGGACGTTCTCAAATAGTTGGTAAGCCAATGGCAGCATTATTGTTAAACGAGAATATGACAGTAACAATATGTCACTCAGCTACAACTAATCTTCCAGAACACACAAGAACAGCAGATGTGCTAGTAGTAGCAACAGGAATACCTCATTTAATTAAAGATAATATGGTTAAAGAGGGAGCGATAGTAATAGATGTTGGAATGACTAGAGTAAAAGAAAAACTAGTTGGAGATGTAGATACAGAAAATGTAGACAAAGTAGCCAAATATGTAACACCTGTTCCTGGTGGAGTAGGACTTACTACAGTGTATAGCTTAGCAGAAAATGTAGTAGAAATAGCTAAAAAAAGAAAATAAAAATAAATAACAAAACCTAAAGTATTGAAACACTTTAGGTTTTGTTATATTATAAAAATATCGAAAAGAGAGGTAAGACAAATGATAAGTAAGAAAGGAATAAGTTTAATAGTTTTAGTTATAACAATAATAGTAATGGTAATACTTGCAGGAGCTGTTATAATTACTCTTGAAAATACAAACTTAATAAAACATTCTAAACATGCTACGAATAGTACAAATTATGCGCAAGAGATAACAAGATTAGAAATAATAAAGAATGGAATACTAACAGATAACTTAGGAAAAATAACAGTAGCAGAATATATAACAGAACTAACAAACAAAGGAATAATAGAAGGAACTGTAACAGATAATGCAGACGGAAGTAAAACGTTTACAACAGATACTGGAGCTGAAGTTACTGTAACACAAAATGGAGCTAGAGATTTGTTAATAAAAATAGCTGGCTATGAACAAGGTAATAATAATTCTTCTAGTAGTGATAATGCAGGTGAAGTTGCTGGTGAAAATCAATTAAACGGAACTTGGATGTTTAATGAAGAAATATCATATCATAATTATCTTGGATATAAAGAAGTAAATTTTACATCTAACGGCGTAAGCTATATAGGTATGAATTTATGGGATGAAACAACAACAACTCCAACAGGTGCTGCAGTTTATAATTATGGTATAGGTTACAATACGGAAGCGCCTAAGTCAGGGAATTATTGGGCGGTAATCGCGTTTTCGTATAACATATCAGATACGGGTGTATGGAAATCCAATGCATATAGAACGATAGATTTTGGTACTTCTATACAAGATGTAGACGCTGATTTCTATACTTGGTTTATAGCTAATGCAACGAAACAATAATAAGTATGGTAAAACAAAACCCCTAAGGTAAATCCTTAGGGGAATATTTTTATTCATTTTTGTTATCACCAGTATCAATTATAATATCAAAATCTGTAGGATTATTGAAATCGAATGATTGAACTGCTGGTTGATCATCTGTATCAATAATTGGTTCTACAAGGTTGTCATTTTCTTTTATTGCGTTAGATGAGAAACTATTTGTAGTAACTGAGTTTGCATCACTAAATATGTTGTCATCATCTTCATCTAAAATACTTGATGCTGCATTTGATGTAAGTGGTTTGTTTATCATAAACTTTTCAAAGTTGTACATATATGCTGGATGTTTTTGTTTGTATTTTTCTTCAAGGAAATCAACTTTACCTTCACCGAAAATACTATTTCCATTATCAAGTTTAGTCTTGTAGTAAATTGCTCCAAATTTATGCTCTGCAATTTTATGAACTTTGAATCTTTCTTTATCTTTAAGAGATACGGATTTCTTAGCCTTGAAGTTATCTGTTGGATCAAAGCTTGAAGACATATCTACTTTCTTAGTCATACCGAAAGCTTTATTCCAGTATTCACTATCTTCAGGTACTGTATCACCAAATACGATTTGAGTTTTTGTATTGGCAAGTACAACTTGTCTATAATATTCAAAGCCTTTATTCTTTTCAAGTTGTGATAAGTTTTGTATTGCTATTGTAGCACCACATCTATATTTTCTAAATAGTGTGAACATTACTTCTGTATCTTTGTTGATGTATTCAGGGAATTCATCAATGTATAAGAAGTGAGGTATACGAGAATCTTCTGAACCAGGTCTTCTTAGTACTGCGTCTTGGAATTGTAGTATGAAGAACATACCGAATGCCTTAGAAGCAATCATACCAAGTTCACCTTTTCTAGAACATGCTGTAATAACTTTACCTTCTCTTAAAGCAGCGTCAAAGTCTATAACATTTGTTCTACCACATAGAGCTCTCTTAATACCAGGATGTCTTAATAAGTTGTTTAATTGAGTTATAGCACCGTACAAGTATCTTTCGGTATCTTTTCTACCACTACCTCTTGTACCAGGTATTTCAAAACCATTTATATTTAATGTTGGTTTATAGAAGTTCTTCTCAAAGTATGCAATAAGTAGTTTATACTTTTCTGCAAGCTCTGGAATTTTCTTCATATCTTCTGTCATTTCTTCAACTTTATCAAAGTTGTATAGCATATCTAACACGTCTTCAAGTGATGGTAATGCACCATTGTTAAGTCTTGGATACATTTCTTTAAGAAGTATAGATAGGTTTTGGAATGCGTCTGAAGTTAAGTTAGCAAAGAATGCTTCTTCTTTAGCGCCTTCACTTTGTTGCATAGATTTTAGAACGTCTGCTATTATTGATGCAACCTTAGCTGGATCTTCAATAGCAAATGGGTTCATACTTAATGTATGTTCTGGATCTGCTGGGTCTATAGTTAATACATCGATGTCGAAGTTCTTAGCAACATTTGTAAAGTTTGTTACGTATGAGCCATCGTTTTCAACAACTGTAACACCAACACCACGATATACAACTTCACCAGTTTCGCTGTTATTATATAATATTACATCTTTTAACTCTGAGTAAAATTCTTTTTCTCTGCCTTTTTTAGGTTGTAAGTAATTTAAACTAAAATTTAGATTTATATATTCGTTAGAGAAAGGACCTTCTATATATGCAATACCTTTCTTTAATAATTCATAACCTAATTTTTTAGAATACTCACGCAAGAAGTATTTCTTTTCAAGGTCTCTAGCACTCATTGGTAATAATACCATTGCTGTTTTACCAGTACCAGTAGCACCTTGTACAAGTGTAGATTCCATTCTCTTCTTTTCAGGAACTACAATAGGTTTTAATGTTTCTACGTCTTTACATATAATATTTTCGCAAGTAAATATTCCGTTGTTAGATTTTGGTTTTTTAACACCTAAACCACCAAATGCTATAATACCTTTAGTAATATCGTCATCTCTTAATACTAGTAAAGCATAATCTACTAAAGAGAATATAGATATAAATGGTATACAGAAACAGAATGTTTTAATTGCTGGTCCAAATAATTCTGGATATTCAGTTATTAATAGATTATAGTTAGGTAGTTTTTCTAACAACATCCAAACTACTTTATTGATGTTTGTTATAATTAATGAGTTTGTTATAGCACCCATTATACCAACGCCAATTATAAACCATTTAATTCTAGCGTCTTTGCCAGATATTAGTTTAGAGTTTACTCCGTATGAATACCATAATACAGGGCATACTAATGCGATAGCATATAGTATTGGATCTGGATAAATTGGTAATCTACCAGCTGGTACTACAAATAATGTAAATACTTGTACTATTATAAATGCAACGACTATCATGGTAAAGAAACCAAATATCGATGCGATAAATTTGTTTTGATCTTTTATTTTAAGTTTACTAAGAATGTTATATAACAAAAAATATCACCACTTTCATTTAAATCTTGTAAATAAACTTTTTCTGCTATATAATATACTACAGATTGAGTAAAAATTCAAGTAAAAGTAGCGAATTATGGTAGAAATGAGGTAAATTTATGAAGTGTATTATAGGACTAGGTAATATAGGCAAAGAATATGAGTATACTAGACATAATATGGGATTTGTAATGCTAGACAAAATAGCTGAAAAAAATAATATAAAGATAGACAAGAAAATGAAGAAATATATCTATGGCGAAGGTAACATAAACGGTGAAAAAGTATGCTTGGTAAAACCAACTACATATATGAATCTTAGTGGCGAAGCTATAGTAGAGCTTATGAATTGGTACAAAATAGATAAAGAAGATATTGCAGTTATATATGATGATATAGACATACCATTTGGAGACGTAAGATATAGATTAAATGGAAGCGCTGGCACTCATAATGGAATGAGAAACATTATAGCTATGATTAAAACCGAAGATTTTGCAAGAATAAGAGTTGGTATAGAAAACAGAAATGGAGTACCAATACCACTTGTGGATTATGTTCTTCAAAGAATGAGTAAAGATGAAATTAAAACAATCGATGATACAATATATAATATAGTAGAAGAAAATGTAAACAAGTTCTTGACAAAATAAACACTTCGTGTTAAAATATGAGGGTATTTAGTATGAGTTGGGTTAAAAGAGCTTTTAAGGCCACCTATATTCAGCTATAGCAAGCAAGAATTGGAGGAAAAGAAATGTACGCAATAATTGAAGCATGTGGAAAACAATACAAAGTTTCTGAAGGAGACATTGTTTTCATGGAAAGACTTGATGCAGAAGAAGGAAAAACAGTTACTTTTGATCAAGTATTACTAGTTTCTGATGACGCAAAAACAGAGGTTGGTGCACCAACTGTTAAAAATGCTAAAGTAACAGCAACTGTTATAGGTCATGGAAAAGGTAAAAAAGTAAGAGTGTTCAAATACAAAGCTAAAAAGAATGAAAGA
This sequence comes from Clostridia bacterium, assembly GCA_045534225.1. GTDB lineage: Bacteria > Bacillota > Clostridia > TANB77 > CAG-465 > UMGS1649. Next base: position 142,961 of record JAZSJJ010000005.1, read on the forward strand.
AAAGTAAGAGGACACAGATGGTGCTACACTAAAGTTCAAATTGAAAAAATTGCAACTAAGGCGCCAGCAAAAAAAGCTGAAGCTGCTGAAGCTAAAGAAACAGTAGAAGCTTAATTAATTTAGAATTGATGTAAAGAAGAGGAGTTGAGATAAATGGCACATAAAAAAGGTGGTGGATCTACTAAGAACGGTAGAGACAGTATAGGTAAAAGACTTGGTGCTAAAAGAGCAGATGGACAATTTGTTGAAGCAGGAAACATTTTAGTAAGACAAAGAGGAACTAAAATACATCCAGGAACAAATGTTGGAATCGGTAAAGACGATACATTATTTGCTAAAGAAAGCGGTATACTAAAATTTGAAAGATTAGGTAGAGCTAAAACAAAAGCAAGTGTTTACAAAGAAAATTAATTATAAAAAGTGCCTTAAATATAGGGCACTTTTATTGTTTCTATTAGCTAAATAGTATATAATATAACTTAGAGTTATATATAATGAATATATATGAGGTGAAAGAAATGAAAGAGAAAAAAAGAATATTAACAGGGGATAGACCTACTGGTAAGCTACATATAGGACATTACTTTGGTTCATTACAAAACAGAGTAAAACTACAAGATGAATATGAGACATATATTCTTGTAGCAGATGTTCAAGCTTTAACAGATAATTTTAATAACCCTGCAAAAGTAAGAGAAAATATATTAGAAACAACAATAGATAACTTATCTGCTGGACTTGATCCAAATAAAGTTACGTTTGTAGTTCAATCAATGGTACCAGAAATAGCAGAACTAACAGTTTTCTATTCTAATTTAGTAACAGTATCTAGACTACAAAGAAATCCGACTATTAAAACTGAAATTGCTCAAAAGAAAGAGATATTTGGTAATAGTGGAGAATCTGTAACTTATGGCTTTTTAGGTTATCCAGTATCGCAAGCAGCAGATATTACAGCATTTAATGCAGATGTAATACCTGTGGGTGATGACCAATTACCTTTAATTGAACAAACTAGAGAAATAGTTAGAAAGTTTAATTCGCTTTATGGTGAAGGGGAAGATATTTTAACAGAACCAGAAGCAATACTAAGTAAAAACTCTAGAATTAAGGGCTTAGATGGTGGAGTTAAAATGGGTAAGAGTTTAGGTAACGCTATATATCTTGCAGATGATGACGAAACAATAAAGAGCAAGGTTATGGGGGCTGTAACAGATCCAGCTAAAATTAGAAAAGATGATCCTGCAAACCCAGATGTTTGTATGGTTGCATATTACCACAAATTATTTAGCGATGATTCATATGCTACAGTTTGTGAAGAATGTAAAGCGGGAGCTAGAGGATGCGTTAATTGTAAACGTGAACTTATAGCTAACATTATTAAAAAGATGGAACCAATCCGTGAAAGAAGAAGATATTATGAAACTCATAAAGAAGAAGTTAAAGATATCTTAGAAAAAGGAACTAAAAAAGCACGCGAGATTACTAAAGAAACTTTAAGACAAGTAAAAAGTGCTATGAAGATAGATTATTTTGAAGAATAATTAAATTAACATAGGAGGAAAAATATGATTGCAGAATGTGCACTTTTAGGTGCAGGTGCAGTTGTTGCATCTGATGCAGTGAAAATAGAATATTTAAAAAGCAAACACCGTGAATTAACTGATGCAGAAAAACATGAATTCATGTCTGATGATTCTAGACGTTTTATTCATTTTACATCAGAAGCGAGTGCTAAAAGAATAATGCAATCGGGTTTCTTAATTCCAACTAAAGGTGTGGTAAACAATCATTTTACTAGAAGTATGGATTCTAGAGGTAGAACTCGTGATTCGGAAATGGTATATATGTTTGATTCTGCAACTTTTAGTGTAGATGATTATATACGCAACTTGCCAATAAAACGTTCACCGTTTAACGGCTGTTATGAATATTATGCAATAAGTACCAAGCCAAATAAATATGATATACATGATTTTAGAAAAAGAGCTCAGGATGGAGCGATTACATATGAAGGTAGATTAGATATTGATGGTACAGATACAAGACTTGTTAAATATGCGTTAACATTGGACGAGCAGGGAGAATATACATTTACAGAAATGGCAATGGACGCAGAATATACACCAACACCAGAACTACTAGCGAAACTAGAGAAAGACAAAACAACAGCCATAGGATATATAGCAAAAACATATATGTCTGAAGTAAGAAAATCTAAAGAATCTATGAGAAGATTTAGAGCAGAAAAAGATATATATAAAGAGCAAATAAGAAGAAAAAAAGAATTAGCTAAGGCTAATAGACAGTTTGCTCAAGAAGAAAAGGATAAATCATATATATATGAACAAGATGGTAGAACAATAGTAGTTAAGAATATAGAATATGAACAAGTAGGTGGAAAGAAACTTCAAAAAATAGCAATAATGGAAAGAGAAGATGAAAGTAAAAAATCTAAACCTAGTATGACATTTTGTTATATGGATGAATTAGATGTATCTAAACTTGAACCAGAAGTTGCTAGTAAATATTTTTTCACTAACCATGATGAGGCTAGAAATAGCAAAAGCAAAATGCCTAGATATATTGGTATGCCGCTTTTAAATCTTGAAACAGGTGAAGTAGTAAATGAATATGATACAACCATAGATAAAGATTTTAGAGCACATATGGATAGAAAGTATAAAACAAGTGAAGCTTTGGAAGAAAGATACGAAAAAGTTAAAAAAAGTAGAGGGATAGTTGCTAAAGTAAAATCAATGTTTTTGAGAATATTTAAGAAGGAACAACCTTTGACATTATCTGAAGCCGAAGCAGATAGACAAAGATTAGCAGATATGGGATATTCAAGTGTTGAAGCTATGAATAATGACGATAGAGATGCAAAAATGTTTAAACTTCTAGAAGATGGAACATATCCACCGGAAGAAGTTGCAACATACGATTTAACAAACGAAAGACAAGATACATTAATGTGTGAACCAAGAGAAGTAGAGGAGAAATAAATGTTTGTAGATTATACTAAAATAAAAGTAAAAGCAGGCGATGGTGGCAATGGAGCAATGACATTCCACAGAGAAAAATATGTAGATAGCGGCGGACCAGACGGTGGAGATGGCGGCCGTGGCGGAAGCATAATCTTCAGAGTACATCCTGGTATGAATACATTAATAAACTTTAGTTATAATAAAAAAATATTTGCTAAAAATGGCGAAAATGGTGCAAAGAAAAATTGTGCAGGTAAAAGCGCAGAAGATGTTTATGTAGATGTACCAAAAGGAACAGTTGTAAGAGATTTAGAAAATGGTAAGATTATAGCAGACTTAAATAAAGATGATTCTGTAGCAGTAATAGCTAAAGGTGGTCGTGGAGGTAAAGGTAACCAACATTTTGCAAACTCTGTAAGACAAGCTCCAAGATTTTCGGAACAAGGTGAACCAGGTGAAGAAAAAGAACTTGAACTTGAACTTAAACTAATAGCAGATGTAGGACTTGTAGGATTCCCTAATGTAGGCAAATCTACATTAATATCTATGGTATCATCAGCAAAACCTAAGATTGCAAATTATCACTTTACAACATTAGAACCAAGTTTAGGTGTTGTAACCGCAAAAGATGGTTCGTCATTTGTAATGGCAGATATACCTGGAATTATTGAAGGAGCAGCTGAAGGTGTAGGTCTTGGAATTAAATTCTTAAGACACATTGAAAGAAATAAAATATTACTTCATGTAATAGATATATCTGGAAGTGAAGACCGTGATCCTATAGATGACTACTATACAATAAATGTTGAACTCAGAAAGTTTAGTGAAAAACTAGCAGAGAAGAAACAAATAATTGTAGCGAATAAGATAGATGTTATGACAGATGAATCTAAACTAGAAGAATTAAAAGAAGTAGCTGCTAAAGATGGCCGCGAAGTAGTAGCAATATCTGCTGCAACTAATATAAATGTAAAAGAATTAGTTGAAATAGTAGCTAAAGCGTTAAAAGAACTTCCTGAAGAAGAAATGGAAGATACAGATGAAGAAGTATTTACAATTTCATTAGACAAGCGTAATAAAGGTGAAGAAGAATTTAAGATAGACATTATAGAATGTGAATATACAGTAACTGGACCATCGATAGATAAACTTATGAGAAGAGTTAATGTAGAAGATTTTGAATCTAGACAATACATGCAACGTTCACTAAAACTTATGGGAGTAATGGATGAATTAAGAAAAATGGGTATTGAAGCAGGGGATACTGTGGATATCAAAGGCTTTAAGTTTAACTGGGAAGAATAAAATGTACAAGAATATAATAGATTGTACAAGGAGGAGTTAAAATGGAAATATTAGGACTTATAGGTGGAGTAATTGCATTAATAATAATTGTAAGATTATTATTATGCCCAATAAAAGTGTTTTTTAAGTTATTAATAAATGCAGCAGTTGGTTTAGTAATACTATTTATATTTAATCATTTTGGTTTGATGTTAGTAGGATTTACAATTCCAATAAACTTTATAACTGCAGCAATAGTTGGTATACTTGGAATACCAGGAATTTTAGGACTAATCGCATATTTTATGTTTTTTTAATTAAGTAAATAATTGAAATTTAATCCCGCTTATGGTAAAATTCTTACCATAGGCGGGATTAGTTTAGTGGTAGAATACAAGGCTTCCGATCTTTTGGCGTGGGTTCGATTCCCACATCTCGCTCCATTTTAAAACAACTTGCGAACTATCGTAGGTTGTTATTTTTGTATATACAATGTTCTCTTGCTAGAAAGGGGGACATTTTTTATGCTTGAATTTAAGATAATACAAGAATTAAAGCCAAATACTGAAATACTAGAAATCATTAAAAACTACACTTACAAAACTAAAAATGGAAATATAAATGGGTTCGGAAGAATAAGACTCACATATTAAAAAGAACATAAACAAGCACTTTATACAACACTTTTAATGACAAATGAGCTTACAAATCATCTTATTCTAGTAAGTAAAAATGCAGAAGATTTGCTAAATAATTTGATGGAAAGTTACAAAGAAACTGACGAAAAATTATCTGAAAAAAAAGTAAAGCAATGAATCAAATTGAGTGGGTTAAACTAATGAATAATTACAAAAATATAGTAGAAGAAATTATATTAAAAGAATATATTTTTATATAAGAAAATGTAAAAAAAGAGGAAAAAATTATACAATAATTTATATTTTTAGCTAATGTGGGAGTAAAAAATTAAAATAGCCAGCACTGAATTTGTACTCCCATACAAATTCATATGTGGGGAAAATCCCCAACCTCCCTTAAATTTTGAAAAATAATAATTAGAAAAAAATACAATGAAGATTTCATTTTCTACATTGTATTTAATTTTATTAAATATTAATAATTTGCATTCCACTCTGATAAAAATTCATTTACAAAATCTTTCATAAAATTGGTTCTTTTTTCAGCAAGTTCTTTGGCTGTTTTTGTATTCATATTATCACCAAGTTTAAATAGTTTATGATAGAAATGATGTATTGTAGATTCATCATCCCCATTAGATTCGGCATAATCGTTTTTTTCATTTAATGGAGCACTAGGATCGTACATAACAACATTGTGTGCACCACCATAAGAAAAAGTTCTCCCAATTCCAATAGCACCTATAGCATCTAAATTATCTGCATCTTGCAATATTAAAGTGTTTATATCATCAACATTATTTCCATTCCAATTATATTGTTCGTGATATTCAATACAATAACATATCTTTTCAACTTGTTCATTAGTTAAATCTATTTTTGATAATATATTTCTAATAGTATCTAAAGAATCTTTTGGAGAAACAAAAGTACCTGTTTCATTTTGCATTATTCTATGTACATCATGAAGAAAAGCAGCAACACCTATTACAATTCTATCTCCACCTTCTTTTGCTTGAAGATACAATGCAGTGTTCATTGTTCTTTCTAAATGACTAATATCGTGACCACTAGAATCTTTTTTAAATAATTCGATTACAAGAGGTCTTAAATCTTCTATATATTTTTCTAACATATTAATCCTCCTTAAAAATCTTTAAATATTTTCTCTAAGTTTTGTAAGGCTATTTTTAGTTTTTCTTTAGGTAAGGCTATATTGATTCTTTGAAATCCTTTACCAGAACTACCAAACATTTTTCCGTTATCTAACCATAATTTTGCTTCTTTAATCATTAATTCTTCTATTTTATCATCTGATAAATTTAATTCATTAAAATCTAACCAAAGAAGATATGTTCCCTCGGGATAAATTAATTTAATCTTTGGTAATCTTTCTTTTAAAAATATATCTACATAATTTATATTATCTAACAAATATTTTTTTAATTCATTTAACCAATTCTGACCTTTTTCATAAGCTGATTGGCAAGCAACTAACCCCATTATATTTATAAGGCTATAGCCTGTATTCCATAATTCTAATTGGAATTTTTCACGAATTTCTTCATTTGGTATAAATATATTAGATACTTGTAATCCAGCTAAGTTAAATGTTTTTGTTGGAGCAGTACAAAGTATTACTTGATTTTGAATATCTGTACAATTTAATATACAAGTATGATTTCCTTTCCAAATAAAATCGCTATGTATCTCATCACAAACAATAAATACATTATATCTTTTGCAAATTTCAATAATTTTATTTAATTCATTTTTAGTCCAGACTTTACCAACTGGATTATGAGGAGAACACAACAAATATGCTTTAACATTATATTGTTTAATTTTATTTTCAAAATCTTCAAAATCTATTTCATAATGACCATTTGTTAGTACTAAATCACTACTTACAATTTTTCTTTTATTATCTTTTACGACTTCAGTAAATGGATAATAAACAGGATTATTTATTAATACACAATCATTTTCTTGAGTAAGTGTTTTTACTGCTGTTGCTAGAGCAAATACTATACCGGGAGTTATTACAAGCCACTCTTGTTTTAACTCTACATTATGATTTTGTTTATACCAATTTTCAATCGCATTAAAATATGTCTCATCATTTTTAGAATATCCAAATACTCCGTGGTCTATTTTTTTATGCATATCATTTAATATTTCTTCGCAACATTTAAAATCCATATCAGCGACCCACATAGGAAATACATCATCTGGCTTATTCTTATCAGATTTAAAATCGTATTTTAAACTATTAGTTTTGTTTCTATTTATTTCTTCGTCAAAATTCATATTTTACCTCCTTTAATTATTTTCTATTTCTTCTAAAATTTTATTCCAATCATCTCTATATAAAGCATTAGTTAATATATTTTCTAAATATATGTTATATATATTTTCATTATATGTGGGTTGAACCAAAGGCATATTAGCCATCAGAAATAATAGAACAGCTAAAGTTTTATCATCTGTTTTTTCAAAAAATATTCCTCTTGTATCATTGAAACTTATTTGACCTTTACAAGAATTTATAATTGTGTAATCTCCAGCAACAATAACATCAAATTGATGTATACGTTTTATTTTATTATCTTTATAAAAATTTAAAATAGTATCAATTAATTTTTCAATATCAGAATATGTTTTCTCTGCATATAGGATAGTAGGAATTTTATATGTATATTCATTTTTATCTTTTTCCCAAATGAGACCATTTCTAACTCTAGTCAATTCTTTTACACTTTTTATTTGTTTGAGTGCTCTTTCAATTTCATCCTTATCGCATAAAGCCCCTTTAATCTCCACTGCATAATCTACACCATCTGCAAAAATAACTGATGCCTTTTTATTTTTTATATCTATGGTATGTGGATGTGATGGATCAAGTATTATACAATCTATAGATGCACTTCTTTTATTATAACTATCTATAATATTTCCTTTTGTAATTCTATAAGGAAAAGGAAAATATTTTTCAAAAAAGGAGTGAAATATTTCTTCTCGTCTATCTGCAATTTCTTGTGGAGTACCTTTTCCTTCAACAGAAGCTTTAGACAAACCTAATTTTAATTCTTGATATTCTAACTCTAACAATTTAATAAATTCATCATTCATTCTTAAGTTCTCCATTCTTAGTTTTTTCTATACTTTCCATAATTTTGCATAAATGTATTCCTAAATACGTAAATGTAAAACAAAGATATGTATTAAATGAATCAGTCATTTTATTTGGAATATATTTTGATAATTTTATAAAATTGTTATATGATAGTTTTTCAAATACATTGAATATATTTGAACTTTCTTGACTTGGCATTAGAGTAAGTGATTCTCCAATTATCAAACTATTCTCATTACTAACAAAATCATCTTTATTTACACGATATTCATAATTCATTATTAAATCGGGAACAAATTCATAATTATTGCCAATTTCTTTTTTTAAATGATTTACATCAAATTTTTCATTTCCTCGTTTTTTCCAAAGATTAAAGTATAACACATCTATATCATTTTTTGTTAATTTCATAAAACCATCAATAATATTTTCGAAGTTGTCTTCTGACATATTTAATATATTTACTGCTATTTCAATAAAATAATCTGATTCTTCAGATAACGCTTTTACAATTAGATTTTTGATTTTATATCTATTGATAATCTTGTATTGAAATATATCAAATTCTTGTAATTTTTTATTTAAAATATCTATTTTTTCATTTATAATTTCTATTTCATCAACACTTAAATAAGAATTTAAGTATCCATTCATTAGAGAGCCAATTGTACCATAAGAATTTATTTTTAAATTACTACAATTTTTTATTTGTTGCATTAAAGACCTCCTTAAAATAAGAGTTTAAATCAATATAATTATACAATAAAATATAAAAAATTCCCATACTTCCTTGAAAAAATATGGGAATTACAATATAATGTTTTTAGAAAGAGAGCGTTGTAGTTCGTAAGCTGTAGCTTAATCGCTCCATCATTAATTAAGGAAAATAAAATTATAAAAATATAATTGTTAAAAATGTTAATAAAACAAAGCACCCAACAGGGTGCTTTGTTGTTTAATCAATTATTTTGTTCATTTACATCATATTCATCAAAGATGTTTCCTACAATTTCTTCTAGGATATCTTCTAATGTTACTATACCTACATATTTGTTGTTGTCTCTAACTATAGCCATATTTTCGTATGCTCCATTTAGTATAAGGAATGCATCGTCTATTATAGTATCAGAATCTAGTATTTTTACTTTACGTAGATATCTGTATAGGCTAAATTCTTTATCTCTGCCCAGTATTAAGTCTTTAATGTTAATAATACCTAGAATCTTTTCACCTTCCATGACAGGAAATCTTGTAAATTTAGATTCTCTAATTTTAGAAATTATAGTTTCGTTGCTATCTGATGTATCTATGTATACTACGTTATCTTTTTTAGTCATAATATCTTTAATTGTTATATCGTTAAATTCAAATACTCTAAGTAGTAGCTTCTTTTCTAATTCCTCTAGGTTTGAGTCTACAATTGTATCTTTTATCTCATCCTCATCTTCGTCTTTAGGAGGAGATATCTTTAACAATTTTTCTAAAGCGTTTGTAGACAACTTTAATATTAATATGAATGGTTTGAATATTAATATAACAAAGTTAATTATATTTACCATTTTGTAAGCTATTTTTTCTGGATTTGCTATACCTATTTTTTTAGGTACTAGTTCGCCAAATACAAGTGTAAAATATGAAAGGATTATTGTTATAACTACGATTAATATGTTTATTTGCATAGCTTCAGAAATAAATGGAATATGAATATATTCTGCTATTTCGCTTGCAAAACTATCTGCTGCAAATGCGCTTGCTAAAAATCCAGATAAAGTTATTGCTACCTGTATGGCAGATAAGAACGTACTTGAGTCATTAAGTAGACTTACAATCCTTTTTGCTTTTTTGTTACCTTTCTTAACTTCTTTACTAAGTTTGTATTTATTTAAAGATAGAAACGCTATTTCAGTTGAAGAGAATATGCCGTTTACTATTATAAGAATAATTAGAATTAATATTTTAATTAACATGTTAATCCTCCGTTAATGTGTAGTATATCATTAAGTAAAAAAATATACTATATCTAAATAATAAAAAGTGTAAAAAATGTATAATTTGCAAAACTACCTGCATAGTGGTATAATATTAAAGCACGAAAAAATTAAGTCGAAATTTTTAATAAAATAAATTTAAGGAGATATATAATTATGTTTTTTAAGAAGAAACGGAAAGGAGATGAACCAAAGAAACTATTTGTAAGGGTAGATGACGTATATATTGCAACAAGCAATCTTAAAGCAAATTGCAATGACGGAAAAGGCTTTTACGAAAAAAAGGTAACACTATTTTACTTAGCGCTTAAGGTATCTTACGGGTACAAAGAATTGTTTACTGGTAGGGACCTGTGCCTTGATGAAGATGAAGAGTTTTTAGACATTCCATTTATACAAAAAGTAGAACCTTTAAGGGATTACTTAGGCGATTATGAACAGGAAGAGATAAGCTATACAGCTCTTTTTGATATAATTGCAACGATAAATGCAATGGTAAAACTCGGTAGTTTAGAAAATACAAAGAAAGGTAGAAAGAGGGCATGAATGTTGGACGATTGGACATTATTATAGTAAAAAGAGAACTCGAAGAAAAACGTAAAGAGTTCGATAGAATTTCTGTTAATATGTCGCTTGAAGAAAAGCTTGAATGGATAAGAAACTTCTTTAACGAATATGTTCCTGAACTAGAGAAACGGTATATGACAGAACAGGAACTTGAAGAGTGGATTTTCTTACCGGATGAGCTTAGAATTTGGTTTTATCATTACTTTCCTGAACATGGACTTAACATGGCAAAGTACACAGAACAGCTTATGCACGATTTTCATTGGGAAGGACATAAGAGATTCCAAACAGTGGATAGAAGATTTTTTAGCCATTACGATTAACAAAAAGAGCAACTTAAAAGTTGCTCTTTTTGCGTATATAATAATATTATATAAATAATATAAAATTTCTGTAAAATTATGTGAATTTTTGCGGTTTAGGTATACAAAAACAAACCTTTGTGATATATTTTAATATAGAATTTTATAGGTTAAAAAGAAGGAGAAAGTATGTTAAAGTTAAAGGGTATAACAAAAACATATGTTACTGCAAACGATAAAGTAGAAGCATTAAAAGGAATAGATATAGAATTTAGAAAAGCAGAATTTGTATCTATACTTGGACAAAGCGGTTGCGGCAAGACAACATTATTAAATATTATAGGTGGATTAGACAGATATACTAAAGGAGATTTAATAATTAATGGTAAATCTACTAAAGAGTTTAAGGATAGAGATTGGGATAGTTACAGAAACCACAGCGTAGGTTTTGTATTTCAAAGCTATAATTTGATACCACACCAAACAGTCTTAGCAAACGTAGAACTTGCATTAACTATAGGTGGTATATCTAAAAAAGCAAGACGTGAAAGAGCGAAGGTTGCTTTAGAGTTAGTAGGGCTTGGAGATCAAATACACAAAAAACCAAACCAATTATCTGGCGGACAAATGCAAAGAGTTGCAATAGCAAGAGCACTTGTTAACAATCCAGAGATTATTCTAGCAGACGAACCAACTGGTGCGTTAGATACAAAGACAAGTGTGCAAATAATGGAGATACTAAAAGAAGTATCTAAAGATAGACTAGTTATAATGGTTACGCACAACCCAGAACTTGCTGAAACGTATTCTACAAGAATAGTTAAAATACGCGATGGAGAGCTTTTAGATGACTCTAAACCATTTGATAGTTCTGTGGAAAAAGAGGAAAAACAACAGGCAAAAGCAAACAAAAAGCTTTCAATGTCAATATTTACAGCACTTTCTTTAAGCTTAAATAATTTGCTTACTAAGAAGGGGCGTACAATACTTACATCATTTGCAGGTTCAATAGGTATAATAGGTATCGCAATGATACTTTCACTATCTACTGGTTTCCAAAACTATATAGATAAGATACAAGAAGACACACTAACATCGTACCCGTTCCAAATAACATCAGAAACGGCAGATGGAGCATCAATGCTTTTATCTATGACAGGTGCAATGTCAGAAAATAATGCTACCGGGGAAAATGTAAAGGAAACTCAAAATATCCGTGAGATGTTTACTAAGATCGGAACAAATGATTTGAAATCTTTCAAATACCATTTAGAAAAGAATAAATCTGAAGTAGATAAGATGGTATCATTTACAAGATACACATATGGTATAACACCAATAATATATACTAAAGATGTTACTGGTGAAATAGCAAAATTAAATCCAAGTAATTTAATGAATAGTATTAGTGGAAATTCTTCAGCTGGAACAATAATGTCATCTGCGGGTATAACAGTATTTAATGAACTTGTAGATAACCAGGAAATGATAGAAGAACAATATGAACTACTAAAAGGTGATTGGCCAAAAGCATATAACGAAGTAATAATAATACTTCCAAAACCAAATCAAATATCTGATATGCTACTTTACGGACTAGGTTTAAGAGATTTAGACGAGCTTGAGGATATGATAGCAGATATCATTCAACAAAAAGAAGTAACAAATGACTCTAAACCTTTAGAGTATACATATGATGATCTTATGAATTTAACATTTAAGTTAGTTGATGCAAGTTCGTTATATAAATACAACAGTAAATATGGAATATATGAGAACAAAGAAAATGACAAAGAATTTATAGAAAACATATATAACAAAGCAGAGAGAGTTAAAGTAGTTGGTATAGTAACACCAAAATCTAGTGAAAGTATGAGTATGCTAGCAGGTGTAGGATATACTAAAGCGCTTACAGAACATGTAATTAAAACAGCGGCTAAATCTGAAATAGTAAAGAAACAATTGGCAGATAACGATGTAAATGTATTTAGTGGTAAAAACTTTGATGATGATGAAGAAAAAATGGGATTAGATTTCGAGGATATGATATCTATAGATAAGAATATGCTAGCGTCAGCGTTTGGTGGTAATGTTAGCGAGAAAACAATTACAGATATGACTACTGGATATATGACTGAAATATCTAATGCCATAACAGTAAATACGTTACAAGCAGAAGTAGCATTTACTACAACATTAGAAACATTGACTAAAGAAATGTTAACTAACTATATAAAAGAAAATGCAGTTATGGGAATGGCAACAATGAAATTAAGCGTAGTAGATGCAGAAGTAGATAAGTATTTAAATACTGCGTCTGCAAAAGCTCATTTAGCAAAGTTAGAAAAAGATTATGTTGTACCTGTTTCTGTATTTAAGGATACATATGCTCAAATGATAAAAGGTTTCTTAAAAGGATATATAATGACTACTGGTAATGCAGGTAATAATGGAAACGTAGATATATATAACGAAGAACTGGCAGGTATGTTTATGGAACAAATGGTAGAACCATTAGTTCAAGCTTTTGTAGCGCAAGATGCAATAAAAGTAGCTGGTACTCAAATGGGAGCTGCTATGACAGAAGCTACAATGCAAAAAACAATATTAACTAAAGTTGGTGAGTTAACAGCAAAACTTGCAGAAACTATGGCAGGAGCATTCAAAGTAGATGAAAAGAAAATAGCTGCAGCATTTAAATTTGATATGAGTGAAGATGAAATAAGAAGCATAATAGAAACAATGACTAATACTTCTACAGTACAAAATGCAACAACAAATTTAATAATGTTAGGTTATCAAGATTTAAATTCACCGACAACAATGCAGTTCTATTTTGAAAACTTCGAAAACAAAGAAAAATTCATTTCATTTTTAGATGCATACAATGATAAGATGGAAAAAGAAGATGACGAAAAAGTTATAAAATACACAGATGTAACAGGTATATTAATGTCATCAGTAAAAGTAATAGTAGATAGTGTAAGCTATGTATTAATCGCGTTTGTAAGTATATCACTTGTTGTATCATCAATAATGATAGGAATAATTACATACATTTCTGTACTAGAACGTACTAAAGAAATAGGTGTGTTAAGAGCAATTGGTGCTTCTAAGAAAGATATTTCTAGAGTGTTCAATGCAGAAACATTTATAGTAGGATTACTAGCAGGTTTAATAGGTATAGGTGCAACACTTATATTATTAGTACCAACAAATGCAATAATTCATGCGGCAACAAACAATCCTAATATTATAGCAGTGCTTCCAACAGTAGGTGGAATTGTACTTGTAATATTAAGTGTAATTCTTACATTAATAGGCGGATTAATACCATCTAAGTTAGCAAGTAAGAAAGATCCAGTTATTGCACTTAGAACAGAATAATATAAAAAAGAAATCAAGAGAAATCTTGGTTTCTTTTTTTATTGTTTTTGTTTAATATTTTGTAAATTATTATTATAAGTGATAAAACTACTTGTGTAAAAGGCCAATATGTTATAGAATAAAGAAATAAAGAGGGGTAAACAAATGATGAAAAACGCTGAAAGCCTTGCGGCTGTACACACACACACACACACACACACACACACAATACTTTCTAATGAACAAACATTAGAAGCGTTTTTTGTACCTCAAAGTAAAATAGAAACTAGCAAAGTAACACATACTAAATAGGCATGTGCTGCTTTGCTTTTTTGCATGCAAAAAGGAGGAATAAAGAAATGCAAAAGAAACAAGGTATATCCTTAATAGTATTAGTTAGTAGAATAATAGTAAAGATAATATAAGCAGCAAGTATAGTAATAACATTATCTAACACCGGCGTAATAAACAGAGCAAGTCAAGCAGTAGACTTAACAAATGAAGCCGCAGTACAAGACTTAGCCGCATTAACATGGGCAGATGCTTACATGGACAATAAAAGAGGAACAGATCTAGTAAACGAAGTAACAACAAAATTAGGTGAACAAGGAGTAACTGCAGACAAATGGAATATAACTGTAACAGATACAGGGGTGAGTGTTACAAATAAAAATTCTATAACAACATTAGGTTCGTTAGTAAAAAGTGCGGCGGATTATGGTAAAACTATAAATTATACAGTAACTGTGGATGGAGTAGAATATAATGAGTGGCAAGTATATTATGAAGATGAAACTAACAAATATGTGTATATAATAACGAAAGATAGCGTAAAGAGTCAAGGCGCTGTAGCAGTAGATGTTACAAGTTTAAGTGAAACTGAAAAAGAAATATATAAAAAATTCCAAGTAGGTAATGGACCAAAATATACACTGACAGATAGTTATTCAAATTCTAAATATGTAGCAAGTTTAATAAAAGGCTATGAAACATTTTCTAATAACGATTTATATGGCAACTATGTAATAGGATCAATAGGTGGACCTACAATAGAATTAATATCAGCAGGATGGAATGCTAAGGGATATGAACCACAAATTACATTAACTACAGTTAACGAAGGGTATAAAGTAAATGGTGGTAGTAGTTTAGCTGTAACAAGTGATGGTTTTTATGTTCCTTTAACTGGAGGATATTGGCTAACTTCTACGGCCAATATAACATATAGTTACGCAATGTATTCTGGAACGCCTAATACATTGTCTGGTGATGGGACTATTTCTATTGGTCAAGCTATATCAACATTACCTTTAGATGTTCGCCCTGTAGTATGCTTATCAGCAGATATACCGGCTGCAATAGGGACAACAACAGACTTTAGCTTAGTAAAATGATAAAAAAGAAATCAAGAGAAATCTTGGTTTCTTTTTTTATTGTTTTTGTTTAATATTTTATTGACATGCTTTTTAACAAAGAATATAATTTGTGTGGATAAGAAACAATGAAAGGTAAGGTGTTTTTTATGGGAAGAATGGTAGGTACCGTATCTAGAGGTATACGTACACCAATTATTAAAGCAGGTGACGATTTAGTTAAAATCGTAGCCGATTCAGTTTTAGAAGCTGCAAAAGAACATGGTTTTGAAATTAAAGACAGAGATATTATTGCAGCAACAGAAGCAATAGTTGCCAGAGCACAAGCAAACTATGCTACAGTAGATGAAATTGCTACAGACATTAGAAACAAATTTACGGGGGATACATTAGGAGTTATATTCCCAATACTAAGTAGAAATCGTTTTGCAATATGTCTAAGAGCAATATCAAAAGGTGCTAAGAAAATAGTATTAATGCTAAGTTATCCATCAGATGAAGTAGGAAACCATTTAATAACATTAGATATGTTAGATGAAAAGGGAGTTAATCCTTATTCTGATGTTTTAACTTTAGAAAAATATAGAGAATTATTTGGTTATGTAAAACATCAATTTACAGGTATGGATTATGTAGAATATTACAAAGAATTAATTGAAGAATCTGGTGCGGAAGTGGAAATAATATTCTCAAACAATCCAAGAACAATATTAAACTATACAAAAGATGTTCTTGTTTGTGATATCCATACCAGAGCTAGAACTAAAAGAATACTTAAAGAAAATGGTGGAAACATCATATTAGGTCTAGACGATATTATGACTAGCCCAATAGGTGAAAGTGGATGTAATGAAGATTATGGTTTGCTAGGTTCAAACAAAGCAACAGAGGATAAAGTAAAATTATTCCCAAGAAACTGTGATGAGTTTGTACTTGAACTTCAAGCAGAAATATTCAAAAGAACTGGTAAGACAGTAGAAGTTATGGTGTATGGAGATGGAGCGTTTAAAGATCCTGTAGGTAAGATATGGGAGCTTGCAGATCCGGTTGTATCTCCTGGATATACTAGTGGACTTACAGGGACACCAAATGAAGTTAAATTGAAATATTTAGCAGATAACAACTTTGCGCATCTAGAAGGGGATGCATTAAAAGAGGCTATAAAGAATCACATAAAGAGCAAAAAAGAGAATCTAGTAGGTTCTATGGAATCTCAAGGAACAACACCAAGAAGATTAACAGACCTTATTGGTTCGCTTTGTGATTTAACATCTGGAAGTGGAGATAAGGGAACACCAGTTGTATATATTAGCGGTTATTTTGATAATTATACAGATAATTAATAACTAAAATTAAATTACTAAACAAAAAGCATCAAGATTTAATCTTGATGCTTTTTTACTTTTAACTTGTTATAATGAATTATCATAACTTAAGAACCATGTTCCTACTTTTACACCATCATAACCATCTAATTTGTTGTAGTCGATTATTTTATAGAAAAGACCGTAATATGCTTTCGTACCACCATCTAAGTATTGACCACCAAAATTAATTGAAAATATTGGCTTGTTACTATCTTTTAGTCTATAACAATCTACTGCAATAAATATCCCAATAAGTATTGCTAAAATTATAATAACTAATAATGTAGTCTTTAATTTTTTATTCATAAAATCACCTAAAGAAATATTATCATATATGTTTATATAGTTCAAATTGACTAAATAAAATTCATGTGGTACAATAATGTTCCATTAAAATTTTGGCTTAAACCAAATTTGGTATAAGATAAAAAATAAATTAAAGGAAGGTAGTGTTATGGACAAAAAGTTATTCAGAAAATGGTTCAATGGTAAGTATGGAAAACTCCCGCCGGAAAGACAGCTTAAAGAGATTCGCAAGCTTCGGGTAATCCTCGACGATTTTGAGGATTCGCGTTTGCGAAAGTTTAATCGGTATCAGGAAAAGTGTGAGTGCTGCGGCAAGTATTCGTTAAGAACAGCTTATGATAAGCGCGTTGAAACAGTAATACGAGAGGTTGATGTAAACGGAGAAAAGAAGAACGGAGAATTCTCGGTAGAATATTATACCTGTCCGAAGTGCGAGTGCACATTTATGTTTGATCAGTACTTTGTTGGATATGAAGGAGATGCTGAATAAACATACAAGATCAAGCGAATTTATTTCGCTTGATTTTTTTCTTGTTATAATATATTCTTTATGTAGATGTATAGATATTATATACAAATAGGGGGAATAATATGTTTTCTAAAAGAGCTGATGGAAGAAGAATAAAATCTTTAGCTCCATATTATAAGATAATTCCATATATAATGAAGGAAAGATCAGATGCTCATGTGTATTTTGAAGAAGATATTCCAGTAGATAATTTAGAAGAGTACATTGCTAAAAAGAAAGAGCAAGGAATAAAGATAAAACACATGGATGTGGTTCTTGCGGCAATTGGTAGAGTTGCTTTAGAAAAACCACGTATTAATAGATTTATTATGAATCGCAGAATATACGCAAGAAATGAAGTAAGCATTTCTCTTGCTATGATAAGAAAACTAAATGAAGAAGATTATGTAGATACTACAGTTAAGTTTAAGATTAAACCAGAAGATACAATATTTACTATTGCAGAGAAAGAACAAAAAGTTGTTGAAGAAAACAAGAAGGCAAAGTCAAATAATAGTACGGATAAACTTGCGGCAGCAGTAATGAGTTTGCCAAATCCATTAATAAAATTTGTTGTATGGTTAATAACTAAACTGGATAATTGGAATATGCTACCTAGATTTGTAATGGAAGCATCTCCGTTCCATACGAGTATTTTCTTAACAAATCTTGGTTCTGTTGGTATTGACTCAATATATCATCATATATATAATTTTGGGACAACCAGTGGGTTTCTCGCAATGGGTGGAAGAAAGACGAGAATTAAAGATGTTAATACAGGTGAAACAGAAAAGTATATGACGTTTAAATTTGTAATGGATGAAAGAATTTGTGACGGATACTATTATGCTAGAGCGTTTAATGCATTTAGAAGATATATAAT
>JAZSJJ010000008.1:0-78285 GCA_045534225.1 Clostridia bacterium
TAAGCTGGAATGCCAAAAGAGCAGCAACAAACAATACAGCTATATACAATAAACAAATATCGTTAGTAGCAAGAAGTACAACGACAGGTTACTATGTAAAAGACGCATCAGTGTCTACAAATACATATCTTCAAGCATTAACAACAGGAGATAAATTGTATGTATGGAATAATTCAGAACTATCTACAACGTGGTTAGCATCTCCGGGAGCGGTTACGGCAAACTATATATTACTAATAGGAAGTACAGGAAGTTTGAGTTATGATACATATAGTGCATCTAATCGTGGAATAAGACCAGTAGTGTGTCTAAAATCAGATACACCGGCAGTTTTAGGAACGACAACAGATTATAGTTTAATAAAATAACAAACACTTGACAAGTGTGTTATAATAATAATGTACCTTAATCTAGGATATAACTTCCTCAGATTATTTCTTGGACTAAGGCGAATTTAATTAAGGAGGAAAAAGTCATGACTAAGGAAAGAAAGCAAGAAATACTTTCTACTTATGCAAAACATGAAGGTGACACTGGTTCTACAGAAGTTCAAGTAGCTCTTTTAACAGAAAGAATTAACGAACTTACAGAACACTTAAGAACTCACAAAAAAGACGAACACTCTAGACGTGGTCTTTTAATCATGGTTGGTAAGAGAAAAAGATTATTAACATATCTTGAAAACAATGATATTGAAGCTTGCAGAGAATTAAAAGCTAAATTATCTATAAGATAAGTTATTTAACATCGGTAGAAATACCGGTGTTTTTTTATGGTATTTTTGCAACAAAGTATTTAATTTTTTTACTCTTTGTGATAGCATTGTTAGTTGTAAATAGGAGGAGACCAATGAAAGAAGCATACAAATATTCAGTCGAAGAAGTTTTTAATAAATTGGGTACAAGCTCGGATGGTTTAAGTTTCGAGCAAGCTGAAAAACGACTTGCGGCAAATGGACTAAATAAATTACAAGAAGCTAAAAAGAAAACATTACTTGCTAGATTTATAGAGCAAATGAAAAATATCATGATAATTGTTCTTTTAATTGCGGCAGTAATATCTTTAGTAGTAGCTAAAATAGAAAATGAAAGTTATACAGACTCAATAATAATTTTTGCGGTTGTAGTTATGAATGCAGTACTAGGGGTAGTGCAAGAAGCAAAAGCAGATAAGGCAATAGATTCATTAAAGAAAATGTCGCTTCCATATATAAAAGTAAGAAGACACGGCAAAATCATGAACATTAAAACAGAAGAACTTGTAGTTGGAGATGTTGTTTTAATTGAAGCCGGAGATTTTGTTCCAGCAGATATGAGAATTGTTGTTTGCAATGGTATAAGAGCAGAAGAAGCATCCTTAACAGGTGAATCGTTACCAGTTAGTAAATTTACAGATAAGATAGATGAAGATACTGCTTTAGCAGATAGAAGAAATATGCTTTATTCTGGAAGTAGCGTAGTATATGGTCGTGGAGAAGGTGTAGTAACGGCTACTGGAATGAAAACAGAGCTTGGTAAGATTGCAACAATACTTGCTGAGACTAAAGAAGAACTTACGCCACTTCAAAAGAAAATGAATGAAATAAGCAAGGTACTAAGTGTAATAGTTGTTGTAATAGGCCTTGCAATGGTAATACTTGGCCTAATTCAGGGCAACAAACCACTAGAAATATTTATGCTTGCAGTATCATTAGCAGTTGCTGCCATTCCAGAAGGACTTCCTGCATCGATTACAATAATACTTTCAATTGGTGTTCAAAAGATGGCCAAAGAACATAGTATTATACGTAAGCTTTCATCAGTAGAAACTTTAGGAGCAACGCAAGTAATATGTTCAGATAAAACAGGAACTTTAACTCAGAATAAAATGACTGTTACTGAATTAAATTATGGTGGCGAAAAAATAAAGGTAGATCATTTAGTAGTAAATGATGACGAAAACTTGAAGAGATTTTTAGATAATATAACATTATCTAATGATGTAAAGACTAATGGTTCTACAGGTGAGTACTTAGGAGATCCTACTGAAATAGCATTGGTAGAAATGACAAATAAATTTGGTAGAAACAAAGATATATACGATACAAGATATGAAAGAGTAGAAGAAGTACCATTTGATTCTGAAAGAAAAATGATGACTACTGTAAACAAAATAGATGGTGAACTTATAGTACATACAAAAGGAGCGTTAGAATCATTAATACATAGATGCTCTAAGGCTATGATAAATGGAAAACTAGTAGATATGACGGATAAGTTAAAAGAACAAATACTAGATACTAATTCAGAAATGGCAAGTAGAGCATTAAGAGTTCTAAGCTTTGCATATAAGAAAATAGATAAATTACCAAAAGAAATATCTAGTGATACACTAGAAAAAGATTTAATTTACCAAGGTATGGTTGGTATGATGGATCCACCAAGGCCAGAAGTAAAACAAGCTGTTAAAGACTGTTTCGCAGCAGGCATGATTCCAATTATGATAACAGGAGACAGTGTAATAACAGCTAGAGCAATAGCAGAAGAAATAGGAATATTAGTTCCGGGCTCGGAAGCAATAACTGGCCAAGAGTTAGATGCTATGAGCGATGAACAATTTGAAAAGAAAATTAAAAACATACGTGTTTATGCAAGAGTAAGCCCAGAAAATAAGGTTAGAATAGTTAAGACTTGGAAGAAACTCGGCAAGACTGTTGCTATGACAGGAGATGGCGTAAACGATGCGCCAGCACTTAAAAATGCAGACATAGGTGTTGGAATGGGAATAACAGGTACAGAAGTATCTAAGAGTGTTGCGAGTATGGTCCTTACAGACGATAACTTTGCATCAATAGTTGTAGCAGTAAAAGAAGGCAGAAGAGTATATAGAAATATACAAAATGTAATAGCATATCTTTTAGCCTCTAATATAGCAGAAGTAATAATAGTATTTATAGCTAAAATATTCAATATGACAGTATTTAATCCACTTCATTTGTTATGGATAAACTTAATAACAGATGCAATACCTGCAATGGCGTTAGGTTTTGAACCAGCAGATGAAAAATCTATGAAAGAAAAACCAAGAAAAGCGCATGCTAAATTCATGTCACCATTCTTAATATCTAGAATAGCAGTACCAGCTTTTCTAAAGAGTATGATAATACTAATATTATTCTTTACTATGAACAATGCATATGGTAGTGCAGTGGCAACAACAATGGCGTTTATAACATTATCTTTTGCAGAACTATTATTTGTATTTGTTGCACGTTCAGACAGTAAGCCTATATTTAAGATTGGATTATTCTCAAATAAACAATTAGTAATAGGTGTACTTTGTATAATATTAATACAATTACTAGTAATATTTAATCCAACACTTTCAGGATTATTAGAATTAGAAAGTTTAACGCCACAGCTTTATGCAATAGCTATAATAAATGCAATTGTATTTATGGTATTTGCGGAAATATTAAAAGTACTAGTTGCAAAAGCTTTTGAGGTAAGAAGAAGAATCTTAAAAGAGAGAAGAAGAGCTAAAGCAACGCAAAATAACAAGTAATTAAAAGAAGAAAACAACAATAAACAGAGGAGTATATTGCCCCTCTGTTTATCGTTATTGCATTATTCTATTAAGTAATTTTTTGAAATCGTCATAGTATATTTTATCTGAT
The DNA here is from genome assembly GCA_045534225.1 of Clostridia bacterium. Taxonomy (GTDB): domain Bacteria; phylum Bacillota; class Clostridia; order TANB77; family CAG-465; genus UMGS1649. Next base: position 3,656 of record JAZSJJ010000008.1, read on the forward strand.
TTATAAATATGGAGTTTGCCATCAAGTTTTTTACGTATTCTAAAATCTCCCGGAGAAATTCCTACTGCAAGGAAATCTCCATTTTTAGTGTGAAAATTAATGCTATATACCCAAGTTGTAATAAGAGTATTATTATAAGCCTCATAACCGGATATTTCTTTTACAAAATCACATATTTTTTGTATATCCTCAGGCTCTGTTAATGTTGTAATATAATCATAGCCATGTTTAATTTCAATTTTGGTTATTTCTTTTTTGAATATTCTATTTTTACCAACAATAGTTAGAATTGAAGAACAATTTTCTATTGGATGGTTTGAGCGAATCTTAAGTGCATAAGCATATAATATTAAATAACAGATGATAGCTAGTATAAATATTATATACAATATTTTGCTATCTTTATGAGTTTTTTTATCCATCTAACATTACCTATTAATAATTATATTATATATATTTAGAATGTAATTGTCAAACTAAGTAGAATATACTTAACTCTTTATTCATATGTATATATTAAAAAGGGGATGTAAATAATATGAATGGTGACATGAATGCTAACAGTAATTTTAATGATAATATTACTAATAATAGGTCTGGTTCTAGTAACGGAGGATTTAACGTAAGCAATTTATTTGATCTTTCAAAACTAGGAAATATGTTTAGCGGGGGAACAAGAGGAAATAACCCATTAAATAGCATACGTAGAATGTTTGGCGGAAACAATATGAATAGAAGATACACCGCAAATAGAAATATGTTAAAAGTTCTTCCGATAGAAGAAGCATATCGAAGGATAAAAAGTGGCAATGTTCTACTTATAGATGTTAGAACAGAAATGGAGTATGCGACACTTAAAATAAAAGGAAGTGTAAACATTCCGCTAGATAAGTTGCAAACTGAAATAGTTAATATGGTTTCAAATAAAAATGAAAATATAATGTTATATTGTGCAACTGGTTCTAGAGTAAGAAGAGCCGCACAAATACTTTGGTCGTTAGGATATAATAACATATGTATATGGGAGGGAGCTGGAATAAATACATTTGCTTTTCATGATTTAATAGTATATAATAATAGACAGCAAGATGAATAACTTGCTAGGAGGAAACTTATGAAAGAATTAAATGATAATAACTTCAGAGAAGAAATAAAGAAAGAAAAATTAGTGCTTGTAGATTTCTATGCAACTTGGTGTGGTCCGTGTGGTATGCAAGCAGAAGTATTAAAGAAAATGTCTGAATCTAGAACACTAGATTTTAGCATAGTAAAGGTTAATGTAGATGAAGCGCCAGGCCTTGCGCTTGAACATAGCATATCTTCAATTCCTACATTAGTAGTATATAAAGAAGGAAAGATGGTTAAAAAGGTAGTTGGACTATCTGATGAAGAAGAAATATTAAATATAATGGGTGAATTTTTGGACTAATTCCTATGAATTAGCCTAAAAACCGAGTTTTGTAACATTTGTGTAACAGAAAAGTATGTATTTTGTAACACAAATGTTATTTGTTTGTAGTTGATTTTGAAATAGCTTATATCTATAATTGAAGTATAAGTAATTATTATAAATTATTTCTACAAATTTCTACAAAAGAGGTGTTAAAATGAAAGGATTTTTTGAAAGACAATGGGAATTATTCCTAGCTGACATGCAAGAAGTAGGTGAATTCTTCCTAGACGCATTTGGTGCTAACGAACAATTAATGTTAGGTGCTCCAAAAGCAGATAAAGTTGAAGGAGAAGAAGGATTCTTCGCAAGAGAATTCAGACTATTCAAAGAAGATATGCAAGCTCTAGGTGAAATGTTCATGGCTCCATTTGAAGCAGATGAACCATTAATGCTAGACGCAGCAGTACCTGAAATGCCAAAAGCAGAAGCAGCTTCAGAAGACGGATTCTTCAAAAGAGAATGGGAACTATTCAAAACAGATTTAGATAATGCCAACTCAGCTTTAGAAAGCTTATTTGGTGTTGAAAAAAAAAATGATGAAATAGTTGAATGTGCTGAAGCGCCAGTTGAATTCAGAGATGAAGTAGATGTAAAACTTGAAACTTTTTTGGGAGAACCAATAAATGAGTTAAAAGAAAGTGCTTGTGGAGATAGAACTCAACACGAAGTTCTAAGAGATTATGCAGAATTCTTTAAACCATATGCTGAAAACCCAGATATGTGTCAAATGGCATTCAAAAAATACTATGACAGACATGCATTAAAAATGGCAGTTTCTGAACTACCAATTGAGCAAGTTAGAATAGTACAAAACAATGTAGACATATTTATCAAAGGTCAAGAATCATTTGGTGAACCATTTGTTGACTCAAGAGTTGATACAGTTTTCGAAAAAGCTGGAATCGATGAAGTAAACAAAGTTATCGGAATTATAGGAGACTGTGATTCAGAAGGTAAAACTTTAAAAGGTGAAAGACTTTTTGCAGAAGCAGTAAATTACATGGTAGATCATGGTATAAGAGTTGCTAAAGATGGTGATTTAATAGAACCAGTTAGAAAAGCAATAGAAGCTCAACACGATGAAATACATAGCACAATGTGTTCATTTGAAGATGTTGGACCAGAATATCAAGAACTATTAGCTAAAGAAAAAACTTATTTAGCTGCATTAAATAGAATTGAGCAATACGAAACAGAAAAAAGAATTGCTGCATTCGAAGCTAAAATGAGTGATGAAGTTAGCGGTTTAGATGTAATACTTTAAAATGTTAAAAAGAAGTAAATGTATATAATCATTTACTTCTTTTTTTATGCATTTTAACAGGTATAAATTCCCTAAAACCCTTTACAAATACCACCTTTTGGTATATTATATGGGTGTATTTAAATAAATAGAAATAAATAGGGGTAAAGATATGAAAATAGTATTAAAAGTTCAAAAAGATGGTGTAAATACACTTAAAGAAGAAATGTTAAAACATAGCAACAGTAAACTAGAAAAAATGTATGCTGTAATGGGTAATGTTAAAGAATCTGGTTATGATGTAATAGAGGAAGCTTTAATAGATCTTAAAGCTAAAACTCATGTTGTAATGGGCATAGATAAGAAAAACACTACTAAAAAGATATTAGATAACATAGTAACATATTCTAGAAATGTTCATGTATGGGATAACAATGAAGATAATGAACTTAATGCAAATGTATTTGTGTTTGAGTACGAAGATGAAGCATTTGTTGTTACTTTTGCAGGAGACATAACAGATAGCGTTCTTGAAACAGATACTACTATGTATACATATATAACATATGATTTAATTAAAGATAAAAAAGAATATGCAGAATTTATAGATACTTTAACTAAAGATATTAAAGATAATGTAGAAAAATTAACTAAAGCTAAAATTGCAGAACTTAGTGAGAATAAAAAGATATTTAGTTCAAGACAATATCTACATAATGTTCCAAGTATAGCAGAACTTTTAGGTTCTAAAGAAACTAAAAAAGAAACAGTAGAAGAAAGTGCAGATGAAGTTAAGAAGGACTTTGTAGAAGATGAAGAACTTCCTAAAGTTGAACTAAATAAATTTAAAGATGTTGCTTTTGAAATAGACTTGAGCGATATGGACCTTGGAATAGAAGATATTTCTGTGGGTTTAGTAGGAGAAACTAAGAATAAAGAGGCTAAAGTAGAAAAGAAAGAAGAACATGTATTAGACTTAACTGAAGCTTTAGAACAAGAAGCAAATCTTGGCGCTGAAGTAGAAGAAGTAGCACATATAGAAGAAAAGGAAGAATACGTAGTATCTGATGAAATAATAGATTTAGAAGAACTTCTTTTTGAAAAAGAAACAGTTAAATTAGACAAGAAAAAAGTAGAAAAGAAAATAAAGAAAGAAGCTAAGGAAAAAGAAGAGAACAAACCAGCTTCTAAAAAGATAGATTTAACTAAAGTTTCTAATATAATAATGGAACTTCCAAAGAAACCTACTAAAGGTAGAGATGCGGATGCAGTTAAAGTTCCTACATACATTCGTGAGATGATACCAGATTTCTTTGAAATTATGGAAAATTCAACATTAGTAGAAAGAGAAGATGGTAAATACAAAGAGGTTAAAATAAAACTAGAAGTAATAGATGTTAATTCTGGTGAGAAGTATATGGATAATGAAGCAATGTTATCACATAAACTAGGACAAACATATGTAACTTTTGAATCTCGTAAATTAATAAATGTAAATTATGAAGAATTAGATATAGCAAGGGTAATTAAGTTATCTAAAGATTCATATCACATAGAAATAATTCCGACTCATATGGAAGAATATAACCTATGGAAAAAGATGTGTACAAACACATTTAGAGGAAGCAGTAGACAATACGGATTAATGTAATAAGAGGGGTAATAAATGCAGTTAAAAAGAATTGAAGTACAAGGCTTCAAATCGTTTGCAGATAAAACAATTATCGAATTCGATGGTGGTATTACAACAATTGTTGGACCAAACGGAAGCGGTAAGAGTAACATATCTGATGCGGTTAGATGGGTACTTGGAGAACAAAGTGCAAAGAGCCTTAGAGGTTCTAAAATGGAAGATGTAATTTTCGCAGGGACTAAGCATAGAAAAATGCTTGGTCTTGCTGAGGTTTCACTGGTATTAGATAACAGTGACCACAGCCTTCCTTTAGAATTTGATGAGGTTGTTGTAACAAGAAAAGTATATAGAAGTGGTGAAAGTGAATATTTAATAAACAAATCTAATGTAAGACTTAAAGATATTCAAGAGTTATTCATGGATACAGGTGTAGGTCGTGATGGATATAGTATCATTGGACAAGGTAAAATAGACTCAATAATATCTTCTAAATCTGAAGATAGAAGAAGTATATTTGAAGAAGCATCTGGAATTGTTAAATACAGAACAAGAAAAGATGAAGCTTTAAGAAAATTAGAGCACACAAATACAAACTTAGATAGAGTTAGAGATATATTAACAGAGATAGAAAACAACTTAGGACCATTAGAAAAGAAAGCAGAAACAGCTAAGAAATATTTAGAACTTAAAGAAGAATTAAAAGGAATAGATGTTAAGTTATTCTTAAACTTAATAGATAGCTCTAAAGAAGATATGGACGTTCTTGTAGAAAAACTAGAAGCATTACAAGCAAGTATAGATGAAAAAGAACAAGAAGTATCTACAGCTCAAAGAACAAGTGATGAAACAAGAGTATGTCTAGAAGAACTTCTTCAAGCAATTGAAACAACTCAAGAAGCATATTACTCATCACTTAATGAAATAGATAGATTAGTATCTAAAGTAGAAGCATATGACGATAGAGTTGCTTTAAATAAAGAAAATATAGACAAGCTTAAAGAAGAAATTGCTGGTAGTGATACAAGTATAGCAATTCTAGAACAAGAGATAATAACTCGTTCTTCTAAGAAAGATAATCTAGAAAAAAATAAAGAAAGATTTGAAACTGAACTTAAAGAAAAACAAGAAGAATTAAAAGAAATAACTGCTAATATGTCAGACAAAGAGCTTGAAATAGAAGAATTAAAAAGAACAGTTGAAAGTCTTAAAGAAAACATTTCAGAACTTAAACTAGCTATTGCAACAGCAGAAATGAAGCTAGAAACTAACACAAAGAGAATCGAATCTATAGATAAAGAACAAAGAGGAGATATATCTAGTTCAGATAGCTTAAGACTTCGTGAAGAAGAAGTTCGTGATGAATTTGAAAAAATAGCTAAAACTAGAAATACATTAAAAGATGAAGTAGAATCTTTAAGAGTAGAAAAGACAAGACTTGAAGAATTCTTTAGTACTTTCTCAGAAAAAGAAAATCAGTACAAACAAGGAATTATAGAGACTCGTTCTAAACTAAACTATATGGTAAATCTAGAAGCTGAAAGCGAAGGATATACACGTAGTGTTAAGAGTATAATAGACCTTTCTAGACGTAATGACAAGTACAAATCTCATGTATTTGGAACACTTGCAAGCCTAGTTACAACTCAAGAAAAATATGAGAAAGCAATAGAAATTGCAATGGGTGGTTATGTACAAAATATAGTTGTAGATAAAGATAGTATGGCTAAAGACTTAGTAAACTTCTTAAAAGAAGGAGCACTAGGAAGAGCTACTTTCTTACCACTTGAAAGTATTAGACTATACAAAGAAGATATACCAGCAGCAGTTAAAAAAGAAACTGGATATATTGGAAATGCAATAGAACTTGTTAAATTTGATTCTAAATTTGAACCAGTAGTTCGTTTAGCATTAGGTAGAACAATAGTTGTAGATACAATAGAAAACGGAATAAAACTATCTAAAGTATCTAAAAACAGTGCTAAGATAGTAACACTAGATGGTGAAATTATTGCAACAACAGGAAGTATTACAGGTGGACAAGCACAAGGTAAACAAATGACACTTGTTGGTCGTAACAGAAAGATAAATGAATACAAGGATAGACTAGAAAGACTAGAAAAAGAATACAATGATCATATGAAAGCTATAGAAAAAGATAAGGGCAAATATGAAACAGTTGTAGAAAGGCTAAATTCATTATCTGAAGAATATACTACTGTTAATACAAACTATAGCGTTATAGAAGAAAGATTAAATGCTGTATTACGTGATGCAGTTAAGATTAAAGAAACAAGAAAGAATAAAGAACAAGAAAAACTTGAACTTGAATCAGAAAATAAAGATTTAAACTGGGATATTGAAGAAACAAATAAGAAGATAGATAGTATAAATGAAGAAATTTCTAAACACTTAGAAGTAATTTCAGAACATGCTAGATTTAACAAAGAAAAAGAGGAAAGAGTAAACTTCTTAAATGAAGATATTATGAACCTTAAAGTTTCTTTATCTTCTTTTGATGAATCTGAAGCTGCTATTGATGAAATGGTAGATAAGATAAGACAAGATATAAATTCCTTTATGGCTAGTATCGAAAGAAAGAAAGACTTAATTAAAGAGTATGAAAATACTTTAAATGAAAGTGAATCTAAAAACGAAGAAGATAAGAAAGCCATAGAAGAATTAAAAGTTAAATCTGAAGAATTAAAACTAGAAGTAGAAAAACTTAAAGAAGATAAAGCTGCAAATATAGCTAAACAAAGTGAGTTAGAAAAGCAAACTTTTGATTCTATGAAGACTCTAGAAAAACTAAGAGACGAAAAGAACAAAGTAGATGCTAAGAAAAACAAATACGATAGTGATACAGAACTTCTTAAGATTAAAATGTGGGAAGAATATGAGCTTACAATATCTTCTGCAAGAGAATATAACAAAGCGTTAGATGCTCTAAATGAACTATCTAAGACAAAACTAGAACAAAGAGCAAGTAAGCTTAAATCTGAGATAAAAGGATTAGGCGAAGTTACAGTAAGTTCAATAGATGAATTTAAAGAACTTAAAGAACGTGGCGAATTCATATCTAAACAAAAAATAGATCTTGAAGAAACTAAAGCTAAACTTGAAAACTTAATAGACAATACAACGGCAGTAATGAAGACACAATTTGCAAGACAATTTAAAGAAATAAATGAAAACTTTAAAGTTGTATTCAAAGAGTTATTCGGTGGTGGTAGAGCAGAACTTAAACTAGTAGACGATAAAAACATACTAGAAAGTGGAATAGAAATAGAAGCAGAACCACCTGGAAAGAAACTTCAAAACATGTCACTGCTATCTGGTGGAGAAAAAGCTTTAACAGCTATAGCAATATTATTTGCAATACTAAAAATAAAAGCACCTCCATTCTGTGTTCTAGACGAAATAGAAGCAGCTCTAGATGACATTAACGTTGCAAGATTTGCAAGTTATTTAGAAAAATACTCAGATGAGACACAATTTATTGTAATAACACATAGAAAAGGTACAATGGAAGTTGCTACATCAGTATACGGTGTAACAATGCAAGAATACGGTGTATCTAAACTTGTTTCTATGAAGTTAAAATAATAACAAAAAAGACTAAGATTTTTTCTTAGTCTTTTTGCTGTTTCAGTTATTCAACTGCAATGAAGTAATCATCTGTTTCGGTGAAAATGTGATACAGATTGTCCTTCATCTTTTGAAGCTTTGTTACAAATACGGTTGTGTCAATGAATGCAGGGCCGTTGTCGCTCAAGTTTACGATAGAGATGTTAAGCGGTGCGTTTTGAATGGGTGTGTCTGTAGCAAAAGCGTAGGGGAGTTCAGAACCGGCGTAATGAAGTGCGTTGAAGGCAATGTATCTGCAGGGACCAGTATTTATCATGCTGTATGTCTCAGATGCAAAGTCGATGGAAAGAAGACCATCGGTAAAGAATGCTTCAAACTTTCCGCTCTTTGAAGCGAGCTCAAATACCTGTACTTTTTTGCCAATAGACAATGTGTCTTGGAAGAACAAAACAATCTTCCAGTCCTTCTTAAATAACTTCTGATTGCGCTTTTCTGTGATGAATTTCTCCGTCTTAGTCATAAAACCTCCATAAAAAATTATTTTTTGAATATACGTTATTAACAGAAAGTATTATATCATAAGGTTTATTAAAAAGCAAGGTAACATAAAAAAGAGAAGAGACCTTAGTCTCTTCAGGGGTAATAATATAAAATAAATATTTGAGGGTATATAAAGGTAATATGTATTACTATTCTGTAATACAACTAAATTATATTACTAATATATATTTTGTATTGTCGAAAAATATACTGTGTTTGCAAAAAGAAAGACTAATTTTGTCGAAAAAATAACAGGTTTTTAAACCTGTTATTTCTTTTCACCACGGATGAAAAGGTAGTAAGCTTTGCCAGCAAGAGTAATTGCGTAGTATAAATCTTTATCCAGAATTTTAACAGACGAAATCTTATCCATAACATGTGGAATTTCATACGGTTTGTTTTCTTTAATAGCCATAACAGAAATATATGGTTCGGTTTCTGTTTTAGGGATTTCGGGAATAAAACCAATAGATGTATGAATACGTCTGTAAACTTTAGGATTCATACAAAGATGGAACGACTCAAATGGGTTGCTTATTAAATAAAGACCATCTTCGATGGTTTGGACTAATGCGCTAGGTTTTAGGAATGTTTTTGCTACGATGTTGTAATGAATAAAAAGTGTGGTACACTTAAATTTCCGACCTGTTTTTGGCTCCTTATCCGCAAAAGCTAAATGCCATTTCTTTGTCTTTTCATAAGCAATTGCTTCTTTAAAGATCCTATCATCTTCTTTTCCTTTTTTCATAATTCCTCCTGTTCAAAATTATTTTTACATAGAATATTAAAAGCTTTTTTAGTATAACATTTAGTGGTGTAAAAGTCAAATAAGGAGTAGCTAGATAATAGCTACTCCATGAGAGTAATATATTTAATATATTATTAAAAAAGGATTTATGAAAAAGGTAAATGTACTCTATTGTGAATACACCTAAATTATAGTATAATACTAGCAAAATAGATGTCGAAATATATATGTGTATATTAAAAGAAAAGTCACATATTGTAAAAATAGCAAACATATAAAAGAGGGTAAGTAAATGGAGAAAGTAGTAAATGTAATTGGTGCTGGTTTAGCAGGCAGCGAATGTGCATATATATTAAGCAAAAATGGAATAAAAGTAAGGCTTTATGAAATGAAACCAAAAAAGAAAAGTCCAGCTCATGTATCAGATAAATTTGGAGAGTTAGTATGTAGTAATTCTCTTAAATCTGAGCTTTTAACAAATGCATGTGGACTTCTTAAAGAAGAAATGAGGAGACTAGGAAGTCTTTTTGTAGAAGCTGCATATAGTTCAAAAGTTCCAGCAGGAAATGCTTTAGCAGTAGATAGAGAAAAGTTTGCAGAATATATAACAAATAAAATTAAAGCAGAGAAGAACATTGAGATTGTTTATGAAGAAGTAGAAGATATAAATAATTTAGAAGGTATAACTGTAATAGCAACAGGACCTTTAACAAGTGATAGCCTATCTAAAAGTATAGCTAAACTTGTTGGTGATGAAGGACTATACTTTTATGATGCAGCAGCACCAATAATAACTAAAGAAAGTATAGATATGACTAAAGCATACAGAAAAGATAGATATGGAGAAGTTGGAGTGGGAGACTACTTAAATTTAGCTATGTCTAAAGAAGAATATGATGTATTTTATAACGCTTTAATAAATGCAGAAAGTGCAAATCGTCATGAGTTTGATACTTTAGAAAATATAGAACATTTCGAAGGGTGTATGCCAGTAGAATCTTTAGCAAGACGTGGAGAACAAACTTTAGTATTTGGACCATTAAAACCAGTTGGTTTGTATAAAGAAGACGGAACAAAACCATATGCAGTACTTCAACTTAGAGCAGAAGATGAAGAAGAAACTATGTTTAATCTAGTTGGCTTCCAAACAAGTCTAAAATTTAGTGAACAAAAAAGAGTATTTAGTTTAATTCCTGGTTTAGAGAATATGGAATTCTTACGTTATGGGGTAATGCATAGAAATACATACATAAACGGCCCTAAAACGCTAAATAAAGACTTTAGAATGAGAGATAATAAAAGAATATACTTCGCAGGACAAATAAGCGGAGTGGAAGGCTACGTTGAATCTGCAGCTAGTGGACTTATGGTAGCGTATAATATAATTGAAAGCTTTAAGACAGATAAAGATGAGTTAGGCCTATTTGATGAAGTAACAATTCTAGGTGCACTTAGTAAATATGTAAGTACAGAAAACAAAGACTATGCGCCAATGAATGCTAACTTTGGAATTGTACCACCACTAGAGAATAAAATTAAAGATAAAAAAGAAAGATATACTATTTATGCAAGTAGATCTTTAGAAAAAATAGAGGAGTTTGTAAATGAGCATATTAGATGATCATATAAAAAATAACAGTGTAAAAGGATTATATCTATTATATGGTGATGAAAAGTACGACATAGAACGATACATAGATAAAATGAAGAAAACATTTTCTAACTTGGAGCTAGGAATAAATTTCTTTGTTTTAGATAAAACTAATATAGATACATTATCTGATGCGATAGAAAGTGTTTCGTTTTTCGGTTTAGAAAAGTTGATAGTAATAAAAAATGTAGGATTGAAGTTCAAAAAAGAAGCTATAGAAAATATTTCTAATCCAGAAGTTGCAGTGGTTTTTGTAGAGGATAGTGTGGATAAAAGAACCGCAGAATATAAGTATTTATCTAAAAATGCTGTTTGCCAAGAGTTTGCTAAACTAAATGCAAAAGATGCAGCGTTTTATGTAGTAAGAACATTAAATTCGTATAAGATAAAAGTAAAAGACAGTACTGCAGAATATATGGTTAGTGTTTGTACAGAAGACAAACAAACATTAATAAATGAGTTCAAAAAAATAGTAGCATATTTAGAGCCTGGTAGCGAACTAACCAAAGAAGTAATTGACGAAATATGTACAAGAACTTTAGATGCTAAAATTTTTGATTTAACAGATATGGTTTTAGCTAAAAAGAAAAAAGAAGCATTAAAAATATTAGAAGATATGTTAGCTCAAAAGACATACCCAGGGATAATAACAGGTATGTTATATAAGCAAATGAAGCAGATGTATATGATTAAGCTTTTAGAAGAAAAGATAAGAAAAGAAGGATATAACACAAATATTGCAACAGAACTTGGAATTCATCCATTTGTGTTTTCTAAATTGAAGACGGCGAGTGCAAATTATACTATTAAAGAAATAGAAAACATACTTTTAGAATTTGAAGAATATGATTGTGCTAGCAAGACAGGTAGGATGGATATAGAAAAGGGACTAAAAAGATTAATATTAGGTATGTAATGAAATATGGCGAGTTGTAGACATAAAACTGCAAAAACTATTGACTTTCGTTAAGAATTATGTTAAACTAATATTGCGTAGTTTAGCAATATAAAAATTCTTAATAGGAGGTTTAGTACCGTGAAAATTCTGGGAACTGAGAAGCAGAAATACGCTAACTGCTTGTTTTCAGTAAACGTCGTTGATAGTTTAGACTCATTTTATACTACTCTTGTCAAAAAGGGTTTCTTTGGAAGCGCGGATTATAAAAAGCGGACTTTCACTAATGGCACGTTAGAAAAAGTTTTTGTTGAAAATGCAAATGCATACTGTAAAGTGAAATTTAAGGTTATCGAGGGCGATTATCTTGTAATCATGGATGAAAACGATAACATTACTATATATATAACTGAACAATATGTAGGCCTGGTACAGGTCAAAAACAAAACTGTGCAAACGGTGATTGACGAATATTATGCCACTATGCGTGGTAGAATCGATTCCAAGAGAGAATTTGCAAGAGAGATGGGAGCTATTTCAAGAAGAATTAATATTCCTTTCCATATCGTTATGGCATTCAAGGGAAATGAAGAACTTCTTATGCAGCTCACAAGAAACATTGAGGATGCAATCTCACAACGGCGCAACGAAGACAAAAGCTTTATGTCGGCGCTTGGCGGTAACAATTTCGCAGCACGAATGAAAGCAATCGAGACTTTGGGAATTACCAATATCCCTGAATATCAATCGGAGAAGATCGCAAAGTATCTTCACGAATGTCTCGAAAAACGAAAGATTATTCGTAGATTCGAATAGTCACTATACTTATAAAAAACACCTTTTTAATACATAATATTAAAGAGGTGTTTTTTTATGCAAAATAATAAATTTAAATATATAACAGATATGGCAGATGAAAGGGTAGACGAATATAAGAAGACATATAACTTAAGTTACATTGATGGAATAAAAGTTGAATCGGCAAATAATAAAACACACAACATAACTACGGTAGAAGTGTTGGATACAAATGGCAAGCAAGCGCTCGGTAAAGATATAGGAAAGTATATTACATTAGAAATAAAAAATGTATTAACGTTAGAGGATAATGAGATAGAAGATATAACCGATACATTAAGTAAAGCACTAGTAGGATTAATAGAAAATAATGTAAACAAAGTTATGGTTGTAGGGCTAGGTAATGAAATGGTTACAGCAGACTCACTAGGGCCGAAGGTTATTAAGAATATAAATGTAACTAGACATGTAATTAAATATATGAAGGAATTAGTAGAACCGGGAACTAGAGAAATAACAGCATTAACACCTGGGGTTTTAGGAACAACAGGAATTGAAACAGAAGAAATAATAGAAGGTGTGGTAGAAAAAATAGAACCGGATTTAATAATTGTTATAGACAGCTTAGCCTCTCAAAGTATTACTAGAATTGGAACTACAATACAAATGGGAAATACGGGAATAACACCTGGTGCTGGAGTTGGAAACAAAAGAAAAGTGTTAAACAAAGGTACATTAAAAGTGCCTGTAATAGCGATAGGTGTACCAACAGTTGTAAATGCAAGTGTATTATTAAAAGAAATGCTAGATAAGCTAAACATATCTAGTGTAAGAAAGAATAAAAAGTTGTGCAACAATATGGTAGTAACACCAAAAGAAATAGATAGCTTAATAACAAAGATGACTAGAATAATATCTGACTCAATAAATGCTGCAATATAAAATATGTTAAATAAAAGAAAAACGAGATAATTGATGCTAATTATCTCGTTTTATGGTATTATTCATATGAGGTTGAATATGAGAAAAATAGCAAAAGATATAAAAAGTGAAAATAAAAGCAAAAAACATATAGATAAATTGTTAATAATATTAGGCTCAATGATAGTTGCATTAGGATTATTTAGTATACATTCAAGATGTGGAATTGCAGAAGGCGGACAACTTGGAGTAGAGCTGTTGTTTTTTAACCTTTTGGGAATAAGTCCGGGAATAGTTTCGGTAATAATAGATGCAACAGCATATATAATAGGAAGCCTCTTATTTGGAAAGAAATTTTTCTTTAATGCAATACTAGGCACAGTATCTTACTCTGGTTTTTATTTATTATTTGAGAATGTACCAATATCCTTTCCAAATTTATCTAACAATTTGTTGTTGGCGTCAATAATAGGTGGAATAATGGTTGGTATAGGATGTGGAATTGTAATAAGAAATAATGGTGCTTGCGGCGGGGATGATGCGGTAGCATTAATAATATCTAAATTATCTAAACTACCAATAGCAATTAGTTATTTGTTATTAGATATAATAGTAATATTACTTTCACTTACTTATATAGATTTGAGCAACATTATTTATTCGTTCATAACTGCAACTATTTCGTCAATGCTAATAGGTTGTATAGCAAAAGGAAAAGATAAATAATAGTTGTAACATGTATGGTTTTATGGTATAACCTTTAACATAAGAGAGGGAAAAATGAAAGTTAAAGTAAATGATGTAGTTTTAAATTACGATGTAGTAGGTACGGGTTATCCAATTATATTACTTCATGGTAATGGAGAAAACTACACAATATTTAATAAATTAATAGAAAAGTTGCAAGAAGATTACACTGTGTATGCGGTAGATAGTCGTTCACATGGTGATAGTGAAGATACGGAGGAAGTCTCCTATGAATTAATGGCAGAAGATATAATTCAGTTTATAAAAGAATTAAATATAGAAAATCCTATGCTTTATGGATTTAGCGATGGTGGTATAGTAGGATTGTTAATTGCGATAAAGGAACCAGAACTTTTATCTAAACTAATAGTAAGTGGTGTAAATATAAATCCTAAAGGCCTAAAAAATGGTACATATATTGGGTGTAAAATTGCATCTCTGCTTACTAAGAATAAGTTAATAAAAATGATGGTAAATGAACCTAATATACAATTAGCAGAATTAAATAAGATAAAAGTGCCAACTACATTACTTGTTGGAGATAGAGATTGTATAAAATTATCTCATACTAAATTAATACATAGGAATATACCAAATAGTAAATTAGAAGTAGTAAAAAGAGCAGGACACTCTAATTACATAATTGGAAAAGATAGAATATATCACATATTGAAGAAATACATTGAAAATACATAAGAAAAAGTGTATAATTGCACTGAAAGAAGGGGTATTAAATGAAGAAGAAAATAGTAGCAATTTTATTTGTATTTGTTTTGATGTTAACAACATTTAGCAATACATATGGGATAGAATTATTAAATGTGGAGGTATATGAAACAGCCTATAGATTAAGTAAAGACAATGATATAAACCTACCATTTATAAATGTTTTTGATAAAAGTGCCACATACGATAAAACGGTAAAACATTCTGGAATAACATTTGGCGAAACTACAATAGATGTAGAAGATAAATTAGAAGGTATACATGCTATTCTTACCGGAGACATGGTTACAATAAAAGGCGAAATAGAACATGGCGTTATACTAGCTAATAATGTTGTTATTGAGGGAAAAATATCAGATGATACTATAATAATAGCAGAAACTGTTAAAATAACAGAAAAAGCGGTTGTAGAAAGAGATATACTTGTAATTGCAACAGATTTAGATGTATTAGGTACAGTTAAAGGTAACTTGATAGCAGTTTCAACTGATGCAAAAGTCTCAGGCGTAATAGAGCAAGATTTAAGAATAGTAACAGGTACTTTAAATTTAGAAAACAGCACAATAAAAGGCAAACTAGAAGCGGAAGTGGATTTTGAAGGAGTAAAAAAAGACATATTAACTGCTTATCCAGAAGCTGTAGTTGCATTAGATGTTAAGGAAGATAATAGTGTAAATATAGTAAGAATAGTTCTTAAAGGAATTAAAACTGTGCTTGTATATACATTTATAGCAGCAGTAATAACTAAGAAGAATAAATCAGTAGCAACAAAAATGTCAGCAAGATTTATGGAAAATTCAACATTCGGAATTTTATCTTCAGCTGCAGTATTAACATTAGCACCATTATTATTAATTGTATTAACATTTGCAGGAGTAGTAGGATTAGGAATAATTGCATGGCCAGTATTAATAATATTTACAGCAGTAATATTATTAGCTCTAGTAACAAGTCAATTAATAGTTGGATTGTTTATTTACGAAGTAATTAAGAAAAAAGCAAGTAAATATAGAATACCAGCATTAGCAGTAATATATACAGTGCTATTTGCATTAACACAAATACCAGTAATATATTCTTATGCAATAGTAGCAATATCTTTAGTAGCTTTAGGAATTGTATTAACATATATATTTAAGAAAAACGAAACTTCAGAGTTTATTGATGCAAGTGAAGATAAAGTAGTAAAAATGGAAGATACAAACAAAGATAAAGAAGTAGAAGAAACAGTAGAACAAAAAGATAATTCAAAGAAAAAGAATAAGAAAAATAAAAAGAAATAATAGAATAATAAAAGGGGACATATGTCCTCTTTTTTGTAACACCAATATAAAAGATACATACAATATACTAGATGTGAAAACATCTAGAAAGGCAGACATGAATATGAATAGATGCTGTAGAAACCAAGGAATGTATGGAAACCAAGGATGCCAATCTACTGGCTCGCAATATTGTAATTATGATACAACAATAGTAAGTTATGTTGAAGGACCGGTTGGACCGCAAGGGCCAATGGGTAGACCGGGACCAGCAGGACCAGCAGGACCTCAAGGTCCAGCGGGTCCAGTTGGACCACAAGGACCTCAAGGAGTACCGGGGGCAGTAGGCGCAACGGGTGCTACTGGAGCAACAGGCCCAGCAGGAGCAGATGGTTTAACACCAGTACTAACAATAGGAACTGTAACAACAGGTGCGCCTGGTACGCCAGCTGAAGCTACAATAACAGGAACGGCGCCAAACTTTGTGTTAAACTTAACAATTCCACAAGGTGAACCAGGAACAACAGTCTAAGCGTAATAAATTAATGTTTTTTACCACAAAATGGCTGAAAATGCTTGCAAAATACTGGAAGGTGTAGTAAAATATTAATTGTCAGTAAGAGAAATGCAAAATGAGAGGACGGAAGTCCTCTCATTTGTGTAATTAAAAGGAGGGTGCTATGTCTAAATTAACAGACAGTATTCATGCTGCCGTAACAGAGGATGTAGAAAGCTTAGGGTACACAGTAGAATACGTAGAAAATGTAAAAGAGGGCGAAAGCAAAATATTAAGAGTTGTTATTGACAAAGAGAATACATCACTAACAACAGACGATTGCGAAATCGTAAGTAGAAAGATTGAGGATAAGGTAGATTCTTTAATGAAGGATGAAATGTACATATTAGAAATATCTTCACCTGGTCTTGAAAGACAGTTAAAGAATACTAAGTTATATATTAAATATCTTGGTTCTAACGTACATGTAAAACTATATAATAAAGTTGAAGATGTAAAAGAACTAGAAGGAATTCTTAAAGAAGCTACAGATGAGTACATTGTACTTGATGTAGAAGGAAAAGAAATAAAAATTGAAAGAGAAAATATTACGTGTGCAAACACTGTATATGAATTTTAGGAGGAGATTAGAAAAATGGCAAAGGTAAGCAAATCAAAAGCAAGTGCAGCAGAATTATTAGAAGCACTAGATGAGTTACAATCAGAAAAGGGAATAACTAAGGAGTACATGATAGAATCATTAAAATTAGCATTAGAAGCAGCATATAGAAAAAACTATGAAACTGAAGAAAATGTTAAAGTAGATATTGATGAGGATACTGGTATAGTTTCAGTATACGCATTGAAAACTATTGTTGAAGAAGTGGATAACCCTGATCTTGAAATAAGCTTAGAAGCAGCAAAGTTAATAAGCAAACGTTCTAAAGTTGGTGGAGAAATTAAATTAGAAGTTACTCCAAAGAACTTTGGTAGAATTGCAGCTAGTGCAGGTAAACAAATAATAATTCAAAGATTAAGAGAAGCTGAACATGATTTAGTTTATACACAATATAGCGATAAACAAGGCGAAATAGTTATAGGTGTTGTTCAAAGAACAGACAAAATGGGTATGATAGTTGACCTTGGTAGAGTAGAAGCTTTAATACCTTCTAAAGAATTAGTACCAACAGAAAGATTTGAAACACACGAAAGAATTAAAGCTTATGTACAAAAAGTAGATGACTCTGCTAAATTTGGGCCACAAGTAGTATTATCTAGACGTGATCCTGGATTTGTTAAAAAATTATTTGAACTAGAAGTTCCAGAAATAGAAGAAGGAATAGTTGAAATAAAAGCAGTAGCAAGAGAAGCTGGTCTAAGAAGTAAAATAGCTGTATGGTCAGATGATGAAAACATAGATCCAGTAGGAGCATGTATTGGTAAAAAAGGTATAAGAATAAATACAGTATCTGAAGAATTAAACGGAGAAAAAATTGATGTTATACCATATAGCGATGACGTTCCAAGCTTTATAGTTAACGCATTATCTCCAGCAGGAATAATGGCAATAGATATTAACGATGAAGAACACATTGCAACAATAGTTGTTCCAGATGACCAATTATCTTTAGCAATTGGTGCAAAAGGACAAAACGTAAGACTAGCAGCAATACTTACAGGATGGAAAATAGATATTAAGACAAAATCAGAAATAGAAAACAGAATAGTTGAATAAGCTATAAGGAGAGTTCATGATAAAACAAAGAACTTGTGTAGCATGTAGAACTAAGAATACCAAAGATAATTTGTTAAGAATAGTAGCAGATGAAAATGGTAATGCGGTTTTAGATGAAACACAAAAAATGAATACAAGAGCAATATACATTTGTAATAACAAGAATTGCATAAATAGATTGTTAAAAGCAAAAGATATTACTAAATGTGTAAAAATAAAAGTAAAACAAGAAAGTATACAAGAATTATTAAGAAATTTGGGGGAATAAGATTTGGGAAAAATTAAAGTAAGCGAATTAGCTAAAAAAGTTAATATGGCAGAAGATGTAGTAATAAAGAAGTTAAAAACATTTGGAGTTAATGTAGAAAATGGTGCAAGTATGGTAGAAGAATCATACGCTAGTAAATTAAGTGGAAGTACACCTCACATAATACGTAGACAAGTGAAGGTTGTAACTACTGATGAATCTGGTAATAAAGTAGAAAGAATAACTACTAATGCAGGCGGAACAATTCAAAAGAGTGTTGTTCGTGAAAAGAAACAAGAGAAACCTACATATAGCAAAGAAGGTCTAGGTGTTGTTAGAAGTAACAGAAATAGAAACAACAATAGAATGCAAAATATAGTAGTTACTCAAAATGGTAAAAAGGTAGAACCTAAAGTAGAAGCAAAACCAGTAGTAGAAGAACCAAAAACTCCAGTAGTAGAGAAAGTACAAGAAAAAGTTGAAACTAAACCTATGGAAAAACCAGAGGCTAAAGTTTCTGCACCTAAAGCACCAGAAAATAAAGTAGAAACTAAAAAATATCCAGAAAACAAACCTGGATTTAACAGAGACAATAAAGATAATAGAGAAAACAAATTCCAAAATAGAGATAATAATAGATTTAACAAAGATAGAAAAGAAGGCGTAAATGGTAACAGACCATTTAACAAAGGACCAAGAAACCAAGAAGGTAGAAATGGTGAAAGACCAAACAAACCAAATTTCCAAAATAGAGATAATAATAGAAGTGGAACAAACACTGGATATAGAGTAAATAAATTCATCAAAGAAACAATAGATGATACAATTCAAAAAGAAACAAGAGATTACTCTACAACATTAATAGATAAGAAAAAATATAATTCTGAAAGAGCAGAAAAACCTGAATCTACAACAAAGAGAGCAGCTAAAAATGCTAATGAAATTAGAGAAAAGAATACTAGAATGGAATTTAGCAAATTTAGAGGTATGTCAGTTTCTGAAGAAGGCTTAATGGATCTATATGATAGAGGAGAAAACAGAAAAGGTAAAGCAAAAGCTAAAAAGCAAAAAGTAGAGATGAATACTACTAAGATAATACCTTTAACAGAAGTTGAACTTCCAGAATCTATGAGCGTTAAAGATTTCGCAGAAAAATTAAAGAAACAAGCATCAGAAATAATTAAGAAACTATTCTCAATGGGAATACTAGCAACAGTAAACCAAGAGATAGATTTCGATACAGCATTTTTAATAGCATCAGAATTTGGAATTAATGCAACTAAACAAGTTGTAGTAACAGAAGAAGATGTGTTATTTGATGATTCGGAGGATAACGAAGAAGATCTAGAAATCAGACCACCAGTTGTAACAATAATGGGACACGTTGACCATGGTAAAACATCATTACTAGATAAAATACGTTCATCAAATGTTACAGCAGGAGAATCTGGTGGTATTACACAACATATTGGTGCATACAAAGTTAAAATCAATGGTCGTGAAATCGCATTCTTAGATACACCAGGACATGAAGCGTTCACAGAAATGAGAGCAAGAGGTGCTCAACTTACAGATATAGTTGTAATAGTTGTAGCAGCAGATGATGGTATAAAACCACAAACAGTTGAAGCAATTAACCACGCTAAAGCAGCTGGAGTATCAATAATTGTTGCAATCAACAAGATAGATAAAGATACAGCAAACGCTGAAAGAGTAAAACAAGATTTACTTGAAGTTGGTCTTGTTCCAGAAGAATGGGGTGGAGATACAATCTGTGTACCAGTATCTGCAAAAACAGGTAATGGAATAGAAAATCTTCTTGAAATGATTCTTCTAGTAGCAGATGTAAAAGAACTTAAAGCTAACCCTAACAAACAAGCTAAGGGTACAGTTATAGAAGCAAAACTAGACAAGACTAAAGGACCTCTAGCAACAGTACTTGTACAAAGAGGTACATTAAATGTTGGAGATACAATAGTTCTTGGAGATACAATTGGTAGAGTTCGTGTAATGACAAACGATAAAGGAGAGAAAGTTAAAAAAGCAGGACCTTCTACACCAGTTGAAATCTTAGGTTTAGGTGCAGTTCCTGAAACAGGAGATACATTCTATGAAGTTAAGGATGAAAAGACAGCACATAAATTAATAGAAAAGAGAAAGGCACAACATAGATTAGACCTTATCAAGAAAGGTAGCGCAGTTACTCTTGATGATTTATTTAGCAAGATTAAAGACGGCGAATTAATTAATCTAGATGTTGTACTTAGAGCAGACGTTAAAGGTTCTGCAGAAGCAGTTAAAGAATCATTAGAAAAATTATCTAATGATGAAGTAAGAGTAAGAGTTATAGCATCAAATACTGGTGAAATAACAGAATCAGATATCACTCTTGCAAAAGTATCCAACGCAATTGTTATAGGATTCAATGTTAAAGCTAATGGAAATGTTCAAGCTATGGCAGATAAAGAAAAAGTAGATTTAAGACTATACAAAGTTATCTACGATGCAATAGAAGATGTAGAACTAGCTATGAAAGGTAAAGTTAAACCTAAATACAAACAAGTGGATATTGGTAAAGCAGAAATTAGACATATATTCAAACTTTCTACAGCTGGTATTATTGCAGGAAGCTATATACTAGAAGGTAAAGTAGTAAGAAATGCAATGGCTAGACTTGTAAGAAAAGGTGAAGTAATTCTTGAAACTAAGATAGAATCAGTAAAACGTGAAAAAGACGATGTTAAAGAAGTAGCAGAAGGATACGAATGTGGTATTAAAGTATCTGATTCAAATGAAATCAAAGAAGGCGACATTCTAGAATGCTATGAATTAGTTGAGGAGAAAAAATAATGAGAACAGAAAGAGTAGATGAAGATATTAAGTATTACATAGATAAAATACTTAGAGAAAACATATCTAAATTTACAGATTCAGGCATAATAACTGTAACTTCAGTAAAGACAACTAAAGACTTAAGATATTCTAAAGTCTATGTGAGTATATTTGGAACAAAATATACTCACCAAGTCTTTGATAGACTAGTTAAGAATGCTGGATTTGTAAGAAAGAATTTAGCATCTATGCTTAAAGCAAGAAATATTCCAGACATAGTATTTGAACTAGACGATTCTATGGAATACGGTTCAAAGATGGAAAGAATAATTAATGAAGTAAGTGCTAAAGATAGACAAAACAGAGAAGCACACGCAGAACAAGAAGAAATAGAAGAGTAATATAATTTAAGGGGTATAATATGGAATTTGAAAAAGCTAAGTTATTAATAGATAATGCAAAAACAATATGTTTGGTTGCGCATAAGAAACCAGACGGAGATGCGGTAGGATGTGTGGGAGCGATGTACCATTTTCTAAAAGAATTAGGAAAAGATGTGTATATGGTAATGCCGGACATAACACCTAAATTTGGTTTTTTGCCAAATGTTAATGAAATGGTAAGTAGATTTCCAGAGGATAAAGAATTAGACCTTTTAATATGTCTAGATTGTTCAGAAATAGAAAGAAGATCTAGCATACACGAAGAAGACTTAAAGAAAGCAAAGAAAATATTAGTAATAGATCACCATATGAATTCTTCAGAAGAAGGTGATTTAAGAATAATAGATAGCGAAGCTCCAGCCAATGCGGAAATTGTGTACAAGCTAATAAAATATATTAAGCCTACAATTTCCAAAGATGTTGCAACTTATTTATATGTTGGTATTATGACAGACACGGGCAGTTTTAGTTACGAAAGAACTACTGGAGAGACATATAGAGTTGCAGCAGAATTAGTAGATACAGGCGTAGAATTATCTAAAATATGCAAAAAATTAAACGATACATATTCTGAATCTAAAATGAAACTAGTTGCTAAAGTAATTGCTAATATGGAAACATATGCTGAGGGTAAAATACGTGTTAGTTTATTAGATAAAGAAGAACAAGAAGAAATAGGTGCAACAGAAGAGGATGTAGACGGGTTAGTTACATATCTAAGATGTATAGAGGGCACAATAGCTGCTGTATATATTAGATGGACTAAAGAAGGCGAATACAAATACAGTATAAGAACAGAAGAACCAATAGATGGTTCTGAGGTAGCTAGAGCATTTAATGGCGGCGGACATAAGAGAGCTGCTGGGTTTGAAACAACAAATCTTAAAGAAACTAAAGAGAAATTAATACAAATGTTGGAAGGGTTGTTGTAAAGGTGAAAATAACAGGAATACTTAATATTAATAAACCTGCAGGTATAACATCTTACGATGTTGTAGATGTTATTAAAAAGTTATTTATAGGTTCAAAAGTTGGACATACTGGTACATTGGACCCAGTTGCCACAGGCGTATTACCAATACTTATTGGAGATGCTACAAAGCTATCAGATAACTTGACTGCGGAGAATAAAGCATATAGAGTAAAAATGTTACTAGGTGTAGAAACAGATACCTATGATATAACAGGTAAAATAGTTTCAGCATCAGTAGTAAACAAAGACGAAATATATATTCGTGAAAGAATAAAAAGATTTATAGGGGTTCAAGAACAGACTCCGCCACAGTACAGTGCAATAAAAGTATCAGGCAAAAAAGCATACGAATATGCACGCGAAGGTAAAGAAGTTGAACTAAAAGCAAGAACAATAGAAATTTATGATATAAATAATATCGCAGTAGACTTAAAGAAACGTGAAGTAATGTTTGATGTGTATTGCACAAAAGGGACATATGTAAGAAGTCTTGTAAACGATATAGGAAGAAAACTTGGTTGCGGTGCAACTATGATAGACCTAATAAGACTTAGAAATGGTAACTTCTTTATAGAAGACAGCATAGCTTTATATGATTTCTTAAAATTAAATTTTGAGGATATGAAAAAACACATAGTACCTATAGAAGATTACTACGATGACTTAAAGAAAATAAATATGTTAAAGGATGAATATACTAAATTCTTAAATGGAGTAAAACTTCCATATGATGAACAAGACAAACTTGTAAAAGTATATTATAATAACAAATATAAAGGCTTAGGTCAAATAAAAGATGGAATACTAAAAAGATATTTAATAGAGAACGAGGAATAAAACTCGTTTTTTATTTTACCTTGCATTATACAAATAAAAATAACTTGCAAATTTATCAGTCTTGTATTATTATATAGTTGTTAAGAGGAGGTACAAATATGATATTATTAACAGGTGGCCTAGGATATATAGGCAGTCATACATGTGTAGAATTACTTAAAAGAGGCGAAAGAATAGTAATAATGGATAATTTGTCTAATAGTAGAGAAGAAGCAATGGATAACATTAAAGCGATATCTAATGCTGGCTTTATTTTCTACAAAGCAGATTTATTAGATAAAGAATCTATGAGAAAAATATTTAGAGAAAACAAAATAGATGCAGTTGTTCACTTTGCAGGATTAAAAGCAGTAGGTGAATCTGTAGCTAAACCGTTAGCATATTATAAAAATAATGTGGAAGGCACATTAAATCTATTAGAAGTTATGGAAGAGTTTGGGTGCAGCAGAATGGTATTTAGTTCTTCTGCAACAGTTTATGGTTCTCCTGAAAGAGTGCCAATTACAGAAGATATGCCACTATCTACAACTAATCCATATGGAACAACTAAGCTTATGATAGAACAAATACTACAAGATTATGCTAAAGCAAATAAGCAATTTAAAGTTGCAATACTTAGATACTTTAACCCAATAGGTGCTCATGAGTCAGGTGCAATTGGTGAAGATCCAAATGGTATACCAAACAACTTAATGCCATATATAGCAAGAGTTGCAAGTGGTAAATTAGAATGCCTAAGCATATATGGAAACGATTATCCAACACATGATGGTACAGGCGTAAGAGACTACATACACGTAGTAGACTTAGCTAAAGGACATCTAAAAGCATTAGATAGACTTTCTAAAGATGATACGGGTGTGTTTATATATAATCTTGGTTCTGGTAGAGGATACAGTGTATTAGATATAGTTAAAGCATTTGAAAAAGCCAATGGTATAAAGATTAACTATAAGATAGTTGAAAGAAGACCTGGAGACATAGCTAAATGTTATGCTGATTCAACTAAAGCATGGAAAGAACTTGGCTGGAAAGCAGAAAAGACATTAGAAGACATGGTTAGAGATGCTTGGAATTTTGAACAAAAACATCGTTAAAATATAAAAAACGGAGTAGAAAAACTACTTCGTTTTTTCTTATTATATGTGTTTGACATATAATATTATATATGATAGAATACACTTAAATAAGGGGTAGACATATAGGAAAACTATGTCTAAAAATGTAAAAAGTTGCAATTTGTATTCGTTTGTGGTATAATAGAAATTGTGATTGAAAAGGAAGGTGTAATTATAGTGAAAAAAGGGAGTGCCCTCAGAACACTAAGATTCATATTTATAACAGTCGTATTATTTGTACTTTCATTTAGTGCAGCAGTAGTAACAGTGCTAAATGTTTATGTACCACAATATATAGCAAAAATAGATGGAGAACAAGTTGGATATTTTACAAGTCCAGCAGAATTCGATGAAGTTTATGAAAAAATAGTTGATGAAAAAGAAGCTGATGGTTTAGAAGTTAAAGTGTATTTACCAGCTGAACCAGAGTTTGAATTAACATATGTTGTTGATTCTGTTACAGAAGAACAAAACTTATATACAAATATGAGAGCTTTTGTTAAAACAGAATATACAACATACAATGTAAATGTAAAAGGTAAAACAGAACTTACATTTGCAACAGAAAAAGAAGCAGAAGATTATGCTAAAAAAATAAAAAATGCAGTTAAATCTACAGTTAAATCTACGGTTAAAGTAGAAAAAACTACAAGCGAAGAATTAGTTTCTACGACTACTAAGGCTTCGGCTAAAAAGATTTATGATAATGTAGTAAGCAGATATAAACCAGTTGTTAGAACATATAGCCCTACATATTGGGTAAGTTCTGGTAAAACAAAATATGGAAATAAAGCATCTGGTGCATTGCATTCGTTTATAGCTGGTGGAGTAAAACCAACGACAGGTGTAGTAACACAAAATTACGGCCCAAGCGCATATTATGCAAGTGGTATGCACACAGGCATAGATATAGCAAGTAAGGGAAGTAAATATGTTCCAATATATGCATATAAAGCTGGTACAGTAGTAAATGCAGGTTGGAATGGTGACTATGGTAAATGTATAATCATAAGCCATGGTAAAGATGCAAATGGTAATGAACTTCAAACATTATATGCTCACTGTAGTAGTATTAATGTTGTTAAAGGCCAAACAGTAGCTATGGGACAACAAATAGCTAATATGGGTACAACAGGTCGTTCAACAGGTGTTCACTTACACTTTGAAATAAGAGTATTAGGTGGAGGAAACAAAACATTCTATAACCCAGCATATTACATTTAATAAATTAAGATAGTTAAACAAACCCGAAAGGGTTTGTTTTTTGTTTATACAACTTATTGCATAAAAATAAAATATGTTATAACATAAATATATAAGGTAATTTTTTAATGTTTATGGAGGGATATATGAAAGATTTTACAAATAATAATCATAATGTTAATGAATTTGCATATAAAGATGAAGCTAGAGTACGCGGTGTCAGCTTAAAAGGACTTGCTGTAATATTGATAATAGTTTTTGTTATGTTCAGTCAAATAGCAGAAGAACTTAACTTGGATTTTAGTATAGGACCTAAAGAATACACTATATATGAAATAGAAGATATGGCAGAAGAATTTTGGGAAGACGCAGAAGATTTAGGTTACAGCAAATATAGGAGAGAAGATTATGCAATAGATAAACTAGAAGATATGGGTGTAGAAGTAGAAAGATATAATATAACATTTGATTATTGGGGAGAAGCGAGAGTAGAAGCTAAATAACAATGTAAAGCTAAATTAAATAAACATATTAAGATTTGATCTTAGTATGTTTATTTTTTTATACAGATTACTGAGTAAAAATTTTAATAAATTTTAATATTTTTATAAAAAAGGTATTGCAATTATATACTTATTTGATATAATTGGAGTGTAAGTGGATGAAAGTGGAGCAAAGTGGAGGAGGTGTAAAACCTTGTTATTAGGTGAGTACAATCATACAATTGACGATAAATCAAGAGTTATAGTGCCAAGCAAGTTTAGAGACGACCTTGGTAGTACTTTCATAGTTACTAGAGGTTTTGATAAGTGCCTTTTCGCATTTTCTCTTGCAGAATGGCAAAACTTTGAAGCAGGACTTAGAGCTTTACCACTTTCAAATGAAAATGCTAGAAAATATGTTAGGTATTTTACAGCTGGTGCAACGGAGTGTCAAATAGACAAACAAGGAAGAGTGTTAATACCAAACAATCTTAGAGAGTATGCAGGTCTAAAAAAAGAACTTGTAATTACAGGTGTATCTACTAGAGCGGAAATTTGGGACAAAGAAACTTGGGATAAATATACAAGTGATGAGAACATAGACCTAGATGAAATTGCTAGTCACATGTCAGAGTTTGGCATTTGATATAGATAAACTAAAGAAAAAACATTTAATAAAAACTAATAAACTAAAGATAAAAGATTTAATAAACAAAAGCTATTAAAAAACAAAAGATTTACAAATAACTTATTCATACTTATGATAAGATTTACATCATTTACAAAGGAAAAACATTTAATAAACAAAAGATAAAATTTTTAAGATATTTAATTTAATTACGGAGTAAGATAAAAAGTGGAATTTAGTCATGTGTCAGTATTACTAGAAGAATGTATAGAATGTCTAAACGTAAAAAAGGGTGGAATTTATGTTGATGGAACTCTTGGTGGCGGTGGGCATTCTTCGTATGTCTTAAAACTACTAGATAATACAGGAAGACTAATTGGAATAGACAGAGATTCTGATGCACTAACACATACTAAAGAAAGACTTAAAGAATATACAAATGTTACTTATGTTAAAGATAAACATGAGAATATAAAACAAATATTAGAAGACTTAGAAGTACCTGGGGCAGATGGAATATTATTAGACCTGGGTGTTTCGTCATATCAGCTAGATGAAGCAAGTCGTGGATTTAGTTATATGCACGATGCACCGTTAGATATGCGTATGAACAGAGACGATGAATTTACAGCATATCATGTAGTAAATAAATATTCAGAAGAAAAGCTTGCAGATATTTTCTTTTTATATGGTGAAGAAAAGTTCTCGAGACAAATAGCAAGAAAGATTGTTCAAGTAAGAGAAGCCAAACCAATAGAAACAACTTTAGAACTTGTAGATATAATAAAATCTGCATTACCAGCTAAAGCAAAAAATGAAAAACAACATCCTGCTAAAAGAGTTTTCCAAGCAATTCGTATAGAAGTAAACGGAGAACTTGTAGATTTAGAAAATGCAGTATGTGATGCAATAAAATGTTTGGTACCAGGTGGAAGACTTGCTATAATTACATTCCATTCTCTAGAGGATAGAATAGTAAAAAGAGCATATGAGAAGATGGAAGGTAGATGTACATGTCCACCAGATTTTCCAAAATGCATTTGCGGATATGTATCATACGGAAAGATACTAACAAAGAAACCTATAGTAGCGACTGAAGAAGAACTTGAAAACAACCCAAGATCTAGAAGTGCTAAACTTAGAGTTTTTGAAAGAAGATAAAATAATAAACAACTATTAAGTAATAAGATTACAAAATTAACTTAAGAAAAGAGGTGAAATTAGTGATAGCAAACAGAGCTTATGCATATGATTTAGAAGTAGAGAAAAAAGAGGTAGAATATTTACCAAATAAAAGAGACTTCAGATTAATAAAAAATACAGTTAAGAAGCTACAAACAGCTTCAAATATAAAAGCAAAGAAGAAATCAGAACTATCACTAGTTTTGTCAGTTGTAGCAATGTTTGCTATGTTCATCATCTTAAGTTATAGAACAAACATAATAAGTGAAAAGAATCTAGAATTGCAAAGACTTGCTATTAAAGCAGATAATGCAAATGCAGTTCTTGCAACAACAGAAGTAAATGTAAGTAGGGTTATAGATAAAGACAAAGTTGAAACTTACGCAAAACAACAATTAGGAATGCAAAAACCAGAAAAAAGTCAATTAGTATATATAAACTCTAATTATGAAACAAAAGTAGAAAGTATAAATGAAGGAAATATAATTAGTAAAGTAGTAGATAAGCTAAAAGATATAATAGGTATTAAATAATCATAAGATAGCTAATGTAAAGTTATAGCTTACTTATGGTTGTTTTTCTTTAAAAGGAGGTGTGATATGGCGTTTGCAAAGAAAGCACACAAAACAAGAGCAATGGTGTTATTATGGGCATCAGTAATAGCATTTGTGTTATTAGCTATAAGAATGTTTTGGATACAAATTGTAAAGGGAGAATATTATTCAGAAAAAGCATATTTACAACAAACGAAAGATAGAGCTATTTCTGCGAGCCGTGGAACAATATACGATACAGCTGGAAATAAGCTAGCGCTTAGTGTTTCTACAAATACGCTATCTATAGCACCGACTAACATAGAAACAGAAGATAAAGAAAAACTTGCTAAAGATTTAGGCGAGATTTTAGAGATGTCTTGGGATACAATTTTATCTAAAATAAACAAGACAGTTTCATTAGTTACAATAGCAACTAATATAGACAAGGAAACGGCAGAAGAGTTAACTAATTACGTGTACGAAAACGAACTTAAAGGTGTATATGTAGATGAGTCTACAAGTAGAATATATCCTTATGGTGCAATGTTATCTCACGTGTTAGGATTTACAGGAACAGATGACCAAGGACTATATGGTCTAGAATCATATTATGAAGAAGAACTAGCAGGTGAAGATGGAAGAATTGTTGGTAGTATAGATGGTGGCGGAAATGAAACGCCATTTGAAGAGGAAGAGTACATTGCGCCAACAAACGGAAGCGACATTACTCTTACAATAGATGCAACTATACAAGGTATAGTGGAAAAGAATTTAGAAAAAGCAGTAAAAGAAAACGTATCAGATAAAGGTGTATGTGTTGTAATGAGACCTTCAACTGGGGAAGTATTAGCTATGGCTACATATCCGGATTTTGATCCAAACGATCCGTTTACAATTAACGATTCAGCACTTGCAGCTAAGTGGGATACAATGTCTTCTAGTGAGAAGAATACTGCATTAAATAATATGTGGAGAAATACAGCTATATCTGATGCGTATGAACCTGGTTCTACATTTAAAGTTGTAACAGCTTCAGCAGCTTTAGAAGAGGATATAGTTTCAATAGATCAAGCTGGAGCTTTTAATTGCAACGGGTATGTAAGCATATCTGGCTGGAAAATAAGATGTTGGAGATATCCAAGAAAACACGGAGCTCAAACATTAAGACAGGCGATTATGAATTCTTGTAACCCTAGTTTTATGCAAGCTGGCTTGAAAATAGGAAAAGAAAAATATACAGAATATTTAAGAGCATATAATTTATATGATAGAACAGGAATAGATTTACCTGGTGAAACAACAGGTATAATACATGATCCAAAGACTATGACGGAATTAGACTTAGCAACAACATCATTTGGTCAAACAATATCTGTTACAACACTTCAAACAGCAGTTATATATTCTGCAATAGCAAATGGCGGGTATATTATGCAGCCATATGTTGTAAAAGAAGTACGTTCAGCAGATGGCACATTGATTTCTGAAACAACACCTAAGATTAAGAAACAAGTTATTTCTGAATCTACCGCAAGTGATGTTTTATCTGCGTTATTTGATACGGTAGATAAAGGAACTGGTAAAGCTGCTAAGGTTAGCGGATATACAGTTGCTGGCAAAACAGGAACTGCCGAAGAAGGAAGAGGAAAGAACTTATGGTATATGGCGTCATTTGCAGGAATAGCACCAGTAAATGATCCGGAAGTGGTAGTAATCTTTAGTCTATATGATCCTAAAGGGCCAAGTGGACACCAAGGAGGAACAATATGTGCTCCGGTTGTAGGTAACATTATAGATGAAACATTAAGATATCTAGATGTAAATCCAAGTTATGCGGTAGAGGAAACTACAGTCAAAACAGTTGTAGTACCAGACGTAACAGGAAAGACATATAAAGAGGCAAAAGAAGCTTTAGAAAAATTAGGATTAAACATAGCATCAGATAACACTATAGCATCAGATAAAATAATATTAGACCAAATACCAAAAGCAGGTGCTAATTTAATAGAAGACGGAACAGTAAGAGTATATAATTCTACTGATGCTAAAAAAGATACAACTACTGTACCAGATGTAAGGGCTTTAAGTGTTAAGAAGGCAATATCTAAATTAAATAAAGCAGGCCTAAATATTAAAGTAGTTGGAAATGGCAACGCAATTATTCAAGACGCAAGTCCTGGAGATGTTGTTACAAAAGGTTCAATAATTACAGTTAAGTTTGTAGATACAACAGACTTACATTAAAAGCATATTATTTTGTAATATGACTTAAAATTTGTATGAAAGTGTGGTATAATTACTACGCATATTAGGAGGGATAATAATGTTATTACAATATCTAGTAGAAGAGTTAGATAAAAAAACTAAAGGCGATTTGAATATAAATATAAATAAAATAGAATATAGTTCAGAAAAGATAGGACTAGGTGACTTGTTTGTCGCTATAAAAGGCTTTGAAACAGATGGCCATGATTATATAGTAGATGCAGTAGCAAACGGTGCTGTAGCGGTAATAATAGATGAAGAATATATGGATAAGGTAAATGTAAACGTACCCGTTATAGCTGTTCCTAATTCTAGAATAGCTTTAGCAGAAGTAGCAGCTAAGTTTTATGATTATCCAGCAAGTAAACTAAAAGTAATAGGAATAACAGGAACAAAAGGTAAAACAACAACTGCATATATGGTAAGAGATATTATGCTAGCAGCTAAAAAGAAAATTGGTATGATAGGCACAATATATAACACTTATGCAGACAAAGTTATAGAAGCAGTTAGAACTACGCCAGAATCTTTAGATATACAAAAGTTATTAAAAGATATGGTAGATAGTGGTATGGAATATGCTGTAATGGAAGTTTCATCCCATGCACTAGAACTTCATAGAGTACACGGTATTAAATTTGAAATAGGAATATTTACAAATCTAGGACGTGAACATTTAGATTTCCATGGGGATATGGATAACTATCTTAAAGCAAAAGCAAAGCTGTTTGAACAAAGTATATTTGGAATAATTAATGTAGACGATATATATGCTCCAAAGTTGCTTAAACATGTAACTTGCAAATATGCAAAATACGGTTTAGATAACGAAGCTAACGTATCTGCTACAGACATTAGAATAAATAACAATTATGTAGATTTCAAAATGTACATAAACAAACAATTACAAACAATTACTGTCCCTATACCAGGAAAATACACAGTATATAATGCAGTGGCGGCAGTAGCAGCTTGTAGTATGCTGGGAGCCCAAATGCAAGATGTATTAGTAGGCCTTTCAACAGTTAAAGTTCCAGGTAGAAGTGAAATAGTAGATATAAACAAAACATTTGCGGTATTAATAGATTATGCACACAATCCATCAAGTTTAGAAGCTATTCTTGTAAATACTAAAAAATATATTAAGGGAAGAGTAATTTTAGTATTTGGATGTGGTGGTAATAGAGATAAAGAGAAACGCGCAGAAATGGGTAAACTGGCAGGAACATACGCGGACTTTACTATAGTTACAACAGATAATCCAAGAGATGAGAAGCCAGAAAATATAATTAAAGAGATAGAAGCAGGAATTAAACAAACAAGAGGATTGTTCAAGGTAATACCAAATAGAAAAGATGCAATAGAGTTTGCGATGAGAATTGCTTGGGCTAACGATACGGTAATACTTGCAGGTAAAGGACATGAAACATATCAAGAGTTGGCTAAGGGTAAAAAGATACATTTTGACGAAAGAGAAATCGTTAAAAAGGCAGCAGAAAAGATGCCTGGTAAAAACGAAGTAAAATATTAATAAGAGACATTTGGAGGAAGAATTATGAATATACCATTAATATTACTTTTATCAGGTGGAATTTCATTTGCCATAACGGTAATTTTAAGTTTAGTAATAATACCTTATTTAAGAAAACTTAAAATAGGGCAAGTGGTTCGTTCTGATGGACCAGAAGAACATTTGAAAAAGACAGGTACACCTACTATGGGTGGAATAATGATGCTAATTGCAATAATAGGAATACTTGCTATTTTTGCGTTTAAGTATCCAGTACTTATACTTCCAATTATACTAATATTAGGCTATGGAATAGTTGGATTTATAGACGATAGAAAGAAACTAGTAGAAAAAAGTAGCGATGGAATAAGCGCTAAAATGAAGATGATACTTCTATTTGTATTCTCAGTAGCATTTCTTGTATTATACATGGTATTTTGCGATTGGGGTACAGGAACTAATATACCTTTCTTAGACTGGGCAGGAGTATTTGTAGTGTTTACTATGCTAGTAATGCTTGGAACAAGTAATGCAATAAACTTAACAGACGGTCTAGATGGTTTAGCATCAGGTGTAAGTGCAATAATTATGACATTCTTTACAGCAGTAGCAATAAAAAGAGGAGATACGGCTATGGTAGTTCTTGGAGCTACAACAGTAGGAGCAACATTAGGCTTTTTAATATTTAATGTGAAACCAGCAAAGGTGTTTATGGGAGATACAGGCTCTCTTGCATTAGGTGCATCAATAGCAGCTATTGCAATACTTATGAAAATGCCAATGTATCTATTAATTGTAGCACTGATACCAGTAGTAGAAACATTATCTTCAGCACTTCAAGTAATATATTTCAAAGCTACAAAAGGTAAAAGATTATTTAAGATGGCTCCGCTACATCATCATTTAGAATTAAGCGGATTAAAAGAAACAACAATAGTAATCTTGTTTTGGGGAATAACAGCAGTATTATCTTTAATGGGATTTATATTAGTATAGAATAATAGGAGGAAGAGCATGGCTAAAATTGTAGAAAAATTAAAAGCGCTTAAAGACTGGAAATTAGTAGATTTCCCGTTCCTTTTCACGCTTTTAGTTCTTCTTGCAATTGGTCTTATTGCTCTTTCTTCTGCTAGTTCATACTATGCCTTAACAGAAACTGGAGATAGCATGTACTACTTAAAAAGACAACTTGGGTTTGCTGCTTTTGGTTTAGCTGTTATGGTGTTTGTAATGACATGGGAAAAGAAAAATTACAAAAGATTTAGCTATCTAGCTTTCATAATAGCAGGTATATTTATGGTCCTTGTAGAAGTACCGGGGCTAGGCGTTACGGTAAAAGGTGCTAAACGTTGGCTAAATCTAGGCTTTACTTTCCAACCATCTGAAGTATTAAAGTTAGGATTAATAATGGCATTAGCTAGATATATTTCAGAAAACCAAAAGAAAATGAAAAGCTTTAAGGGCTATATAGTTCCTTTAGGAATGCTGGCAGGTGCAATAATTTTCACATATTTGCAATCTCACATGAGTGCTATGATTGTTATGTGTGTAATATTTGGTATAGTGATGCTATGTAGTGGCTTTAAGATTAATTGGAAAATAGTTGGACCTCTACTTGTAATAGGTATAATTGGAGTTGGGGCGTTCTTCTTAACAGAAGATTATAGAAGGGAAAGAATATTCTCGTATTTAAATCCAGATGTAGATATTACAGGCAGCAACTGGCAACCAACGCAAAGTCTTTATGCAATAGGTTCAGGTGGGCTTTTTGGTAAAGGATTAGGCCAAAGTAGACAAAAATATTTATGGCTTCCAGAGGCGCAAAACGACTTTGTATTTTCTGTATATGCAGAGGAATTTGGGTTTGTAGGATCACTTGTAGTAATTATACTTTTTATAACATTAATATATAGAGGAGTGTCAATAGGATTAAATTCTAAAGATATGTATGGAATGCTTGTGACGCTCGGCATAATTGGAATGTTTGCATTCCAGATAATAATAAATATAGCGGTTGTAACAAAAACAATGCCAACAACTGGTATGCCGCTTCCATTCTTTAGCTCAGGTGGTACATCACTTGTAATAAACTTAATAGCAATGGGAATAGTACTTGGAATATCTAAGGAAAATAAATAAGGTTAGGTGAAAAAATGAGAGCAATAATAGCATGCGCAGGCAGCGGAGGACACATTAATCCGGGTATAGCGATAGCAAACGAAATACTAAAGAGAGAACCAGATAGTAAAATAATATTCGTAGGTACAAAAACAGGCATGGAAAATGATCTTGTGAAAAAAGCAGGATTTGAGCTTGCACATATACGTGCAGGACGATTCCATAGAAGACTTACTTGGTATAATGTAAGAAATATGGCAAATGCTTTTTTAGGAATATTTGATGCAGAAAAGCTTGTAAAGAAATTTAAACCGGATGTAGTTATCGGTACGGGTGGATTTATATGCGTTCCAATGATGAAAGCTGCCAAGAAAAAACATATACCTTATGTACTACATGAAAGTAACGCTTTCCCAGGACTATCTGTAAAATTGGTTGCAAAAGATGCAGCTAAAATATTACTTGGATTTGAAGATACTAAACAAAGATTAGATGAAAAAGTAAATTCTGTATATACAGGAACACCAGCTAAATTTGATATGAATCATATGATGAATTTAGATAAAGAAGTTTGTAAAAAAGAATTGGGATTAGATAAGGAAACTATCGGAGATAGAAAAGTAATATTTGTAACAGGTGGAAGCCAAGGCGCAAAGAGATTTAATGAAGTAATTATTAATATGGTAAGACAATATAAACCAAAAGATTTATACTTTGTAATTGCTGTGGGTAAGGATAATTATGATGTGGCAGTAGGAATGTTAAAAGAAGAAGATAGTGAGTATATTAAAATTGAAAAGTTTGTATACGAAATGGATAAGATGTATAAAGCATCGGATTTATTAATTACTCGTGCAGGAGCGTTAACAATAACAGAATTAAGTATAGTAAGAAGACCAGCAATACTTGTACCGCTTCCAACAGCAGCCGAGAACCATCAGTTCTTTAATGCTAAAGCGATGGAAAATGCTGGAGCGGGAATATTAATAGAAGAGAATGTATTGAACGAAACCGTTTTATATGATAAAATTAAAGATGTAATATATGATAATGGTTTACTTGAAACAATGGGAGAAAATGCAGCTAAGTTATATAAACCAGATGTAGAAGGTAAAATTTATCAAGAAATAAAAGAAATTGTAGGCTAGGAGAAAACGTGGGAAGAAAAGATAATAGAACGGAATCAGTTGAAAATGTAAAAAAAGTAAATAAAACCGTTTCTAAAAAGAACAAAGGAAAGCTTAAAAGAAAAATATTAAGAGGACTAGTTTATCTAGTGCTTATAATATTTGCGCTTTCTTTGTTCTTTTTGTTAGCGTTGGGTGTGTACAAGTTATTTACAGCAAGTAGATACAATATCGGTGGAGTTAACGTAGAAGGAAATGTTAAATATACTGTAGAAGAAATTAAGGAGCTAGCTGGTATTGAAATAGGTACAAATATTAACAAACTTAAAACAGGAAAAATTGAAAAGAAGATAGAAGAATTACCTTATGTACGAGATGCTAAAGTGATGCGTAAGTATCCTGAAACAGTAATAATAAAAATAGAAGAATACATGTCTAGTTTTGTTGCACTTAATAAGGAAACGAATGAATATATTAGACTTACAGATAAAGGTGTAATATTGGAAAAATGCAATTTGGAAGATGTTACAGAAACTGAACTGTTGTTATTCGGAATACATTTTGATGATAAACTAGGAGAAAAAATAGTTGAACTAGAGCAAAAGAAATTACAAACACTTATAGATATGATGAAAAAATATTCTGAAGAAAACATACCTAAAAATATAACAAGTGTAGAATTTAATGAAGGAGATATTATCCTAACATTGGATTACGATATAGATGTAATAATGGATACGAATGAAGTAGAGTACAAGCTTAATCTTTTAAGTAACATATTAGATGAAATAAACGGCAAAGTTGGAACAATAGATATGACAATAGAGAATCCAATATTTGCTGAAAGTATTAAATAGGAGGAAGAAATGAAGGAAAATAATGCAAAACCTGTAGTAAAAGAAAAGAAAGCTACTATAGATATAACAAAAAAAGAGCCGATAGACAAAGTTAAAAAAATTGCAAAGGAAAACGCTACAGTTGTTATGGGAAAGGCGGTAGAAAGTTCTAAAGACTCTGTGTCAAAAAAATCAAAAGAGTTAAAAAAAGAGAAGATGGAGAGAACAAGAGAGTTGATGAAAAAATACAACATCACTTCTGTTGTTATGATTTCTTTAGTACTATTCATTTGTTCCTTCATAATTGCAGCCCAACTTAATACTGTTGGAAATACAGATATAGTAACACAAGGCTTAAGAGAAGCAGAACTTTTAACAGAGCTTCAAAAAGCAAACAATAAATACGAAGAATTAAAAGAAGAGTATGAAAAAAGCCAAATAATAGTTGACGAGTATAGAGCGGATGCTTCAAGTAACGACCTTTTAATATCTTCAATGACGACTTTGCTTGAAAGAGCAGAAATTCTAGCGGGACTTGTAAAAGTAAAAGGACAAGGGGTAGTAATAACGCTTGCAGATAGCACAGATACAAACATACCAGTTGAAGCCGGCCTTGTTCATGATACTGACCTTATGGCTATTGTAAATGAATTGAGAGCAGCTGGGGCGGAAGCAATAAGTGTTAATGGCCAAAGAATAATTTCTACAACAGCAATAAGATGTGTGGGACCAACAATACAAATTAATGAAGTTAAAGTCGCTTCACCTTTCTACATAAAAGCAATTGGTGATGCTAAATATTTAGAAAGCGCATTAAATATAAAAAATGGTATAGTAGATAATTTCAAGGTATATGGAATAAATGTGGAAGTAAAAACAGATAACAATATAACGATAGATAAATACGATAACACTTTAACATTAAAATATGCTAGCGAAGTAAAGTAGGAGGTAAATATGAAAAAACCAATAATAACATCAATATTTGCAATTGTAATCATACTCGGCTTCATATTTGGATCTAATTTAGAAATACCATATAAATACACTGCATATATTGCAGTTGCTATACTTGCATTCTTAGATTCACTATTTGGTGGTATAGTATCAAATATGAAAAACGAATTTAATATGACAGTTTTTGTGTCAGGTTTTTTTGTTAATGCTGTTATAGCAATTTTCTTGGTATATTTAGGTCAAAAATTAAATGTAGACATATATCTTGCAGCAGTAATCGTATTTACAACAAGATTATTTACTAACCTAAGTATAATACGTAGATTAATAATCGAAAATATAGAAGAAAATAAAAAGAACAAGAAAGCTTAAACTAGAAAAAAGAAATGTCACAAAAATACATGTATAGTCGAATAGATTGAGACTAAAAAATATAAAATATATAATGGTACCGAAACGTAAAAGTGGAGGTATTTTTTTATGCATGAGTTTACTAAAAAAGCAGAATCTGTTCTAGAGAAAACAAGACTTTTTGCAATAAAACATAGATATACATATATTGGTACAGAACATATATTGTATGGATTGGTGAAAGAACAAACAGGATTGGCAGGCAAAATACTTTCAAAACAAAAGGTAACAGCTAAGTATATAGAACAAGAAGTGCTAAAAATAGATGGAGTAAAAAAAGAAGGTGCCCTGGAAATAGTGGAGCCTACATTTACGCCAAGAGCAAAAAAAGTAATAGAAAATAGCATTAAAGAGTCAAATAAAACAGGAGCAAACTATGTTGGAACCGAACATATACTTTTAGCTTTAATGAAAGAGACGGATAGTATAGCGGTCAAAATATTAATAGAAGCAAATGTAGATCCGGAGAAAGTTTTTACGGATATTATTAAATATATAACCAACGAACAATATACGGCTACAACATCGCGAAATACTAATACACAAGCATTAAATGAATATGCAGAAGATATAACAGAACTTGCAAAAAGAAATAGATTAGAAGAAATTATAGGAATGGAAGAATATATAACAAGGTGCTTGCAAATTCTTTCAAGAAGGACGAAAAACAATATATTAGTAATAGGAGAAGCTGGAGTCGGAAAAACTAGTCTTGTATATGCATTAACTAAAAGAATGTTAAAGGAAAATACTTGTAGAAGTAAAAGGGTATTAGCATTAGACATCTCCTCAATGCTTGCGGGTGCAAAGTATAGAGGAGATTTTGAAGAAAGATTAAAGAAATGTATAGTAGATATAAAGACAGAAGGAAATATTTTGTTATACATAGAAGATATGAGAAATATAATAAATTCAGGGAATACGGAAGGTTCGCTAGATGCAGCAAATATTCTTAAGCCGTATTTATCTAAAGGAGAGATACAAATAATAGGGACGTGTACAACGGAAGAATATACAAAGTATATTGAAAAAGATATGTCATTAAATAGGTTGCTTCAAATTATTGAAATAAGAGAACCGGGTAAAGAGGAAACTCTAAATATATTAAAAGGAGTAAAGAAGAAGTATGAAAAGTATCATAAAGTAGAAATTACAGATGAAGCAATAAAAGAAAGCATAGAACTAGCAACAAGATATATACATAGTAAAAAAATGCCGGATAAAGTTATAGATATAATAGATGAAACATGTTCTAAAGTTAGGACAGAAGGAAGGGAAAAAATAGAAGTTTTAGATGTAGAACAAGTTGTTGCCAAAATGGTAAATATACCTGTAGAAAAAATTAGCAAGAGTGAAAAAGAAAAATTAATAACATTAGAGCAAAGATTAGAAGAGAGTGTAATAGGTCAAAAAGAAGCTGTAAAGAAAATAGCAAATGTAATTAAAAGAAACAGACTAGGGATAAGAGATACAAAAAGACCAATAGGAGTATTTCTTTTTACAGGCCCAACGCGGAGTGGGAAAAACAGAATTGGTTAAAGTATTAGCTAGAGAACTTTTAGATTCAGAAGAGGGAATAATAAGACTAGATATGTCAGAATATTTGGAGCCGCATAGTGTATCCAAATTAATAGGTGCGCCACCTGGATATATCGGCTATGGAGAACTAGGAACATTAACAGAAAAAGTAAGAAGAAATCCGTATAGCATAATCCTTTTTGATGAAATAGAAAAAGCACACACTGATGTATATAATGTACTACTTCAGCTTTTCGATGATGGTAGATTAACGGATAGCAAAGGTAGAACTGTAGATTTTAACAATACAATATGTATAATGACCTCTAACATTGGAGCGAGAAATATAACAGAGGAAAAAGTGTTAGGGTTTAAGAAAGAAATAAATAGTAAAGAAAAATATGATACTATGCATAAAGAGGTGATGAAAGAAGTAAAAAATAAATTTAGCCCAGAATTCTTAAATAGGCTAGACGATATTATTGTATTTAATAGATTAGATGAATCGTCTATAGAACAGATAACAAAGCTAATGTTAAACAAGACAAAAGAACGAATAACCAATCGAGGCATTAAAATCGAATTTAAGGATAATTTAATAAAATATGTATCGTTAACAGGGTATGATGCTAAAAACGGAGCTAGACCTATTTTAAGAGCAATAAGAAGCAAAATAGAAGATGAGTTGTCGGAATACATATTAAAAACTAATATAGATGAAAATGATAGAATAAAAATAGGATATAGTAAAGCTAAAGATAAAATAGAGATAGTAAAAGTGAAAAAATAGTTAAACTTGATAAAATGGGCCCGAAGTGGTATAATATTAATATCATCACTTTTTGATGAGGAATGTTAATATGTTCAAATATAAAGACAAACAAAATTTTGGAGGTTTAAAACATGACAAACGTTAAAGTAAAGACAACAGCAGAAATGCGGGAAGCATTCGTAGATGAACAGGATTATGCAGATAGATATGTGGTAGGAACCTACAATTTCTTATCTGAACTCTATGATATGAGAGTTGCTCCTAAGTTCAATCTCGAGAATTTCTTTGGAACACTAAATCAGCTTACCTTGAAAGAGGAGTTCATCATTAGATACCATTATGGTATTGATAGAATTAAGCACAGTGTAGAAGAAATCGCAAATCGCATGAATATCTCTGTAGGTGTGGTTAAAGCTATCCTTACTAGAGGTAAAAAGAAGTTTATGGAACTTACAGTAAATGCTTAAGAACGTTAACAGGAAATAGCAGCGTTTAGAAACGCTGCTATTCTTTTATATAATATAATATTTATTTATATTAACAAATAATAAAAGTATATTACTCTACATCTTCGTCTACATCAACATTTGATTCACTTAATGAAGGTAGCATATCATAGAAGGCTGCTTCATCTGAAACCGGCAATGCTTCTACATTTTTTAATTTTCTTTCTATAGTACGAGTTTTTCTTGTTGCATCAGACATTGTGTTAGATATTTCAACAAGTTTTTTGTTTGTCTTTTCTAATAAATCTCCAAACTTAGTAAACTCAGTTTTAACTACACCAAGTAGTTCCCACACTTCACTAGAACGTTTTTCTATTGCTAAAGTTCTAAATCCCATTTGTAAGCTGTTAAGTAAAGCAACAAATGTAGATGGACCAGAAATAACAACTCTGTATTTTTGAGATAATGTTTCACATAAGTCTGTGTTTCTAATTACTTCGCAGTATAAACTTTCAGTAGGTAAGAACATTATACCAAAATCTGTAGTGTAAGGTGGATCAAGATATTTTTCATTTATATCTTTAGCACATTTTTTAATTTGCATTTCTAGTTTCTTTCTAGATTCTTCTATTAAAGCAAGATCACCAGATTCTTCTGCAGCTACCAATCTAGAATAATCTTCGATAGGGAATTTAGAGTCTACAGGTAAAAGTACAGTATCTATGTTGTTTTTACCAGGTAGTTTGATTGCAAATTCTACAAAGTCGTTAGATTTAGCTTTTGTTTTTACATTTGTTAGATATTGTTCTGGTGTTAAGAATTGTTCTAATATATTTGCAAGTTGGATTTCTCCCCAGTAACCACGTGCTTTAACGTTTGTAAATACATTTTTTAGATCACCAACACCTTTTGCTAAGCTTTGCATTTCGCCTAATCCTTTTTGTACAGACTCAAGATTATTGCTTACTATTTTGAAAGATTCACTAAGTCTTTTTTCTAGAGTAGATTGAAGTTTTTCATCTACTGTAAGTCTCATTTTTTCTAGTTTTTCACCATTATCCTTTTGTATTGAAGTAAGTCTATCTTCTACAGATTTACGAATGTTTTCTAGCTTAGTTTCATTTAATTGCGTTAAATTTGTAATTGCGTTTTGTTGTATTGTTGTATTGTCTACAATTTTACCACCAATTGTGTTAGTGATATCATCACGAGTATTTTTAAGGCTTAATTCAATAACCTTTTTGAAATCTTCTAAATCATTCTTTTTATTTTTCTTTAATAGTAGTATGCAAAGTAGCACGATTACTAATAAAAGAACTGCTATAATAACTATTAATGTTGTATTCATATGTTCACTCCCTTAATGAAATTTAGTATATCATACAAAACATTTGTTTGTCAATTGAAAGTGGATAAGATATATAAATTTATTATTCCTTGTTGCGACTAACATTTTTTTGTGATATTCTTAACCATACATAAGGGTGAAAAATATGAATAATAAAAAAGAAACGATTATGATTATAGCAATGATTTTTTTTGCTACAATAATTGTGAGGGTGTATTGTTTACCACTGTTATCAGGAGACTATGTTAATTTCTTGAAACCATGGGTAGACGAAATAAGATTAAGGGGTGGATTTGCGGCATTAAAAGAACCGCTTGGAAATTACAACATACCGTATATAGTAATATTAATTTTAATATCCTATCTAAAGTGTGAGCCGCTAATACCTATAAAAATAGTATCAATAATCTTTGATTTTATGTGCGCTTTAGCAACATATAAAATAGTTAATAAGATAACTAATAATAAAAATACAGCAATGGCATTTTCAGTGATAATTTTATGGTTGCCAACAGTTGTTATGAATGGCGCTTTATGGGGACAATGTGACAGTATTTATGGTGCGTTTGTGCTATTTGCAATATATTATTTAATGGAAAACAAAAATATAAAAGCATTTGTAATGCTAGGTTTAGCTTTTGCGTTTAAGTTACAGGCAGTATTTATACTTCCGTTGTTTGTGCTACTGTTATTTAGAAATAAAGATGTAAAATGGTATTATTTCTTTATACCAGTTGGTGTTGTAATATTGGCTGGACTGCCAGCAATAATAGCAGGCCAAAGCATAACTAGTGTACTTGGAATATATGGTGGACAAGTAGAAACATATAACGCATTAACAGCAAACTTTCCAAACATATATTCAATAATTATTAAATTCTCTTTTGCAGAAGAATACAACGGATTAATAACAATAATAGGTATACTAGTAACAATGCTTGTATATTTTGCCATATGGTTAGTAGTAATAATAAAGAAAGTAAATTTTGATGAAAAGAAAATACTTCTTGTAGGATTATGGAGTATAATAATTGCAACATTCTTACTACCAAGAATGCATGACAGATATATGTATATCGCGGATATACTAAGTGTAATCTGGCTTGTAGTAAATAGCAAAAACAAGTTATTCCCACTTATGATTAATTTAACTTCAACTATAACATATCTAGGCTTCTTATTCTTTGGCGAAGGAGATTATAGCGCGTGGGCTGTAATATATACAGCGACTGTAATAGAATTTACAGTATATGTGTTTAGAGTTTTGTTAGATAAGAAAAAACTTGCTGAAGTAGCGAAAGAATAATAAAAAATGTATAAGATATAAAGTGTATAAATGCTATTGCTTTTATACACTTTCTTTGATATTATAATTGTACAAGTTTAGACTTGTACAAGGGAGGTAACTTATAATGTCTAAAAAGAAAATTGCACTAATTATAGTTGCAGTAGTAGTTGTAATAGCTGCAGTAGTTGCAGCAGTTGTTCTTCTAAAACCAGAAGCAAACATTGAAGGTACATTAGAAGAAATAATGACTAAAGTTTATGCAGGATTTGGAGAAGATGAACTTCCAATGTTAGGAGATATGCCTGTTGATTTAACAGATCCAGATGCAGTAGCATATTATTTAGGAACTTCTGAACTTTCAATTAAAGAAGCATTAGTTCGTGAACCAATGATGGGTTCAATACCACACTCAGTAGTTTTAGTAAGATTAAATGATGCTAAAGATGCTGAAGCTGCAGTAGCTAAAATAAAAGAAAATGCAAATCCAAGAAAATGGATATGTGTTGAAGCTAAAAACGTTATTGTTGAAAGCAAAGGAGATTTAGTTATATTAATAATGGCTGACTCTGAAGGACAAACTACAGCAGAAGTAGCACCAAAATTAAAAGCTAATTTTGGAGGCTTAAAATAGGATGGTATTTTCAAGTATAACATTCTTATACTTTTTTTTACCAATACTACTTATAGTATATTATATAGTTCCAAAGAAATATAGAAATTTAGTATTATTAATATTTAGCCTGTTATTCTATTTTTATGGTGAAAGTAATATAGTACTTGTTGCTTCTTTAGCAATGAATTATTTCTTTGGAATTTTTATAAGTAAAGAAAAGGAAAAAGAAAAAAACAAACAAAAAAACAATGCAAAACTTTACTTAACATTAGGTGTTATAGCTAACGCAGCACTTCTTGGATATTATAAATATATGAACTTCTTTA
The DNA here is from genome assembly GCA_045534225.1 of Clostridia bacterium. Lineage (GTDB taxonomy): Bacteria > Bacillota > Clostridia > TANB77 > CAG-465 > UMGS1649. Next base: position 48,105 of record JAZSJJ010000008.1, read on the forward strand.
TAGAAAATGTCAATGTAATATTTGGCGCAAATATAGGAGCATTAAATATAATTCTTCCTTTAGGAATAAGCTTCTTTACATTCCAAAATATAAGTTATCTAGCTGATGTTTATCGTGGAGATGTAGAAGCACCTAAGAGTGTAATAAAATATGGAACATATATAACACTTTTCCCACAACTTATAGCTGGCCCAATAGTTAGATATAAAGATGTGGCAGAAGCGGTAGATAATAGAAAAGAATCATGGGAATACTTTGGATATGGAGCATATAGATTCTGTATCGGTATGGCAAAGAAGATACTAGTAGCAAATGCTATGGGTGAACTTGCAACAACACTTGCAGGAATGGGAACTAAAACAGTTCTTTCATATATTGTAGAAGCACTATGCTATACATTACAAATATACTTTGACTTCTCAGGTTATAGTGATATGGCAATAGGACTTGGTTCAATGTTTGGATTTAAGTTTAAAGAAAACTTTGACCATCCATTATTTGCAACAAGTATAACAGAATTTTGGAGAAGATGGCACATGTCTTTAACATCATTCTTTAGAGATTATATATACATACCTTTAGGAGGAAATAGAGTATCCAAATTAAAATGGTACAGAAATCTTTTAGTGGTTTGGCTACTTACAGGATTTTGGCATGGAGCAAGCTGGAACTTTGTATTATGGGGGCTATACTGTTTTGCATTCTTAATGTTAGAAAAGAATTTCTTACACAAGTTCCTTAAAAAAGGAGTATTATCTCATTTATATACAATAATAGTAACAATGGTTGGATTTGTAATATTTAATATGCCAGACCTACCAGCAGTAGGAAACTACATTAAATGTATGTTTGGATTTGGAGGACTCAAGTTTGCAAACTTTGAAACATTGTATTATATAAAAAATTACATAGTATTAATAATAGTTGCATTAATATCTGCAACACCAATAGTTAAATTTGTATCTAGTAAATTACAAGGAAAGAAAATGGGAGAGAGAATAATAGGAATTACACAATATGTGTTTATACTAGTAGTAATGCTAGTATCTACAGCATCATTACTTTCTAGTTCATTTAACCCATTTATATACTTTAGGTTTTAGAGGTGAGGCTTATGAAGAATAAAATAATAACAATAACATTTTTAATAATGATAGGCCTTATGTTTGTACTATTTATAGTACTGCCAGACACTGAACTTTCATATTTTGAAAGAAGAAGACTTGCAAAATTTCCAACAGAATTTGACTCAACAAAAATGGATGATTATTTACTAGATCAATTCCCATTTCGAAATGGATTTATAAAATTAAACTCATTAATAAATAGAAATGTATATAGTAAATTAGATACAAATAATGTATATGTAGTAGGAGAACAGCTAGTAGATAAACTTTATCCTATAAATCAAAAAGAAGTAGATAGTTTTGTAAATAAAATGAATTATATATGGGCAAACTATTTACAATCATCAAATGTATATTATTCAATAATTCCAGACAAAGCATACTTCTTAGATGGAAATAAGTATCTTAAAGCAGATTATACAAAACTGTATAACGACTTAAAACAAATAAACGGAAGTTATATAGATGTAACAAGCGTACTTACACTTGAAGATTACTATAAAACAGATATACATTGGAAACAAGAGAATCTAGATAAGATAGTAAAAACATTAATGCCGAATATGGGAAATCCATATATAGAATTGGAATATACAGCAAAAACACATGAAGGTTTTGCTGGTGCATCATATTCTAAAGCAGGTGGTGTAGTACCTAAAGATACAATAACATATCTTTCAAATTATATAATAGATAGTGCTGCTGTAAAGCATATAGAATATGGAGAAAAGCCAGTATATGATGAAACAAAACTTACAGGCGTAGATGCATACGATGTATTTTTATCTGGACCTTCGAGTTTAATAGAAATAACAAATGTATTTAGCGATACTACTAAAGAATTAGTTATATTTAGAGATTCATTCTCAAGTAGTTTAATACCATTATTGATACCATACTATAACAAAATAACAGTAATAGACTTAAGATATATAACTATGGATTATGTGGAAAAATATGTACAGTTTGAAGGAAAAGATGTATTAATGTTATACAGCTTACCAATTATAAACAGTAGTACAATGCTTAGAGTAACTGTAAAATAATATAAGCAAAACTAAATATAACCAAAAACAATAGTCATTTAGATTTTTTTCTAAATGACTATTGACATATGTATCAAAGTATAGTAAAATACATTTAGATAAAATTCTAAATGAAAGGAGAATAAGTATGGGAATATCTGAAACACTTAAAGCAATTTCTGATCCAGTAAGACGCGAAATACTAGAAATGCTAAAAGAAACAAGTATGACAGCCGGAGATATAGCAAGTAAGTTTGATCTTACTAATGCTACTGTTTCATATCATCTATCTATGCTAAAAAATGCAGATTTAGTGTATGAGAGAAGAGAAAAGAAATACATATATTACACACTAAATATTTCTGTATTTGAAGAACTTTTATTATGGATAAAAGGATTAGGAGGAAATAATAATGAAGAAAATTGATTTTAAGACACTAATTTTAACTTGTGTATTTTGCTTGCTTCCAATATTAATTGGACTTTGGCAATACGATGCTTTACCTGAAAAAGTAGCAATCCATTTTGATATTAACAACAATCCAGATAACTACTTTAATAAAGCACTATTTGTATTTGGTATGCCAATATTTATGGTTGTTCTTGAAGCTATTTGCTCAATAGGTGTGGATTTAACAGATAAGTACAAAGATGCAAATAAAAAAGCAACTATAGTTATGAAGTGGATGATACCTGTAATATTAGTTGTAATGTATATAATTACAATTGCATACAACCTAGGAACTAAGTTAGACATTAGAGTATGGGTAATGCTTCTTTTGGGTGCTATGTTTATAGTAACAGGTAACTATCTTCCAAAAACAGTTGGAACTAATAAATGGCCACAAAAGAAATTTACTGAAAATGTTCAAAGAAGAATAAACAGAATTGCTGGATATGTGATGATGGCATACGGCGCACTATTTATGCTAAGCGTATTCTTCCCACCACTAATTAGTATTCTTGTGTTAGTTTGTTTAGTTATCTTTTTAATAATTTTAACTATCTATGGCTTTTCATTAGATAAAAAAGAAAGAAAAGGTAATAAATAAAAACAAACATGTTTAATTAAAACAATATAAAAGCGGTATATCAAGTGATATGCCGCTTTTAGTTTACAAAATATAGAATTTATGGTATACTAATATAGTCATTAAAATAAGCTTATGAATAAATATTTAGGAGGTAAAAATGACAGAAATCAATGTATATGAACTTGAAGATGTTAACGTAGAAGTCATAAGAAAAAACAAGACTACACGGATTAACATCGTGGTTGATGGCAAAAAACAATGTTTAAGCTACGAAAGAACAAATGCACTTAGCTTTCTTAACTTTACTGTAACCGAGAGGTACATCGTTGCGTGCTTGGATTATGAAAAAAGAGTAGGCAAGGAAAATAGAGTTGCAGGGCTGTATGACAGAAAGGAAAAGCGAATCGTACAGGTTACAAAAGCAAATAGAGATGTAATCAAGTATAGTTTGCTTTGCAAGAAAGCGGTGTATTTATCCACTGTTTTGGAGTATCTGAACCACGGCAAGGCAGAAGCAGCTACTGAAGAAGAAGTAGAAGAGTTTACATCATTCCTTACTTCTAATAGAGAAATTCCAAGAAATGAGATAGAAGCGTGGATATATAAATCATATCCTATGCTTGAATCTTTTGCTAACCGTGACGAACCGCTTAAGTTTGAAGTATATCTTGCAGCGCTTCAAGCAGTAGGTAAAGAAGATTTGTATTTCTACGCAATGCCTATTACATTTTAACCTTTATATTTGGCTAGGAAAATAGCGGTATAAAGGAAAACACCACCCGGAAATTTGGGTGGTGTTTTGCTATGCATAGATTATTGTTTTTTGCCATTTGCAGTTGCAATTTTGCAAAGTTCAATAACATCTGCACGGGAGTTTGCACGCACAAAGAAACATGCATTGTGACAAAACGTAGCTGTGGGTACTCCAGAAATTGCAGGAAGATTTTCAGTTTGTCCTGCCCATTCTTTAGGGAACGAAATCCTTTGCTTGAATGGCTCATCTTTAGAGGGTGGTACGCATTGTGCTGCATATCCGCCAGAAGGATAAGGGAAAACAACGAAATCCACTTTACTAGGCGAGGTGTTGTTATGTTCAAAAACAACATTTTGCCATTTAATAAACTGCGAGGGGATTTCCATAATGTTTTCGGTTCCGCTTACTGCAAGAGCAATACGAAGAGCTGTGTTATCTTTTTCTTCGTGTACAATTTTAGCAATTGCTCTCCTTAAGATGACGCATGTATGTCTAAGAGCTTCTAAGAAACGAGCATCAGAAGAGTTTGGCTCATCCCAGTTAGGCAAGAAATACGCAATGTATTCAAAAGGCGAGTGAGACTTAATGCCGTTGTCGATTTTATCCAAATCTTCAATAAGCTCTCTATCTACACGCTCTTTGCATGTTGCAATGTGGTCTTTAGAACAGGCAAAGTTTTTGAGAATTTCTTCTCCAAATTCTTTCCATACAAGACCTGCGCTTGCATAAGGTGTGCCAGATGCGCGTATGCCATTTCCGCCAGGCATATGGTGATCAAACTTACCACCGCCAACATCTACTACAATGTCGCAAAGGTTAAGAAGCTTGGGATCCCGAGAACGTACGAGTGTAATTTTGCCGTGGTGCAAGATAGAAAGAAGTGCTACAGATACGAGTTCGTCATAATGAAAAATTCCATTGTGTGTTCCAACAGAAACTGTACTAGAGTTATACATTTGTTTAACCTCCTATAAATATTTTGCTACATTATATCAAAAATGTTTACATAATTCAACCTTGAATCTTGAAAAGTTATGTTAAACAAGGTATAATTGAACATTAGGAGAAAGAAAATGGTAAATATAGACGAACAAGAAATAATAAATGCAGCTAAGGTAATAAAAGATGGTGGCTTGGTACTATTTCCAACAGAAACTGTGTATGGAATAGGAGCAAATGGTCTAAATGAAACAGCTGTAAAGAATATATTTAAGGCAAAAGGTAGGGCATCAGATAATCCATTAATATTACACATATCTCATGCAGATATGCTAAAAGACATTGCAAAAGATATATCTGAGCTAGAATATAAACTTATGGATGCGTTCTGGCCAGGTCCATTTACAATAGTACTAAACAAAACAGACATTGTACCAACTGTAGTGACTGGTGGGTTAGATACTGTCGCAGTAAGAATGCCAAGAAACAAAATAGCAAATAGGCTTATACATTATGCTGGTGTGCCAATAGCAGCACCAAGTGCCAATATATCTGGTAAACCAAGCGGTACTTGTGTTGAAGATGTGTATGATGAATTAAAAAATAGTATGGATTATATAATTGATGGTGGAAAGTGTGAAGTTGGCATAGAATCTACTGTTGTAAAAGTAGAAAATGGTAGCGTAAGAATACTAAGACCAGGAAGAATTACTAAAGAGGATATAGAAAGTATAGTTTCTTCAGTAATTTTAGATGAACATATTTTAGGAGAAGTAAAAGAAAATGAAAAAGTATTATCTCCAGGTATGAAGTACAGACACTATGCACCAAAAACAAAATGTATAATGATATACAGTGAAAATAACGAAAGTATGGTAAATAGGATAAATGAAATAGCAAATGAGTATTCTAAAGCTACAGTAATTTGTTCAAGGGGAAATAAAGATAAATATGTTGGTAAAGAAGTATTAGATTATGGTTCAAAGGAAAATTTAGAAGAAATATCTTCTAATATATTCTCAATGTTAAGAAATGCAGATAAAAATGAGTCGGATATAATACTAATGGAAGGAATAGAATCAAAAGGAATTGGACTCGCGATTATGAATAGATTAATAAGAGCTTGCTCACATGAATTCTACATTGTATAACTTTACATAAAATTGACAATTAAGTTCCAAGGTGATATAATAATATCGCTTTGGAACTTTGTTATATACTTAATAGTATCTGAGCAAAAAATATTAAAGAAAGGTAGAACCATATGAAAGATGTAAGACGGATCAATTCAAGAGTTGAAGTAGAACGCAATGTAAGAATGAAGACCACTGCCATATCTGTAATTGTGGACGGAAATAAAACAGTCCTTGCAGATATGAAAACCAGCGATTACTTCTGGCTTAAGTACGAACATAACGATAGATACATCGTTGTATATTCCAGAGGTTGTATGGTAAATCAGATTCCCCTTAAGGTAGAAGCTGCCTATGATATCAAAAACGAGAAGAAGATTGAGATTAAAAGGAGAAATCAAGTCGTTCTTGAATATATGCTTATCGGCAAAAAGCATTTCGAGATTGGCACAATCCTTGAGTTTATCAACGACAATGTGTTGAACATTGCCTCGGCTGAGGAAACTGAAGATTTCAAAAGATATCTTACGGCGGAGAATCCCAATATTACCCGTGAACAGGTAAAGGAGTATATCATAAGTTGCTATCCTGTCCTTGCAGCATATTGTGATTACGATTACATTATTACTGTAATGGAATACAGAGCGCTTTTAGATAAGCTCGGTAACAACCTTTGTTTCCACATTATGCCGGAAGCTTTGGATAAGTAACAAACAAGGCTACAAACAATTTGTTTGTAGCCTTCATATTAACAACTATTGAAAAAACAAAAAACTAAATATATAATTTAATTAAATTTATTTTAGGAGGCAAATATGGAAAGAGAAGTAAAGCCATATACACTATGGCAACATTTCAAAGGAGCAAGAGCTATGGTAATTGCACTTGCTAAACACAGTGAAACAGGAGAAGAACTTGTTGTTTATCGTTGTATGGATAACAATGGTAAGACAAACCACAAGGACGGAATTTATGCAAGACCACTTAGCATGTTCTTATCTGAAGTGGATCATGAAAAGTATCCTGAGGTTGAGCAAAAGTATCGCTTTGAGGAAATCAAAGACTAAAAAACATAAGGAGAAAACTTAATGAAACTTAAATCATTCAAATTTCCAACATTCGAGGAATGGATGAAAAAAGAGTGTAAAACTCGGGTAGAGCTTGGAGCATATTGTGTTGAAGTTCGTGCTTTTTCGTGGAGCAATAACGGAACAACCTATGTGTTTGCAGCATCTCTTGTAGACAGAAACCCGCTTAACATTTATTCACCGCAGCTTTTCTACAGACGCTTTGAATATGTAGGAGATGAAACTCCACTTAAGGAATGGTATGAAAAATCCGTTCTGGAGTTTAACCAGTTCTTCGAAGAACTAGTTAAGAAAACATATCTTGAGGAGTAAATATGAAGAATGTGAGTAAGGAAAAACGGATAATAACTACGCACGAACTTGGCAAGTATATCCTTGAAAAAGGAAAATGCCCTACGCCTATTTATCACGGAAAGGGTTACAAAGAAACAAGGCGTGCTAAACCTGTAAAGTTTTGATTAACCAAACAAGGAGACAAGATTATAATATCTTGTCTCTTTTGCTATATTGTTAAGATTAAAATAACATACACTAAAATTTATTAGTAAGTTTACGCCAAGTACTACATCCAACAATTCCATCAGATACTAAGTTGTTAGCTCGTTGGAAAGCTTTAACAGCGTTTAATGTTTTATTACCAAAGATACCATCTATGCCACCAGTAGAGTAACCTAAATATCCTAAGGCGTCTTGTAATACCATTACATAAACACCGCGACTTCTAAACTTAATTAATGGGTAACCACCAGTAGAACAAGCAGGTGTTCCATAACGTTTATCGAAATGCACCCAAGTAGGTGTTAATGCTTTTGGCTCTACATATGTAAATAATCTACTATCTATTGCAAGCTCACGTAGTCTATTTCTTGAAGCATTAGAGAATGTTTGAGCAGTATCCATTGCAAGACCGGCATAATGTTGAGACATTCCGCTGTGGCCACCTTGCCAGATTCTCTTAAATGCATATCCTACATATATTGGTTTGCCCCACTGACGTCTTAATGAATTCCAAGCTTGCATAAAAGCTTTAGTAGTCCATAGTATATCTGACTTAGAACTTCCCTGAAATTCATCTACAGTTAAAGTGTTGCCAGTAACATATGGCATAGCTTCGTTTAAGTTTCTAGTATATTTTTCTATTTTATTTGTATCTTGGTTGTACACAAGTATTGTAGCCATAAAATCCTCCTGTATATGATAGTTTATGATTAAAGAATGAGTTGGTGACAAATTGTCACCAATTGAACAGGTTTACATAAACTTGAAAATGATAGACGAGTGTGATATAATATGGCGCGTATTAAAAAGGAGGTATTGTTATGACTATAACAAACAAAAGTGGTATGGAATTAACCGTGTTCGGCAAGAAAATTCGTCAAGGCCAAACGAGAGACTTTTCTGCAAAATACGATAGCGGCATAATGGTATTTTCCGATGCTGGATGTTGCAAAGTATATGTGGAGGAGGGAATTGTAAAATTTAAATCCGAGGGAAATATTGAAGCAAAATATGGCATGAAAAGAGATAAACGCGGTCACAAAAGCGTAAATATTTACGCTAAAGGAAAAAAGGTATAATAAAAGGAAAGAGTCACACTAAGAAGTGTGACTCTTTTAATTTGCAAATTAGGCAACAGCAATTGATAAAACCCTTATGTAAAGGTGGGTATCTGTCCCAACGTTTAGGATTCTCTAATATATAAGAGCATTCAACACCGGTTGGTGAATTCCTGATTCCCTATCAAATTCTTGTAGATTTTCAAATGTTCTGTTACCTTAACTTCATTCTATCATGATAAAAAATATTTGTAAATAGGTTAATATAATAAATTTAGTGGTAATATTTTCTAGCTAAAACTTTATATAAAAAATCGAAAAATTTAGTTGACATTCTTTTTGTGGTGTGTTAATATATATACATGCCCGCGAGTATGGCGGAATTGGCAGACGCGCCAGACTTAGAATCTGGTACCAACAGGTGTGTAGGTTCAAGTCCTATTACTCGCACCAAAGAGAACTACATAAGTAGTTCTTTTTTTTTATGCCTTTTTGTTGACAAATAAATAGAAAATAATATATATTTTATTTGTAAAAAATGTTAACAAAGGAGGAAAAAATGAAGAAGGGTATATCATTAATAGTTTTAGTCATTACAATAATAGTAATGATAATACTTGCAGCAAGTGTAGTATTAACGCTTAGCAATACAGGTATAATTAATAGAGCAACCGAGGCAACTGAAAGTACAAATTTAAAGAATGTACAACAATTAGCAACACTAATATGGTCAGAAGCATATTTGGATAAAACCCCAGATTTAAATGCGGATTATATTAAAGATAAATTAGAAGATGAAGGTATAAATACAGATAATTATGAAATTATTGTAGGAAATGGTGGAGTAACAGTAACACTAAAACCAAGTACGGGTAATACAGTTAGTGAAACAACGGCAGAGGGCGTTCCTATTCCAGTTGGATTTGTAAAATCACCATATGAAGGGGAAGGGACAAAAGCAGGCGGCTTAGTAATTTATGCGCTAACAGAAACTGAAATTGCTAATGGCGTAACAGACATAAGAACTATTGACGCATCGCATCAAGTTTCTATGGAAACAAGAAACCAATTTGTATGGGTACCAGTAAATAACTTTAAAACAGAATTTGCAAGACAATCTATTCCGTTTTCTTGGGGAAGCCCACCAACACTTTCGAGTGTAGTAGGAGAAGGCTACTGGGAACTACAATTAGATGAAAATAATATGCCAGTAGCAGATCAAGCTACTACATATATTTCTGAAAAAACTTTATCTGAATCAATAGCTATGTATAATAGTGTAAGTAAATATGGCGGCTTCTATATGGGAAGATATGAAGTAGGAGCAAAGAATATAGAAAATGACGAAACAATGGGATACATAGGAACAAGTGAATTTTCTATAACAATGGGAAAATATCCATATGCTGATGCATTTTGGGGCGCAAGCATGACTAATGAAGAATTAGCAGGCTCTGCAATAACTATAGCAAGAAACTTCTATCCAGAAACTAATACAAATTATGGAGCGGTATCTACATTAGCATATGGCGCACAATGGGATAGAACTATGGTATGGTGGACGGAGCAAGATGCTAGTATAGATTTGGCGGATAGCACAAGCTATGGTTTATTCTATGATTCAGTAATAACAACTGATGATTTAAATGAAAATGCAAAATATTCTGTATTTGATGGTACTAAATATTCTACATGGGCAGCAGCTACATCTAGAGGGAAGACAGAGGCGTTTTGGTTAATGACTACCGGAGCATATAAGAAAGCAAGCGTTTTAAATATATATGATATGGCAGGAAGTTTACGTGAATGGACGATGGAAGCATATTCAACAAATATGCACGTAGTAAGAGGAGGACATTTCTATTTCCAAGGGGATGGAGATCCTATAATATCTCGTTTAGGTGCAAGTTTAATGTGGCATGATGAAAGAGGATATGGCGCAAGAGTTGCATTGTATGTAAAATAAATATATTGATTATAAAAAGTAACTAATTATTTGGTATAATTAGTTACTTTTTATTGTTATAAGATTGGCTATGTGATACTATGTATTTATATAATTAAGGGGGAAATATGGAAACTAGAAAGAAGATAATTATAGTAGCAGCTATAATAATAGCTTTAGCTACAGTTGCAATAGTTTGTCTAAATGAAGTAGGAATGCTAACAAGAGGCAAAACTAAACTTGAAAGAACAAATGGAACAACAGTAGTTCCAACCATGCTTGATGAATTAACAGCAGATAGTACATGGTGTGGAACATTTCAATTAATATGGAATGATATGAAAAATGAAGTAGTTAAGAAAGATGTTGTGTTTACACCGCAAGAAGTTATGGCAGATAATTTAAATAAAGAAACATTTACTGAGAGTATGTTGTCTGAAGAATACTATTACAAAACATATGGTCTAAAATCTTTAGAATTAAAAGAAGAAATAGAAAAGGGAATAAAAGAGAAATTTAACCAAACAAGTGATATATTAGATAAATTTGATTGGTCTGAAGAAGCATTAAATGATCCGAATGATCGTTCTACAAACAGATATTTCTTCTATACAATGTTATATAGAGAATTTGAATATGAAAAGGAATTCGATAAACTACCAGATGGAAAATTTGGTGAATATACTGGAATAAAATACTTTGGTATAGATAAAAATACAAAGGATAAAGTTGGTAACCAAATAGATGTATTGTATTACAATTCAGAAGATGACTTTGCATTATTAATAAATACTAAATCTAATGATGAAGTAATATTTGTAAAGAACCCACAAGGGACTACTTTTAAAGCAATATATGAAGATATGTTATCTCAAGCTTCAAAGTATGAAGGAGATAAAAATTTTAAAGCAATAGACGAATTTAAGGCCCCAATGTTAGAGTACAATGAAGAAAGAGAATATACTGAACTTCAAGACAAAGAATTTCCAACTGCGTTTGGTACAGGAACTATAATTAAGACAATACAAACAATTAAATTTGAACTTAATGAAAAAGGCGGAAAAATTAAAAGTGAAGCTGCTATGGATATGCAGGATACAGCGGCTATAGTTATAGATAAGAAACCAACTCCAAGATATTTCTATGTAGATGATACGTTTGCTATATTCCTAAGAGAAAAAGGTAAACCTATGCCATACTTTGCAGGTAGAGTTGAAGATATAACTAAATATCAATAAAATAATAAATAAAGCGTAATAACCGGTTACTCATGTAACCGGTTATTATAGTCTTAATGGATAATTAAATTTGCAATTAAATTGGTAAGCCAAAATGCTATTAAACAAGAACGGATGATGCTTTCTTTTTTATCTTTGTTAATAATGCTACAAATAAGTCCAATAAGGACTAAGGTGCTAATCAATGAACACATAAAAATATGTGAAACAAAATTGAAAGCGGCTATTTGTAAGAATAATGTAATAAACATAATGATGTAAGCAAATCCAGTTGTTGCATTACCAACCACTTCTACTTTTCTTGGATCAATCATACCACCCTCCAGTTGTAAGTATTCCTATTGCTTTTAAGCTTTAGGTTAAATAAGACTATGTATATATTATACTACAATTTAAATAAAAACTCAATTTGAATACTATTATTAGTTATAGATAAACAAATGTAAATTATTATCATACACTATATGGGAGGTAATTTATATGGAAGCGGATTATTGCTTTGGAAATCATTGTTTTAATTATTATGGAGATATTGGAATAAAACACACAAAATACAATATATTAGCACCTGCACAGGAACAAGATAAACAACCCGGATTAGAATACTTAATGACACCTAAACCTATTTTTGATAATCCTAATTACAAGGGAAGTGGGAAGCTATTAAATAAGGTGGCTATAATTACAGGTGGAGATAGCGGACTTGGTAGAGCTGCTGCTATTGCATTTGTTAAAGAGGGAGCAAAAGTAGTACTACCATATTATGATGAACATATTGATGCAGAAGGTACAAAAAGTTACATAGAAAGAATGGGTGGAGAATGTTTAATATTATCTGGAGATATTAGAGATAAAGAGTTCTCTAAAAAGATTGTAGAAGAAACATTAAATAGATTTGGGAAAATAGATATACTTGTAAATAATGCAGGAGTACAATATCAGCAAGACGATTTAACTTGTATTACAGATGAGCAATTCGATAAAACATTGAAAGTAAATGTTTATGGAATGTTCTATTTAACTAAAGAGGTGCTACCGTATTTAAGAAGTGGGGCTAGTATTATAAATATAAGTTCTGTTACAGCATTTTATGGTGAACCACAATTAATAGACTACGTTACATCGAAAGCAGCTATGATTGGTTTTACTAGAGCGCTTGCTAGAAGTTTAGCGCTAAAAAACATAAGAGTTAACGCTATAGCACCAGGATACTTTTGGACACCGCTTCAACCAGCATGTTGGGTAAAAGAAAGAATACCGTCACTTGGAGCAGATGCCGCTATGGCAAGAATGGCTATGCCATATGAACTAGCACCTACATTTGTGTTTTTAGCTTCAGACGATTCAAGCTATGTTACAGGCCAAATCATTCATAATAATGGTGGTCAGGTAATGGGATAAAGAAAGGTTAATTTAATTAACCTTTCTTTTAATATCTAAGAATTGGAGTAAAAACAAATATATTAAAATTACTAATGTTAGTTTTAATATTAATGGTACGGTGAAAAAGTTTGTTATAAATAATGCAATTGTTATACAAATTACGGGAAAAACAACCCATTCAAAGTATTTAAATTTTAGATTTGCAGTTTTGAACAATGTATTAACGCTTATTATATAGTTCAAGGCTTCACTTATGTAGAGTACAATTATATATCCAATTGCACCGAATTTAGGTAAAAGAAAGTATATAAAAGATATAGATATTACCATATCAAAGATATTGCAAACCATAACGCTAACTTGTTTACCTAATCCTTTTAATATGTTGTCTATAACATTATCTAGATATATTAAAGAGATAAGAGGTGCTATTAATTTTATATAATGTCCAGCTTCAAAATTATTGTAAATTAAGTAACCTATTGCATTTCCGAAAAAACATTAATATTCCTGTTAGTCCTATGGAAAAGTATAATGTTATTTTGAATAATTTGTGAATATCTTTTCCCATTTCTTGTTTTTTATTACTTACGCTGTATCTAGAAAATTCCGGTACTAGAAGTGAACTAAAAGAATAGACAATTACACTTCCAAACATTATTATTGGCATTGCCATTCCGGTTATTATTCCATAGTTTTGTAATGCTAGTTCATAAGACATGCCAGTAAGTTTCAACCTTAATGGAATTAATATGTGCTTTATACTATTTAATCCAGCACGTATATATGAAGTTATTGCTATAGGCACAGCTATTTTAAGTATCCTTAAATGTATCTTTTTAGGTTTAGTTAGACTCGCTGAAATAAAATAGTTAGATTCTTTTAGATATACCAAGTAATGAAATATTAGTGAGGCTATTTCAGAAATGGTAGTACCTAGTACTAAACAAAGGACAGCTGAGTTTACATCTTTGGCAAAAATGTTTAGAGTAATAAACACAACAATTATTCTAACAAACTGTGTAGCAATTTGGTTTATAGATGAACTTAGTACATTTCTTTTGGCAAGAAAATAACTAGACAAAGACAAGCTAAGTGCGATAAATGGTAAAGACAACGCAAGTACGTATATTATTAGATTAGATACTTTGCTAAATAATATTTCTTTAGTTATATATGGTGTAAAAAGAGATAGAATAATAAAACTTAATACACCTGTAATAACGCTAAAGAAGATTGAAGCTTTAAGTATATATTTAGTATCAGTATTAGAATCTTTTTCTAATTCTTCTGAAATTACTTTTGTAGTAGAAAGATTAATACCAGAACTTGCAACAGTTATTCCAAAAAAGTATATAGATGAAATAAGTCCAAATACACCTAATGTTTCTGAACCTATTTTATTTGCAACATATATATCAAATAAAGAGGATATTACTTTTGTTATTAATGAAGTGAAGATTAATATCATACTGTTTACCAAAAATGTTTGAGATTTTTTCAAGTTAATTCACCTAAAACAATATATGAAAAGATGAGTATTAGTATGAAACAATATACTTTTAATCTACTTGCAAAAATAAAGGTGATATAGTATAATAATTTCAGCTTTTAGGGTAGGGTGTAGTAATAATTTGTGAGGCTTAAAAGACTAGGCTTTAGAAATTATTACTTCCCCTAAAAAAGCAGAAGGAGGAAACATTTATGTTTAGAAAATTTGAAACAGAGTTTGCTGGACGTCCACTTGTTATTGAAACAGGTAAAATGGCTGGACTAGCAAACGGGTCATGTCTAGTAAGATATGGCGACACTTGCGTATTAGTTAACGCTACAATGTCTAAAGATGCAAGGGACGGAATAGACTTCCTACCACTTTCTGTAGACTATGAAGAAAGATTATACGCAGTAGGTAAAATACCAGGTGGTTTTGTTAAAAGAGAAGGAAAACCAACAGACAAAGCTATACTTGTATCAAGAGTAATCGATAGACCAATGAGACCATTATTCCCAAAAGATTACAGAAATGATACAGCAATCAACGCAGTAACAATGTGTATGGATCCAGATGTATTACCAGAAGTTCCAGCAATGTTAGGTGCTTCAATTGCATTAAACATTTCTGACATACCTTTTGATAGAGTAGTTGGTGCAGCTAAAGTAGGTCTTGTTGATGGAAAACTTATTGTTAACCCAGGTTTATCAGATAGAGAAAAATCTGACCTAGATTTAACAGTAGCAGCAACAGCTGAAAAAGTATGTATGATTGAAGCTGGTGCTAATGAAGTTCCAGACGATGTTATGTTAGAAGCAATAAAACTTGCTCACACAGAAATTAAGAAAGTAGTTGAATTTATCGAAGGAATCAAAAAAGAAATTGGTAAGCCAAAAGCTTCATACAAATCTTTTGAAATTCCAGCAGACATGTTTAATGAATTAAAAGAAAATTTCGGAACTAAAGTATATGATGCATTACAAACTACAGATAAAACTGTAAGAGATGCAAATATGGAAAAAGTAAACGAAGAAATTAAAGCATATTATATAGAAAAATATGGTGAAGAAGCATATTTAGCAGCTAAAGCAGATATAGCAGAAGTTGTTTACAGACTAGAAAAGAAAACAGTTCGTAGTATGATAATAGATGAAGGTAAACGTCCTGATGGTAGAGCATTTGACGAAATAAGACCTTTATCTGCAGAAGTAGATATACTTCCAAGAACACACGGTAGTGCGTTATTCTCAAGAGGACAAACACAAGTATTATCTATAGTAACACTTGGACCTAAATCTGATGAACAAACATTAGATGGACTTGATGAAGAAGAAACTAAGAGATACATACACCATTATAACTTCCCACCATACAGTGTTGGTGAAGCAAGACCAGTTCGTTCTCCAGGTAGAAGAGAAATTGGACACGGAGCATTAGCTGAAAGAGCATTAGAACCAGTTATACCTTCAGTAGAAGAATTCCCTTATGCAATAAGAGTTGTATCTGAAGTGTTAAGCTCAAATGGTTCAACATCTCAAGGAAGTATTTGTGGTTCAACAATGGCACTTATGGCTGCTGGTGTACCAATTAAAGCTCCAGTTGCTGGTATATCTACAGGATTATTCACTAAAGAAGATTCTGAAGATTATATAATGGTAACAGATATACAAGGTATTGAAGACTTCTTTGGAGACATGGACTTCAAAGTTGGTGGTACTAAAAAAGGTATTACAGCAATACAAGTAGATATTAAAGTAGACGGATTATCTTATGAAATAATAGCAGAAGCATTTGCTAAAACAAGAGTTGCAAGAGATCACATACTAGATAACGTTATGTTAAAAGCAATTCCTGAAGCAAGAGCAGAAGTATCAGAATATGCTCCTAAGATAAAAACAATAAAGATTAACCCAGACAAGATTAAAGATGTTATAGGTTCTGGTGGAAAGACTATAAACAAGATAATCGAAGATACTGGTGTTAAGATAGACATCGAAGATGATGGTACAGTATTTGTATACGGTATGGATCAAGATATGATAATGAAGGCTCTAACTACTATCGTAGGTCTTACTGAAGATGTAGAAAAAGATGCTGTATATATGGGTAAAGTAACAAAACTTATGCCAGCTTTTGCAATAGTAGAAGTATTACCTGGTAAAGAAGGATTACTACACATATCTCAAATCTGTAAAGAAAGAGTAGAGAAAATTGAAGATAAACTTGCTTTAGGCCAAGAAATAATGGTTAAAGTTATTGAAGTGGATAAAGACCAAGGCAAATTCAAATTATCTGCTAAAGAAGTGTAAAAGGAAAGTGAATTTATGAAAGTTTATGCTTTTGTTGGAGTGAGTGGTTCTGGAAAGAGCCACCATTCACAAAATGTAGCTTATGAAAATGGTATAGATTATATAATAGACGATGCTTTGTTAATAAAAGGAACAAAGGTTGTTGCAGGTAAATCTGCAAAGACAGAACCTACCAAAATAGGATCTGTAAAGGCAGCTATATTTACTGATGATGATAGAAGAAATGCAATGATAAGAGCACTTAAAGCTGAAAAACCAGAATCAATTATGATACTTGGTACATCAGATGAAATGGTTGCAAAAATTGCAGAAAATTTAGGGCTTCCAGAAATAGAGAAGACTATATATATCGAAGATATTTCTACACCAGAGCAAATAGAACAAGCTAGAAAAATAAGAAAAGAACAAGGGAAACATGTTGTTCCTGTTCCAACTTTTGAAATAAAGGAACAATTTTCTGGTTATCTATTAGATCCGCTTAAAATGTTTGAAAAACAGGATAAAGTGTATAGAGAAAAAAGCGTAATTAGACCTACATTTAGTTATCTTGGTAAGTTTACTATTTCAGATAAAGTATTAAAAGAAATAATACAATACGAAGGAATAAAAACAGAAGGAATAACTAAGTTAGTTAAAATAGATGTAGATGAATACGAAGATGGTGTAAAAATTAAATTACATGTAAATATCAAATTCGGACACAACATACCAAAAGTAACCAAGGAGCTACAAACAATAATAGCAAGAGAACTAGATTATATGACTGGAATAAATATCTTAGCGATAGATATATTTGTTAAAGGTATAGATATAGATAAGAAATAGCAAAAATACAAGACAGTAACACGAAAAAAGTGTTGCTGTTTTTTTATGATTAATATATTATAGGGAAATATTCAATAAACATCTTGTAAAAAAAATATATATGTAATAGTATATATATTAATTGAGGGGGAGAACAAAAGATGAAAAAC
Source organism: Clostridia bacterium (assembly GCA_045534225.1). Lineage (GTDB taxonomy): Bacteria > Bacillota > Clostridia > TANB77 > CAG-465 > UMGS1649. The sequence goes on from JAZSJJ010000008.1 coordinate 66,102, forward strand.
GCTGAAAGCCTTGCGGCTGTACACACACACACACACACACACAAGTACATTTACTAATGAAAAAACATTAGTAGCGTTTTTGCACCCTAAAATAAAAAGATAAATAAGCAAAGTAACACATACACAAAATGTATGTGCTGCTTTGCTTTTTGCATGTAAAAAGGAGGAATGAAAAAATGCAAAAAAAAGGAATATCTTTAATAGTACTTGTTATAACAATAATTGTTATGATAATACTTGCAGCATCTGTAATAATAGCTATGAGCAACAATGGGATTATAGATAGAGCAAATCAAGCGGTAAAACTTACAGATGAAAAACAAGTACAAGATTTAGCTGCTTTGATATGGGCAGAGACATATCTAGATCCTGAAAAGAAAGAGAATATAGAAAATGTTGTTAAAACAGAACTTGCAAAACAAGGAGTAACAGAAACAGACTGGAATATACAAGTTTCTGTTACGGGAATTGTTATAAAGAGTAAAAATGCTCCATCATCTTCAGAAGAACAAAAGAATACAGTTACTATATCTATAGTACAAGATGAAGATTCTTATGAAACTATAGATATGGAAGACTATGTTATAACAATTAATGGTGAAGCATATACTGCGTTAGGTACATATACAGTACCTGTTGGTGCAACTATTGAATGTACAATAGCTTTTAGAGGTATATTGGGTATGGAACCATATATTACATATAACGGTATAGTGGTTATTGATGGTCGCGGTGATCCGTATACATTTACTGCAAATAAAGATGTAACAATAAGTCTTGGTGGAACAACAGGCGAAACATTTGCAGATATTATACAAGTTCCGAATGGACATGTATCAGCCACTATAGGTGCTAGAAAAATTGTTGTAGAAGCTGGCACTACTTGGGCACAATGGTTAGCTGATGGAAACAAAAGAATTGGATATTATGGTGAGGTTTCAATAAGTGGTAATGCTATAAAATATGATGAGTCGTATTTTGTTAGATATAATGGAGTGAATGTACTTCCAACAGATGTAATAGTAAGCGGAGCAGAATACGAAATGTATTGGCAAAGTTAAATAAGAAAGTGAGATATTATGAAAAAAGGAATATCTATGATAGTCCTAAGTATAACGATACTTGTAATGGCAATACTTGCTGCGACAGTAATAATATCATTAGAAGATAGTGGAATAATAGGACGTTCTAAAAATACAGCAAAAAAACAAACATATATCCAAGAGTATGAAAGATTATCTGTTATAAAGAATGGCATATTAACAGATAACTTTGGAGAAATTACAGTAGAAGAATATATTGCTAAACTAAAAGAAAAAGGTGTAATTGAAACAGGCGAAACTAGAAAATCTGACGATAGCATAACTGTAATAACTAAAACTGGTTATGCATTAAATATTAAACAATCAGGAGATACTGACTTATCTTTATCTTTAGGTGAAAGTAATGCTACTGTGACGATGACACAAACAACTTTATCTGGCGATGTAACATCTGGTTCTGTAAATAAAACAATAACAATAGCAACAAGTAATATATTAGGAGATGTTGTATGGACAACGAATAATCCAAGTGTTGCAACTGTAGTAGGAACTAATGAAAGTGCAACAGTAACATTAAAAGCACCAGGAACAGCTACAATTACAGCAACATATGGAAATGCAAAGGTAAGTTGTTATGTAACAGTAAGCGGTACAATAGCAGTACCATCAATATATTTAAACAAAACAATAATTTCTAAAACAATAGATGTTGGAACAACAGCAACAGAAACAATAACAGCGATTACACAAAACATAACTGGTAGTTTAACATGGTCATCATCGAATACAAGTGTTGCTACAGTATCTGGTAGTGGTAATAATGCAACTATAACAATAAAAGGAAAAGGTACAACAATAATAACAGCAACATACGGAAGTACAAGTGCAAGTTGTACAGTTACTGTTGAAGAAAATGATCCTAGAATCACAGTGAGTTTGAGAGAACAACAATATAATGTCATTTATAATGATTTTGAATCATGGTTTGAAGAATTTGAAATTAAAATTAATGGAGTTATATGTACCGGATTGGGTAATTTTGAAGTTCCAATCGGTTCGGAAGTTGAATGTACAATTGTGTTTATAGGAATTTTAGGAGGAGAACAATCGATTTCTTACAATGGAGAAGTTGTAGCAGTGGGAAGAAGTGAAACATATACATTTACGGCGAACAGTAATGTTGTAATTGAGCTGGGAACGGCTACAGGAGATACTTGGATAGATATTATTCAATAATAAAGTAAGTTAAAATAAAATTGTATATTACGATTCTTATACAATCCAATATAATGGAGCGAATGTATTACCAACAGACAAAATAATAAACGGAGCGCATAATACATATTATGAATATTAATAAAAAAATAAAACACGAGAGATTTTCTCGTGCTTTATTTTTTAGATAATTTCCTAATCTTGAAAAACACCTTCAAAAACTATATAATACTTACAGGTGATTAATGTGGAAAAAGTAACAAGCAATGTAGAATATACAGAAGAATTGTTAAAAGAATTTAATAGAATTCATAACAGATATAGTACAAGAATATTAGACAAGTTTATAAGCGTTATGGTATGGGTAACAGTTGTTTGCGATATCCTAATTTTATGGGCGGTAGGATTTGAAGCATTTAATCTTAATTTAATATTAGCTAATATAATATTTGTAATACTTGTATTAGGAACAAAGACAGATATTGTATCAGATTTTGCAACTAAATTGTTTCTAAAATCAGATAAGATAAATTTAAATTCTAAAGCAGAGCAAACATTTACAAAAGAAGCGGTAAGTACAGTAGATGAGCTTACTACTAGTAGGGTACCATATAACAAGTTATATAAAGTAATGGAAACAGAAAAATATATTTTCTATTACTTAAATAAAATGCAAGCGGGTATTGTAGTTAAAGAAAATAACACTAAAGAAGAAATAGAGTTTATCTCTAGTGTGTTAAAAGAAAATGTAAATAAATATATTGTATATAACAAATAGGAGTAAGCATGTCAAAGAGATTTATAGTAGATTCAAAAAACATTAAAAAATTAGATAACAACATTAGTATATTTGGTGATGAAGCTCATCATATAAATGTACTAAGATATAGAGTAAAAGACAGAGTATATATAAACGAATACGAAGTAGAAATTACGGATATGGATAAAGATTTTGTAACAGGAGTAATAGTTGGTAGTCTTGAAGAAAAAGGCGTACCAAATACTAATGTTACATTAGTACAAGCATATCTTAAATCAGATAAGATGGAATACGTGACTCAAAAAGCAGTTGAACTTGGTGCAAAAGAAATGTTACCAGTATTATCTAAAAATTGTGTTGTTAAACTAGATGAAAAAGATAAAAGTAAGAAGGTAGAAAGACTAAATAAAATTGCTAAAGAGGCAGTAGAACAATGTGGAAGAACAGATGAAGTAGAAGTACTAGATGTGGAAAATTTACTTAAAGTAGATTATTCAAGATTTGACGCAGTATTAATCTGTCATGAAGCAAGTACAAACGGCTTAAAAGAAGCAATAAATAACATTAAAGATTTTAATAATATTGCAGTAATAGTTGGACCAGAAGGAGGCTTAGATGAAAAGGAAGTAGAAGAACTTCTAAAGAATAAAAATGCATATGTAGTAAGCTTGGGTGAAAGAGTTTTAAGAGCTGAAACAGCAAGTTTTTCAATACTTAGCATTCTGTGGTATGAACTAGGTTAACTTGACAGTAAACATAATATATAGTATAATAAATAAGCTCAAAACAAAAACTAAATTCATAATTGGAGGACGGTATGAAGCTAATTATCTATATAGCTTTAACAGCATTAGCAACTTGCGTTTTATCGCAAACATTAAAACTTTTATTTAACACAATGGTAAACAAAACGAAATTTAGCCTAAGGAAGATTACATCAGATGGTAATTATCCTTCTAGTCATACAGGATTTGTAACAAGCGTAACAGCTATTTCATGGATATATACGGTACGGGAGATCTTAAATTCAGAAAACGCTAGTATAAGCGTTTGGTGCTCTATGGCATTTACTGCTCTTGCAGTAGTCATTATTAGAGATGCTCTGGGTGTAAGATATACCGTACAGAAACTCTGTGAAACAGTAACCAAGCTTGCAGAAGGTTCTGAACATGAAGAAGAGATAAGAAAAGAGATGGACATCAAATCTGGTCATAAACCCTATGAGGTTATGGGTGGAGCAATCCTTGGTATTATTGTAGCAGCTTTTACATCATGTATTTACTACAAATTGTACAAGCTTTTGCCTATCGCAATTGTAGCATTTTCAGTATACATTGTGGTATCTATCGTGGTGTTAAAGAAGAAAAGAAAAGAAAATGCAGCCTAATTACAAATTAGGCTGTATTTTTTGCGCCTTTTGTGATAGAATATACCCATAATATATAACGGAGAAATAAATGGAAAAAAGATATATTAGTGAGGGTAGATATAAAAAGAGCAGCGCAAGAAAACGCCGTGACATTAAGAAAATAAGAAAAAAAGTTGTGGCGGATGTAGAAAATAAAAAAAGATTAGAAACGAAAAAAGTAGCTGCTAAGAAATTAGTAAAGAAGAAAAAGAAAAAAATAAGTCCTAAAGTAAGAAAGGAAATGCGTATTAGAAGACGCAATACATTTGCTTGTATTATTCTAATAATATTAATAGTAATAATATCTAGAGCAATATTAAAAGACGAGGGAGAACCATTCATACCAAACTTTTGGGCTGAAGAAGAAAATGAATCTGTATTAACTGTTGGTATAATTACAACAGATGATTTAAGAGATGAGAACACAAATAATGTAGTGTTAAAAGAGTTAAAACATTATACATCATATATGTTACTTAAGATAAATGAAGATTATACATTTACATATGATGTGTTAGAGAATATAGAGAAAGTAAACGAGAAAGAATACAAATTAACAGTAAAGAAATCTAAAGAATATACGGCAGAGAGTATAAAAAATATGATTCTATCATATATGGTAGATGAAAAGTCTGTATATAACTCAAATGTAAATAATGTAGAACAAGTAGTAGCAAACGAGAATATAATTACTATTACATTAAAGAAACCAGATCCATATTTTATATATAATTTAGAATTACCAATAGGTAATACATTAAATAAAGACTATGTTGTGTCAGCTGAAGCAACAGCAACTGCTAAAATATATGAGAGAACTAAAAAGGCGAGCGAAACACTTCCAAAAAGAATAATAGTTAAAAGATATAAAGATATGTATGCAGGAGTAGAAGCATATAAGAAGGATGAAATAAATATTCTTGTAACTAATCAAAAGAATGTACAAAATATGCTTGGAAAATACGAATACAATATTAAAACTGTTAAAACAGGAGAAAGCATATTCTTGCTATTTAATCCGGAGTCGGAAAATATAAAATCTAAAGAAATACGTCAAGTAATAGCGTATGGAATAAATAGAGATAGTATTATTAAAGACACAATGCAATCTTTAGCAGATACAATAGATTTGCCATATATTTATGATAAAACCAAATACAAATATGATATATATGCCGCAGAGAATCTGCTATTATCCAATGGATATAAAAAGGTAAATAAGATATATTCAAAAGATAAGAAGAAAGTAGAGTTAACCCTTATAGTAAACAAGAGCGATGATGAGAAGGTTGCTATTGCAGATACAATAAAGAAAAATCTAGCATCAATAGGAGTAAGTATAAATGTAGAGAAGCTTGCTAAAGAGGATATTAATAAAAGAGTAAGTAAAGGAAATTATGATTTAATACTTGCTAATGTTAATTTAAATAATAATCCAAATATAAACTTCATAACATCTAAATTATACCTATCTGAAGAAACGAAAACAGTACTAGAAACGATTAATACATCTTCTGTGTTAAATTTATCTGATGAAATTAAAAATGCCTCAAATGCGATGTCAGAAGATATAAGTGCTATAGGCATAGTTGCTAAAACAACATATATAATTCTGGATAAAACATTAACAGGAGTAGATAATCCGACATACTTAAATATATTCAGAGATTTAATATAAAATACAACCATGCTTTGTATGGTTGTATTTTATTTGTTTACTTTTATGTTAACTTGTGATATAATAATATGCGGAATAAAAAATATGGTCCTAACTTAAAAGTGAGGATGAATAAAAAGAAAAAGGAGATAGCATGAATATTTACAAAAAAATAATTCTAAAACATGTACCAGAGTTTCAAGCTCTAACAGAAGAGCAACAACGGACAAGTGTAAAGGTGCATAACCACAAATATATTGCCATGTGGATTTCTGCACTTTTTGCAACAACATTTTATCCTGGGCTTATAACACTTATTTTGTGTGCTGCAACACTTGTGATTCTAAACTTTATAAACGCAACGATTGGTTATATCTTGTTTTGGACTACGTTTCCGTATAATCTTTTTGTAGTTATTATGGAATTTTATTGGTTCCGAAGAGTAATAATTAAAAAGGATACAAGACAAGAGTACTATGAGCGACTTTTTGATTTCTTTACAAAACCTTGCTTATACAACTATAAGGTTGTGTCAAAGAAGGATTGGAAAAAACTAAAAGCTACAAACGAAGAACGGTACAAGGCTTACAGAACGGAAGAGTCTAATCATCATTGTTATAGCGTAACATATGAACTTGCAAGACTTATCAGTAATCCAGATGTTAAAATTGTTTGGATTTTTATGGAGTCTTGGTGCTCTAAATGCGGCCATGCAATTTTAGTTAAAGGTGACTATGTATACGATAGCAATATGAGAAGGACTTACAAAAAAGATGAGTATTTTAGATACTTTAAGGTTCAAGTGTTTAACGAATTTGAATACAACGAATGGCAAACCTATGCTGATCTTAAGAAAAGTGAAGCTTGGCAAGCATTTGGTATTTGGTGTAGACAACTGGGTGGCAAACGAGATACGGACGATGAGCAGGGATAATATCCCTGCTCATTTTTGTAAGAATTTAATATTTTTAATATTTTTATACTTGACACCTACTTACAAGTGTGTTATTATATATGAGTACCAATTATGGTCTCGTAGCTCAGTTGGATAGAGCAACGGCCTTCTAAGCCGTGGGTCGGACGTTCGAATCGTCTCGAGATCACCAAAAGTTGAGAGCGCAAGCTCTCTCTTTTTTTTTACTTTGTTTATATAAACAATATAATAGTTGTAGATAGAAATAAATATATGCATAATAAAACCTACTGTATTACAGTAGGTTAATTTGTTATTTAAGTAATTCTTTAGCAGTCCCAAGTGCACTAAATGCAGAACTTGTATCGAATGGAATAAATACTTTGTTTGCAGGTCCTTCTGCAATTTTTTCCATTGATTCTAAAGATTTAATAGCAACAAGTTCTTTAGTTGGTTTAGCATTGTTAATCGCTGCATAAACGACTTCAATTTCTTGTGCTTTTGCTTCAGCTATTTTCTTTATTGCTGCTGATGTACCTTCAGCTTCTAACATTCTGGCTTCTCTTAAACCTTGTGCACGTCTAATGCTAGATTCTTTTTCAGCTTCAGCTTCTAATATTTGTGCTTCTTTTTGTCCTTCGGCGTGAGTTATAGCTGCTTGACGGCTACCCTCGGCTTCTAGAATTAATGCTCTTTTATTTCTTTCGGCATTCATTTGTTTTTCCATGGCATCACGAACATCCTTTGGAGGAGTGATGTCTTTAATTTCAACTCTATCTACTTTACAGCCCCATCTATCTGTTGCTTCATCTAATACTTGACGAAGTTGAGCGTTTATTAAATCTCTTGAACTAAATGTGCTATCCAAATCCATTTTACCAACAATATCTCTTATTGTTGTAATTGCTAAGTATTGAATACCTTTACCAAGATTTTCAATTTCATAAACAGATTTAACTGGATCCATTATTTGAAAGAACACAACTGTATCTATTGTAATTGTTACGTTGTCTTTTGTGATAACTTGTTGTGGTGGAACATCCATTGTTTGTTGTTTCATATTAACGATAGCTCTTACTCTATCTACAAAAGGGAAGATAAAGTTTAGGCCGGCTGATGCAACTTTATGGAATTTACCCACTCTTTCTATAACATATACTTCTGCTTGTCTTACTACTTTAATAGAGAATCCTACTATTATCATAAGCAGTAAAAAGGCTCCTAAAACATACCACATAAAAATACCCTCCTTAATTAGTATATTCTTTAATTACTAGTTTTACGCCGTCAATTGAATCTACTATAACAGTTTCATCAACTTTGAAAGTTTTCTTATCTTTACAAATTGCAGACCAAATTTCGCCTTGAACTTTAATTTGTCCCATGTTGTCTGGACCAACAATTTCTTTTAATACAGTACCTGTTTTACCTATTAAACTATCTGAGTTTGTAGGTAGGTCTTTTGTTTTGAACAGTTTTGCAAATACTGGTCTTAAAAAGATAACAAGTAATGTTGTTGAAACAATGAACACTCCAATTTGTACCGCGATAGAATCACAGAGCAAACTAACAAGGAATGTTAAGAAAGCTCCAACTCCTGGGAAAAAGAATAAGAATCCCACTGTTAGTATTTCAATTATAAGGCACAAAGCACATAATAATAGCCAAATGGCAGTAGGTGACATATATAATCCCTCCTTTATTATGTATTACCCTATATGCCCATATTATATATTATAAAAATAAAAAAATAAATAGTTTTTTAAAGATATTGTATATTTGTAAAATTAAATGTATAATTTGGTTATGAAAAATAGGGTAATAGATAAAATAAATAATAGTTATATATATGTAGTAATACTTGCAGTATATGTTGTAGTGACACTTGGTATATCTATGTTAATTGCAAAACCAAATAATAAAGATGTAAATATAATCGTTAACGGAGAGAGCTTGAAACTAAAAAATGGTGTTGTAAATGTAAAAGGAACAAGATATATTACTAGAAAAGACATAGAAGAAAATTTTTTCGAACATGTTTTTTACGATAAGATTTCTAGAACTTTAATAATTACTACATGGGATGAAAAAATAAAAATAAAAAAAGGCGACATCGGCACCGTAGAATACGAAGCAGAAACTGCATATAGCATAAAAACTTTAGCAGAAAAGTTAGGCTATGAGTATATTGAAGACGCAAAAACAAACAATGTATACATATATAACTATGCAGAACAAGATGTTAAAATAAACAAAAATCGCGTAGAAGTATACAGTTTGGAGAACAAGTCTGTTGTTGGTGTTGTGGAAAAGAAAGACAAAATAACATTACTTGAAACAGAAGCTGTGTATAAAGACAGCAAAGATAATTTTTTAACAATTAAAGTAACAGATAATGATGGTAAATCATATATAGCAAGAATAAGCAAAGCTAAGGTAGAGTATGCCCCAAAAGTTAAAGATGTTATAAAAACAGACAAAGATATAATTTTAATTACACATGTAGAAAACAAGGTGGCAAGTACAACAGATTTGACTAAAGTAGATGCATTAGCTATAGAGATGTTACAACTTGATTCATCAAATAAGCTAACAACTAAAAAATATACCTTACCAGATGTTAAAGATATAGATATATATGCAGTAATAGATAATGGATATAAGTCTACAGGTTTTGATACAAATATAATTACTGACTTAGTTCACAGTGATAAGAACAAGGAAATAGTTGCAGGGCAGATGATAGATTTTGTAATGGAAAATGAACTAGATGGAATTGTAATAGACTTTAAGAAATTTAAGAAGTCGGATAGAGATTTACTAGAGCAATATATAAAAGAATTAGCTGTATTAATGCATGCAAATAACAAGAAAATACTAGTAAAAATGCAAGCTGTTGATTCGTACAATATTATAGATATAGAATATTTTGTAGATAATATAATATTGCAAGCATATGGAACAAGAACGGTAGCTTCTAAAACGGCGGGTTCACATTCATCTATTACTCATATAATGGAAATTATGAATGAAATAGAGAAAAATGTGTTAGATAGAAAAAAGATAATATTAGAAATTCCGACATATTCCATTTTATGGACAGAAAGAGGCGGAACAATAATAAATGCAGAAGAATATTCTATGCAAGCAGTGAATGAATATTTGAAGGAAAATAATATTAAGCCGGAATTTAACAAAGCGTCTGGCCAAAACTATGTAAGTTATACTAAAGGAATAGTTACATACAAAATGTGGTTAGAAGATGAATTTAGCATAGGTAAGAAAATGGGTATGGCATACTACCAAGAATTAGCCGGAATATCCATATATAAAAGTGGCGAAGAATTAAAAAGCATCTATAGTATAACTATAGAATAAGGAGGATATATGAAAAAAAGAGGTGTTACTCTAATAACATTAAGTATAATTGTAGCGGTAATGGCTATTCTTACAGCGGCAACAATAACTATAGGAACAGATATACATACAAATGCACAAAAAGCTAGATTTCAAGCGGAAATAGATCAAATTGAAATACTTACAAGTAATTATATAAGAAGAAATTCAGGAAACGATTTTTCACCATATACTTGGAATGTAACATCGCTCACTGGTTACGATGAAACACAATTTGAAGGCGAGATAATAACAAGTGGTAGTATTAATGTATATGTAGTAGACTTAACAAAGATCGATGCAGAAGAAGTAAATGATGGGCTTTTAGAAAAAGGTGCAAATGATAGGTATTTGTATTCTGAACAAACTGGACATGTATATTATGAAAAAGGCAAAACTTTTGGAAGCAAAGTATATTATAGAGTTTCAGAATTAGAGGAGTAGATGAAAATGAGATTAAAAAAAGGAATAACAATGGCTATGCTTGTTGTTATGATTGCGGTATTAGGAATACTAGCAACTGTAACAGTAACATCCATATCTAATAGTTATACAAACTCTAAATTAGCTATTTGGACAGCGGAAATTAGTGTTGTACAAGATTTAATGAAAGAAAAGAAAGATAATCTATCAAATATTTTGATGGAGGAAGTAACGTTTGATGTATCAAACGTATCTCAAACAATTTTAACAGAACAATTTTCTGGAGAGACAATAACATCTAATAAAATTACATTAAAGGAGATAAATCTTGCTGCTATTGGAGTAGACAACGCATTGTATGGAGTTCATAAAGATAAACTGGATGTATATGCATATTCTGAAATAACAGGTAGAGTGTATTATCTAGAAGGCTTTGATGCTAGAATAAAAGAATATTATACTTTAACTGAGGAATTAAAAAATAAATATGGAGATAATTTAACAGTATCTAGCTTATCTGTAATATCTTTTGAACAAAGTGAAATAGAACCAACAATGAATCCGGTTAAAGTTACAGTAAAAGTGCCAAAAACATTTACAAATGTTAGTATAACAACAAATATTTCTGGTATAACAGTGGGTGCAAAAGTAACAGAAACAGACAAATATACATATTTGGTAAACACTAATGGTGTAATTGGAAATTATACTGTAGTTGTAAATTATACAGAAGGTGGAACAGCAAAGTCTGTGACACATAAAGTAACTAATGCAATATCTACTATAGGAGCGTTAGTTACTGGTGCAGGAGATTATGGTAAAACTATAGACTACGTATCAGATAATGGGGTAACAAAATGGAACGTATTCTACGAAGATACTACTAATGGTTATGTTTATTTAATAGCAACTGAAAAATTGGCATACAGTAAAATGCCGACAATACCAGGCGCAACAATAACATCAGCTGCGGTAACTATCGAAAATGGAACATCTAAAAATGTTGGACAAATAAAATGGGCAAGTGTGCCGGCAGGAACAACAGTAGCTAGCGATGCAAAAATAAAATGGAAGGCGGAATGGTCGTCATATTCTTCTGGTACAAATGCAAAATGTATATCATATTTTCTAAATGAAACATATTGGACAGGATTAAAAAACACAACGGCGGCATATAAAGATTATGTGCTAGGAGCAATAGGTACACCAACAGCTGAACTGTTTGTATTAAGCTGGAATGCCAAAAGAGCAGCAACAAACAATACAGCTATATACAATAAACAAATATCGTTAGTAGCAAGAAGTACAACGACAGGTTACTATGTAAAAGACGCATCAGTGTCTACAAATACATATCTTCAAGCATTAA
>JAZSJJ010000002.1:0-44442 GCA_045534225.1 Clostridia bacterium
AGACCGCTTGGCCTCCGACTTCTATATTTATACTCAGGCATTAATATCCGCCCCCTATCAAATTAGTAATTAGTTTAAAACTATCCGGTTCAACACTTTGTTCTATCGTTTCTAGGTCTATTATATGCTCTTTATATAACTTTGTAAAGGACCTTTCAAAACTTACTAAATTGCTACCAGTTGAATGATGTATAGCATCTTGTATCTCAGAAATACTAAATCTTTCTTGCCTAATTAACGCTGCTATTGTTGTATTTACAGTCATTATTTCAGGCGCAAGTACAACATTTCCATCTCTTGAGTTAATTAGTTTTTGTGATACAACAAGTTTTAATACATTAGATAGTGTATTTTTTATTGCTCTATGTTCACTTGGTTCATACATTCCTATTATTCTATCTATTGTTTCACCGCATGAACGTGTATGTAATGTCCCTATAACAAGTCCTCCAGCTTCTGCTAAATCTATTACAGCGTCCATTGTTTCTCTATCTCTTATCTCACCTACTATAGCAATATCTGAATCTTCTCTTAAAAGATTTATTACTCCCTCATAATATGATGGAACATCTGATTCTACACCAACTTCTTTTTGTACAATAAAGCTTTTGTTCGATCTATGAATATATTCTACCGGTTCTTCTAACATTACTATTTTCTTTGTAAACATCTTATTCATATCTTGTACAAAAGCATTTAGCGTTGTTGTTTTTCCCGAATTAACTTTACCAGTTATTAATACTAGACCTGTCTTATGCTTTCTTATTTCTTGTATGATTTCTCTTAATCTATATGCTTCAATGTCTATGTCTGTTGTTCTTATTACTCTTATTGAAAAGGTCGGAGTTCCAGAAGATAAAGAAGCATTTATCCTAAGTCTTATACCTTCGTTTATATCAAATGGTATGTCTATACGCTTAGTTTGTTCAAATTTTTCTATTAAAAGATTATTATCCCCCACCATAGCTTCAAGTAAACTTACCATTTCATATTTAGTCATAGGTTCTACTTCGTTATTTGTTATTAATGCTCTCTTTATCCTGTATAAAGGTTGAGTTCCTTCTTTTAGGTGTATGTCTGTTGCGCCTAGCTCTATACCTTTATTTATTATTTCTAAAAACCTTTCCATATTTCTCCTTATGTTTATTAAATAACTATCTTCTTATTTATTTCAGATATAGTTGTTAATCCTTGTAGACACTTTTTAGCAGCATCTGCTATTAAAGGTCTATATTCTGTATTTTTCATAGCATATTCTCTTATTTCTATTGCAGATTTTCCAGATGCTATCATATCTTTTAACACTTCGTCAAAACATAGTACTTCAAATACACCAATTCTTTCGATGTATCCAAGATTATTACATTCTTTACATCCTTTAGCTTCATACATATCTGCATGTTCTATATCTAAGTCGACTCCCGCAACTTTTTCTACTCTTTCAAAGTATTCTCTTTCTTCATCTGTCATCTTATGTTTTTTCTTACATTTTGGGCATAATTGTCTTACTAGACGTTGAGATATTACTGTTACTAATGATGAAGATACATCGTAATCTGATATACCCATCTTTCTTATTCTTGTGATTGCCTCTATAGCATCAATTGTATGGACTGTTGTTAAAACCAAGTGACCTGTTTGACCTGATTCAATAGCTGTAGCAGCTGTTTCTTGGTCTCTTATTTCTCCGACAAGGATAATGTTAGGGTCTTGTCTTAAAACAGTTCTAAGTGCTCCTGCAAACGATGTGTGGTGACCAATTTCTACTTGGTTAACACCTGGCATACGAATTTCAACTGGGTTTTCAATTGTTACAACGTTTATATCTGGTCTATTTAAGTAATCTAGAATACTATATAAAGTTGTAGTTTTACCTTCACCAGTAGGTGCACAAACAACTATAATACTATTTCTTTTATCGAAAGCTTTTTTTACTAAAGCTTCATCTTGTGGGAACCCAAGATCGAATAACTTTCTTACATTTCCACTCTTTTTAAGTAATCTTAAAACGAATTTTTCACCGTTAATATTCTTTTGCGAAGATACACGGATACTGTAATTATCATAATCGTTGATACTACCATCTTGGTCTGTTGTTATTTCTTGGTGCATGTTAGATATAGATTTTATTCTTCCTGAAATCATAGATTGTCTTTGTTTAGGAAGTTCTGAAACTGTAACTAGTTCACCATCTATTCTATATCTTACTCTTACTTTAGATTCCATTGGTTCTATGTGAACGTCACTGGCTCTTTGTTTTATAGCTGTTAATATAATATTATCTACAAGAACTGTAGTATCTTTTTCGTTTGTATCTACATATTTATCTTGAACGTTTTTTACGTTTTTAACTTTATCTACTATCATAGAATTAAGTGTTACATATTTCTCCATTTCAAGACCAATATTTAATAATTGTAGTTTAACGCTTTCTACTACCTTTAAATTGTCTGGATCTGCAAAAGCAACTTTTGCTTTTGTTCCTTCAATTTCAAAAGGTAGCGCTTTAGAGTTTATTACCGTGTCTCTAGATAATAATTTAGTATAATCCAGATTAAAACTATCATCTATAACTACTGGTTTTAATTGAAGTTTATCTGCAATTATGTTTAATAATTGGGTTTTATCACACATATTTAATGTATCAATTACTTCACCAATTTTAAGTTCTGGATGATTTCTTTGATATGCCAAAGCTTCATCTAATTGTTCTTGTGTAATTAGACCATTGTTTACTAATTCTGTACCTAATAAAGCTTTTTTATTTTTTATACTTTCAAACATTTGCTCCTCCTATAATATATTTACCATGTCGTCATATTCTTTTTCATACATTTCTATTATTCCATCTTCATACTCATTGTATGTTTTTTGCATATGTCTTACATCTGCATATGTAGAAAGTGTATATAGCATAAATATTGTAGAAAATAATATAACTACTAATGTTGCTGATCCTCTTTTTTTCATATTACTCCACCTCTACACTAGATACAATCGTTTTATTTAACTCTACCATATATTTGTTAAATGTTAACTCTATAGTTAATTTTTTAACATCATTTGCAGTAGTTATTGTCGGTTCAAATTTTGATACACTTGTACAAAGCACACCATTATTTAATATTATTAGCTTTTTTGCACTATCGTAGTAATACTTATCCCCATTAGAGAAAGTTATAGTGTTATTATCTTCTACGATATCCACACTTTGCAGTGCGCTATCTGTAATATTATACTCTAGCTTGTTTAACATTGTATAATTTAATGCCATACCTCTATTGTTAAATAGCGTCTCGTTCATGTTTGTATATACAATAGATAGGAATGTTGTTATGGCGAAAAACAATACAACATAAAGTACCAAAGAAGATACCGTTATACCTCTTTTTGATTTTATACTCATACTATTCCACCTTTATACATTTTAATGCAATCTTTTCTGTTTTTTCGTTTAGTTCATAAGTTACTATGCTTTCTATAACTTTAGCATTTGTAACTACTTCTGTTCCATTTTTAATATAATCACTTACTACTATTTGATATGTGTAATCTATATTTCCAACTTTTTTTGTACCATTGCTATTTGCAAGATTTGCAAATGCTTTTGCCTTTTCTTCGTTTAAGTTGTTAACACATATATTTAAAGCTTCAGATTTTTTACTAGTAGTTTGTAGTGCACCATAATAATTGCGTAGAGCAAATGTAGTTGATACAAAAAATAACATAAATACACCTACTGCCACTAATATTTCTGAACTCAATGCTCCTCTTTTATTGTTCTTTTTTTTTTCTGATTTTCTTTGTTTTATTTCTTCTCTAGCTCTAGCTACTTCTGCTTTTTCTTCATCTGTCATTTTATAGCTCATAACGCTAATTCCAACATATAGCATTGCATATACATATGTTACTAACACTATGAAGAATTGCCAGCTGAATCCAAAGAATAAGAATGGTATTAAAAATGCAAATCCGCTTGCAAGTTCCATCATTGGATATCTTATACTTATTGGTTTTCTACAATATCTACATCTGCCAAGTGTAGATATATAGCTTAATATTGGGAAACAATCAAAAAATCCTAATTTGTGTTTACAATTTGGACAAAACGAACGTGATTTTACTATATCTAATTTTCTAGGTACTCTGTATGTTGCTAGTGTAAAAAAGCTACCAAACATAAGCCCTGTTACAAATATAAATATCGACCAAACTAAATGTATATATTCCTCCATTTATTACCCCTCCTACTATACATTATTATACTTATTTCAAAGCTTTCTCTCAAATAAATATAATATTAGTACGAAGGACATATACATTGTAATTATGCATATGTCCTGTGTACTTTTCGTATTAGTTTTTTTTACTTATTTTTCTTAAGTTTATTTAATAAATAATTTATTTTATCTATTTATTAATTAAGGATTTGTTGTTGTTTTAACAACTGTTGCAGCTCCGCTACCATTTACAACTAATTCATAAGCTGGGTATTTAGTAGCTAGGTTAGCTAATGCTGGTGCAAATGCTGTGTAGTAAGCAGTTACAGATGCATAAGATTGTCCGTTTACTGTTACAGCTGTAGATGCTGTAAAGTCATTTTTAGATCTGTAAGCATCTTCTAATTTAAGATCAACATATGCCATGTTTAATTGGTCATTTATAGATGATATATCAGTTGCTACAACTGCTTCATCTGCTCTGTTGATTACATTTGTGCTGTTTAAAGAGATTATTATAGCACCAGCTATTATAATCATAACGATAATTGTGATTACTAATACGATTAAAGAAATACCTTTTTTCATTTTTTATTCCTCCTATAAAATTTATATTAATCACCGCCAAGGTAAGGCGATGTATTAACCTTATTTATCACTTGGTGTTAGCGGTTTATTAGCATCTACTGGTTTTTTAGTAGGCTCATTATATACCGTAACATCTGTGTTTGGTGTGAATGGATTTATATTGCCTTGTTCATATTTATCTTTCTTTAATCCATTCGAAACATCGCTAGATGTTATATCATACTCTTTTGTAAGAGTATTTTCATTTACAGAATCATCAAATGTATATTCGCTTTTAACTATACCTTTATATGATTCTGGTAGTTCGGAAACTGATTCCACCTGTGGTATAGAAACTAACAATAGAACTGCTACAAATGCAAACATGCCTATAGTCAGTACTATATATAACATCCATTCTTTCTTTCCCACTTAAAATCACCTTCCTTACTTTTTAACTTGTAAACTTAAAATATTAAATGTTGCTTCAATTTGATTATTTGATTTATACACCATTTTTATATTATCTAGTCTAAATTTTAATTCTTTATCATTTTCAACATCATATACAAAATCTGCTACATTTGCATATCTACCTTTTACTATAATTCTTATTGAATTATTAGCAACCGATGTATCTGTAGTTGGTCTTCCCATTCCAGCTCCGCTATCTGCTCCGCCGAAATTTATACCACCATCTAAATTATTTCCTGAACCAGTTTCGCCTAACGTTTCACCTGTTGATGATAAAGTTGAACCTGGAGTTATTACGTCAATAATTAGATTATTGTCTGTTGCATAATTTCCTAATGTTATCCATAGATATTCGATGAAATATTTCTCATCTTTTGTTGCCTCTTTTACTAAATCTACTGTTGCTTGATCTATATTATCAAACTTTTTCTTTTCAGTTTCATAAGTATTTTTAGCTTGCTCTAAACTATCTAAAGCTGATTGATGTTCTGCTTTTACTGTACTTTCTTTTTCGATTAAACCATTTAAGTTGTTTTTTCCTTCAGAAATTGTAAATATTGAACCACTAGTTATACCAGCTATAGAAATATCTGATGTAAAGACAACTACTATGCTTATTATTAGTATTAGCAGTACAACTGACATTATTAATATTTTTTTATATTCTTTTATCATGGCAAATCACCGCCAATCGTAACTGTTATGTAAGTACCATGTTCTACATTGCCAGTTTTAACATTATCTAATACTCCTTTTAATTTTAATTGTGATACAAAGTATCCTAATTCAGAGTATGATTTTGATCTTGCTACAATTGCTACTGATTTGTTATCGTTTGAAGCAATTGATACTAATTCAACATTAGTTGGTATGTATTTTGCGATTTTTTGCATAAAGTTTGCAACATTGTATGTTGAATACTTTCCTATCTTTCCTTCTTTTATCTTTGTTACTGTAGAAGTAATATAGTTGTTATATGATGTGTATTTTGCTTTAACATCATTAATATATTTTGTATCTGATTTTACTTTGCTTATATCTACTTGCATATGACTTATATTTTGATTCAAAGTCGATTGCATTGCATCTAATTCTTTCGCGTATATTATGCTAAATACTAAATAACATACTAGTAATGATGCCGCAGTTAAATTTGCAAATAGTAAATATTTCTCTACCTTTGGCTTGTCTATATTTAGTGTTGGCATTACAAATGCTTGTTTGTGTTCACCAGGCTTTGGCTTAGAGAATATTGACTTTATGTCTAGCGGTGTTTTTGCAGTAGTTGCCGCTTGTGCTGGCGCTGCATAGAAGTTAAGTTCTTTCTTAGCTCCTGTCAAACCTTCATAAGCTAACGCTATAGCTTCGTTTGTTTCTATAACTTCAGCCATATTTACCGTTGATTCATCTAGACTTAAAAATGTTGGTTTTAACTTTTCTGTATCTATTCCAAAGAATTGTTCAAATAGAACTTCTATGTTTATAAACATATTGATAAGACCATTTAACATTATCTTTCCACATTGGAAATTTGTTTCTTCAATAGCTTTACCAACTCTGTTTAATAAATCTTGTATTACTGGTTCTATTATAGACTCTAGTTTATAATCTAAGCTATCATCTGATAGAACGTTTATTGTTCTACATACATCACATCCCTTTGCATAAGAACCTTCTTGAATAGCTAATGTATCAAGTATCGATTTCATGCTAACATCTATCTTTCTAGACATTACTGGAACATTGTTAGAAACAAATATCATTGTTGTTTCTTCATCAACATTTAACAATATGTAGTTGTTAGGTTGAGTTGTGATTCTGTTTAATAAATGTTCAACTGGATATATACCAGCTAAATTCTTTATCTTTTCATTTTCAGAATATTTTGTTATATCTGATTTATTTGCTACTTCAATAATTGCATGAGTATTTGCTGCTGATATCTTAGAATCTATAAGTGTATATCTATGTTCAACAGTTTTCTCATTTATTCCTCTTTGTATAGTGCTGTCAGAAACCTCAAGCGCTATAACACTTTGAACATCAGATTTTTTTAATTGTCTTAATACTTCTGTCTCGAGTTTATAAGTGTTTTCTGTATTTAGGCATATAGTACCATTGTCACTACCTGTTTGCGAGATAAGATCAAGTATTTCATCTTCTTTCTTACCCCATACATACTTAGTGCCATATGAATTCAAACTAATTCTTTTAGTTTTTTCATCTTGTTCAAGTTTAGCATATTTTATTATTTTTTCGCCTAAATAGACTCCTAAACAAGCTCCCATACTTTCTCCTTCTGTATATCTTTCCTCTGCATTTTAAGTACCCTATTTTGCAGATAAAATCTCTATAAATAATTTAACACATAGGTTGTGCCAAATCAACAATTTTAAGCCAACTCGGTCAATTGTATTTTAATTGTTATTTGTTTGTAATTTTTCTGTAACATTGGTTGTGGTTATTGTTAATTTTTGCACTATTTACCTTGTTTATATAATATTAAATCTAAAAAAATAACAGGATTTATTTCCTGCTATTTTTACTTAATCTTATCTATTATTCTTCATATTTATCTTTGTTTTTGTCGTTATCAAAAGTTACACCATGTACATTTATATTTACCGACTTAACTTTAAGTCCTGTCATGCCTTCAACAGAATTTTTTACTGATGTTTGAATAGAGAATGCAACTTCTGGTATTTTAACACCATATTTAACTATAACATATAGATTAATTACTACTTCGTTACCTTCTAATTCTACTTTAACACCTTTAGCATATTTCTTATTGCTTCCTATAATTTGGTTTATTCCATCTACAAAGCCAAGCGTCATTCCTGAAACACCTTCAACTTCTGCGGCAGCAAGACCTGCTATTATTCCTATAACATCTTCAGATATTGTTAAGTTGCTAGCGATTTCAACATCTGCTCCAGCATTTACAATTTCTTCTTTCACTTCATTTTTGTTTTCCATATACGTACCACCTTTCAACAATTATTATTTTAACACGCTAAAACTTATTTTTAAAGTGTTTTTACCAATTAACATTATATAACACATTTATAATATAGTTACATTTAACAACGAAATAGTTGCATTACCCAACAAATCTTCTAAATACACTGTATATGTTCCTGCTGTATAGCATATATATTCATTGTTTTCTACATTTTTTCCGTATTTAGAGAAATATTCTTTAGTTAAATTTCCCTTATCTATTTTTATTTTCGCAACTTGTTCTGGATGATTAGGTTCAATTTTTACTACCGTATACCCGCTATATTTAACCATAGATATAGATGAGCCTGGTCCATCCACATCGACATTATTTACAGTGTATGTAACTGTTTTTGCTGTACCATCCAAAGTATATTTTACCGTAACAACATAATTTCTTGTTACTTTACTTGCATTTACTGAATACTTTATATATTCACCTTCTGTTACAGCACTTGCTACTGTTATAGAGTTAGTTGCAGTAACTGTTATTCCTGTCGCTTCGTTGGGAATCATTACATCCACTGTTACAGCTTCAGTTCCAAGTTCTAATCTGTTTACCCTAAATACAACTTCTTCTTTCCTAACTTCTTTATAGTTTTTAGGAAGTATACTTGTACTCATTCCAGAATAAAGTTCATCTGTTAGAGTATAATATTTAACTTTATTAAACTTAATTCCATTAATGTAATATACCTTGCCTGTTACTTCAGAAACCGCATAAATGTCTTTACTATTTTTATTATTGCCATAAACAGTGTTTTTTATTCCTAATAAATTCAAATCTATACTATATAACGTTATATTGTTACTTGTTACTGTTTCACCTAATATTTGACTCTTCTCTTCTTCTTTTAGTTTAGACACATCAAATGTAACTTGAGAAACACTTGGATATTTTCCATTTTCCATGTAGTAATTATCTACTTTCGTTTGTACATCTAATATTTCTATTGCAAACTTTGTTTTATTTGTAGTAGCAATGGCATCACTACCTTCATACACAACCATACCTGCTATAAGGGCAAGCAATAATATTACTACCGTTAGATTAATTAATGTTATTCCTTTTTTCATATAATCACCTTAGTTTAGTGATATTTTATATGATATTTATTAAATTAGCAAGTATCTTATTTCATTAAGTAAAACAAAAAGCGAAAACGCTATTATTAATATTCCTAAAGCAACAACAAACTTTTTCATTTAATCACCTTGTACAATATATGAAAAAAAGATCTTACTTATGTAAGATCTTTTGCTATTATTAATATTTAATTTATTAACATTCAACTATTTGTTTTACCAAAGCTTAAATGTCCAATCTGCAACATGTGGCGTTAACTTTGTTAATTGATATAAAGCTAGTACAACTAGAACTCCTAGCGCCGCACTTAATACAACTTGAAGCATTGTAGTTTTATCGTTTTCTCTTTTCATCGAAGAAACCATTACACTAAGTACAAAAGCTACTCCTCCAACAAGTAAACTTTCAGTTATTACTAAAAGATATGTTGCTAAAGCAAAGCTTATCATTACCCTTGCGCTTGGAAAAGATTTAACATAGTTTCTTTCACCTTTCTTTGTAAATACGCCTTTAAGTATTGCAACTAACAATACAACTGTAAATAATATTGCTACTGTTATATGTGACCTTGTACTTAATACTGCGTGTAGTAATTCTGTTGAAGCAACTTTAAGCTTGTCTATAAATAATAGATATGCAACAATTACAGATATTGTACTAGCAATTAGCACTCCACCTGCTGCTATATCTTTTGCTGCTTTTGCATCCAAGTTATATTCCGTTGTAATTAGATTTACTACATATTCTACCACTGAATTTATCATCTCAGCAAATATAACAAAACCAATTGTTATTACTAGGCATATAAGTTCTACTTTTGAAAAATCAAAAAACAAACTTATAAAGAAAACTAATGCACCAATAAAATAGTCAATCCTTAAATTTCTTTCAGTCTTGAAAGCATGGATTATTCCGTTTAATGCGTTTTTAGTTGCAGAAAACCAAGTTTTATTCTTGTGCTCGTTATCCAAATTCTCATCTAGATTCTTGTCTTTTAGCTTTTCGTCCAAACTACACTTCACATCCTTCTAATATTTTTTCTTCAAGAACTCTCATTTCCTTTTTCTCTTCAGGTATCTCGTGATCATAGCCTAAAAGATGACAAATACCATGTACTATCATGTATAGCATTTCTCTGTTGAAGCCTGTACCATATTCTACAGCATGTCTTTCTATAACATCCATACAAAGTACTATATCTCCAATAGACATTTCAGTATCACACTTGTCCGCTTTCATTTTAGCTAATTCTTCTCTTGTAAATATAGGGAAAGATAAGACGTCAGTTGGAGCGTCTACCTTTCTATATTCATTATTTATTTGTTTAATTTCTTCCTCTGTTACTACACCAATTCCGATGTATACATTTGGAAGATTAAAGCCTTCTAACTTAAAGGCTTTTGCAACAAGTTTATCTATTGCTAGTTTATATGTTTCAATAAACTTGTTGTATTTTTCGATCATTTCTTTAACTTCATAATTTGTATAATAGTCTATACTTATTCCCATATTACTTATCCCCTGTCTCTAAAAATTCCCCTATATTTTCCTCGACGCTTACCGTTACTTTGTATATTATACCTTCTTTTGTATTTTCAATTTCCACATTCTTATCTTTAACATTACTACCACTTGTTAGTATCTGGTTTAAAAATAGGTCTAATTCTTGCTCACCCTGTGTGATGAGGCTATCCTTTGTATTTACAATATCCTTTAAGATATATTCTTCATATGTATTAAAAATAATTGAAACGTTTGCCCCTAAAAAGCGAAACATTTTGACTTTACTAGTTATATCATATTTATATTTTTTTGGCAAACATTTTAATACAAATTCTTTATTATTTATTCCTACTCCAACACCAAACATTGATTTACCGGTCTTTTCTTTAACAATATTTTTTTCTTTGTATTCCTTGCTAAAATTATATTCTACTATTCCTCTAACTACACCACTCGCATGTACCCTTGTTTCTCCGGCCACAGCACTTTTATCTACCCCGGCAATTAATATTTCTCCGTTTTTTACAAAACTTCCTTCTTTATACATTGCTGTTCCTGACGATGCTACTATCCTTGTAATAACGGCGTCCTTAACTGCTATTATATCTCCGTTTACGCTTCTATCTTCCTCTTTAGATATTATCTTTTCTTCTATTGTTATTTTCATAGTAGTTCCTACAATGTCTACACCAACCCACGCTGCATCATAAATATTGGCTCTCAAATAATCTGATAAATTACCTTTAGAGATTTTTTTCTTTAATGTTCCAGGTACCATTTTATACTCTCTTAAAAGTTTATTTATACTTTGAGTATTTATTCTTTCGTTGCCTTCTATTTCAATATGCCATACAAAGCTTGAAGATACTATGTATATAACCGACACTAATATTAACATGTATAAAGAAACTCTTCTTTTTCTGTATCTAAAAATATCAAAATATATTCCTTTCTTAGAAATGATTTTTGTTCTACATCTACTCTTTTTTACATATGGTAATATTTTTTTGAAATCTTTAGATTCTATGTTAAAGGTAATGTTTCCAACGCCTAACACCTTTACATCCCAAACGTCTATACCATTATTCTTCAATAGATTTATTAACCTTTCAACAAAGAAACCAGAAACTTCTACTGTTACTACTGCTTTTATATTTTTACCTATTTTACTAATTTTCATCTATACCTCTTTTTTCATACTCCACATTAGTAATATTACCTTCTATTACAAGTTCATCATTACCCATTTCTTTTATTTCTAGCTCTTTTCCAGATATAGCAAACCCATACTTTTTAGTTATTATTCTTACATAACTAGTATAATAGTCTGCGATTTTATATTTTCCTTCTAAATACAAATATTTATTACCTATAGTAGTTATTTTTATATTGTCTCCCACGAGTTCTTTAGGTATTTCTAAAAATTCTGCTATTCTATTTACCATATCTTCTCTAAGCTCACTGTGTTTCTTTACTTTTCTTAGACTAATACTTGTCTTGTGCTTTTTTACTTTCATCTAGACACCTCAATATATTTTACTGTCGTAGAGTACTATTTATGCTAATTACAGATGTTTTTCCAAATATTACCTATTGTGTGTAAAAACATACTTGCATTAACTGGTAAAAATAGGTAATATATTTCTTGCACGCCAAAATAGGAGTTGATGCTTTATGTTAAGAATTGGAATATGTGATGATGATATACATTCCATAAATTATGCAAAGAAACTTATCGAGTCTCAGCTAATCGCTTTAGACTTTGATGCCGATATAACCATATATACAACTGATCAACAAGAAATATACACTGAAATTGCCAAACGCAATATTGATATATTGTTTTTAGATATTAATTTTAATAATGGTAAAGATGGAATTTCCTTTGCCAAAGAATTAAGAGTTGTTAATAAGAAATTCAAGTTAGTGTTTGTGACTAGTCACTTTGAATATGCAATGCTAGCATTTTCATGTAAGACATTCGATTACATACTTAAGCCTTTAGACATGGACAAGGTATCTGTTGTTTTAGCTCGTCTTAAAGATGATTTAACTTCGGCACATACACGACTAATTAAAATAAATAAAGATTACACACTACGTACCGAAGATATACTCTTTATAGAGCACAGTAAATCTAAAACTACAATATACACAAAAGATGCGGTTTATGAAACGTGTTTGTCGTTAAATACAATAATTAAATCCTTACCCGATTCTTTTATTAGAAATCATAGATCATATATTGTAAACAAAAACGAAATTGTTAAAATAGATAAAGAAAACAAAATCATATATTTTGACAACAATCTAAACTGTCCTCTTGGACAACTACTTCATTTTATACAAGGAGTTTAATTATGAATACACTAGATTTTTTAATAACAATAGTTTTTCTATTTATAGAAGCTATAGGTATAACATATTCATTGACAGTTCTCATATATATTGCAAATAAAACTCGAAAGCAAGATGAATATTCTTTTTTAGAATTATTTGTAGCAATATTTATTACTCTAGTTCTAAATAAAGTGTTAATACATAACATGGTTCCGAACGATATATTCTTAACAATAGCAATATACATGTCAACCATACTGTTTAGTTGTTACAATTTATATAATTTGAAAGTGATTAAATGCTTAATTATAGCCGTACTTGCCACACTGTTTCCAATTGTAATTAAAGCTATTATATCTTTAATATTATTAGACTTTGATTTGACACTTGCGTCTCTATTAGTAAAGCCGCTATCATATAGCCTATTTACAACTGGTATTTCTGCTTTACAAGCTGCAGTGGCTTTAATTATAAAGATATGTAATAAATCGCTTTCAAATATTAATGGTAGAAAAATAAAATATTTCGCACCACAGTTAATTATAATATTTTTATGCTTATTACCTAATATGTTTTTCCTTATGGTGAATAATTTTAGATATTCTAAAATATTCATTATAATAAATGTAACTCAAATGCTTCTAATTACCATGGTTAGTATATTTAACTTAAGGCTTGTTTCAAAGCAAGAAGCAACTAAGCAAAAACTAGAAAACACTTTAATATACAACAAAACTTTAAGTAAAGTTAACGAGGGTGTTCGAGGATTCAAACATGATATGGGAAATATTGTACAAGCTATTTTAGGCTACATAGCAATTAACGATTCAGAAGGCGCTAAAGCTTATTGCCAAAATCTTGTTTTAGGTTTCAACGATATAAACACCTTGTCTATTCTTTCGCCTAAAGTTATAGATGATCCTGGTATATATGGTATCGTTGTGAAGAAAATATTAGAAGCACGCGAAAATAATATGGCACTTACCTTAGATATAACAACTACTGTATCTAAAATTAATTTCCCTATGTTTGAGCTTTCTCGAACACTAGGAATACTTTTAGATAATGCAATAGAAGCAGGTGAAAATACAGATGCTAAAAAATTAATAATCAGCATGCATCACGATTACAAAAGAAACTCTGACGTAATATCCATCTCTAATTCAGTAAAGGATACAAATATAGACGTAGATAGAATCTTTAATAAAAACTATTCTACTAAAGAAAGACCGTCTGGTTTTGGATTATATGAAATTAAAAAGTTCCTTAGAAAATATTCTCAAGGTAATATAACAACAAGCATAGATAAAAAGAACAAACTATTTACTCAAACATTAACAATATATGCAACTTAAATACAAAAATAAAGAAATAAAGAACACCTAATGGTGTTCTTTATTTGTTGGTTGGAATATATATATATTTAATTCCTATTTCCTAATTTAATTTACAAATCTTATTACCTATTGTGGAAATGTACTTAAGATTTTTTATCCGTTCGTTTATCCATATTTTTTTCCTCCTTGTTAAAATATATTAAAAGCTTTCTTGGGTTAGCTCTTAAACTATTTAATACCTCTTATATAACAAGAAAGTTTTATCCTTTTACGGACTATTTCTTTTCTTCCCTCAAACATATTTTAATATATGATTATTCTATTTCTATTAAATTGTTATAAAATGTACAAAAAACGTTTCAAGATGTTCTGCTTTCTAGCTACAAACCAAACTCTGTATTTCACAGATTTTTTATGTGTTTTCACAAGATAATTCTTTTTTGTAACATTTTTTAATATTCAACATAGTATATCTTAAGGAGGTGAATGTTATGAACAATTGTTGTAACATTTCTGATTCGATGAATGATTGCGGTTGCGGCTGCAATAGTTGTAATTCAAATAGTTCTTCTGGCTGCTCTTTTATTTGGATTATATTGATAGCCTTGATAATTCTTTTCTGCTGCTGTGGTAATAACAATTAAATTTAATACATAGAAAAACAAGCAACTCACGCTATTGTGATTTGCTTGTTCTATTTGCTTACATCTATAAATATTCTTTCGTGCGGTTTTACAAGGCCACATTCTTCTCTTGCTATTTTTTCTATAAAAGCAGGATCATCTACATTTTTCTTAATCTCATTTAATTCATTTGTTCTTGCTTCAGCATTTGCTATTTCTTGATTTATTCCATCAATTTTTACATTATACTCATTTATTTCAAATTGTTGTTTTACGAAAGTAATAGAAAAATAGACAAGACAAACAATCAGAAGTACCCTGACATAATCTACTCTGTACTTCTTCTTTTTCTTTTTATTAACTTGTGAATTCAAAGAACTTGCCATATTTCAACTCTCTTCCTTCTTTTGTTTCCTAAAGATACTTGTCTTTAATCGTACATTTTTCACTTTCTTATGATAAAACTCTATCATATCTGATTTTTTTTTGCAAGAAAGTTTTACACATTTTTTTATTTTTTTGCATACCATACATAAAAACATATAATGTATTTTTAGAGGTAAAAATATAAACTGTATAACCCCAACCATTTTATTTATTAGTATAACAAACAGATCTCTAATATTATTTCTTACTACAAGAGTATATAGTATTACTCCAAGTATAATGGCTAATATTAAATATATTCTCAATACTTCTCCATTCATATTTATAATTAATAAAATTAGTATTATTCCAACTATTATAAAATATATAATGTCTTGTATATTAAGAATATTTTTATTTGGTCTATTTATCTTTCTTAATGCTCTAAAAAAATCAAATAACAAACTAAAAAACATGCCCGCCACTACAAATATAAAAAAATTAATAGTTTCACTTTGTAAAGACAAGACAACCACCTACTTAAATATTTTGTTAAACATTTTTCCTTTCTTTTCAATTTCACTTTCACTATATACTAATGCTATAATTTTACCTTCAACGATTAGCTCACTATTATCTAAATTAAGTTTATTCATTTTTAAATCTGCGCCTTTTATTGTAAGTATACCCATTTCAGTTTCAACAAGAACCAATTCATCATCAAAACTATGTATATCTTTTACTCCTGTTAATGTTAGCTTCGCCCTATTTTCCATTATTATACTATGCATTGCCTGTATTTTTTTATCTTCCATTACACTCACCTTCTATATAATATATATTCACATTGTCCAGACAATATGCTAATAACTCTTATTATATATTTCCAATAATAAATATATAAAATAAAACGTTTAAGTTTCCTTAAACGTTTTTGTTTTTTATTTTGCTATTTTCTAACACCCTTTAGTATCATCACAAACTTCATCTTTAGGATAAACTTCTAGTATAAGTTTTGTTAATTTATCCTTTAATTCATTAGTTGCCTCTTCTGTGTAATATTCTTCGGTATCTGCGCCAGAGATTAATGATGTATCATTATTGTGCCCTATTATCTTTCCACTCTTTATAAAATAAACATCTGGTACATAGATGCGTTTGTTACCATTATCATCTTCGTGTAAAAACTCTCCTAGTTTTTCTATAAGTTTTTTATAGTCTTCTGTATTCTTTGCTCTATCTTGTTTAATGTTACAGTAATATACCTCTGGAACATTATTAGCAGTTATCACTTCATTTAGAATTGGAACATAGCTCCTGCACCATTTACAATCCTTAAAACCAAACAATATTATTGCTTGATCATCATCTAAAGTCTCATATGCTTCTTTTGCAGATATTATCTTGAATACATTATCTACTGGTATATTCTCATATTCTATGTAAAATTTTTCTGCATCTGTCATTTCATTATCTACATAATATGCTTTGGCTAATAGTATCATTAATGTAATTAAAATAGCTACTATAGCAAATGTTACTATTATTTTTATTTGATTCTTTTTTGGTATTTCTAATTTCATTTTACCTACCTCATTACTACGCTTTTGTGTGTTTATATCCTTCTGGTAATTCTAACAGTTCTTTCTTTACTGTTTTTTTAGTTACAATTACATTTATCTTTCTTTCGACATCTCCCTTAATAATTTTTATATGTCTTAAATCATCACCTACAAAATAATATCTTATTTTTGCATCTTGGTGTGTATATTCTTGATAAATATATTCCACTCCGTTTTCTTTAACTTCAACATCTGCTACATATCTTTGACCAAAATCTGATAAAAGATTGTATTCTGAAGAATTAAAATCTACTGGCTTCTTCGCTTCAACTATTATCTTGTATACATTACCTATTGAATAAACAGTATCTCCATTAATTATGACATGCTTATTTAGTTCTTTAGAGTATAACGCTGATTTAGAACCTTCACGAGTATATTCTACAGTTGCTTGCTTTAATTCTTCATCCCATCTGTTAGGTCCAAACTCACCTAAATATCTAATAGTATATACATTGCCTAAATCTTGTATATATTTTGCAAGTTTACCATTTACATGTGTCAAATTTACCGTAGTGTTATCTATTATGACTTTTGGCTTATCTGAAATCTTAACGAAAGCTACAATTATTACTATTAATAATACAGCTATCAAAATGAAGAAGCCAGACATAAAGATTATCTTCTTATTCTTCTCAATTTTCTTTTTAAGTCTTTCTTGTTCTTTGATTTTTTCTTGTTCAAAATCTAATTTTAACATTATATATTCCCTTCCCTTACATTATGGAATAAATGCTGCTGTATAATCCCAGCATATTCTCCAAACTTATCTTTTGCAAATTCAGATATTTCTTTTATACTAACATTCCCTTTGAAATACAGTTTTTCCATTATTCTTTTTACCCATACATCAATAGGGAAAACCTCACCTCTTTTAAGCGAGAATAGAAGTATGCAATCTGCAACTTTAGGTCCTACTCCCATTAATGACATTAATGTTTTTTTAGCAGTTTCCGTATCCATATCTTTTATATTTGCTAAAAACTCGTTGTTATCTAAAAAATAGTTAACTACGTTTTTTATGTATCTTGCTCTAAAGCCTGTCCCACACTCTAAAAGCTCATCTATTGTTACATTAGCTAATTCTTCTAATGTTGGAAATAAATAATATTCGTTATTCTCAAATACTACCATCTTCCCATATTTTTTACTTATATCTTTTACAGAACGACTTATTCTTTTTATATTATTATTTGCAGAAATTATGTACGATATTATGGTTTCAAATAGCGGTTGATTTAATATATGAATTCCTGATGAATACTTTAATGATTCATCTATGTCCTTGTCCATTTTCGCTATTTCTTTTTCTAAAGTTGTGTAATCTTTGTTTAAGTCAAAATACTCCATAACTACTTCTTTAAGATTATCTAGCAAAGATGACCATACAAGTATTTTATTCTCTTCTTGCTTTATTTTTATTACCCTATCCTCTATTACTCCAATATATGTATTATCGTCTAAACATTCCCATCTAAAACATTGACCACACTCTAAAGTGTACTTCAAATTGAAACATTCTACATTCAGTTCTAAATCCGGTTTCATACTTTCACCCTATATATGCACATTATATATTAAAGATTTTTTAATTTCAACCATTTTGTATATGTTATGAATAGTTTGTTTTATTGAAAAAATAGCGATTTTATGATAGAATATATTGGAAAATATATATTAATAGAGGTGTAACATGATTGACTACAAAAACTTGAAACAGCAACTAGAACTTCTACCCCAAAGCACAGTTGTGCTTATTGCAGGTCATAAGAACGCAGATTATGACTCCATTACATCCAGTATAGCTCTTGCAAAGATTTTATCTAAGCTAGGTTACACAGCATATGCTTTGATAGAAAAAGCGGACATGGATAAAACTTATTGGTTAGACACATCTTGTGTATTAAACACATATGATGAAAACCAAGAGTTTAACTTCATCATGCTTGATGCTAACAGAAAAGAAAGACTCGGACGGTTCGAACAGCTTTTTGATAATGCCAGAACAACTATCTGCATAGATCATCACGAAGGCGGAAATAACGAATCTAATTATTCATTTATAGATAAGGATATAAGCTCTACCGCAGAAATTATTTCTCATCTTGTAAATGAATCTGATGATTCTATCTACAATTCCATATTAGATGAAGAGATATCTACTCTACTCTATGCAGGTATTGCAGCGGACACCAACTCTTTTTACAAAAGAGTCACATCCCAAACCATGCTTATTGCAAGCATACTTTTATATCACGGCGCAAACGGAGCTCTTGCCATAAGAAATGTATGTAAAAACATGAGTTTAAGAGAGGCAACTATCCTTTCGAAAATGTTTAATAACATAACATTTGATGAACTCCATTATGTTGTTATTGATAGACATGACGAGTTTTTTAGAAATGTGCCTTATAGCACACTGTTTAAGAAATGCGCCGCATATCTTTATGAACTTATCGATGTAAAAGTATTTGGTTTGTTCTTAATTGAACTTGATGATAGCGTCTCTGGTGTTATTAGGAGTAATTGCGAAATTGATGTAGATGCACTTGCTACAAGCTTAGGCGGCGGAGGTCATAAAAAGGCTGCCGGATTTGAAACATCTGAAGACATTGAAATTGTCTTAACAAAAGTCAAATCGTATATTGCAGAACGCATGTAACTCTAAAAAATAACGTTAACTAAATTAGTTAACGTTATTTTTTTCATCTATTTCTCTTTTTTCAATCTTCTTATTTGTTTTATTTTTATTATTTCCATTCTTAACATACTTTTCTGTCATTAATTCCAGAGTCTCTTTAGCTTCCTTATCTTTGCTTATCTTCATGTATATAATTATTCCTATAGAAACTATACCATATACTATTACATAAGACCAAATTACAACCCATATAGAGCCTTCTATCATTCCGGCACCTGCTATAGTTGAAGATACTATAGATGGTATTCTTGCTAAAGTACATAATGTTATAAACCTAAGTGGTTTTTCAAGTGGTAATAATCCAGCTATATATGTAAAGAAATCTTTAGGCATAAGCGGTGTTAAGTATAATATATACATTATTCTTTCAACAGCTTTTGGATTTTGAAACACTTTACTATTTTGTATCTTCTCTATCAAATCATCATTACAAAATGTATATACCAAGTTTACTCCTACTTTTCTTACCAAGTAGAATATTACTGCTGTAGCTACCCAAAATAATACAAGCATAAATACTAATCCACCTACTGGACCAAAGCAGATTCCTGCTAATACTTCCATCGGTTCTCCTGGTAACATTGGTATTATAACTTGAGATATTTGTAAACCCGCAATTAATGAAGCTCCTTTTATCTTGCTACCACTTATACTTTCCTTGAATTCCATTCTTGCTTCTTCAGATCCAAGGCTAGTTATTACTGGAAACATTGCTATAAATATTATTAATGCAATAATACAAAATATACTAAGTGCAATAAGTTTAATTATCTTAGATTTTTTACTTCTATTTACTTTTATTACGTCTTTCACTTTGACTCACCTTTTACATGCAAATTATACATTGTTTATTAGTATATTTCAATAAGCTTGTTCTAAAACCATCTTACTTGTTAAATTGCGTCTAGTATGCTATAATATACAAAGATTTAAACAATATTTTATGCTAATTAGCAAGGAGGATATTAATGTGAAAGTTTATGCATGTGCTGTTTGTGGAAAACAACATATAAAGTTATGGCGGCCGTATATGAATACCGAACCTCTTATTTGCGCTCCGTGTGCAGAACTAAGACAAAGTCCAAGGGAATACGAAGAATGTACTTGGAAAGAAAAGAAAGATTGCTTTGTAGGTACACTTACTGGCAAGAAACTCCCCCTTCCAAAATGGAAGGTTGATGAAAAAGGAAGAGTTCCTTCTTACCGCGGACCTGGTCCTGAAGGTATGCCAATGGAAATGACAGATCAACTTATCATTAGTCTTAAAGATGTTTCAAAATCATATTCATCTGGTGAAATGACTATGGTTCCTGCAGTTCCCGATGAGCATGGAGATTTCTGGGGATATACCTCTGTCCCTGATGACAGGTGCAAATGGTGGGAAGAATTACCTACCAGATAACACAAACAAAAGTAGTAATATTGCTTGGGGGAAGCTACTAGTAGCAAATCCAATCCCACGAGTAAAGAAAGGTAAACATATGTTAGGATTTTGTGTAAACGGCAAAAACATCGACATCATTCCAATCTGCGATAAAGGCAGTGTTGGACAAGTGGTAATCCTTGGTTCACAGGTTGATTGGGGAAACAATCCAGATCCTGTAGAAAAACCCCTTTCCAAGTACCCCTATCTCTCGCTTTTTACTATTGTAGTAAAAGAACTGGGTGAAGGCGGTTATTATATCTTAAGCGATGCTAAAGGCGAGCGTATCAAGATATGTTTAGTTGGAACTGACCATTGGTATCTTTATGATGCTCAGGAATGGTTGAACTTCAACCATTTACGTGAAACGGAAAAGTTCTCTCGTAAGGAGCGAAAAATCTCTCAGTTAGAGGGGCATGTCGACCTTCTCAAAGATATTCTCATTAAACAGGGAATTCGCATTGTTACAGAAGAACAAGCCACAAAATTAGGAATCAACTAAAAACTAAGACCGTACTCAAATGAGTACGGTCTTTTGCTTGCCTCTTGCATTGTTGTTAACTTAAACTATCTTCCGGAACAAAAATAGATCCAGTTGTAAATGAATGTTCTGTTGCTCCATTATATAACGTAGGACCAAATATGTGCATAAGTTCCCAAAGTTGAATCTTAATTGTGTTGTATCTCATATCGTAAAGATTCCTTGCTTCTTTTCCAGTTAGTCCAACTTTGTTACAATGATCAGACAACACCTTTTTGCCAAACGCGGTTAGTTTTACATAAACGTAGTCGTTCAAATTAATTTTTTTGCAATTATCCATATGTTACCTCCAAATTATTATTGGCTTAAATATTTTTTCATTAATATTATATCATATATTGTCAAATTGGATATTAACAATCATCATTATCCACATTACATTAAAATTGCATTAAAAAAATCCTAGAATCATTGTTTATCAACAATTCTAGGCATAAAAAAATGGAGCGGGTGATCAGAATCGAACTGACGCCATCAGCTTGGAAGGCTGAGGTTCTACCATTGAACTACACCCGCATCCGCTACGATTTATATTATAGCCATTTTAGATAAAAAAGTCAACACTTTTTTATAAAATTTATAAAATATTTATATTTTATTTCTTAGAACTCCCTTTCTAGAATGAACTATATCATCCATACACGCATATATCATATATAGATTTGGTAATGCCATAAGAGCACTAAATATTCCAGATAAGTCCCATACCATACTAGAATATGCCATACTCCCCAAATATATTCCTAATATATATAACACTCTAAAAATATACACTGCTATTCTTCTTTTAGTTAAATACCCTATTGCCTGTTCAGCATAATATTCTAAACATGGAATTGTAGCAAGTACAAAAAACACCATACAAATATTTAATAATACTTTCCCAAAAGCTATTTCTCCAAATACGCTATTTAGCATTTCGCCAGGGCTTAGTATATTATATTTCCCTGTACTAATTATTGTTATCCCTGTAAGCATGCATAAAAACAATGTGTCTATTACAACAGACATAGAAGCTACACTTGCAGCCTTGTGTATATCCTTATCTTCTACTGCGGCAGTAAACATTGGTGCTGTTCCCATTCCAGCTTCGTTAGAAAATACCCCTATAGAAAATCCTTTTCCAATTATCTTGTTTATTCCAATACCTGCCACTCCACCTAGCACCTGTTTTGCTCCAAACGCTACAGATATTATCTCTTTAATGCCTGGCAATATATTAGTATAATTTTTTGCAAGAATTGTCACACAAAGCATGATATATGTTAATGAACACACAGGAATAACTATGCTACTAAGTTTTGCTATTCTGTGTTTCCCCCCATAAACCACATATACAGTAATTATACTAAGTATTATTCCTATAGTCTTTTTAGATAATCCTATACTATTGTTAATAAGTTCAGACACAGAATTTGCTTGTGTCATAGTTCCAGATGTTAATGAAGATATTACTACAACAAGTGCAAAAACAATTGCTAACTTTCTTTTGCACAACACATCATCTAGAACATACATAGTTCCACCAAAATATCCATTCCTTCTATCTTTTTTTCTATACATCATTACTATATAGTTTTCAGCATAGGATATAACTATTGAAACTATTCCAGATACGAACATCCAAAAAAGGCTACCAATTCCACCCGTTAGAATAGCCACTGCTATACCTGTTATATTACCCGTTCCAAGCGTGCCTGCTAGCACACTCGTTAATGCATTGAAATTGTTTATGCGTTTTTTTCCGTTATTCTCTCCTCTATTTTTACTTACCACACCTCTTAATACATCAAGCAAACTAAACCTTAGTTTTATACTAAGTACAACGCTTGTTATAATTAGCAAAATAATGAAGGGAGCTCCCCACATAAACGTATTTACTTTATCTATTATTCCATTAAAAACATCCATACCAAAGTATATTTTCTTTGATATGGATATATACATATTTTATTTATATAATCTTACAAACTATAACCGTTACATCATCTAATGTTATTTTATTTTGACGACCGACTATTTTATCCATTATGGCATTCATAAGATCTTTTTCCGTATAGTCTAGTACATTTAATTTTTCTACTAATGCTTGTAGAACTTGTTTATTAATATCACTTTCTGCTCCATCAGACATTAATACTACATACATACCTTTTACTACTTCTTTTTCTACTGTAGAATGTTGAATGTTAGCGAGAAGTCCCATTGGCAATGTATCTTGTTTAATTTCTTCTACCTCGTTATTTACAATTACAAACGAACTAGCCGCCCCAAGTTTAATAAACTCAAGTATATTTTTCTTTTCGTTTAGGACACACATATCTAATGTTGAAGAAACTTCTCCGTTTTCTTTAAGCTTAACAAGTCTATTTATTATATTTAATGTTTCCTCGTTACTAAATCCGTTTTGTCCCATCTTTTCTATCATGTTAATAACAGATGTACTAACTTCTTTAGATTTTTCGCCAGAACCCATTCCATCGCTTATTGCTATAACTTTATTGTTATCTTTAAGTTCTGTTACTATATACGAATCTCCACTTACTGAACTGTCTGCTTTTCTTATTTGCTTAACTGTAGCTTTAACTACATATCTGCTTGTTGGAAGTAGTTTTATTCTAGAACGTTCTGTCTTACTACTATTTAATACAAGTTTAATAGACATCTTAGTTCCAACCGCATCACTTACAACTTTTTGTATTTCTTTCTTAGCTTTGTTTATATCTATTATAATATCTGTTATGAACTCATACATTGTATCTTCATCTTCATTTTTAGTAAATGTATCTTCATAAACAACATAACCTAAATATTTAAGTTCTTCCCTTATTCTTCTTTGCTCTGCAGTGTCATGTTTAACTACTTCTTTTTCATCTCTTGCTATATTTTTTATAAAACTTGAAATTGCTTTATATTCTTCTGCAAGTTTCGCATTAGCTTCATTTTCTTTTTGTTTAACAAAACGCATAAGCTTAACATTGTTATACATATCTGTTATGTTTTTCATAATTAGCTCTTGCTTTTCACAATCTACCGGAAGCATTGCGCTAGTTATATAGCCATCGTTTTCTAAGCTATTTGCAAGATGTTCTGAAACAGCTTCAAGTTCATCATTTACACAATTAAATTTATTCGGACATCTTATACATTCATTCTTTTTGTAATCTACAAGATATTTTTTAATTACCTCTTTAGTCTCAGCAACTGTTTCGTCTGTTACTGCAGTAGTTATGTGTGAAAGGTTATCAAAAACCTCAGATATTGCATTTAATCTGTCTTTTGCATCACTACCAGCCCCTAGTAAATTTTCATATCCTTTACCTAGGCCAGTGAAACTACCAAACATATCTTCAAGTCTAACAATTATCTTTCTTGGAAGCGCTACTATTATTCCAGATGCTACTAAAACTTCTGCCAAGCGAACAAATATATTTATATCTTTTTCATACACTCCAGAAAGTATCATATTGCCAATAATAAATAAAGATACAACCACCCATTTATTAGCTCTACTAAGTATTCCAGCAAGTAATCCTGAGAATGTAAATGATGTAATTATTAATGAATTAACATTAGGATTAAGTATTGCATATACTAGTCCAACAATTACACCCGATGCTACACCCATCATCCAATCGTTTTTCCAACCAAGGGTTACTATCATTGCAATCAATATTACATTTACTATGCTAAAACCAAATATATTAATTCCGCTAAAAGGCATTAGCGCAAATGTCACTAAAACACCTAAGCTTATTATTTCTTCTTTAGAGAATATTATCTTTTTACTAATATTTAGAAGCATTGTAAGTCCCGCAGTAAATACCGGATATAACGCTATAACTAATAAAAAGTGAGCTATTCCATCCACTAACAATTTCTTAAATATTAAACATGTTATTAAGTTAGATGCTAAAACCGCAACACTTAATTTCATTAATGTTATATATTTTTTACTAAACCCTTCTATCTCCACAATAGAAGCTAAAACAGTATAAATTACGTATGTAGTTATATAATTTACATACAAACTTAAATCCGACTTAAATATCCCAAACGAAATTAATGTTATTAGCAAAGGTACCATTAAAGGTATATTAAATATTGTCGCCACACCTAACATTACAAAAGCAAAAGGTTTAAGCCCTATAAATTCTACTGTAGCTGTTAAAAACAGCATAATTATATATGGCAAAGTTTTAGAATTAATTAATTTCTTAAAAAACCCTTTAACCTCTTTTTTTGTACTATTCGTCTGTATATTTACAGTTTCATTAACTACCAAATCTTTTTTAAACAACATGTGAACACCTCTTATTTTACATATATTACATCAACTATACTATCATTTTTTGTCACAATTTGATTCTAGTTAAATTTTTAATACTCGTTATTTATAGCGTATATTCTATTACAAAAACGCCAAAAAATCAAGTAAAAAGCAAGATTATGCTTGCCTAAAACAAATAAAAATAAAAAGGTAGATATTCTACCTCTTTATACATATGTATATATTTTAATAACAAGATATACAACCTCTTTTTACTAGTTCTGTTAAGAATAATATTCCAAGTGTATCTTTTAAGAAACCACCACAGTATGGACATAGACTTCTATCTAAATCTTCTGCATCTTCTGTTTCTGTTCTATCTACTACAACAAGTGCTTTTAATTCTTTTTCTTTCTTCATAACTTCACAAAGCATTTCATTCATTTCTTTGTGATACTTATCTTTAGATATAGCCTTAGGCATCATACCCATATTTTCCATCATTATTTTATTAATACTTTTTTCTACATAAACAATAAGCATCTTGTATGTACCACACATATTTTCTATTGGTTCCATTTTCATCATATTATTCATAGGATAACCATATCCTCTTGCAAAGTTCCCTGGCATACAACTGTATTCCTTGTTATAATAGTTTGGTATATAGTTCATATTATGATTCACACACGGATTAAACTCCATCATATTATTTTTACATTCCATATTACCGTATTGATGTGGTACATATCCCATATTATACATTCCACACATTCCTTCGTTATATTTGTTTTCATAAGAGTTATTTCCGTACATTTTACATCTGTCATCTACTAAATAATTTTCCATAAAAATATTACCTCCTAGTATGGTATATTATATGCTACTAAACTGCATATGTTCCTACTAGAAGGTAACGACCGTTTATTATATTTATATATTAAGTTGCATTCTATTCTTTTAGAACAGAAACGAAATATCTCCTCTTTCTTTCATATTGTATGTTTGCCACATTTCTGCCGCAGTGGCTTTAGATATTTCTTTTGAAACACTTGGATACATAGTATGACATAAGTAAAACTTACCGTCTTCTTGTACTATTTCTTGTTCACCCATATTAAACATTACTTCTCTTAACGATTCTTCAGGTTTAAATTCATTTAAGAATGTTAATGGATCTATTGGTATGTATTCATCCATAACTTTGTCTTTTGCCATAAGCTTACACCTCTTCTATAATTCTTATACTCCTGTCTATTATATACTCTAAGCGTTCTATTCTTTTTTCTAGATAAAGAAAACCAATAAGCGACTCAAAACCTGTTGCTATTTTGTATGTTACTACATCTGTATTCTTAGGTACTGTATTTGCTTCTGCGTTTCTTCCTCTTCTAATAATGTCTTTTTCTTCATCGCTAAGCTCGTTATCCATTGCTGCTACTATTCTTGCTTGAGCTTTAGCACTAACATATTTTATTGTCTTTTTGTGAAGTTTGTTAACCTGTTCGCGCGAATTAGATATTACGTGTTCGCGTATATATAGTTCATACACTACATCCCCAATATACGCTAAAGTCTTCACATTAATCTCTCTTGTATCCACTTTATCTACCTCACAAAAAT
This sequence comes from Clostridia bacterium, assembly GCA_045534225.1. GTDB lineage: Bacteria > Bacillota > Clostridia > TANB77 > CAG-465 > UMGS1649. The sequence goes on from JAZSJJ010000002.1 coordinate 27,701, forward strand.
TATATATTATATTTTTAGCATTTACAAGCAACTTTATTGTTTTTTTAGCGTTTTTTGTATATAATGTGTACATACATAAAGGAGTTATATATGACAAAAAAAGAAATAGTACTTATGATTATAATGTTCGTATTAATATTCGGAATGCTTGCTTTCCTATTGTTCTTCATGATAAATAGAGACACAACCACTCCATTACCTAATGCAGGTAATACAGAAGTCCCTTCCACACATTTAGGACCTCATAAAGATAATATCGATACAGAAACAAATAATACTGTAATTAATACTAACAACGAAACAAAAATTAGAATTATTAACCAAATGGACAAATCTATGTTTACAGCAAATAAAAATCTTTTAATTATGTTTGCATCATGGTGTCCTAATTGCCAAGAAGAAATACTAGAAATTGAAGCTATTATTAATAATTATAAAGATAATAAAGATGTTAATGTTATAGTAATTGCACACGAATTTAATAACGGGGATTATCCTCTTTCAGGTATAATTACGCTTCTAGAAGAAAATGTTAACTATGGAGATTTTGAAGTATTTGTAGATTTTGGTAGAATAATTCGTGGCACAATTGATCCTAAAGCAAACACTATCCCAATATCTTATGTTGTAGATAAAGATGGTAAAATTCTAAACAAACATGAACAAAGTTTAACATTAGATAAGGCAATAGAAATGGTAAAATAATAATTACATATTACATATTGCACATTATACAAATAAAACGAGTAGCAATAGCTACTCGTTTTATTTTGAGAATTAAGGTTTCGGATTGTTGGGTTTGGGCACTTCAATCTTCTGCTCATCCGGCGCAGGCTCATATTTCTCTAACTCTTTACGAAGTCTCAAAATCTCCGCATAGAAAGATTTAATCTCATGAATCAAAGGATAGATTTGAGTTCTCGCGGCATAAAACAGATTTTCGTATCTAGGGTACTTTTTTCTGCAAAACTTAAAGAAGGGCATGTAATAAAGTTCCGTCTCAAGCGCCTTTCTGTGTCTTGCTTCAAAAGTTTTCTCCTGTAACGTTGTCATGTTGTGCATTCTGTCTGCAGTTTTAATTGCTGCTGCATACGGATCCATCGAAATTGCAGTAAGATAATCCATAATTACATCTTCTTGCTTGTAATCCAGACCAGGCTTTTTAGTTACCAAAGATACTAAATGTGCTACATTGTCACCAAAAAGCGTGGCAATCATTTTTTCAGAATATCCTTCCACATCTTCGACAATATCATGTAAAAGTGCTGCTACAATCGCATCCTCATTGCGGATGTCAAAAGAAATAAGGGTGTTTGCTACATCGATGCAGTGATTGTAGTAATCCTGCCCGTCATCTCTTGTAAATCCTTTCTCTGCGGACATTTCCTTGCAGACGAGTTCTAAAGCCTCAATCGACTTAGAATTTATACCAAAAATATTGGTAAGCCGCCTTTCCAAGAATTGCCTGGGAGTTCTGTTTAGTAAGAGATACTTCTTGTAATAATACTCTTGCTTCATACCGTTTTCTCCTTTCTAAATTCATTAAAAATATATAGTTAATATTTTTTCGACTTTTAAATTAGACATCATTATACTCCCACATTTTACAAAATGCAAGCTTTTTAGGCATTTTCTATCATTCTTTTATGTATTTTATCTATTAACATATCGCTAACATCTTTTTTTACAACTATGCTTATCTTTGTTTCACTAAAGTTTATATCTGAAAACACTACATTATTTTCTTTTGCGATGTTATATAATTCAGATATAACATTTGGATTACTTGTTAATTCTTCGCCTACCAAAGTTATCTTTACAAGTTCTTTATCTACAGCTAATATTTTAGGGCACTTCATTTCATTTATATGTACATCCTCTATTATTTCTGTTCCTCTTGTATTATTTTTAGTATTTTTTACTAATACTTTTAGTTTATATTTTTTAGCCATACTAACTGCTCTATTGTGTAAAACTTTCGCTCCGCTACTAGCTGCTTCTAACATCTCATTATATGACACGCTTTTTAACAATTTGGCATCTTTCACACTATTAGGATCTGCACTATATACGCCATCTACATCTGTATAAATCTCGCATCTTTTTGCATTAAGCGCTGCTGCTATAGCTACAGCAGATAAATCACTTCCGCCACGTCCTAGTGTAGTAATGTTACCAAATTTATCTACTCCTTGGAATCCCGCAACAACTACAACATCGTTATTCTCTAGATGTTTTAATATATTTTCTTTAAGTACCATTTTTATCTTTGCATAAGAATAATTAGAGTCTGTTATTATTCCAGCTTGTGAACCAGTAAGTCCTACTGCTTCATATCCAATATCTTTTAACATCATAGTAAGTAAAGAAACTGTAATTATTTCGCCTGTAGATAATAACAAATCCATTTCTTTGTTATATGTGTTACTTGTATACTCTTTTGCTTTAGCAATTAATCCATCTGTTGTTTTACCTTGTGCAGATACAACAACTACCACTTTATTATCCTTTTCTTTTTCTGCTTTTATTTTAGATATTACATGTTCTAAAGATTCTTTATCTTTAACTGAACTCCCGCCAAATTTTTGTACAATTATATCCATAACATACCTCCGTTTATGGTATGTTATGCAATGTAATAAAAAAACGTTACATCCACCAAATTTCGACACATAAAACACGCTTGACTTATCTAAAAATCCTGTTATACTTATGTTGTATAAAGATAGTGTACTTAGTGTATATATCTATGAAAATATTACATCCAAAGGAGGGTGATATGTATGAATACTACAAATATTAAGGGCACTCTTATCCGTGATAATGATCCTGTATGGCAAGAACTATTAACTAATCCTAACATACAAGAATTATTTGACGGAATTGAACAAGCCGAAAGAGATATAGAAGCTGGAAAAAAAGGTCAAGATTTTGATATGTTCTTTGATAATTTCAATAAGGAACATTTCAATGGAACACTGTTTCAATCTAGTAATTCATGACGCATTTGTTAATTCATTAAATTACAACTTAAGTTATTATATGTATAACAACTTCAATTACTTTAGTAAAGTTATACAATTAACTTATGCGTCTATAAATATATTAAAATCTTTTCCTTATATTTACTCTACATTTTATAAATCTTCAAACAAAGACTATAGAAAATTTATTATCTACAATCGATTTATTATTGTTTATTATATCGAAAATACTGCCGTCAATATTGTTTATTTCTATGACGGCCGCAAAAATTCTTCTATCAATTTTGAAAATATATAAAATAAAACCCGCTATATATTAATATATAACGAGCTCATTTATTATATTTAATTATTATTTATTTTCCTCTAGATATTCATCATAAGTACATTTTCTGTCTTTATATGCACCTGGTGTTAAATCTATAATTCTATTAGCAACTGTTTGTACTAATTGGTGATCATAAGATCTAAATAAAAGTACACCTTTAAAGTTTTGCATTCCTTCGTTTAATGCAGTTATGCTTTCCATATCTAAATGGTTTGTAGGTTCATCTAAAAGTAATGCGTTTGCCCCAGATAGCATCATCTTAGTTAGCATACATCTTACTCTTTCTCCTCCAGATATTACTTTTGTTTTCTTTAAGCTTTCTTCACCACTGAATAACATTCTACCTAAGTATCCTCTTACAAAAGCATCTTCTTTTTCTCTAGAGTATTGTCTTAACCAGTCTGTTAAATCTAAATCCCCTTGGAAGAATTCTATATTTTCTCTTGGGAAGTATGATGAAGTAACTGTTTGGCCCCATTTGAACTCACCACTATCTGCTTCCATTTCTCCAGAAAGAATTGCAAATAACGCTGAGATTCCATTACTGTTTTCACCAACAAAAGCTATCTTGTCTTCTTTTGTCATTGTGAAAGATACGTTATCTAATACTTTAACTCCATCTATTGTTTTAGATAAGTTCTTAACTACAAGAACATCGTTACCAATATCTCTATCTGGCTTGAAGTCTATAAATGGATATCTTCTGCTTGATGGTTTGATATCATCTAAGACTATCTTTTCTAACATTTTCTTTCTAGAGGTTGCTTGTTTAGATTTTGATGCGTTAGCACTAAATCTTGCTATGAAGTCTTGTAATTCTTTTATTCTATCTTCTTTCTTCTTATTAGCTTCTTTCATTTGTCTTTGAATTAATCTACTAGATTCATACCAGAAATCATAGTTACCAACAAATAATTGTATCTTACCAAAGTCTATGTCTGCTATATGAGTACATACTTTATTTAAGAAATATCTATCGTGGGATACAACTATAACTGTATTTTCAAAGTTAATTAAGAATTCTTCTAACCATTCTACTGCTGGTAAATCTAAGCCGTTTGTAGGTTCGTCAAGTAGTAATACATCTGGATTTCCAAATAATGCTTGTGCAAGAAGTACTTTAACCTTATCTTCTTCTTTTAAGTCTTTAACTAGTTTATCATGAAGCTCAGTAGCAACACCCAAACCATTCAAAAGAATAGCGGCATCAGTTTCAGCATTCCATCCATCCATTTCTGCAAATTTAGCTTCTAACTTTCCTGCTAAGATTCCATCTTCATCAGTAAAGTCTTCTTTCATATATATTGCTTCTCTATCTTTCATAAGTTTGAAAAGCACTTGATTTCCCATAATAACTGTTTGTAATACTTGCTCATTATCATATAGGGTATGATCTTGTTTAAGTACTGAAAGTCTTTCTTGGTTTGGCATTACTACTTCACCATTAGTTGGTTCAATCTCACCAGATAAAATCTTTAAGAATGTAGACTTACCTGCACCATTAGCACCAATAAGACCATAACAGTTACCTGCTACAAATTTAATATTAACATCTTCAAAAAGTACTCTTTTACCAAATCTAAGAGTAACTCCGTTTGCCATTATCATAATGTGGCCTCCTTTTAACCCTAATATTCTACTATACTTTGGTAGAAAAGTAAAGCAAAAAGTAGGTATTGTTACATACCTACTTTGAAAACTTTTGCTATGAAACGCTTAAACTTGCTCTTGTAATTATCTACAAGCAAGTATTTGCATCCAAGCTTCTTTGCTGGGCGAATATCATCAAAGATATTGTCTCCTACAACAAGAATTTCTTCGGGATCAAGGTCATTCATCATCATGACAGTTTTATACGCATAAATCTTCTTTTTAGATTTAACGCAATAGATGTCTTCCTTTTTTATACCAAATTTTTCAATGTTGTAGTTCTGGCTGTTGATGGTTACAAAACACACTTTTTTAGACCTGCCCACTTCTTCCAAAAACTCTCTGACGCCCTTAAACGTAATAACCTTATCGTTATAAAAGCTATCATACAGCTCACGGAATTCACTGATGCTTTTTCCAAGAATAATTGCATAAAGTCCAAGTAAAAATTCTTGTCTGTCTCTATTCGTAGAAAGAATTCCACTTTTTACAAACCACATTGCAATTCTATCCAAGAAAAAAACGAATTTCCTTCTTAACTTCTTTCCCCGATTAAACCCGTTTACAACTACTTGTAATGCTGTTTGGTGTTCCTTTACCAAATCCTTTATGGTTCCGTCTATGTCTAGTACTACATACGATGCATCAGTAGCCATAATAGCTTCTTTTAGTTTTTCTACCATATTCGTTCTCCTTTAATAATTATTTTTAGGCCACATAGTATTTGCTAAGAACAATATTGTAGCATAAAACAAGAGATTTTTCAAGTTTAGTAAAATGCATAAAAAAAGAAGTGGTTTCCCACTTCTTTTAATTTATTGTATTTATGCTGGGTTAGTTCCCATTGGAACATATATATATCCATCATTACTATAAGAATAACTTGAATAAGCTCCAAAAAGCATACTTCCTTCTACCATCATGCCAGAGACAAAACCCGCTGGCGATTGTATACCAGTGCCCTGCCAAGTTGCTTTTAAATATCCGTTTTCTATCGTAAATAACCATTCCTCACCATAAGTATCATATATTGTTAGTCCACTACCTACAATTTCACTCCATGTAGAATTCGCATCAGCCGTCATTAGATAACTTCCGTCTGTCAACCAAATTCTACGCTCTACATTATTACTTTCTTGCTTTATAGCATTTGCTATAAACCAATTATAGAATTCTTCTGATACAGATTGTGGTGTAGAACCAAAATCTACAGTTCTATATGCTGTTGCTGCCCAATATGGATCTTCACCAACATTATTTAATTGTGATGAGTTAAAAGCCATCGTCGATGTATTTGTTGATGTTATATAAGTCAGATATCCTTCATTGCCCGAATTTCCACTTGGCAATGTCCATGTATTATTAACCGCCATCATTTTAGCATATGAATTACCGTTTGAGGTGAAATTTATAATTTGTGTCATTTCTGGTACCGTTGTTCCTCTTAATATTTCAGCATTAAATTCCCACTTTCCACTTAACTCATATATTGTTGGTTCATTTTCAGTTACAACTACTGTACATGTTGCCGTTGCACTTCCAGATTTAGCAGTAATAATTGTTGTTCCTCCTGCTTTTATTGTGATTGTTGCTACATTTCCGCTAGCAGATACAGTTGCTACATTTGTATTTGATGACGTCCATACAAGTGAGCCTGTTATATTTGATGTTGTTGCTGTTATAGTTTCTGTTGCTGTCGTTCCCGCATCTATCGTTTTAGATATTGTTGTTTTATTAAATGTTATTATTGGTGTTGCTACTGCTCCTGTTACCGTTACTCTAAAACTTTCTTTTGCACTTCCATATGTAGCTGTTATGTCTGCAACACCAGGATTCTTTAATGTTACTGTTGCCTTAGTGTTATTTCCTGATACTGTTGCTACGGTGGCATTTGACGTTGTCCAAGAAATGTCACCTATTACATTTTCAGTTGAGACACTAACTTCTCTAGTTACAGAACCACTCGTTACATCTCCAGATACACTTGTTGAACTTAAAGCAATTGTTGCATTTGGTGTTCCTAAAGAAATTATTATATTAGATTCACCATCTTGCAATAGATTTGCAACCATGCCTGTTTTTGTTACAACTGTTGTACTATCGTCTGGATTTGTTTGTTCACCAGTTTCTAATATTCCTTTGCTTCTTAATTCTTCTATATAGTCTGCTACTGTTATTTCTCCAAAATTATTTGCTAACATTCCATTTTTTACTGATTGTAATCTTTCATATTCTTGCATATAGTTTTGCTTAGTTACAGTACTTTTCGAACGTCCTATTATACCACTATCTTCTAATGAAATTATTGCTGTTGCAGCTAAAATTGCCATTACAAGTATTGTTATACTAAGAACTATCATGCTCACGCCATTTTTTCTATTCATATTCTCTACCTCTTAATATACAACTAGTTTATTATATATTTTTATATAATTCAAGTAATTGTTATTATTAGTTGGTTTTTATATCTATTTTTTTATTTCATTTGTTGACTTATGTAAAAAATAATGTTAATATATATACATGCGATTTTGAAAAATATATGCATATTATATATAAACTATTAATACAATATATTAATGGCGCTATAGCCAAGTGGTAAGGCACGAGTCTGCAAAACTCTGATCCCCGGTTCAAATCCGGGTGGCGCCTCCAAATTAAGAGCAAGATATCCACATCTTGCTCTTTTTATTTAATTTGTATATTACTTTATCCACATCATCTACATCACACGTGTTTTTATTGTTTACATAATATTTGACTTTTGCTCTCATTTTTGGTATAATTATTGTGCATTGAATTTATGCCTTAAAAATAATTTTTTAGGAGTGATAATATGTTAGTAGGTAATGTATACTATGTAACATCTTGTTACAATGAAACAAAATTTAAAGCACTTTTGGAAAAACAACTTTCCAAAAACGCTGCATCTTTACCTGGCACTGAGCTTGTTGAGCAAGCAATCGCCGCATTTCTTGCGTGCGAAGATCAGAGTGTATCCGATAATGCAATGACCACCTTCAAGCAAAATCTCAAAACAATTGAGTATAAAGATCATCGCAAATATTTCGGAGACGAAGTTGTTGGTAACCCACTTGATGCAGTAAAAGCCTATAACCAACTGGTTGTAATGTACATGTTAAGTTAAAAAAAGAAACAGTCTAGGAATGCCTAGGCTGTTTCTTTTTTACTTTCTATTTCTTCTACTTTTTCTTCTAACACTTTTGCTTTACTTTCCATTTGGCCACTTACTAATAATATTTCTTCATTTAACAAAAGCATTATCTTATATAAATCCTCATCATCAACAGTTGGAATTATTTCTTCATTTTCTTTTATTCTGTTGTAAAGAGCCATTATTCTTTCTTTTTCTTTTCTTATTCTATCTTGTTTCTCTTCGTCTGTTTCTTTTTTCATCCTTAGCTCATTTTTAGAAAAAAGAGCTTTTATTTTATTTTTTATTTTAGTAAATATATTATCTTTATATTCTACCATACTAATATTCTTCATTCGTTACTCTCCATACATATTTCTTATTTCATTACTTAGTTCTTCTCTCTTTTTTCTATTTGTTGCTATTTCTAATTCGCATTGTTCTACACTTAAAGCTTGAGCAGATGCTTCTAATTCTTCTATTTCTTTTTTCATTTCTTTTAGAGTTTTAATTTGTTTCATTACAACCATAGAAATTGAACCTGTCATCTTACCTGATATAGCTTGGTCGACTTCAGCTCTTATTTCTATAACTCTACTTCTTAATTCTTCTACTCTTGCTTGTTCTGCTTTTGCTTTTTCAAGGGCTGCTTGAAGTCCTTCATAAGCAGTGTCTAGTTCTTCCATTTCTTTGAAAACAACTTCCATTGTTCTCTCTTCTGGCGCACCGTCTTCTACTACTGGTTCATATATTGAGCCTGCAGCTTCAGCTACCCCTTCTGACACTTCTACAGCGGGTTCAACATCCGTTACTTCATTTGTTGTTGGCGAAGCTTCTCCCTCTTCAGGTTCTTCTAGTTCTTCTGGTGTAACCACATCTTTTTCAACAGTTGCTCTACTTGTTTTATCTATTGTTCTAGATAATCTATCATAATATGTAGCGCCTCTATGATAAACTCTACTTATTAGCTTACTTCCTGTTTGTCCCATTTCAACAAGTTGTCCTCTTGTCATCTCTTCTATATTAAGTTCTATATCCCTGTTAACTATTATTGTAGAGCTACCATAAGCTGGTCTTGGTTCTGTTTCACCTTCAACTTTTGGCTCATAGAATTTTTCTACTATAAGGATATTCATACTAGGTACATCTAGAACTACACTTCCCTCAAAGGCGCTTAGACCTATATATGCATGTTCTATTTGATAATGCTCTTTTAAGTATTTTAATCTCTTATCTGGAGAAAGTTCAGCTATATATTCACGTTCGTGTTCAGTAGATACTTTTCTTTCTGAATCTGTTCTTCTTCTAGTTCCACCTTTTTTAGTTATAGCATCAAAATCTCCATCTAATAATTGTTGGGTGTCTATAGGGCTAAAGTATGTTAAGAATGCATCTATAGATTTTTCCTTAGAAGATACTGTTCTAAGAGCCGCTTCTAATTCTTCTCTTTCGGCGTCTGTTAGGTCTTGTCCCATATTAGCTTTACAGTCTAGTTCACCTATTCTTGCTTTATGGTATACAGTATCTGTTTCATCTCTACCCATTTTTCTAATGAATTTTTCTTTTTTATTTCTTCCGTTCTCAACAATTACTTCATAATATCTTTGAGCTTTAGCATAATTGCCTTGCTCTTGGTAATATCTTGCAAGTCTTAATATTTTATCTCTATGCTTAACAAGTGTAACATTTATATCTACTTTTTCTATATATCTTTCTATTCCCTCAATTGTATCTAAATCTTCTTGTTGTTCATAACTTCTAGCTTCATCATACTCTTTATCTAAAAGAGCTCCACTTAAAACTCTTTTTACAGCAGGATTAACTGATACCAATTCATCTACAAAGCTAGAATCTAACAAATCTTCATAAGGAACATTCGCTCTTAAATATTCTTGTAATTCACTTGGACGTGTTAATTTTTTGATCTCTTTTAATATCTTACTTTTTTGTGAATCCGATTCCATACTTTCACCTCATAAAACGATTATATAATATACATTTTATTATTGCAAGATTTTTTATTTTAACTTTACCACTGTTGCAAAGCAACCGTAGTCTTCCTCTTTATGCATCGTTTTATATCTAAACGAATAGAAATCTTCATTGTTACAGCATGTACAAATCTCTGCAAAATGGATATTTTCTTCTTTTACTCCCTCTTTAACAAAATCTTTAGTTATTACATACTTAAGATCAACATGAAATCTTTTAGGATTTTCTTTTTCATAATATATGTAATTTTCTTCATCCTTCCAAATGTTTGTAAAGTTTTCTTTGAAGCTTTCTTCTTCGCTAGAAAAACAGCATTGACCTATAGCTGGCCCCACACAGATAATTACATCTTCAGGTTTTGTTCCAAATTGCTCTTTAAGCTTAGTTAATGCAACAACATATATTCTTTTAATTGTACCTTTCCAACCACTATGTACATTTGCAACTACATTATGTACTGGATCATAAATTACTATTGGGTTACAATCTGCTGTAGTTACTAATGTCGCTAATTTATCCCTATCTGTTATATATCCATCTACTTCATATGAATTTAACTTTGGATATGCAAATTCATCTATATTGTTTTCGTTTAAGTATATAACAGTATCCGTGTGTGCTTGTGAACCTTTACATATATGTTCTAAATCTGTATCCACTAGTTTACCTATTCTTGTAACATTTTCAAATACATTTTCCACTTTATCCGTTCCGGCTGCTCTAACATTAAGAGAATTAAATACGCCGTTACTTACTCCACCGTGTCTTAATGTAACTATTACATCTATCTTATCTTTATATTTTTCTAAAGACTTAAATCTTAAATATTCTATTTTACTTTCTTCATCCTTTATATGCTCTACTTCATTATTTGTATAATTTTTAGACATATTCCACCTCTTATTTATATTTACAATTTTATTCTTTCAGTTATTTTTTATGTATTTTAGTATATCTTACTAAAAAAATGTTATATTTGCAAATATTGTACAAATAATATTCTTGGTGATTTTATATGAATTATACAAAAATGGGGATGAACGAAAAAGAATATACAAAGTATGTTGAAAACAGAGCAGAAAAAAGTTCATTATTAATGAACTGTATTATTGCATTTATTATTGGTGGTCTAATTTGTGTAATTGGTCAAATTATTACAGATATTGCTATGTTTTATGGTTTAGAAAAAAAGATTGCTTCTTCTGTATCTACTATTTCTTTAATATTTATTGGTGCACTACTTACCACCCTTAAGCTTTACCAAGTTATTGGTAAATTTGCCGGTGCTGGTTCTATTGTACCAATAACAGGTTTCTCTAATTCTATCGTATCTCCTGCAATAGAATACAAATCTGAAGGGTTAGTTTTAGGTATTGGTGCTAATATGTTTAAAGTTGCAGGCCCTGTACTTGTTTATGGTATATGTGCTTCTGTAGTGTATGGATTAATATACTACATGACCAAAATATTCTTTTAGAAAGTTGGTGGTATTATATGAAAATTGGAAAGCATACTATTGTTTTTGAAAACACTCCTGTTATATTGTCTACTGGTTCGGCTGTTGGTCCGAAAGAAAAAGAAGGTCCACTTTCACCTTACTTTGATACTACAATAGATGATGTATACTTTGGTGAAAAAACTTTTGAAAAAGCAGAATCTAAATTTATGGCCGAAGCTATAGACTTAGCTATTAAAAAAGCTAATATGAATAAGAATAAAATAGACTATATGTTTGCAGGTGATTTATTAAACCAATGTATTTCTTCAGGATATACTGCAAGAAATCTTAGTATTCCATTCTTTGGGCTTTATGGTGCCTGCTCTACATTTGCTGAAGCAAATATACTAGCCGCATCTTTTGTAAATGCTGGTTATGCATATAACTCAATTGCATCGGCTTCCTCTCACTTCTGTGCTTCTGAGAGGCAATTTAGATTACCTTTAGAACAAGGAACACAAATGACTCCAAATAGCCAATGGACGGTTACTGGTAGTGGTGCTACCTTAATAGCTAAAGCGGATGAGAATAATATTAAACAATATCCACATATATCTATGGCTACTCCAGGTAAAGTAATTGACCTTGGAATTAAAGACATTGCTAATATGGGAGCTGCTATGATGCCTGCTGCTTTTGATACTATTGTTACTCACCTTGAAGATACTAAGCGCTCCCCAGACTACTACGATTTAATAGTTACTGGAGATTTAGGAAAACTTGGTTCAAAACTTTTAATAGAGCAACTAAAGGAATATGGTTACGACATATCTAAACAGCATATGGATTGTGGTGTTAAAATTTTTGATACAGAAACTCAAGATGTTGGTGTTGGCGGTAGTGGATGTGGTTGCTCAGCCTCTGTATTTGCTGCATACATTTATCCACTACTTAAGAAAAAAGAAATTAACAAAGTACTATTTCTTGCAACAGGTGCACTTATGAGCCCAGTCTCTTTAGGGCAAGGTGAATCTATTCCTGGTGTTGCACATGCTTTTGTAATTGAGAACTTGGAGGTGTAACATGGAATTATTTTTAGCATATCTTAAAGTATTTATTACTGGCGGAATAATATGTACAATAGGTCAAATATTAATAGACAAAACCAAACTTACGCCCGCAAGAATTCTAGTACTGTTTGTTGTCCTCGGTGTTGTTTTAACTGGTCTTGGCATATACAAACCTATAGTGGACTTTGGTGGCTCTGGGGCTACTGTTCCTATTAGTGGATTTGGTTATGCTTTGGCAAATGGTGTTAAAGAAGAAATAGATAAAAATGGTCTTTTGGGCATTTTTACTGGTGGTATAACTGCTACTTCTGCTGGTATAACCGCTGCTATAGTTTTTGGATATTTAGGAGCATTAATTTCTAAGTCTAATATTAAGAAATAGCGTTGCATATTTTTCTCCTTTTAATATATAATAGTTTCAAGTTAGAATTATATTTCCTGTTTTAATAAACAGAAAGGAGGATTTATGGAACCCAGACTTATTGACCTACATGTGCATAGCAAACATTCCGATGGCAATTCTTCTCTTAACCAAATAGCCCAAATGTGTAAAGAAAATAACGTTGGAGTTATTTCTCTTACCGAACATTACACTTTAGCATCTCTTACAAAATTCCGTAGAATCGTTGGTAAAAGTATGGAAGTTATTCCAGGTGTTGAGCTTAGTTCTTCCCTGTTGCAACATGGACTTAGTAAAAAACACGTGTGTCATATAATATCGTATTTCTCTACAACTAAAATTTATAAAGTATTTGACGAATATGAACTAAGTAGAAAAAAATGCGTAAAAAAGACATTGGAGCTTCTAAAAAAAGAAGGTATCAACCTCTCTTATACCAAAGTATTGGAATGTGCAAGAAACCCTGAAAGTGTCGGTCGTTTCGATATAGCAATTGCTCTTCATCGTTATGGCTATGCAAAAACACCTTCTCAGGCATATACAGAATTCTTTGATACTTCTTCTCATATCTACGTAGATAGAGAAAAGATGGAAATAGATAAACTCATTAAATCTTTAATAGAATGTGGCGGCGTACCTGTACTCGCCCACCCTAAGACTTTAAGACTTAATGAGTCAGACATGAGAGAATTCGTTATTTTGCTTAAGAGTTATGGTCTTCAAGGTATGGAAGTGTATAACCCGCACAATTCAGACGAAAGGCGTAATTTCTACCTTGAACTTTGTAACGAGTTCGACCTTGTCCCTACCGTTGGTTCAGACTTTCACGGGCGTTCAGCAGACAATGTAGAAATTGGTCTTGGAATGGAGCGAAATCTTTGTATTTCAGATTATGACATTGTTCGTAATTTGAAAGAACGGAAACACAAATTATTTGACTAGAGTTAATAACTCTAGTCTTTTTTATCCATCTTAAAAATCATACACCCATTGAAACTACTGGCTTTCGTTTACATAATTTGATTTTTCATCCTATCTGTGGTATAATAGTTCGGTCAGATAAAATTTGACCAAAAATAATTATTGGAGGTATAACGTATGGAAAATTGTACGAATATTACTGTTCGTGATCTTTTTGACACTGAACAGTATCTTGCAAGAGAATTGCTTGAAAACCAAACATACCCTTGGGAAGTCCTTCCTAAGATAGAAGAGTTTATCTTAAAACTCGGTCCTACTCTTAACAAAGAAGAGTTTGATCTTATTTCCGGTGCTGACGGCAAAACCAATGTATGGATTGCTAAGGATGCAAAAGTTGCAGCAGACGCCCACCTTTACGGTCCGCTTATTGTAGACCATGGTACCGAAATCCGTCACGGAGCTTTCATCCGTGGCAAAGTAATCATAGGAAAGAACTGTGTTATTGGTAACTCTACTGAAATTAAAAATGCAGTAGTTATGGATAATGCACAACTTCCCCACTACAACTATGTTGGCGACTCTGTGGTAGGTAACTATGCACATCTTGGAGCCGGCGCCATCATTTCTAACCTTAAGAGTACAAAAACTCAGGTTGTAATTGATGGAACTATCGAAACTGGTCTCCGCAAGGTTGGTGCATTCCTTGGCGACCATGTAGAAGTTGGATGCAATTCTGTCTTAAACCCCGGTACCGTTATCGGAAAAGGCTCTATTGTCTATCCTGTTTCTTGTATCCGCGGAATCATTCCCGCTGATCACATTGTAAGCACCAAACTTACTATGATTGAGAAGGAGAAAAGAAAATGAGAAGACTTTTTGGCACCGATGGTATCAGAGGCATCGCAAACAAAACTCTGACCGCCGACCTTGCATATAAGGTAGGCCTTGCAACCGCAAAGCTCATCACAACCAACCATTTCCGTGATGTAAAAAGTTCTCCTTTTGGAGACGATAAGCCGGTAGTAATTATTGGCACAGATACCAGACCTTCAAAAGATATGATTGTTTCTGCAATCACTTCTGGTCTTACCGCCGGCGGAATTAACATTGTGCCGGTTGGCATACTCCCCACTCCTGCAATTGCATATCTTACAAAGCTCTATTCATTTGCAGCACTGGGCATTATGATAACCGCATCACATAACCCTAAGGAATACAATGGTATCAAAATCATTGGACCTGATGGTTACAAGCTTCCCGACCAGCTCGAGGAACAAATCGAGGATCTGATTTCCAAAATCGAACCCGATACAGTAGCAAGCTACTACGCAGAAACCTGTGGCAAAATCATTTCGAACTATACCACGCTTGCAGCGAACGACTACTTTGCATCCCTTATGCAGTTTAAGTACAAACCCATAAGAATTGCTGTAGACTGTTCCAATGGTTCTGCTTCTACCTGCTACCAAATCTTCAAGTCCTTGGGACTTTCTGTCCGCGAGTACAACACCGATGTGTCTGGCGAACACATCAACGAAGGCTGCGGTTCTATGCATCTTGAGTTCCTTCAGGATCTTATTAAGAATTCTGGTCTCACCTTTGACTGCGGTATCGCTTTTGACGGAGATGCAGACAGATGTCTCTTGGTTGATGAAAACGGCGAAATCGTTGATGGCGACCATGTGCTTGCAATCGTTGGTGGTTTTCTTAAAGACCTTGGTCTTCTTAAGAACAACCTCATCGTTGGTACTGTAATGTCCAACTTAGGACTTGTAAAGTTCTGTGAGGAAAAGGGAATCAAATTCCTTTCTACCAAAGTTGGCGACAAGTATGTTCTTGAGGAAATGATTACCAACAATGGTTCTCTTGGTGGCGAACAATCTGGTCACATTATCTTCAAAGAGTATGCAACTACCGGTGATGGTATCCTTACCGCACTCATGGTGCTTAACATCATGGATAAAACCGGCAAGAAACTCTCTGAACTTAAGAATCAGATGTTCAAATACCCGCAGGTATCCACACAAATCACAGCAACGCCCGAACAAAAGAATGCATTTATTGCAAACAATTCTTTGAGACAGCGTATCAACGATTTGGTATACGAAACCTTGGGTAACGATGGTCGTTCTGTTGTTCGTCCTTCCGGCACAGAGAACTATATTCGTATCATGGTTGAAGGCAAAGACTACGACACCATCGCAAAACTTCGCGATGATATCCAAGCTTTGATTCTTGAAAGTCTTAAATAAGTCTGAACAAAAATATAGGAGTAAATGTTAAACATTTACTCCTTATTTTATTATATTTAACAATAACTATACCTTCAGTTTACTCATATAAATTGTAATTTGTTATTTACTTATTACTTTTTTCTGCCAACTTTTTTCATTACATTTTGGACATTTCATATATCTTGTTCTTCCCATGTGCATAGCCCAAAATACACTTAAATATTCTGGTACATATTTATAATGACATTTATCACATTCATAGTATCCTGCTGTTTGTTCTATTTTTATTGCCTTACCAACTCCTACTGCAAATACTATAGAACCAAATACTATTAAAATAAGTCTAATCCAAGATTGCATTTCTACAAAAGATGCTACGAATATTAGAATTAAAAATGTTAATGATGAGAAATAACCTATAACAATCTCCAAATTTAATAATTGTTTGTCTTTTTCTTCTCTTTCTTTTTCCATTTTTAATAAATTTTCTTCAGCTTGTTTTTTATAATCCTCCACTTTAATTACCTCCCCACTTAATAATTCATTTACACTTATTTTAAGTTCATTGCAT
>JAZSJJ010000014.1:0-5784 GCA_045534225.1 Clostridia bacterium
TTAGCAGAAGGTGTTGGAACAAACTTTGTAGCAGAAGGATATAAATCTGTGTACAACGAAGCAAACAACACATATACAGTAGTTGCATACGATGCAAATAATGTAACTGAAGAAGCAGAACTTAAACACTTTATGACTGAAGGTGGAACAGTTAAATTAGGCAGTGATATAGAATTAGCTGAAAAATCTATAGGTCTTTCAAAAGATGTAGTATTAGATTTAAATGGACACAAAATTTCAATTAGTGAAAATTATTCAAGTAATAATGTAATATGGACTAGTGCAAAACTTACTGTAAAAGGCAATGGAACTGTAGACACAAGAAAAAATGAAGAAGAATATTTTGTAGCGTTATATGCATATAACGGCGGAGATATAACAATAGAAAATGGAACATTTATAGGAATTCCAGATGCAGAAGTACCTTCGGATATCATTTATGCACGTGGAAATGGCTCAAAAGTAACAATAAATGGCGGTACTTTTATAGGAGATGAAACATTTACATTAAATCTATATGATTCAGATCGCGATGTTGCAAGTATAATTGTAAAAGGTGGAACATTTACAGGATTCAATCCAGCAGATAACAAAGCTGAAGGCGAAGGAACAAACTTCGTAGCAGAAGGATATGAAGCAACATATAACGAAGCTAATAATACATATACAGTTTCTAAAATTGCAGAATAATAGAATTTAAACACACTAGACTTTCTAGTGTGTTTCTTTTAGTTATTAATAGTTAAATACCAATAATTACTACTAGTATATATAAATAAAATGTGATATAATGTATGGTGGTTTAACATACATTATATTTTTTACATATTTAAGAAGAATATATATGTATATATAAGGAGGAACTATGCAAGAAAAACTTACTATTAAAGGTGCAAGAGAAAATAATCTAAAGAATGTAGATTTAGAAGTACCAAGAAATACTCTTACTGTATTTACTGGACTTTCTGGTAGTGGTAAAACATCATTAGCTTTTGATACTATATATGCAGAAGGACAAAGAAGATATGTAGAAAGTCTTTCTTCTTATGCAAGACAATTCTTAGGTCTTATGGAAAAACCAGATGTAGATAGTATAGAAGGATTATCTCCAGCTATATCTATAGACCAAAAGACTACTTCTAAAAACCCTCGTTCTACAGTTGGTACTGTAACAGAGATTTATGATTACCTTCGTCTTCTTTATGCAAGTATAGGTGTTCCACATTGTCCTAAATGTGGAAAGAAAATATCTATGCAAACAGTAGATCAAATAGTAGATAGCATAATGGAATTACCAAAAGGTACTAAGATTCTTGTAATGGCTCCAGTAATACGTGGTAAAAAAGGTGAACATGCAAAAGTTATAGAAAATGCTATTAAAGAAGGTTATGTAAGAGCAAGAATTGATGGCAAGCTATATGATCTTGCGGAAGAACTTCCAGAAATAGAAAGAACAAAGTCACATAACATAGAGATTGTTGTAGATAGACTTGTAGTAAACGAAGACATGGAAAAACGTCTAGCAGACTCTGTAGAACTTTGTATGAAACAAGCAGACAATCTAGTATTAGTTAAGATAGTAGACGGAGAAGAATTGTTATTCTCAGGAAATTATTCTTGTCCAGATTGTAATATATCTATGGAAGAAATAACACCAAGAATGTTTTCGTTTAATACACCATATGGAGCTTGTCCAAGCTGTACTGGTGTTGGGGAACTTTTAATGGTAGATCCAGAAAGAATAGTTTCAGATGAGAATAAGAAGTTAAGTGATCCTACGTTATTCTATGCTTGGGGTGGCAATGGAGTAGACTCAGTAACTCTTATGTATATGAGAGGCCTTTGTGAACACTATGGTATAGACATAGAAGCTAAGTTTAGTAAAATACCAGCTAAATTTAAGGATGTACTTCTTTATGGTTCTAAAGGAGAAGTTATATCTTTCAAACATGAATCGGCAAGATTTAGCCGTTCTTTTGAAGGAGAATTTGAAGGTGTAGTAAACATTATTCAAAGAAGATACCACGAAACAACTTCTATGGGAATGAAAACATACTATGAAGGCTTTATGAACACTATTCCTTGTGAGGCTTGCCATGGAACAAGACTTAAAGATACAGTGTTAGCTGTAAAAGTTGGCAAGTTAAATATACACGAATTATGCTCATTACCAATAAAAGAAATAAAAGAATATATAAACAACTTAAAGTTAAGTGAAAAGAATAAAATGATATCTGAACAAATATTAAAAGAACTAAATAATAGATTAGGCTTTTTAATAGATGTAGGATTAGATTATTTAACACTTGCTAGAAGTGCAGGTACACTTTCTGGTGGTGAATCTCAAAGAATTAGACTTGCTACTCAAATAGGTTCGGGCCTAACTGGTGTGTTATACATACTAGACGAACCAAGTATTGGTCTTCATCAAAGAGATAATGCAAAACTACTAGAGTCTTTAAAGAAAATGAGAGATTTAGGCAATACATTAATTGTTGTAGAACATGATGAAGATACAATGAAAGCAGCAGACTATATAGTAGATATTGGACCTGGAGCTGGTGTGCACGGTGGCAATATTGTATTTGCTGGAACACCAGAAGATATTAAGAAATGTGAGGATAGTATAACTGGTAAATATTTAAGTGGAGAGCTTAAAATAGAAGTACCTAAAGAAAGAAGAAAAGGTAATGGAAAGAAGTTAGAAATAGTTAAGGCTGAAGAGAACAACTTAAAGAAAGTTAATGTAGACATTCCTTTAGGAGTATTAAACTGTGTAACTGGTGTTTCTGGTTCAGGAAAGAGTTCTTTAGTAAATGAAATACTATATAAATATGTAGCGCACGAGGTAAATAGAGCTAAGACAAAACCTGGCAAGGTAGGAAAGATAACGGGACTTGAAAATATAGATAGCATAATAAATATAGACCAATCTCCAATAGGAAGAACACCACGTTCTAATCCTGCAACATATACTGGTATGTTTGATCATATACGTGATCTTTTTGCTACTACTAATGAAGCAAAACTTAGAGGATACCAAAAAGGAAGATTTAGCTTTAATGTACCAGGTGGCAGATGTGAAGCTTGTTCTGGAGATGGAATAATTAAAATAGAAATGCATTTCTTGCCAGATGTGTATGTACCTTGTGAAGTGTGTCATGGAAAGAGATATAGTCGTGAAACATTAGAAGTAAAATACAAAGGCAAAAATATAAGTGATGTATTAGATATGACTGTAGAAGAAGCATTAGACTTCTTGAAGAATGTTACACCAATTAGAAATAAACTAGAAAGATTAAATGATGTAGGACTTGGATATATTAAACTTGGTCAACCATCAACAACATTATCTGGTGGTGAAGCACAAAGAATTAAACTTGCAACAGAACTTGCTAAACGTTCTACAGGAAAAACATTATACATTCTAGATGAACCAAGTACAGGACTTCATACAGCAGACGTAGATAAATTAATAGGAATAATAAATAGACTTGTAGATGCTGGAAACACAGCTGTAGTAATAGAGCATAATTTAGATATAATTAAATGTGCAGACCACATTATAGATTTAGGACCAGAAGGTGGTAATCTAGGTGGTAATATTGTAGTAACTGGTACACCAGAAGAAGTAGCTAAATGCGAATCTAGTTACACTGGTAAATTCTTAAAGCCAATGCTAAAAAAATAATACAATATAATATTACAAAAACATTACAATGACTAACAATCGTTGTAATGTTTTTCTTTTTGTGATTAAATAAAATAAGTAATTGTATACAAAGGAGAAGTATATGGTAAAAAACAAAAAAGGTATATCATTAATAGTATTAGTAATAACAATAATAGTTATGATAATTTTAGCAGCCGCGGTTGTTGTTACATTAAACAACAGCGGAATAATAGGTAGAGCAAGCGAGGCGGTAGATGATACGGAATTAAATGATGTTAGACATTTAGCAACTTTAGCGTGGTCTGAAGCATATTTGGAAGGTCTAGATTTAGAGGATGCTGTATTTGAAGCGCTAGAAAATAATAATGTTAATACGGATAAATACGATATAATCGTTACAGATAAAGGGGTAACTGTAAACAAGAAAGATGAGAACGCCGAGAAAGGAACTGTTCCACCAGCAGATTGGCAAGATAGTGTAAGAATTGTAACTGAAGAGGGTGTTCCTATTCCAAAAGGTTTTGCACGCTCTCCATACGCAACTGAAGATCAAGTGGCAGAAGGAATGGTTATATATGCTTTAACAGAAGATGAAATAAAAGCTGGTAAGAAGACAATTACTACTGATGCTAGCCATCAATATTCTTTAGAGAATAGAAATCAATTTGTATGGGTACCAGTAGATAGAGATGCTTTTGCAACAGAATTTGTGAGAAAGAATTTTGCTGGTACTAATGTAAATATTTCTAATGAATTAGGCAAGGGATATTGGGAAATAGTGCTAGACGAAAATAATATGCCTGCGGCCCAAAACATGCAAAATAGCGCGTATATATCAGATATGGTGTATGAAGAAATAACTGCGATGTATGAAAGTGTTAAAAAATATGGAGGTTTCTATATAGGCCGTTACGAGGCAGGAACAGACACATATGATGAAGTCACATTTTTGTCTAATGGAAGTGCAAAAGTTGCAATGGGTAAATATCCTATAACTAATATAGATTGGGGTAATGGCACTATGGCAGATGATAATGGTGGTGCTGTAGCAAAATCTAGAGAGTTATATCCAAAGAGTAATTCGTTATATGGAGCAGTTTCTACTTTAACATATGGTGTGCAATGGGATGCTACAATATCTAGTTGGGTAAAATTAGAACCAACATTTGATTTCTTTGATCCAAGTAAAGGTATATGGTGGGATACTATTATAACAGCGTCAGATTTTAATACTAACGCAAAGCAATCAAGAATAGACACAGATGAATGGGCACTAAGAGTTTGGACAGCTGCTGAACCAAGAGTAGCAGATGATGATCCACAATTATTTAGTACTGGTGCATGTAAAAATTCTATTAATTATAACGTTTATGATATGGGAGGTAATTTGTTTGAATGGACAATGGAAGGAACTTCAACATATCAACGTTCTGTAAGAGGTAGTTATTGGTGGCATTACGTAATGTATGGTGGGGTAAATGATAGAGACGGTGAATCAATGGGACCAGACCCAGTATATTTAGGATTTAGACCATCGTTATATATTAAGTAATATATAGATATAATAGAAAGAAGATAGCAATATCTTCTTTTTTCTTGTAAAAAAATACGAAATATGATAAAATATATTATGTAAATAGTTTTGGAGGTATTTTATGGCAAAACAACAAAAACAAATGGTGTATTTTAATGCTGTAAGACAAATTGAAACAATAACAATTAAATATAACGATAAACTAGATGGCGCGTTTGTCGATGACGTTTGTACATATATAAAAGAGGTTGCAAAAAAGATGCCAAGAGTGGATCTTAAGAACCCAAGAGAGGTGTATACAGTAACTGTTTTTGTATACCCTAGTGTTAAGATGTTTAACCAAATATTTAATGGGGTAATAGAAAAAAGATATTACCAAAGAAGACGTTCTTTACAAGATCTTTATGTTGTAAGAGATGAAGGTGGAAATATTCATATAGCTTCTCCTAGAGGTCGTGGTACAGAACAAGCAGAAGCGTTTAAGAGAATACTTGTTATGAATGTTCTTGGCGAATACATGAATGAACAAGATAAACAAACAGCAGATAGAATCTCAGCAGCTTCTATGGTTAAAAAG